>NZ_JAAALE010000019.1 GCF_009905735.1 Porphyrobacter sp. SLTP
GGTGCAGGCTCGTCCACCTCGCCGCCGAAATGCCCGATCAGCCTGAAGAAGATCAGCCTCGACAAGGGCAATTCCTCGGTCAGTCTGAAGAAGCAGGGCAACAGCTTCGGCGAGATCGTGCTCAACCTCAATTGGACCGCGCGGACCCAGAAGAAGGGCTTCTTCGGCGGATCGCAGCAGCTCGACCTTGATCTCGGCGTGATCTTCGAACTGGCCGATGGCATGGGCGCAGGCTGCATCCAGGCGCTGGGCCGCAGCTTTGGCGCGTATAACCAGCCGCCCTTCATCGAACTGTCAGGCGATGATCGTACCGGCGCGGTTGCCGCAGGCGAGACGATCCGCGTCAACGGCCAGTATTTCGACTATATCCGCCGCATCGGCGTGTTCGCGCTGATCTATGAGGGTGCGCCCAACTGGGCCGAGACCGATGGGGTCGTCCGGCTCAACATTCCGGGCCAGCCTGAAATCGAGGTACGGATGGACGAAACCGGCAGCCGTGAGCGGTTGTGCGGGATCGCGACGATCGACAATGTCGGCGGGGAGCTCAAGATGAGCCGGTTGATGCGGTTCTATTCCAGCCAGAAACCCTTTGCCGAGGATATCGGCGTCTATCTTCAATGGACGCGCGGCAGTAAGGACTGAGCAACAAGACTGCCGTATCACACGGCCAGAAGGAAGATTTTTCGATGTTCAAACACTTCGGCGGTTCGCTGCTGTTTACCCTGTTCGGCCTTGTCCTTGGCGGCTGGTACGGCTGGGCGCTGACCGGCACGATTGATGGCATGCTGGGGATCGTGTGGATTTGCGCGGTGCTCGCGGTGCTGGAAGTGTCGCTGTCCTTCGATAATGCCGCGGTCAACGCCTCGGTGCTCAAGGACATGGACCCGGTCTGGCAGCAGCGCTTTCTGACCTGGGGGATCGCGATTGCGGTCTTCGGGATGCGGATCGTGTTCCCGCTGGTGATCGTGATGGTCGCGGCCTCGCTCGGCCCGATTGAGGCGATGAAGCTCGCTCTGAATGAACCGACCGAATATCAGCGCATCGTCAGCGAAGCGCATATTGGCCTGATGGGCTTTGGCGGCGCGTTCCTCGGGATGGTGGGCCTCAAGTACTTCTTCGATTCCGACAAGGAAGTGAACTGGATCGACGCGATCGAGCGCCCGCTGGCCAAGGTCGCCGATATCGAGGCGATTGCCATCGGGCTGGTGCTGGCGGGCACTTGGGCGACGTCGACCATGCTCGCCGATGCTGACGCGCTGACCTTCATCATCGCCGCGATTGCCGGTCTGCTGACCTATCTCGGCGTGGAGATCATCAACCACCTGCTCGAACCGCCCACGCCGACCACCGGCGATGTCGCCAAGGCGGGCTTTGGTGCGTTTCTCTACCTCGAAGTCCTGGATGCCAGCTTCTCGTTCGACGGGGTGATCGGGGCCTTCGCGCTCACCAACAACCTCATCATCATCGCCATCGGTCTGGGGATCGGTGCGATGTTCGTGCGGTCGATGACGATTTTCCTCGTCAAGAAGGGGACGATGTCGGAATATCGCTATCTCGAACACGGCGCCTTCTATGCGATCATGGCGCTGGCGGTGATCATGTACATCAACACCTTCGCGCACATCCCCGAAGTCGTCACCGGCCTGATCGGCGCGGTGCTGATCGGCCTCGCGTTCTGGTCGTCGGTGCGGTGGAACAAGGCCAACCCGGACGGGGAGCCTGAAGACGCGCTGGCCTGATCGGCGGCGCAACATGCATTGTGGGTTGCGACCGGGGCAGTCCCGGTCGCCGCCGGACTTGGGAAAGGAAGACGGATTATGGCTATCTCACTGTCAAAGGGTGGCAATGTCAGCCTGTCGAAGGAAGCTCCCGGGCTTGACCGCATCATGGTCGGCCTCGGCTGGGACGTGCGTGCGACCGACGGTAAGGATTTCGACCTCGATGCGTCGGCCTTCCTGTGCGCGGCGGGCGGCAAGGTGCGGAGCGACACCGACTTCTGCTTCTACAACAACAAGAATGTCGCCGGCGGCGCGGTCATCCATCAGGGCGACAACCGCACCGGCGAAGGTGACGGCGATGACGAGCAGATCGAGATCACCCTTTCGAAGATGCCCGCCGATGTCGACAAGGTCGCTGTCGTGGTGACGATCTACAACGGCGACGAGAACGGCCAGACCTTCGGCCAGGTCTCCAACGCCTTCATCCGTCTGGTCGATGCCAGCAACAACAACGAAGTCGTGCGCTATGATCTGTCGGAAGACGCTTCGGTCGAAACCGCGATGATCCTCGGCGAAGTCTATCGCCACGGGGGGGAATGGAAATTCCGCGCGGTTGGCCAGGGTTTCAAGGGCGGGCTCGGTCCGCTCGCGGGCCATTTCGGTGTCAATGTCGGCTAAAGGCTTGGGCGCGCGGGTCCGGCAGGTGTCCGTGCCGCGCGCCAGTTAACACAGGGAAGCACAGAATATGGCGGTTTCGCTCAGCAAGGGCGGCAATGTCTCGCTGTCGAAGGAAGCTCCGGGGCTGAATGCGGTCGTGGTCGGGCTCGGCTGGGACGTGCGGCGCACCGATGGCGCGGCGTTTGATCTCGATGCCTCGGCCTTCGTGATCGGCGCCAATGACAAGGTGCTCTCGGACGCGCATTTCGTCTTCTACAACAACAAGACCTCGCCCGATGGCGCCGTGGTCTACAGCGGCGACAACCGCACCGGTGACGGCGAAGGCGATGACGAGACGATCCGCATCGACTTCAGCAAGCTCTCGCCCGATGCCAAGAAGGTGGTGATTGCGGTCACGATCCATGATGGCGAGATCAACGGGCAGAATTTCGGTTCGGTCCAGAACGCCTTTGCGCGCGTCACCAACGTGGCCGATGGCAAGGAGCTTGCCCGCTACGACCTGTCCGAAGACGCCTCAATGAATGTCGCGATGATCTTCGTTGAACTCTATCGCGGCAATGCAGGCGACATCAAGGTCAAGGCCATCGGTGAAGGCTGGCGCAGCGGGCTTGCGGGTCTGGCAGGCGCGATGGGTGTCAACATCGGCTGAGCCGGGACGGGACGCGGCCATGCAACCTGCCCAGCCCGGCCAGCGCGTGGCTGTCAGCGCCAAGGCTGACTGCCGCATCCGTCTGCAAGGGCCGGAAGGCCAGCGTATCGCGGTCGCGGCGATCAGTCCGAGCGGCGGCGGGCGGGTGCTCGCCTTTGAGCGGATTGATCCGCAGCACTGGTTCATGGATGGCATGGCCGAGCTGGAAGGCGACTTCGAGATCGTCGCCTATGTCATGGATGATCGCCACGGCGGCTTTGCCAACGCGGCCTACCCGATCCACATGGAGGTGGACGGCACCACCCACGTGATGCCCCCGCCGACCGAACAGCTCGCCGCCGTGATCCTCGCCGAGGTCTATACCCGCAATGGCGAGCGGCGGATGAAGCTGTCGAACGAGGGCTTCACCTTCGGGATCGACGCCTATGTCCGGGCGCGCAATCTCGGCGCGGTGACGGTGCCGTTCCGCAATGTGCCCGATGTGCCGCCACCGGGGAATGGGCCGATCCCGCATCCTGATGGGCGCGGCCATAATCGCCCCAAGCCGGTGCCGGGCCAGCTGATCGGTTCGGGCAGCGGCGTGCTGATTGCACCCGATCTCATCGTCACCAATGCCCATGTGGTCGAGGATGGCCAGCGGTTCGAGGTCGGCCCCGCGCGCGATTCCGGCGTGGTCCTCGCGGTCGATGCGCAGCACGATCTGGCGCTGCTGCGCTGCCGGACCGCCGGCGCACCGCTGCCGCTCAGGATCGGATCGCCGTTGTTTCTGGGCGAGGATATCATGGCGGCGGGCTTCCCGCTGATCGACGTGCTGGGGGCCGATCTCAAGGTCACGACCGGCAATGTCTCGGGTCTGACGGGCGGGGGCGGGGACATTTCGCGCTTCCAGTTCAGTGCGCCGATTGGCTCGGGCTCGTCCGGCGGGGCGATCATCGACGAGTTCGGCAATCTCGTCGGCATCACCTCGGCGAGCCTCGCGCATGACAATATGCGCAACCGCGGGTCGATTTCGGAGAACGTCAATTTCGGCATCCGCGCGGCGATGGTGTTCGAGATGGCAGCGGCGGCGGGGGCAGACCTGCCGCCGATCCCGATTGCGACCGATAATGTGCGCCGCAATGTCGTGGGGCGGGCGCGCAGTGCGGTGGTCAGCATCATCATCCATGCCTGACCCGGTGCAGGATTGCGTGACGGTCGACCTGCCGACCGGGCGGCTGGTGCTGCGCGGGGTTGCGCCCGACCGGGTCGCCGCGCTGTGCGATTTCGCCGCGAGGGCCAATCCCAAGCGCGGGTTCCTGATCGTCTCACGCGTGCTCGGGCGTCACTTGCCCACGCCCCCGCACGCCTTGCGCGCCGCTGCCGATGCGCTCGCCGCGCAGATTCCGGGCGACCTGCCGGGGCCGGTGCTGTTCTGCGGCATGGCGGAGACTGCGACGGGCCTTGCGCAAAGTGTGTGGACCGCATGGCGCGCGCGGCACCCGGGCTCCGCCAGCGCCTATATCCAGAGCAGCCGCCAGATTGCGGCGGGCGCGCGCGTCCTCACCCGGTTCGAGGAAGGCCACAGCCACGCCGCCTCGCACATGGTGCAGGTGAGCGCGGAGATCGAACCCGCACTCGCCGAAGCGCGCAGCCTCGTGATCGTCGATGATGAATGCAGCACCGGCAGCACCTTCGTCGAAGCGGCTGAGGCGCTGGTCGCTGCCTTGCCGCAACTCGTTGCGGTGCACTGCGCCAGCCTTACCGATTGGAGCGCGGGCGGGTTCCTGACGCGGATGCCGCGCCCCGCTGCGGCCCATTCCTTGATCGCCGGAACGCTCGAATGGACGCCGGGGGCGGGCCAAGCTGCCGCCACACTCGCGCCCGCCGCCAACCGCCACGGCACAGTGCCGGCCACGGGAATGCGCAGCCGCACCGGCCTGCTCGCGCCGGAGGCCGCCGACCGCGCGCCCCTCACCGCCACGCCGGGCGAACGGGTGCTGGTGCTGGGCGACGGCGAGCACGCCTATGAAGCGCTGCGCATCGCTGAAGACCTCGCCGCGCAGGGCGCGATCACCGCCATCCAGTCGATCACCCGCACGCCTGCGCTGATCGGTCACGCGATGCAGAGCGTCACCACGCTGGCGGATGCCTATGGCTCGGGCGCGGTGTGCCATGTCTACAACCTCCTCGCCCACCAGCCCGACCGGATCGTCATCGCCGCAGAGATTGCGGGCACCCAAGCCGACGAGTTGGCGCGCTGGGTCGCCGAAGCGGGCAGCAGCGCCATGGTGGAACTGGTGCTATGCCGCTACGGGGCGCAGGCATGACCATCCGCCCGCTCATTCTGGCCGACCTTGACGACAGCCTGTTCCAGACGCGGCCCAAGTGCGGCGACTGGCCGGATGATACGCTGCGGCTGATGAGCCGCCTCGTCGATGGCAGCCCCAGCGGATACGCCACCCCGCCGCAGCAAGGGCTAATGGCGTGGCTGGCGCATGGCGAGGTCGTGCCGGTCACCGCCCGCAGCCGCGAGGTGCTGTCGCGAGTCGACATTGCGCAGGCCCCGGCGATCTGCGCCAATGGCGGCTGCATCCTGATGGCCGACGGCTCGCCCGATCCGGTCTGGCACCGCCACCTCGAAGCGCAGGCGCAGACCACTGTGACGCCCGGTGCGCTCCATCCCGAACTCATCGCCGGTCTGGATGGCGAGGCGTTCCGGCACTGGATCGTCAGCGAAGATGGCCTCGATCTCTACTGCGTCATCAAGAGCAATCACGGCGATGTCCCCGCGCTCACCGCCGTGGCCGAGGCGCTGAAGCCGCGTCTTCCCCAAGGCTGGCGCATCCACGCCAATGGCAACAACCTCGCCTTCCTGCCCCCGTGGCTGAGCAAGCGGGCGGCGGTGCGGTATATGCTGGAACAGGTGCGCTGCGACACGCCCGAACGCTCCGTCATCGGCATCGGCGATAGCTGGTCGGATGCGGGCTTCCTCGATCTCACCGACATGGCGATGATCCCGACCCAGGCGCAGTTGTGGCAGCATATCGCGCGCGGGCATGAGTGGATCGATTGAGGGTTTGGCGATGACCCCGTTCCACGGCTCCTATGCCCCCGAGGACGTGACCTTCCTGCTGAAGCCCGCAGCCATCGGCCTCACCGACGTGCGCGCCAAGGAGGCGCTGATCCAGTCTGGCGCGCGGCATTATTCCGAGATGTTGTCGGAAGAACGCCTGCCGGATCAGCGCTATCTCGATCTCTATCACGCCGCTTTGGCGAGGAATGGTGGGCGGCTCAGGGGTGACGTTGCGGCGCTGGCCGACGCGATCGCTGCGCGGCCCGCAACTGGGCAAAGCTGCACCATCATCTCGCTCGCCCGCGCGGGCACACCCATCGGCGTGCTGCTGCGACGCGCCTTGCTGCGGCGCGGGGTGGAGGCAGTGCATTACTCGGTCAGCATCATCCGCGGGCGCGGGATCGACCGCGTCGCGCTCGCCCACATCGCTGCTGCACGCGGGACAGCGGATGCGGTGTTCGTCGATGGCTGGACCGGCAAGGGCGCAATCACCGGGGAGCTGGAAGCGAGCCTTGGCGACGGCAGCACCGGCTTTGCCCCCTTCCTCGCGGTGGTGGCCGACCCGGCGGGCTGCGCCAGCCTTGCGGCGACGGCGGAGGACTATCTCATCCCCTCAGGCATCCTCGGCGGGATCGTGTCAGGACTAGTCAGCCGCTCGGTGCTGAGCGATGCGCTGGTAGGCGAGGGCGAGTACCACGCCTGCCGCCACCTCACCGAATTCGCCGAAGCCGACCAATCGCGCGCCTTCATCGCCGCGGTCGAGGCTGCTGCGCCTTCGGACCAACCCCACCCCGGCTGGACTCCCGCAGGGGCCCGCCAGAGCCGCCGTGCCTGCGAGACGCTGATCGCCAGCCTGATGGACGAATTCGCCGTCAGCGATCGCAACCGCATCAAGCCCGGCATCGCCGAAGCCACCCGTGCCGTACTGCGCCGCGTGCCTGAGGCCGTGCTCGTCCGCGACAAGGATGACGCGGAAGTTGCTCATTTGCTTCATCTTGCCACACAAACCGGGGTAAGTGTGCATCAGCGGGAACTCGGCAACTATCGCGCCGTAACTGTGATTGCGAAAGCAGGAGACGTGTGATGACGAAAGCGGTTGAGCTTGGCGCGACGCTCTATATCCCGGTGCAGCACCCGCGCCTGGCCGAGGTGCTGGCGGGCGACAATCCCGATCTGCGGTCTGTGGTGATCTGTCTTGAGGATTCGCTGCACGAGACCGAAGTGGGCGCGGCGCAGGATGTGTTCCGCGCGACGCTCAGGGCGCTGGACACCGCGCCGCCCGCGCTGATCGCCTATACCCGCCCGCGCAATCCCGAAATGCTGACCTGGATGCAGGCCCAGCCGGGGATCGAGCGGCTGGCCGGTTTCGTCCTGCCCAAGGTGACGACAAGCAATCTGCCCGACTGGCTGGCGCGGCTGGAAAACCCCCAGCACGGGATCATGCCCACCATCGAAAGCGCCGAGGCGTTCGACCGTGCGGCGCTGACGGCGATGGCGCGGACGCTCCAGCCGCTCGGCAGCCGCGTCCATGCGGTGCGGATCGGCGGGAACGACATTCTCAACCTGCTCGGCGTGCGCCGCTCGCGCACCCGCACCGCCTATGACGGGCCGCTTGGCCTCGCGATTGCCACCATGGCGAGCGTGTTCCTGCCCGAAGGCATGGCGCTGTCCGCTCCGGTGTTCGAGCACTATGCGCAAAGCGATCTGCTGCGCGAGGAGGTCGCGCGCGATCTGGAGCATGGCCTGCTCACCAAGACCGCAATCCATCCGGTGCAGATCGGCATCATCCACGAAGCGCTGCGCCCCTCGGCCAGCGAAGCCGATGAAGCCCGCGCTATCCTCGCCCGGGAAGCGCGGGCGGTGTTCAGCCACGGCGGCAGCATGTGCGAGCCGACCACCCACGCGCGCTGGGCCGCAGGCGTGCTTGACCGCGCCACGGTTCACGGGCTGCGCGGTGCGGCGTCCGGCGTGTCCGAACAGCCGACCCGGGTCGCCTGACGCAGTCGTGACCGCGATCCCCAAACGGCGCCACGCCGAACTGGCCGGGCAGGCGATGAAATATGTCGCCGAACTGCTGCTGATCGAGCCGCTGAGCCCGGCGTTCGATCACAAGCTCGAAGCGATTGAGGCGTTGGGCCGGGATGAGATCGCGCAGCTTTCCGCGCGCCATGCGGGCAGCCTCGCCCATGTCGCGCCGCCGCCGACCGGGGGGATCGCCCGCGCGATTATGGGTCTGCGCAACCTCGCCCAGAGCCTCGAACCGCTGCGGCAGGGCAATCTGACGGGCGGGGCCAAGCGCTTCGGTCTGATCCCGGCCAAGCCCGACCCCAAGGCATATTTCCGCCGCTACCGCGAGGCGCAGGGCGAAATCGAGGCGGCACTGGCCGCGCTCACCCGCGAGCGTGATGCGCTGATCCGCGCCAATGTCACGCTGGAGGCCGAGCAGGCCGGACTGACGCCGCTGATCGCCCGCTTGAGCGAACATGCGCTGTTCGCCGAGGAAATCGCGCTCACCCTCACCGCGCGGGCCGAGGCGCTGGCCGCGCGTGAGCCGATGAAGGCGCGGCGGCTGCAATCGGATGCGCTCCACACGGTCCAGACCCGGATGCGCGACATTGCCGAGGCCCGCGCGCTCGCCATGCAGGCCGCCGCCCTGCGCGAGATCGTCAGCGCCACCAACACCCGGCTGATCGAAGGCATTGATCAGGCGACTGCGACCATGGTGCTGGTGCTGCGCACCGCGATTGAAGCGGCGCGGCTGATCGCAAGCCAGGAGCTGGTGCTGGACGGAATTGCCAGCCTGCGCCGGGCGGCCAGCAATCTGATCGAGGAGGACGGCCCCGCCCCCAGCGATGCCAACGCCGAAGCCTTGCAGTCGGCCTTCGCCAAGCTCTACGATGCGCTCGACCGGCTTGACACAGAGCGTGCCGCCGCCCCCGCGCGGCTTGCGGATCCGGCGCGTTAAGCTGCCGGTGGCGCTTGCTTGGGTGTGATGTTAGGACGGCACGCCGGATAAGCGCCGGTCAATGGAGACGTGACGGTTCGTGGGCCTGTTTGATTCGATCCGGAAGATGTTTGCGGCGCCTGAGCCGGGGGCGGACCCCGCGCCCGCCGCTGCGCCGCCCGCGTCCCGCAAACCTGCGTTCGATTATGACGACCAGCGCGTGCCCACCGGCGCGCGCGACAAGATCCGCACGATCCTCTCCAGCCTCGCCGAAGTCGAAGGCATGATGGACCGCGAGCAGGTGCAGGCTGTTAGCCGCACCGAGATCGAACTGATGCGCGACGAGCATCTGCCCAAGCTGGTCAAAAGCTACATCGACATCCCCAGCGCCCACCGTGCCGAAATCTTCCGCAAGACCGGCAAGTCGGCCAGCTTCATCCTTGAGGAAAGCCTGAGCACCATGCAGGCCCGGATCGACGAGATCGCCCGCAACTTGGCGCAGCACGATCTCGACGCCTTTTCCAGCAACGCGGCCTTCATCAGCCGCCGTTACAGCGACAACGACCCTTTTCGGTGAGTGCTTTCAAGTCGGGCGATCCTTATTGCCCCTTCCCTCGAGGGAAGGGGTTGGGGATGGGTGTTCGACGGTCGATAGGGTAGACCCCCCACCCACGGCCCCTCCCCATGGGGAGGGGAGGTGAAAAGCATTCGCGTTGAGGTCTTGTTGCTAAGCCCAGTCGCCCAGCAGCGGGGTAAACTCATCCACCCGGATCAGCTGCCACACCCCGCCGGTGAGGTAGGGGTCGTCCGCCAGAATGGCGCGTGCGGCGGCTTCGTCGGGGGCCTTCACGATCAGCAATGAGCCGATGATCAGCCCGTCGCTGCGTTTCAACGGGCCGACGATCACGAAATGCTCGGCATTGGCGTGGACGAATTCGAGATGCGCGGGACGATGGATTGCGCGCAGGCGGCCGCCGTCTTCGCCATCGCGGCAGTGGAAGCAGAACATGCGCATGATCGAAAAGCCCCCGTTGGTCGCGAGCGCAAGGCTAACCGCGCAAGCTGCGGCGGGCAAGCGGGGCGTTGCAAAACCCGCGCTTGAAGCGCAGCCTCAGCGCGTTCAGAGGGCCGGGCATTCTCCCCGCGAATCGTTTCAGGTGAAACCAGATGGCTGACTACTCCCCTGCCCCCAGCATCGACCGTACGGATCTGCGCCGTGCCTACCGGCAAGAGGAAGAGGCCTGCATCGCCGAGCGGCTGGATCAGGCCGCACCGGCCGCGCGGGTTCATGCCGCAGCGGCAGGTCTGGCGATTGACCTGATCGAAGGCGCGCGCGGGAAGAAGGCCAGCGGGATCGACGCCTTCCTCCAGCAATACGGCCTCGATACCGAGGAAGGCATCGCGCTGATGTGCCTTGCCGAAGCGCTGCTGCGCGTGCCGGACGCCGCCACTGCCGACGCGCTGATCCGCGACAAGATCGGCAGCATCGAATGGGGCGAGCATCTGGGCGAAAGCTCCTCGACCTTCGTCAATGCTGCGACCTTCTCGCTGATGCTGACCGGCGAAGTGCTCGATCCGCCCGACGCCCGCCAGCGCGGGATGGGTTCCGTGCTGAAGCGCGCGATGAACCGGCTGGGGGAGCCGGTGATCCGCACCGCGACTGGCCAAGCCATGAAGATCCTCGGCGGGCAGTTCGTGTTCGGCCGGGATATCGACGAAGCGCTCAAGCGCGCCGCGCCCGAACGCGCGCGCGGGATCACGCACAGCTTCGATATGCTGGGCGAGTCGGCGATGACCTTTGCCGATGCCGAGAAATACCGGCAGGCCTATGAAGCGGCACTGATCCGCTTGGCGCGCGAAGCAGGCGCAGGGGTGGCCGGATCGCCGGGCATTTCGGTCAAGCTCTCCGCGCTGCATCCCAAATACACCTTCTTCCACGCCGACGAGGCGCGGGCCGCGATGGTTCCGGTGATCAAGGCGCTCGCGATGCGCGCGCGCGATGCCGACATCCACTTTACCATCGACGCCGAGGAGGCCGAGCGGCTGGAGCTGAGCCTCGACATCATCGAGGAGCTGGTCCGTGACGACGACCTGTTCCGCCGCCCCGATGGCAGCCGGTGGGAGGGCTTCGGCCTCGCCATCCAGGCCTACCAGAAGCGCGGCGTGGCCGTGTGCGACTGGGCGGGGAAGCTCGCCCGCAGGCACGGGCGTAAGCTGTTCGTGCGGCTGGTGAAGGGCGCCTATTGGGACAGCGAGGTGAAGCTGGCGCAAGTGGGCGGCTACAGCGATTACCCGGTGTTCACCCGCAAGGTCGCGACCGACGTGAGCTATCTCGCCTGCGCGGCGCGGCTGTTCGAGCATGCTGACGTAATCCGCCCGGCTTTCGCCACGCATAATGCGTACACGATTGCGGCGATCAAGCATCTCAGCGAGGGGCGGGCCTTCGAGTTCCAGCGCCTCCACGGCATGGGCGAGGAAGTCTACGACGCGCTCCACGCGCTCGAAGGCAACCGGCGCACCCCGGTGCGGATCTATGCTCCGGTCGGCGGGCACAAGGAATTGCTCGCCTATCTGGTGCGCCGCCTGCTGGAGAACGGGGCGAACACCAGCTTCGTGAACCGCATGGGCGATGCCGATATTCCGGCCGAAGAGCTGGTGGGCGATCCGGTGGCGGAACTCGCCGCGCTCAGCCCCCGCCGCAATCCGGCGATCCCCTTGCCGAAGAACATCTTCGGCGCGCGCGCCAACAGCGCCGGGATCGATCTCAGCGATCCGCTGGTGCGTGAGCCGCTGCTGGCGCGGCTGACAATGCTCGAAAACGTCCACTGGCAGGCCGAGCCGACCTTCCCGGCGGCCGTCGCGGGCGAGATTGCGCCGATCACCAAGCCCCATGATCCCGCCGCCGTCATCGGCACCTGCCGTGAAGCGACCGCCGAAGAGGTCGAAGCCGCCTTCACCCGCGCCGCCGCGATCCAGCCCGGCTGGGACGCGCTGGGCGGCGATGCGCGGGCGCTGCTGCTGGAAGAAGCGGCTGACCTGTTCGAGGCGCACGCGGCGGAGTTCCTCAGCCTGTGCCAGCGCGAGGCGGGCAAGACGCTGCTCGATTCCGTGCTCGAACTGCGCGAGGCGGTCGATTTCCTGCGCTATTATGCGCAAGGCGCGCGCCAGCAATTCGGCGCGCCGACGATCCTGCCGGGGCCGACCGGCGAGGAGAATTCGCTCGCGCTCCACGGGCGCGGGGTGTTCGCCACGATCTCCCCGTGGAACTTCCCGCTCGCGATTTTCATCGGCATGGCCTCGGCTGCGCTGGCGGCAGGCAACACGGTGATCGCCAAGCCCGCCGAGCAGACCCCGCTGATCGCGGCGCTCGCGGTCAAGCTGTGCCATCAGGCCGGCATCCCGCCCGAGGCGCTGCAATTGCTGCCCGGTGCAGGGGCGGTCGGCCAGATGATCACCGCCGATCCGCGCCTCGCGGGTGTCGCCTTCACCGGATCGACCGACACCGCGCGCGCGATCAACCGCGCGCTGGCGAACCGCGACGGCCCAATCGCCACGCTGATCGCCGAGACCGGCGGGCAGAACGCGATGATCGTCGACAGCTCCGCGCTGCCCGAGCAGGTGGTGCGCGATGTCCTCGCCAGCAGCTTCCAGAGCGCGGGGCAGCGCTGTTCGGCGCTGCGGGTGCTCTACCTTCAGGACGACATTGCCGAGCCGATGCTGGCAATGATCCGCGGTGGGTTCGCGGCGCTGCATGTCGGCGATCCGGCTGATCTTGCCACCGATGTCGGCCCGGTGATCGATGCCGAGGCCAAGGCGCTGCTCGAAGCCCATGTGGCCGATTGCACGGCGCGCGGCCTGCCGGTCGAACGCCTGACGGGCACCCCCGCCACCGGCCACTTCGTGGCGCCGACGATCATCGAAATCGCAGGCATCGCCGATCTGGCGCGCGAGAACTTTGGCCCGATCCTCCACGTCGTGCGCTTCAAGGCAGGCGAATTGCCGCAGGTCGTCGATGACATCAACGCCGTTGGCTATGGCCTTACGCTCGGTCTCCACAGCCGCATCGCTGAAACGCGGCGCTTCGTGCAGGCCAACGCCCGTGTCGGCAACTTTTACGTCAACCGCAACCAGATCGGCGCGGTGGTCGAAAGCCAGCCCTTCGGCGGTGAGGGCCTGTCCGGCACTGGCCCCAAGGCTGGCGGCCCGCACTACCTCGCGCGCTTCGCGACCGAGCGGGTGATGACCATCGACACCACGGCGGCAGGGGGCAACGCGAGCCTGCTGGCGGCGGGATAATGGCGCAGCGGATCAAAGTCGCCAGCTACAACATCCACAAAGGCATCGGCACCGACCGCCAGCGCGATCCCGCGCGCATCCTCAAGGTGCTGGGCGAAGTCGATGCGGACATCGTCTGCTTGCAGGAGGCGGACCTCAGGTTCGGCAAGCGCACCAGCGTGCTGCCTGCCTTTATGCTTGCCAGTCACACCGATTACGTCCCCGTGCCGCTCGACGTGCAGCACGATTCGATGGGGTGGCACGGCAATGCGATCCTTGTGAAGCGCCACATCAGCATCGACGCGCATGACATCATCCACATCCCCTGCCTCGAACCGCGCGGGGTGGTGACGGCGACTTTGGGGTTCGGCGGGGCGAGCGTCAGCGTGTTCGGGATGCATCTCGACCTGTCGGGCCTGTGGCGCGTCCGGCAAGCCCGCGCCATCGCCGCGCTGGGTGAGGCCGCCCGCCAGCACCATCCCACGGTGCTGATGGGCGACATCAACGAATGGCGGGCCAATGCCGGATGTTTTCGCGAGTTCGGCAAGCACTTCACCGTGCTCGACCCCGGCCCCAGCTTCCACAGCCAGCGTCCCATCGGACGGCTCGACCGGATCATGCATTGCGACCGGCTGGTGATGCGCAATTGCGGCGTGCACCGCAGCGCGCTGTCCGCAACCGCGTCGGACCATCTGCCGGTGTGGGCCGAGTTCACGGTGGGGTAATCTGTTCTGCGCGACAACAGCAGGGATACCCGCAGGAGGAGAGCGGTGATGAAGATGTCGTCCAGCGCCATGCTGCTTGCAGGGCTGATGATCACGGCGAGCGCGCAGGCCGAGCAGCCCCAGATGCGCGCGAGGCCGGCCGAGACGCCAACGCCCGCACCGTCACCCGGCGATACCTATGGCCTGCCCGGCGCCCCAACCGAGCGCGCGCTCCGCGCCCGCGCCAATCTCGAAGCGCTGTATGCGGGCCGCATCTATACCAGCGACCTTTCGCCGCAGGACTTGCAGGACGTGCTCGATTTCGAGCGCATGGCGCGGGGCGTCGTCCCTGACAACCGCACCTTCCAGCAGCAATGCATCGACGAAGAGGTCCGCCGCAACGGCGGCAACCCGACCCGGCTCGCGTGGCAGGTGATCCGGCTGAAGTGCCAGTGAATTGCAGCCCTTAGCCCTCTCCCCTTGCGGGAGAGGGTTGGGAGAGGGGTCCGGAGCAAAGCTCCGGCCCTACCCCCTCTCAACTGCGACTAGGCAGCAAGCTGCCAAGTCTCCGTATCTCTCCCATAAGGGGAGAGAGAAGCTTGGCTGAAACGGGGGCTCTAGCCAAATTCCGCGCCGGTGACGCTAAGGCGAGAGGGGATATGTTTGCGCCCACTCTTGCCCCGCACCCGCGCATCGGGAATCCCTGACACATGGCGATTCTCTCCGACAAATGGATCCGTGCCCAAGCGCTCGAACATGGCATGATCGAGCCTTTCGTCGAGGCCCAGCGGCGCGACGGGGTGATTTCCTATGGGCTGTCGTCCTACGGCTATGACGCCCGTGTCGCGCCCGAGTTCAAGATCTTCACCAATGTCGACAGCTCGGTGGTCGATCCCAAGCAGTTCGATCCCAAGAGCTTCGTCGATCGCGAAACCGATGTCTGCATCATCCCGCCCAATTCTTTCGCGCTGGCCCGCACGGTGGAGTATTTCCGCGTGCCGGAAGATGTGCTGGTGATCTGCCTGGGCAAATCGACCTATGCGCGCTGCGGGATCATCGTGAATGTCACGCCGCTGGAGCCGGGCTGGGAAGGGCATGTGACGCTGGAATTCAGCAACACCACGCCGCTGCCCGCCAAGATTTACGCCAATGAGGGCGCGTGCCAATTCCTGTTTCTCAAGGGCAATGAGCGCTGCGAGACGAGCTACAAGGACCGTGCGGGCAAATATATGGGCCAGCGCGGGGTGACGCTGCCGCGGCTTTAGGTCCGCGGCGACGGAACCGGATTCGCGCGCGCTTTCCTACAGCATCGGCATCACGGTAGGCTCCCCGGATTGACCCCGTGGAGCCGTGATCATGTATTTTCTCCCGAAAACAATTGTCCGTCCGCTCGGGATTCTGGGCAGAAGTAACTGTATTTGCGAGGCAAATGTGCGGGTTGGGAAGTTGACACGGTGTAATCCTTGTCAACTTCCCAACACGTGCCGCGATGGCCTTTGACTCAGTCGCGGCCCGATTGCATGGCATGGGCAAAACCAAGGGAGACCACACATGAGCACCCGCGAATTCGATATCATCGTCTATGGCGCAACCGGCTACACCGGGCGGCTGGTGGCGGAATATCTTGCCCAGCACTACGGTAGCCGCACCGATGGCCCCAAGTGGGCGATGGCAGGCCGCAGCCTCGCCAAGCTGGAGGAGGTGCGCGACCTGATCGGCGCGCCGGCCTCGACCCCGCTGGTGGTCGCCAATGCCGATGACAGCGCCGATCTGGAAGCGATGTGCCAGCGCACCAAGGTCGTGCTGACCACCGTCGGCCCGTACCAGCTCTATGGCGACAAGCTGGTCGCAGCCTGCGTGAAGACCGGCACCGACTATGCCGATCTGTGCGGCGAACCGGCGTGGATGGCCGAGAAGATCGCCGAACATCAGGCCGCCGCCGAAGCCAGCGGCGCGCGCATCTGTTTCTCGTCCGGGTTCGATTCGATCCCGTTCGATCTCGGCGTGATGATGACGCAGAAGGCCTGTGTGGAGAAGTTCGGCAAGCCTGCCCCGCGCATCCGTGGCCGGGTGCGGGCGATGCAGGGCACCTTCTCGGGCGGCACCGCGGCGAGCCTTGGCGCGACAATGAAAGCGGCGGCGAAAAGCCCCTCGCTGATCAATGTGCTGCGCAATCCCTTTGCGCTGACACCGGGGTTTGAAGGGCCGAATCAGCCGTCGGGCATGATCCCCAGCCACGAGGACGATCTGGGCAAGTGGTCCGCACCTTTCGTGATGGCGCCGATCAACACCAAGAACGTGCACCGCACCAACTTCCTGCTCGGCCACCCCTACGGGACCGACTTCAAGTATGACGAGATGATGCTGACCAGCCCGGGCGATGCGGGCCGGGCGGCGGCCAATGCGGCGCTGGAATTCATGAAGAACCCGTTCGGCTCCAAGCCGCCCAAGCCCGGTGAAGGTCCGACCAAGGAAGAGCGTGAGAACGGCTTCTACGACGTCGTCTTCGTCGCCGACATGGCCGATGGCGGGCGTCTGCAATTCGGCGTCAAGGGCCGGTATGATCCGGGCTATGGCTCGACCAGCCGGATGCTCTCCGAGACCGGGATTGCACTGCTCAGCTGCACCAAGCCGGGCGGGATCGGGACACCGGGGAGCTTCCTTGGCGAAGATCTGGTGAAGCGGCTGGAAGAGCACGCCGAACTGACCTTCGCGGTCGAGAGCTGAGCTGCGGGTTCCCGCGCAGGCGGGGACCCCAGTCGACTTGGTGCGAAACCTAATGAGGCCCCCGCCTGCGCGGGGGCCCACCCGTTCTTTGAAATCGTCAGAAGCTCAGGCGCACGCTCGCACGGAAGTTGCGGCCTACCAGCGGCACGAAGTCCTTGGTGAAGCTGGCATGGCGGCGACCGTTGACATCGAAGATGTTGTCGGCGGCTAGCTGCACGGTGACGTTCTGGTTGTCGGCCAGCGGACGCCACGCGATCAGCGCGTTGACCAAAGTGAAGCTGTCCGTTGGCGTTTCGAACGCAGTCGTGCGGTCCTGCTTGTCGAACCATTGCACTTCGCCGCGCACGTCGAACGCGCCGGTCTGGGCCTCCAGCGCGCCGAGCAGGCTCAGCGGCGGGATGCGCGGGACAGCGGTACCATCGGCCAGTTCCGCCTCGACATAGGAGGCGCGCAGATCGGTGATCAGGCGGAAGCCTTCGCCGTCGACGATCGGATAGTTGAGATCGGCTTCGATCCCGAAGAAGTCGGCATCCTGCTGGAGGTATTGGAAGACCGGCAGATCGTCCTCTTCCTCTCCGGTTTCCTCAAGGAAGATATAGTTGCCGAACCACTGCCTGAAGGCGGTCAGGTTGAACGTCCCGGCACCGATGCTGCCGCGGGCATAGGCTTCCAGGCCCCATGCGGTTTCGGTCCTGAGATTGGCGTCGCCGATTTCAAACGCCTGCGTGGCGATATGCGGGCCGTCGGAGAACAGTTCCTCCGCGCTCGGCGCACGTTCGGCACGCGAGCCGTTGATGCCGACGCGGATACCTTCGATGCCTTCGTAAACGAGGCCGAGTGCGCCGGAGTAGGTATCGAAATCACGCTCGATGCCGAGGGTCTGAGCCTTGACCTTGGTGAATTCGGCGCGGCCTGCGGCTTCGATCTGGAACGGGCCGGTGCCGAATTCCTGAAGCGTGAACAGCGCGACCTGATCGGTCAGGTTGGGCGGGATATAGGCCTCAGCCCCGACCGCGAAGAAATCGCGGTGCTGGTATTGAATGCCGCTCGATCCGCGCAGGGTGCCGCCGGTGTTCTGCACCAGTTCGGCGCGGGCTTCGACGCTGGTGGAATCGAACACCGTGCCGACTTCAGCGCCTTCGAATTCGGTGTGGGTGTAGTCCGAATAGCCGACCCGCAGCTTCAGGCGTTCAAACGCGCCGTCGCCGAGGAAGACGTCGCCCTTGAAGTCGGCGCGGAACTGCTTGAGGCCGATGGTGACGAGCTCTTCGCCCTCTTCCTCGCCGCCTTCTTCTTCGCCTTCCTCGCCGTGATGGTGGCCTGCGCCGGGGCGGGTGGGGACGCCGTAAGTGGTGTCATACCAGCCAAGCGATGCGCCGAAGGTGCTTTCGCCCAGGATCACGCCGAGACCGGCATTGATCGTCCAGCTTTCCATCGCCGAGTTCGGCACCGTGCCGCGCTGATTGGCGGCTTCACGCAGTTCGGCAGCTTCTTCCAGCTCGCCTTCTGCCTCTTCCTCGTTGGCATCGGCGAGCAGATCGGCCCGCAGCGCCGGTGCGACCTGGAAGCCGCCGATCTCGACGTCATCGGTCTGGCGCCATGAACCATCGACGTGGAACACGAGGCTTTCGCCCACGCCCACATCGAGGCTGCCTGCGCCGGTGCGCAGGTTGGTGGCGCTGTCGATCCCGGCAAAACCGTCAAAGTGGAAGTCTTCATCCGGCATCCGGGTCGGGATGCGCTTGTCGATCACATTGACCGCACCGCCGATCGCCTGGCTGCCGTAGAGCAGCACTGCGGGGCCGCGCAGCACTTCGATCCGCTCGACCGTGATCGGGTCGATGGTGGTCGCGTGGTCGACCGAGGTGTTCGACACGTCCGAGGTGCCGACGCCGTCGACCAGCACGCGCACACGCTCGCCCTGCTGGCCGCGCAGCACGGGGCGCGAGGAGCCGGGGGCGAAGCTGGTGGCAGAGACGCCCGGGATCTTGGTCAGCAGATCGCCGATCTGGCCGGTCACGCCGTCACGCTGGATGTCGCGGATTTCGACGACGCTGGTCCCAGCCAGCACGTCGAGCTCCTTGAGGCCCTGCGCACTGACGATAATGGTGCCGATCCCGTCGGCCTGACGGTTGTGGACGTCATCTTCCACCTGAGCGCCGCTAGCGGGCTGCGCTGCGGCTTCCGCTTCGGCAGTCTCCGCAAGCGCGGGCGTGGCGACAAAGGCCAGACCCAGCACGGCAGCGAGTGCAAGGTGGGAGGACGCGGTTTGCGTCTTGTGCTTGATCATGGGGGTTCCCGTTGAAAGAATGAGATAACGTATCGTGCGCCTAGCGTCGAGCACGACGAATGCAAGCCAAAATCTGACGGGTGGGCGATGAAGGCCGACCAAGTGCGGCCGTTTTGCGACAGGTCTGGACGGAGCTGCGGTGTCCTAACGGATGCCAACGAAGGGCTGGCGGCCTGCTCCGGCAACCGCACGTTTCATGCCGGGGGAGTTGAACGCCATCGTCACCCCGCCGCGGCGATCAACCGCGATCACGCCGCCATCGCCGCGCTGCCGCGCGACCTCTGCCAGCATCGCGTGGCAGGCGTCGTCGAGGCTGGCCCCGCCATAGGCGATACGCGCGGCAATATCGCGCGCGCCGCCTGCGTAGATGAAAGCCTCGCCAATCCCGGTGCAGCTGGCCGCGATATCGCCGTCCGCCCAGTTGCCGATGCCGGTGATCGGGGTATCGCCAACGCGCCCGGCGCGCTTGCCGAACAGGCCGCCGGTCGAGGTCGCCGCGGCGAGCCGCCCCTGCTGGTCCAGCGCCACCGCGCCGACGGTGCCATGCGCCAAACCGCTATCGAGCTGGAGCAGTTCTTCCGCCTCCACCCCGACCGGCAGTCGGTAGTGGGTGGCGCTGTCTGTCACGAGCGCCAGCCCTTGCTCCTCCGCCAAGCGCCGCGCGCCTGCGCCTGCGATCAGCACATGGGGCGTGTGTTCGAGCACCGCGCGCGCCGCGCTGATCGGGTGGACGAGGCCCACCGCCGCACATACGCCGCCCGCCCGCATCCGCGCGCCGTCCATGATCGCGGCGTCGCATTCCACCTCGCCCCGGTCATTGGGGGCAGATCCGCGCCCGGCGACATAGAGCCCGCTCGCCTCCATCGCCGCGACCGCGTGCTCGACCACGTCGATTGCGCGCGCTCCGTCTGCCAGCAGCGCCTCGCAGTCCCGCACCAGCGCGCCAAGATGCACCTCGACCTCGCGATAGTCGCGGGTGGGGTGGACGCCTGCTCCGCCGTGCAATGCGATGACGTGAGGGTGCGGCATCAATCGGCGGCCTTCCTGATTGCAACGGTGATCGGCGTGATGTCGAAGGCGACGCCTTCGAGCGTGTAGCGGGCGCGGCCCTGCGCATCGCGGCCCCACCACCCGCGCGCCGCGCCGGTCTTGGCAAAACGGTAGGTGACGCCCTCACTGCCTGCGAAGGAGTGGCGTTCGGTCACAGTGGCAGCGGCGTTGTCCAGCAATCCTTCCCCCACGACCACAGCGAGCGATTGGTCGCCATAGGCCATGCCGCCGCCTGCGAGCAGCGGGCGTTCGACGTATTCGCGCCCCGCCGTGGGCTTGCGGATTGGGGCGGGGGTGACGCCCGGCTTGGCAAGATCGATGCTGTCACCCGCCCCTGCGAGGCCCAGCGTCAGCCCTGCGATCCCGATCCGCGGGCCAGGAGTCCGCCGCGCAGTGCGGGCATCGAGCAGGGTGACATAGCCGCTGCCTGCCACATGCGCGCGGCCATCGCCGAGGTTGACGACCAGCGCGGTGTCCTCGTCAATTCCGAGCCCGATGCGCTGCGGCCGGGCCGGGTCGGTGATCGCCACAGCCAGCCGACCAAGCCGCGCGCGCTCACCGAAATGCTGATCGACCAGCGCGCCCTTCAGGAACCCGAGCCCGCGGGTCAGTTCAAGCGGTTCGCCGCCCGCATTGGTCAGCAACGCGCCCAAGCTGTCGCCTTGTCCGATCATCCCTTCGCTCATGATCGCCGCCCCTGCCGAGGTGCCGCCGACCACCGCGCCCGCCGCAAGCCTTCGCCGGATTGCGGTGAGCATCGGGGTGTCGCTGCCGTCCCTCTCCAGCAGCACCGCAGTGATCCGCGCCTGATCGCCGCCGAGGAACCAGATTGCGCCCGCCTGCTCGACCGCCGCGATTTCCGCCGGGTCATGCGCGTTGCCGGCCCAGCGGCTTTCGTCCTCATCGGGCGTCCCGGGATCATCGACCAGCGCGAGGCGGATTGTCACGATGTCCTCGGGCTTTGCACAGTGGCGCTGCAACGCAGCCGTAAAAGCGCGCGAGGAGGCGCCGGATTCGCCCGAAGCGGCGGGAATGATCGCGATGCCGGGCGCGCCGTCGGGTCGGGCATCCAGCAGCGCGGCGTAAATCTCGGCATTGGCGGGATCGAGCCCGCCGCCGATGATTACCAGCGTGCCGCCCTCGGCCCGCGCCGCACCGGTGCTCGTCACCAAGGCGAGGCCCGCCAGAATGAACCGCGCCAGCATCAATATCCTCCCAGATGCGCGGCGATCATCACCGCGCTCGACAGGGCCATCAGCCCCAGCACCGGCCGCCAGATGAAGGCCAGCCATTCGCCAAACCCGATCCGGGCCGCCGCCAGACAGGCCATCAGGACGGCCGAGGTCGGATTGACGAGATCGGTGAACCCGTCGCCCAGCTGGAACGCCAGCACGGCCGTCTGCCGGGTCACGCCCGACAGGTCGGCGAGCGGGGCCATGATCGGCATGGTCACGCTCGCCTGCCCCGATCCAGAAGCGATGAACAGGTTGATGAGGCTCTGCACCATGAACATCGCCCAAGCGGTCAGCCACTCGGGCATGGCGGCGGTTAGGCTGCTCAGGCTGTCCAGCAATGTGTTGAGCAGTGAGGCTTGCGCAGGGTCATCGCCGCCGAGGATCAGCAGGATGCCCTTGGCCGCGCCCACCACCAGCGCAGCGGGGAGCAATTGCGCCGCGCCGTCACGGAAGGCATCGACCATCGCATGAACGCGTGCGCCAACAATTCGGCCGAAATGGGCAATCAGCGCGGTGACGATCCCTACGGCAAAGAACTGCGCGGCGATCTCGGGCAGGTAATATCCGCGCGTCGAAACGCCCCAAGCGACCCAGCCGACCCCGGCGATCACGGTCAGCAGCACCAGCTTGTGCGCAAGCGTGAAGTCCATCGCCGGTGCGTCCGCAGCCGCTTCGTCCATTGTTCCGATCCGCGCCCGCCGTCCCAGCCGCACCGCGCGGGCATGACGCGCGACAAACAGCGCGGCGGCAAGGGTGAAGCCCAGCCACAGCACCGCGCGCACCTCCAGCCCCGACATCGGCGCAAGGCCCGCAATGCTCTGCGCGACGATCACGCTGAAGGGGTTCATCCAGCTGGTCGCAAAGCCGATCTGGCTCGCGCCGTAACACACCAGCACTGCCGTCACCGCGTCATAGCCTGCGCGGGTCAGGGCAGGCGCAAGCAGCAGTGTCAACGCAATCGCTTCCTCCGACATCCCGAACACCGCGCCCGCCAGCGAAAAGGCGATGCACAGCGCGATGATCAGCGTCTCGTTACGTGCCTTCCCGCCGGGCAGGGCCGATTGCAGCGCGGCGTCGATCGCGCCGGTCTTCATCACCATCCCGAACACGCCGCCCAGCACGATAATGAAGGCCATCAAGCCGACCGCAGCCGAATTGCGATCCCCGGTCACCAGCCCTGCAAACAGAAAGTTGATGAAGCCGGTGCGCTCCTTCCCGCCCATGATCGGCGCGGGGCTTGGCCCGGCGGCGGCCGTGAAGCTCCCCGGCACGATCCGCGCTGGATCGCCCGCCAGCGCGAACTGCCCCGGTGTGAACAGCCAGGTCGCCGCCCACGCCAGCGCCGCCAGCGTGAAAAGGATCAGCAGCGTATCGGGCATCTGCCAGCGTTTCGCTGGGGGCAGCGCAGGATCGTCAGTCATGCATTCTCCTCGCCGCGCCGCCCCGGACCCTGCGCGCCATTGACGCGCAAGGCCCGGGTGGTGCGACCCTCACCGTGGCTCAGAACCGCTTCACGATGCTGACCGTGGCAAACCGACCGATGAGGTCGTGATTGAACAGGTCGACATTGGAAGACGAACCGAGCACCAGCGGGGGATCCTCGTCAAGCACGTTGCGCACCGCCAGCTGGACGAAGCTGTCTTCGGCGAAATCGTAGCTCACAGTGAAATCGACGGTGATGTAATCATCGACGAAATAGTCCTGCCCGCGCGGCAGGCCCAGGGCGTCGAGCGTCCGGTTGGCCGGATCGTCGCGGTAGCCGCTGGTGTAGAACCCGGCGACGCTCGCGCGCCATTCGTCCTTGCGCCAGCGCAGCCGCGCCGCCCCGATCCAGTCGGGGAAGAGGTAATCCCCCGCCAGCCGTTCAACCGGGCTGGAGCTTGAGGCCTGCCGGTCAAAGTTGAGGATGTGGGTGACATCCGCAGTTAGCGTGAACAGCCCGAGCGGGCCTTCGGGGAAGCGGTGGGTGTAGGCGATGTCGATCCCGTCGGTCTTCTGGAAGCCCAGATTGGTGATCTGGAAATGCGCATCCGACACGAAGCCATTGGTCACTTCCAGTCCGGGCGAACCGGTCGGCAGCAGGCCGGAACCCACCACCGGGAAATCGCCCGCCAGCGCGCGGCGGATGAAATCATCCTCGTCGATGCCGACCAGATTCTCGTGCCGGATGTTCCAGTAATCGACCAGCAGCTCGATCGCATTGCTCGGCTGGAACACCACCCCGCCGCCGAAGCTGCGGGCGTTTTCGGCTTCGAGATTGGGGTTGCCGACGTCCTCGGACAACAGCGCCTGGCCCGTGGCGTTGGCGTTGTTGTTGCAGGCTTGCGGCGTTGCGCGGCAATCGACGCGGTAGGCCGACAGCAACACACCCGCCCCGCTTTGGGCGAGCGAAGGCGCGCGGAAGCTGGTCGAGTAATTGCCCCGCACGGCGAGCCATTCCACCGGCTGCCAGCGCGCCGCGATCTTGGGATTGAAGTCGCCGCCAAAGCCCTGGAAATCGTCGTAACGCCCGGCCAGTTGCAGGTTGAACGTCTCGGTTACGGGCACGTAGAACTCCCCGAACACGGACCAGTTGTTGCGCGTGGCATTGGCGCTGGTGGACGAAAAGCCGAGGATCGGATCGGGGTTGGTCGGCGTTGCGACCGCGAGGCCCGATGGCACATCGCTCAACGTCTCGCGCCGGAATTCACCGCCGAACGCGGCCTTGACCGGGCCGGCTGGCAGTTCGAGCACCGTGCCATTGACGAAGCCATCCAGCGCATAGAGCCGCGACTTGCCGCGCCGTTCGGCGGTGGTCTCCAGCAGGTCGAGCACGCCGTCCTCCTGCTCGGTCTGCCCGCCGAAGGGGTTGTACCACAGCGTCGATTTGCCGGAGTCCTCGCAGGTATTGCCGACAAAGCGCGCGCTCGGCCGGGCCGCGTTGACCGTCCAGCGGTTCACCCGGCTGCCGTCGGTGCAGATATTGCCGAGGTTGAGATCGAAGAATGTGCCGGACTGGTAAAGCCC
Organism: Porphyrobacter sp. SLTP; assembly: GCF_009905735.1. Classification (GTDB taxonomy): domain Bacteria; phylum Pseudomonadota; class Alphaproteobacteria; order Sphingomonadales; family Sphingomonadaceae; genus Erythrobacter. Next base: position 24,329 of record NZ_JAAALE010000019.1, read on the forward strand.
GGATGTTCCGCGCTGCACCCGGTCATTGCCGCCGAACAGGAAGGCGACATCGAAGTCCCAATCGCCGGTCAGATCGCCCTTGAGACCGGAGGTGATGCGGTAGCTGTCGGATTCGACCTCCACCCCGCGCGGCTCGGGCACCTTGCCCCAGGCGAAGATCGGGAAGCCGAAAAATTCGCTGAAGTCGTCCACTCCGGCTTCGTCGATAATGTCCTGCTGCAGCGCGGCGGGCCAGTACGGGTTTTCGGGATCGACCGGTGCGCGGCTGAAGTTGGCCGGGCTGCTGACCCCGCGCGAGCGGACGCGCTGGTAAATGACGTCGTTGTACCACGTCAGGCCCTCGGTGATGCGGAACTGGTGGGTGAACAAGCCGCCCAGCGTTTCCAGCCGATCATTGGCCGAGACGAAGGCGTTGTTGTTGACCTCGCAGAACTCGCCGAGGTTGCCGACCCCGAAATCCTCGGGCGCGCAGCCGCCGTTGCCCGGGCCTTCGGTCTGGTCATTGGTCTGGAGGAACAGATCATTGAAGCTCGGGAAGAAGCCCTGCTGGCTCGGGCTGAAGCTGTTGCGGCTGATCGCCCGGTCGCGCAGGAAAAAGGGATTGCGGCGGAAATAATCGACCACCAGCATCACCGAATTGCGCTCACCCAGTTGCGCGCCGAATACGCCCGAGATGTTGAAGCGGCCTTCGTCTGTCCCGGCGGTGGAATTGCCGTAGGAGCCGGACAGCTCCAGTCCTTCGAAATCCTCGCGCAGCACAAAGTTGACGACCCCGGCGACGGCATCCGCACCGTAGATCGCCGATGCGCCGGACGGCAGAACCTCGACCCGCTCAATCGCGGCCAAGGGGATGGAGCTGGCATCGATGAAGCTCTCCTGCCCGCGCGCGAAGGCGCTGATCTGGGCGCGGCGTCCGTTGATGAGCGTGAGGGTGGAGGAGGCACCCAGCCCGCGCAGCGATACCGCCGAAGCGCCGACCGGCGTGTCGGACGACAGCGCACCTGCGGTCGCGGTCGAGAAGGTCTGGCCGCCGCCGCTGGTGACGGGCAGGTCTTGCAGCACTTCGATGATGGTGCCGGCGCCCGACTGGACGATATCCTCGCGCGTCACGGCCAGCGTCTGAACCGGGCCATCCTTGGGCAGGCCGGCAATGCGGCTGCCGGTGACGGTGATGGCTTCTCCCTCTTCAGCGGACTGTTCTTCGGTGGCGGTAGTGACGTCGGCTTGGGCATCGGCAGGCTGCGCCTCGGCTTGACCCAGAGCGGGCGTGGCAACGCCGGCGAGCAGAATGGAGGCGACGCGCAGCGCGCCGCGGTGAAGCGGTGTTTGAAATGACATAAGGTGAACCCCCTGAAACCCTGAGGCGCGGCACGCGGCCGCGAGGCGAATCAGCGGGATGAAGCCCGGATCTGTGGTGAAGGGCAGCGGCGCGCCACGGCGCCAGTCGCTGCGATCAATCCGCGCCTATCCCGCGCGGCAGGGAATTACTCGTTGAACCAGTCGGTGAGATGAAACTCCACCGACCGGCGAACGGTCACTTGACCGCCGAGGGGACAGAAGAAACGTGCGTCCATGCAAACAAGTATGTCATGCCAGTTTGCGGCGTGCAACATTCTTGCAAGTACCCATGCAATCGGCGCAATTCCGCCATCTGAAGGCCTTGCCGGAGGCTCATGCAAGGGGTCGCTGTGTCGCGACGGCAACACACCGGATTGGGGATGTCCTGCGCGTTCTTGCGCCCACGCGCGTAAGATCGCAGGCCGTCCGGCCGTGGGGTCAGTTGCCGTTATTGGTCACAACATTGCCGATCGCGATGGCCGAGAACGCAAGGCTGGTCACAGTCGACAGGAATTCCCGCAGCTCCGCTCCCGGTGCCGTCGAGACATAGACCACATCCTGATCGCGGATCTGGAATTCCTGCGCCACGAAAAACCCGCGGGCGTCTGACAGGTCAAGCCGATAGATGACTGGAACCCGGCCATCCTCAAGCGCTTGCGTCGCCATACGCTGTGCTGGGTCCAGCGCCTCTGGCTGTTCAAGCCGGAACACAAACACGCCGCGGATATTGGCCTGGTTATCGCGCAACCCGCCAACCCGCGCCAAGGCCTGCGCGAGCGAGATGCCTCGCCCCTCGAAGGGGATTTCCGCGCTGGTTGCCACGGCGCCCATCGCAATGAAGCTGTAGGGCTGGTGCAGGACCGTCACCACGTCTTCCGGACGCATGCGAATGTTCTGTGCCGGCTGGGCAATGATCGCCTCCAGCGCCATCGTCGCCGAAGCGCCGCCGCGACTGACCTGCACGGTGGTCTGGTGTACCGGCGCGCGCGGGCCACCGGCGCTGGCGATGATGTCGAGCAGCCGCTCGCCACGCGGGCCGAGCGGCACGCGGCGGCTGGCGGCGATCTCGCCCAGCACAGTCACATTGCGCGAATCGTTGAGCGAGAGCCGGACGTTGACCTGAGGATCATTGGCGCGGCCCGCCAGCCGCGCGACGATGGCGCGCTCGATTGCGGCAGGCGTCTGCCCGGCCGCGTCAATCAGTCCGGCAAATGGTACGCTGATCTTGCCTGTCCCATCGACCACTTGCTGGACGACAGTCCGGTTCTGCGCCCCGGCGTCGAGCCCAGGGATAACCCCGCCGCCGCCGAACAGCACGGCGGGTGGTGCTTCCCACATCGCGATATCGAGCACATCGCCGGGGCCGATCAGCACTTCGCCCGCGCCGCCTTCGCCAAATTTCTGCGCCAGGCCAAGCGACTGTTCGAAGGCAGCAATCCGCTTGTAGGTCAGCGGATCGAGATCGACCAGCGCGACCTGCGACCCGGCATAGTCCGCCCCGTCGGCCTTGCGAATCTGACCGGACGAGGGTCCGGCTGCACCCAGTGTGGTGCAGGCACCGACCAATCCGGCGAGCAGCAGCGCCAGCAAGGGTCGTGCGACGGTTCCGGTAGCGGACATGGGGCGGTTCATGCTGAGTGTGCCTTTGTAAGCGGGACAGGCTGCGCGGGCCGGGCGTCGTGTGGAAGCCGCGAGGCGGTGCCGGTCAGTCGCGCATAAAATTCGCCCAGCCGTTCGCGATAGGCGCCTGCGCTGAAACGTTCTGCCTGTACGAGGCCGCGTTGCCCCAGCTCTGCGACGGCGCTGTCATCATCGTCCATCGCCTTGATCGCCCGTGCGATCGACCGCACATCATAGGGGTCGACCATCACAGCCGCCTCTCCCGCCACTTCGGGCAGAGAGGATGTGGCACTGGTAATGACCGGGGTGCCGAGCGACATCGCCTCCAGCACCGGAAGCCCGAACCCTTCATACAGCGACGGGAACATCACCGCCCGCGCCCCGGCAATCGCCGTAGCCAACGTCTGGCGCGGCAGATAGCCAAGCCACTTGATGCGCTTCTCGGTGTCCAGCTCGGCCAGCTGCTTGAGCAGGGCGACGTCACGCTCGCTTCCCCATCCGGGCGCACCGACGATCACCAAGGGGTGCCGCGACCCGCTCATCAAATGCGCTTCGAGCAACCGGGCGAGGTTCTTCTTCGGTTCGAGCGCGCCGAAGAACAGATAGTACTCGCGCATCCCGACGCCGAGCAGCCCTTCGACCTCCTGTGCGATCTGTTCGGGCGATACGCTTTCCATCAGCTTGGCAATATCGGTCGACTGGTAGAGGTTGGTGACCCTGTCCTCCTCGACGCCCAGAATGCGGATGATGTCGGCGCGCGAATGCTCGGACACGGTGAGGATGTGATCCGCCTCGCGCGCGATCCGCTGGCACAGGGTGAGATAGTGCCGCTTGTGATCGGCCGTGGTGTAGGGAAGGCGCAGCGGCACCAGATCGTGCAGCGTATAGACATTGGCCGCGCCCGGCGTCTTGACCGGCAGCGGATAGGTCCAGTGCGCAATGTCTGTTCCCGGCAGCGCGACCCGCGTCATCCGTCCCGTGGCCCGAAACGCGGCGTTGGCGAGTTCATAGAGCTGCGGCGTGTGCCAGTACCGCGCACCCGGTACGCCAAGCGCGGGCGGCAGGATCACCTCGCCCGAAAGCGAGACTTCGCGCGCCTGACGGGTGCCGAGGACGCCGCCGGTGGCTTTGGCGACCTGACCGGGAAGCGCCAGCGCCCTCCGCTTGCGCGGCTCGGACTGCCCATCATCACCCTCCGCCAGAGCGATTTCGTTGAGCAGCGGCTGCTTGCGCGAATGGCCCGCGCGGGTGCCGAACATCAGGTTGACCTCAAACCCCAACCCCGCAGCCGCCCGCGCAAGGTTGCGGCCATAGGTGGCTACCCCCGTACCGTGCGAGCGGGCGATGTTGTAAGCGTCGAGGAGGATGGTCATGATGAGGTCAAGGTTCAGCGCCTAACAAACAGCACATCGGTGTAGTCCTGCGCCATCAACCACTCGATCGATTCCGGGTGATCGAGCGGCCCCGAACCAAGGACAATTCGGTGTGGCACAAACCCGTCGAGCAAATTCAATACGTCTTCGGGCGTGATTCCTGCCGCCTTCATCTGCTTTTGTGACCATTCAAGAATCAGGTGCAGGTTCGTGCTGCGGGCAATGACGTTGCGCGCCCCGCGCAGAACGGATGCTTCGTGGCCCTCCACATCAATTTTCATGAGATCCACCGCGAGATCCGGAGGGAGCACATCGTCCAGCGGCTTTACCGGGACCGGTATCTGTATGCATTCCATCCCCGCTGGTGGGGATAAGCTGCCATTGGCGCCATGCTCCACAGGCACGTAAAGGGTTAAGTTATCTTCAGCTTCGCCTAGCGCCATTTCGTGGAGAGTTACTGGTGCAATTGACCAGTTAATTTCCCGGTTACGATGAAAAAGTTGACACAAAGTTGGATTAGGTTCGAACGAGATAACTTGCCCGGTGTTATCGGTGCCGATCAAATTAGCAGCAAGTACTGAAAAATAGCCAAAATTGGCTCCGATATCTACGACAACCGAGTCAGGGCGACACAAAAATCGGAAAAGATTGGAAATATCGGCTTCCCACTGCCGATAGATCACCATCTGTGGCGCGATGATTAAATCCTTTGGGTCGATGAAATATTTTAACCCATGGATTGTCTGCGTCAGCAGCGTTCCATCTGGAAAAGGGACCCCGAATGGCCCCACGAGTTGTCTTGTTTCTCTGCCAACTGACTCCAGCGTATCAAGACGTTCGTTCATTGAAGCGAGCGTCGCCAAAAGCTCGGATTGATCGATTTCGCGCATATTCAAAAGGTCCCAATAAAGTCATTGGGTCGCGCGCGGCTTGAGACGCGCTGGCGGATGCGGATCGTGTCGTCCACCGCCCAGCGATCGGCTTCCTGGCTCGCCGCAATGGCGCGTAACTGGGCATCCTTGCACGCTTCGCTCTGTTCCAGCAGCAACCCGCCGCGGGCGCTCTGCATGAGCGCCCGTGGACGGATAATCGCCTTGTCCGCTTCGGCCAGCGCTGCTCGAGCTTCCGGCCAACCGGAAAAGCCACTTCGGGTTAGGAGCAGCCACGGCAGGACCTCGCGCTCGTCTCCAAGTTCTTGCGCCAGGTCGTTCGCCTCATGCCCAGATATTGGCGTTTCGGCCATCATCGCCGCTTGTGCGAGCCATTCGGGATCAATCATCGTCGCCTCCTGAAGTTGCTAGGATGCTGCGGTAATATTCGGCCACGTCGCGAGCCATTATCGTGTCCGAAAAGCGCGCAGAGAAGGCACGGTGACTGGATTCTGCGAGCCGCCCGAGTGCCGCACGGTCGCCCGCAAGCGCCCGGAGACGCTGCACTGCGCCGTTCACAAAGGCATCTTCATTGGCGAACAAATAGCCCGAGACGCCATCCTCGATGACCTCGGTCAGTCCGCCTGTCGCGAGTGCGAGCACAGGGTTGGCCGCCGACATTGCCTCAATCGCAACAAGTCCGAAGGATTCGAACCGGCTCGGCATCATCACAATATCGGCAGCGAAATAGAGCTGTTCGAGCGCGGAGCGATCAACCTCTCCATGGAAGCGGATGCCCGCTTCGCGGGCCGGATCGATGCCAAAGTCTGCCTTGATGCGGTCAAGCAGGGCGGCATCCGGGTTTGCTCCGGCGAAATCGAAGTGCACCTGCGCATCGCCTCGAAGATGCGCCGCGACCTTCAGTGCCAAATCATAGCCCTTGCGCGGCTCGAACCGTCCGGCGAACAGGACGCGCAGCGGCTCGCCGCTGCGCTGGCGGGCCAACTTGTCCTCCAGCTTGACGCCGAGCAAATCGAGAATATCGGGCGTACCATGCGGCACAATCCGCGCCCTCTCGCCCAGCGTCACGCCGTATTCGCTTTCGATCTGGTCGATCACCGCGCGACTGTTGGCAAGGATGTGCGGCGCGCGGGCAAGCGCACTCCGCTCGGCTTCGATCATCGGTTCGACAAAACTGCGGCCGTAGATAATGCGGGAGGTCCATTCGCGCTTGAACGGACGCGCCAGCTTGTAGCTGGTGTGCAGGCTCAGGACGCTTGCTACATCGGGATCGTCGAGCACCGGCAGCGCCTCCAGATCCCAGATCGGAAAGGACACCAAGTCGACCCCGAACGTCTTGAGGAAGTCGATTTCGCGCATCACGCCTGCCATCCAATCGGCCACCCCGCTGCGAGGCACCCGGTAGGTCGCGGCCAGCGCATCGGCGTCTTCGCCTACAGCGGTGATCTGGTGGAACCAGATGCCATCGCGGAAGCGGCGGCTGGGCAGGTCGCGGGCGCGGGTGATGATGTGGACAGCCACCCCTGCGTCGCGCAGCCCTTCGGCCAGCAGCATCGTCCAACGGGCAATCCCGGCCTCGTTGTCAGGCGGCAGGCCTTGCGACACCAGAACCACCCGCAGGGGGCGCGCCATCGTGGACGCAAGGAACGGATCCGGCGCGGGGTTGGCTGCCATGTCCCCTCGGGTCTTGCGTTCGAGCAGTGCGCGGCTGCTCGCTTCAATCCCTGCTTCGGTCCCGGCCTCGACATCGCTGTCAAGCGCCTGGCGGTGGTGCGTCGAAATCTCGCCATGCTCTTCAAGCCAGGCATTGGACCGAAGCAGTTCGCTGCGGTAAGTCTCTAGCGCCTGAGCAACCTTGCCATAGCCATCGGCGCGGCCGTGGTGGTTGATGAAATAGGTCTTGCTGACGACGGAGGGATAAAGGGTTTTGGCTTTGCGTGTGCTGGAACGGATGTGGCTGGCGGCGAACTGGTGGAAGATCATCGCAGCCGGTTCATAGACAACGTTCCACCCGCCATCGACCAACCGCAGACAGACGTCAGTTTCGTCTAGCAGATAGGCGAAGGTATGATCGAACCCGCCGATGTCGCGGAGCGCGGCCATGCGGAAGCTGGAATTGGTGCCGAGCAGGCTGGGGTAGAGCGGGGTGCCGGGCCAATTGAGCACCCTCTCGTCAAAGGAATCTGCCGGGAAAAAGGCATTGCCGAAACGATCACATACCGTCTTGCGCACCTGCCAGCGCACCCCGGTATTATCGACAGTGAAACCGCCCACTCCGCCGATCGACGGATCGGCGAAACTGCGCGCCAGATAGCGCAGCCAGTGCGGATGCGGCACCGCATCGTCATCGAGGAAGGCAACGATCTCGCCCGCCGCGCCTTCGATCCCGACATTGCGCGAGACTGACAGATTGGGCACATCGCAGCGCAGATGCTTGATCCGTCCCTGCCAGCGCGCCAGCACGTCTTCCGAGTTATCAGTTGACGGGCCGTTAACCACAACCAGTTCGACATGTGGATAATCGAGCTGCATCACGCCGGTAATGGCATCATTAAGCAGTTCGGCACGGTTGAGCGTATTTATCACCACCGAAACAGGCGGTGATTGGGCATCCGAAAGAAAACGAGTCACAGCTCTTCCTCTCGCACGAGTTCGAGCCATGGGCGGTTAGCCCGCTCGAATCGCGGATCACGGATCATCGCCGCCATCAGCTCGTCAAGAGACGCACAACCGCGCAAGAAACGGGCAATATCATCATCATCCATTCCTAACGCACCCCACAAGAGGCGGGCGCACGCAAGTACATCTGGTCGGCCCGGCACATGCCCCCGTTGCGGACCGGCCTTGTAATGGAGGATCGGGTAGCGATGTTCTTCAAGACCTTGCCGCGCCATCACAAATCGGAGGTGAGGATCGACATCCTGCGGCGCCGCTCCCAGCGCACAGGCGGTACGGTAGGCATTTTCGGCCCTGACGAAGGTTTCCTGTTCTTTCGCCATGTGACCGAGCTGGGTCCAGTAACTGCGCTCATAGGGATACAGATCAAGTGCCGCGGCATAAGCGGCCTCGGCCTCGAACCAGTTTCGCAGGTCCCGCGCTCGGTCACCGCGCTCAACGTGCTCAAGAAAGCGTGCGTCACCAAGAGCCGCCCTCTGCGAGGACTCAAGCAAATCTTGACGGCTTGTTCGTGACAGCGACGATGTTCTGCCCGCCACTGAGGTCGCGGCTCCGACCCGCGCCGTACCGCGCCGCGCTAGGGCAAACATGTCCTTTCTGGTCTTCATTCCTCGCCCCCCTGATCGGCCCTTTCGGTGCATGGCACCCGCGCAAAGTCCACGCACACCAGCCAGTCCTCGCCCGGTTGTTGGGTTTCGGCCATTTCACGTGTCAGCGGCTTTACTGTGCTGTGAAAGTCGAGATAGCTGAGCTTATCGGTGCCGAAGGCGGCCACCACGTCGTCCCAGCCATAGCCCCGCCAGAAATTGACCTCGCACACCACCCTGGGCCGGAATTTCTCCAAGAGCGGCCGCAGGTGTTCGAGCACGGCGAGTTCGGCGCCCTCGACGTCGATCTTGATGAAGTCGACTCGTTCGAACGCAGCGGGATCGATCTGGCCCAGCTCGACGTCGGTGACGGTGCCATGGTCCGCGAGATAGTCCGCGCTTTCCTGCGCGCCCACAAAGCGGCCGTTCTTGGGTTCGCCCGTGGGCACGAAGAAGGCGCGCGTCCCGGTCTCGTCCGGCCCAGCGAGCGCGACATTGCGGGCGCTGGTCCGCTGCGCGAAGCCGTTGACCGCGATGCTGGCGGAGAGGCGGCGGAAGACTTCAGGGTTAGGCTCGATCGCCACGACCTGACCAGCCGCGCCCACCAGATCGGCGGCGAGCAGGGTATAATATCCGAGGTTCGCCCCGATATCGAGAACCGTGTCGCCGGGCCGGATCACCTCGGCAAAATGGCGGGTGAGCCAGAATTCCCAGTACCCTTCGAAAATCATGTGCGGCGAGAAGCCGACATCATCGCCGATCACGAACAGCTTCAGTCCGCCCAGCACCTGACACAGCAGCGTGCCATTGCCGAGATACTGGCTACGAGTGCGGGCCGTGAAGTGCTGCTCGGCGTCCGGACGGTTTTGTTTCAGCAGGATCGGGCGAAGCTGGCTCATGCGCTTGCGGCCTCCATCGCGTGGCTCGCGGGCAAGGCCCAGCCGTCCAATCCGCCCGCGCGGCGCAGGGCGGCGAGCGGAGCATCGCCGAGAGACAGCGCTGCTTCGAGCCCTTCCTGCCGCGCGCCAGCAAGTCGGGCGAGATCCTCAAGCCATTCCCGCCGCAGCGGGGCCTCGCCCGGTACAACGGCGATACTGTCAGGCAGGGTCTCCGGGGCCGACACGCCACCCTCCACCAGCATGCGCGCCAGCACATCTTCAAGCGCGCCCGGTCGGCGCAGCAGGCTGAGCGCCGCATCATCCGAAAGCCGCGCGCTTCCGCCAACGAAGGCCGCCAGCACGGCCAGATCGGGGTAACCCGGAGGCTGCTGCCGGGTCTCGCCGCTGTCTGGCGAGGCGGCGGGGGTCGGCGGGCCGGCGCTGTCGGGATGTTCGACCGCGGCGATGAAGGGCGCCAGCAGCCGCACGGGCTCGCCGAAGGCACAGGCGGTGCGGTAGGCAATCTCGGCCCTGACCCGTCGCCCTTGTTCACGCGTCACATGACCCAATTGCACCCAGTAGCTCCGCTCATAGGGATGCAGGCTCAATGCGGCCGCATAGCCAGCTTCGGCGCCTGCCCAGTCGTGCCGGTCGCGCGCGGCATCCGCCTGCCGCACGAGGGCCATGAATTGTTCGTCCTCGTGCGCGACACGGCGCAGCGAATCAATCGCCGCCATCCGCCGCGAGAAGGGCTGGGCGGCTGTGCGGACATTCTCACCGACCCGCATCTGCGCGAGGAAATGATCGTGCGCTGCCTCGAAATCGTCGAATGGGATCAGCTGCCCAGCGTCAAGCAGCGCCCAGCGGTTGCAATGGTCGCGCAGATAGCCCGGATCATGCGAGATGATCATCATCGCACGGTCGCCGCGCTTGTCGAACAGCTCGTAATTGCAGCGCTCGTGAAAGCGGGCATCGCCGACGGCTGCGATCTCGTCGATCAGGAAGCAGTCGAATTCGATAATCATCGAGATCGCGAAGGCGAGCCGCGCGCGCATCCCGGAGGAATAGTTCATGACCGGCTCACGGAGATATTGCCCGAGCTCGGAGAATTCCTCGACGAAGGCGAGATTGTGGTCCGGGTCCTGACCATAGAGCCGGCTGATGAAACGGACATTGTCCACGCCGGTGAGCTGCGATTGGAACGCGCCGCCAAAGGCGAGCGGCCAGGACACGGACATTCCCCGCGTGATCCGGCCCGAAGTCGGACGCTCGGCCCCGCTCACCAGCCGGATCAAGGTCGATTTGCCCGCCCCGTTGCGCCCGAGCACACCCAGCCGCTCGCCTTGGACGAGGGTGAAGCTGACATTGTCGAGCACGCGCTTGGGCCCGGTGCGCGTGCGATAGTCCTTGGTAACGCGGTCGACGGTGATCATTGCGGAGTCAGCCGCTTTTCAACCCATCGGGTCGCAATCAGGGCGACGACCGTCAAAACCAGCGAACAGGTGATCAGATAGCCCGGATCATAGATTGCCTCGACCTTGGTGCCGAAATAGCCGTCCCGGACCATCTCCACGCCGTGAACCACCGGGATATAGAGCACGATTTCGCGGCCCAAGGGCGGCAGAGCCGAAACCAGAAAGGCCGCGCCCGATAGCGGAAACAGCAAATAGGATGCCGGGTGCCACAACTTGTCGACCAACTCGTATTCATGGCTGAGTGCGCCCAGCGTGATCGCCAGCGCCGCGCCGAACCACGCCGTCAGGATCCATGCTGCGGCGACGGTCAGGAAATCCTCCGGCGGGCTGATCCAGCCACCGAGGATGAATATGAGCGACAAGGTGAAGAACGAGATTGTCGCGCCGGCAAACTCGATGATGATCCGCGCCGCGTAGATGTCCAGCGCCCGGATGTTGCGGTGGTACATCAAGGCGAGATTGCCCATCAGCGCGCCGATGCAGCGGCCCGGCATATTGCGCCACAACAGCACGCTGGAATAACCGGTCAGCGCAAAGGCCACGATCGGCAGGTCGCTGCCGTGGACCGATTTGGTCGCTGTCCACAGCGCTGTCACGCCGAGGGTAAAGATCATCGGTTCAACGAACAGCCACAGGAAGCCGATATTGTGACGCCCGTACCGCGTCAGCAGCTCGCGCACGAGCAAGGCGGCGAGAACCCTGCGCTGGACCTTGAGGCTGGCAATGAGCGAAGGCTGCGAGGCGCTTGCCATGCTCAATCCTTGTGCTCACGGATACCGACCAGCAGCATCGAGGCAACGCCCCAGGCTAAGAGGCCCAGCACGAAGGTGGCGAGGATGTTGCGCAACCGGCGCGGGTAGGCGGAATCGTCGGGCAGGCTCGGGTTGGAAATCCGCTCGACATAGGCCTGCTTGCGCCGGGCTTCAGCCTGCGCCTCCTGATAGGCCGATAGCGTGATGCCGAGCTGCTTCTCCGCAAATTCGGACGCCAATTTCAGCTCCTGATAGCGCACCGAAGCCGAAGACAGCGAACCCCTGCCGCCCGCCAATTGCGTGGTCTGATCCGCAATTTCGCGTTCGAGGTTGCGGATCTGCGTGCGCAGGAATGGGATTTGCGACGCCCGCGGCGTATAGGTCTGCAATTGGAGCAGCTGGGTCTGGGCCGCGATCAGCTGGTCCTGGAGCTTAGAAATCATCTGCAGCCCCGCGCTGGCCTGCAATTCCGGATCGATCAGGCCTTCACGGTCGCGGAAGGTCCCGAGCGCCAAGGCTGCCTCCTGTGCCTCCCGCCGGGAGCGGGCAAGTTCGGCCTCGGCAAAGGAAATGGCGTCGCGCCGTGCTCGGTCGGACAATTCGTTGACCAGCACTTCGGACTTTTCGAGTAGCCGCTGGTTGATCGTCCGCGCGGTCTGCGGGTCGAAGGACTGCACCGATAGCACCGTGACCATGGTCGTGCTCGAATCCTCGGCCGACACCTTGTCGAGGTAGTATTCGAACAGGTCTTCGCCGGTATCCGCGCCGAACCTGCCGAACCGGTCGAACCAGAAGATCGACGGGTTGCCCCATGCGCGGGTTGCGTAACCGTCGGCATTGATGGCCGCGAGGCCCTGACGCGAGCTCAGGAACTCGGTCACCGCCTCGCTTTCCTCGCTTGCGCCCACCAGACTGCCGCCTCCCAGCACCACGCCCAGCGGCGACAGGTTGGGTTTCGACGGGCTGCGCACGATGAAGCGGCTTTCCGAGACATAGACCTCGCTGGCGAAGACGCCGAAATAGAGGCTGGCGATCAGGGTCGGCAGGATCACCAGCGCTGCGAACAGCGGATCGATCGCTTTCAGCCGCGACAGCAAGCTGCGGCGAGCAGGCGCTGCGTGATCAGCGCCGGTTGCGCCATGCTCTCCGTCTGGCTCAGTCAGCACGGGATCGGGAATAGGCTTCATCTGCGTCATGCCAGCCCCCGAGCCAATGCCGAACGCGCCGCAGTGTCATTGGCTGCGACAAGCGGGGCACACTCCGCGGCGCGGCGCGCGGGCAGGGTCTGGAGCCAATCTTCCACCAGACCGAAATGGTCGCGCCAATCGGGCGCGGACCATGCCGCCAAGGCGGCCATCTGGCGGCTCCGCTCCGCGCCATCGGTCATAAAGTCCTTGATCACGCGCAACCACTCTTCCGGTGCATCAGGCGCAAGGAACGTCGGAACGGTGCCGCCCACTTCGCGAAACACCGGGAGGTCGCTGGCGATAACGGGAATGCCGAGCGATAGCGCCTCGACCACCGGCAGGCCAAAACCTTCGGCCCGCGAGGGCGCCAACAGCGCGCGCGCTGCGCTCAGATGCTGAACCACCTCGGCATCGGTGCAACCGGTGTGGATCGTGACGAAACGGCGCAGCTGGGGATCGGAGAGATAGCGCTGGCGCACGGCTTGCGAGCCGACACCCCAACGCCCGATCAGCACCAACCGCGGCGCATTCTCGCCATAGCGGGCAATCAGACGCTGCCACACGTTGAGCAGCAGCATATGGTTCTTGCGCTGTTCGATGGTGCTGACGCACACAAAGCTTGCCCGCTCCATCGCTGCTTGAGCAGGTCGTTCAGGCAGGCGGGGCGATCCGAGCGGAGCGCCGAGGATCGGCGGCAGGGCCAGCCCTTCGCTGCGCGCAAAGGCGGTGATGGCGCTGGCCGTGACGCGCGAATTGGCAATGATGCCGCTTGCCGCCTCAAGGGCGCGGCGGACGCGCCCGTTGTGCCGGTTGACCTTTTGGGGTGTGGTGAACTGCGGATGTTCGATCGGGATAAGGTCGTGCAGCAGATAGACCGGCCGCAGGTTTTCCGACCGTACCCAGGCAATGTGCCGGTCAAGGTCGAAGTCGGTGTGGGTGACGTTGAGATACAGCGCGCCAGCCGGGGTGCCGACGCCGCGTGCTTCGCCGTCCATCAGCGCCGCAAAGCCGCTGGCCAGCGAGGCAAAACGCTGGCGCAATGCGCCGCCGGGCGTATCGAGCAGGGCAAAGAGCCGTTCCGACTGCGCCCGGCTCATCACCCGCGCGCGCCCGCGCACCTGGATTACAGCTTGGGCCCGCGCCGCGAAATGCGTGCGATAGGCGTCAGCAACGCGGTCAATCCCGGTCGGCATGGCACCTGACCAGTACCGCGCGATCATGCGCGTGCAATCCAGCAACACAGGTTGAGCGGTGGTCATGCGGCGACCTGATGCGAAATCGGCTGTGCTGCGCCGCGCCCCACTATGGCGGGCGCCATCACCTGCGCCAACGCAAGCATGGCCGGATCGTCAACGTCGATCCACAATTCACCCGTCACATCGACCGTGTCTGCCAATTCGCGATCCGCGAGGCATTGCATCCCATCGGACAGGCTGCCGCTGGCGCCTTCCGCAATCGCTTCGACAATGGCTTGGGCGAGATCGGGTGTGGCAATGAAGGCGCCGCAGTCGACCGCGTCATAACGGATCAGCTGTTTGCCGATCTGTGCGATGCTGCCGTCAGCGCGGCATCGCACCCACGTGGCATCCGCAGGGTCGATGGCCGGCCCATCGACGCCGCGATCAATCGCCAGAGCAACACCGGCGCCGCGGTCAAAGTCTGTGACAAGGCGCTGCAACAGGCCCACACTGAGCAGGTGATCGGCCATCACGAGCAGGTAGTTGCCGCTGATCCTTGCTGCACCGGCGATAACGGAATGACCGTTCGGACGCGACCAGTCCGCCATACGGCATGGTTCGAGCGCCACGCCGGTTGCTTGCGCGATTCCGGGCAGACGCGCCTCAATCTCGTCGGCACGATGTCCCGTGACGATCACCGCCCGCGTGACACCCACAACTGCCATCTGCCGCACTGACCATTCCAGCAGGCTGACGCCAGCGACTTCGACAAGCGGCTTGGGTGTCCGCATTGCGGACAACCGGCTGCCAAATCCGGCCGCGAGGATCACTGCATTCATCACATGCTGCCTTGGGCTAGAGAGGATGAGAAGCCAGGAAGCTTACAAACAGGGAATTCTGTATCGGTTGTGCGGCTGTATCGGTCCCGCATTACTCGGCGGCGTCCAGCCTCGGCGCTGCGCGCGCATCCAGCAGGCCGAGCGCGACGTCTTCCACCAACTGTTGCGGTGGGTGTTTGCAGTAATACGCACTTTCGGCGATCAGGGTTCCGCCTTCACCGCGATCGCGCGCGAGCTTGCAAAACCGGATCGCATCCATCACGCAGGCGGCTGAATTGGGACTATCCTCTACCGATAGACGCAGCTCAAGATTGACCGCGACGCCGCCCCATTGCGACCCTTCGAGCCGCACAAACGCGATCTTGTTGTCTTTCTGCCAGGGCACGTATTCGGCCGGACCGATGCGGATATTCTCATCATCCAGGCGCTGCGCCAGTGCGGCCTGCACCGCTTCGGTTTTTGACACCTTCTTGTCGGCCAGCCGCGCCGGATCCAGCATGTTCATAAAGTCGGTGTTGCCACCGGTGTTCAGTTGGTAGGTTCGGTCGACCGTGACGCCGCGGGTGGAGAACAGGTTCGACAGCGTGCGGTGGATGATCGTGGCACCGACCTGCGCCTTGATGTCATCGCCCACGATCGGCAGACCGCGCTGGCGGAAACGTGCCTCCCACGCGGGATCACTGGCGATGAACACCGGGATGGCATTGACCACGCCAACACCGGCCTCAAGCGCGCATTCCATGTAGAATTCGCTCGCCCGTTGCGATCCGACCGGCAGGAAGTTGATCAGCACGTCCACGCGTTCACGCTTCAGTGCAGCTACGATGTCGTCCTGCGAGGGTTCGGGAAGGTCAGCAATCTGGAAGCCGCGCTCACCAGCCTGCTCCATGTGCGGAGCCACCCCGTCAAGCACACGGCCCATGATGACCTGTGCCGAAGTACGCTCAATATCGGCTTCGAAAATCTGCGTATTGTTGGGGCTTGCAAAGATTGCATCAACAAGAAGTTTGCCGACTTTGCGTCGATCAACGTCAATCCCAAGAACAAAATCCACATCGCTGGCTTGATAGCCACCGATTGATTGATGAATTAAACCGTTGCTTGACAATGTCCGTCGATAATAGGCACCACCTTGCATTAGTGAACAAGCACAGTTGCCCACGCCTACGATTGCTGCTCGTACGCGATTCATCAATACATCCTTAAATTGCCCACAATACATCTATGGAGGCCAAGCGTCTGTCAACCCTCGCGAATTTATGTCGTGTCTCCTTTCCTTGTATAAATGCGGCTGAAAGAGGTTAGGATTGAGGCTGCGAAATGATCCGAAATGAACGTCAACCGGCGCACAAAAAGGCCGGAAATCTGCCAGATTCCGGCTTTGCCCGAACGGCTCGCAAAAGGCCTAATGAGGCTATGTGACACGCCGTCTCATGCCCTTCGCAACTGCGGTAAAACGCGCCAAAATTCAGCTAATCCGAATTGGATGAAGTCATTGTAACAATGCCACTACCCCCTCCTCTTCGGCGCCCCCACGTGGCACTCGATTGCCGCTACCTCGGCCCGCGCCCAAGCGGGATCGGCGAAGTCGTTGCGGCGCTTGTAAATCACTTGCCGTCCTTGGCGCCCGACTTCCAGTTCACCTTCCTGAGGCACGCTTCGCGCGATGAACCGCTCAGCAATGCGGCCAATGTTCGGGAAGTCATTGTTCGCGCTCCGGCAAATGGCCCGGTGACCTTGCTTCACCTGCCTCTTGCTGTCGACTTGCGTGGCATCGACCTGTTCCATGCGCCGGCCAATATATTGCCCGGGGGACTGACAATGCCTTCGATCACAACCATTCACGACACAATGTGGCTGACGCATCCGAAATGGTGCAATCCGGCGCTCTGGGGCCGAATCGAGCAACATTTCTACGGCCATGGCATCCGCCGGGCGCTCACCCGCTCTGCGGTTATTGCGACCGTCAGCGAAGCGAGCCGGACTGAGATTGTCCGCATCAGGCCGGAATCGGCGGCGCGTGTGGCTGTCACCCGCTCGGGCGTTGCCGATGACTTCCACCCGGTTTCGACCGATCCAGAAACATTGGCGCGGCTGGGCCTCGCGCCCGAACGGCGCTATGTCCTGATTGTCGGGCAGGGCGCGCCCTACAAGAATCATGAAGGGGCGCTGAGGGCGTTTGCGCAGGCATGTGGGTCATCGCCCGACATTGATCTGGTGCTGGTGCAAAGGCGCGGCGGACAGCGGCAGGAATTCGCGGAACTCGTCCGGGCGCTGGGCCTTGATGGCCGGGTCTGTGTGCTGGAGCCGATCGACCGTGCGGCGCTGGTACAGCTCTACAGCGCGGCTGCGGCGTTGCTGCATCCCTCGTTCATTGAAGGCTTTGGTAACCCGGTTGCCGAGGCGATGGCCTGTGGTTGTCCGGTCATAACCAGCAATTGTTCGGCAATGCCCGAGGTTGCCGGCGGTGCCGCGCTTCTGGTCGATCCCTATGACACGACATCAATTGCAGCCGCCCTGCGGCGCGTGACGCAGGACCCCGCCTTGGCCGCCGAGCTGCGTCAGCTTGGTCTGGCGCGCGCGGCGGAGCTCGACTGGCGCGCTTTCGCCGCCGCCAACCTTGCGCTTTATCGCAAGGTGTTGGCCGCCCCTGCCTGAACCAGAACCGTCTCCATCACCTGCCGCACCCGGGCGAGGGAGGCGACAAGGACGGCGCCCAGAACCGCGATCTCGAACAGGAAATACCAGTGCGGCCTGCCCGCCAGCATCGCGGCACCCACCGCGAGGGTGCGATAATTGGCGCTGAGCAGGCCGATCCGGGCGAGCAGCGCCGGGCCGTGCTGCCGCATCGCCTCGCGCAACGGCGCGCGTGTCGCGGGCGCTTGCGCTGCCATCCGCAACGCCGCGCCGTGCGGCACGATCAAGCCGGTCAGCCACAGGTAATAGGCGACGAAGGGATGCCGCCGGCCCTTGGCATCCGTGGCAGGGGCCTCGCTCCCCATCCACGGCGTGTCGTAGACCGCCAGCTGATATTGCCGCCGCGTGCCTTCGTAATGCGCGGCCTGCACCACACGGCTGGCACCCGCCGCCCACATCAACGCCCAGCCCCAACCACCGATCTGGCTCGCTGCGATCGCCCCCATCGTCACATAGAGCACGATATGCCCAGCGTAATCGCAGATACCATCCACCAGCTCGCCATGCGCCGAACTGCGCCCGTTCAGCCGCGCGAGATCACCGTCTGCACCATCAAGCACGTGCCATGACATGTGGAGCAAGAGCCCCAGCATCACCCCCCAAGGCGCTGCGACCAGGCCATAGCTTGCGGCGGCCAACATGATCGTTGCCGCGCCGGCAGCCGAGACCATGTCTGGTGTCACCCGTGTCGATGCAAGTCGGCGTGCCAGCCGCCACGACAGGGGGTGATAGACCTGACGATTGAGCCAATCCTCAAGCTCCGCCGGTCGCGCGGGCGGCGCGGTCACCGGGGTCGAGGAAGCAGGGGTCATAGCGTATCACCGGATCCGCGGCAGGACGACATTGCCCTAGCGTGCATCGGCAATGCATATAGGCGGCTGTTTATCAGCGCAATTCCGCAGCACTGCGAGGCTTCATGTCATCCCCCCTCGGGTATCGCTTCTCGTCGTCGCGCACGGCCAACCGCCTTGTGGCCGGGGTGCCCGCGGCGGCGCGTCTGGCGAAAGCCCATCTCGCGGCGCTGCCCCGTACGCCGCTGCTGCTGGTGCTGGGCGATTCGGGCACGCTTGCCCCGTTGACGCGCGCGGAGATCACACGTCTGGCACCCGGCCTCGTGGTCGAACTCTCCGCCCCTGCCAAGGCCACCTTGCTTCCGGGCGAGGCGCTACCAGACGCGACCACTATCCTCGCCGTGCAAGCCGGTGTGGCGGCGGCTCCGGACCAACCAGCTGATCCCAAGATGGCTTTGCGCAAAGCGGCCACGGCGATTGTGCGCAGCACGGCAAAGCCCGGCGACGGGATGATCTCGCGCCATTGCAACCGCCCCCTGTCGCAGGCGGCATCGGCAGCGTTGCTGCGGTTCGGCTGGATTCGTCCCGGCCATGCCACCCTGCTGACATTGTTGACGGCATTGGTGATGTTGGCGAGCCTGTTGACGGGCACGCCGGGCGGGTTGGTGGCAGGCGCCGTGCTGTTCCAGATCGCCTCGGTTGTTGACGGGATCGATGGGGAGATTGCGCGAGCAACCTTCCGCTCTTCAAAGGCCGGTGCCTCGCTTGACAGCGTCATCGATGCTTTCACCAACGTCGCCTTCCTGGCCGGTGCCGGATGCAACTTCTGGATGCAGGGGCGGGCCGAGGATGCGCTGGTCGGTATGGGCGCCGCCGCAGTCATGGCCACCGGCCTTGCCATCCTCGGAGCTTCGGCCTTCCGGCGAGAAGGCATCGTCCATTTCGACGGCGCGAAACGCATTCAGGAACAGACGGGCAGTCCTAACGCACGGCTGCTCAAAGACCTCACGAGCCGTGATTTCTACTGCTTTGCGCTGCTTGTCGCGGCGCTGACTGGGGTATTGGACGTCGCGTTGAAGGTGTTTCTTGCGGCCGTCATCGTTTGGCTGGTGGCGATCATATCGCTTCTGTCTGCGCAGGCCTCGGATCAGGAATGACGCATCAGCGGATCGCGCTTGCGATCAGGTGCACAGCGAAAAGGGAGAAGGCGGGCGCGGCGGTTCTCGGGCAGCCCGAGACAGGCAATCGCGTCGCCTTGCCGGTGACCGATGGCCCGGCGCCCGAAGGCAAAAAATCGCAGAAATGCTGGATGTCATGGAGCGGGCGAAGGGATTCGAACCCTCGACCCCAACCTTGGCAAGGTTGTGCTCTACCCCTGAGCTACGCCCGCTCACTGGCGCTGACAGAAAGCCGCAGATGCGCGGTTCCTGCCGGAGAGGCGGCGCGATTAGCAGCGCCTTGGCACACCTGCAAGCGCTAAATTCGCACATTGGCCCACGCAAATTTGGCGCGATTGGGGCTTGATCGCGTATGGCATAGCGGTCAGCACAAATCCGCGCTTCACATCTTGGCGCAAGGCCCCACATTGGAGCCAATGGCGCAAAGGCGTCCAATGACACAGCAGGAGCATATAACTTGGCCAGCATGGGACTGAGCATCGACGAACAGAAGGCGGTCGACCGTTTCCGCAAGGCGGTGGTTGAACCGTCGCAGACCAAGCTCGTCATCCTCGATTTCTGGGCCGAATGGTGCGGCCCGTGCAAGGCGCTGACGCCGGTGCTCGAAAAGGTCGCGGCCGAATATGCTGACAAGGGCGTGGTGCTGTCCAAACTGAATGTCGACGAGGAACAGTTCATCGCCGCGCAGTTCCAGGTGCGGTCGATCCCCACGGTCTATGCCATGTTCCAGGGTCAGCCGATCGCCGATCTGACCAATGCCCGCAGCGAATCGCAACTGAAGGCGATGCTTGACCAATTGCTCGCACAATTGCCGATCAATGGCGGCGCGGGCGATGGCGTGCCGGTCGAACCGCAGGGCCCCTCGCCCGAAGAGATCGCCCAATTCGTCAAGCTGGGCGAGGAAGCGCTTGCCGCTGGCGACCCGCAGCGTGCGGCCGGCATCTTCGCGCAGATCACCGAGTTCGCGCAGGACAATGTCCCCGCCCATGCCGGTCTGGTGCGCGCGCTGGTGCAGCTGGGCGAGGTCGATCAGGCCAAGCAGGTGATGGAGGTGATCGATTCTGATCCGCGCCTCGCGACCGATCCCGCCATCGCGCCTGCCCGCAGCGCGCTGGAACTCGCCGGCACCCGGGTCGACGACATCGAGCTTGCCGCCCTGCGCGCCGCCGCTGCTGCCGCGCCCGAGGACATGGACGCGCAGTTCGCCTTTGCCGAGGCCGCCTTTGCCGCTGGCCAGCGCGATGACGCCGCCGATACCTTGCTCGCCATGATCGCCGCCGACCGCGAGTGGAACGAAGGCGCGGCGCGTGCCAAGCTGCTCAAGATCTTTGAGGCGACCGGCCTTGAAGACGAATGGGTGGTCGGCGTCCGCCGCCGCCTGTCGCGCGTATTGTTTGGATGACCGCAAACACCATGACCCGCCGCCTTTCCATCTTTCCGCTGACCGGCGCCGTGCTGTTCCCCGGCATGCAGCTGCCGCTTCACATCTTCGAGCCGCGCTATCGCGCGCTGGTGAGCGATGCGCTGATTCGGGATCGCCAGATCGCGATGATCCAGCCGCAGCGCGCGGTGGAGGGTGCGCCGCTCTACTCGGTCGGCTGCATCGGCAAGATCGGCGAAGTGCAGGCGATGGACGACGGGCGCTACAACCTCATCCTCGAAGGCACGGCGCGGTTCCGGCTGGTGCGCGAGCTGGATGTGGCCACCGCCTTCCGCCAGATCGAAGCCGAGGTCTATGCTGAGGACGAGGACGAAACCCTCTCCCACGCCCAGCGCGGCGGGTTCGAGCGCGAGGCGCGGCGCTTTGCCGATATGCAAGGCTATTCGGTTGACTGGGATTCGGTCGAGCGGCTGGATGATCGCTCGCTGATCAACGGCGTCTCCCAGATCGCTCCCTTCGATCCGGCATCAAAGCAGGCGTTGCTCGAAGCCGAGACGCTGACCGACCGCTGCGAATTGCTGGTGCAGCTGATGCAGTTCTATGGCCGCACCGATGGCAGCGAGGAAATCACGACGCTGCAATAGCGAGCGGGGCACTGGGGCCGGGGTCAGGCAGACGTAGCGGGTGTGCTACCCCATCGCCTCCAGCACATCTTCCAGCCGCGCCGGATCGCCCAGCGCGATCACCGTACCGTCGCTGCCCGCATCGAGCGGATTGCCCTGCCAGTCCGCCATCATCCCACCTGCACCTTCGACCACCGGGACGAGCGCGGCGTAGTCATAGAGCTTCAGCCCGGCCTCGATCACCACATCGACGTGGCCTGACGCCACGAGGCCGTAATTGTAGCAGTCACCGCCGAATACGATCTTCTTTTCCGCCACCTGCTTGGCGACCGACATGAAGGCGTCGGCCTCTTCATTGGTGAACAGGTGCGGACTGGTGGTGGCGAGCACGGCGTCGCCGAGTTCCTTGAGGGGGCGTGCCTGCACAGGCTTGTCGTTGAAGAGCGTCGGCTGGCCGATGCGGCCCACCCAGCGTTCGCCCGCAACCGGCTGGTCGATAATGCCGAGCACCGGCCAGCCATCTTGCAGCAGCGCGATGAGCGTGCCGAAGATCGGGCGGCCGGCGATGAAGCTGGTGGTGCCGTCGATCGGATCGAGCACCCACTGGCGGCCCGCGCCTTCGTTGCGGGTGCCGTATTCCTCGCCGATGATCCCGTCGCGGGGGAACTCCGCCTCGATGAGGCGGCGCATCGCGGCTTCGGCGGCCCGGTCGGCCTCGGTGACGAAGGAGCGGTCGGCCTTCTTCTCCTCGCTCCACTGGCCGCGAAACAGCGGGCGAATGGCGGCCCCAGCCAAATCGGCGAGGCGCAGGGCGAGGGCGAGGTCTTTATCGGTCATCATGCAAACTTCCGTTCGCCTCGAGCGAAGTCGAGAGGCAGGTGCTTGGGGCCGGAGTGTCTCGACTGCGCGCGACACGAACGGCGGGTGCTATTGCTTGCTCCAATAATCGAAGGCTTCGGCCTGTCGAGCCTGCGTATAGGCCCGCGCTTCCGTCCCCTCCCATTCCAGCGGCAGGTCGTCGTAAACGCCGGTGCGGCTGACGAACCAACCTTGGCCGGGGAGGCCGTCCGATTGGCGCACCACCAGCACGGCGAGGCCCGGTTCGCCGCTGGCGCGTCCGTCTTCGTCGATGCGGTCAAGCACCTTGCACAGCTGGCGCATCAAGGGCCGCGTGAAGGTATGGCCGAGAATGTTGAGGAGCCCGCCGTAGGTGAAGGTCTGACGCGCGCACGCGGCTTCGATCAGGAGGGCGCGGACTTCGATGGGGTCGAACATGACCGCACACTCGTCATTGCGAGGAGCCGCAGGCGACGCGGCAATCCATGAACTGACATCGCCGTTTGCTGAGAGGTTGATCCATGGATTGCTTCGCTACGCTCGCAATGACGAGCGTTAGTCAAACAGGCTCGACACCGAACTCTCATCCGCGATCCGCCGGATCGCCTCACCCACCAGCGGAGCGATGGGCAGGATGCGGATGCGGTCTGAGGCTTCGGCGGCCTCGGTCGGCCGGATCGAATCGGTGATCACCAGCTCCTTGAGGCTCGACCCGTTGATCCGCGCCACGGCCCCGCCCGACAGCACGCCGTGGGTGATATAGGCCGCGACCGACTTGGCCCCGCCTTCCAGCAGCGCTTCGGCCGCGTTGCACAGCGTGCCGCCCGAATCGACGATGTCGTCGATCAGGATGCAGTGCCGCCCTTCGACGTCGCCGATGATGTTCATCACCTCGCTCTCGCCCGGACGATCACGGCGCTTGTCGACGATCGCGAGCGGGGCATTGTCGAGCCGCTTGGCCAGCGCCCGCGCACGCACCACGCCGCCAACGTCGGGCGAGACGACCATCAAAGATTGGTCGCCATAACGCGCCTGAATGTCCGCCGCCATGACCGGCGCGGCATAGAGGTTATCGGTCGGAATATCGAAGAAGCCCTGGATCTGGCCCGCGTGCAAATCCACCGCCAGCATCCGGTCAGCGCCCGCTTCGGTGATGAGGTTCGCCACCAGTTTGGCCGAAATCGGCGTGCGCGGGCCGGGTTTGCGGTCCTGCCGGGCGTAGCCGAAATAGGGCACCACCGCGGTGATCCGCTTGGCCGAGGCGCGGCGCAGCGCATCGATGCAGATCAGCAATTCCATCAGGTTGTCGTTCGCCGGGAAGTTGGTCGGCTGAACGACGAACACGTCCTCGCCGCGCACATTCTCGTGAATCTCGACGAAGACCTCCTCGTCCGAGAAGCGCCGGACGCTGGCATCGGTCAGTGGGATTTCGAGATAGGCCGCAATGGCCCGGGCGAGCGGCAGGTTCGAATTGCCGGACATGATTTTCATGATGCGAATCCCCGAGCGCAGGTGGTGCACCCCGCCTAGCGCCGCGTCATGGAATTGCAACGCAGCGCTGCGGCGTTCTCGTCAGGTAAGGTGGGGCGTTTGCGATTCGAATGGTGGAATAGGCGGCGCGAGCTTACCCGAACAAGCGCCCGGCGACCGCATCCAGTTTGGCCATGACCGCGGGATCGTGTTCGTCCGGCGCGGTAATCACCGCATCGTCCAAGGCGAAATCGATCGGGGAAGGTTCGCGCTCTTGCGGCAGAGCGGCGATGAAGTTTGCCACCATCGCGCGGGCAAGCGCGCCGTTGGCCTGCATCTGGCCGACCACCTGCGCGACATCGACCGCCTCGCCCTCGCGCCAGCAATCGTAATCAGTGACCATGCCGACCAGCGCATAGGGCAGCTCAGCCTCGCGCGCGAGTTTCGCCTCGGGCATCGCGGTCATGCCGATCACATCGGCGCCCCAGGCGCGGTACATCCGGCTCTCCGCGCGGGTAGAGAATTGCGGGCCCTCCATCGCGAGATAGGTCGCGCCGACCGCCACCTTGCCACCGGCATCGCTGATTGCATGAGCGGCCATGTCCGACAGGCGCGGGCAGACCGGATCGGCCATCGAGACATGGGTGACAAAGCCGCTGGTGTAGAAGGTGCTGGGGCGGTGCACGGTGCGGTCGATGAATTGTTCGACCACGGCAAAGCGGCCCGGCTCCAGCTCCTCGCGCAAGGATCCCACGGCGCTGATCGCGAGGATATCGGTGCAGCCCGCCCGCTTCAGCGCATCAATATTGGCGCGCGAATTGAGTTCAGTCGGCGTGATCGGGTGGCCACGGCCATGGCGCGGGAGAAAGCGCACCTTCACCCCGGCCAGCGTCCCGCACAGGATTTCGTCCGACGGATCACCCCAAGGCGTGTCGATCGCGATCCACTGCTCGTCCTCGATGCCGTCGATGGCATAGAGGCCTGATCCGCCGATGATCCCGATGCACCATTCGCTGGCCATTATGCTTGCCTGTTCTCTGATCGCTTTGGGATGTGGGACTTAGGTCAGGTCGAAGCGGGTGGGCAAGGCCCTGCGGATCATCTTTTCCGCCGCCGCATAGGGTTCAGCGATCAGCGGCAGGGCCTGCATCGCGGCGTAATGCGCGGCAAGGCCGGGCCAGCGATCCAGCGGCGTCTCTGCCACCAGCGCGACCTGCATCAGCACCGTCGCCACGGTGATATCGGCAATAGAGAGCGCGTCGCCCGCAAAGAACGTGCGTCCGCCCAGCCGCGCTTCGAGCACGTCGAAGATCGGCGGCAGCTGGTTCGCCCAGGCATCTCGCGCCTTGTCGAGCCCCGGTTCCTCGCCCTTGCTGACCGCGAAGAAGATCGGGCGGAAGATGCCAAGGCCGCCGGCCATGGCCAGCGCGGTGTCGGCATATTCCTCAATGAACAGCGCTTCGCCCAGCGCCATCGGGATATCGGGATAGAGCGCCGGCGTAGGGTGCTTCTTCTCGATGAAGGCGCAGATCGCAGAGGAATCGGCGATGGTGCCTGCGAGGCCCTCCTCCGCCACCGAACGGTCGCGCAGAACCGGAATGCGCTTCATCGGCGAGATGTCGCGAAACCACTGGGGCGGGTCGAAGACATTGATCGCCTCGACCTCATAAGGCACGCCCTTGGCGATGCAGACCCCGGCCACCTTGCGCACGAAGGGCGAGACCGGGCTGCCGTAAATCACCAGATCAGGGCGGGAATCACTCATGCGGCTCTCCTCCAGGGCATCTCTCGCCGCTTCCATAGGCCCGCGTGCCGATAGCGCAATCATCAGGTGATCGTGTCCGGGCTTCGCGCTAGCTCTGCCGCCAACGCAAGCGTTGCGTTTTGCTATGCAACGCGCCAACCTGAGCGGGAGAGACGACTCCCCCATTCGACGAGAGGAATAATCATGGTCACCCAGTACAAGAACCTGATCGGCGGCAAGATGGTCGCCGCCGACCGCTGGCTCGATGTGGTCAACCCCGCGACCGAGCAGGTAATCGGCCAGGTGCCCGCCTGCGGCAAGGCCGAGCTTGACGAAGCGGTCGCCGCCGCACGCGCCGCGTTCAAGACGTGGAAGAACACCCCCATCGAGGAACGCCGTGCCGCGATCATGGCAATCTCGGGAGCGATCAAGGCCAACGCCGAAGAACTCTATCGCCTGCTGACCAGCGAACAGGGCAAGCCGCACGATCAGGCCAAGGGCGAAATCTACGGCGCTGCCGGGATGAGCGCGGCGCAGTCGACCCTCAGCCTCGATGACGAAATCAACGAGGACAGCGACACCCGCCTCAGCCGCACTCGCCGCGTGCCGGTGGGCGTGGTCGCGGGCATCGTGCCGTGGAACTTCCCGGTGATGATGGCGATCCAGAAGATCGCGCCCGCCATGCTTTCGGGCTGCACCATCGTGCTGAAGCCCTCGCCCTTCACCCCGCTGACAACGTTGCGCATCGCCGAGCTGATCGCGGACAAGGTGCCGCCGGGCGTCGTTAACATCATCACCGGCGAGGATGACCTCGGCCCGCTGATGACCAGCCACCCCGATATCGACAAGATCACCTTCACCGGCTCCACCGCCACGGGCAAGAAGATCATGGAAGGCGCCAGCGCCGACCTCAAGCGTATCACGCTGGAGCTGGGCGGCAACGACGCTTCGATCGTGCTCCCCGATGCCGATCCCAAGAAGGTCGCCGAACAGCTGTTCTGGTCGAGCTTCTCCAACGCCGGCCAGATCTGCGTCGCGGCCAAGCGCGTCTATATCCACGAGGATATCTATGACGAGCTTTCCGCCGCGATCGTGGAATATGCCAAGACCGTCCGCGTCGGTGACGGTAGCGAGCAGGGGACTGGCGTCGGCCCGATCCAGAACAAGAAGCAGTACGAGCGCGTGCTCGAGCTGATCGAGGATGCCAAGGAAAACGGCTACAAGTTCCTGCTGGGCGGCAATGCCGACCCGTCGGGCACCGGCTACTTCGTGCCGCTGACTATCCTCGACAACCCGCCCGAAGACGCGCGGATCGTGGCCGAGGAACAGTTCGGCCCGGTCATGCCGCTGATGAAGTTCTCGACCGAAGAGGAAGTCATCGCGCGCGCCAACAACTCGGAATACGGCCTCGCCGGCGCGGTGTGGACCGGCAATCCGGAAAAGGGCGTGGAGATCGCCGAGCAGCTCGAAACCGGCACGGTGTGGGTCAACGAATACCT
The DNA here is from genome assembly GCF_009905735.1 of Porphyrobacter sp. SLTP. Taxonomy (GTDB): domain Bacteria; phylum Pseudomonadota; class Alphaproteobacteria; order Sphingomonadales; family Sphingomonadaceae; genus Erythrobacter. Next base: position 51,342 of record NZ_JAAALE010000019.1, read on the forward strand.
CCACCTCTCGCCCTTCGCGCCGTTTGGCGGGCACAAGCAGTCGGGCTTCGGCGCCGAGTACGGCAAGGAAGGCCTCAAGGAGTTCACCTATGCGCAGGTGATCACCGTGAAGAAGGACTCTGTCCTCGCGTAACGACGCGTGGGCATTTCGGCTGACGAGTTGAGCGCCGGGCTGGCGCGGGTATGCGCCCGCGTCGGCCTCGGCGCTTTGTCTTCGGCGCCGCAGCGTCTGACGGGCGGGGCGGTGATGGAGAGTTGGCGGTTTCCCTGCGGGGATGAGAGCTTCGTCCTGCGTCGCGCGCCCAGCCTCGCCTTCATGGAGGGGCGGCCTTACGGGCACGCGGTCGAAGCGGCTTTGATCGAAGCTGCCCGCGCCAAGGACGTGACGGCTCCGGAAGTGGTGGCGGTTCTGGAGGAAGCGGACGGGCTAGGCTCGGGCTTCGTGATGCGCGCGCTGCCGGGGACGGCTGATCCCAAGGTCATTCTGGCGTGCGACGATCCTGACAGGCTGCTGCGGCAGGCGGCGCGGGATCTGGCGCGCATCCACCGCTTGCGGCAAAGCGATGTGCCAGATGGCGTGCCGGTGATGGATTACCGCGCCGCGATTGCTGACCTCAAGCAGCAGTTCATGGACGCTGGCGGCAACCGCCCGATCATCGCGCTTGGCCTCAGGTGGCTGGAGGACAATTGCCCCGCCGAGGTCGAACCTGTCCTCAATCACGGCGACTACCGGATGGGTAATCTGCTGGTCGAAGGCTCGGACCTCACCGGCGTGCTGGACTGGGAGATCGCCCATTTCGGCGACCCTCACGAAGACTTGGCGTTCGGCTGCATGGCCGTGTGGCGCTTTGCCCGCTACGACCGCCCGGCGCTGGGGCTTGGTCGGATTTACGACTATTTCGATGCCTATGAGGCGGAGAGCGGCACCAAGATCGATATCGACCGCTTCCACTTTTGGACTGTCTACCGCACCGTCTGGTGGGCACTCGGCTGCCTCAAGATGGCGGCGCAATGGCGTTCGGGCGCGGACCGGATGCTGGAGCGCGCGGTCATCTCAAGGCGAACAAGCGAGCAGGAACTCGACCTGTTGCTGCTGCTTGAGGAGGAAGCGCCTGAGGAAGAGCGGGACAAGAAGGTTTACTCGAGCACGGGCAAGTGGTCACGCCTGGGTGAAGCGGACAGCGCAGAACTGGCAGAAGCGATCTCCGAGTGGCTTGTGTCGATCAAGGACAAGCTGGAAGGGCATGATCGCTTTCAGAACGCCGTCGCCCGAAATGCTCTCGGCATTCTGGCGCGCGACTGGCGGCTTTATCCCTACCCCTACACCGCCACGTCGCTGGCGCAGGACGTCCTGACGGGTATCGCGAGTTTGCGAAGGCCTGATCTGCTGCAACAGCTCAAGAGCCGCGTTCTGGAAAAGGTTCAGGCGGATTCCCCCAAATACCCGAGCTTGGCTACCGCAATCAAAAGATGGACCTGAGAGGAACACCATGGACTTCGCCATCCCCGCCGACCTGCAAGCCTATCTCGACGAGCTCGACGCCTTCATCGCCGCCGAGATCAAGCCGCTGGAGCAACAGAATGACAACATCCGCTTCTTCGACCACCGCCGCGAATATGCGCGCACGGACTTCGAGGCGGGCGGGCTGCCCCGGCACGAGTGGGAGGAACTCCTGAAAGAAGCCACCCGCCGCGCCGACAAGGCCGGGCATTGGCGCTTCTCCGCGCCCAAGCGCTATGGCGGCAAGGACGGCAGCAACCTGTGGATGGCGGTGATCCGCGAGCACTTCGCGCGCCAAGGCCTCGGCCTGCACAATGACTTGCAGAACGAGCATAGCATTGTCGGCAACTTCCCCTTCGTCGCCATGTTCGACCAGTGGGGGACCGAGGAACAGAAGCAGGAATTCATCCTCGGCGGGTTCGAGCGCACGCGGCGGGTCGCCTTCGGTCTGACCGAACCCGACCACGGCTCCGACGCCACGCACATGGAGACAGTCGCCGTCCGCGAGACCCGTGACGGGGTCGATGGCTGGCGGATCGATGGCGAGAAGATGTGGATCACCGGGATGCACGTCGCCACCCACTGCGCGATGTTCGCGCGAACTTCCGGCAAGGCGGGGGATGCGAGCGGGATCACCTGTTTCCTCGTCCCCAACCCCACCGAGGGCCTCAAGATCGAGGAGTGGATGTGGACCTTCAACATGCCCACCGATCACCCGCGCCTCAGCGTCACCAATGTCTGGGTGCCGGACAGCGCGATCCTCGGCGTCGAAGGCCGCGGCCTCGCGCTGGCGCAGAGCTTCGTCCACCAGAACCGCATCCGGCAGGCGGCGAGCAGCTGCGGCGCGGCGCTCTATTGCATCGATGAAAGCGTGAAGTACGCCCGCGAGCGCAAGCCCTTCGGCGAAGAATTGGCGCGCAATCAGGGCATCCAGTTCCCGCTCGTCGAACTGGCAACGCAGGCGGAAATGCTGCGTCTGCTGATCTTCAAGACCGCGTGGGAGATGGACAACATGCCCCACGAGGCGATCGAGCGCACCATCAGCGACAAGGTCTCGATGTGCAATTACTGGGCGAACCGGCTGGTGTGCGAAGCTGCCGACCGCGCGATGCAGGTCCACGGCGGCATCGGCTATTCGCGACACAAGCCCTTCGAGCACATCTACCGCCACCACCGCCGCTACCGGATCACCGAGGGCTCGGAGGAGATCCAGATGCGCAAGGTGGGGGCCTATTTGTTTGGGTATTTGGGGCCAAAGCGGGGCCAATTCGCCTAACCTCGTCATCCCCGCGCAGGCGGGGATCCATCACGGGTAGCGGTCTGCACAGCCCGGGCAGGATGGGCCCCTGCCTGCGCAGGGGCGACGGCTAGCTTTTTCTTCTCCACCACCCGGCGAGCAGGCTCCCGATCAGCACATGCCACACGGCCGAAATCGCCGCTGGCACGGGCGCGAGGGCGGCCTGCTGGATGCTGGCGAATTGCGCGGCGAAGGCGGGGGTTTTCGCCAACCCTGAGCCAAGCCCGGAATTCTGCATCCCGACCTCGATGCTGATCGTCCGGGCCTCGATCTCGTCCAGCCCCAGCATTCGCGCCAGCACATATCCCAAGGCAAAGCCCACCGCGTGCAGCAGGAAAGTCGCCAGCAGCAGCACGCCTGCATGCTCGGCGATCTGTGTCTTCGCGCCGCCGACAATCCCGCCCACGATCAGGATCACCAGCACAATCGCCACCAGCGGCAGCACGGCACTGACCCGCTCGGCAGCGCGGGGGAACAGGCGGTTGAGCAGGGTGCCCAGCACCACCGGCACCAGCACCACGGTGATCATGCTGATCAGCAGGTTCCAGCGGTCAATCTCGACATAGGCCCCCGCGAGCAAGCCAGTCAGCAGCGGGGTCAGCACCACGGCGGCAAGGGTCGATGCCATCGTCATCGCCACCGACAGCGCCACATGGCCGCGGGCGATATAGGTGACGACATTGGACGCCGTGCCGCCCGGGCAGCAGGCGACGAGGATCAGCCCCACCGCCAGCCCCGGCTCCAGCGCGAGGGCGCGGGCTACCGCGAAGCCCGTCAGCGGCATCACCGCAAACTGCAACACCACGCCAGCAACCAGCGCGCGCGGCGCCGAGGCGAGCTTGCGGTAGTCATCGAAGGTCAGGGTCAGGCCCATCGCCAGCATGATCACGCCGAGCGCAAGGCTGAGCAGCGGTTGCCCGGCCAGGGTGATCCGCCCGTCGGTCATCCAGGTGAAGCCGGCGGGGAAGAACCAGGCCAGTCCCACGCCCAGCACGGTCAGCGCGGCGAAATTGTTGGTGATTGTGCGCAGCATGGCCCCCCCTTTGCGCGCTGCGTTAGCGCAGGACGGGGATCGGTGCACCCATTCCTGCTCTAGCAATATCCGAAACCGGCGCTAGGCTCTCAATTCATTCGTTAAATGGGGGTCCTTCATGTCGCGCCGTCTCGCCAATCGAATTGCCCGCCCGTTGGCAGGTCTGCTGCTGGCCGGGACCGCGGCCGTGCCGGTGTGGGCCGGTGAGACCGTCCTTTATGACGCTGCGCCAAGCTGGGTCGATGTCGCCAAGGTTGAGCCCAAACCGGCCAATTCCAACGCCATCATCATGCTGCTCGATCAGCAGGCCCGGATCGAGACGGGCAAGCTGTCGACCTATTTCGATACCGCCGTCGCGCTCGATTCCCCCGAAGCGCTGACCCGCTTCGGCACGCTGACGGCTAGCTGGATGCCCGACAAGGGCGATCTCATCGTCCACCGGGTCGAGCTGATCCGCGGCGGCGAAGTGATCGACGTGTTGAAGGGCGGCGCGCAGTTTGAAGTGCTGCGGCGCGAACGCGGTCTCGAAAACCGGCTCGTCGATGGCGAGCTCACCGCGACGCTGGCGGTGCAGGGCGCCAAGCTCGGCGATGTGCTGCGGCTCGCCTATTCCACCACGCTGAGCGATCAGGCGATGGGCGACAATGTGCAGTGGCAGGGCGGGCTCATCGCCAAGCCCTTCCCGCTCGAACAGGGGCGCGTCACGGTGTCATGGCCCGAAGCGCTGCCGGTCACCCGCCTGCGGCTGGGCAAAGCCGAGGTAGCGGAGCCGGTCGCAAAGGGCGGATACATGGTCTGGTCGGCGAACCTGCCGGTGCCCGAAGGTGACGAGATGCCCGAAGACGCGCCCTCGCGCTTCCGCATCGGCGAGCTGATGCAGGTGTCGACCTATGCCGATTGGCCCGCCGTCTCGCGCAATCACGCCCAACATTATGGCACCGCAGGCAAGGTAACGCCCGGCGGCGACCTGGCGGGCCGCATCGCCGGGATCGCCGCGGCGAGTGATGATCCGCTGACCCGTGCGGCAATGGCGCTGCGGCTGGTGCAGGACGACATCAGCTACCTGATGAACGGCATGTCGGGCGGCAATTACATCCCGCAGGCGCCCGAAGAAACGTGGGAAAAGCGGTTCGGCGATTGCAAGGCCAAGACGCTGCTATTGCTCACCATGCTGCGCGAACTGGGGATCGAGGCCGAGCCGGTGCTGGTCCGCAGTCAGGGCGGCGATGTCTTGCCGAGCCTATCGCCGATGCCGGGCAATTTCGACCATGTGATCGTGCGCGCGGTGATCGGCGGCACGAATTACTGGCTGGATGGCACCACGTCCGGGGTGCGCGCCGATACGATGGATGAAGTGCCGCGCTTCTTCCACGGCCTGCCGCTGCGCGATGCGGGCGCGGAACTGATGGCGCTCGACACGCGGGCGCAGTCCACGCCTGACCGGGTGGTGCGCCTGACCGTCGATCAGCGCGCGGGCCTGCGTGTCCCTGCCACCTTCGACGTGACGATCGAATATCGCGGCACCATCGGCGCTGGCTGGCGCAGCATGGCCTCACAAGGCAGCGAGGAAATGCGCGAGGACGCGGTGGCCTCTGCCATCACCGAAGTGATCGGTGATGGGCAGGTGGTCGAACATTCGGTGCGTTATGATGCCGAGGCGGGGCTCGCCGTGCTGACCGGGCGCGGGATCATGAGCAGCGCCTGGACGCGGGACGGCACCGACTACAAGTTCGAGCCGCCCGCTCAGGCCGCGCGCGATGTCGGGTTTGAAGCGGACCGCGCGCGCAGTGCGTGGCGCGCCATCCCGCTCCAGCTCAACGGCCCGGTCTATTTCACCAGCACGGCCGAGGTGCTGCTGCCCGACGATGTCGCAGGCGTGAAGCTGGAAGGCAGCGCCGCGCCCGTCTCTGCCACCATTGGCGGGGTCGAACTGGCCTCCACCGCCAAGCTGGACGGGCGCAAGCTGACGATCGATCAGACGATGCGTACGGTGAAGGAAGAACTCGCCGCTGATGCCATCGGCGCGGCGCGGCGCGAACTCAACCGGTTCGACCGCCAGCTGCCGGTGCTGCGTTCCCAAGGCGAAGTGCGCGAATTGTGGCAATATTTCGGGAAGGACCGCGCGCGGCTTTCCGCGCTCGAAGCGCTCTATGCCAAGGGGATTGCCAAGGCGGAGCCGGACGATCCCTATCCGCTGATCAACCGCGCGGGCTTCCGCATGGGGATCTTCGATTTTGCCGGCGCGCTGGCGGATGTCGAAGCGGCCATGAAAATCGAGGATTCGCGCGATCTGATCTACGCCCGCGCGACCCTGCGGCGTGAGCTGGGCGATATGTCCGGCGCGCTCGCCGATCTGGTCGAGGCGGAGGCACTGCAACCCGATGGCTCGACCTATGGCGAACAGATTGAACTGCTCGCCTTGCTGGGCCGCGCCGAGGAAGGCTTGGCGCTGGCGGAGGACTTCGAAGCCCTGACCAAGGAACGCGCCGACGGCGTCACGGTGATGGCCTCGGCGCTTGGCTGGCAGGGCGCGGCGGACGAAGGGCTGGATCTGCTGGACGGCATGATCGCCCAGCGGCCGACCGACGGGAACCTGCTCAACGCACTGTGCTGGCAGGCGGCGATCTGGTCGAAGATGGACGAGATGCGGCTCGATTCCTGCACCAAGGCGGTCGAAAAGAGCGACAATGCCCCGACCGCGCTCGATAGCCGGGCGATGGCGCATTTCCGGCTCGGCAACCTGGCGGCGGCCAAGGCGGATATCGACGCGGCGCTGCTGGCCGAGCCCTATCAAGTCGAATCCCGCCTGCTGCGCGGCATCATCCTGCGCGAAATGGGCGACAATTCGGGCAAGGACGAGATCGCGCTGGCGCTGAAGATGCGGCCGTCGCTGGCCGCGACCTACAAGGCGTTCGGGCTGACGTTCTGAGGGTATCTTTGTCGGCCTGCCGCTTCGCTGCTTGAGGGCGTGCTTGTTGGCCTACCGCTTCGCTAATTGAGGCCTTACGCCGCCTCCAGCAGCGCGCGCAGGTCTTTCAGGGCCTTGGCGCGCAGCTGGTGAACGCGCGGCACGCTGACGTCGAGCACGGCGGCGATTTCGGTGAGGTTCAATTCCTCGACGAAGAACAGTTGTAGCACCAGCTTCAGCCGGTCGGGCAATGCGATCATCGCGTGCAGCAACCGGTCACGGTCTTCGGCGGCGCACAGGGCCTCGAACGGGTCGGGATCGTCGCTGGCGAAGGCGAGGCTGGTTTCGTCATAGGCGTCGTCAATCGGGGTCAGCTTTACGCCCGAGGCTTCGATCGCAAGCAATTCCGCATCGCTGACCGCCATCATGCGGGCAAGCTCCGCGCGGCTCGGCTCGCGGCCCAATTGCCCGCGCAAGGCGGAAAGCGCGCGTTCGTAGCCTGAGCGTTTGTGGCGCGCGGTGCGGCTGTCATGGGCGACGCGGCGCACTTCATCCAGCATCGCCCCGCGCACCCTGATCTTGGCATAGGCGGCGAACCCGTCCTCGGTTGGCCCGGCGTGGCGCTGGGCGCATTCGGTCAGCGCGAGGATACCGGCCTGCACCAGATCCTCGATCTCCAGCCCCTCCCGCCCGCGGCCGTTGATGTGCCACGCGGTGCGGCGGACGAGCGGGAGGAACCGGCGCACGCGGTCTTCGACCTCGGCGCGGGAAGGGGCATAGGGCGCGGCCTGCGCAAAGCTGGCGTGGTCATGCTTCATGCGGCCAGCCCCTCAGGCGCGGGCGGGGCGAGTTCGGGGGTTTCGTCAGGTGCGCCGATCACACCGACGACCGTAATCGGCTGGGCAGCAGGCAGTTCGGCGATGGACAGGACAAGACAGCGCGGCGCGCGGGCCTTGAGCAAGGCGGCGAGCGCGCGGCGGGCAGGGGGCTGGACGATCAGCGCAATCGGGCTGCCCTCGCGGTCGGCGATGCGGCTTGCCTCGCGCACAATCATGCTGCCGCAATCAGGCTCGATCAGCGGTTGCCCGGTGGCAGGGTCGATCATCCCGCCAAGGATGGCGCTCTCCAGGCCGGCATCGAGCGTAATGACCTTCAATGGCTCACCCGGCGCGGCGATCCGGGCGACGAGCCGCGCGGCCATATCGGCGCGGACCGCGTCGATCACCGCGTCGAAATCGCTCGTCTTCTGCAAGGCCAGCGCGAGGCTGGTGAACAGCGGCTGCGGATGCGCCAGCCCGATCCCGTCGGCCATCAGCGCGCGCAGGGTGCGGGTCAGCGCAGCGAGCGGCAGCGGATCGGGCGTCACCGCCTCGACCAGCGCGGGCGCGCGGGCCTTGAGACCATCAACCCACTCGCGCACCTCGTCCGGGCCGAGCAGCTGGTGTGCCTCGGCCAGCAAGGCCTGATTGGCGTGGGTGGCGATGACCGAGGCAGGATCGACCACCAGGAAGCCTTCCGCCACGGCATGATCGCGCGCGGCAGGGGCGATCCACAAGGCGGGGCAATCGAAGGAGGGATCGCGGGTCGGCTCACCCGTCAACCCGTGTCCGGGGCGCACATCGCCCGCGTCGATGGCGAGCAGCTTTCCGGGACGCACGCTCCCGCGCGCAATGCTTACCCCGCCCATCAGCACGGCGTAGTCCTGCGCAGCGAGATCGAGCGCGACAAACGGCTCAAAATGAGCCTCCAGGACATGCGCGAGGAGAACAAGCAGGCCGAAGGCTCGCCCGAGATGAGGAGCGCCCGCCGTCAGCGTCAGCGCGATCTGGCGCGGGGCGGCGTAGCACGCGCGATGCAGGACGCGCAGTTCATCGTCGTAAATCCGCTGCACTTCGCCGTGGCGCTGACTTACGATCCCGCCCGCGCGCCCGCGCCGCTGCTGCTGGCGAAAGGCCGGGGCGAAACCGCGCTCGCCATGCGCGAGATCGCTGCGGAGGCAGGGCTGCCCGTGCTCGAATACCCCCAGCTCGCCCGTGCGGTCTATTTCACCACCAGGCCCAATCAGATGGTGCGCGAGGAATTGTATATCGCGCTCGCATCGCTGGTGGCCTTCGTCATGGCGCTCAAACGCGGCCAGCGCCCGCGCCGTCCGGTGGTGGAGGTGCCGACCGGGTTGCGCTTCGATGGCGACGGTAGGGTGGAGGGGTGATCCTCCCCTTCAGGGGAGGGGGACCACCGAAGGTGGTGGAGGG
>NZ_JAAALE010000002.1 GCF_009905735.1 Porphyrobacter sp. SLTP
TCACATAGTGTGCGCCGCCCGCCCCGGTGGTGGTCGAGGCCGTGCCCTACCGTCCGCTTCCGCCGGGCGGCGCACACTATGTGATGGATATTCCCCCGCGCGGGCCAGATGGGCGGCGCGTCACCGTCAACAGCAACCTGTCGGATGACCAGCTGGTCTGGAACCTGCGTTCGGCCTGGAATGTCGCGGCGCTCAACTGCCTGACGGCCGAATATGAGCCGATCCTCGAAGGGTATCGCGCCTTCCTGACCAAGAACGTCAAATCGTTGAAGGCGGTGAATGACCGGCTCGAAAAGAGCTACACCAGCCGCTTCCGGGTCCGCCGCGATGCGATCGTGGCGCGCGATGGCTACACCACGCAGGTCTACAACTTCTTCGCCGAGCCTGCCGCCCGTGCAGGGTTCTGCCGCGCCACGCTCGACATGGCGAACCGCGCGCTGGCCGCACCGCCGACCGATGTGCTCGCCTTTGCCCGGGCCAATTTTGATGGCCTGCTGATGCCGTTCGATCAGTTCTTCACCGATTACGAGGCCTATCAGCAAGCCTCGGCAACGTGGGACGACAAGTGGGGCACGCTTTATGGCGCCTCACAGCCCGGCTGGGTCGCCGTGCAGCAGGCCCGCGCCAGCGGCGTCGCTGTGCCGACAGTTGCGGTGCAGACCGTAATCGACCCTGTCACCGGGCTTCCGGTGCCGGTAATCCCGGTCAACGAGGGCGTTGTCTCGCAGCCGATCATCGAACCGATGGCGGCTCCTCCGGCCGAGCGCAAAACCGGGCAATAATCGCAAGGTGAAACGGCCGCAGGCGGCAAAATCTTGCGTTGCAAGGGTCCGCGCTTCTCGCTAATGCGCGCGCTCGCCCGCTCCCTGATCGGATAGGCGGGCGCGAAAACCTGGAACGGGGCCGTAGCTCAGATGGGAGAGCGCGTCGTTCGCAATGACGAGGTCAGGGGTTCGATCCCCCTCGGCTCCACCAGTTTCGGGGCGTTGCCCCTCAACTGGATTCCTTGTTTTCGCCCTCAAGCGCCGGGCGCACCGCGTCCGGGCTGCTTGTCTTCCGCGCCATAGGGCGCGACGGCCGGCCGGCCTTGCGGCGCTTCGCGCCGATTGGCGTCCCTCTGCGATCCTCGAGTTTACACCTCTTGCCGTCAGCTTGGCCTGACGCTATCCCTCTGCCTGCGCCAAGGTAACGGGAATGCGGTTTGATGCCGCAGCTGTCCCTGCAACTGTAAGCGGTGAGTATCAGGTAGCGCGTCCCTCCAGCAGGGACAGCCACTGGGGCGGCAACGCTCTGGGAAGGTGAGCACCGGATGCGTTGATCCGTGAGCCAGGAGACCGACCGGGGCGTGTCGCTCTTTGCTTGGCTCAGGGATTGGCCAGGCGCGGAAACTGACTTTCGTTGTGAGCGACATCGCTGGGCTGTGGGGGAGGTTCCCTCGCGGCCACCATGTTGCTGATGACGGGAGGAATCCGTGAGAAATTTGAAATTGTTGTGCAGCGTCGCTGGGGCGGCGCTGGTTTGGGCTGTGCCGGTTGTGGCGCAGGATCCGGACGCGGTCGCGGATGATTGCTCCGATGGAGGATGCATAGTCGGTCCGGCGATTGTCCCGATCCTCGTGACAGCGAGCCGCGGCCAACCGGTCACCATCAGGGACTATACGGGTTCCTTCACAGTCGTCGACGCTGACCGGATCGAACAGCGCCAGACCCGCGACATCGCCGATCTCCTGCGCGATGTCCCCGGCGTCGCCGTCGCCGGCATTGCAGGCCAGACCCAGATCCGGCTGCGCGGCAGCGAGGCCAACCACGTCCTCGTGCTGGTAGACGGGATCGAGGTCTCCGATCCCTTCGCGGGCGAGTTCGATATCGGCACGCTGCAAGCCGATATCGGCGCGCGGCTTGAAGTGCTGCGCGGGCCGCAATCGGCGCTGTATGGCCCTGATGCTATCGGCGGCGTGGTCGCCTATGAAAGCGCGAGCGGGCGTGCTGTTCCCGGGTTCGCCGCGCGGGTTGAAGGTGGCACGCAAGCGACCGTCAATGGCGCGCTCCGCTACGGCGCTTCGGGTGACAGCTGGGACGCAGCCCTCTCCGCCGTCGTCGTCAGCACCGATGGCCAGCCCAACGCACGGGGCGGCACGCGCGATATCGGGCGCGACAGCTACACCGTCTCGGGCAAGGGCAGTGTCAATCTGAGCGACAGCCTCGCGCTGCGCGCCGCAGCCCGCTTCATCCGCACCGAGGGGCAGACCAATGATAGCGACTTCGACTCTACCAGCCCGACCTTTGGCTTCACCATCGACAGTCCCGGGGTGACGTTCACCAACGAGGCCATCTACGCCCTCATTGGCGCGCGGGCCGAGATGTTGGAGGGGCGCTGGACGCATGATCTGTCCGCTCAGATCGCCGAAGTCGACCGCGAAACGGACAGCCCCTTCGGGCTCACCTCGGCCAGCGAAGGCGACCGCGTCAAGGCGTCCTATGTCACCGCCTTCAATGGGGGCGGGTACCACAACCTCACCTTCGCCGCTGATTACGAAGTCGAAGGCTTTCGCAACGCCACGCCCGGTGGCTTCGCCTTCAACGGGCGGCGCGAGATCGAGCAGATCGGCTTTGTCGGGGAGTATCGCTATTCCGACTCGGCGTTCGATGTCTCGGCCGCGCTGCGCCACGATATCAACGACCTGTTCCGCGATGCCACGACCTTCCGTGTGGGTGCAGGCTATCGGATCACCGACACCACCCGGCTTCGGGCTGCGGCGGGGAGCGGGGTCAAGAACCCCGGCTTCTTCGAACTCTACGGCTTCGTCGACGGGCGCTTCATCGGTAATGCCGCGCTCCGTCCCGAAAAGTCGACCGGCTGGGAAGTCGGCGTGGATCAGCTTCTTGGCAATAGCGCCAGCGTGGCCGTGACCTACTTCGACAGCGAGCTCGAAGGCGAGATCTTTACCACCTTCCCGCCGCCGAACTTCATCGCCACTCCGGCCAACCGCACCACCGTAAGCGAGCAGCGCGGGGTTGAGGTGTCGCTCAATGCCCAATTGGCCGCGCAATGGAGCCTCGACGCGGCCTATTCCTATCTCGATGCCGAGGAGAACGGCGTTGAGGAAGTGCGCCGCCCGCAGCACATCGCCAGCGCAGCGCTGACCTGGACCGCGCCGGGCGATGCTGCCTCGGCAACGCTGGTCGTGCGCCACAATGGCGAGACGCCCGATGTCGCCTTCACCGATCCCAGCTTCGTGCCGGTGCGGGTCAACCTTGATGACTACACCCTCATCAACCTCAACGCCCGGGTGCGGCTGACCGATCAGCTCAGCGCCTTCGCCCGCGTCGATAACCTGCTGGGCGAACGCTACGAGCAGGTGTTCAGCTTCGTCTCCCCCGGTCGCTCTGCGGCGGTGGGCGTCGAGGCGCGGTTCTAGAACGTTCTCCTCCCCTCCCTTGAGGGAGGGGATCGAGGGGTGGGTGTGCGACGTTCGCGGCTGCCGCACACCCATCCCCCAACCCGTTGGGCGGCGCCCAGCTTCGCTTCCCCTCAAGGGAAGGGGAGCAGGATTGCCATTCCCCTCGCAATCGCAGCAAAAATTGCCTATGCGCCCGCGATGCATTTTCTCGACCAAGCCAAGATCTATGTGAAGTCCGGCGGAGGCGGCCCCGGCGCCGTCTCGTTCCGGCGTGAGATGTACGTCGAATATGGCGGCCCTGACGGCGGAAACGGCGGGAAGGGTGGCGATATCGTGTTCGAAGCCGTCGCCGGCCTCAACACGCTGATCGACTTCCGCTATTCGCAGCACTTCAAGGCGCCGCGCGGCGGGCACGGCATGGGCAAGGACCGCACGGGGGCGAGCGCGAAGCCGCTCGTCATCAAGGTGCCGGTGGGCACGCAGATTCTCTCCGAAGACAAGGAGGAGGTGCTTGCCGACTTCACACAGGTTGGCCAGCGCGTCGTCTTCCTCGAAGGTGGGATCGGCGGGCGCGGGAACGCCAGCTACAAGACCTCCACCAACCGCGCACCGCGCCAGCACCAGGACGGGATTCCGGGTCAGGAAGCCTGGGTGTGGCTGCGGCTGAAGCTGCTTGCCGATGTGGGTCTGGTTGGCCTGCCCAATGCGGGCAAATCGACCTTCATCAATGCTGTGTCGAACGCGGGCGCGAAGGTCGGCGACTACGCCTTCACCACCCTCGTACCCAAACTGGGCGTGGTGCGGCACAAGGGCCGCGAATTCGTGCTGGCCGATATTCCGGGCCTGATCGAAGGCGCAGCGGAAGGCGTCGGGATCGGTGACCGCTTCCTCGGCCATATCGAGCGGTGTCGGGTGCTGATCCACCTGATCGACATCACCGGCACCGAAGACGCTGACCCCGCCGAAGCGATGCGGATCGTCGAGGATGAACTGGCAGCCTATGGCGCGGGCCTTGAGGACAAGGCGCGTCTGGTGGTGCTGAACAAGCTCGATCTGGCGGATGCCGAACTGGTCGAGGCCTATAGCGAGGAACTGCTGGTCGCAGGTGCGGACAAGGTGTTCGCGGTGTCGGGCGTGACCGGCGCGGGCATCCCCGAATTGCTCGACGCGGTGCTGGGCTACCTGCCCGATCGCACCTCGACCGAGACCAAGGCGGTCGAGGTGGAGCACGAGGAAGACGCCACCGACTGGTCGCCGCTCTGATCGGCTCATGCTGACCCGCCTGCAAGACATCACCGCCGCGCGGCGGATCGTGGTCAAGATCGGCAGCGCGCTGCTGGTGGGCGGCGGGCAGGCGCGTGAGGGGTGGCTGACGCGGATGGCGGGCGATCTGGCGTCGCTGCGACAGGCGGGCGCGCAGGTGATCGTCGTCAGCTCCGGCGCGATTGCGCTGGGCGCGGCGCGGCTGGGGCTGGCGAAAGGCGGGCGGGGAAGCCTTGCCGACGCGCAGGCCGCCGCCGCCGTGGGCCAGATTGCACTGGCGGATCTGTGGTCGCGGGCGCTGGGCGGTGAGGGCATTACCGCTGCCCAGATGCTGCTGACGCTGGGCGATCTGGAAGACCGGCGGCGGTACCTCAACGCCTCGGCCACACTCGACCGGCTGCTGGAGGCGGGCGTGATCCCCGTCATCAACGAGAACGATTCGGTCGCGACCGAGGAAATCCGCTTCGGCGACAACGACCGGCTGGCCGCGCGGGTGGCGCAGGCGGCCAATGCCGATCTGGTGCTGCTGCTCTCCGACGTGGACGGCCTCTATGACCGCGACCCGCGAGAGGTTGGCGCGGCGTTGATCCCCACGGTTGACGCCGTGACGCCTGAAGTGATGGCGATGGCGAGCGGGGCTTCGTCCTCGGGCATGGGCTCGGGCGGGATGGTGTCCAAGCTGCAAGCCGCGCAAATCGCCACGCGCGCCGGCATCGCGCTGGCGATCCTCAACGGCACGCATGACGCGCCGATTGCCCATGCACTCGCCGCAGGGACCGGGACGCTGTTCCTGCCCGTGCGCGCTGATTCCGCCCGCAAGGCGTGGCTCGGCGGGCGGCTCGCGCCTGCGGGCGAATTGCGCGTCGACACAGGCTGCGCCGAGGCGCTGATGGGCGGGGCGAGCCTGCTGGCGGCCGGCGTAGTGGGCGTCTCGGGCCAGTTCCGGCGCGGCGATCTCGTCAGCGTGCTGAGCCTCAAGGGCGAGCGGCTGGCGCAGGGCCTTGCCGAATATGACGCCGCTGAAATGCAGCTGATCGCTGGCAAGCGCGCCGAGGATCAGGCCGAGCGGCTGGGCTATGCGCCGCGCTCCTGCGTGATCCACCGCGATCACATGGTGCTGCTGTGAGCTTCATCGCCATTACCGGCACGACGGGTTTTGTCGGCAGCGCAGTGCTGGATGCAGCACTGGCCGAGGGCCATCAGGTGCGCGCACTCGCCCGCCGCGACCAGACGCCGCGCGCGGGCGTGGCTTGGGTGCGCGGCGATCTGGGCGATGCGGCGGCGCTTGCGGCCTTGGTCGAAGGCGCGGACGCGGTGATCCATGTCGCGGGCCTCACCAACACGCCGGACCCCGCCGCCTTCGAAACGGCCAACGTCACCGGCACGGCCAACGTCATCGCCGCGATGAAGCAGGCGGGGGCGCGGCGGCTGGTGTTCGTTTCCTCGCTCTCGGCGCGCAAACCGGAGCTGTCGGCCTATGGCGCGTCCAAGGCTAAGGCCGAGGGATTGGTCGAAGCCTCCGGTCTCGACTGGACCACGGTGCGCCCGCCCGGCGTGTACGGCCCGCGCGATGTCGACTACCTCGAGATGTTCCGCACCGCAAAGTGGGGCTTCGTGCCGCTGCCGCCCGGCGGGGCGAGTTCGATCATTCACGCCGACGATCTCGCGCGCCTGCTGGTGGCGCTGGCGGCAGGCAACGCGGCTTCAACCAAGAAGCAGACCTACGAACCCGATGACGGGCGCGAGGGCGGGTGGAGCCACAAGGAGCTGGCACAAGCGATCGGCCGCGCGGTGGGCAAGCAAAGCGTCTTCGCTCCGCACTTGCCGCGCGCTGTGCTGGAGGCCACGGCCACGGCCGACCGGCTGCTGCGCGGCGACCGCGCGAAACTCACCGCCGACCGTGTGGGATACATGGCCCACCCCAACTGGGTATCGCGGTTCGACCGCAAGCCGCCACCGGGGCTGTGGCAGCCGAGGATTGGGGGCGAGGAGGGGCTAAAGGCGACGGCCGAATGGTACGCCCGAGAGGGGTGGCTCTAAACCCGATCGTCACCCCGGACTTGATCCGGGGCCGCTTTCGCCAAGGCGCCAGGATTTGAGCGATCCCGGGTCAAGCCCGGGATGACGATTCCATCAAAGGAAAGGCTCCTCGCCCGGCTTGTGGATGCCGCATTCGGTCTTGTCCCAGCCCTTCCACCGGCCGGAGCGCGGGTCTTCACCCGGCGCGACCTGCGAGGTGCAGGGCGAGCAGCCGATCGAGGGATAGCCTTGCGCGATCAGGGGATGGCGGGGGAGATCGTGCTGGATGAAGTAGCCTTCGATCTGGCCCGCGTCCCAATCGATCAGCGGATTGATCTTGAGCCGCCCCTGCGCGTCCGAAGTGTCCACCTCGAAGCGCGGCAGATTGGCGCGGGTTGCGGCCTGGAACGCCTTGCGACCCGTGAAGCTGGCATCGTACCGCGCCATCGCCTTTTCGAGCGGGCGCACCTTGCGGATCTCGCAGCAGCCATCGGGATCGTAAGACCACCGGAGGCCGGTCTCGTCCCGCTTGGCCAGCTCCTCGGCATCCGGTGTCAGCACCACCAGATTGAGGCCGAGCCGCTCCACCAGAAGATCGCGGTACGCCAGCGTCTCGGGGAAATGCTTGCCCGTGTCGAGGAACAGCACCGGCACCGACGGATCGACGCTGGCGATCAGGTGCAGCAGCACCGCGCTCTCCGCGCCGAAACTGGAGACCACCGCGAGATCGCCCGCGAGCCCGTCACGGATCACCGCTTCGAGCATTTCGGCGGTGCTGCTGCCCCGAAACATATTGTTGAGGCGCACCGCGTCATGCTCGGTAAAGCGGGGCGCGAGGTTGAGGATGTCGGGCGTGTGCGCGATCATCCCGATCTTGGCGAGGGAAACGTCAGGCTTCATGGCGCTTGTCCGCGATGGTCGCCCGGCGGTCGGCCGCGCGCTGGTACACGTTGTCCCACGTTGCGAAGGCCCGCGCCGCGTCGTCTTCATCCAAGCGCTTGTCGGGGGCGAAGCTGTCGAACCCGCAGCGGCGCATGTGGCTGAGCTGGTCGATCAGCACCTGACCCACAGCGCGCAATTCGCCGGTGTAACCCGCCTCACGCAGGATGCGCGCCGCCGAGTAGCCACGCCCGTCACCAAAGCTCGGGAAGTTGACTTCGACCAGCGCGAGGCGATCGAGGAAGGGCAAGAGCAGCCGCGCATCGTCACCCGGCTCGATCCTGACCGCGGCGGCGTTGGTCTGGTCGCAGCAGGCGTCCACCGTCACCGTGCCGTGATCGACGGGCTCGTCGTCACGGAAGCGGAACTGCACTTCGTCGGGCGACGTGCCGAGATTGCTGGTATCAACCATACAAGGCCTCCTTGAACGGCTCCATGCCGATGCGGCGGTAGGTATCGAGGAAGCGCTCACCCTCGGCGCGGGTGGCGAGATAGACATCGGTGACCTTTTCGACCGCCGCGACCACGCCGTCCTCGTCAAAGCCGGGACCGGTGATCTTGGCGAGGCTGACGTCTTCGGCCTCGCTGCCGCCAAGCGAGAGCTGGAAGTTCTCCTTGCCCTTCTTGTCGACGCCAAGGATGCCAATGTGGCCCGCGTGGTGGTGCCCGCAGGCGTTGATGCAGCCGGAAATCTTGAGCTTCAATTCGCCGACCACTTCAGTGCGACCCGAAGCGGCGAAGCGCTCCGAAATGCGCTGGGCGAGGGGGATCGAACGCGCGTTGGCGAGCGAGCAGTAATCGAGACCGGGACAAGCGATAATGTCCTCGATCGTGTCCATGTTGGGGCTGCCGAGGCCTGCGGCGTCGAGCGCCTGCCAGAGCGTCGGAAGGTCGGCGATGGCGACATGGGGCAGCAGCAGGTTCTGCGTGTGCATCACCCGCAACTCGTCGAAGCTGTAATCACGCGCCAGCTTGGCGACGACGCGCATCTGGTCAGCCGTGGCATCGCCGGGGATGCCGCCTGCGGGCTTGAGGCTGATGACAGCGGAGACGTAACCGGGTGCCTTGTGCGCGTGAGTGTTGCGGCGGACCCAACGACCAAACGCGCTTCCCTGACCTCCGTTCGCCTCAAGCATCGTCGAGAGGCGCTGCTCGAAGGGTGTCTCGACTTTAGACGACACGAACGGAGGGTCAGCGAAATGCGTCGCAATCCGCGCCAGCTCCTCCAGCGGCGGCTCAACACCGACGCTCAGCATATGGGCGAATTCTTCCTCGACCTGCCGGGTGTATTCCGCCGCGCCCAGTTCATGGACGAGGATCTTGATCCGCGCCTTGTACTTGTTGTCGCGCCGGCCGTAGCGGTTGTAGACCCGCAGGCAGGCCTCGGCATAGGTGATGAGCTGGTCGAGCGGCACGAAGTCGCGGATCAGCGGGGCGATCATCGGCGTGCGGCCCATGCCGCCACCCGCATAGAACTGCGCGCCAATCTCGCCGTCACGCTTGACGATGCGGATGCCGATATCGTGCAGCCGCATCGCTGCGCGGTCCGTTTCGGAGCCGATCACCGCGATCTTGAACTTGCGCGGCAGGTAGGTGAACTCCGGGTGGAAGCTCGACCACTGGCGCATCAGCTCGGCGTAGGGGCGGGGGTCCACCACCTCGTCCGCAGCCGCGCCCGCGAAGTGATCGGCGCTGATGTTGCGGATGCAGTTCCCGCTGGTCTGGATCGCGTGCATCTCGACCTTCGCCAGATCGGCGAGGATATCGGCGGCGTCTTCCAGTTTGATCCAATTGTACTGGATGTTCTGGCGGGTGGTGAAGTGGCCGTAGCCGCGGTCATACTTCTCCGCGATGTCGGCCAGCGCCTCCATCTGCCGCGCGTTGAGCGTGCCATAGGGGATGGCAACGCGCAGCATATAGGCGTGGAGCTGCAAATAGAGCCCGTTCATCAGCCGCAGCGGCTTGAACTGGTCTTCGGTCAGCTTGCCTTCAAGGCGGCGGCGGGCCTGATCGCGGAATTCCTCCACGCGGGCATCGACCATCGCCTGGTCGTAGGAGTCGTAACGGTACATCAGCGGGTTCCAGTCAGAACGGGGAGGCGTTCGGTGCCGAGGATGGTGCCAAGCTCGCGCAGGGTCTTGCCCTCGACCGGCACCACTGTGTGCGCGGCGCGGATGGCACCGAAGGCGGCCTGGGTGGCGGGATCGTCATAACCCAGCGGGGTGGGGTAGCCGACCTCAACCAGCAGATCCCACTCGCCATCGGGGGCGGGGTTGGCGATCAGGCGGTAGGAGGTGAACAGGCCCTGCTCGACCGCCTTGGCGTCCATCGCGAACCAGTTGAGGAAAATGAAGGCGGTCAGATTGGCGCGCTCACCCGGCAGGGCCTTGAGACGCGTCCATTCGACCACCATCGTGGCCCGAGCTGCGGCAGGGGCAGGGGCGGGCGCCGGTTGCGCCGCGGCGGGCGTAGCGCCGAAGGCAAAGGCCGAGGCGAGGGTGACGGCAGCAGCGCGCATCAGATCACCCAGTCCCAGCCGGTCTTGTTGGCGGTCGGCACCGCAAGGTCGCGCCGCACGGTCGGGCCGAGCGCGCGCACCCGGTCCTTGATATGCGCCGGGCGCACGTGGCCGCCTGCGTCGATGGTCGCCTCGATGGCGTAAGGCACGTTGACCCGGCGCGCGGCTTCCTCGCGGGCGAGGATTTCTTCCGCGTCATCGCCGACATCGACGGCATCGTCGACGAACAGCGACCAGCCGGTGCCATTCCACCACGTCACCGCGCCCGAGCGCAGGTCATTGCCGGTGAGGATTTTCATGCCTCGATCTCTCCAATAAGGCGCCCGTCATCCCGGGCTTGACCCGGTACCGCTGCCAGCAAAGCGCTTACCTCCGAACGATCCTGACTTTCGTCAGGATGACGGTGGAGGCGCGCGGTCACTTCACCGATCACGATCAGCGCAGGGCTCTTCACAGCCTCTGCCTCGACCAGGTCCGGCAGACCGGCGAGCAACCCGCGCAGCACCCGCATTTCCGGGCGCGCGGCGTTTTCGATCACGGCGACGGGCATCGACGGCGCGAGGCCATCAGCCATCAGCTTCTCGGCAATCTGCGGCGCGGTGGAGACGCCCATGTAGATCACCAGCGTCCGGCCCTTGCCGGCAAGGCCCGACCAGTCCTGCTCCGCCAGACCCTTGCACTGGCCTGCGACGAAGCTGACGATGCTGGAGGTGTCACGGTGGGTGAGCGCAATGCCGCTGGCGGCAGCGGCGCCATTGGCCGCCGAAATGCCGGGCACGACCTCGACCGGGACGCCCGCGGCACGCGCGGTTTCGGCTTCCTCGCCGCCGCGCCCGAAGATGAAGGGATCGCCGCCTTTGAGCCGCACCACATCGCGTCCCGCCTGCGCCTCACGCACCAGCAGCGCGTTGATTTCCTCCTGCGGCAGCGTGTGCCGCGCGCGCTGCTTGGCGACCGAGATCAGCCGCGCATCGGGCCGCGCCAGACCGAGAATATCCGGGCCGATCAGCCCGTCATGGACGATCACTTCCGCCTGCTCGATCAGGCGTACCGCGCGCAGGGTCAGGAGGTCCACCGGACCCGGCCCCGCGCCGACGAGATAGATGGTGCCAGTCTGCTGCATGACACCGCACATGGGCGAGCGCGCCAATCCGTTCCAGCGAGAATGGTTTGGCCGCGGCGAAGCGGAACTATTGCGCTTCAGGCTTGGGCCGTTCGACGCGCTGTTCCAGCACGTCCATCAGCCGCTCCAGCTCGCCGCTTTGGCGCAGGCGCAGATCGCGCTGGGGGTAGGGAATCTCGACCCCGTGCTCCTTGAACAGCGCCCACAGGTGCTTGAGCACTTCACTGCGGACATTGCCCACGCCTTCCTCGGGATCGTTGATCCAGCAGTGGATGGTGAAATCGACCGAATTGTCGCCAAACCCGCCCCACCACACCGTAGGTGGCGGGGTATCGAGCACGCGCCGCGCGTTCTTGGCGGCCTTCAGCATCAGCTCTTCGGCGAGCGCCATATCGGCATCGTAGCTCACCCCGACCTGCACCTGGATGCGGACATTGCGCGAGGAATAGGACCAGTTCTCGACCTGATTGATCATCAGGTTTTCGTTCGGGATCAGATATTCGCGCTCATCGCGGGTCACGACCGAGATCGCTCGGATGCCGATCTTGCGGATCTGGCCGAAGGTCTGCACCCCGGCCTGATCGGTCACGGCGATCACGTCCCCCGGCTTGATCGACTTGTCCATCAGCAGGATGATGCCGGAGATGAGGTTGCCGAAGGTCTTTTGCAGGCCGAACCCGATGGCGAGACCAAAGGCCCCCGAAAAGACGGTGAGCGCGGTGAGGTCGATCCCGAGCAGATCGACGCCGATCAGGAAGGTCGTGATCCAGATCACGATGGTGGCGACCTTTTCGGCCAGCACGCGCTGGGTGCCGTCGAGTGCGGTCAAGCGGCGCAGCGCGCTCCGGGTGAGGCGGGTCGCGCCCCAGGCAAAGGCGAGCACGAGCAGGATCGCGGCGACCGTGAACAGCACATCGAACGCCGAGATGCGCCAATCGCCGACCTCGACCGCGAAAGTATCGAGCCGGTTGAGGATCCCGCCGATGGTCTCGCTGCGCTCGCCAATATCCTCGCGCAGATTGTCCGCGCCGCTGACGATTTCGGACGGGTCCGGGGACGGCGTGGGGGCGGGCTGGGTCATCCGGCTTGCGCCAGCGCCTGCGCCAGATCGGCGATCAGATCGTCGGCATCCTCCAGCCCGATGGAAAGGCGGAGCGCAGGCCTGCCGCCGGTCGGGCAAGACATCAGGCTGCGATAGGTTTTGGGCGTGATCGGCAGGACCAGGCTTTCAAACCCGCCCCAGCTGTAGCCGATCCCGAACAGCTCCAGCGCATCGGCCACGCGGGCCGAGGCTTGCGGATCATCGCTCGCCAGTACGAAGGCGAACAGCCCGCAGCCGCCGGTGAAATCGCGCGCCCACAAGGCATGGCCGGGGGCCGAGGGCAGCATCGGGCACAGCACCTCAGCCACTTGCGGCTGCGCTGCAAGCCATTCGGCGATTTTGAGCGCCGAGCGGGTTTGCGCTTCCAGTCGAAGGCCCATGGTGCGCAGGCCGCGTGCGGCGAGCGCGGCATCGTCGGGTGCAACCACCTGACCCAGTTCCTGCGCAGTGCGGCGCAGCGCAGTGTACCAGCGCTTGCCGGCACTGGCGCTGCCCATCATCAGATCGGAATGGCCGCCGACATGCTTCGACAGGCTCATCATCACGATGTCGCAGCCGTGTTTCAGCGCGGCAAAGCCCAAGGGGCTGGCCCAGGTGTTGTCGACCATAGAGACAGCGCCATGTTCGCGGGCGATAGCGGCAAGGGCCGGGATGTCGCAGACCTCGAAGGTGAGGCTGCCGGGATTTTCCAGCCACACAGCTTTCACCGGATCAGCGAACAGCGCGGCATAGGCGTCGAGATCGCGCGGGTCGAAAAAGGTCGTCGTCACCCCCATCCGCGTCAGCAGCCCCGTCGCCATCGAGCGCGAGGGATCATAGGCGTTGTCGGCCATCAGCAGCCGGTCACCCGGCTTCAGAACGCTGAACATACACCCGGCAATCGCTGCCACGCCGCTGGGGTAAAGCTGGGTGCCGTAAGCGCCCGGCTCTATCTGGGTGAGCGCCTCTGCGAGCGCCCACTGGGTCGGCGCGCCGCGGCGGCCATAGAAGAACTGCCCATCGGCATTGTTGCCGCCCGCCGCGTGGCGATCAGCGTCCTTGTCATAGAGGTGGGTCGAGGCGCGCCATACCGGCGGGTTCACCACCGGCCCGGTCCATTCCTTGCGCCGCCCGCCGCGCACCAGCCGGGTAGCGGGCTTCAGGGGCTTGCCGCTATCGCTGCCGCTCATTCGGCGGGGCCCTGAAGCTTGGGCGTATCGGGATCGGCGCTCCATTCGCTCCAGCTGCCATCATACAGCGCGGTGTCGTGCTTGCCGATCAGGTGCATCGCAAACATCAACACGCTGGCGGTGACGCCGCTGCCACAGGTGGTGGTGACGGGTTGGTCGAGGTCGATCCCGGCAGCGATCAGCGCGGCGCGGATCTCTTCCGGCGATTTGTAGGTGCCGTCAGCGTTCAGCACGCCGCCGAACGGCAGGTTCAGGGCGCCGGGAATGCGGCCATTCGGGCCGCCATGCACCGGGTCGATACCCGTGCCATAGACTCGGTCAGCCCCGCGCGCGTCGAGCACCTGTTCGCGGCCGCTGGCGATATTGGCGAGCATATCGGCCTTGCTGCGCACCCGCCGGGGCGGGGCGAGGTGGACGGGCGCGATGGTCGCGCCATGCTCCGCCCCGCTGCCGAGCGCGCGGCCTTCTGCGCGCCATTTGCCGAGGCCTCCATCAAGGATCGCGACATTGTCCCAGCCCATCGCGGTCAGCACAAACCACGCCCGCGCCGAGGTGCGGATCGCGCTGTCATCATAGAGGATGATCGCGTCCTCGCCCCGCACCCCCAGCAGGCCGAGCCGCGCGGCGAGTTGATCGGGGGTGGGAAAGGCATAGGGCACGCTCGATCCGGCATCGAACAGGCTCGCCAGCCCGAGGAAGCGTGCGCCGGGGATATGCCCTTCGGCAAACTCGGCCCCCGCATCGCGCGCGGCGGCAGGCAGGTGGTATGAGGCATCCAGCACGGCAAGGCCGGGCGCACCCAGGTTGTCGGCGAGCCATTGGGTCGAAACGAGCGCAGAAGGAAGCTTGGTCATGGGGCGAACCCTAGCGTGCCGCGAGCGGCGGCGCAAAGGCTGCGCGGCTTGCTGGCGAGCGGGGCGGTGTGCGGGCGGGCCGAGCTGGTGCCTCCCCCTTCGCTTTGCGAATGGGGAGGTGGCACCGCGCAGCGGTGTCGGAGGGGTAGGCGGCAAGCAAGAACCCCTCCGTCAGCCGCCTGCGGCGTCGCCACCTCCCCATCCTTTCAAAACGGGGAGAGACTTCCGGGGAATCAGCGCTTCCCTACACGCTCCGGCGCGGCAGCCGCGTATGGCGGGCGCGGGAGGGGGAGGCGGCGGCTTGCGGCGCGCGAATCAGGCTGCGGCAGCGGCCGGCGGCAGCGACACGACCTGCGCCACCAGCCCGGCGATTTTTCCCGGCGGCTGGTCGAGCGGGATCGGGTGCAAGCGGCCCGCACCGCTCCCGCTCGGCGGGCCGATCACGAAGCTGCGGTTGATTGCGTGCAGGCCTTCACCTTCCAGCGTGATGTGAACCAGCGGCACGAACAGCGGAGTCATCCCCTGCCGCAGCGGCTGGATCGCAGACAGCGGCATTTGCACCTCGCCAGTGATGCTGCGCGCCTGCTGCGGGCCGACGCGCGCGATTCCGGCGGCGGATTGTGCGGCTGCGGCGGAGGGCGCAGCGCCCGCACTCGCCCGCGCGCAGGCGAGCTGGGCGGTAGCGGCAAGGTCGGTCACCGCGCGGTCTGATCGGTTGGCGATATTGAGGCGGTATTGCACCGTGAACATCATCACGCTGCGGGTCGCCGCAATGATGTCGAGGGTGAGGTCGAGCCGGGGCGCATCGTCGCTGCTGGTTGGCGCTGCCGTATCACGGGCATCGACCGGCGGAGCGAGGCGCGCGACCTTGGGCTTGCGCCGCCGCTGCCAGATCGCAAACCCGCCCAGCACCGCGATTGCCGCGAGCGCGCTTGCGACAAGCGGCCACCATTCGGCGAGATCGAACAGTGGTTCGCCCACGGCCACGCTCGGGCTGGTCGCCGGTGCGGTAGGCACCACCTGCGTCCCGGCAGGCGGGAGCGTGAACGGATCGCCCGTCGCGCTGTCCGAAGGCGTGGCGGCAGGCGCGGGCGCGGCAGTCGCAGGCGCGCTCGCTTGCGGCGCGGGCCGGGGCGCGGCTGACGGGCTGGGGATCAGAATATCGCGCGGGCTCGGGCTCGGCGAGCGTGCCGCGCTCGGCGAAGGGAGCGGCTCGATGACCGGCGAGGGCGCGGCACTCGGCGCGGCGCGCGGCGGGATCGCCACCCCGGCGCGTTCGTCCGCCGGGCCCGCGGGGACAGGGCTGGGCGTCGGTGTCGCTTCGGGCAGGGTAAAGGTGCCGGGCGACCGCTGGGCCAAAAGCGGCGCGGCCAGCGCCAGCGCGGCGGCAGTCAGGCAAGCGGGAAAGAAGCGGGCAGGCAAGCGGTTCATGGCGCGGTGAAGCTCAACTGAGTCGGGAAAGCCGGGAATTGTGGGCGGTGCAGGGTGAACCTGCGCTGTCCCCATAGGGATTTGCGTGCCGCTGCGTCCAGTTCCCCGCTTGCGTCCATCCGCGCTTCAAGGCAACAGCGCGGCATGGAAAGCACACCCGATAAGCCCACGCTCGCTCCGCAATTTCTCGGCCGCGATACTCCGTTGCCGGCCTCGCCCGAAGAAGCGGTGCTCGACTACGTCCCCAATCCGCGCCCCGGCCTGACCTTTCTGGTCCGGTTTGTCTCGCCCGAGTTTACCTCGCTGTGCCCGGTCACCAACCAGCCCGATTTCGCGCATCTGGTGATCGACTATGTGCCGGGCGAAACCATCGTCGAGAGCAAGAGCCTGAAGTTGTTCCTCGGGAGCTTTCGCAATCACAACGGCTTCCACGAAGATGTGACCGTGGGGATCGGAGTGCGCCTGTTCGAAGAGATGCGCCCGCAATGGCTGCGGATCGGCGGCTACTGGTATCCGCGCGGCGGCATTCCGATCGACGTGTTCTGGCAAAGCGGCGCGCCGCCCGAAGGCCTGTGGCTGCCCGATCAGGGCGTGCCGACCTATCGCGGACGCGGCTGAGCACGCTGTCGTCGCATAGGCGGGTCGTTGCCGGTTCGTTGCGAGGTGGTTGCGCGTTCTTGCGATGCTCCACGTGAAACATCGCGGCGCGGTTCAAAGCCCCGGCGCGCTCAGTTCGAGCTGGACGAACTTGGGCACGGTCTTGTTCGCCTCGCGCCACTTGGCGAGCGGGAAGGCCCCTGCGCCGAGCGCCGCAAGCGGGATTCCCGCTTCGGCCAGTGAATAGGGCGAGATGCGGTGCCGGGTCATGAACCCGCCACTGCCGTCGCTGATCATCGAGGTTTCAAACTTCAGACCCTGGCTGTTCTCGGTGGCGTTGACCACCTTGCTCACCACCAGCTGCCCGTGGCCGAGATCAAGCACCACGTCGGTCCCGACCGGCACCCCGGCCAGCCCCGTAATCCGCGCACCGGTCTTGGACAGGTTGCGCAGGATCACGTCGTAATAGTGATCTTCGTGGATCAGCCCGACCTTGCGGAAGATCGTGATCCGCTCAGCGCGGTGGCGCGGCGGGCCGCTGGGGCGGAACATGCTCGACCCTTCGGCGAACTGCGCCAGCACCTGATCCTGCGTGATCGGGCGCGAGAAAATGTAGCCCTGCACCAGATCTGCGCCGCGGGCCTTGACCAGCTCCAGCTCGTCCATCGCCTCGACCCCTTCGGCGACGGTTTCCATGCCGAGCGCCTTGGCGAGCGCGACGATCGCGGTGATGATCGCAGGGTTGGTGTCGCCGTTCTCGGTGCAGCCGCGCACGAAGCTCTGGTCGATCTTGATCTTGTTGAAGTGGCCGTGCTTGAGGTAGCCGAGCGATGAATAGCCGGTGCCGAAATCGTCGAGCGACAAGCGCACGCCCAGCTTCTTCAGATCGCGGAAGATTGCATCGACCGTTTCCAAGTCGCCAACGAATACGCTTTCGGTGATCTCCAGCTCAAGCCGACCCGGTGCCAGGCCCGAGGCTTGCAGCGCCGCCGCCACCGCCTTGCGATAGCCGGGGCGGATGAACTGTTTGGCCGAGACATTGACCGCCACGCGGATCGTATCGGGCCAGGACAGCGCATCCATACAAGCCTGCTTCAGCGCCATTTCGCCGATGCGGATGATGAGATCGTCATTCTCGGCGACGGGGATGAACTGCGCCGGGCTGATGTCGCCCTCGTCCTCGTCATGCCAGCGCAGCAGCGCTTCAAAGCACTTCACTTCGTTGGTGATCGGATCGACCAGCGGCTGATAGGCAAGTTTCAGCTCCCCGCGATCCACCGCATCGCGCAGCCGGTCGCCCAGCATTGCAGTCTTGGAAGCGGCGTCGCGCAATTCGCTCGTGAAGAAGCAGAAGGTGCCTCCGCGGGTTTCCTTGGCAGAGTACAGCGCCATGTCGGCCGCGCGGGTCAGCTCGTCCGTCTCCACCCCGTCATAGGGCGCAATCGCGATGCCGACCGACGTGCCGATGATCGCCCGGCGGCCATTGATCTGATAGGGCTGCGAGATTGACTGGACGATGCGATTGGCCAGTTCGCCCAGCGTGCCGCGGTCATCCATGTCGGGCAGCAGGACTTGGAATTCATCGCCGCCCAACCGGCCAACCTCGCCGTGGTCCTTGACGATCGAGGAAAGGCGCTGGGCCACCTGCTTGAGCAATTCGTCGCCCGCGGGATGGCCCATGGTGTCGTTGACCTGCTTGAAGCGGTCGAGATCAAGCATCATCAGCGCGCAGCTGCGCTGGCTGACACGGAAGGCGGACAGCATGGCAGTCAGCCGCTCGTTCAGCTTGCGACGGTTGGCGAGCCCGGTCAGCTCGTCCACCTGTGATTGCCGCGCGACTTGCGTTTCGTAAGCAAATTGCGCCGAGATATCGACCGCGCTGCCGCGATAGCCCTTGAAGTTGCCGGCCGCGTCAGACAGCGGCCGCCCATTGAGCCGCCACCAGCGCGTTGCGCCGCGCCCGTTGGGCACCGCGACGATCTGCTCGTCGAGCTTGGAGCGGGCCTTGAGCTTGAAGGCGAGGCTGCGCTGCGATGGGCCGCCATCTTCCTCGTCGACATCCTGAAATACCTGCGTCAGCGGCTTGCCGATCATCGTTTCGCTATCGGTGCCGAGATCGACCAGCGCGCGTTGCGACAGGAAGCTCAGATGGCCTTCCGCGTCGGTCGCCCAGAACATGCCAATGCCGAGTTCCTCGACCTCGCCCAGCACAACGGCACGGTCGGGACGCGATTCCGCGACCGGAGTCTGCCCGTCTGGCGCCGGGCGCTTGGGCTCACGCGCGGATTTGAGAAAGCCAAGTGGCATTGCTCGTCCTTGTTTGGGGGCTGGATTGCGCAGCACTCACGACGGCTGCAAGTGATAGCCCAAACGTGATTGATAAACCGTTACGGCTAACGCCAAGCGCCGGGGGCGAAGGATCAAGCGTGAGATTATCGCGCCAAAGGGTGCGGAACTGTTTTCGATGCGCGGCGTTGTCGGGATAGGTGGCTATCGTGGCATATTCTTGCTCATGACGGCTGCCTTGTGTAATTTTGCTGCATTGTCGCCGAGCGTGGGGGATCGCGCACTGCGGATTTTTTGCGAATCGGGGGACGGCGTCATTTCTGTGAATAGCTTGCTTGCGAATGCGCCGGTGGCGCTGACCAATCCTGTCCGCACGCGTGCCGACTGGGAGGCGATGCGTGCTGCGGCGCTGGCTGATCCTGGCGCGTTCCACGGGGCGATTGCGGCCCGTAACATGCATTGGTTTGTGGCCGACATCGGCCCGGCGGGCGCTTGGATCGCCAAGGGTGAGGATGGAAGCTGGAGCGGCTGGGATGCCGCGTCCGCCGCGCCAGTCAGCCCCGATCTGCCCGCAGACTTCACTCCGTGGACCGCCGGGTTCGACGGCTCGAACGCCCCGCACTGGCGCTGGTTCGTGGGCGGGCGCACCAATGCCGCCTTTTCGGAACTCGATCGCCATGTGCTCGCCGGACACGGTGATGAAGCCGCGCTGATTTTCGAAGGTGACCGCTGGGATATGTCGGCGCTCGGCGGCAAGGGCGCGCCGATTGACTGTTTCAGCGTTAGTCGCAAGCAATTGCTGCTCGAAGTGGCGAAATGCGCCGTCGCACTCGAAGCGCTGGGCCTCAAGCCGGGTGACCGCATGGCCTTGAACATGCCGAGCATCGTGCCGCAGATCTATTGGACCGAGGCCGCCAAGCGGATGGGCGTGGTTTACACTGCGGTGTTTGGTGGGTTCTCGGACAAGACCCTGTCCGACCGCATCGCCGATACCGGCGCTCGGGTGATCGTCACCTCGGACGGCAGCTACCGCAACGCGCAGGTCGCGGCGTTCAAGAACGCCTATACCGATCCGGCGCTCGACAATTTCGTGCCGGTGACGACGGCGCTGTCGATCCTCTCCGCCCTCGACATGGGTCTGCCTGCTGCCGATGCGGCCACCATCGTCGATACGGTGCGTGAGGCGCTGAGCGGCGAGATTACGGTTGACCGTTCGGACGTGATGCGCGGCGTGGGCCGGGCGCTGATCAATCTCGGGGCAGAAGGGCGGATCACCTCGGCCGATGCCGCGCGGGTGCGGATCGCGATTGCCTCCAGCCTCGTGACCTTGCCGCCGCGCGTGGAAGCGGTGATCGTGTGCCGCCACACGCACCAGCCCGACGTGATCTGGCGCGAGGAGCGCGATCGCTGGAGCCATGAGCTGACCGATGCCGCGCTGGTGACGGTGCTGGAAAAGGCGCGCGGCGCAGGCTTCGCAG
Source organism: Porphyrobacter sp. SLTP (assembly GCF_009905735.1). GTDB lineage: Bacteria > Pseudomonadota > Alphaproteobacteria > Sphingomonadales > Sphingomonadaceae > Erythrobacter. The sequence goes on from NZ_JAAALE010000002.1 coordinate 20,180, forward strand.
TGCAGACCGCCGCCGATCTGCTGGCGCTGTCCGATACGGATTTCGTCCGCGCGATCTGGGCTTCGTCCAAGCCGATGCCGGTCGATGCCGATTATCCGATGTTCTTCATCTACACCTCGGGCAGCACCGGCAAGCCCAAGGGGATCGTCCATTCGCACGGCTATGCCGCAGGCGTGGCCGAGACGATGGCGGCCAGCTTCGACGCGCGCCCGGGCGACACGCTGTTCGTGGTCGCCGATCCGGGCTGGATCACGGGGCAGAGCTATCTCATCTGCGCGCCGCTGATGACCCGGGTGACTTCGCTGGTGTCAGAAGGCTCGCCGGTCTTCCCCCACGCGGGCCGCTTTGCCTCGATGATCGAGCGGCATAACGTCACGATCTTCAAGGCGGGCGTGACCTTCCTCAAGGCGATCATGTCCGATCCGGCGAACCTCGCCGAACTGGAACGCTACGACATGAGCGGGCTTCGCGTGGCGACCTTCTGCGCCGAGCCGGTCAGCCCGTCTGTGCAGGCCTTCGGGATGGAGCATGTCACCCCGCGCTACATCAACAGCTACTGGGCGACCGAGCACGGCGGGATCGCGTGGACACATATGTTCGCGAATGACGATTTCCCGCTGCGCCCCGATGCTCACGCCTATCCGCTGCCGTGGATCGTGGGCGATGTGTGGGTCGAGGATGCCGATGCGGTCTTGCCGGACGATGCGCCGTTCACCCGCGCAGACGAAGGCGGCGTGCCGTGGCGGCGGGCGGACATGGGCGAGAAGGGCGAAATCGTCATCGCCGCGCCCTATCCCTATCTCGCGCGCACGATCTGGGGCGATATCGAAGGTTTCAAGGTCACCGATGGCCGGGTCGATCCCGCTTGGCGCGGTGATGCGGCGCGGTGGGAAGATGGCTACTGGAAGCGCTGGAAGGGCGCCTGGGCCTATACCCAGGGCGACTTCGCGATCCAGCATGAAGACGGCTCCTTCTCACTCCATGGCCGCTCGGACGATGTGATCAATGTCTCGGGCCACCGCATGGGGACCGAGGAAATCGAAGGCGCGGTGCTGCGCGACAAGGCATTGGCGCCGGACTCGCCGGTCGGCAACGTGCTCGTGGTTGGCGCACCGCACCGCGAGAAGGGCCTGACCCCGCTCGCCTTCGTCGTGCCCGTCGCAGGGCGAAAGCTCACAATCGAGGACAAGCGCCGGCTGTTCGACCTTGTCCGCACCGAAAAGGGCGCGGTCGCGGTGCCGGCGGACTTCATCGAGGTCTCGCAGTTCCCCGAAACCCGCTCGGGCAAATACATGCGCCGCATGGTCCGGGCGCTGGTGGTGGGCGAGGATGTCGGTGACGTCACGACGCTCCGCAACCCGGAATCGCTGGACGAATTGCGCAAGGTCATTGGCGACTGGCAACGCAAGCAGCGCATGAGCGACGAACAGGCCCTGTTCGACCGTCACCGCTACTTCCTCGTGCAATACAACACGGTTGCCCCGGGCAAGCAGGTCGCGACCGTCACCGTCACCAACCCGCCGGTCAACGCGCTGAACGAACGCGCGATTGACGAGCTGGTGCTGGTCACCTCCACCCTCGCGCGCGATGACAATGTGGTGGCGGTGGTCTTCACCGGCGAGGGTACGTCGTCCTTCGTGGCCGGCGCAGATATCCGCCAGATGCTGGAGGAGATCCACTCGGTCGAAGAAGCGATGGTGCTGCCGAACAACGCGCACCTCGCCTTCCGCACCATCGAGAACATGGGCAAGCCCTGCGTCGCGGCGGTTCAGGGCGTGGCACTGGGCGGCGGCATGGAGTTTGCGCTCGCCTGCCACTACCGCATTGCCGAGCCGACCGCGCGTTTTGGCCAGCCCGAAATCCGCCTGCGCCTGCTCCCCGGTTACGGCGGCACGCAGCGCCTGCCGCGCCTGCTGCTCGACCGGCGCGGAGCGGACGGCGTGCGCGATGCGCTCGACCTGATCCTCGGCGGGCGCAGCATCGATGCCGACGCGGCGCACGCGGTTGGCGTGGTCGATGAGCTGGTGAGCGGTGCGGAGGATGCGCTCTCGGCGGCCCATGCGGCGGTGCGCGATTTCGTGAAGCACGGTGCGGACTCTGCGCTCGGCCAAGCCTTTGCCGAACGGCAGGCGGCTGCGGCGCGCTGGGAAACCACAGCGGACGTCAGCCTTGATGCGGTGCTTGAGGATGATTTCCTCCAGCGCATCCTGCGCCAGCTCGACTGGGCCGGGCGGGGCAAGGCTGGCGCGCGGGCGCTGGATGCGGTGCGCGTGGGGCTTGAACAGGGCATCACGGCGGGTACCGCGCGCGAGGCCAAGCTGTTTTCCGAAGCCATCGTCGACCCCGAAGGCGGCAAGACCGGTATCCGCCAGTTCATGGACAAGATTGCGCCCCCGCTTCCGGTGCGGCGCGATGGCGTGTGGATTGATGCCGAGCACGAAATGCGTGCGCAGGCATTGGAGGCAGCAGGCGATCTGCTTCCTGTGGGAGCGCCGTTCTATCCCGGCGTGACCCCGATCCCGCGTCACCAATACGCCTTCGGCATCGCCCGCGATCCCGACACCGGCCAGCCGCGTTTCGGCCCCCCGGCGAGCCACGAGAAGGAGCTGATCGTCTCCGTCCCCGAGCCCGCGCCCAACGAGGCGCTGCTCTACATGCTGACCAGCGAGGTCAACTTCAACGACATCTGGGCGCTGACCGGCATCCCGGTCTCGCCGTTCGACAGCCACGAGGAAGACGTCCAGATCACCGGATCGGGCGGTATCGCGCTGGTCGCGGCGCTCGGCAGCGAGACGCGCGCGCAGGGGCGGATCAAGGTCGGCGATCTGGTGACCGTATATTCGGGGACGAATGATCTCCTGAGCCCGCTGGTCGGCAATGATCCGATGTATGCGGATTTCTCGATCCAGGGCTACGAGACCGAGACCGGCAGCCATGCGCAGTTCCTGACCGTGCAGGCCCCGCAGATGCACAAGGTGCCGCCTGACCTCACGCTGGAGCAGGCGGGGAGCTATGTGCTGAACCTCGGCACGATCGCGCGGTGCCTGTTCACGACCTTGCAAATCGCACCGGGGCGGACGCTGTTCGTCGAGGGTGCGGCGACGGGGACGGGGCTGGATGCCCTGCGCTCTTCGGTGCGCACCGGCTTGCAGGTGACGGGGCTGGTGTCTTCGGAAGAACGCGCGCAGTTCATCACGCAGGTGCAGGGCGCAGTGGGCGCGATCAACCGTAAGGATGCGCGCTTTGCCGATCTCTACACCGTGGTGCCAGAGGACAAGGCCGAGGCCATCGCGTGGGAAGCCGCAGGCGCTCCGCTGGTCGAGGAATTCAATGCGCTCAACTGCGGCAAACTGGCTGATTACGTGGTCAGCCATGCGGGCGAGACGGCCTTCCCCCGCAGCTTCCAACTGCTCGCGGAAGGCGGCACGCTCGCCTTCTATGGCGCCTCGTCGGGCTACCACTTCAGCTTCATGGGCAAGCCGGGCACGGCATCGCCAGAAGAAATGCTCCGCCGCGCGTCCTTGCGCGGGGGCGAGGCGGTGCTGATCTTCTACGGCCCCGGATCGAGCGAATTGCTCGATGAAACCGGCCTCGAAATGATCGAAGCCGCACGGCGCTTCAACGCGCGCTCGGTGATCGCCACCACCACCGACGGACAGCGCGAGTTCCTGCAATCGCTGGGGCTGGAAGACGCGATCGAGGGCATCGTCAGCCTCGAAGCGATCCGCCGCCGCGAGGGCGCGAACTTCCACTGGCCCGACACCATGCCGCGCCTGCCCGACGCGAAGGCCGATATCGAGGTCTTCAAGGCCGCCGTGCGCGACTATCAGGATCGGGTGATGAAGCCCTTCGGCTCGGCGGTGGGCAAGATCCTGCGCTCGCCCGACAATCCGCGTGGCAGCCCCGATCTGGTGTTCGAGCGGGCCGGGCAGGACACGCTCGGCATCTCGACCTCGCTTGTAAAGCCCTTCACCGGGCGGGTGATCTTCGCCGAAGACCTGACCGGCTGTCGCTTCACCTTCTACGCCCCGCAGGTCTGGACCCGCCAGCGTCGCATCTTCATGCCCACCGCCAACATCTTCGGCACGCACCTGTGCAACGCCTACGAGGTCGCGCGGATGAACGACATGATCGCCGCAGGGCTGCTCGAAGTGACCGAGCCTGAGGTTGTGCCGTGGGACGGCCTCCCCGAAGCGCATCAGGCGATGTGGGACAACCGGCACACCGGATCGACCTATGTGGTCAACCACGCGCTCCCCGAAATGGGCCTGCGTAGCCGTGACGCGCTCCTCGAAGCGTGGGCGGCGCAAGGAACCGGGGAACCGGAACCGTAAGGCGTGCGTTGCGATAATTGAAACGTTCTTCGCTCTCCTCCCCAGAGATTGAACGATCCGGCAAGCCAAGGGTGCTTGCGCTATAATTTTGTGAGGAGAGTGCTATGGCCGCGTCCAAGCCGAATACCAAAGCTGCGCCTGGTGAAACCATCACGGGCCGCCTCGCTGGCAAGATCGCCGTCGTCACCGGCGCGGCGGGAAATCTGGGCGGGCATATCGTCACGCACTACCTTGCAGAAGGCGCAACCGTGGTGATGACGGGCCGCACGCCCGACCGTACCAAGGCGGCGGCGGACGCGCTGATCAAGGCGACCGGCGCTGACCCTTCGCGGATCGCCACGGTGGCGCTCGATGGCGGGGACATCGCCTCCGTCCGCGCGGCGATTGCCGAGGTGGTGGCGAAGTTCGGGCGGATCGACATTCTGGTCAACAATGCCGGCAGCGCCGGGCCGAAGCAGCCGATCGAGAACCTGCCGCTCTCGGCGGACGAACTCGCCGCACTTCAAAAGCAGGGCTCGACCGACAGCGAGACCGTAGGCGATGCGCTGCGCAATATCTTTGGCGTCGCCTGGAATGTCGCGCGGGTCGCGGCGGAGCACATCCCCGAAGGCGGCTCGATCATCAACGTTTCGACCATTTTCAGCCGCACGCCCTATTATGCGCGCGCCGCATACGTGGTCCCCAAGGCGGCGATGAATGCGTGGAGCCGCGAACTCAGCCTCGAACTTGGCCCCAAAGGCATCCGCGTCAATCTCGTCTACCCCGGCCCGATCGAAAGCGAGCGCATTCGCAACGTTTTTGCCGCAATGGATGCGGCACGGGGCGACGACGCTGGTACAACGGCCACGCAATTCTTCGACATGATGAGCCTCGAACGCGCCACGGGCGGCAACGCAAAGGCCAAGACCTTTCCGACGCCGACCGATATCGCGACGACCTGCGTATTCCTCGGCTCGGACGAAAGCGCGGCTTACAATGGCCACGATTTCGAAGTCACCCACGGCATGTCCGTGCGCAAGGAGCAGCGCTCGACCTATCTGGCGCGGCCGACCATGCGCTCGATGGACGGCACGGGCCTTGCCGTGCTGATCGCGGCGGGCGACAATTTCGAAGAGGCGCTGGAAATCGCGCAGGTGCAATTGGCCTGCGGGGCCGAGGTCGTGCTCGGCCTGCCGCGCGCTGCGGACGTTGCGATTGCCGAAAAGCGCTGCAAGGCGCTGGGCCTGTCCGACAAGCTCGCCATCATCCGTTTCAGCCGCAAGGACCCGGCGGGGATGGAAGAGGCGTTGGAGGATTACACCAAGGGCGGCACACCGGTAAGCGGCGCGCTGTTCCTCCCTGCCTTGAGCGCAGGTGAGCTGGCCGGGGCGATCACCGAGGCCGACGACAGCGTGGTCGAGGCGCTGATGGACGCGGAACTCGCTGGCAACATGGCGCTCGCCCGTACGCTGAGCCGCTACTGGAAGCGTCACGACAACCTGCTTCAGCCGCCGCGCTTCGTGTTTGTCAGCCATGCCAGCGACGGGAAGGGCGATATCTACGGCCACATCCTGCGCGCCGCGACCGAACAGCTGATCCGCATCTGGCGCGACGAGAGCGAGATCGACACCGCCCATGGCCGCCGCCGTCAGGCCGAGTGGGGCAACCAGATCGTGCGCTTCACCAACACCGAGGCCGAGAACATCCGCTTCACCGCAGGCCACGCCGCGCGCATTTTGCTGAAGGAAAGCAAGCTGGGCGAGATCACGCTCTACGTCCCGTCGAACATCGGCGAGGCGACCGGTGCGCGCAAGGCAATGCCCGGCTTCTCGGAAAACATCACCGGGCTGCATCTCGGCAAGGTCGCGCTGATCACCGGCGGTTCAGCCGGGATCGGCGGTCAAGTCGCGCGCCTGCTGGCGCTGGCTGGCGGCAAGGTGATGATGGTCGCGCGGCGCGAGAGCGAGCTGGCCGTGGCCCGCGCGCGGATCGTTTCCGAGCTGGAGGACATCGGCTTTGCCGGGGTCGAGCGCCGCGTGCAGACCCTCGCCAATGTCGACGTCAGCAACTTCGAGAGCCTCAAGGGTGCGGTTGACGCGACGCTCAAGGCCTTCGGGCGGATCGACTACCTGATCAACAACGCGGGCGTCGCGGGTGCGGAGGACATGGTGGTCGACATGGGGGTCGACGCCTGGAACTACACGCTCGATGCCAATCTGGTGTCGAACTACTTCCTGATGCACCACGTTGCGCCGCTGATGAAGGCGCAAGGGTCGGGCTACATCCTCAATGTTTCGAGCTACTTCGGCGGCGAGAAGTACCTCGCGGTCGCCTATCCCAACCGCGCGGATTACGCCGTCAGCAAGGCCGGGCAGCGCGCGATGGTCGAGAGCATGGCGCGCTATCTCGGGCCGGAGGTGCAGTTCAATGCGATTGCGCCGGGGCCGGTCGATGGCGACCGCCTCTCGGGTACCGGCGGCAAGCCCGGATTGTTCGAACGACGCGGTAAGCTGATCCTCGAGAACAAGCGCCTCAACGCCGTCCACGCCGCCGCCATCAAGGCGATCCGGCGCGGGGTGCGGGTCGAGGCGGTGCTGGCGCGGCTCGCCCGCAATGACACCACCAAGATGAGCCATGACACCAACAACCCGCGCGAATTGCGCGAGCTGGCGCTGGCCTGCGCGCGCGAGGGCGACGGGGCCTGTACATGGGATCAGTACCTGCTGACGCCCACCATCGCTGCCGCGCTGATCGGCCGGCTGCGGCAGGCGGGCCTGTTCCTTGACGCGCCGGAGTGGAATGACCGTCCGGCCACGCCGGAAAACGACGCCGACTGGCTCCTGCGTGTGCCGCCGGAAGACACGCCCTTCCTCCCCGCCGACAAGATCGCGGTGGAGGCCAAGAAGGTCGGCACCGGCGTGCTGTCCAAGCTCTATCTCGGCAAGATGCCGACCGAGCATGACGTGGCGCAGGCCACGGTGTTCTTCCTCGCTGACCGGGCTGTCAGCGGCGAGACCTTCATGCCCTCGGGGGGCCTTTCCGTGGAACGCTCCACCACCGAGCGCGAGCTGTTCGGCTCGCCGAAGCAGGAGCGGCTTGACCAGATGCGCGGCAAGACCGTGTGGATCATTGGCGAGCATCTGGTAGACTACCTCGCCGAGACTGCGCGCGCCTTCATCGAGGATTGCCATGCCGCCAACGTGGTGCTGATCACCCGCACCGCCGAAGGCTTCGAGGCGATCAAGGCACAGCTTGATCCCGACACCGCCGCTTCGCTCACATCGCTGGTCAAGACCACCGATATCGAAGCCGCGATGGACGAGGCGCTGACCGAGTGGGGCAAGCCGACCACGATCCTCTCGACCCCCTTTGCCGCACTTCCCGGCAAGCTGTTCGGGCAGGACGATCCGCTGACGCCCGAGGAGTTCCGCACCGTGGTGGCCGACAACCTCACCCACCACTTCCGCGTCAGCCGTCGCGCGTCGCTCTATGATGATTGCCAGCTGGTGCTGACCAGCCCTGATGTGCCGATGGGCGACAAGTCTCCGGCCTTCGCGCTGGCGAACTTCATCAAGACCACGCTTCACGCCTTCACCGCGACCCTCGCCGTCGAGAACGAGCGGCTGGTGCATGACGTGCCGGTGAACCAGATCAACCTCACCCGCCGGGTGCAGTCCGAAGAACCGCGCGATCTCGACGAGCATCTCGAAGAGGTGCGCCGCTTTGCCCGCGCGGTGCTGCTGGTCGGCGCGCCGCTGCCGGATGCGGAAGACTCGCGCTACCGTGCGCGGATCTATCGCGGTATGTCGATGACGGTGTGATGGGCTGCGCGAGGCGATGATCCAGTATCTGCCGTTCGAAAAACCGATCGAGGCGCTCGACAAGCATGTGGCGGAGCTGTCCGCCCATGCCGAGGGCACCGAGGAAGCGCGGATGCTGCGCGAGCGGGCGGACAAGCTGCTTGCGGACACCTATGCGCGGCTGACCCCGTGGCAGCGCACGCTGGTGGCGCGCCATCCCCAGCGCCCGCGGTTCGAGAAGCTGGTGGCGGGGTTGTTCGAGGACTTCCTGCCGATCGCGGGCGACCGTGTGTTCGGGGACGATCAGGCAATCATCGGCGGCTTTGCCCGGTTCGAAGGCCGCAAGGTGGTGGTGATCGGCCATGTGAAGGGCGAGGACACGCCCGGACGGCTCAAGCACAATTTCGGCATGGCCCGGCCCGAAGGCTATCGCAAGGCGATCCGGCTGATGGAGCTGGCTGACCGTTTCGGCCTGCCGGTGGTGACGCTGGTGGACACCCCCGGCGCGTTCCCCGGGGTCGATGCCGAAGCGCGCGGGCAAGCCGAAGCCATTGCCCGCTCGACCGAGGCGTGCCTTGCCTTGGGTGTGCCCTTGATCGCGGTGATCATCGGCGAAGGCGGGTCAGGCGGCGCGGTGGCGCTGGCGGCGGCGAACCGGGTGCTGATGATGGAACACGCGGTCTATTCGGTGATCTCGCCCGAAGGCTGCGCCTCGATCCTGTGGCGCAGCGCCGCGCAGGCCGCCACCGCAGCCGAGGCGATGCGGGTGACGGCGGGCGACCTGCTCAAATTGGGCGTGATCCACCGCATCGTTTACGAACCCAAAGGCGGCGCGCACCGGGATGCTGCCGAGACCGTCAAGCGCCTCACGCTCGCCTTGCGCGCGGAACTGAACGCGCTGTCGGCGCTGACGCCCGCCGAGCTTCGGCGCGAGCGTGAGGACTTCTTCCTGCGCTTGGGCTAGGCGGCGGGCACTACTGAAGCCGAGGGATGGGCGGATTCACTCCATGTTCATGGCCCATAGCCAGAACTGCCATCCACCATGCTTCGCCAGTCTCGATCCTAGGAAAACCACTGTGTTGCGCGCGGCATTGATCTTGGCGGCTATCGTGCCGCTGCCGGGCTTTGCCGCCGTAGCCGAGGACGCTGTGAGCACGGCGCAGCTATCCGCGCATCTGCCCGACCTCGACGACGCCGATCTGCCGCTCAAGGCCGTGCGCGCCGCGCTCCCTGATTGCGAACCCGGTTGCATCACACCAGGCGAGGCAACCGCGATGGCGTTGTCTGCCGCCGAGGGGGAGGCCCAACCCGGCCGATTCCTGCTCGATATTCGGGGCGGCGGGCAGAGCTTTCAGGGCGAACTCGGCACCATGATGTTCGTCAATTCCCGGCAGGATTATGCGACACTCGGCACGCTCACCATCGCGTTCGAGCCCGAGGCGCTGCAAGCGCTGCTGCGCCGCGCGCAGGTGTGCGGCGCGGCCGACGTGGTCGAGGGCCAGATCACCGTCAAAGCCTGCTACACCGACGGCCCGCCCGATCTCAACATGTTCACGATGATGCAGCGGCTGAACGGCCGGCGCATCATCGTTGAGGGCGATGTGCGACGGCAATGGATCGATTCCCCGATCGGTTCGCCCAGTCCGGTCGCCAACAAGCGCGGCGAACATGAGGTGGGCTATTATCAGGTCTGGGTGCACGTCACCGAAGCCGCGCAGGTGACCTTCGCCGACGAGGGATAGCGATAGTTGCGGATCGGAGTGCACGATACCGCCACAACAGAAGCCTGCGCCGCCTCTCAGCGATCTAAGGTGCACCATCCCGCCGCCGCTTCAATCACCGGGTCGGGCTGGGCAGAGCGGGACGCATAGACCTTGAGCGGACAATCGAACCCTGTTCCGCCGCATCTGCGATGGTGAACGTGTGTTTTCGCTCGAAGCCTGCATTCCGGTTTGGAGTGCCCGCTGCTGGTCTTTGATTATCTGTGAGCACATCTGCATCCAAAGACGGCTGACGATGCATCTAACCTGTCGACACCCTGCATGGCTTTGCCTTCCACGGAGAGACGACAGTGAACCGAGCATTCCGGAATATCCTCTACAGCGCCGCCTTCCTTGCGCCCCTGCTGGCTGGCGCGCCAGCTCTGGCCGGGCCGGTCAGCACGACGCTTCCTGATACTGAAGCGGGGCGGATCGGCGCGGCGGTCATCGCGCAGATCAATGCGGGTCGCCCCGAGCAGACCGAAGCGTGGGCGCCCACCATCCTGTCGCCCGCGTTCGATCCGGCGGCCAAGGAGGCGATCCTGACGCAGCTGGCCGTCGCCGCCCGCGAGAGCGGCGGGGTGGATTTCGTGGACGCGCGCACGCAGGGACCGCCGGGTATGCTGGTGGTGACCATCAAGGCACGTCGCACCGGACAGCTGGCCGCGCTTGTCCTGCTGCCCGACCTGGAGCAGCCCGGAAAGCTCGTCATGGCAGATCTGGTCCCAGTCGATCCGCCCGAGCTCTATGCGGACTGGCCCAAGGCAGGCGCATCGCCGGACGAGATCGCGCGCCTCGCCAAAGCCGCGCTCGACCGGCTGGCATACACCGCCGACTTCTCCGGGTGCCTCACGATATCGGATGGCGCCGCGACCATATTCGACCAGTGCCGTGGCCTTGCTGACCGCAGCTTCGGCACAATGAGCGATGCAGAAACCAAATTTCGCATCGGTTCCATGAACAAGATGTTCACGGCCGTGGGGATCGGGCAGCTTGTCGAAGCGGGCAAGCTGCGCTGGGACACGAGCCTCAGCGAGGTGATGCCGGAATATCCCGATCAGGCGGCGGCGGCCAAAATGACAGTCTGGCAGCTGCTGCATCACACGGCCGGGCTCGGCGATTTCTTTGTGCCGGAGTTTTTCCAGAACCGCGAGACGTTCGTCGATCCGGCGGACTATCTCGATCTGATTTCCCGCCAGCCAACGCTGTTCGAACCGGGCGCGGACTGGAGCTACAGCAATGCCGGCTACGTGTTGCTGGGAAGGGTCATCGAGAAGGTCTCCGGCGAGAGCTATTTCGACTACATCCAGCGGCACATCTTCGCGCCTGCCAAGATGGTGGCCAGCGGGTATGACACGCAGGAGGACGTGACCCCGAAGCTCGCGACCGGCTATTTCCGGGAAGGCGCCTTTGCCACGACCTGGAAAGCGAACTGGCTGACTCTGCCCTTCAAGGGGAGCCCCGCCGGGGGCGGCTATTCGACCAACGCCGATCTGCTGCGTTTTTCCGGCGCGCTGCGCAGCGGCGAGCTGGTCGGGGCGGAGACGCTCGCTGCGATGTTTGTCGACAGCGTGCCGGTGGGTCCCGGCGCCTATGCCGCCGGCTTCGGCGAGCGATTGTCCAACAACCGCCACATTCGCGGCCACGCGGGCGGCGCGCCGGGGATGAGCGCCAATCTCGCCATCGTCTGGGAGACGGGAGCGACCGTCGCCATCACGAGCAATCAGGGCGACACCCCCACGGCCATGCTGCTCAGCGAGCGGCTCGCCGACCTTCTTGCCGGGCAGGAGGCCGCGCCATGATGGACACACCCGCCGGTCTGCTAGGGTGCCAGAAACAAGAGGAGCACGCCTGATGGAGCTACTGCCGTTCTTCATTCCGACCATCATCATGGTGACGCCGATCATCATCCTGCTGATCTTTCTGCGTTATCGTGCCCGCCAAACCCAAGAGCGCTATCGCACCCTGCTGGCGCTCGCCGATAAGGGGGCGGAGTTGCCGCCCGGGCTGCTCGCCGAAGCGCAAGACCCCGATGCCGACCGCCGCCGTGCGCTGGTGCTTATGGGCGGGGGTCTCGGGGTGATGGCGATGTGCGCGGCCCTCCCGTTCGAGATGCACGATGGTGCGCGTATCTCCAGCCTGTGGGGGATCGGCCTCCTGCCGCTGATGATAGGTCTGGGCTATCTCGCGAACTGGTGGCTCAACCGGCGTGACGATATGCGTGACTGACAGCGAGGCCGAAGCACGGATCGATCAGGCGCTGGTCGCGCGCGCGCTGCTGGCTGGCGATGCCCGCGCCTTCGAGCAGCTTGTCCGCCGCCATCAGGGTATGGTCCGCGCGCAGCTGCGCCGCCTGCTTCATGGCGATGCCGCGCGCGCGGATGATCTGGCGCAGGAAACCTTCCTGCTCGCATGGCGCAAGCTGCACCAGTTCCGGGGCGAGTCGCGTTTTGCCACCTGGCTCTACCGGATCGCCTATTTCTGCTTTCTGCAATCCGCGCGCAGGTCGCCGCTCCCCGCGGATCCGCGCGGCGACGAGGCCGCCGGAGCGCAGCCATCGGTGAGCGGGGAGGTTGCGCTTCGGCTCGATCTGGAGCGCGCGATGCGCGGACTGTCTGGTGACGAGCAGGCCGTTCTGCTGCACGTCGCGCAGCTCGGCCTCAGTCACGAGGAGGCCGCCTATGTGCTCTCAATGCCGCTCGGCACGGTGAAATCCCATGCGCGGCGCGGGAAGGACAAGTTGCGGCAGATGCTTGCCGATTGGCAGGGTGCATCTCTGGAAGGAGACGGGCCATGAATGACGAAATTGACGATGGGATCGATCGCCTGCTGCGTGCTGCCGCGCCTGAGCCGGTCGAGGACGAGGGCTTTTGCGCAAGGCTTGCCGAGGCGCTACCACCGCGCCGTTCGCGCGCCAGATGGCCGCTCGCGCTCGGCATTGTCGCAGGGATTGCGGCGTGCTGGATCACCATGGGATCGGCTCAGGTCACGCAGGCTGGCTGGCAAGATTGGCTGGCGGGCGAGCTGACGCCGTCGGCGCTTGTGCTGCTTGCGGCCGCAGCCGGCCTCTGTTTGCTGGCACTGGCCTGGACGCTCGCCGAGGCGCAAGAACAGGCTTCGTAGGACCGCGCACTGCCTATGATGCTCGGCGCGAAAGCCCCTTCACCCGCTTGGCAATGCCCGCTAGGCCAAGCGCTCATTGCTCTTGATCGAGCATCGGTCAGCGACAGGAACCCAGATGACACGCACATTTTCTTGCAGCCTTGCCACTGTTATCGCCGCGCTGATGCTGCCGAGCGCGGCCGCGCTGGCGCAGGATAGTGCCGCCGCTGTCGCTGCTCCGGGCGCAGATTTCGCGCAGGAAGATGCGCGCTTGACCGCCTTTCTCGATGCGGAATTTGCCGAGTGGCTGAAAATGCAGCCCCAGCTTGCCACCCGATTGGGGATGCAAGAGGGCGGGGATCGCTGGAACGACATTGGTGATGCAGCAGCCAGCGCGCAGGTTGCTTGGCGTGCAGCCAGCGTGGCCAAGATGCGCAGCGCATTCGACCGCGCCCGGCTGTCGCCCGAAGCGCAGGTCAATTTCGACATCTGGGCGCTTGAGGCAGAGCGCGCGGCTGAATCACAGAAGTTTCGGGTCTACCGCCCACCGTTCTATTCGCGGCTGTATTCTGCGCACAGCCAACTGCCCGATTTTCTGGTCAACACCCACACGGTCGCAGACCGAACCGATCTGACGAATTACATCGCTCGCCTGCGCGGCATTCCGGCTGTGCTTGATCTTGCCATCGAACGTACCAGGGCGAGCGAGGCGGCGGGCATTCGTGTGCCGCGCTTCCAGATTGAAACTATCATTGCAGGCAGCCGCCAACTGATTACCGGCGCGCCCTACGGGGACGGCCCGGATGCAGCGCTTTGGGCGGACGTCAAGGCCAAGACCGAGGCATTGGTTGCCGCTGGCAAGCTCACGCGCGGCGATGCCGATGCGCTGCTGGACGAGGCGCGCAGCGCCATTGTTGATTTGCAACCCGCTTACCAGCGGGTGATTGCCTGGGCTGAAGCGCGCCTGCCCGATGCGCCCAGCGGTCGGGTTGGGGCGATCACGCTACCGGGCGGCGCTGACTATTACGCCGCCGAGCTGAAGCTCAACACCACCACCGATCTGACCGCGGAGCAGATCCACGCGATTGGTCGCTCGGAAGTGGCGCGGATTGAGGCCGAGCAGGATGCGCTGGCGCAGAGCGCGGGTTTTGCCGATCGGCACGCCTATTACGACGAACGCGCCCGGCTCTTCCCACCGCGTCCCTATGACGATGCGGCGCGCGCCGAATATCTCGCCACAGCCAACGCCTTCGTCACCAAGACCCGCACCTTGCTCGAACCCTATTTCGGCACCTTGCCCGCCTATGGCATCGAGGTGGTGCGCGAACCGGCTTTCTCGGAAGTGGCAGGCGGCGCTGCCCACGCTTCGGCCCCCAGCCCCGATGGTTCGCGCCCGGCGCGCACCTATGTGCACCTTGTCGGCAACACGCCCGATCCTGCAGCGATGTTCACGCTGATGTGTCATGAGGCGATCCCCGGCCATAACATGCAGGGCGACATTCAGGTGCGCCAGAGCGGCGGGCCCAAATTCCGCTCGGTCACTGGCTATGTTGCGTTTGGCGAAGGTTGGGGCCTCTATGCCGAGGCCATGTGCAAGGAAATGGGCGCGTTCCCCGACATTGCGGCCGATTTCATGCGGCTGGATGCCGAACTGTTCCGCGCGGCGCGGCTAGTGGTCGATACGGGCCTCCACGCACTCGGCTGGACCGAGGATGAAGCGGTCGAATACATGAACATCACCGGCCGCCAGCCGCTGCAACGGTCGCGGTCGGAGGTGCGCCGCTACATCACGCTGCCCGGACAGGCCACCGGCTACAAGATCGGCATGATCAAGATCATCGAGCAGCGGCGCAAGGCTGAGGCCGCGCTCGGTAGCAAGTTCGACATAAAGGGCTTCCACGACCTGCTGATAGCTTCGGGTTCACAGCCCCTGTCGATCCTTGAACGCCGCGTCGATGAGTGGATCGCCCGCCGTTCGATGTGATTGCAGATCGGTGCCGGCTACAGGATTCGAACCCGTGGCCCCCTGATTACAAATCAGGTGCTCTACCAACTGAGCTAAGCCGGCTCACCGTGAGCGCGCCTTAAACTCACCACGCACCGAAAGTCCAGCCTTCGGTGCGGGCGATGTCGGGGGTGAGGGTGGGCGGGTGCCATAGATCCCGCTCTCCGTGCACGCGACGCAGCCAGGAGGCGGTCAGCAGCGCGTCGGAGGAGTGGTCGTCGATTGCGCCCGTCCCTTGCACCGGCGGCGAGCCGAGCGCGTCCAGGGCGTCGTTGAGGGCCTCGTAGCTTCTGATCTTGGTTGCCGACCCTGTCACTCCGCCGAGGCGCGCGGCCATCGAAGTGTAGATCTCGGTCACGACCGAGCCTTCCTGCGGCAGCGGATCGACCGGCCAGACCGGCACCTTCCCGCCGAGCCGGTGCAGCATCCGCATCCCCGTCAGGCTCGACTTGCCGACTTGGGCCGCGCCGACGAGGTTGAAATTGCTTACCGGGCGCACGCCCTGCTGGCGCTGGGCGGCCTCGGCCACGCGGAAGCGGCCTTCGCGGGTGGCTGCGCCGGGGAGGAGGAAGCGGTCCCCTGTCGACCCCGCGCCGTGACGGAAATAGCGCGAGGCCTCGGGATGGGTCACAAATCCGCCCGCTTCAAGGTGCGGATAACCGGCACATAACCCGTCGATCAGCGCCCATAAACCCCGCGCGTCGGCAGGCGAAGCGTCCCATTCAGGGAAGAACGCCCCGGAATCGACAAAGGGCAGCGAAATGCCGAGGTCGAGACCGACCAGCGTGGCGCCCGGCAGATTGTGCAGAAGCGCCAGGACCTCGCTCCGTGCCCAGCCTTTCGGATCGGGCGGGCTAATCAGGACCGGCGCCCCGCCCTCAGCCAGCGCGAGGGCCAGCGCGATGCCCTTTTGCCGCGCGCCTTTTGCGCCCGACCAGTCGACGGCGAGGAAGTGCGTGAAGCGGGTCATCCCCGCTCGGCTCTGAGCTTGTCCCAGTAGTCGAGCCGCTTCTTCACCTCGCGCTCGAACCCGCGTTCGACGGGGGTGTAGAACGTCTGTGGGTCCATCTCCTCCGGCCAGTAATTGTCCCCCGAAAAGCCCTCGGGCGTGTCGTGGTCGTAGGTGTAGCCCTTGCCGTAGCCGAGGCTCTCCATCAGCCCGGTCGCCGGATTGACGATGTTCATCGGCGGCATCAGGCTGCCGGTTTCCTTGGCCGATTTCCACGCCGCCTTTTGCGCCAGATAGACGGCATTGGATTTGGGCGCGGTCGCCAGATAGAGGCAGGCCTGCGCCAGCGCCAATTCGCCCTCGGGGCTGCCAAGGAAGCGGTAGGCCTCCATCGCGGCCATGCATTGTGTCAGAGCGTGGGGATCGGCGAGGCCGATGTCCTCCACCGCCATGCGCACCAGCCGCCGGGCGAGGAACAGCGGCTCCTCGCCAGCGGTCAGCATCCGCGCGAGGTAGTACAGCGCCGCCTGCGGATCAGACCCGCGCACGGCTTTGTGCAAGGCGCTGATGAGGTTGTAATGCCCGTCGCGGTCCTTGTCATAGACCGCCACCCGGCGTTGCAGGAAGCTGCCCAGCATCGCCGGGTCGAGCGGTTGGGTGAGGCCTGCGGCATAAAGCGTTTCGGCCTGACCTAACAGGAACCGCCCGTCGCCATCGGCTCCGGCAATCAGCGCGGTGCGGGCTTCGGGGGTGACGGGGAGGGGGCCTTCCAGCGCCTCCGCCTTTTCGAGCAGCGCCGCCAGCGCCGCCTCGTCCAGCCGGTTCAGCACCAGCACCTGCGCGCGGCTCAGCAACGCAGCGTTGAGGGCGAAGCTCGGATTCTCGGTCGTCGCGCCAACCAGCGTCACCACCCCGCGTTCGACATAGGGGAGGAAGCCGTCCTGCTGCGCGCGGTTGAAGCGGTGAATCTCGTCCACGAATAACAGGGTCTTGCGGCCAGCGCCCGCCATCTTCTCGGCCTCGGCAAAGGCCTTCTTCAGGTCGGCCACGCCTGAAAACACTGCGCTGATGGCGACATAGCGTATCCCCACAGCGTCAGCGAGCAGGCGGGCGATGCTGGTCTTGCCGGTGCCGGGCGGCCCCCACAGGATCATGCTGGCGAGCTTGCCCGCCGCCACCATCCGCCCGATCGCGCCGTCCGGGCCGGTCAGGTGCTCCTGCCCGACCACTTCGACCAGCGATGCCGGGCGCAGACGGTCAGCCAGCGGCGCGTCGTCCGAGGGCGCGCCGGACGGGGGCGGGGATGCATCTTGTCCGAACAGATCAGTCATTCATCGGGCGTGATAGGCCTGTCGGCGGAAAAGTGAAATCTCCGCACGGCCACTCCTTGCAAAGATAGGTCTAAGATATATCTTGGATACATCGAAACGCACAAAGGAGCGTGACATGACGTGGAACAAATATGGTCGCGGCAATGGCTGGGACAAGCTCGGCGAAGCAATCGCGATGATGGCGATGAGCGGCAATGCCAACATGGGCGGCCCGGCCTTCAAGGCGCGCTGGCGCTGGGACAGCGAAAACGAGGGCGACCGTGACGGCGAAGGCGAAGAGCGCGGTCGCCGTCAGCGGCGCGGGCGGATGTTCGGCACCGGTGAATTGCGGCTCGCACTGCTGGCGCTGATCGCCGAAAACCCTTCGCACGGCTACGAACTGATCAAGGGCATCGAAGAGATGACCGGCGGTGCCTATGCCCCGAGCCCGGGCGCGGTCTATCCGACGCTGCAACTGCTCGAGGATGAGGGCGCGATTGCCGAGGCCGACGCGGAAGGCTCGAAAAAGCCTTATGCGGTCACGGCGCAGGGCGAGGCCGAGCTGGAAGAACGCAAGGTCGAAGTGGCCGAACTGCTGCGCCGCTTGGGTCGTCACGGGGAACGCACCAGCACGGTCCGCTCGCACGATGTGTTCCGGGCCATGGGCAACCTCGGCTCGGTGCTCAAGAACCGCGCCAAGGCGGGCAAGCTTGACGAGGCGACCATCAATGAAATCGTCGATATGATCGACGAGATGGCCAAGCGCATCGAACGCTTGTGAGCTCACACAGCCGCGATTGCGATTGATGTAAGTTAGGAATACACTCTCCCCCGACCGGGTCGCGCCGGACGGGGGAGGGGCACCCATGAACGATACGACACTCGGCGCCGCCAAGGTGCCGTGGCATTTGTGGCTGATTGGTGGATTGTCGCTGCTGTTCAATGCCATGGGTGTGATCAGCTACACCATGACCAAGTTCGACATGCTGGCTGAAGCTGGCATGACGGCGGATCAGATCGCTTTCATGAACGCCTATCCCGCCTGGGCCAGCGCTTTCTGGGCGCTCGGCGTGTGGGGAGCGTTTGCCGGATCGGTGCTGTTACTGCTGCGGTCGCGCTTTGCGGTCCCGGCGATGGTGGCAGCGACCATCGGCCTCGTCGGCACCACGGTTTACAACTACGGCCTGATCGAAGTGCCCGCTGCGATGGAAGCGCCTGCGCTCGACATCGCGATCTGGGCGGTGACGCTTTCGCTGCTGCTCTATGTGCGGCGGATGGCGGCTGCCGGCGTCCTCAAGTGACCGCGCGCGCCAATCAGGCGGCCCGCGCCGTCTGTGCCGTACGGCGTTCCTCGACCAGCCGGACATAGGTGTCGGCGACGACCTGATTGATCGCCTCCCAGCTATATTCGCAGGCTCGCGTCTCGCCCGCCGCGCCGTGGGCGGTGCGCAGTGCCGGATCAATGCAATAGGGGGCGAGGGCGGCGGCAAAGGCGGCGGCATCGCTGTCCTTGGCACCTGACGGCGCGACAAGGCGACCGGTGACACCATCGGCGACCAAACTGGCACTGCCGGTGGCCCCGGCGGCAACCACGGGCAGCCCGCTCGCCATCGCTTCCAGCGTGACATTGCCGAAGGTCTCGGTGACGCTGGGGTTGAAGAACACGTCTCCGCTGGCGAGCGCCTGTCCCAAAGCCTCGCCAGTCTTGAAGCCGGCAAAGATACCCCCGGGCAGGTTCGTCTCGAACCAGCTGCGGGCCGGGCCATCGCCGATCACCAGCACCTTGTGCGGCGCGCCCGCGGCGCGCAGGCGCACGATGGTTTCGGCGAAGACATCAAGGCCCTTTTCCATCACCAGCCGCCCAAGGAAGACGATGGCGACATCATCATCGGCCAGCCCCAGGCTGCGGCGCCATTCGGGATCGCGGCGGGCGGAGGAAAAGATCGTGCGGTCCACCCCCCGGCTCCACAGGCCGATGCGGGTGTGCATCCCCATAGCCAGCAATTCGTCGATCATCGACTGCGACGGCGCCACCAGCGCATCGCAGCGATTGTAGAACCGGCGCAGGCCCTTGACGATCAGCGGTTCGAGGAAGGCCATGTTGTAATAGCGCGGATAGGTCTCGAACCGGGTGTGGACGCTGGCCAGCACGGGGATGCCGTGCGCGCGTGCCCAGCGGAGCGCATTATGCGCGGCGGGATCGGGCGAGGACAGATGGACGATATTCGGCCCGAACTCGGCAAGGTCACGCTTCACATCGGCACCCAGATGGGTCGGCATCCGGTATTCACCGCGCCCCTTCACTGGCATCGGCACATTGGGAAGGCCGACCAGATCACCCGTCGCCGGGAAATCGGGATTGGCGACCTTGGGCGAATAGACGCGCACCTTGGCGCCCTTGGCCAGCAGCGAGCCGACCAGACGATTCAGCGCCTGATTCGCCCCGTCGCGGGTGTAGTTGTAGTTGCCACTGAACAGGGCAATGCGAAGATCGGAAATGTCCATGGAACGGCCTGATTAGTAACATTTGCAGCGCTTGGCGAGGGGCAGCGTGAGGCTTCGGTCCCTCCCCGTTGCGTAGCAATGGGGAGGTGGCAGCCCGCAGGGCTGTCGGAGGGGTTGGTCCCGCGCCACCTCTCTATCCCTGCGGGACTGGGAGGGACCAAATCGCGCGCCGCCCCCTTTCGTGATTGACTCCTCGCTCCCGGCCCCTAAAGCCGCCCACGGGCCACGCGGTCCCAACGCCGCGCGAGCTCTCTGCAAGGAGAGAATACATGACTGAGTATGCACGCGGGCTCGCACACGAGCCGACGCTTAAGCCTGAACGCCCTTTCTTTTCCTCGGGCCCCACGGCGAAATTCCCCGGCTGGTCGCTGGACACCCTCAAAACCGAAGTTCTCGGCCGCTCGCACCGTTCGGCGCTGGGCAAGGCGCGGCTGAAGTACGCGATTGACCTGTCGCGCGAGCTGCTCGGCATCCCCGATGATTACCTGATCGGCATCATGCCCGCCTCCGATACTGGCGCGCTTGAAGCGGCGATGTGGTCGATGCTCGATCCCGCGCGCCCGGCGACGGTCGCCGCGTGGGAAAGCTTCGGCAACATCTGGATTCAGGACGCGGTGAAGCAGCTCAAGCTGCCCAACCTGCAAGTCCTCACCGCCGATTATGGCGAGATCCCCGATCTCACCACCATCCCGCAGCGCAATGACGTGGTGTTCACCTGGAACGGCACGACCTCTGGCGCGATGATCCCGAACACCGACTGGTTGGAGCCGGGCCGCGAGGGCATCACCATCAACGACGCCACCAGCGCGATCTTCGCGCAGGAAATGGACTGGTCGAAGCTCGATGCGACGACCTACAGCTGGCAGAAGGTGATGGGCAGCGAAGCGCAGCACGGGATGCTGATCCTCAGCCCCAAGGCGGTTGCGCGCATCGAAAGCTACGATCCGCCGTGGCCGATGCCCAAGCTGTTCCGCATGAAGAAGGGCAACAAAATCAACCTTGGCATCTTCGCCGGTGAGACGATCAACACCCCTTCGATGCTGGCGACCGAAGATTACATCGCGGCGCTGGAATGGGCCAAGAGCATCGGCGGGCGCAAGGCGCTGGTCGAGCGGGCCAATGCCAATGCCAAGATCGTCAAGGACTGGATCGAGGCGACCCCGTGGCTGCGCAACATGGCGTCCGATCCGGCGCAGCAGACCAACACCGGCGTGTGCATGGTGTTCCAGGGCGAATGGTACGATGCGCTCTCGGATGACGACAAGGCGGGCGTGCCCAAGAAGATCGTCAAGCTGCTCGAAGAACGCAATGTCGGCTTTGACTTCAACGGCTACCGCGACGCGCCGCCGTCCTTGCGTATCTGGTGCGGCTCGACCGTCGAGCAGGAGGACCTGAAGCGCCTGCTGCCGTGGATCGAATGGGCCTACGAGAAGGTCAAGAACGGCTGAGGCCGTCCACGCTCGCGTCGCCCCGGACTTGATCCGGGGCCGCTCTCCCCAATTCCCAATGCGCGTGTTGCGCGCGGTCCCGGATCAAGTCCGGGATGACGATGGAAGGTATTCCCAATGACCCGTCCCAAAGTTCTCATTTCCGACAAGATGGATCCCAACGCCGCCCGCATTTTCGAAGAGCGCGGCTGCGATGTTGATGTCATCACCGGCGAAACGCCCGAGCAATTGATCGCCCGCATCGGCGAATATGATGGCCTCGCGATCCGCTCCTCGACCAAGGTGACCAAGGCGATCCTTGATGCTGCCACCAACCTCAAGGTGATCGGCCGCGCCGGCATCGGGGTCGACAATGTCGACATCCCCTACGCCTCGTCCAAGGGCGTCGTGGTGATGAACACCCCGTTCGGCAACTCGATCACCACTGCCGAACACGCCATTGCGCTGATGTTCGCGCTCGCCCGCCAGATCCCAGAAGCCAACGCGCAGACGCAGGCGGGCAAGTGGCCCAAGAGCGGGTTCATGGGCGTGGAACTCACCGCCAAGACCCTCGGCCTGATCGGCGCAGGCAATATCGGCTCGATCGTCGCCACCCGCGCGCTTGGCCTGCGCATGAAGGTGATCGCCTATGATCCCTTCCTGACCGAAGAACGCGCCGTGGAAATGGGCGTCGAGAAGGTCGATCTCGACACGCTGCTCTCCCGCGCCGATTTCGTCACGCTGCACACCCCGCTGACCGAGGAAACCCGCAACATCCTCAGCCGCGAACGGCTGGAGAATGCCAAGAAGGGCATCCGCATCATCAACTGCGCCCGCGGTGGGTTGATCGACGAAGCGGCGCTGAAGGACTGCCTCGAAAGCGGTCAGGTGGCGGGCGCAGCATTGGACGTGTTCGAAACCGAACCGCCTGCTGCCGATCACCCGCTGTTCGGCGCGCCAAACTTCATCTGCACCCCGCACCTTGGCGCTTCGACCACCGAGGCGCAGGTCAATGTAGCGCTGCAGGTGGCCGAGCAGCTCGCCGACTATCTCGTCAACGGCGGCGTCACCAATGCGCTCAACGTGCCGTCGCTCTCGGCCGAGGAAGCGCCCAAGCTGCGCCCCTATATGTCGCTCGCCGAAAAGCTCGGCAGCCTTGTCGGCCAGCTGGCGCATGGCAACCTGACCCACATCAGCATCGAACGTGAAGGCGCGGCGGCTGATCTCAACGGCAAGCCGATCACCGCCGCCGTGCTGTCGGGCTTCATGCGCCGCTATTCGGACACGGTGAACATGGTCAACGCGCCCTTCCTGGCGAAGGAGCGCGGTCTGGATGTCAGCGAGATCCGCCATGATCGTGATGGCGCGTTCAACACGCTGGTGCGCGTGACGGTAGAAACCGCACAGGGCCCGCGTTCGGTCGCAGGCACACTGTTCGGGACGGAATCGCCCCGTCTGGTTGAAATCTTCGGCATCGGGATCGAAGCGGAACTGTCGGGCCACATGCTCTACATCGTCAATGACGACAAGCCGGGCTTCATCGGCCGCATCGGTACGCTGCTGGGCGCGCGCGGGATCAACATCGGCACCTTCAACCTCGGCCGCCGCGAAGCGGGCGGGGAAGCGGTGCTGCTCTTGAGCCTCGACGAAGCCCTGACGCCCGAAGTGGTGGCCGAGGCCGAGAAGGTTGAAGGCGTGAAGCTGGTCAAGGCGCTGGCGTTTTAGGAAAGATGGCGTCGCCCCGGGCTTGACCCGGGGCCGCTGTCGGCTCAGTCGGGTGCCGGACGATAGCGATCCCGGGTCAGGCCCGGGATGACGTGTGAGTGACATGACCCAACCCAACGACCTCCTCCCCGAAGGCCTCGAAGACCGCCTGCCGCTCGAAGCCGCGCGCATCACGGCGATGATGCGCGCCTGCCTCGATGTGCTGGACGCCCACGGCTATGACCGCGTGCGCCCGCCGCTGCTCGAATTCGAAGCCTCGCTCGCAGGCCGCATGGCCGGCGCTGTCGCGGGCGAGGCGCGGGCGATGTTCCGCTTTGTCGATCCGGCGTCCTTGCGCACCCTCGCGCTGCGCTCGGACATGACCCCGCAGGTCGGACGGATCGCTGCGACCAGCCTCAAGACCGCTGCCCGCCCGCTGCGCCTCGCCTATTGCGGCGATACGGTGGTGATCAAGGCAAGCCAGCTCGATCCGGCGCGCGAGCGCCTGCAACTGGGCGCCGAGCTGATCGGCGCCGATAGCGTGGCGGCTGCGAGCGAGGCAGTGATGCTCGCGATTGAAGCGCTGACGGCGGCCGGGCTGACCGGTATCTCGGTCGATTTCACGCTCCCCGATCTGGTCGATACCCTGAGCGCCAAAGCCTTCCCCTTGGACGCTGACAAGATCGAAGCCGTGCGGCGCGAGCTTGATACCAAGGATGCCGGCGGATTGAAGGCGGCGGGCGGCGCGGCCTATCTGCCGCTGCTCTATGCCACCGGGCCGTTCGATCAGGCGCTGGCTTCGCTGCGTGATGTGGACGCAGGCGGCGCGCTGAAATCGCGGCTCGACGGGCTGGAGCAGATCGCCGCCCAGATTGGCGATGCAGCGCGCATTACGCTCGATCCGACCGAGCGGCATGGGTTTGAATACCAGTCGTGGTTCGGCTTCACGCTCTACGCCGAGGGTCTGCGCCGCGCAGCCGGGCGGGGCGGCACCTACCGCATCGCGGGCAGCGACGAGCCTGCGACCGGCTTCACGCTCTATCTTGACCGCTTGGCCGACGCAGCGCCGCAGCCCGAGGCGGCGCGCACCTGCTACCTCCCGCTGGGCCACGACCGGGAGGCGGCGGCGAAGCTGCGGGCAGAAGGCTGGCGCACGCGGGCGCAGCTGGCCGAGGGCGAGGACCCAGCGGCACTGGGCTGCGGCTACATCCTCGCAGCCACTGGCCCTGCCGAACTGGAGCAGCCCTGATGACCGATGCGCCCAAGGCTATCACACTCGAAAACGATCCGCTCGCAGCCTATTGCTTCTCGCCCGCGTGGCAGGTCGGCGGTCTGCTGTTCCTGTCCGGGCAGGCGAGCATCGGCGCGGATGGCAGCATCGTTGGCGCGGGTGATTTCGATGCGCAGCTGGCCCAGACCTTCGCCAATATCGAACGCGTGTTGGCGGCAGGCGGGAGCGATCTGTCCAAGGTGGTCAAGGTCACGATCTACCTGACTGACATGGCGAACTTCCCGAAGATCGTGGAAGCCCGGCAGCGCTGGTTCACGCCGCCCTATCCGGCAGACACGACGGTCGAGGTGCGCAGTCTCGCCTTGCCCGAACTGATGGTCGAAATCGACGTGATCGCGAGCGTTTAACGGCCTAGCCCAGCACCTTTTTCAGCCACGCATCCATCACCTGAGTGGCCGGATAGTCCGGCTCGCCCAGCTTGCGGTTGATCTCCATGTGCCCGCGCAAGCCTTCGCCGGGGAAGCTGCCGACCTCGACCGCCGTGCCAGCGCGCCGCAGGGCTTCGGCCAGAGCATTGTTCTGAGCGACCCCGTCCTCGCGCTGGACGTGAATCAGCAGGAAAGCAGGCGCATTGGGCGCCGATGCGTGGAAGGTGGGCGAGAGCGCCTGCTGGCGCGCCGGATCGGTGCCGAACGCCTGTTCGTAGGTGCCGCCCATGAACCGCCCGGCCTGCGCAAACTGCGCGGGGACATCATAGGCCGCACCGTCGTTGGGCATCACCCCGTCGATATCGGCGAAGCTCAGGCCGACGGCGCGCAAATAGCGCTCGTCCGTCCCCACCAGCGCCACCAGATGCGCGCCCGCGCTAT
This sequence comes from Porphyrobacter sp. SLTP, assembly GCF_009905735.1. Lineage (GTDB taxonomy): Bacteria > Pseudomonadota > Alphaproteobacteria > Sphingomonadales > Sphingomonadaceae > Erythrobacter. Next base: position 45,155 of record NZ_JAAALE010000002.1, read on the forward strand.
GGCCGGTCAGCGCCACGCGGCTGCGATCAATGCCGAGCGCGTCCGCACGCTTCAGCAGATGGGCAAGCGCCGCGGCGACATCTGCCGCTTGCTCTTCGACCGTAGCCGCCGGGACCAGCCGGTAATCGATCGATGCAAAGGCATAGCCCTGCGCCAACATATGCCCGGGCAGCGCGCGGCCCATGGCGTTGCTCTTGGAGCCGCGCTTCCACCCGCCGCCATGGACGAACAGCACCAGCGGCGCGGGCTTGGCGCCTTCGGGCACCCACAGGTCGAGACCTTGCAAGGGATCGCTGCCATAGGTCAGTGTCTGCGGCGGGAGCGCCTGAGCCGCCGCGCCGCCACCGCGCTTACCCTGCTCACCGCCGCGCGCCTCCATCCGCGCGCGCAGCTCTGACTGGCAACCGTCCGACAGCTCGGCATATTTTTCGCGCAGACAGGTGCGCATCTGGCTGCGATCGTTCCCGCACAGTGTGACGATCTCGGCGCGGCATTCGCCCGCGATGCGCTCGCCACCTTGGCGTCGCTGCTGGGCGAGGATTGGGCTGGCCAGGACCGTGACAGCGGCGACGGCAAGCAGGGCTTTGGCTGGGGTGTTCATCGGCGATATCCTTGTGAATTGTTGTCCGCTCAACGACGTCGCCCGCAAAACCCTTCGCGGCTTGCCTCTCCGGCGCTGAACGCCTAGGCCCCGCGCGGCTTTTCTCGCCACCAGTACACAAGGATACACATGGCCAACGTCACCGTGATCGGCGCCCAGTGGGGCGATGAGGGCAAGGGCAAGATCGTCGACTGGCTCGCCAGCCGCGCCGATGTGGTCGTGCGCTTCCAGGGTGGGCACAATGCCGGCCATACGCTGGTGATCGACGGCAAGACCTACAAGCTCTCGCTGCTGCCCTCGGGCATCGTGTCAGGCACGCTGTCGGTGATCGGCAACGGCGTGGTGCTCGACCCATGGGCCCTGCGCGACGAGGTCGCCAAGGTTGAAGGGCAGGGCGTTTCGATCACGGACGAGAACCTTGCGATTGCCGACAATTGCCCGCTGATCCTGCCGCTGCACCGCGATCTGGACGGCCTGCGCGAAACCGCGGCGGGCAAGGGCAAGATCGGCACCACGGGGCGCGGGATCGGCCCGGCTTATGAGGACAAGGTCGGCCGCCGCGCGATCCGGGTGTGCGATCTGGCGCATCTCGACACATTGGAGCCGCAGCTTGACCGGCTCTGTGCCCACCATGACGCACTGCGGGCTGGCTTCGGTCAGCCGCCGGTGGACCGTGCCGCGCTGCTGGAAGAACTGCGCGAAATCGCGCCCTTCGTGCTGCGCTTTGCTCAGCCGGTGTGGAAGCGCCTGAAGAAGGTGCGCCGCGCGGGCGCGAAGATCCTGTTCGAAGGCGCGCAGGGCGTGCTGCTCGATGTCGATCACGGCACATATCCCTTCGTCACCTCGTCCAACACGGTGAGCGGCACGGCGGCGAGCGGCTCCGGCCTCGGCCCCAATTCGACCGGCTTCGTGCTCGGGATTGTGAAGGCCTACACCACCCGCGTTGGCTCCGGCCCGTTCCCGACCGAGCTGGAAGATGACATCGGCCAAAGGCTGGGCGAGCGCGGTCATGAATTCGGTACCGTCACCGGGCGCAAGCGCCGCGTGGGCTGGTTCGATGCGGTGCTGGTGCGCCAGTCCTGTGCGATCAGCGGCGTCACTGGCATCGCGCTGACCAAGATCGACGTCCTCGACGGGCTCGACCGGGTGAGCATCTGCACCGGCTATCGCCTGCACGGGAAGGTCTATGACTACCTGCCCAGCCACGCCGCCGATCAGGCCGCGTGCGAGCCGATCTATGAAGATATGCCCGGCTGGCACGAAAGCACGGCCGGTGCACGCAGCTACGCAGACCTCCCCGCCAATGCGATCAAGTATATCCAGCGCATTCAGGAGCTGATCGAATGCCCGGTCGCGCTGGTCTCGACCAGCCCCGAGCGCGACGACACGATCCTGATGCGCGATCCGTTTGTGGATTGATAGCGGTGGCGGGGCAGGGTTATCCTGCCGGATATGAAACGCCTCGCTCTTCTCCCACTCCTGGCCCTAGCCGCTTGCGCTAACCCGCCGGAAAAGCAGGCCGAGGCGCCGTCCTCCCAGCCGCCACTGGCTCGGGAGGCGGCGCGGATCGTGCCGGAGCGGCGCTTTTCCACGGTCGATTACCTTATCGTCGACAAGTCCGAACGCCTGATGATCGCCTATGCGGGCGGCCAGCCTGTCAGGGCGTGGCGCGGCTTGCAATTCGGCGATGCGCCCTCGGGGCACAAGCAGTTCGAAGGCGACGAACGCACGCCCGAAGGCCGCTATGTGATCGAAGGCCGCAATCCCGGCAGCGCCTATCACCTGAGCCTCAAAGTCTCGTACCCCAACGCCGCAGATCGCGCCTTCGCGAGAGCGCAAGGCCGCTCGCCCGGCGGCGATATCTTCCTCCACGGCCAACCCAATGCCCTGCCAATGGGCCGGATGCCGGGCGACTGGACTGACGGCTGCATCGCCTTTTCCAACGATGAAATCGAGGAGTTGTGGCGCATCGTGCCTGACGGGACCGTCATCGAAATACGCCCCTAATACACAGATTTACTTGACCTGATCCGTTTTTGTTCTACACACGTTCCAACATTGTTGGAGTCGCGCTCATGTTGAACGATGCCGCCAATCAGGCCGATTCTTCCTACGACATTGCTGACGACGGATCGGGCCTGCCTGCCCGCGTGGCGATCTTTGCCGAGGATGAAGGCTTGCGCCGTCAGATCGGTGACGACCTTGGAGGGGCGGGGTTTCGCAGCATTGATGGCGGGTCGCTGCGGTCGCTGCTCGAAGGGCCGATTGCCTTGCTGGGCGATGTGGTGGTTGTCGATTGCGCGGCCACGGGATCGCGCGGGATCGACGGGATGATGCTGGCGGGCCTTGCGCGGCTCGATATGCGGGTGGCGCGGTCCGGGGCCAAGCTGATCGTGGCGACCAATCTGGCGGGGCTCGATGATGTGTTCGCGGTGCTCGACCAGTCCAATCCGCTTATCCTGATCGCGCCCAGCCGCGCCGAACGGTTGATCGCGGTGGGGCGAGTGATGGGTGAAGCGGGCGCGGCGCGCTTGCGGGAAATGGGTGAGGAAGACCGCGTGGCCTTGCTGCGCCTGTCGCAGCAGGTCGAAGCGATTGCCCATTCGCTCGATCGGATGGGCCATGGTGCCGCAGTGCTTGCGCCGAAGCTCGGCGAGCACAAGCGGGATTATCACGCGCCCGAAGCGGGTTTGATCAGCGGTTTTGGGGTTGCGCAGCCGCCGCTGCCCGATCCGCAGATGGTGCGACAAATGATCGCCAACCGTCAGGCACGCGCGCGGTTCTTCGATCCGGCGCTGTTCGGCGATCCGGCGTGGGACATGCTGCTCGATCTGACCGCTGCGCATGGCGAAGGCGCACAGGTTTCGGTCACGTCGCTGTGTATTGCTGCAGGCGTCCCTGCGACGACGGCGCTGCGCTGGCTCACCCAGATGGTTGAAAGCGGGATTTTCCAGCGCGTGCCCGATCCGGCGGATCGCCGCCGCGCGTTCATTGCAATGAGTGACAAGGCAATCGCGGCTATGTCGGCTTATTTCGCCAGCCTGCGCGCACCGGTGTTGCAGGCTGCCTAGGCCTGAGACCCAGGCGGAGCGGGACGCCACCGCAGGATAAGGGTGAGGCCGGGCCCGATGGCGCTGTCTTCGCGGAACGGCTCGCGCGCTGCATCGGCTCGGGCGCGGGCCAGAATGGCGGGCGGAACCGCGCCGTCGATCAACAGGACATCCGCTTCACCCAGCAGGCGCGCCTGCCTCAGAGTCAGGTCCTCAGGGTCGGCTCTGGTGAGGGTTACGTCGAAAACCGCGCCCGACGCGGGAAGGGCCGTGCCCTCCACCCATTCGCCGACCTTCTGAAAAGACGCAGGGTCAAACGGATCAAGCGCGCCGCCCTCGCGCAGCGCCGCATCAACCGCCCGCCGCCGGTCGGGGCCCTCGGGAAATTTTTGCCGCAGGGCAGGGCGTGCTGCCTCCAGCGCCTTGGCAAGTAGCCCCAGCGTCTCGGGCAACACCCGCTCCAGCCGCAGCCGGACATGCTTCGCCAGTCCGGCAGACGCTCCGCCCGTTCCGATCGCCACCAGCAGCGGATCGCGGTCGAGGATGCTCGGCGTGGTGAAGTCGCACAATTCGGGCCGGTCGACGACATTGACCAGCATCCCGGCACAGCGCGCATTGATCGCCGCCACTTCGCAGGCGCGGGAATCGTCGTAGGCGATGAAGGCGAGCCGCACCCCCTCATCCACTGCACGGGCGAGGTCGTCGACGATCACGCCGCCCGCCCGTTCGACCAGCCGCCGCTTGGGCTCCGCCGCAGGGCCATCGCCCAGCACCAGCACGCTCTGCCCAGCGATCTGGTGAAACAGCGGCAGGCTGCCGATCTGGCTCATCGCCCCCTCAGGCAAGCCATTCGGGCACGCGCTCGGCATCCATGATCGCGCCTGCTTCGATCCGGTCGGCGACCACAGCGAACTTGTCGCCATCCACCAGCACTTCGGCCACAAAGCCGCGCGAATTGTAGGAGGAGGCCATGGTCGCGCCGTAAGCCCCCGCGGTGCGGAACACGGCGAGGTCGCCCGCTTCCAACCGGTCGCAGTCCCGGCCCATCGCGAAGGTATCGCCGGTCTCGCAGATCGGGCCGACGATATTGGCGGTCATCTGCGCGCCGGTGGGTTCAACCGCTTCGAAATGGTGATAGGCGCCGTAGAGCGCCGGGCGCGCCAGATCGTTCATCGCCGCATCGACAATCACGAAAGGATCGTTGATCCCGCGCTTCACTCGCACCACGCGGGTCAGCAGCACGCCAGCATTGCCTGCGATCACGCGGCCGGGCTCGAAGATCAGCTTAACGCCCCAATCTTTCGTCACCCGCGCTACCATCGCGCCATATTCGGACGGCGGCGGGAGCACCTCGCCCACCCGGTACGGCACGCCAAGCCCGCCGCCCAGATCGACATGGGTGATGACATGGCCCGCGCCGCGCAGCGCCTGCACCAGCGCGCCGAGCTTTTCGAACGCGGTCTCCAGAGGCGCGAGGTCGGCAAGCTGGCTGCCGATATGCACCGCCACGCCGCGCAGTTTCACGCCGGGCAGGCCCGCGAGCGCGCCGAAAATCTGCCCCGCCTCGCTGATCGGCACACCGAACTTGTTGTCAGCCTTGCCGGTCGAAATCTTGTCGTGCGTGCCCGCATCGACATCGGGGTTGATCCGCAGCGTGCACTGCGCGGTCATGCCCTTGGCAGCGGCGATTGCGGCGAGTTCGATGCCCTCTTCCTCGCTCTCGATATTGAACTGGCCGATCCCCGCGTCGAGCGCGGCGACCATCTCGGCGGCGGTCTTGCCCACGCCCGAGAACACGATCATGTCCGGCGCGATCCCCGCCGCCAGTGCGCGGCGCATCTCACCCACAGAGACCACGTCCGCGCCCATGCCCTGCTTGCCCAGCACCTTGAGGACGGCGAGGTTGGGGTTCGATTTCACCGCAAAGGCGATCAGCTTGTCCGGCACATCCGCCAGCGCCTCACGGAACACCCGCGCATGGCGTTCCAGCGTGGCGCGCGAATAGACATAGACCGGCGTGTCGACTGTCTCGGCGATCAGTGGCAGCGGTACATCTTCGGCGTGCATCACGCCGTCACGATAGGCAAAGTGGTCCATGGTCTTCGCTTCTATTCAGGCGGCAGATCGAAGGGATCGTCCGCGCGCTCCTCCGAGCGGCGGCGCAATTCGACCGAGCGTTCGGGGGCGGCGAGGGCATCGCGGCGGAGCAATTCCTCTGCCGTCGGCTTGTCGGGCGCGCCATAGGGCGCATCGGGCAGGGTCGCGCCTTCGGGTGGGGTCAGGGGCGAGACGGTGCCGCAGGCCGAAAGCAAGCCCGCAAGGCCCAGTATGGCAAGCTTGCGCATCATTCCTCCATACCCAGCGCAGCGCGCGCACGGGCGACCTGCAAACGGACCTGATCGGGCGCGGCTCCGCCATAGGACGCGCGCGCCGCGACCGAGGCGTCAACCGACAGCGCAGCATAGACGCTTTCGTCGATCCGCGCATCAATCGCCTTGAGGTCTTCAAGCGGTAGCGCGTCGAGCGCGATCCCGCGCTGCTCCGCCAGCTTTACCGCCGCCCCGGTGATGTGATGCGCCTCGCGGAACGGAATGCCGCGCGCCCGCACCAGCCAGTCGGCCAGATCGGTCGCGGTGGCATAGCCGAGTTCGGCGGCGGCGCGCATCCTGGAGGTGTTGAAGGTGGCGCCCGCGATCATCCCGGTCATCGCCGCGATGCTGAGGGCCATCAGGCTGGCAGCTTCGAACACCGGCGGCTTGTCGTCCTGCATATCCTTGGAATAGGCGAGCGGCAGGCCCTTCATCGTGATCATCAGGCTGGTCAACGCGCCGATCACCCGCCCGCTATGCCCCCGCACCAGCTCGGCGGCATCGGGGTTCTTTTTCTGCGGCATGATCGACGAGCCGGTCGAGAGGCTGTCGGGCAGGCGGATGAAGCCGAAGGGCTGGCTCGCCCAGAGGATCAGTTCCTCCGCCAGACGCGAAAGGTGCAGGGCAGTGGAAGAACAGCACCACAGGAAATCGAGCGCGAAGTCGCGGTCGGACACGGCGTCGAGAGAGTTGGCGGTGGGCCGGTCGAAGCCGAGTGCTGCCGCCGTTGCCTCGCGGTTGATCGGAAAGCCAGTCCCCGCCAGCGCCGCTGAGCCGAGCGGACATTCATTCATCCGCACCCGCGCGTCCGCCAGCCGCGCCCGGTCACGCCGGAACATTTCGTAATAGGCCATCAGGTGGTGGCCCAGCGTCACCGGCTGCGCGGTCTGCAAATGGGTGAAACCGGGCATGATGCTGTCCGCGTGCTCCCCCGCGCGGTTCACCAGCGCGTGTTGAAGCGCGGCCAGCCCCTCGTCCATCTGCGTGGCTGCATCGCGCACCCACAGGCGGAAGTCGGTCGCCACCTGATCATTGCGGCTGCGCGCGGTGTGGAGCCGCCCGGCGACCGGCCCGATCAACTCGGCCAGCCGCGCCTCGGTGGTCATGTGGATGTCTTCGCGGTCCCAATCCTCGGGCACGCCATTGGCTTCATATTCGGCGGCAACCGCATCAAGGCCATTGGCGATCACCAGCGCATCGTCAGCGGCGATGATACCCTGCGCGCCCAGCATCGCCACATGCGCCTTGCTGGCGGCGATATCCTGCCGCCACAGCGCCTTGTCGAACGGGATCGAGGCATTGATTTCGCGCATGATCGCGCTAGGGCCATCAGCGAAGCGCCCGCCCCACATGGCGTTGGTCGCACCCGTATCGGAGCCCGTCATGTCCCGCTCGTCGCTCATTCTGGCACTACCGCTCCTGCTGCTGGCGGGATGCGATAGGGCTGCTGAGGCCCCGGCGCAACCGGTTGCGCAGGGCGAAGCGGCCAAGACTCCGACAGGTCTGATGACGCGCCAGTTTGCCGGCACGCCCATCCCGGCGATCACGGTCGCCGATCCGGCGGGCCAGAGCCTTGATCTGGGCGCGCAGGATGGGCCGGTGCTGCTCAACCTGTGGGCGACCTGGTGCGCGCCTTGCGTCAAGGAAATGCCGCAGCTCGATGCGCTGGCGGCGGAGCTGGAGGGCGAGGTGCGGGTGATCACCGTCAGCCAGGATCTGCGCGGGGCCGAGGTGGTGACGCCGTTCTTCGCCCGGGCAGGGCTGAAGCAGCTCGAACCGTGGCTCGATCCCGAAACCGCGCTGTCGGCGCAGTTCACCCCTGAAGGCGCGTTGCCGCTGACAATCCTGTTCGACGCCAGCGGCAAGGAAGTGCTGCGGGTGGCGGGCGGTTACGAGTGGGATAGCCCCGCGGCGGCGGCGCTGATTCGCGAGAGCCTCGCCGCGAAATAGGTCAGGCGCTCAGCCGCTGTGCGATGGCCTGACCCATGCGCAGGGGATCACCGGGCTTCAGGCTGTCGAGCCAGTCCACACGGCCCGGCTCGAACAGCAGCACCACGGTCGAGCCCAGGTAGAAGCGGCCCATCTCGTCCCCGGCGGCGAAACTATGCGCCTTGCCCGCGAAGTCCTCGTGCACGGGGGCTGAGGCATGGGTGCGGAAGGTGTTCGGCCACACGGTGTCGATCCCGGCGACGATCATCGCGCCGACCATGACGCTGGCGAAATGCCCGTCCGGCCCGTCAAACCGGCACGACAGGCGCTCGTTGCGGGCGAACAAGCGGTCGACCCCGGCGGCGGTGGCGACATTGACCGAGTAGAGGTCGCCCGGAATGTAGCTGGTCGCCTGCAAGGTGCCAGCGGCGGGCATGTGGACGCGGTGGTAATCCTTGGGGCTGAGATAGATGGTCATGAACCGTCCGCCCTCGAACCGCGCGGCCTCTGCGGCGCCGCAGCCGAGGAGCTCCGCGACCGAATAGTCGCGCCCCTTCGCCTGAATGATCCGCCCGCCAGTGATTGGCCCAAGCTGGCTCACCGCACCATCGGCAGGTGAGAGGATAAACGCTGCGCTATCGGCCAGCGGCCGTGCGCCGGGCTTCAGCTCGCGGGTGAAGAAGTCGTTGAAGCTCGCAAACTGCCCGATCCCGCGCGCCGCTTCGCTGAGGTCGACGCCATAGGCTGCGACAAAGCGGCGGATCAGCCGGTCACGCAGCCACGGCGTCTCGCTTGCGGCAAGGCTCCCGGCGAAGCGCGAGAGGGCGTGTTGCGGCAGGATATGCTGGAGCGCGATGAAGGCAGAGGACATGGCCCCGCGCTACCGGCCTGCGGCGGGCGGCGCAAGCGATGCGGGCTAGAGCGTGGCGGTTTGCCCGCCATCGACCTTGATCGCGCAGCCCGTGATGAAGCTGGCGCGCGGGGAGGCGAGGAAGGCGGCCATGTCGCCGAACTCTTCGGGTCGCCCCAGCCGTCCTGCCGGAATTGCTGCGATCGAGCGGGCAGTGATCTGCTCATGCGTCATCCCGCTGCCCGCTGCCATCGCGCCGTGGAGGCTGGTGAGCCGGTCGGTGGCGATCTGGCCGGGGAGCAGCAGGTTGACCGTCACACCGTCCGCCGCGACTTCGGCCGCGAGCGTCTTGCACCATGATGCCAGCATCGCACGCACCGCGTTGGACAGCACGAGGCCGGGGATCGGGGTGATCAGGCTGGTCGAGGCGACCGCGAGAATCCGCCCGAACCCGCGCGCCCGCATCTCCGGCAAAAACGCCTGCGCGAGCGCCAGCTGCGCGTTGAACATCCGATCCATCACGGCGGCAAAGTCGCCAGGCGTGGTGCTCGCCGCCGCGCCGGTGGGCGGGCCGCCTGCGTTGAGCACGAGAATATCCACCGGCTTGCCGGTCTCGCGCACACGGGCGATGATCTGGGCGGGGGCAGCGGGATCATCGAGATCGGCGACAATATGCGCAAGCCCCTGCGGCCCATCCGCCGAGCGCGCCACGGTGATCACATCCGCGCCTTCATCCGCCAGCGACACAGCAATGGCGCGCCCCAACCCCTTGCTCGCGCCGAGCACCAGAGCGGTCTTGCCGTCAAGTTGCAGATCCATCGCCGTTCTCCGTGAATATGGTTTCGGCGCAAGCCTGCCCGAATTCTTGGCGGCGCGCGCCTGATAGTATGGGCGGGGTAGAGGTGGCGGCACCCCTTCGCTTGCGCTCGGGAGTTTTCACGCAAAACCATCCCCCGGATGGTTGTGTCTGGTGAAAACTGGTGGGCGGTAACGGGCTCGAACCGCTGACCCTCTCGGTGTAAACGAGATGCTCTACCAACTGAGCTAACCGCCCGCGCAGTGCAGGTGGGTGCGATTTAGCGACAAGCGGGCGGGGGTCAAGCGGCCTTTGCTGCCTTTGCCCCTGGCCCGCCAAAGATGCTAGAACACCGCCGCAACCGCAGCAGGACGCCGACGGCATGATCATCGAGACGCAGCTGAATGACGGAACCCCGGTGTGCATCCGCCGGGTGCGCAAGGATGATGAGCAGCGCATCAAGGAGGGAATCGCCCAGCTTTCGCCCCAGTCGCGCTATCTGCGGTTCTTCTCCGGGATGCGCGAGGCGCCGCCGCAGGTGCTGCGCGCACTGGTGACAGTGGACGGGCATGATCACATCGCTTGGGGCGCGCTGCGCTCCGATCTGCCGGATGCGCCCGCGCTGGGCGTGGTCCATGCCTTCCGCGAGGCCGACGATCCCGGCACGGCGGAATTCTCGGTCGCGGTGGTGGACGAATACCACGGGAGGGGCCTTGCGCGGCTGCTCTGCGCGGTGCTGCTGCTCGATTGCCAGCGCGAGGGGCTCGGCCATCTGTCGGTCAATATCCTGCCGGAAAACCGCCCTGCGCTGACCCTGGCCCGCTCGCTCGGCGCGGAGGGGACGGGGTACGAGGCGGGGATCACGCAGCTTGAAATCGACATCGACGAAGCGCTCGCGTCGCTGCGGGCGGAGAGCGATGTGCCGGGTCTGGCGGCCGTGTTCGAACAGTTCAACGCTTCCCCCGCGGACTGACAGGCTCTAGGGCCGCGCGCATGACATCCCCACGCATTCTTGTTCTCGGCACTGGCGGCACGATTGCCGGCGCGGGCAGCGGCGCCACCGGCGCGGCCTATCGCCCCGGCGGGCTGGCGCTGGAGGTGCTGGTCGGCCACCTTGCCGCGCTCGGCCTCGATGCCAAGCTGGTATCGCAGGAGATTGCGCGGATCGGGTCGCAGGATATTGGCTTTGCCGAATGGCAGGCGCTCCACGCCGCCTGCGCCGCCGCGCTAGCTGATCCGGCCATCGCAGGCGTGATCATAACCCACGGCACGGACACAGCGGAAGAAACCGGCTTCCTGCTCGACCTCACCTTGCCGAGCCCCAAGCCGATCGTGCTGGTAGGTGCGATGCGGCCCGCTGACGCGGTGGGTGCGGACGGGATGCGCAACTTCGCCAATGCGGTGAAGGTGGCGAGCGATCCTGCCGCCGCCGGGCGCGGGGTGATGCTGGTGATGGGCGATGCGGTGCTCTCGGCCCGCGATGCGCGCAAGGCCGCGACCTCGGCGATCGACGCGTTCCGCAGCTTCCCAAGGGGGCCATTGGCGCGCGTGACGCCTGCGAGCCTCGACTGGTTCGGCTCCCCGCACCGTGCGGGGGAGGGCGCACGCTATGCCTTCCCGGAACGGCTGCCGCGTGTCGCGATCCTGACTGCGGGCGCAGGTATGGACGAACAGCCGGTCGAAGCCCTGCTCGGCATCGGCTGCAAGAGCGTGGTGCTGGCCGGAATGGGGCAGGGCAACGCACCTGCCAGCGTGATCGCAGCCCTGTCCCAAGCCGCGGCGCGCGGGGTGCCGGTGGTGCGGTCCAGCCGGGTCGACGAAGGCATCGTCGACCGCAATGTCGAGGTTGATGACGACGCACTCGGGCTGGTGGCGGCAAGGGCACTCGGCCCGGCCAAGGCGCGGATGCTGCTGATGGTGCTGGTGGCAAACGGCATCACCGATGCGGCAGAGGTGCAGGCGGCGTTCGACGGGGCGTGAGCGATGCGTGGCGGGATGCGTCACCGCTTCCTTACAAAGTCGCGAGAGATGCGCTAACCCCGGCGCGAAATCGGGAGGCACTCTCCGCCCGCCACCAGTAAAGTGAGCTTCCCCATGTTCGACGAACCCGGTTTCTCAGACGATGCCGAACTGGATCCGGCTGCCGTCATGCTCGAAACCTTCGTCTATTGCAGTCTTGCCGCCGACAATGTCGACGCAGACGAGGTCAGCCGCTTGGTGGCGTTTTCACAACGCCGCAATGTCGCGCGCGGCATCACCGGCGTGCTGGTGTTCGGCAGCGGGGTGTTCTTCCAGTGGATCGAAGGGCCTCCTGCCGAGGTGCAGACCCTTATCGCCCAACTGCATGGTGATGTGCGGCATCATGACATCGTCACGCTCGACCAGAGCGTCGAGGTGCGCGAGCGCTTGTATCCGCATTGGGACATGGAACCGGTCGAGGCGGACGACCTGCGCGAAGTGCTCGAAGACGCGCTAGAGAGTGCCGAGGATGACAGCAACAAAGCGGCGCTGCACCGCATCCTGGGACACCTCGCCGCCGGGCCGCTGCCCACGCTTGGGCGCGGCTAACGGGAAACTGCACCGCCCCCCACCCGTCGCCCACGGCTTGATCCGGGGCGACGGTGGTGGGACAAATCACCCCCAGGGCGTGACCAGATACTTCTCGCCGGTCTTCATCTGGCGGTAATCGCAGATCGCGGCCTTCTCCAGCATCCCTTCGAGCGTCACCTTGGCCTTGTAATGGGAGGCAAAGGTCGTGGTGAGGTTCGCCTGAACCCGGCTACGCATCCGCACCACGGTTTCCATGCCCGCGCGCTGGAGGAACGGCGTCAGCAGCCAGCCGGCGATGCTCCATTGCAGGCCATAGGACGGCGTCAGGATCGTCGGGCTGAGGTCAAGCCGGCCGTAGATATACATCTTCTTCTGCTGGTTCGAACCATAGCGCGAAAACTCGCCCATCTGGCTCGCCGCGACCTGTTCCATCGCCTTCAACACGCCATCGCTGGCCTGCCCGCCGCCGATCGGATCGAAGCCGAGGAAGGCGCCGGTCTCGGCAATCGCGGCGCGCAGGTCGGCCATGTAGGTGGGTGCCGACGAGTTCACCACATAGGTCGCGCCCTGCGACTTCAGTAGTTCAACATGCTCGTCCTTGCGGACGATGTTGACCAGCTTCATCCCGTCTTCGACGCAAATGCGATTGAGCATCTGGCCGAGGTTGGAGGCGGCGGCGAGGTGGATGATCGCCGAGTGGCCTTCCATCTTCGCCGTCTCGACAAAGCCCAGTGCGGTCATCGGGTTGACGAAGCTCGACGCACCGGTCTCGCTCGAGTGATCGCCCAGCGGGATGCACATCATCGCATCGGCGATGGCGTATTGCGAGAAGGCATTGCCGGGGACGCAGGCGACGCGCTGGCCCATCAGCGCCTTGGCCATGTCGCTATCGCCGGTGGCGATGACGGTGCCCGCGCCCTCGTTGCCCGCAGGCAGGCGCTGGCCGTGGCGGCCCTTGTTCCCGGTCAGGAACGGCTCGGGCATGGTGGCGACGACCTTGCCGGGAGTATATTCCGCCGTCTCGAAATCGGCCGCAGAGGTGAGGATCGCAAGATCGCTCGGGTTGATCGGTGCGGCTTCCATCTTGACCAGCACCTGATTGCCCGTGGGCGCGGGGAAGGTGCTCTCTGCAACTTCCAGCGTCAGTTTGCCGTCGGCGGTGAGGGTGGTGAAGAGCTGCTTTCCGGTGGTCATCCTGCTTATCCCTTTTTCGTCATTGCGAGCGCAGCGAAGCAATCCATGGCCCGAAGGTCCGTCAGGATTGCAACATCGGAACATGGATTGCCGCGTCGCCTCTCTCGAGGCTCCTCGCAATGACGAAGGGAAAGGTCAATCGGGATAGGTCGCCGCGACGAAATAGAGCCCGTGCGGCGGGGCGTTGAGGCCGAGCGCGTTGCGATCCCGCGCCGCCAGTGCCTCGGCCATGCGGCTTTCCGGCCATGTGCCTGCGCCGACCAGCTTGAGGCAGCCGACCATGCTGCGCACCTGATGATGCAGGAACGAACGCGCGGCGGCGTGGATGTGGATTTCCTCGCCCACCTGCTCCACATCAAGCAGATCGAGCGACTTCACCGGATCGGTGGCCTGGCAATGGACCGAGCGGAAGGTGGTGAAATCGTGATGCCCCACCAGCGCCTGCGCGGCGCGGTGCATCGCGTCCGCGTCGAGCGGCTGCGCGACATGCCACGCCCGGTCGCGCTGGAGCGTCAGCGGCGCGCGGCGGTTGGCGATGCGATACAGGTAACGCCGCCCGGTGCAGGAAAAGCGCGCGTGCCAATCGTCCGGCACCACCTCGCAGGCGGTCACTGCGACGGGATCGGGCCGCACCTGGGCGTTGATTGCGGCCATCAGGCGGAAGGGGTCGAAGGGCTTTTCGATATCGACATGGCTGCGCATTGCCAGCGCGTGCACGCCTGCATCCGTGCGCCCGGCGGAGTGGAGGGTGACGGTCTCGCCGGTGATCCGCGCGATGGCATCCTCGATGCTTTGCTGCACGCTCGGTCCGTGCGACTGGCGTTGCAGCCCGAAGAAGGGCGTGCCGTCGAATTCCAAGGTGAGGGCGAAGCGGGTCATTGCGCCAATCCGTCACCCCGGCGCAAGCCGGGGCCCAGAGCGGCACGCTCTGCGCTTGCGGCACCGGGTCCCGGCCCGCGCCGGGATGACGATGTTGTTTGGTGACTCACCGCAGCACCGTCCCCGCCGCCACCGGCCGACCGCGCAGGAATTCGCTGCGGTCCAGCACTGGCTTGCCCGCGCGCTGGAGCCGCAGGGGCCGGATCGTGCCTGTCCCACAGGCGATGGTGAAGTCGTCGTCCAGCACCACGCCGGGTGCGCCGCTGGCGCCCGCCACCTCGGCGAGCAACAGCTTCACGCGTTCGCCCTCCAACTCAAACCAAGCACCCGGAAACGGCGCCAGCCCGCGCACCTTGCGCTCGATCACCTCGGCACCTTCGGCCCAGTCGATCTTCGCCTCGGCCTTGTCGATCTTGGGCGCGTAGATCGCCGCCGTGTCGTCCTGAACCTCGGGCGGGAAGGCGGCGAGATCAGCCAACACCGCCACCATCGCCGCCGCGCCCAGCGTGCCCAATTCCTCGAACAGCTCGCCCGTCGTCTTGCGCCCCACTGGCACCGTGACCTTGTGCAGCATCGGCCCGGTATCGAGACCCGCTTCCATCTGCATGATGGTGACGCCCGTCTCGGCATCCCCCGCCATCACTGCGCGGTGGATCGGCGCGGCGCCGCGCCAGCGTGGCAGCAGGCTGGCGTGAATGTTGAGGCACCCATGCACCGGCGCATCGAGCACCGGCTGCGGCAGGATCAAGCCGTAAGCCGCGACCACCGCCACATCGGCATTCAGCGCCGCGAACGCCGCGTGCGCCTCGGCGTTCCTGAGCGACACGGGCGAACGCACCGGCAGGCCCAAACCCTCCGCCGCCACTTGCACGGGAGAGGGGCTGAGCTGCTTGCCCCGGCCCGCTGGCCGCGGCGGCTGGGTGTAGACGCACACCACCTCATGCCCCGCAGTATGGAGCGCGCGCAGGGCCGGGACCGCGAAATCGGGCGTCCCCATGAAGATGATGCGCATAAGCGTGCCCCGCAGCCTTTGTTAAGCGAAGCGCAGCCCCTATCTCTCCCCCCATGGCATCGCAAGAGATCGAGGCGCTGAGTTCCGCGCTCGCCCGGCTGCCGGGCCTGGGACCGCGTTCCGCGCGGCGGGCGGTGCTGTGGCTGGTCAAGCACCGCGAATCTGCGCTCCCCGCTTTGCTCGAAGCGCTGGCGGGCGTCGCTGAAACGCTGGTCGAGTGTCAGACCTGCGGCAATGTCGACACGTCCGACCCCTGCGCCATCTGCACCGACCCGCGCCGCGACGGGCGCGCGCTGTGCGTGGTGGAGGAAGTGTCGGACGTTTGGGCGCTCGACCGCGCGCGGCTGTTTCCCGGGCGCTACCATGTGCTCGGCGGCAGGCTCTCGGCACTCGACGGCATCGCGCCCGAAAACCTCAACATCGCCAGCTTGCTCGCCCGCGTCGAAAGCGGCGGGATCGACGAGGTGGTGCTCGCCATGAACGCCACCCTGGAAGGCCAGACCACCGCGCATTACATTGCCGAGCGGCTTGAGGCCTTCCCGGTGCGCGTGACTCAGCTCGCCCACGGCTTGCCGGTGGGTGGTGAGCTTGATTACCTCGACGAAGGCACCTTGGCGCAGGCGCTCCGGGCGCGAAGGCCGGTCGGATGAACCGCACGCAACGGTTCGTCACCTGGCTTTTCGGCCCCGGAGTCGAGCGCGAATCGCGTGAGTGGGCGTATGAATGCAGCCAATGCAGCCATCGCGAAAGCGTGTGGGATACGGGCGGCATCCGCTACAAGGCCAATGCGGAAAAGTCTTATTTCGGGCGCTGCCCTGCGTGCGGCCATGTTGGCAAGCGCTGGTTGCGTCGATCACTCTGATCGCAGCATCATGCTTGCACCTTGCTGGCGCGGCCCCTATTTCGGGCCTCATGGCTATCCGCGAAATCCTTGAAGTGCCGGACCCCCGGCTGAAGACCGTCTCGACTCCGGTTGAACCCCACGAGTTCAACGACGACCTGCGCACGCTGGTCGAAGACATGTTCGAGACGATGTATGATGCCCCCGGCATCGGTCTGGCCGCGATTCAGGTCGGCGTGCCCAAGCGGGTGCTGGTGATCGATCTCCAGCCCGAAGACCCCGACGCCGAGCCCGTCGAATGCAGCCATGACGGCCATTCGCACACGCACCCCGCGACCAAGAATGATCCGCGCGTGTTCATCAATCCGGTGATCGTCGATCCGGCCAAGGAGCTGTCGACCTATCAGGAAGGCTGCCTCTCGGTCCCCGAAATCTACGCGGACGTCGACCGCCCGGCGACCTGCACGGTGCGGTATCAGGACCTCGATGGCAACACGCACGAGGAACACCTCACCGGCCTGATGGCGACCTGCTTGCAGCACGAGATGGACCACCTCGAAGGCATCTTGTTCATCGACCACCTGTCGCGGCTGAAGAAGGCGATGGTGTTGAAGAAGCTCGAGAAGATCCGCCGCGCGGCGTAGCCACAAGCTTTCCAACATTTTCACCGCGAGGCTGTTGGACTCGGTTAGCAAGCGTGATATGTTCGCATCCTGTTCTAAGAATAGGAGGTGCCTAACGATTCCCTGAAACGCCGACGGGCGAGTACGTTGGAACGGCGGCGAACGGTCACATGCGACACTAAAACCGACGCGAATAAGCTTTTGCCTGCGAAACGCCCTTTAAAAAGGCGGACGTATTTGCGGAGCCCACGGCGTAATTTTTTAGTTGATGCCTCCCTGACTTTGGCGGCCAAAATCCCGAACATTGCAGCAAGAAAGGACACGGCATGTCTTGTCGTCCCTATGTGCTGCGTTGGATTGACGGTCTTTGTTACTGGGTGGTGCTGTCAAATGACGGCGCTCAGTGCATGTTCCAGTCCTCTGTCGGATTTCTGACAGAGGAGCAGGCAAAGACTGACATCGCTTGGTAAACCAGGTGACCGACGCGAGGAGGCGGGGCATGCCCGCCTCCTCATCGGTCAATTGGAGCAGTAATGGACCCTGCGATTCTCTCGATCGTCGCCCTCGTTATCGGCACCGCGCTCGGCTGGTTCCTCGCCTCACGTCCGCTGGCAGACCTGCGCGCGCGGCTCGCTGCGGCCGAGGCGAGCGGGGCCGAGGGGGAGGCGAAATTCGCCCGCGCCATTGCGGAGTTGGGCGAAGCGCGCATTGAAGTCGCCGGGCTGAAGGAACGGGCGGGGCAGGCAGATGGCTTGTTGTCGCGGCTCGATGCCGTGCAGGCCGACCGTGCGGCGCTGGCGGAACGCCTCGCCGCGCTGGAAAGCGCTGCGGCTGAGCGGGAGAAGGCCTTTGCCGAACAGAAGGCGGGCCTGCTCGCCGCGCAGGAGTCCTTGCGCAAGGAGTTTGAAAACGCCGGCAGCCGGGTGCTGGAGCAAGCGCAGAAGGCCTTTCTGGAGCGGGCCGATGCGCGGTTCCGCCAGTCCGAGGAAGCGGGCGAGGCCAAGCTCAAGGCGCTGCTGTCTCCCGTGGGCGACAAGCTGGCGAGCTACGAGCGGCAGGTCGCCGAGCTGGAGGCCAAGCGCACCGATGCCTTCGGGCAGCTCTCCGGCCTGATCCAGTCGATGCGCGACGGGCAGGAACAGGTGCGGCGCGAGGCGCAGCGGCTCGGCAATTCGCTCACCAACGCCCCCAAAGCGCGCGGGCGCTGGGGGGAGCGGGCCTTGCAGAACGTGCTCGAACAATGCGGGCTGGCCGAACATACGGATTTCCACCTCGAACAATCGATGGACACTGCCGATGGCCGGTTGCGGCCCGATGCGATCGTCAATGTGCCGGGGCAGAAGAAGCTTGTGATCGACGCCAAGGTGTCGCTCAACGCCTATCAGGCCGCGTTCGAGGCCGATGACGAAGGCGAGCGAAAGCGCCACCTCGACCTCCACGCCAAATCGATGCGCAACCATGTGCAGACGCTGGGTTCGAAAAGCTACCAGAGCCAGTTCGACGACGCGCCCGATTATGTGGTGATGTTTGTGCCGGGCGAGCATTTCGTTGCCGCCGCGCTCGAACATGATCCCGAATTGTGGGACTTCGCTTTCCGCAACAAGGTGCTGCTGGCGACCCCGACCAACCTCGTCGCGATCGCGCGCACCGTCGCGCAGGTGTGGCGGCAGGACAAGATGGCGAGCGAAGCGGCGGAGATCGGCCGGATGGGCGCGGAATTGTATGACCGCCTCGCCACCGCAGCCGAGCACCTCAAGCGCGTCGGCGGCGGGCTCGAAAGCGCGGTCAACAATTACAACAAGTTCGTCGGCAGCTTTGAGCGCAACGTGCTGTCATCCGGACGGCGGCTGGCCGAGAAGGGCATCGAAATCGGCAAGCGCGAAATCGAGGACGTGCCGCTCGTGGAAAGCGCGCCGCGTTACAATGCGGCTGATGGCGACGCGGTGGACGCCGAGTACCCGGCACTTGAGGCAAGTAAGGACGCAGCGGAGTAGAGCGGATGGACGGGCAGGGCAGCGGTTGGCAACTGGCGCAGATCAATATCGGCAAGCTACTCGCCCCCGAGGGCGATCCGCGGGTGCAGCCCTTCTTCGACGCGCTCGAACGGATCAACGCCATCGCCGATACCTCGCCCGGCTTCATCTGACGGCTGCAATCGGACAGCGGCAATGCCACTGACTTCGACGTCGCCTCCGATCCGCTGCTGCTGCTCAACATGTCGGTATGGCAGGACGCGGAAAGTCTGTTCGCCTTCGTCTATCGTTCAGGGCACACCCCCGAAATGGCGCGGCGGCGCGAATACTTCCACCGCTTCGAAGGCGCCTATCAGGCCCTGTGGTGGGTGCCCGCAGGCCACCGCCCCAGCATCGACGAGGGACTTTCGCGCCTGTGGATGCTGGATCGTTATGGCCCGACCCCGCAGAGCTTCACCTTCAAGGCGCGCTTCCCGCAGCCCGGGCTGGCCGATCCGCCGGTCGACATGAAGCCTGATCCCTGGTGCATCGGCAACGCGTGAACGCTGCGCCTGGTCAGGCTTCGCCAATCGCCGCCAGCACCTCGTAAGCCAGCACAGCGCCCGCGACCGCTGCGTTTAGGGAATCCGCGCGGCCCTTCATCGGCATGGTGACGCGCAGATCGCAGGCCGCCTCATAGTCCTCCGGCAGCCCCTGCGATTCGTTGCCGACCAGAATGAAGCACGGAGCCGCATAGGCCGCCCCGCGATAGGGCACCGCATCGCGCAGGGATGCTGCCACCAGCTGGCCTGCGCTACCGCGCAACCACGGCAAAAATTCCTCCCACCGCGCCTGCGCTACGCCCACGGTGAACACCGCGCCCATGCTCGCGCGGACGGCTTCGGCGCTGAAGGGGTCAGCGCAATCGTCGATCAGGATCAGCCCGCCAGCGCCCACCGCGTCGCAGGTGCGCAGCATCGTGCCGAGATTGCCCGGATCGCGCAGCGCCTGCGCCGCCAGCCAGATCGGCGCGGCGCTGCGGTCCAGCGTCTCAAGCGCCGTGTCCCATTCGTCGAACACCCCCGCGACGCTCTGGGCATTGTCCTTGCCAGTGATCTTGGAGAGGATGTCGGGCGTGGTTTCGATCACCTCACCGCCTGCCGCCACAACGTCAGCCTCAAGCCGGGCGAGCAGCGTGTGCTCGCGCCCCTCGGCCATCACCAGCGTCTGCGGCACCCGGCCCGAAGCGCGCGCGTCCTCAAGCAGCCGCAGCCCTTCGACCAGAAACTGGCCGGCGCGCTTGCGATGCTTCTTGTCGCGCAGGGACCGCAGATATTTGACGGTCGGATTGGAAAAGCCGGTGATGTGCTTGCGCATGGCGGGATCGCTGGCGGTTTGGGCCGCGCGCGTCAATCTTCCCCGAAGCCGCCCGCGACCAGCGCGATCAGATCGGCCAGCACCGCCTCGGCGTTTTCACCCTCAACCGCAACTTCGACCGTGTCGCCCTTGGCCGCGCCCAGCATCATCAACCCGAGGATCGATCCGCCCGCCGCGCTATGCGGAGCTTTGGTGACGGTGACTTTCACGCCATCGGGCAGGGTGGCCACCGCGCCGACGAACTTCGCGCTCGCCCGGGCGTGCAGGCCCCGGCGGTTGACGATGGTGACGCTTTGCCGTGCTTCCCCCACGCAGCGAGCCTTCAGGCCTTGGCCCGTGCGGGGGCAGTGTCCTGCCCCAGCAATTCGCTGGCGATGGTGATGTAATTGCGCCCGGCGGTCTGCGCAGCGTGGACCGCGGCGGAGACATCCATCGCCTTGCGCGCACCGGCGAGCCGGATCAGCATCGGCAGATTGATGCCCGCGATCACCTCGACATGCCCGGCATCGAGCAGCGAGATCGCCAGATTCGACGGGGTGCCGCCGAACAGGTCGGTGAGGATGATGACGCCCTTGCCATTGTCGACCGAAGCAATCGCGTCCGCAATGTCGGCGCGGCGCTGCTCCATATCGTCACTGGGGCCGATGCAGACCGTGACGATCCCGTCCTGCGGGCCGACCACGTGCTCCATTGCCTCGACAAACTGGTCCGCGAGGCGGCCATGGGTTACCAGGATCAAGCCGATCATGCGTGAATAGGGGTCCGTTAACTGCCCGCCAAGGGGGCTGCCTTACGCGTTTCTACCTTAACCGACAATGCGTGCGGGGTGCATTGCGGCGGATTCTACCGTGCCGGGTCCTAGCGGCGATCCCGTTCAATGGTATCGGCCGCACGCGAGCCCAGATTGCGGTGCCGGACAGTGGGCGAAAACCCGGCGGTGCGCAAGGCCTGAGCCATCCGCTCGGTGGTGAAGACCGATCGGTGTCTCCCGCCGGTACAGCCAAAGGCGATATGGACATAGGGCTTTCCCTGCCGGGCATAGCGCGGGAGCAGCATCAGCAAGAGGTCGCGCATGCGTTCAAACGCTTCGGCAAAGGCGGGGTCTCGCTCGATATGCGCGCCCACGGCGGCGTCCTGCCCGGTCTGTTCGCGCAGCTCGGGCACCCAGTGCGGATTGTCGAGGAAGCGCATGTCGAACACCAGATCGGCGAGCGGCGGCATCCCGCGGGCAAAGCCGAAGCTCGACAGGGTGATCGTCACGCCCGCTTCTTTGCTGGCCGGATCGAACAGCTCGCGGATGCGGGTTTGCAGATCATTGCTGCTCATCGCCGTGGTGTCGATCATCACCTCGGCCCAGCGGCGCAGGGGTTCGAGCAATTCGCGCTCGGCGGCGATGCCCTCCTGCACAGGGCGTCCGTCAGCCATAGGGTGGCGGCGGCGGGTTTCATTGAAGCGGCGTTCAAGCTCGCCCCCGGCGCAGTCGAGAAACAGGAAGGTGAGTGCGATGTCGGGCCGGGCGGCGAGGTCCTTCATCAGCGCGATGATGTCGGCCGGGACAAAGCCGCGGGTGCGCGAATCGAACCCGATGGCGAGCGGCCCGCGCGCTTCGTCGGGCATGGTGACGAGGCGCTTGAGCATCCGCACCGGGAAGTTGTCGATCGTCTCCCAGCCAAGATCCTCCAGCACCGCTAGCGTGGTCGACTTGCCCGCGCCGGCAAGGCCAGTGACCAGCAGCAGCTGGCGCTGGGGAAGAGGGGCTTCAGGCTCGCTCATGCGCTGTCATCTGGCGCGTCTGGGCGGCAAAGGGAAGCGGGTTTGATGTCGAGACCATGCATGGCGAGCGCCCATTCGGCGCGCGGAGCGGGGGCGATGGTGCCGGAATCGAAGCCGAGTATCGGCACGGCAACCCCGTTGATGATGCGCCGGGCGAGCGGTGTTTCGGGGAGGCGCTCCGACACCGGGCCGCCCAGCTGAAGGATCAGCGCAACCGGCGCGGGCGGGGCGACGGGGAGGGTGACAAGGCCGACCCCGCGCACTTCCATAAGCCCGGCAATGTGCGGCGGCGGGCTGGCGATGAGCACGTCGTCTTCCACTGTCAGCGTCACGCCGTCATCGCCGATCAGCCCCGCGCCGCGATCCACCAATGCCAGCGCGAGGCTGGATTTGCCGCTGCCCGGCGGCCCTTCGATCAGCAGCGCGCGGCCCCCGATCACCACCGCGCTTGCCTGTATCACGGTCTCGCTCATGCTGCCGGCAAGCGCAGCCGCAGGCACGCGCCGGGCGCGCCGTCGGGGCGGGCGTCTGCGCTGAGCGTGCCGTCATGCGCCTCGGCAATCGCGCGGCCGATGGCGAGGCCGAGGCCGGAGTGATTGCCGAAGCTCTCGCCCTCGGGCCGGTCGGAATGGAACCGCCGGAACACTGCCTCGCGCGCATCGGCGGCGATGCCGGGGCCTTCGTCGCAGACTTCGGTGATGCTCTGGCCCCCGGTCCGGCGGATCGAGACGCTGACCACGCCGTCTGCGGGCGAGAAGGACACGGCGTTGTCGATCAGGTTTTCGGCCACGCGTTCCAGCTGGGTGGGCACGCCCATCACGATATGGCTGCCCGGTGCCGCGTCGAGCACGATCCGCCTGCCGCCGTTCATCCCGCGATCCTCACGGCTGCGGATCAAGTTCGCGAACAGTTCGGCCAGATCGACCCGTTCCAGCGTCGCGCGGCTGATTTCGGCATCGACCCGGCTGGCGGCGGCGATTTCAGTGACGAGGCGGTCGATCCGGCGCACGTCATGGGTGGCGATCTGGATCAGTTCGGACCGCAGCTCCGGGTCTTCCACGCGCGGCAGGGTGTCGATCGCACTGCGCAGGGAGGCGAGCGGGTTCTTGATTTCATGCGCCACGTCGGCCGCGAAGGTATCGACCGCGTCGATCCGCTGCCGGAGCGCGCCGGTCATGTCCGAGACCGCGCGGGCGAGCAGCCCGATCTCGTCACTGCGCTGGGGCAGGCGCGGCACTTCGACCTCGCGGTCGCGCCCCTGCTTCACCCGCACCGCCGCGCGCGCCAGCAGCCGCAGGGGGGTGACGATGGTCCGCGCCAGAAACAGCGACAAGAGCGCCGAGGCCGCCAGCAGCAGCACCATCGCAAAGCCCAGCGTGGTGCGCGCCGCGCGCACGCTTTCGGTGATGTCGACCGCGTTGCGCACCGTCAGCAGTGTCGCGCCTTGCAGGCCGACCGGCACGGCCGCGGTGATGACCGGCGTGCCATCGCGCCAATCATAGAGCCGCACTTGGCTCAGCCCGAGCTCGCGCGCGCGGGCGAGTTCGGGCCAGGCGTCCGCCTCCTGCGCTTCGGGCTCGACATAGTCCTGCACCGCCTCGGCGCTGACGATGGTGTCGACCGTGCGGTCGAGCCAACGCGAGAAGCGCTGTTCCCAGTCGTCATCGCTGATGTCATTGAACCGGAAGGACGGCTCGGCCAGCGCGAAGCTGTCGGCGGTCAGTGCGCCTTTGGCATCGAACATCCGCAGCCGCATCCGCTGTTCCTTGCCGATCTGCACCAGCAGCGCCTCCTGCCGTTCGCGGGTGGCCCCGGCCAGCGCCTCGGCAGTGATCTGCGCTTCGATCCGGGCGAGCTTGAACCGCTCGTTAATCAGCTGCGTGCGGTACGAATCGAGATAGAGCAGCCCGCCGCCCATGATCAGCAGCGGCAGGATGTTGACCGCCAGAATGCGGCCCGTCAGCGCGAACCGCCCGGTGGCGGTCAGCTGCTCACCGCTTGCGCCTTTAGCCATCAGTGAAGCTGTAGCCCGCGCCGTAGAGCGTTTCGATGCCGTCGAAGGTGGGATCGACCAACCGGAACTTGCGCCGCATCCGCTTGATATGGCTATCGACCGTGCGATCATCGACGAAGACGTCGTCGGGGTAGGCCGCGTCCATCAACTGGTTACGGCTCTTGATCACGCCGGGGCGGATCGCGAGGGCTTCAAGGATCAGGAATTCGGTCACGGTGAGGCTGACCGTCTCGCCATCCCACATCACCTGATGGCGCGCCGGGTCCATGAACAGGCGGCCGCGGTTGAGCGTCGCGGGCGCTGGTTCGGGCGTGGCGGCGGGGCTGGCCCCTGCCACCAGCGGTTCGGCCCGCCGCAGGATCGCGCGGATGCGGGCGATCAGCAGGCGCAGGCTGAACGGCTTGGCGATGTAATCATCCGCGCCCAGTTCCAGCCCGGCTTCCTCGTCGCTTTCATCATCCTTGCTGGTGAGGAAAATCACCGGCAGCGGCGAATGCGCGCGCAGACGGCGGAGCAGCTCCATCCCGTCCATCTTGGGCATCTTGATATCGAACACAGCGAGGTCCGGCGGATTGTCGAGCAGCGCTTTCAGCGCGGTCTCGCCATCGGAATAGAGCCGCGTGGCAAAGCCTTCGGCCTGCAACGCAATCGCCACCGTGGTGAGGATGTTGCGATCATCATCGACCAACGCGATCTGAAGCTTGCGGGCATCCGCGCTGACGGGGTCTGCGGCCGCGGGCAAGGGGGGCTGTTCGGTGGTGCTGTCGGACATGGCGTCTATCCTCTCTGCCCCTGCGATTGCATGGCTGAGGGGGTAGCGCCAAGCTGCGCCAATCGCAATGCTGGCGCTGGGCGGCGGTAACATACGGGCGGGAAAGCTGCATTTGGCCGCTCCCCAAATTTGCTATGGCGCAGCGCGTTTGACGCCAGGAGGTGTGCAAACTAAGGCATCGGACCAGGGATCGAACGGCTGCTTGCACGGAACTCCGCCCGTAGTTGCATACGTATGCGCAGATGCTAAGGGGCAGGTGCTACGGACGTGACGGATGGTTGCGGGGATTCGCTGGGATCAGCCGGTCCGTCACCTGCCGAACACGACCTTGCTGCTGTCCTGCCCAGGAGACGTATGTTGACCTCGCTCGCAACCCCGTTGGCCGCCCAGAATCTCCACACCGGGGCCACGCTTCATGCCAACCTCGGCACCGCCGCTCTGGTCGAGCACGCGCTGGCCAAGGGTGAGGGCAAGCTGACCAAGCATGGCGCGTTGCTGGTGGAGACCGGCAAGTTCACCGGCCGCAGCGTCAAGGACAAGTATATTGTCCGCGATGACACCACGCAGGACACGATCAACTGGGGCCCGATCAACCAGCCGATGAGCCCGGAACACTTCGCCGCGCTGAAGGCCGATTTCCTCAAGGAGCTCGAAGGCTCGGACGAACTCTACGTCGCCGATCTGTTCGGTGGCTCGCAGCCGGAATATCGCGTCAACGTGCGCGTCATCACCCAGATGGCATGGCACAGCCTGTTCGTGCGCACGCTGCTGGTCCGTCCCTCGGCGGAAGAAGTGGCAAGCTTCGACCCCGAATACACCATCATCAACCTGCCCAGCTTCAAGGCCGACCCGGAACGCCACGGCTGCCGCAGTGATACCGTGATCGCGGTGAGCTTTACTGAGAAGCTGATCCTGATCGGCAACACCGAATATTCGGGCGAGATGAAGAAGGGCGTGTTCGGCCTGCTCAACTACCTCCTGCCCGCGCAGGGCGTGATGCCGATGCACTGCTCGGCCAATATCGGCACGGACGGCAAGAGCGCGATTTTCTTCGGCCTGTCCGGCACCGGCAAGACCACCCTCAGCGCCGATGCCAGCCGCACGCTGATCGGCGATGACGAGCATGGCTGGTCGGACACGGCGGTCTTCAACTTCGAAGGTGGCTGCTACGCCAAGATGATCAACCTCTCGGCCGAGGGCGAGCCGGAGATCTACGCCACGACGCAGATGTTCGGCACGATCCTCGAGAACGTGGCGATGGACGAGGACACGCGCGAGCTCGACTTCACGGATTCGTCAAAGACCGAGAACACGCGCGGCGCTTACCCGATCGAGTTCATCCCGAACACGAGCGAGAAGAACCTCGGCCCAGCCCCGTCAAACGTGATCATGCTGACCGCCGATGCCTTCGGAGTGCTGCCTCCGATTGCGCGGCTGACCGCGGATCAGGCGATGTACTATTTCCTCAGCGGCTACACCGCCAAGGTGGCCGGTACCGAAATCGGCGTGACCGAGCCGGAAGCGACCTTCTCGACCTGCTTCGGCGCTGCCTTCATGCCGCGTCACCCGAGCGTCTATGGCAATCTGCTGAAAGAGCGGATCGCCAAGGGCGGACCGAATGGCAAGGTCGAATGCTGGCTGGTCAACACCGGCTGGACCGGCGGCAAGTACGGCACTGGCTCGCGGATGCCGATCAAGGCCACCCGCGCGCTGCTGAACGCCGTGCTCGATGGCGACATGGACAATGTCGAGTTCCGCAAGGACCCCAATTTCGGCTTCGACGTGCCGGTGCACGTGCCCGTACTGGCCGCAGCCGGGATCGATCAGACCATCCTCGACCCGCGCAGCACCTGGGCTGATGCGGCTGAGTATGACGCGACCGCTAAGAAGCTGGTGCAGCTGTTCATCGACAACTTCGCGCAGTTCGAAGCCCATGTCGATGAAGGCGTGCTGCAAGCCGCCCCGGCGCCCGTCGCCGCCTGAGCCGCATTTCCTGTTGGAGAGGGAGAAGCCCCGCCCGGCGTAAGATCGGAGCGGGGCTTTTTCATTGAATCGCCGCGCAGTTGGCCCACAGTCGCCACAAGAGCGACTCGGAGGAAAACGACATGAGCATTCTCGACGGCATTCTGAAGAACATCGGCGGCGCGCCGGACGATGTGGTGAACCTCGCGGCCAAGATCGGGATCGATCCGGCGATGGCCGGACAGGCGATCGCGGCGCTGGGCAAGACCCATCAGCTTGATGGCGACACGGTGACGCTGGCGGCGGAAAAGACCGGCCTCAGCCCGGACATTCTCAATCAGATCGTCGACGCTATCGGCGGCGAAGGTTCGCTGAGCAACTTCGCCTCGATCCTCGACCGTGATGGCGACGGCAACCCCATCGACGACATCATGGACATGGCGAAGGGCCTGCTGGGCGGCAAGAGCTAAGGACCGAGCCGAAGCGGGGGCTTATTCCCCCGCCTCCGGCTCGGCAGGCGTATCATCTTCGTCCGCCAAATCTTCAATCGTGATCGCGCCGCCGGGCGGTACCTTGTCGAGCAAGGCGAGTATCTGCTTGGCCCGCCCCGCCGCTCCGCCACCATGCGGATTGGCCGCAACGGGGGAAAGCAGGTCACGCGCGATCTCCAGCTTGCCCTCTTTGATCAGCATCATCCCGGTGTTGAGCTGCAAGCCCTGATCGAAGGGCGCCAGCCGCGAGGCGTGTTCCAGCGCCGCGCGGGCGCTTTCAGGCGGTGTTGCGCCGCGTTCGGCGAAACTGCGGTAGTAATAGATCAGCGGCAGCGGGTGATCATTCTCGATCGCGTTCAGCGCCTCGAACGGCTTCATTGCCGCCTCATAGGCGGCTGCCCTGTCATCAGCGTCGCCTGCCAACCGGAATAGCGCATAGCCTTTCTGGACATAGGCATTGGTGCGCGAAGGATCGGCCGCAATGGCGCGGTCGGCCGCAGCGATGGCTTCAGCATTGTTGCCCGCGTCGTATTCCGCTTCGGCCAACGCGGCCAGAACGCCCGCATCATCGGGATACTTCGCAGCGATGGCGCGCACGTCGGGCAGGAGCTTAGCCGCCTCCTCGGCATCCACACCGCGCTGCGACCGGATCACCAGCGGCATGATGGCGGCCTCTCCGGGGGGCAACTTGCGCAAGACAACGGGGTTGCCGACGCTCAGCTTTTCGGGTGGCAGGACAAATGTCATGAAACGGCCGCCGCGCAGATAGGCTGCCAATTCACGCTCCAGCACATCAAGATCGCCGAACGCTGCTTCGCCAGCGGGGAGCGGTGCCATACCATTGAACAGGTTGCGCTGGTATTGTCCCATCTGTCCAACCCGTTCCTTGGAGAAGGTCAGGTAGTGATACAGCAGCCAGCTCTTGCCGTAGAATGCGTCGAAACGTTTGCCTTTCTGCTTTTCATACAGTTCCGGGTCGAGCAACTCGCGGACGTGGACAGGATCGGCAAAGACCAGCTCGCCCCCGCGATGCTGCGCCGCCCGGCCGATCAGCAGGCTGCCATCAAGGTTGAAGGTCGCCGCCGCAAAGAATTCCGCCGCACCCTCGTTCCACCACCGCGGCATCGGAAAGCGCGAGGAGGAAATCAGGAAGTGGTGCGCATATTCGTGCAGCATCACGATGGTTGAGAAATGCGGATAGCCCTTCTGGTTGCGGATTTCCTGTACGAACGCCCGGCTGCCGCCTGCGCGCGGGATGTAGAAGCCACCGACGCTGCGGCTACCGCTCAACTCACGCATGTCACGCTGGTCGCCCACCACGAAGATCGTCACCCGGTTCGACGGGCTGGGCTTTTCGATTTTCTGGCCGGTGAGAAATGCCATCGCGCTGTGATAGCGCTCAAGGTTCTCGGCGAATTTCCGGATGTCGGCTTCTTTGTCATCAGCATAGATGACGAAGTGGTCGCTCGACGCCTCATACCATTCCGCCCGCGCGGGCAGGCTCACCAGCAAGGCAAGCGTGGCGGCAAGAATGCGGAAAAACGCGGTCATCATGGCAAAGCCCCCCGTGTTCGCAGCGCCAGCGACGGCACTGCAAGTGGCGTGAGATTACCCGGATTTCTGCATCTGGCCAGAGGCTTGCGACGAATGGATCGGCTGGGTCAGCCGCCAGCCGCCCGCGTATCCTCCAGATATTGCCAGATGCGGCTGACCACGACCGACCCTTCGCCCACAGCGCTCGCCACGCGCTTGACCGAGTTGGCGCGCACATCGCCGACCGCGAAGATGCCCGGGGCAGTGGTGGCGTAGTCGTCCGCCTGCCCAGCCGCAGCGCCCGTCAGCACGAAGCCCTTGTCGTCGGTTTCGGCCATGCCGGACAGCCAGCCCGTGTTGGGCGCAGCGCCGATCATGATGAACAGCGCGCGGGTGGCGATCCGCTGCTCGGTGTCCTTGGTGCGCAGGGTGATGGCTTCGAGCCAGCTCTCGCCATGCAGCGCGGTCACGGCGCTGTGATAGTGGATCGTGATGCGCGGATCGGCCTCCAAACGCTGCGAGAGGTAGCTCGACATGGACGCCGCCAGACTGCCCGATCGCACCACCAGATGCACATGGCTCGCCGCGCGGCTGAGGAACATCGCGGCTTGCCCCGCCGAATTGCCGCCGCCGATCACCACCGCTTCGGTCTTGCCGCAGAAGCGCGCTTCCATCTCGGTTGCCGAATAGAAGATGCCCGCGCCTTCCAGTTCCTCCAGATTGTCGAGCGGCAAGCGGCGATATTGCACCCCGGTCGCCACCAGCACTGCGCGGGCGCACAGCTCGTCACCATCGTCCAGCGTCGCGCAGAAGGCGCCGTCCGCGCGCCGCGACAGGGCTTCGACCCGGCGCGGCATCACGAAGCGCGTGCCGAACTTCATCGCCTGCACCTGGCCGCGCCAGGTGAGATCGGTGCCGCTGATGCCGGTGGGAAAGCCCATGTAATTCTCGATCCGGCTCGACGTGCCAGCCTGCCCGCCGACAGCGGTATCCTCCACCACCAGCGCCGGGATCCCCTCAGAGCCCGCATAGACCGCCGCCGCGACGCCTGCCGGGCCGCCGCCGACGATCAGCAGCTCGTAGGTCCGTTCGGCACAGATGCCGAGGTCCATGCCGAGATATTGCGCGACCTTGCGCGGGGTGGGGTCGTCCAGCCGCGTGTCCGCGCCGACGATGACCCCTGGCGTGTGCCCGATCAGGCTGCACACCGACGCGGTTTCACGGTCGGTCGCGTCCATATCATAGCTCTGGAACGGAATGCGGTTGCGCGACAGGAAGCGCTCGACCGCCTGCACCTTCGGATCGCGGTCCGCGCCGATCACCTTGATCGTGTCATTGCGCGCCTCGAACTGCTTGCGCCGCCGCGCGGCGAACACGGTGATGAGATGGTCGGACAGTTCCGGCACCCGGCTCATCAGTTCGAGCATCGCTTCGCGTGGCGCTTCGATCACGCGGGTGTCGACCGAGGCGCGCATCCGCATGATGTTGGTGCCGCGGTTGAGGAACCCGATCTCGCCCAGAAATTGCGTCGGCCCGAGCGAGGACGGCAGCATCCGTTCGCCCGTATAGGGATCGACCACCTCGATATCGCCTTCGAGGACATAGATGAACCGGTCCATCGGCTCACCAATGTCCATGACGATCGCACCGGCGGGGTAGAACACCTCGCCCCCGATCGCGCAGATGGCATCGACATGCGCGGGCGCCAGCGGCACCCGGCGCATGGTTTCAAGGTCTTGTCCTAAGGTTTCCATGCGGCCCTCCTGCCCATCTGCCTACCTGCCATGCGCGCGTTGCAACATGGGGTCAGGGGTGGGGGATTGCAATTCGTCCTTCGGCTTACCCCTTGGCCCCCGAGATGTAGCGGCTGACTGTGTTCGCCATCACCGAAAGCGGGGCGTTGCCGCCCAGCACCAAGGCGGTATTGAATTCGCGCATGTCGTACTTGCCGCCCAGTTCCGCCTTGGCGCGTTCGCGTTGGCGCAGGATCTGGCTGTGGCCGATCTTGTAGCCGCAGGCCTGTCCCGGCCAGCTGCAATAGCGGTCGACCTCGGAGGCGACTTCCTCGACCTTGGAGCCGTTGCGTTCGACAAAGAAGGCGCGGCCCTGTTCGCGGGTCCACTGCTTGGAGTGCAGCCCGGTGTCGACCACCAGGCGGCAGGCGCGGAAGGCGAGGGACTGGAGGAAGCCCAGCCGCCCGACTTCAAAGCCCTTGTAAGCGCCGAGTTCGTCCGCGAGCTGCTCGGCATAGAGCGCCCAGCCTTCGCTGAAGGCGTTGAAGGCGAGGATTGAGCGGATCAGCGGGAGGCGGTTGGAGAACTCGCCCTCCCACACGTGGCCGGGGATCGCCTCGTGGAAGGTGAGGTCCGCGAGGTCATAGCGGCGGTGCAGATCCGTGGTTCTGAGGTTGATCCAGAACCGCCCCGGAATGCTGCCATCCTTGCTGCCCGCCCCGCCGTAAGCGCCGGGCGCGCCGGGCTCTTCTGACAGCGGCAGACGCACCACTTCCATGCGCGGATTGACGACCTGCGTGAAGGCGCGCGGCATCTGCGATTTGATCCAGGTGAGGCGCTCTTCGATGAAGGCGAAGATCTCCTTGCGGCCCGGATCGCCCTCGGCAAACTGGTAGCGCGGATCATCGGCCAGCGCCCGCATCCGTTCGCCAACGCTGCCCTTGGAGTAGCCGATCTTCTTGAGGATCGGGTCCATCTTGCCGTGGAGTTCGTCGAGCTCGGCGAGGCCCTGACGGTGGATTTCGTCGGGCTTGAGATTGGTGGTGGTCGATGCGCCCAGCGACCAGGCGTAATATTCCTCGCCCATCGGCTGCGCCCAGATCCCGGCGGAATCCTTGGCGGACGCGCGCTGGGTCTTAAGTTCGGCGAGCTGGCGTTCGAGCGCGGGGACGATCCCGCGCTTGGCAATGCGGGCGGCCTGTGCGGCGGCAGACTTGGCCTCCGCCAATTCGGAGCCTTCGAGCGGCCCGGCATAGGCCTCGGTCGCGCCTGCGATGCTCGCTTCCATCTGGGCGATGGCCTTGTCGAGCAGGAAGGCTGGCGGCACCACGCCCATCGCGCGGGCGGCGGTGATCCGCTCACGCTCACCATCGAGGATCGCGGGGACTTCGATCAGCCGGTCGAGATAGGGGCCGACATCATCGGCGGTCGCGAG
Source organism: Porphyrobacter sp. SLTP (assembly GCF_009905735.1). Taxonomy (GTDB): domain Bacteria; phylum Pseudomonadota; class Alphaproteobacteria; order Sphingomonadales; family Sphingomonadaceae; genus Erythrobacter. The sequence goes on from NZ_JAAALE010000002.1 coordinate 76,891, forward strand.
CGGCTGGGTCGAGGAGAAGAAGCGCGGCATGTCAATATAGCCGCCGACATTCTGGATCACCACGTAAGGCGCATTGCGCCAGCTGCCGACCGCGACATCGCCGTAGGGCTTGGCCATGCCTTCGATGGCGCGGGAGAAGGCGGTTTCGACCACTTCGAAGCCGATCTGCTGGTCGCTGGTCAGCCCATCCTTGGGGTAGGCGCGGACCTCGGCGACCATCTCTTTCAGGCTGGCGGCATAGGCCTGCCGTCCGACTTCGCCCGGCGTGCCGAAGGTCGATCGCCACGCGGCATATTCGCCGGTGTCGACGCCCGCGCCGGTCGCGCGGCCCGGTTCATGCGCGAGCATCCGGTAAGCGATCCGGTCGAGCGCGGCATCGGGGTCGAGCCCGGCAATCGGGCCGCCGGCGGGCGGTGCATCGCTCGCCGCGCGTGCGGCGGCGGGGAGCAAAGCCAGGGTGGAAACACCGCCCAGCGCAGCAAGCGTCCGGCGGCGGGTGAATTGGGTAAATCTCTCTCTCATGCCGAAAGGTTTGGCGGGGCAGGCACCCCAAGTCAATTGCACCGGGCCGCGAAGGCGGGTTAGGAGCGGGGCATGACCGATATTGTGCTTTCGATCGTGATGCTGGCGGCGCTTGCGCTGGTGGCCGGGGCCTTCGTCCTGTGGCGGCGGACGGGCGAGGTGAAAAACCCGGCGCTGATGGTGCTGCTCGCCGTGATCGCGGTGATCAACGTGCTGATCTGGACCATCCCGACCGAGGGGGGCGAGGCCCCGATCACGCAATTGAAGGCCGCCGGAGAAGGCTAGGGCAAACCCTCCCCGGCGGGCCTCGTCGGCTTACTCGGGGATTCGCCAGGTGATCGTGCCGCTGTAGCTGCCCGCTACCGGCTTGCCATTGCCGTCCCGCGCGGCTTCGAACCGGGCGCGCTTGGTCACGAGGTCGCAGGTCGCCGCATCGAGCGGGGCATGGCCGGTCGAGCGGGTGACGGTGCAGCCGGTCACCTTCCCGCTGGCGTCGATCGCGAGGGTGAAGCGCGCTGTGCCCGAAAGCTCCTCCATGATCCAGCGCGAGCGGTAGTCGTTGTTCGTCACCCACTTGCCCGGATTGCCGCGCGGGCGCGCGCCGACCGGATCGAAGGGCGATGCGCTCGGGCCGGGGATGGGGAACCCGATCTCGCCCATCCCGGTGCCGGTTCCCGCAGGGGTGCCGGTGACGGGAAAGTTGAATACCGTCTCGCCAAGGTTGATGTCGGTTGGCAGTTCGGCAGGCCGCGGCGCGTCCGGGATGGGCGTGGTGGTGGTGGACGTGGTTTTCTGATCCGGCTGCGGCTTGTCGGGTGTGGGCGGCGGCGGGGGCAGGATGGTTTCGGTGATAATCTCGCCTTTGATCCGGGGTCCGGCAGGCTTGGTCGCCACCGTCACCGCAAGGCCCACCACCAGCAGTGCGCCGAAGGCACCGGGAATGCCAAGCGCGCCGACAAGGGCAGCGGGGTTGGGACGGCGATTGGCAGAAGCATAGTTCATCGCAAGGGGGCTCCTCTCTCCATCTACGTGGGAGCAGTGGCCGGAGTGCGAATGACACCAACGCTGTGAGCAAAACCCTCCGGCCCCGCTCGGGATCGAAGGTACTATGCTTTTTACTAGGGACGAAGAACTTTCGCGTTGTTTTTCAGGACTGTAATTTTTGCAACTGAATTGGTAGAGAAAGGTGAGGGAAAACAATCGCTCTGCTGCGCCTGCGATCAAGCCGTTCATCTGGCGGACAGGAATACGGCCAACGATGCCCCCGTCCCGGGCTCGACCCGCGGGAACGAACGGCGCCGAGGACCGTGTTCAACAGTCACGCAGCCCGTCACCCCCGCGCAGGCGGGGGTCTAGCGGACTTCAATGGTCTAGAGTGACGAGCTGGATCCCCGCCTGCGCGGGGATGACGGTTTTCCTAAGCTCGCTTTCGCTCGCTAACGAAAACCGTCACTTAATCGGGCAATCGGGCGAGAGCCGGAAGTCCAGATAATTGTCCACCGACTTCATCAATTCCTCAAGCTCGTTCTCGAAGAAGTGGTTGGCGCGGGGGATTTCCTCGTGGTGGATCGTGATGTGCTTCTGGGTGCGCAGCTTGTCGACCAGCTTCTGCACCGCATTGGGCTGCACCACCGTATCGGCTGCGCCCTGCACGAAGATGCCGCTGGCGGGGCAGGGGGCGAGGAAGCTGAAATCATACATGTTGGCGGGCGGCGCGACCGAGATGAAACCGCGCACTTCCGGGCGGCGCATCAGCAATTGCATCCCGATCAGCGCGCCGAAGCTGTAGCCCGCGATCCAGGTGCTCTGCGCTTCGGGATGGATCGACTGGACCCAATCGAGCGCGCTCGCCGCATCGGAAAGTTCGCCGATGCCGGAATCGAAGCTCCCCTGCGAACGTCCCACGCCGCGGAAGTTGAAGCGCAGGGTGGCAAAGCCGCGGTCGGCAAAGGTCTTGTAGAGCCGCTGCACGATCCGGTCGTTCATCGTGCCGCCGCCTTCAGGGTGCGGGTGCAGGATCATCGCCACCGGCGCACGCGGGCGCGGCGGGGGCGAGAAACGGCCTTCGAGACGGCCTTCCGGGCCGGGGAAGATGACTGAGGGCATCGGTAAACCTTGTGATCGAGGAGCCGCGCCGGGTGGCGCTGTAAATTGCGGTGCCTATATAGGCACACTCGCGCAAATCGCAATTTTTTGTGAGGACTTCCGCTATCCCCGACCGGGTCTATCTCGATCATGCCGCCACCTCGCCGCTGCGCCCCGAAGCGCGCGCGGCGATGGAGGAGGGCTTCCGGCTGTGGGCCAACCCCTCGTCCCCCCACGCCGAGGGCCGCAAAGCCCGCGCCGCGCTCGAAGATGCGCGCGAGCGGATCAAGCGCGCGCTGGGGTGGGATGGCGAGCTGATCTACACCAGCGGGGCGAGTGAGGCCCTGTGGATCGCGCTCAACCGGGCGAAGGTGAAGCGGCGGATTGTCAGTGCGGTGGAGCATGACGCGGTGTTCCGCGCGGCGCCCGATGCGGAGGTGGTGCAGCCTTTCGACGGAACGTTCGATCCCGATGAGCTGCCTGACTGCTCAGGGGCGCTGGTAGCTTTGCAGCACGTCAACTCGGAAACGGGGACGATCATGCAGCCTTACAAGGGCGGCACTCTGGCTGCGATGATCCGCAATACGAGGAGCGTCCTGCTGACCGATGCATCGCAAAGTGCGGGCAAGCTGCCATTGCCGGACGCCGATATGATCGTGGTCAGCGCCCACAAGTTCGGAGGGCCGATTGGGATTGGGGCGCTGCTCGTGCGGGATTTCAACCTGCTAGAGCCGAGTGGTGGGCACGAACGCGGCTATCGGCAGGGAACCGAGAACCTGCCCGGCGCCATCGGCATGGCAGCAGCGCTGGAAGCAGGCGGAATGGAAAGCTGGTCGAGTCAGCGGGCCGACCACATGGCATTTGCCACTGCGCTAGGGCTGTCCGGCCAGATTATCGCTCCAGGGGCTCAGGCAGATAACATCATCGCCGTTGCGCATCCCACCATGAGTGCCCAGGCCCTGCTCATCCGCCTCGACGGACAAGGCTTTGCCGTCTCCGCCGGGAGCGCCTGTTCATCGGGGACGCTCAAGAAAAGCCGGGTGCTCGATGCCTTTGGCGTGCCCGATGATGTCGCGGCGCGGACGATCCGGGTGAGTTTGGGGTGGAACACCACGCCCGAGGAACTGGAGCGGTTTGCCGAGGCCTGGGCTGCGCTATGCTGATTCGTCATTGCGAGCGTAGCGCAGCAATCCATGATCAGACCTTTCGCCCGGACGCGACGGCAGGCCATGGATTGCCGCGTCGCTCCGCTCCTCGCAATGACGAGGGTGTGAGCGTGAACCCATGATCTACCTCGACTACCAGGCCACCACCCCGCTTGCCACCGAAGCGCGGGAGGCCATGCTCAGGTGGCTGGGCGGGCCGGAGAGCGACACTTTCGGCAATCCCCATTCCCCCCACCGTATGGGCCGCATGGCCGCCGCCGCCGTCGAAACCGCGCGCGAGCGGGTTGCGGCGCTGCTCCCGGCAGGCGGCAAGCTGATCTTCACCTCCGGCGCGACCGAGGCGATCAACACCGTGATCCTCGGCACCCCCGGCGATGTCATCACCTTCGCGACCGAACACGCCGCCGTGCTTGATTGCCGTCCCGCCGTCGAAGCGCAGGGGCGGCGCTTCACTGTGCTGCCGGTGCTGCCCGATGGCCGCGCAGATGTCGGCGCATTGGCCGATCATGTCACGTCATCGACGGGTCTTGTCGTGGTCATGGCAATCAATAACGAGATCGGGGTGCGCAATCCGCTCAGCGCCGTGGTCGAGATCGCCCGCCAGGTCGGGGCCAGGGTGCTGGTCGATGCGGTGCAGGCCTATGGCCGGGTGCCGGTCGAGGTCGCGGCGGATTTCATCGCGATCTCCGCTCACAAGTGCCATGGGCCCAAGGGCATCGGCGCCTTGTGGTTGGGTGGTGGCGCAGTCGTTGCCCCCTTGTTGCTGGGTGGTGGGCAGGAAGGGGGCTTGCGTTCCGGCACCCTCTCACCCGCCCTGTGTGCCGGCTTCGGCGCGGCGGCACAGGTGGCGGAAGAAGGGTTGAGCGAGCAAATGTTTCACGTGGAACATTTGTGGAACACGGCGCGGGAGGCGTTTGCGGACTGGGACTTGAACGGCAGCGCGGTGGATCGCTGGCACGGCAATCTCAACATCCGCCGCGAAGGCCTGGACGTCGCCCGGCTGATGAGCGATTGCCGCAACGTGATGTTCTCCGCCGGGAGCGCCTGCGCCAGCGGATCGGGGCGGCCGAGCCATGTGCTCAAGGCCATCGGGCTCAGTGACCGCGCGGCAAAGTCCTCTATTCGCCTCGGATTTGGACGCTATACAAGTCTTCAGGATATTGCAGACGCCGCCGCGATCATCAACGCCGCCGTCAGGGAGCAGGGCTTGTGAGCATCACCATCACCTTCGTTGACCCGCGCGGGCGTCCGGTGGCGGTGACGGCCGAACCGGGAGAAAATCTGCTGCGCGCAGGCCAGGCGGCGGGCTTGCCACTGGAAGGTACCTGCGAGGGGCAGATGGCCTGCTCGACCTGCCACGTGATCGTCGCCGCCGAGTGGTTTGACCGCCTCCTCCCCGCGTCCGAGGAGGAGGAAGACATGCTCGATTTCGCGGCTGGCGCGCGCCGCACCTCCCGCCTGTCCTGCCAGATCGAGCTGACGGACGAGATGGATGGCTTGACCGTCAGCGTGCCGTCAGAGAGCAGCGACGCGCGCCGGATGTAATCTAGGCCTCGGCCGCTTCCATGTTGAGCGCGGCCATCAGCGCTTCGGTGAAGGCGGGGATGTCGTCCGGCTTGCGGCTGGTAATGAGATTACCGTCGACCACCACCGCTTCGTCCACCACGGCGGCGCCCGCATTGGCAAGATCGGTGCGGATCGAAGGCCAGCTGGTGACGGTGCGCCCCTCGATCAGGTCGGCTTCAGCCAGCAGCCACGGCGCGTGGCAGATTGCCGCGATCGGCTTGCCCGCTGCGTCGAATTCGCGGATCAGTTCGATCACCGCGCGCTGGGTGCGCAGGACGTCAGGGTTGATCTGCCCGCCGGGAAGCAGGAGCGCGTCGTAATCCTCGGCCGAGACATTCCCGACCAGGAGGTCGACGGCGACGCTCTCTCCCCAGTTTTCCTGATCCCAGCCGCGGATTTCGCCGGGTCGCAGGCTGCCGACGGTGACTTCCGCCCCGGCCGCTTCGAGCAGGCGCTTGGGCTCCATCAGTTCGGATTGTTCGAAACCGTCGGTAGCGATGATGAGGACGCGCTGCATTGTGGTCTCCTGTGGTTGATGACCACGGGACTAGCCCCCCGCGCGCCGCCATGTTCCGCCGGGCAAGGCCAAGCGGGAGCAGCGCGCGGTGGGCCGTTATTGCGCGCCTATTGCGGGCCGGGTGCAGGGGCGGCGAGGCGGCGGCGGATCGCCCGGTTCGCCCACCACACCCCGCCTGCGGGCAGTGCCACCGCTCCGGCAAGAATCAGCAATGCGACGATCCAGCCAAAGATCGTCCCCAGCGATCCCAGCGCGCCGCTGACGGGCCCGAGGAAGTCACGCGCTGCCGGGGTGCCGGTCTCGTAATGCACCGTAACGCGGCTGTAAGCGACGCGGCCCTCCATCTCCTTGAGCCAGCTGCGCGCCTGATCGATCTCCTCGTTCACCGCGGCGACACTGCGTTCGGCCTCAATCAGTTCTTCCACCGAGCCCTTGCGGGTGCGCAAGACCTGTTGCAGCCGGTCGCGCAATTGCTTGCGGGCTTCCAGCCGCGCTTCGGTGTCGACCAGTTGCTTGGAGAGTTCTTCCGAGGCGATTTCGGCGGCCACCTGCTCGGCTCCGGCATCCAGCGCCTCATCCTCCAGCAGTGCACCGAACGCCCGGGCCTGCCGCGTGGCAACCGCCATTTCGAGCTGGCCCGCAACCTCGCCTTCAAGCTCGCCGATCTTGGTCATGCCGAGGATCTGGCAGACGGCGGGACCCTGCTGTTCGCACAGGGTCGCATGGCGGCGCTGGAGCCCGCCGATTGCCTCTGCCGCCATGCGCCAGCGGAAATCATAGACATAGGCCAATTGCGGCAGGTTGACCGGGATGGAGTCGAGCTTTGGCAGGGCGGTGCTGGTCTGTGCGGCGTTGGCGGGAGCAGGCTCGGCCACGATGGCCTCATTCACGGCAACATCGGCGGCTTCGCTGGCGGCGGTGTCGTTATCGGCGCGGCTGCAAGCAGCAAGGGCCAGTGTGGCGGTGGCAGAAAGAATCAAGGGCTTACGCATGTTTCTCTCTCCTCGTGAGGCGGAGCGGCGGGGCGCGACTCGCGACGCCCGCGTCAGCCTCGCCGCAATGATGCCTTATTTTTGCCATAATTAAACCGCAATTTCGCCACATTCTGCCGCGCGTGCCACGATCCGGCGATTTTCAACCCTGTGGAAACCCCTCTCCCGGCACAGCCCGCAGGTTGCTAGACGGATGGCCATGTCCGATCCCGTCACCACCGAGCCAGCCGATGACGGCTTCGACGCCATCGTCGATGCCCCCTTCGATGCCGCCCTGTCCGAGCGCTATCTGGTCTATGCGCTGTCGACGATCACCGCGCGTTCGCTGCCCGATCTGCGCGACGGGCTGAAGCCGGTCCACCGCCGCCTGCTGTGGGGCATGCGCCAGCTGCGCGTGACGCCCGACAGCGCCTTCAAGAAATGCGCCCGCGTGGTCGGCGATGTGATGGGCAAGTACCACCCGCACGGGAACCTCGCGCTCTATGACGCGCTGGTGCGCCTCGCGCAGCCGTTCATGCTGCGCTATCCGCTGATCGAGGGGCAGGGGAACTTCGGCAATATCGACGGCGATAACGCCGCGGCGGACCGCTACACCGAATGCCGCCTGACGCGCACCGCGATGGAGCTGATGTCGGGGCTGGACGAAGGCACGGTCGACTTCATCCCGACCTATAACAACGAGGAGGAAGAGCCGGTTATCTTCCCCGGCTTGTTCCCCAACCTGCTCGCCAATGGCTCGAGTGGGATCGCGGTCGGCATGGCGACGAGCATCCCTAGCCACAATGTCGCGGAGATCATCGACGCGACCCTGGAGCTGATCGACAACCCGTCTGTCACCCATGACCGGCTGATGGAGCTGTTCCACGGCCCGGATTTCGCCACCGGCGGGCAGGTGGTCGACAGCGCCGCCGCCATCACTGAAGCCTATCGCACCGGGCGAGGGTCCTTCCGCCTGCGCGGCCGCTTCCACGCGCCCGAGGCCAAGGAGCCTGACGACATCGCCGCCGGGATCGAACGGCTCGGCGGCGGGCAGTGGCAGCTGGTTATCTCGGAAATCCCGTATCAGGTGCCCAAAGGTAAGCTGATCGAGCAGATCGCCGCCGCCATCGCCGATCGCAAGCTGCCGATCCTCGAAGACGTGCGCGATGAAAGCGACGAAGCGATCCGCATTGTGATCGTGCCCAAGAGCCGCAATGTCGATCCCGAGCTGCTGAAGGAAAGCCTCTACAAGCTGACCGACCTCGAAACGCGGTTCAGCCTCAACCTGAACGTGCTCGACGAACGCCCCGGCTTTGGCCGCACGCCGATGGTGATGGGGCTGAAGGAACTGCTGGAAAGCTGGACCTTCGCGCAAATCGACATTCTCCAGCGCCGTTCGCGCCACCGGCTCGCGCAGATTGCCAAGCGGCTGGAACTGGTGCGCGGCTATATCATCGCCTACCTCAACCTTGACCGGGTGATCGCGATCATCCGCGCGGAGGACGAGCCCAAGCCGGTGCTGATCGCCGAGTTCGATCTGACCGATGTGCAGGCCGAAGCGATCCTCAACATGCGGCTGCGGTCCTTGCGCAAGCTGGAGGAAATGCAGCTGCGCAAGGAGCAGGACGCGCTGCTGGCGGAAGAGGCCGAATTGCAGGCCCTGCTGGAAAGCCCGGCCAAGCAGCGCACCCGGCTGAAGCGCGATCTGCGCGCCCTGCGCAAGACCTATGCCGAGGACACGCCGCTCGGCGCGCGCCGCACGCTGATTGCCGAGGCCGCGCCGACCGCGGTGTTCAGCATGGACGCGATGATCGAGAAGGCGCCCGTCACTGTGATCCTCAGCCAGAAGGGCTGGATCCGCGCGGCGAGCGGCCATGTGCCGCTGGATCAGGAGTTCAAATACAAGGAGGGCGATGCGCTCGCCTTCATCCTCCACGCGCAGACCACCGACAAGCTGCTGCTGGCCGCGTCAGACGGGCGGTTCTACACGCTTGGCTGCGACAAGCTGCCCGGCGCGCGCGGCTTTGGTGAGCCGGTGCGCACGATGGTCGATCTGGAAAGCGACGCCAATGTCAGCGCGATGATGGTGCACCGTCCGGGCGGGCGGCTGCTGCTCGCCTCCAGCCACGGCAAGGGCTTTGTCGCGGAAATGAACGAGCTCTTGGCCGAGACCCGAAAAGGCCGGCAGGTGGTAAACCTGAAGGATGGCGCGAAGCTGCAAGTGATCCGCCAGATTGCTGACAACCACGACCACGTCGCCTGCGTGGGCGACAACCGCAAGCTGGTGGTGTTCAATCTGGAAGAACTCCCCGTGATGACGCGCGGGCAGGGGGTGCAATTGCAGCGGTATCGCGACGGCGGAATGTCGGACGCGATCACCTTTGTGCTGGCCGATGGCCTCAGCTGGCAGATGGGCGGATCGGGCGAACGCACGCGCACCGAGACCGAAATCCGCATGTGGAAGGTCGCGCGCGGCGCGGCGGGGCGGATGCCGCCGCAGGGCTTCCCGAAGTCGGGCCGGTTCGACTAGTCGAACTTGAAGGCGCTCGTTCCCAATTCCTCGGCGAGCATCTGGTTCACCCGGTCGTTCGAGGGAAAGCCCTCGGCTACCCAGCGGGCTTCGATTTTCTGGAGCAGCTTTGCGACCTCGGGCCCGGCGGTGATCCCGCGGGCGACGATGGCGCCGCCTTTGAGCGGGAAGACTGGCACCGTCCAGCCATCGAGCACGCGGGCGTCGTGGCCCGTCAGCAGCAGTCGGTCGATCGCCAGCGGCAGGCTCAGGCGATAGGCGAGCGCCTGCGGGTCGGCTCCATCGCTCGCCCCGCGCTCGGCGGCGCTGACCAGCCGGGTGCGCTGGGCTTTGGAGAGACGCAGGCGGGCAGCAACGGTCTCGGCGATCTCGGGGGAGGGCGGCAGTAGCGCGGCCAATCGCCGCACCGGATCGGCGGCGATACCTTGCGCCGCTTCGGCAGCGATCACCTTGGCCAGCAGAGCGACCTGGGGTGGGCAGGCCTCGGGCAGGATCACGCCGAGCACGCCACGTTGACGCATCCGGGCGATGGTGGGGTGCGGATCGGGCAAGGCAAGCAAGTTGAGCAATTCCGCCGCGATCCGTTCCCGGCTCAGGCCCTTCAGCGTGTGGGCAAGTTCAGCGCAGGCATCCTCGGCCGTCTCGTCCAGCGCGGCGCCGAAGCGGGTCTGGAAGCGGTAGTAGCGCAGGATGCGCAGGTGATCCTCCGCGATGCGTTGGCGCGCATCGCCGATAAAGCGCACGCGGCCCTCGCGCAGATCGTCGAGGCCGCCGAACCAGTCGTCGATCTTGAGCGTTTCGGGGTGGGCGTAGAGCGCATTGATGGTGAAATCGCGCCGCGCGGCATCTTCGGGCCAGTCCTGCGCGAAGGCGATAGTGGCCCGCCGCCCATCGGTGGCGACATCGCGGCGCAGGGTCGTGACTTCGACCGGGCCGTCCTTGAGGATCACGGTTACTGTCCCGTGGTCGATCCCGGTCGGCACGGTGCGCAGCCCCGCGCGCTTGCAGGCGGCGATCACCTCTTCGGGCAGCAGCGTCGTGGCGCAATCGACATCGTGGACGGGCACGCCGAGCAAGCCGTCGCGTACCGCGCCGCCAACCCAGCGGATATTCTCGGCCCCCAGCGCTGCGGTCAGCGCGGCCAGCCCCGCGCGGCGGGTCCAGTCGGCCTCGGCAAGGTCACGCAGCATCGCGCAAAGCCTCCAGCGTGATCCGCCGCGACAGGTTGGCGATGATCGCCGCGGTGACGCCCCAGATGCGGAAACCCTGCCATTCCAGTTCGAGATAGCGCCGGTTCGCCCCGCGCCAGAACACCTCGTTGGTGGTCCAGCTGGCGGGGTCGAGCAGCGTGGCAAGCGGCGCTTCAAACCACGCTTCGACCTCGGTCGGGCTGGGGATGAGGGGGAGGCCGTGCGGCACCAGCCCCACCACCGGCGTCACCAGAAAGCCGGTGCCGGTGTGATAGATGTCGCTGGTGCCGATCACCCGCACCGCTTCGCGCGGCAACGCCAGCTCCTCCTCGGCCTCGCGCAGGGCGGCGGTGATAGCGTCCTCGCCCGGATCGATCTTGCCGCCCGGAAAGGCGACCTGCCCCGGATGGTCGCGCATCGCGCGGGGGCGCTGGGTGAGGATCACCTGCGGATCATGCGGCACATCGGTGATTGCGATCAGCACCGCAGCGGGCGTCGCGCGGCCATCGCGGGCGAAATGCGCATCGCTCAACAGATCGGGGACCTCGCGCGCATGGCCTGCCGCAAAGGCCTGAGCGAGCGGCTCGTACAGGCTCATGGCAGCAAGGAGAACGTCGCGCCATGGCTGGTGACCTGCCAGCCATTGTCCTGCGCCCCTTCGGCCAGTGCGATCTCCGCAAGCTGCGCCCAGGTGGACCGGTTGAGCCGCGCCTCGCACCCGCGCCGGACGTGGAGATAGAGCGCGGGCTCCTCCGCCGTGCCTGCCGCGCGCAAGGGATGGTCCGGCCCGGCAATCACGATGTCATCGGTGTTCAGCCGGAACGCCAGCGCGCCGTCCGCCCGCACGCAATCGGTGGCGATGAAGGCGGCATCCTCGACTTCGATGGCGAGCTTCTCGAACGGGGTGACGAGCCAGTGGTGCCCCTCCGCATCCCGGGTCAGCAGGCCCGCAAAGGCCCGCACCATCGCCTCGCGCCGGATCACGCCGCCTTCATGGAACCACGTGCCATCGGCGGCGATCACCATGTGGCTTTCGCCGATGACCTTCGGCGCCCAGCCTTCAACCGGCGGCAGCTTGCGATCCGCAACCAGCGCGGCGATTTCGGCCAGCGTCAGGCTGGCGAGGTAGGGGGGCGGTTCGTAGGGCATGGTTTCAGGGGGATGGCAGATGGAGGGCTGAAGGTGAACCTCAATTCGTCATTGCGAGCGACTGTAAGGAGCGCGGCAATCCATGGCCCAACCAATGAATGTTGTGCAGCGTGAACGGCCAAGTCCATGGATTGCTTCGTCGCTGACGCTCCTCGCAATGACGAGATGAGACGTTACCCCTCCCAAGGCCCCAGCATTCCCTCGGCCGGCATGGCGGCAAGGCCGTGGCCGCGCGCCAGCAAGCGGTGCTGTTCATAGGGACCGGGGCAGCGCCAACCACCCGTCAGCGCGGCGGAAAAGCCCCAGCGCCCGTAGTATTCTGCATCCCCGATCAGCACTTGCGGAAGCGCACGGCCTCCCGAGGCCGCCAGCCGCGCATCCTCGGCGATCATGGCGCTCATCAGGCCCACGCCAAAGCCTTCGCCCTGCCGTTCGGGCACCACGGCTACCGGGCCGACCATCACCAGGGGCACCTGACCCTGCTTGGTCTGCAACCCAATCGGCCAGCACTGGATCGTGGCGACCAGCATGTCATTTTCGTCCAGCGCGGCGAGGCTGAGGCCGGGCAGCCATGCCATCCCCTCACGGATGCGGTAAGCGGTGCGCGCATGGCGGTCCGGCCCGAAGGCGCGGTCCAGCACCTCCTCGATCATGGCCGGGTCGACCGCCTCAAGCGGGATCAGCGTGGCAGTGGTCGCAGCCATCAGCGCGCGGTGAGCTTCAGCAGCTTGGCGCCCTTGCCATCCTGCGCCACCCACAGCGCGCCGTCCGGCCCCTGCGCGATCGAGCGCAGGCGCGCGTCGAATTCGTGGCGGGTGACTTCGCGGGCAGCTTCGCCCTCGATCGCGACATCGACGATGGCTTGCGAGGCGAGGCCTGCCATGAGCGCATGGCCCTTCCAGGCGGCGAACATGTCGCCGGTGTAGATCAGCATATCACCCGGCGCGATCACCGGGTTCCAGCTGGTCGCGGGCTGGGCGAAGCCGTCATCGGCGGCGTGATCGGGGATCGGGTCGCCGTTGTAATGTTCGCCGTTGGAGCGGATCGGCCAGCCATAATTGGCGGCAGGCTTCACCAGGTTCAGCTCGTCACCGCCCGCCGGGCCATGCTCGACTTCCCACAACCGGCCCTGCGCATCCCAGTCCATGCCAAGGATGTTGCGGTGGCCATAGGACCAGATTTCCGCCGTCACGCCGCCCTTGTCAGCCATCGGATTGCCAGCCGCAGGCGTGCCATCAAGGTTGAGGCGCACGATCTTGCCCAGTGTGACGCTGGTATCCTGCGCGGGCTGCATCTTCTGGCGTTCGCCGCTGGCGACAAACAGATATTTGCCATCGGGCGACACCGCCAGCCGGTGCGAATAATGCCCCCGGCCGGTGACCTTGGGTGTCTGCCGCCAGATCACGGAAAGGCCCTCGATGGCGCACGTGGTTGCGGCGGAGCAAACCAGCGTTCCCTTGCCGACCACAGCGCCGCGGGTGTCAGCTTCGCCCGCTTCGGCCCAGCTCAGATAGATCGTGCGCTTGCCCAGGCTTTCCGAAGCCTCGGCGGGCAGGAAGGCGACATCGCCCAACCCGCCCTGACCGCCGTAATCGACGTTCGGAACCCCGCTGACCGTGCCGATCTGGCCGCTCGCGGTGTCGATGAACTTCAGGGTTCCGGCCTTCTCGGTCACGAACAGCGTCGCGGTGCCGGGTGCAAAGGCAATCGCCCAGGGTTCTTCGAAGGTCGCGACCTCCGTCACCGCAAACGGCATGGCCGAAGCCGCGGCGGGCGGGGCGGTTTCCCCACTTTCGGCATTCGCGCAGCTTGCCAGCGCCAGTGTGGAGACGGAAAGAGCAGCGAACAAACGGGCAGAACGGATCATGCTAGGGGTCACTCCGGGTTTCAGGCACGCAGGCAAGGCGATCGTCATTGGGGTTGACGAGGCTGGCCGCGGACCGCTGGCCGGGCCGGTGGTGGCCGCGGCGGTGGTTCTGGGGGAGGCGATACCTGCGGGGCTCGATGATTCCAAGCGCCTTTCGGCAAAGCGCCGCGCGGTGCTCGACACGGCGATCCGGGGTAGCTGCGGCTGGGCGGTGGCGGTGGTCGAGCCCGACGAGATCGACCGGGTCAACATCTTCATGGCGACCATGCTGGCGATGACGCGTGCGGTTGGCAGCCTCACCGCGGCGCTTGGGGCGGAACCGGGCGACGTGCTGATCGATGGCAATATGACGCCCCACGGCCGCTGTCCCGACTGGTGCTGGCCCGCCCGCGCGATTGTCGGCGGCGACGGGATCGAACCTTGCATCTCCGCCGCCTCGATCATCGCCAAGGAATGGCGCGACCGGATGATGCTGGAAGCCGCCGCCGCCCACCCGCACTACGGGTGGGAGCGCAACAAGGGTTACGGCACGGCGGAACATATGGAAGCGCTGCGCGTGCATGGCGCGACCCCGCTGCATCGCCGCAGCTTCGCACCGGTGGCGCAGCTGGTGCTGATTTGATTCTGCATTCCTGAATTTCGTCGCCCCATGTTTGACACGGGGCTTGACTATTCTTGCAGCAGGTGCGGCGTCTGCCGGCTCAAAGCTTCGCATGTGGACCGAAGAAGCCAAGCCCCGTGTCGAGCACGGGGCGACGGTGAGGATAGTGGTGGGACCGAAGGCAGGGGCAAGCAAAATCTTCTCAGCAACGATGGCTTTCGTTGTGAGTCCTCCCCGCCACACCCCTGCATCTGGAGTCCCGTCGCAGCCGCGGGACTCAACATCTTGTGCCGGTCTCGCTTCGTTCCGCGCAACCGGTGGGAGCTAAACCCCCTGTCAACCATAACAGCCACAAAATTAGCCGCTTGACGCGGACTCTTCAAAGACTCATGCCTGTGGATAAGTCGACAGCATAAGAAGCGGGGCAAGACCGGTGAGTGTGATAGAAAAAGTGAAATTGCGGGCGAAAAGCGTTGTAAAAACGTCGGAAACCGCGCGCGCACTCGATTTGCCGCTGGGGCGTATCCTGCCGGGCGATTGCATCGCCGCGATGCGCTCGCTCCCCACCAACAGCGTCGATCTCGTCTTTGCCGATCCGCCCTATAATCTCCAGCTGGGGGGCGATCTCAACCGCCCCGATGGCAGCCATGTCGATGCGGTGACCGACCACTGGGACCAGTTCGCCAGCATGGCGGTGTATGACAAGTTCACCCGCGAATGGCTGACCGAGGCGCGCCGCGTGCTCAAGCCCGATGGCGGGCTGTGGGTGATCGGCAGCTATCACAACATCTTCCGCGTCGGCAGCATCCTCCAGGATCTGGGGTTCTGGATCCTCAATGACATCGTCTGGCGCAAGACCAACCCGATGCCCAATTTCCGCGGCACCCGGTTCACCAACGCGCATGAAACGCTGATCTGGGCGAGCATGGGCGAGAAGGCGCGCTACCACTTCAATTATCGCGCGATGAAGACCTTGAATGACGAGCTTCAGATGCGCTCTGACTGGGTGATGCCGATTTGTGCGGGCGGCGAGCGGCTGAAGGAAAATGGCAAGAAAGCGCACCCGACGCAGAAGCCCGAAGCGCTGCTGTACCGCGTGCTGCTGGCGACGACCGAGAAGGGTGATGTGGTGCTCGATCCGTTTTTCGGCACCGGCACCACCGGCGCGGTCGCCAAGCGGCTGGGTCGCGAATGGATCGGCTGCGAGCGCGAGGATTTCTACCGCGAAGTCGCGATGAAGCGGATCGAAAAGGAACTCCCCCTCGATGAAAGCGCGCTCACCACGATGCAGAGCGCGCGCTCGGCGCCCAAGGTGGCGTTCGGCGCGGTGGTCGAGGCGGGGCTGATCCCGCCCGGCACCCAAGTGTTCGACAAGAAGCGCCGCTGGATCGCGACCGTCCGCACCGACGGCTCGCTGGAATGCGAAGGCAAGACCGGCTCGATCCACGGGCTGGGCAAGGACCTGCAAGCCGCGCCGAGCTGCAACGGTTGGTCGTTCTGGCATTATGAAACCGCTGGCGATGTGCAGCCGATCGATGCCGCGCGGCAGCTCTATCTGCTGGCGGCGGAGGATTGATTTTTGCGTGAGTCCCCGCGAAGGCGGGGACCTTGTTCGGCAAAGAGCCAGATTGCGGGCGGTCCCCGCCTGCGCGGGGAATCACGAACTGGTATGACGGATAAAGTCTATCTCCATCCCCTGACGCTCGTCCCCGGCCCGCAGGCCGTGGAGGGCGAGGCGGTGCGGCTTGGCGGGTCGATGGCCTATGCGCGTGAGTTTGCGCTGGTGGTTCGCGATGGCCGGGCGGTGTCCGAACGGATTGTCGGCACGCCCAAGGCCATCGAGGCGGCGCTGGCGCGGCTGTCAGGCACACTTGCGCAGGATGCGGCGGCGCAATGGGCCAATCTCGCCAAATCTCATCCCCCGTTGCAACTGGGCAGCCGGACGATCCGGCTTGATCAGCCCCAGATCATGGGCATCCTCAACGTCACACCCGATAGCTTCTCCGACGGCGGCCAACACGACGCCATCGAAGCGGGCCGCGCCCACGCCGCCGCTATGCTCGAAGCGGGCGCCGCGATCATCGACATCGGCGGGGAGAGCACCCGTCCCGGCGCTGCGGCCACATTTGAGGATGAGGAGATTCGCCGGGTCGTCCCCGCCGTCGAATATTGCGCCAGCATGGGCGCCGCGATCAGCCTTGATACACGCCGCGCAGGCGTGCTCGCCGCCGGGCTTGCGGCAGGCGCGCATATGGCGAACGACGTTTCGGCCCTCCGCTACGACCCACGCAGCATCGAAGTCGTCGCCAGCGCTGCTTGCCCTGTCATTCTGATGCACGCACCCGGAGCGGGCGAGGATCTCCACGCTGGCGGCACCTACGCCGACGTGGTGAGCGACGTCTTCGACTTCCTCAAGGCTGCTCGCGCCCGTGCCATTGCCGCCGGTATCGCCGAGGATCGCATCATCCTCGACCCCGGCATCGGCTTCGGCAAATCGCTGGCCGAGAACCTCGCCTTGCTGAACGCCCTGCCGCTGTTCCACGCGCTCGGCAGCCCGCTGATGCTGGGGGCGAGCCGCAAGCGGATGATCGGTGCGCTGTCGGTGGAGGAAGCCGCAGACCAGCGCCTCGCCGGATCCATCGCCTTGGCGGTGAAGGGCACGGAGGCCGGCGTCCACCTGCTGCGCGTCCATGACGTGGCCGAGACCGTGCAGGCGCGCAATGTCTGGCGCGGACTGCGCGATGCGGCGCTGACCGATTTCAGCGCGCTGCCGACAACCTGAACCCGCTTCCCAAGTTGCCACAGTTCTGTCACGCAGCGACGCCAAAGCCATCCATGACTCACGCTTCCGAGGAGCCTCCATGCGCCTGTCCCTGCTCGCTGCCACAGCCCTAGCTGCCGCCATCCCGGCTATCGCGCATGATGATGAGCCTGCGCCTACCAAGGCGGTGCCGGTCGCAGTCAGCGTCACGCCCGATCAGCTGCTCGCCCCCTATTACGAGGCGCTGCGCCAGCAGGTTGTGATGCCGGTCGCAGGACCGAACCCCACGCTCGCCGCCAACACTACGCTGACCCGCATCGCGGTGGGCAGTTGCAACCACCAGAATGCGCCGCAGCACATGTGGGCGCAGATCGCCTCGGCCAATCCGCAGCTGTTCCTGATGATCGGCGACAATGTCTATGGTGACAATGGCTGGGATGCCGATGCGGGGTTGGAGAGCCTGCGTTCGGCCTACGCCTTGCAGGCCTCGCATCCGGAATTTGCGGGCTTCCGCGCCAAGGTGCCGATGATGGCGACCTGGGACGATCACGATTTCGGTCTCAACGACGCGGGCGGCAATTTCCCGATGCGCCGCTGGGGCGAGACGCTGTTCGAGACCTTCTGGGGATCGTCCGACGCCGTCCGCTCGCGCCCCGGCGTTTACGAGAGCAACATCACCGGCCCGGAAGGCAAGCGGGTGCAGGTCATCCTGCTCGACACGCGCTTCTTCCGGTCTGATCTGAAGCGCGCCGCCTGGACCAAGGACCGTCCGCCGCTCGGCAGCTATGTGCCGGACGAGAGCCTCGACAAGACCATGCTGGGCGAGGCGCAGTGGGCGTGGCTGGAGCAGGAGCTGGCCAAGCCGGCCGATCTGCGGATCGTGGTGTCCTCGACCCAGGTGATCACCACGGCGCACCAGTTCGAAGGCTGGACCAATATGCCGGTAGAACGCAACCGGCTGCTGGAAATGCTCAAGAACCGCGAAGCGAGCGGGCTGGTGATCCTGTCGGGCGATCGCCACGCGGCGGGCATCTACAAGACCGCGCACAAGGGCGAGACGATGTGGGAGCTGACCAGTTCCTCGCTCAACCTGTCATTTGGCAGCGACAATGATCGCAGCACCGCGCGGGAACCCGATGCTGCGCGGGTAACGAAGTTCTTCTCGGAGGAGAATTACGGCCTTGTCGATATCGACTGGAAGGCCAAGCGCCTGACCATGACGCTCAAGAACAACACCAGCGCGACGCTGGCTGAGCAGTCTTTCAACTGGTGATGTTCTCGCTATGTTTCACGTGAAACATTTTCATCCCTGTTGGATTTGCGTAAAAAAATCACGTAAATTCAAAGGGTAAATCCGCCATCCGACACCATCACATGGCCGGTGATGTTGGAAGCGGCGTCGCTGAGCAGGTAGAGGATACTGTCTGCCATTTCCTCGGACGAGGCAAAGCGGCCCAAGGGCGTGGTCTTGGCCATCGCCTTCAGTGTCGCCTCTCGCCCGATGGCGGCGACGGAGCGCTGAAAATCCTCGCCGCTTTCCCAGATCGCGGTATCGACTCCGCCGGGCGCTATCGCATTGACGCGGATGCCCTTGCGCGCATTCTCCGCCGCAGCGATGCGCGCCATATGGGCGACGGCCGCCTTGGCGACGCCATAGGGCCCGATGCCGGGAACTGGCTTGAGACCAGTGGTCGACGACACGACAACCACGCTGCCACGATCGGGTTCGGCCTTGGCCTCCATCGCCCGCAGCGCGGTGGCAAGTGTCAGGAACGCCCCGTCGAGATTGACCGCCATGACCCGCCGCCATTCGGCCAGCGAGATCGCGGAAATGGGCCCGCCCGAACCGATGCCTGCGTTGACAACCGCATGGTCAAGACCTGTCAACGACCCGGCAACGGCCTGCCAAAGACCTTCATCCGCCACGCTGCCGACCACACGTTCGACGTCGCACGCACCAAGGTCGAGCGCATCCAGCCCGGGCCCGTCGACATCGACCAGCACCAGCCGCGCCGCACCCCTTGCTGCCAAGGCCCGCGCGCAGGCCGCGCCGATTCCCGATGCGGCACCGGTGACGAGCGCCGAGCGTCCGGCGAAATCCTGAATTGCTGTCATGGGCCAGCGGCTAGTCCCGCAAACCCCGCCGATCAAGCCGCGTTGTCGATCCCGAGATCGGAAAGCTTGCGGTAGAGCGTCGAGCGCCCGATCCCCAGGCGCCGTGCGACTTCGGTCATGCGCCCGCGATAGTGGCCGATGGCGAGGCGGATCACGTCAGCTTCGATCTCTTCGAGCGGACGCAGATTGCCGTCGTCGGTGTAGAGCATGATGCCCACACCTTCATGCGCACTCGCGACAGTGACGCTGCCCTGTTCGCCGAGCATTTCGGACAATTGCGGGAAGCTGTCGGCACTCAGCGAATTGCTCTCGCAATAGACCGCCGCGCGAAACAGCACGGATTGCAGCTGGCGGACATTGCCCGGCCAGTCATAGGCAGCCAGCAGCGCCAGCGCGCTGTCCGACACCGAAAGGTGATTGAGACCCGGCTGCTCGCCAATGCGAGCGAGGAAGTGGCGGGTCAGCGCCGGGATGTCGCCCGTTCGCTCGCGCAGAGGCGGCAACACGATGCGGGTCGCGCCCAGCTTGGCGGCGAGGCCTGCATCGAATTGTCCGGCGGCGACCATGCGCTCAAGCCCGACATTGCTTGTCACCAGCAGGCGCACATCGACGCGGAAACCGTAGCTTGCGCCGACTGGGCGAATGATCCCGCTGTCGAGCGCCTCGGCGAGGCGTTGTTGCAGCACGGGCGTCAGGCGGTCGATCTCGTCGAGGATCAGCGTCCCGCCGTCGCAATGCTGGAACGCGCCGATCTGGCGGTCGAAGGCACCGGGGAAGCTGCCGGGTTCATGCCCGAACAGCACAGAATCGATCGATCCGGGTGGGACCGAGGCAAGGTTGATGGTCCGCAGGGGTTCTTTCGAGCGCGGGGATGCGCCGTGCATCGCGCGCATCAGCATTTCCTTGCCGGTGCCGGTTTCGCCCTCGATCAGGACATGCCCATGCCCGCGCGCAGCCTTGGCGGCCTGCGCCAGTGCCGCGCGGAATTGCGGAGCGGTGCCGATCATCGCGTCGAAATCGAGGCTGGCGGACATTTTCTCGGTCAGCGGCGCGAGTTCATCGCGCGGCGCTTCGCGGGTGGTGACCGTCCGCAGCGCCTCCATCAGGCGGTCGGGGGAGACGGGCTTCACCAGATAATCGCTCGCGCCCGCCCGCATGGCTTCCACGGCCAGCAAGGGGGAAGCGCTGGTGGTCAGCATCAGGATCGGCAAGGCCGGGCGGCGCGATTTCAACTCGGCGATGAGGGCGCAGGCATCATCACCCGGCACCCATTGGTCGAGCAGGATCGCGGAGAGCTGCATCCCTTCACGCGTGCCGAGCATCGCAATCGCGGTCTCGGCATCCGGGGCGACGATCGTGCGCCAGCCATCACGCGCGGCAATCGCGGTGATGAGACGCGACTGCGCCGGCTCGTCATCGATGAGCATGACGATTCGCGCGTCTTCCTGCGCTTCGGGGTGGCAATCAATATCCGCCATCGGTCCTGCCGCTCGCTTTCCCTTGTCCTGCCGGGCCTTGCTGGGCTCGGTCCGACACAAGCCCTCTGCCTAAGGCGGGGAGGTAAAAACGGGATTAAGACTGTACCGCGGCGGGACAGGCAGGGGAGGCGGTGGAAACGTGCCTCTCACTAAAGGTGACTTGAGATAGCGGGGCTGCTCCGATACGGGAGCATCGCAGGGGCCTTGCGGCCCGACGCATATTTAACGCAACCATTCGGCAACCAATCGCACTTCGGTGCGTTCGATAGCCCAAGGGGAATTACGACCAATGACTGTTCACGACATGGAAAAGGCCACGGCCACCTACAGCGGGTTCATGGCGACGCTCAAATGGGCTGTCCCGGTGATCGCGGTGATCGCGTTTGCCGTTGTCGCTGCGATCGCCAGCTAAGCCGGCGCCCACGTGAAAATCGCCATCCTGAAAGAGCGCGCCTCAGGCGAGACGCGCGTCGCCGCTTCGCCGGAAACGGTCAAGAAGTTCGCAGCCTTGGGCTGTTCGGTCGCGGTTGAGGCCGGGGCGGGGGTGATCGCTTCGATCACCGACGCTGCCTATGCCGAAGCCGGTGCGACCATCGCCGACGCGGCGGCGACGGTGAAGGATGCTGATATCGTGCTCGGGATCCAGGCGCCCGATGTGGCGCTGCTGGCTGGCGCAAAGCCGGGCGCGATGGTGGCGGCGCTGTTCGATCCTTTCACCAAGCGTGATGTGGTCGATGCCTATGCCGCCGCCGGTTACGAGGCGCTGAGCATGGAGTTCATGCCGCGTATCACCCGCGCGCAATCGATGGACGTGCTGTCCTCGCAGTCGAACCTTGCCGGTTACAAGGCGGTGCTGGCGGCAGCGGACGCCTATGGCCGCGCCTTCCCGATGATGATGACCGCTGCCGGTACGGTACAGGCTGCGCGGGCCTTCATCATGGGCGTGGGTGTTGCGGGGCTTCAGGCGATTGCGACCGCACGGCGTCTCGGTGCACAGGTTTCGGCGACTGACGTGCGCTCGGCCACCAAGGAGCAGATCCAGTCGCTCGGCGCCAAGCCGATCTTCGTCGAGAACGTCGCGGGGATCGAAGGCGAAGGTTCGGGCGGCTATGCCACCGAAATGAGCCCGGAATACCAGAAGGCGCAGGCCGAACTGGTGAGCTCGCACATCGCCAAGCAGGACATCGTCATCACCACCGCGCTGATTCCGGGCCGCGCTGCGCCCCGGCTGATCACCGACGAACAGATCGCGACGATGAAGCCGGGCAGCGTGATCTTCGACCTTGCGGTTGCGCAGGGCGGGAATGTCGAAGGCTCGGTGGCGGATGAAGTCGTGATCAAGCACGGCGTCAAGATCATCGGCTATTCGAACACGCCCGCGCAGCTTCCCGCTGACGCTTCGGCGCTGTTTGCGCGCAACCACTACAACTTCCTCAGCGCCTTCTGGGACAAGGAGCAGGGCAAGCCCGTGCTCGACGAGGAAATCGGCACTGCGATCCGCCTGACGCAGGGCGGCAAGGTCGTGAACGAGCGGCTGCTTGGTTAACCCGATGGGTCTGATCAACGCCACTGTCTGGGATGCCGAGGACGCGGCCGAAGACCTCGCCTATGCGCTGGCGCATGGTGAAGTGGTGCGCTTCGCGTTCAAGCTGGTGCGGGATTCGATCATCTTTACGGATCGCCGGATCCTGATGATCGATATTCAGGGGCTGACGGGATCGAAAAAGCGGTTCCTGACGATCCCTTATCGCGCCATCACCACCTTCACGCTGGAAAGCGCGGGCCATTTCGATCTTGATACCGAACTCACGCTGACCGTTTCGGGCAGTGCGCCGATAGCGTTCAATGTCAGCCGCGGTGCGGATGTGCCGGGACTGGTGACGCTGCTCACCGAATATCTTGCGCCGGGGAAATAGGGGCGATCCATGGACTTCATTTCAATTCTCAGCATCTTCGTACTGGCCTGCTTTGTGGGCTATTACGTCGTATGGTCGGTGACCCCGGCGCTGCACACCCCGCTGATGGCGGTGACCAATGCGATTTCCTCGGTGATCATCGTCGGCGCGCTGATCGCGGCGGCTGAGGCCAACAGCCCGATTGCCAAATATCTCGGCCTGTTCGGCGTGGTGCTCGCCAGCATCAACATCTTCGGCGGGTTCGCTGTCACGCAGCGTATGCTCGCGATGTACAAGAAGAAGGGGAAGTAAGAGATGAGCTTCTCCCTTCTTGCTGCGGGCGCAGCGCACGGCGGCGGAACGCCGGCCTGGGCGATGCTCGCCTACCTCGTTTCGGGGGTGTTCTTCATCCTCGCGCTGCGCGGACTTTCGAGCCCGGCCACCAGTCAGGCGGGTAACCGCAATGGCATGATTGGCATGGCGATTGCGGTCGCTACGACGCTCGTCACCCACAAGATCGCCAATATTGTCGAGATCCTGATCGCGGTCGGCATCGGCGGCGCGATCGGCGTGGTGGTTGCCCGCCGCATCGCCATGACCGCGATGCCGGAACTGGTTGCGGGCTTCCACAGCCTCGTCGGCCTGGCCGCCGTGGTGGTCGGCTTTGGTGCGTGGCTCGATCCCGAATCCTTCGGGATTGTCGACAGTGCTGGCCAGATCATGGCGGTCAGCCGGATCGAACTCGGCCTTGGCATTGCCATCGGGGCGATCACCTTCTCGGGCTCGATCATCGCCTTCCTCAAGCTGTCGGGCCGGATGAGCGGTTCGCCGATCATGCTGCCGGGGCGGCACGTCATCAACCTTGGGACGCTTGCGGCGATCCTCGGTCTGATCGCGCTTTACACCGTTTCGCCAGATGGCGGCGCGGGTGAGGGCTGGATGGTTATCGCGATTGCGGTACTGGCCTTTATCATCGGCTTCCTGCTGATCATTCCGATCGGCGGCGCGGACATGCCGGTCGTGGTCTCGATGCTCAACTCGTACTCGGGTTGGGCCGCAGCGGCGATGGGCTTCACGCTCGGCAACTCGGCGATGATCATCACCGGCGCGCTGGTCGGCTCTTCGGGGGCAATCCTCAGCTACATCATGTGCCGCGCGATGAACCGCAGCTTCATTTCGGTGATCGCGGGCGGCTTCGGCGCAGCGCCCGAAGCGGGCGGTGCGGGCGGGGCGCGCGAACAGCGGCCCTATAAGCAGGGCTCTGCCGAAGACGCCGCCTACATGCTCGAACAGGCCGAGAAGGTCATCATCATCCCCGGTTACGGGATGGCGGTTGCCCAGGCCCAGCACGCGCTGCGCGAAATGGGTGATAAGCTCAAGGAAAAGGGCGTGGAGGTGAAGTACGCCATCCACCCCGTCGCAGGCCGCATGCCGGGTCACATGAACGTGCTGCTCGCCGAAGCCTCGGTTCCTTATGATGAAGTCTTCGAGCTTGAGGACATCAACTCCGAATTCGCCCAGTGCGACGTCGCCTTCATCATCGGCGCCAACGACGTGGTGAACCCCGCGGCCAAGACCGACAAGTCCAGCCCCATCTACGGAATGCCGGTGTTCGACGTCGACAAGGCCAAGCAGGTGTTCTTCATCAAGCGCTCGATGGGCGGGGTGGGTTACGCCGGGGTCGACAACGACGTGTTCTACATGAACCAGACCGTCATGCTGCTGGCCGACGCCAAGAAGATGGTCGAGGAAATCGTCAAGTCGCTTGACTGAGGCGAGGCCTACCATGCGCAAGCTCATCATCGGCCTTCTGCTGATCATCCTGCTGGCGGGCGGGGCGGTGTTCACCGGCCTCGCCAACCCGCTGGTCGAAATGCAGGTCAAAGGCGCGCTGGTGGAATCCGGCATTGGCGAAAAGCGCGCGGCCTGCATGGCCGAACGTATGGTCGACCGTCTGACGATCCCGCAGCTTTGGAAGTTGCGCCAGGGCATGGCGGCGCAGGACGGCGAGCCTGAGGAAGGCTATGGCCTCGGCGAGCTGATCAAGCGGCTCGACCGGGTGGATGATAGCGAGGCGGTGGCGGTATTGACCACCTCTGCCGGACTGTGCGCCATCGGCCTCGGGTAATCACCCCTCCGATAGTCCTGCGGGCTGCCACCTCCCCATCCCTTCGGGACAGGGAGGGATTGGGCGCGATAAAGTCCCTCCCCGTTGCGAAGCAATGGGGAGGTGGCAGCGCCGTAGGGCGCTGACGGAGGGGTAAGAAGCCATGCTCCCCGCTTGCATTCCCTCCCCCCAATGCGCCACAGTGCGGGGCGGAGAGGGAGAATATCATGAACCGAATGGCACTTGCCGCCGTGTTGCTGGCCACAGCAGCGCCGCTCGCCGCCGAAACCCACCGGGTTGAACCGGGCGAGGGTGCGGCCGAACGCTTGCAGGAGGCACTGATCCTCGCCGCGCCGGGCGATGTGATCGAGTTGGGAGCGGGACGCTTCGTCCTGACCGATGGCCTCAGCCTCGACGTTGACGGCGTGACGCTGCGCGGGACCGGGATGGAAGGAGGGAGCGCCAGCGTGCTCGACTTCACCGGTCAGCAAGGCGCGGGCGAGGGGCTGCTCGTCACTTCCGACAATGTCACCTTGCGCGATTTCGCGGTGGAGAACCCCAAAGGCGACGGGATCAAGTCCAAGGGCGCTGATAACATCATCTACAGCGGCATCCGGGTCACATGGACCGGCGGGCCCAAGGCGAGCAATGGTGCCTATGGCATCTACCCGGTTGAGAGCACCGGCGTGCTGGTGACGAATTCCAAGGTCTCGGGCGCGTCTGATGCGGGCATCTATGTCGGTCAGAGCCGCGACATCACGGTTCGCCAGAATATCGTCGAATACAATGTGGCCGGGATCGAGATCGAGAACAGTCGCAATGCGCTCGTCACCGAGAACATCGCCACCCGCAACACCGGCGGGTTGTTGGTGTTCGATCTGCCCGGCCTGCCGGTGATGAACGGCGGCAACGTGATCCTGCGCCGGAACGTCGTGGCGGATAACGACACCCCGAACTTTGCGCCACCCGGCAACATCGTCGCCAGCGTCCGCCGCGGCACGGGCGTGCTGGTCATGGCGAATGACGGCGTGCTGATCGATGAAAACGCCTTCGAGAACAACCCGACCGCGCACATCATGGTGGTCGCTTACACCCAGCCTTTCACCGACGCCCGCTACAATCCCTATGCCCGCAATGTGATCGTCGGCTTCAACGCCTTCGGGCGCGGCGGCGATGATCCGCAGCTTGATGGCAAGGAGCAATTGTTGGCCGCTTTCGGCGGCACGCTGCCGCCGGTGCTGTGGGACGGGATCGTCGAGAAGGATAACGGGCTGAAGATTGCCACGGGCGTGACTGGCTGGTCGCTCAATCTGTCCAAGCCGGGGCAGAGCCTTGCCGAAGCGCAGCCCGGGCCGCTGATGCTGACCCCGGTTGAAAGCTGGGAGTTCCCTGAAGTCGGCGCCCCCGCAGCGCTGGAGGCGCGGTTGAAGTGAAGCGGCGGAGTCTCGGCCTTCTGGCTTTGGCCTGCGCCACGTTCGGCGCTGCGCTCAGCCATGCGACGGTGATCGCGCCTGAGCCGGTCAACGATGCGGCGATCATCGGCGCAGCCTTCCCCAAGGCGCTGAGCGAGTTCGCGTTCTTTCAGGATGCGCGCGAGCAGCACCCGAGCGCGCGTGTGCACCCCTATGCGCTCAACACGCCGCTGTGGTCGGACGGGGCGGAGAAGCTGCGCTTCATCTATCTGCCCGAAGGCACGCAGCTTGTGGCGGATGGCGCCGAGAATTCCGGGGGCCTGCTGCAATTCCCGGTCGGCGCGGCGATCATCAAGACCTTTGCCTTTGGCGAGGGCGCGGACCGCCGCCTGATCGAAACCCGCGTGCTGCTCCACCGCGCGGACGGCTGGGTGGCACTGCCCTATCGCTGGAATGCCGAGCAGACCGAGGCAACGCTGGCCTTGGCTGGCGGGCGGATCGATCTCGTCACGCCGGCGGGCGAGACGATTTCCTATGCCATTCCGAACAAGAACCAGTGCAAGGGCTGTCACGCCAAGGACGGGCAGGTGATCCCCATCGGCCCCAAGGCGCGCAACCTCTCGGTCAAGTGGATGGCGCAGATGCTGGAGGGCGGCGCGCTCGACCGGCTGCCTCCGGGCGGGGCGACAATGCCGGTCTGGGCGGGTTACACGGATAAAGCGCCTGCCGAGCGCTTCGCCCGCGCCTATCTCGATGTGAACTGCGCCCATTGCCACCAGCCCGGCGGCGGTGCGTCCAATTCCGGGCTCGACCTGCGATGGGAGCAAGCCGATCCCCACGCCATCGGGATCATGAAACGCCCGGTCGCGGCGGGTCGCGGGGCGGGGGGGCATGACTTCTCGGTGCTCCCCGGCCAGCCCGATAAGTCGATCCTGCTCTACCGGATGGACAGCGCCGAACCCGGCATCGCCATGCCTGAACTGGGTAAAGCCAGCGTTGACAAGCAAGGCGTCGCCGTCGTGCGGCGCTGGATTGCGGAGATGAAATGATGAAGTGGGTCTGGCGCGGTTTGCTCGCGCTTCTGGGCGTCTTGGTGATCGCCTTCCTGATCTTCCGCACCCCCGATACGGACGCCGCCGAAATGCGCGCCAAGTATGGCGGGCCGCCGTCGCAATTCGTCGCAATCGGCGGCGGTGTGACCGTGCACCTGCGTGACGAGGGACCGAAAGATGCGCCCGCAATTGTGTTGCTCCACGGCTCTAATGCCGATCTGCACACCTGGGAGCCGTGGGTCGCGGCGCTCAAGAGCCAATACCGGGTGATCCGCTTCGATCAGGTCGGCCACGGTCTGACCGGGCCTGATCCCAAGGATGATTACAGCCGCGACAATTACGTTGCCGATATCCTCGAAGTGGCGGACAGGCTGGGACTGAAGCAGTTCATCCTCGGCGGCAATTCGATGGGCGGCAAGCACGCGCTGGCCTTTGCGATCGCTCACCCTGAGCGGCTGACCGGCCTTGTGCTCGTCGACGGCAGCGGCGGGCCGATGCTCAAGCTCGATACCAAGAAGGACGACGACAGCGGCAATATCGGCTTCAAGATTGCGCAGACGCCGGGGGTCAACCTGCTAGTCGAGCAGATCACGCCCCGCAGCCTGATCCAGCAAAGCCTCGAACAATCGGTCTCGGTCAAATCCGTGGCAAGCGAGGCAGCCGTGACGCGGTACTGGGAGCTGCTGCGCTACCCCGGCAACCGCCGTGCGACCTTGAAGCGTTTCGGCTACCCCTATGATCCGCTGGCCGAGGCGGATATCGCCGCAGTCACCACGCCGACGCTGATCCTGTGGGGCGAAGGGGATCGCGTGATCCCGGTCGAAGCGGGCAAGTGGCTCGCCAAGACCCTGCCGAACAACACGCTGGTGATCTATCCCAAAATTGGCCACCTCCCGCACGAGGAAGCGCCCGAGGCCACGCTTGGCGATCTGCAACCGTGGCTTGCCGAGCACGCCTTGGCGGCAAAACCGGAGTAACCCCCGCCCGCACGCCCGCGCCCACTGGACGCCAAGGTTGCTTGCACCCTACACCCTTTCGCACTTGCACACAGAATCGAAAGGCTGGCGGCATTGCGCAAACTCGGGATCATCGGCGGCATGAGCTGGGTGTCGACCGCGACCTATTATGATCGCATCAACCGCATCGTCCAGAAACGCGCCGCCCCGATGGCAAGCGCGCCGCTGCTGATCGAGAGCCTGGATTTCTGCCAGCTCTACGCCTTGCGCGAAGAACGTGACTGGCAGCGTGCGGCAAGCGTGCTGATCGAGAGTGCCAAACGGCTTGAGGGTGCGGGCGCGGAGGGTCTCATCATTGGGGCCAATTCGATGCACCGGCTGTTTGACGACGTGGCGGCCAGCGTGAACATCCCGATCCTGCACATCGCCGAATATGTCGGCATCGCCATGAAGCGCGCGGGGGTTACCAGCGCGGCGCTGCTGGGCACCCGCAATGTGATGACCGAGAGCTTCTATCGCAAGCGTTTGGTGGCCCACGGGATCGACTTGCTGCCGCCCAACCTCGAATATGTCGAGATGCTCGACCGGATCATCTATGACGAGCTGATGGTCGGGAAGGTCACACGCGAGGCCGAGCGGACGCTGAAGACCATCATCACCAACAAGGCCCAGGAAGGCGCCAGCGCCGTGGTGCTGGCCTGCACCGAACTGGATCTGGTGGTCGATGTCGATGCCAATGTTCTGCCGATCTTCGATAGCACCCGCATCCATTGCGAAGCGGCTGCGGACTGGATTTTGCATGAGGAAGCCGAGGGTTAGCTATCGACTCATCGGGTAAGTCATGCAGTTGGTCGATTAGCTGGGTTGCAAGGGGTGCAACCGGTTAATGTTTCCGCCTATGGCGCGCTCGGATTTTGTCACGGAAACGTAATGGCATTATCCGGGTCTTCGGGTCGCACCGATTGGCCCTTGGGGCCGCTTTCCTCCCCCCAATCACCGGAAGGCGGCCCCATAATTTTTCTGACCCAACCGGCTGTTTTCTGGCCATTTTTGCGGTGTTCTCGCCTCGTTCCGGTTGAGAAGCCCGTCCGGCTCGCCTAGGCGCTCGACCTGTGATGACCCGCGCCCCCTATGCTGCCGACCCCGAGGCCCACGGGCCGCGCGAATTTGGCGGCGCTGGCGATGGCGAGCGGCGCGGTCCGCGCAGTGCCTTCCAGCGCGATCGAGACCGGATCATCCATTCGATGAGCTTCCGGCGGCTGAAATCCAAGACCCAGGTGTTCATCGCCCCCGATGGCGATCATTACCGCACGCGGCTGACTCACAGCCTTGAAGTCGCGCAAATCGGACGGGTGATCGCGCGCGCGCTGGGGCTGGACGAAGATCTGACCGAAGCCCTGTGCCTTGCCCATGATCTCGGCCACCCGCCGTTCGGCCATGCGGGGGAAGCGGCGCTTTCCGCGGCGATGGAGCGCCATGGCGGGTTCGATCACAATGCGCAGGCGCTGCGCACGGTGATGCGGATCGAGTGCCCTTATCCCGCGCATGACGGGCTCAACCTCACCTGGGATCTGCTGGAAGGTCTGGCCAAGCACAACGGCCCGGTAACCGCGCCGAACTGGGCACTGGCGGAATTGGACGAAGCGTTCCCGCTGATGCTCGGCACCTGGCCCTCGCTTGAGGCGCAGGTCGCGGCGGTGGCGGACGACATTGCCTATGACAATCACGACATTGACGATGGGTTGCGCGCCGGGTTTCTGAGCCTTGACGATTTGCTCGCCCTCGATTTCCTCGCAGACCAGTGGCGTAGCGTCGAAAAGCGCTTCCCCCATGCCCCGCGGGAGCGTTTGCTCCGCGAGATGATACGCGACCAGATCGGGCTGATGGTGAATGATGTGATCGCGCACACTGCGGCGCAGGTGAAGGGCCTGCGCTCTGTCGCAGACGTGCGCGAGGCGGGGCGCCAGCTCGCCGGGTTCTCGCCCGCGATGGCCGCGCAGGAACGGCGGCTGAAGACCTTCATGTACGAACGGCTCTACTACCACCCCGAACAGATCGCGGCGGCCGAGCGTGCGCGTGATGTCGTGGCGCGGCTCTACGCCGCCTATGCACAGGACGCGCGCCTGATGCCGGAGGACTGGCAGGCACGCCTGCCGCAACGCGATCCGAGCCGTGCGCGGGTGATCGCCGATTTCATCGCCGGCATGAGCGACCGGTTTGCGATGCAGGCGGTGAGCAAGATCTATGGCGAGCGTCCCTCGGGTTTGATCAATGTCTGAACCACGCAGCATCGGCCCGGTACGCATCGCTCTGGTCGGAGCCACCGGGCTGGTCGGCCGCCGCGTGATCGAGCTTGCCAGCGCAGGCGATGACGTGCGGATCGTCGGCATCGCCCGGCGCGAGGTTCCGCTGCCCCCCGGCGCGCGGATGGAGATGTTCGTGGCAGAGCCCGCCAAATGGGGCGAAGTCCTCGACGCGGTCCGCCCGCGCGCTCTGATCTGTGCGCTTGGCACAACCTGGAAGAAGGCAGGGCGTGATGAAGCGGCGTTCCGCGCGGTCGATTACGATCTGGTGCTCGCCACCGCCGACATGGCCAAACGGGCTGGGGTGCCCAATATGGTGGTGGTCAGTGCCGCAGGCGCCGACGCCCATTCCAAGAGCCTCTATATGCGTGTGAAGGGCGAGACCGAGGAAGCGCTGTCACGCGTCGGGTTCAAGCGGCTCGATATCCTCCATCCCGGCCTGCTGCGCGGGACGCGGACGGACGACCTGCGCTTTGCCGAACGTGCGGCAATCATTGCCGCGCCGCTGATTGATCCGCTCTTGTCGGGTTCATGGCAGCGGTTCCGCTCGATCGATGCGGGACTCGTGGCCGAGGCCGCGCTGGGGCTCGCACTGCGCCGGGCCGGTGGGCGCTTTACGCACGACAACGAAGCAATGCGCCGCGCCGCGCGCGAATGGCGCCGCTTGGGCGAGACGGGAGAAGCGCAATGATCGACTGGAATGCGTGGTTCAGCATGGTCAACCTGCTGGCGCTGATCGCGTGGACGGGGTTGATCCTGCTGCCGCGTTGGCCGGCGCTCCTGTCCGGCATCCTCTATCTCGGCATTGGCCTGCTGTGCCTGATCTACGCCACCGGGCTGATCGGCTTGGTGAGCGGGCTGATCCCCAATCCGCAGGGCGGCGGAGCGAATTTCACGACCATCGAAGGGGTCCGCGCGATCTTCGGTTCGGACGGCGGAGTCACGATCGGCTGGACGCATTACCTCGCCTTCGATCTCTTCGTCGGCCTGTGGATCGCCCGCGATGGCGATGCGAAGAACATCTCGCGCCTCATTCAGGCACCGGTTTTGCTGGCGACCTTCATGGCCGGGCCGCTTGGCCTGCTGGTGTGGCTGGGCTTGCGCGAGCCGATTGCGCGGCGGCAGGGGCGGTTTCGCTAGACCAGCGCGCGGGCTTGCGCTTAACCTCTCCCCAAACAGCTTTTGGGAGAGAGCAGCGCCATGGCGAGAAACGCCTATCACGACTTTTCGACCTTCGATGCGATCTTGCACTTCTGGGCCAAGGAGCGTCCTGACGGACCTGCCTTCGATCAAGACGGACGGGTCACGAGCTATGCCGAGGCCGATCTCCTCACCCGCCAGCTGATCGCATTGCTGCACGCCCGCGGGATCGGCGCGGGGGACAGGATCGCGTGGCTCGGCAAGAATCGCGATACCTATTTCCTGCTCTATATCGCCGCGGCTCGGATGGGCGCGGTGATGGTGCCGATTGGCTGGCGGCTCGCCCCGCGCGAGATTGCCTATATCCTCGGCGATACCGAGGCCAAGCTGCTGTTCGCCGACGCGGACTTCATCGAGACGGCGCACACAGTCGCAGGCGAAGTTCCCGCCAATCCCGAAGTGATCGAGGCGGAAGCCGCGCGCACGGCAGCGGCGGGCTTCGAACCGGCGGACTATACGCCGCCGGGGCCGCATGATCCGGTGTTGCAGCTCTATACTTCGGGGACGACCGGCAATCCCAAGGGCGCGATGCTAACCAACACCAATCTGCTCGGCCTGAGGAATGCGGGCAATGAAGCGGGGCTGGACTGGCAGTTCTATGAGCCCGGTGATTGCATGCTGATCGCCATGCCCTGCGCGCATATTGGCGGCACGGGTCTGGTGAATATCGCGATTGCCAATGGCGTGCGCTCGCTGGTGCAGGCGGAGTTCTCGCCCGTCGGCGTGCTCGAAGCGATCGAGGCCGGGGCGACGCATATGTTCATCGTGCCCGCCGCGCTCCAGATGGTGGTGCAGCACCCCCGCGCGGCGACCACGGATTTCAGCAACCTCAAATACCTGATGTATGGCGCGGCGCCCATGCCCTTGGAACTGCTCAAGGAAGCGGTGCGGACCATGCCAACCACCCGGTTCCTGCAAGCCTATGGCATGACCGAAACGTCCGGCACGATCTCGATCCTCCCGCCCGAGGATCACGCGCTTGAAGGCAATCAGCGGATGCGTTCGGCTGGCAAGGCTTGCCCCGGCGTCAGCATCGAAGTGCGCGGGCCGGACAATGTCGAGGTGCCACGCGGCGCAATCGGCGAGGTTTGCATTCTCTCACCCAGCAATACGCCCGGATACTGGAAGCTGCCTGAAGCGACCACCAAGACGATTGACCCCGATGGCTGGCTCCACACCGGGGACGCGGGCGTGATGGACGATGATGGCTATGTCTATATCCAGGACCGCATCAAGGACATGATCATCTCGGGCGGCGAGAACGTCTATCCTGCCGAAGTGGAGAGCGCGATCTACGGCCACCCCGCCATCGCCGAGGTCGCGGTGATCGGCGTGCCGAGCGCCAAGTGGGGCGAGGAGGTCAAGGCCTGCGTCGTCGCCAAGCCAGGCATGGAAGTGGACGAGGCAGACGTCATCGCCTGGACGCGCGAACGTATTGCGGCGTTCAAGGCGCCCAAGAGCGTCGATGTGATCCCGCTGATGCCGCGCAATGCCAGCGGCAAGATCCTGCGCCGCGAACTGCGCGCGCCGTACTGGGAAGGCCAAGAGCGACAGGTAAGCTAGCGGCAGGTCTCCTGACATGAAACAGCACGCCCCCGCCACAGAACGCAACCGCGCGCCGATTGCCGAAGTGCTGGCGCGCGAATTGCCCGCCAGCGGCACGGTGCTCGAAATCGCGGCCGGCACCGGAGAACACGCAGTGTTCTTCGCTGAGGCGTTCCCTGCACACACGTGGCAGCCGACCGACCCTTCGCCCGAGGCGCTCGCGTCGATCGCTGCCTATCGCGCGGACTATGCCGGTGACAATCTCGCCGCTCCGTTGTTGCTCGATGCGGCTGCGCCTGACGCGTGGCCGGTCGCCCAGGCTGCTGCAATCCTGTGCATCAACATGGTCCATATCAGCCCCTGGGAAGCGACCCTCGGGCTGTTCCGGGGCGCCGCCCACGTGTTGCGCACCAGCGGTGCGCCGCTGATCCTCTACGGCCCCTATATCGAACAGGGCGTGGAAACGGCGGCCTCCAACCTCGATTTCGATGCCAGCCTGAAAGCCCGCAACCCGCTTTGGGGTCTGCGCAAGGCAGAGACTTTGGATGCGCTCGCTGCCACGCATGGTATGCGGCGGACCGCGCGCCACGCGCTGCCCGCCAACAATATCATGCTGATTTATCGCAAGATCTAGTCAATCGCGCGCTTGCCGGCCTGACCGACCGACTTGATGTCATCGCCGATGCCGTCAACCGTGTTGCAGGCAGAGGCAGTCAGCGCGAGAGCGGCGAGGGCGGCGGCAGTCAGCACATTGCGAATCATCAGATCACATCCTTTATGCGAAGGCATGGAAGTTCAACGCTCGACCCTGCATAAATTTTCCTGACAATTCCATGAAGCATCCCGCCGCCGCGTCGGCTCAGATTTCTTCTTCGACTTCTTTCGATGCCGATTTGAGGTCGTCGCCCACTCCGTCAACCGTGTTGCATGCGGTGGACGCCAGCAGAGCTGGCACGGCGACGAGTGCGAGAAGCAGATTACGAGTGGTCATGGCGGGGTGCTCCTTTGAATGGACCCTATCGCGCGTACCTGCGCGGGGCGCATAAAGGTCCATGCTATTCGCCAGAGTGCACCCGGGATCGGGCAAGCTGCCGTTCGCGCCACGCAATCAACAGCCCGGCGGCGATAATCAATGGCGCGCCGAGCCACAGGCTGGCAGGCGCGGCCCGGTCAAAAATGGTGTAGCCATAGAAGCTCGCCCAGAGCAGCGCGGTGTAATCCATCAGCAGGATCACTGCGGCAGACCCGAACCTCAGCGAGGTGGTCAGCAGCATCTGTGCGCCAGCGCCAACCAGTCCCATGCCGAGGATCAGCGCCCAGGTCACGGGATCATGGCTCGCCATCACGAAGGGCAGGGCCATGGCCGCAATCGGCGTGGTCAGCGCGCTGAACCAGAAGACGATGCTCCACGGGTTCTCGGTGGTGTTGAGGTCCTGAAGCTGGAAACTGATCAGCGCCACCATGAAAGGCGCGACCAGTCCGACCGCGACACCGGCCAGGGTCACGCCTTCGTGCAGGCCGGAAAAGGGCTGCATCACAACGATCACCCCGGCAAAGCCCATCGCCACTGCACCCCAGCGGTAAGGGCCAATCCGCTCGCGAAACAGCACGATGGCGATCAGCACGGCGAACACCGGCGCGGTGAAGCCTAACGTCGTCGCCTCGGTCAGTGGCAGCAGCAAGACCGCGCCATAGGTGAAGATCATGCCGAACAAACCGCTCGCTGCGCGCCGGGCGTGGGCCGGGAGGCGTTTGGTCCTGAGCAAGGCCAGCTTGCCGGTCAGCGCCAAGCCTGCGCCGAGCAGCACGACGGTGAGCAATTGCCGCCAGAAGATCAGCTCGATCAGATGCGCACCGCGTGTCCCTGCCAGCTTGACCAGCATACCCATCGTCGCCAGCGCAAGCGCGGCCAGCAATCGGACGCCGAGCGCAAGCAAGGGGCGGGGGCGGGCGATCGAGCCATCCATCGCGGGACGGCTTGGCCGAGGCGAGAGGGTTGCGCAAGCAGTGCGCGCACCCACATAGCGCCCCGATGGACATTCTCGCCCAATTCGAACTGCTGAGCGATGCCGCGCAGCTTGCGTGGACCGGCGCGGGTTTGTGGGTGCTCGCTGGCATTGCCGCGGTCATGGAACGGCGGCGGGCGAAGCGGCGCGATGTCGCGCGGCTGGAGCAGGTTGGCTGGGTACCGTGGACCAGCCTGTTCATGCTGGCAGCGATTGCGGGCGGCGGTTGCCTTGCGATGAGCCTGCCGGTTGTTCTCGGGGGACTTTAGGCCGTCGAATCAATGTCAGCAGCAAACGAACCCGCAAGGGTTCGCAAGGCCGACTGCACCGGGTCGGACGGCCCGGTGCGGTGTGTCAGAGACACGCCTCCAGATACGCCTGATCGAAGCCGAACTGGCGCGCCTTTTCCAGTGTGTAGGGGCGCAGGCCCGAGGCGCGGAATTCGCCGAGGATCTTTCCGTCCTCGCTCTCGTCCAGATACTCGAACTTGAACAGTTCCTGCGTCACGATCACGTCGCCTTCCATCCCGATCACCTCGGTGATGTTGGTGGTGCGGCGTGAACCGTCGCGCAGACGCTTTACCTGCACGATGAGATCGACCGATTCGGCGATCTGGCGGCTGATGGCTTCCTTGGGAATCTTGATGTCGCCCATCAGGATCATGTTTTCCATACGGCCAAGGCATTCGCGCGGGCTGTTGGCGTGGAGGGTACACATCGAACCATCGTGACCGGTGTTCATCGCCGCGAGGAGATCGAAACACTCCGCGCCGCGAATTTCCCCGAGGATGATCCGGTCCGGACGCATACGCAGAGCGTTCTTCACGAGGTCTCCGATGGTGATCGCGCCCTGGCCTTCAAGGTTCGGCGGGCGGGTTTCGAGCGGAAGCCAGTGCGGCTGCTGCAAGCGAAGTTCCGCCGCGTCTTCGATGGTCAGCACGCGCTCGCCCGGGTCGATCATCTTCGAAAGGGCGTTGAGCATGGTCGTCTTACCCGAACCGGTACCGCCCGAGATAACGATGTTCATCCGGCTCGCGCCCGCAATCTTGAGCGCGGTTGCCATCTTGTCCGACATCGAGCCGAAATCGCGCAGCATGTCGATGGTGATCGGCTTTTCGGAAAACTTACGAATCGAGATCGCGGTGCCGCGCAGGCTGAGCGGCGGCACGATCACGTTCACACGCGAACCGTCTTTCAAGCGGGCGTCGGCGAGCGGGGTGGTCTGGTCGACGCGGCGGCCGACCTGGTTCACGATCCGCTGCGCGATCTGAAACAGATGCTGTTCATCACGGAACCGGATCGGGGCGAGGGTCAGCTTGCCCTTCTTTTCGATGTAGGTCTGATCCGGGCCGTTGACCATGATATCGGTCACGTCGGGATCGTTCAGCAGCTCTTCGAGCGGGCCGAAGCCGAGCAACTCGTCGATCAGCACCTTTTCCAGCGCGAACTGTTCGCGCCGGTTGAGCGTGACCTTCAGCTCGGCCAGCACTTCCATGATGATCGGGCGGAATTCCTCGGACAGCTCCTCCTTCGAGAGGGTCGCCGCCGCTTCGGGATCGACACGTTCGAGCAGGCGCGGCAGCACCTGTTCCTTGATCTTGTGGACGCTGGCTTCAAAGCCGCCGACCTCGGAGTCGCCCGTATTGACGGCCGCCATGCGCTCGTTGAGGCGCTCCATCGCCTCGGCCGTGGACGTGGGTTTGGCAAGCGAAGGCGCCGGTGCCGGACGCGGGGGAGGGGCTTCACCCGGGATGGGCGGGAACTGTTCGCCCCCGCGCGGACCTGCGCCCGCACCCTTCATAGGCCGCGCGACACCGAAGGCGGGCCGTGAGCCCGGCTTCATTCCGCCAGCATTGCCCTTTTTTCCGAATGCGCTCATTCTCAGCCCCCGAGGCTCTCTAAAACCCTGCGCACCTCGCCTGAAGGAAGCGAAGGCTGCGTCTCGAAAAATGGTGAATAAGCAGGAAAGGTTGTTTTTTTCCTAAGCTCGCCCGGACTGCGCAATCGGGGGGCTTGCTGTTCACTTTAGGGCAGCTAGAGCGGCGGAAACGACAGCGAGGGAACAGCCAGGCAATGTGCGGCATTATCGGGATCGTGGGAAGTGCCAGCGTCGCTGACCGGCTGGTCGACGGGCTGAAGCGGATGGAATACCGGGGCTATGACAGCTCGGGGATTTGCACGCTGCATGACGGCGCCCTTGTGCGGAGGCGCGCGGAGGGGCGGCTTGGCAATCTGGTGACAGTGCTCGCCAACGATCCGGCACCCGGGGACGTCGGCATAGCGCACACGCGGTGGGCCACCCACGGGGCGCCGACAGCGGCCAATGCCCACCCGCACGCGACCGCCGAAGTCGCGATCGTTCACAACGGCATCATCGAAAACTTCAAGGAATTGCGCGCCGAACTCGCCGCCAAGGGCCGCGTGTTCGAGAGCGAGACCGACAGCGAGGTGGTTGCGCACCTGATCTCTGCCGAGGTCGAAGCCGGGGCCGACCCGGTCGCCGCCGTGCGCACTGTCTTGCCGCGCCTGCGCGGTGCCTTTGCCCTGGCGATTGCGTTCCGTGCGCATCCTGAGCTGCTGATCGGCGCGCGATTGGGTTCGCCGCTGGTGCTGGGCTATGGGCCGGAAGGCGAGGACGCAGAGATGTATCTCGGTTCCGACGCGCTGGCGCTCGCCCCGCTGACGCAGCGTATCACCTATCTCGAAGAAGGTGACTGGGTGGTGCTCCGGCGCGACGGCGCGCAGATCTATGACGTCCAGAACACCCCCGTCGCCCGCGAGATCCGCCCCTCGGGCGCTTCGGCGGCGGCGGTGGAGAAGGGCAATTACCGCCACTTCATGCAGAAGGAGATCTTCGAGCAGCCCACCGTGGTGGCCCAGACGCTCGCTTCCTATCTGCGGCGCTCGGACAATTCGGTGGCGCTGCCGCAGATCGACTTCGATCTGTCGAGCATCCGCCGCCTGACCATCGTGGCCTGCGGCACGTCCTACTATGCCGGGATGGTGGCGAAGTACTGGTTCGAGCAGTTTGCCCGCGTCCCGGTCGACATCGATGTCGCGTCGGAATTCCGTTACCGTGACCCCGTGCTGGAAGACGGCGGGCTGGCGCTGTTCATCTCGCAGAGCGGAGAGACGGCGGACACGCTGGCCGCGCTGCGTCACTGCAAGGCCAACGGGCAGACCATCGGCGTGGTCGTCAACGTGCCGACCAGCACGATGGCGCGCGAGGCTGATTTGCTGCTGCCGACCCACGCCGGGCCGGAAATTGGTGTCGCCTCGACCAAGGCCTTCACCTGCCAGCTGGCCGTATTGGCCGCGCTGGCGGCGCATATGGCGGTGAAGAAGGGCCGTCTCAGCCGCGATCAGGAATCCGAGATCGTGCGCCACCTGCTGGAAGCGCCCGCTGCGCTGAACGCGGCGCTCGATCATGATGATGATATTGCCGCTATGGCGCACCTGATCGCCCCGGCGCGCGATGTGCTCTATCTGGGCCGCGGGCAGGATTATCCGCTGGCGCTGGAAGGCGCGCTGAAGCTCAAGGAAATCAGTTACATCCATGCCGAAGGCTATGCCGCGGGCGAAATGAAGCACGGGCCGATCGCGCTGATCGACGATGCGGTGCCCGTGGTGGTGATCGCGCCTTCAGGCCCGCTGTTCGAAAAGACCGTCTCCAATATGGAAGAGGTGCGCGCGCGCGGCGGGCAGGTGGTGCTGATCTCTGACGCCAAAGGCATTGCCGAGGCGGGCGAGGGCTGTATCGCCACGATCGAGATGCCTGTCGTCCACCCGCTGATTGTGCCGATGGTCTATGCCGTTCCGGTGCAGCTGCTGGCCTACCATGTCGCTGTGGTCAAAGGCACGGATGTCGATCAGCCCCGCAACCTCGCCAAATCGGTGACGGTCGAATAGCCCCCTGCAAGGGCACAGGTGCGAGCGGCGGGTTAACTATTGTCAGGCGGCGGCTTCTCGCGCTCCTTTACCGCAATCTAACCATTGGCCGTTAAGCCTGCTGTCAGTGGCCAAGCAATCCGCCTCCTTATCGCCGCCTCCAGCGGTCGAATTGCCGATGTCCGATATTCTCGGATTATCGAGCAATCCGGCGTTCGATCCCACGCGCCTGCGGGGCGACGAATATGCCGAACTGGCGAAAGCGAGCCGTAACCGGATGCTCGCCAATGCGCTGGTGGTGGCGTTTGTCGCTTCGATCTTCGCGCCGCTGATCGGCTTGCTGATTGTCACACCTTGGGCGGCGCTGCTCGCCTTCATCCTCTACCGGTCGCGGCAGACCGATCTGCTGCTGGTCGATCCGACATACCGCGCCGGTCCCGCCGCCATTGCGCGCACGCAGAACGTCAACGCCATTGCCTCAGCCTTCTGCTGGGTGGCCGCACTTATCGCCTTTCCGCTGCTGGCCGATGGGGCCCAGGCGACCGCGATGCTGCTGATCGTGATGGTGATGATGGTCTCTTCGACCTTCGTTTTCTCAACCTCGCCGCTCAGCGTGCTGATCTACATCGGCATTCTCGGGGTCGGAGCGATTGTTTCGCTTGCTTTGCAAGGTGAGTGGCAGGCTGTCTGCGCGGCGATCCTGTTCACGATTGCGAACCTCGTGGCGACGGTTCAGATCCGTTCGACCTTCGTCAAGGCGCGGCTGGCCGAGGCGGCGGTGATCGAGAAAGAAGCCGTGGTTTCCTTGCTGCTGCGCGAGTTCGAAGAGAACGAGGCCGACTGGCTGTGGGAAGTCGATCCAGCGCGCCGTCTTCGCTCGGTTTCGCCGCGCTTCGCCTTCGCGCTGGGCCGCTCGCAGCCTGATGTCGAAGGCAAGCCGCTGCTTGAGATGATCTCGGGCCGCAACTGGGAAAGCGGGCAATTCCCGGCAAGCCTCCACGATCTGGCCGAGCGGCTGAAGAACCGCGAGAACTTCTCGAACATGCTGGTGCAGGTGTTGATCCTCGGCGAGGAGCGCTGGTGGGAGCTGTCCGGCACGCCGATGCGCGACGAGCAGGGGCGCTTCACCGGCTTCCGGGGCGTTGGCTCGGACGTGACCGAACAGCGCAAGTCCTCTGAAAAGATCGCCTATCTGGCGCGTTACGACACGCTGACGCAGCTGCCCAATCGCCTGCACCTGACCGAAGCGTTGGGCGAGGCGCTGCG
The DNA here is from genome assembly GCF_009905735.1 of Porphyrobacter sp. SLTP. Lineage (GTDB taxonomy): Bacteria > Pseudomonadota > Alphaproteobacteria > Sphingomonadales > Sphingomonadaceae > Erythrobacter. Next base: position 117,038 of record NZ_JAAALE010000002.1, read on the forward strand.
TTACTCGGTGCAGTGGCGCACCCGCTGCGCGCTGCTGATGGTCGACCTCGACCGGTTCAAGGCGATCAATGATTCGCTCGGCCACATGACCGGTGACAAGCTGCTCGGCCAGGTCTCGGCCCGCCTGCAAGCCCTGATGGGCGAGAACCAGATGTGCGGGCGACTGGGCGGGGATGAATTCGCGATCGTGATCCGCGATGCGAGCACACCGGGCGTGATTCGCAATCTTGCCCGGCAGGTGATCGATCGCCTGTCCGAACCCTATCAGGTCGACCACCATACGCTCTATGTCGGCGCCAGCGTCGGTTCCGCCGAGGGGCCGCGCGATGGCAACAGCGTTGAGGAAATGATGCGCAACGCCGACCTTGCGCTCTACCGCGCGAAGGACATGGGCGGGGGCGAACATTGCCGGTTCGAGCAGGAGCTCCACGCCTCGGCTGAGGAACGCCGCTCGCTCGAAGCGTCGCTGCGCAAGGCCCTGGGCCGCGACGAGATGATCCTGCATTATCAGCCTGTGGTCGACGCCCGCAGCGAGAAGGTGGTCGGCTTCGAGGCTCTGGTGCGCTGGAACAGTGCCGAGCATGGCTTTGTCAGCCCGGGCAAGTTCATTCCGCTCGCCGAGGACACCCGCCTGATCGTGCCCATCGGGCAGTGGGTGATGCGACAGGCCTGCCACGAAGCGCGCAACTGGCCCGAGGACATCAAGGTCAACGTCAACGTTTCGCCCGAGCAGCTGCTTGAGCCCGGCTTCCATGAGGAAGTGGTGCAGGCGCTGGCGGTGACCGGCCTCCGCCCTGAACGGCTCGAGATCGAAGTGACTGAAAGCATCTTCCTGCGCGATGCCAGCGTGGCTCGCAACGCGCTCGAACAGGTGATGGCGCTGGGCTGTTCGGTCGCGCTGGACGATTTCGGGACCGGCTATTCCTCACTGGGCTACCTGCGCAAACTGCGCTTCTCGACCATCAAGGTTGATCGCACTTTCGTGCAGGGCGCAGCGCAGGGCAGTGCGGAAAGCCTCGCGATCATCAACGCGGTGGTGGCGATGGCCCAGAGCCTCAAGATGACCACGACCGCAGAGGGCGTAGAGACGGTCGAAGAGGCCGAACTCATCCGCAATCTCGGCTGCGACAAGATCCAGGGCTTCTACTTCGGCCGACCGATGACCGCAGACGATGCGCGCGGGCTGTTCCGCCAAATCAGCGAGCGCCGCGCCTGAGGCACGGCGTTACGCGGTGGCGAAGTTCGCCAGAATGTTCTCGAACAGGCGCCGCCCGTCAGCCCCGCCCAGCGCCGCCACGGCCGCAGGTTCGATCGCACGTTCGGGGTGGGGCATCATGCCGAGCACGCGGCCATTGGCGCTAAGCACCCCGGCAATATCGCGCGCCGATCCGTTGACAGCCTCGGCATAGCGGAAGGCGACGCGGCCTTCGCTCTCCAACTGATCGAGTGTTTCAGCGTCGGCGAAGTAATTGCCGTCATGGTGGGCGACGGGCACGCGGATCGTCTCACCCGCAGCAAAGCCCGCGGTGAAGGGCGAGGCAGTGTTCTCTACCGTCAAGGCCACGGTGCGGCAGACGAACCGCTGGCCGGCATTGCGCAGCAGAGCGCCCGGCAGCAGGCCGGCTTCGGTCAACACTTGGAAGCCGTTGCATACGCCGAGCACCGGCACGCCGCGCTCTGCCGCCGTAATGACCGCCCGCATGATCGGGCTGGTTGCCGCCATCGCGCCCGAACGCAGATAGTCGCCATAGGAAAAACCGCCCGGCAGCGCGATCAGATCGAGCCGGTCCGGCAGATCGGCATCGGCATGCCACACCCGCAGCGCGGGCTGGCCCGACACCGCTTCGAGTGCGCTGGCCATGTCCCGGTCGCAGTTGGAGCCGGGGAAGGTGATGACCGCCGCCCGGAACGCCATCAGCCTTGCGCTCCTGCGGTTTCGATCGTGAAGCTCTCAATCACAGTGTTGGCGAGCAGCTTTTCACACATCGCCTTGATCGTATCGTGATCGGTGCCGTCGGCCACATCGAGTTCGATCAACCGGCCGATCCGCACATCCTCCACCCCGGCAAAGCCGAGGCCTTCGAGTGCGTGATGCACGGCACGGCCTTGCGGATCGAGCACGCCGGGCTTCAATCGGACGAGGACGCGCACTTGCATGGCTGATGCTCCAATATGGGGGGCTGTCTTGGCGCCGCTATAGCGTTCCAGCCCGCACACGCAATCGCACTGATCGTGCTTGTGCACTACGCGCAGGGGCGAATCCCTGTCACAAGCCGGTCGTCAATAGCCTAGGATTGTAACCTTGGTGCAACATCTCGTCAGAGAACGCCTCGCGAGCGTCGTTTTGACGCAACATTGATGGCCACTCGCCTCGCGCGAATCGGACAAAAATGTCACGGGCAAGTCACCCACTCTCCATCCGATTACACCAAAAAGGGGGCCGTCTGATGTCTCACCGTTACTCCGCATTTCGTGCTGTCTGGGCCGGTTCGACCGCGCTCGCTGCCGCCGCTACTGTCAGCATTGCCGCTCCTGCCGCCGCGCAGGACAGCGAAACCGCCGAGGCCACCGAAGGCCAGCTGGCGACCATCATCGTCACCGCCAACCGCCGCGAGGAAAACCTCCAGGACGTGCCCGTATCTGCCGACATTCTGGATCAGGAACGCATCGGTGCGATCTTTAGCGGGGCGGGTGACATCACCGCGCTGGCCGGCACCGCGCCGGGCCTCAACGTCGAAAGCTCGAACGGCCGCGTCGCGCCGCGCTTCTACATCCGCGGCCTTGGCAACACCGATTTCGATCTCGCCGCCTCGCAGCCCGTGTCGGTGCTGCTTGACGATGTCGTGATGGAAAACGTCACCCTCAAGAGCTTCCCGATCTTCGATGTCGAGCGGGTTGAAGTCCTGCGCGGGCCGCAGGGCACGCTGTTCGGCCGCAACACCCCGGCGGGGATCGTCAAGATCGATTCGATCAAGCCGAGCCACGACACCAGCGTCGTTGCCGGCCTGTCGTTCGGCAGCCTCGATACGATCTCGCTCAATGGCGCGGTCGGCGGATCGATCGTCAAGGACGTGCTGGCGTTTCGCGTCGCAGCGCAGATGCAGAAGCGGGGCGATTGGATCAGCAACGGCTTCACCAATCAGGACAACGCGCTGGGCGGCTATGCCGATTTCGCGGTGCGCGGCCAGTTGCTGTTCACGCCGAACGACCGGACGAGCATCAATGCCGCGGTCAATTTCCGCGACCTTCAGGGTTCCTCGACCTTCTTCCGCGCCAATATTCTTGGCCCGGGCAACAACAAGCTGAACGCCAATTACGACCGTGACACGGTGTTCTATGATGCAGGCGGCGGCAACGAGGCGGATTACCAGCAGTTCGGTGCCACGCTGACTGCGGCCTATGAATTTGACGGCGCGACGCTGACCTCGATCACCAGCCACTGGACCAGCGAAGGCTCAAGCCGGGGCGATGTCGATGGCGGCTTCGGTGCGGTGTTTCTGCCGGGCGGGGGTGGCCCCGGCCTGATCCCGTTCCCCTCGGACACGCAGGATTCGATCGACCTCAAGCAGACAACCCAGGAAATCCGCCTCGCCTCGACCGGCGAAGGTCCGCTGAGCTGGCAGGTCGGCGGCTTCTACTTCGAAAGCGATTTCGATGTGACAACCGTCGGCTTCACCTTCCCGCCGCCGGTCACGGTCAACCACACCAACGAAGCCTGGGCGCTGTTCGGGCAGGTCGGCTATCAGCTGACCGAAAAGCTGCGCGTCACCGGCGGCCTGCGCTACACCGATGACCAGAAGGATTTCTTCGTCCGTTCGGGCGCGGCCCCGCAGCCGCGCAGTGTGGGTGACGACCAGTTCGATTGGGATATCAGCATCTTCGGCGATGTGTCCGAAGATGCCAGCGTCTATGCCAAGATCGCCAACTCGTTCCGCGGGCCGACGATTCAGGGCCGCGATGTCGCCTTCTTCAACCCGCCCTCGGTCGCGCAGTCGGAGAACATCACCTCCTACGAAGTCGGCTTCAAGAGCGAACTGGCGGATCGTACCGTGCGCCTCAACGGTGCGGCCTATTACTACACGGTTGAAGACCCTCAGTTCACCGCTGTGGGCGGTGCGGGCAACCTTGTGCAGTTGATCAACGCCAACAAGGGCGAGGCCTGGGGCCTTGAATTCGACGGTGCCTTCCAGGTGTCGCCGCAGTTCCTCGTGACCCTCGGCGTGGCTTACAACAACACCGCGATCAAGGATTCGACCCTTGCCGTCGGCATCTGTGCGCAGTGCACCGTCACCGATCCCACTCGTGTGATCAGCGGCAGCACCCGCGCGCTGATCAACAACAACCCCTTCCCCAACGCACCGGAGTGGAGCGGCGATTTCACCGCCCGCTACAGCATCCCGGTGGGCAATACGGGTGAGTTCTTCATCTTCACTGACTGGGTATTCCTCGGCGATACCAACTTCCTGCTTTACGAAAGCCGCGAATTCAACGCCAAGAGCCGCATCGAAGGCGGTCTCAAGGTCGGCTATTCGGGTGACGATGGCCAGTGGGAAGTCGCCGCCTTCGCGCGCAACATCACCGATGAAGACAACGTCCTTGGCGTGGTCGACTTCAACAACAACACCGCCTTCGTCAACGATCCGCGCATCATCGGCGTGATGTTCGGCGTGAAGTACTGACAGGCCTCGCGTCCCCGCCGCGCGCGGGGACCTCGCTGAACATGAAGGGGCTGGCAGGCGATGACCTGTCAGCCCCTTTTTTCATTCCGCGGCCACTGATGCTTCGGGCACGACCACGAACTCGACCGCGCCCTCGGGGACGAGGTATTTCAGGGCCATCTGGTGGATGTCTTCGGGTGTGATGGCCCCCATGATCCCCGGCGCGTTGAAGTAATCATCCAGCTCCGCCGGGTCGCTCTGGGCGTCTGCTGCCAAGGCCAGCCAGCCTCCCAGGTCTTTCAGGTAATTATTATAGGCCTCGAAATACGGCTTGCGGGCGCGCTCGATGATGTCGGCATCAAGCGGGGCCTGACGCAAGTCAGCCACCAGCTGTTTCAGCGCTTCGCGGCTGGGTTCGACCTGATCGACCGCCACTGACGTGCTGATCGTGAACGTCCCGAACCCGGGATAGTCGTCGCTGGTGTCGGACGCGGCCGAGGGCGAATAGGCCTGACCAAGCTTTTCGCGCAGACGGTCGGTCAGTTCGAGCCGCACGATTCGCGCCAAAAGGTTCAGTCGCATCGATTCGGCCAGGTCACTGTCATCGGTTGTTGGCCAGACCCAGTGGAGCAATGCCTGATCGGGCTCACCCTTGTGGGTCAGCACCCGCTGACCGCGTTCGGCGGTGAATGTCACCACCCGCGCTTCGTCACGAGGATTGAATTCAGCCTCGCGCGCGGGGAGGGCGCCGAAGGTTGAGGCGACCGCCGCAATCGCTTCCGCCTCGTCCAGATCGCCGACCAGCGCGATCTCGATCGCGCCGGATGCCAGACGGTCTCCGATCACATCGCGCAACTGCTGGAAATCGAGCGCGAAGAACGCCTCCTTGGGCTGGAGGGCGAAGCGCGGGTCATTTTCGTGAATGATGCCGCCCTGCGCTGCGGCGAGCGCGCGGCCCGGCGTGGAATCGAGCGTCTTGTAGAAATTCTCGATGCCCTTGCGGAACTGCTCGACCGCCTCAGGGCGGTATCCCGGGTCGGTGATCAGCGCGGCCATCACCTGCATCTGAAGCGTCAGGTCGCGCGGGGTGGTGACGGCGGATGCTGTGAAGGCATCGATGCCGCGCCCCAATCCGAACGCAACGCTGCGACCGGCAAGCATGGTGGTGAGCTCGTCCCGGCTGTGCTTGCCCAAACCGCCGGCTTCCAGCGACCCGGCCAGATAGGTGCGCAGCGGCGCTTCCTTGGTGTTCATCAGGTTGCCGCCGTCGAGCGCGAAGGAAAAGGCGATGCGATCCTTGCGCACATCGGTCTTTTTGAGCGTCAGCCTGACACCGTTGGCGAAACGGATTTGGCGCAGGCCGAGCCGCGGCTCGACGGTATCGGACACCACAGTCCCGGCGGGCCCGAAGTCGGTGTAGCCAAAGGCCAGCGGCCCTTTGTCGACCGGTGCGGTGATCGGCTGGGCCATCCCTTCTGCAAAGGCCATGCGCAACGCCGCCTCACCGCCTTCGGGTGCGGTGCGGCCCTCGAAGCGGATCAGCGGATCGGCCAGCGGTGCAGCATCGGCTGTCACCGCTTGCCACAGGGCCTGCGGGGTCATTTCCGGGGCAACACGCTCGAATTCGGCGAGCTGCCATTCGGGCGTGGTTGGCACGCGCTCATCGCTGGCCAGCGCCAGCGCCGCGCCAGCGAAGACGGCATTGCTGCGGGTGTCAGCGGACTTGACCCCATTCTCCAGCGATGTGCGGATATTGGCGAGCTGTTCGTCAACCTCGGCCTGCGTGAAGCCATAGGTGAGCGCCTGATTGACCTCGCGGGTGGCGGCAAGCACGCCCTTCTTCCACTCGCCATCAACGCTGCTGACGCTGAGGCTGGTGATCCGCGCCTCTTCGAAGATATCGCCCGAGCCGAAGCTGGCGCCCCGAAATGGCGCGTCGGCGCTGCGGGTCAGCCGCGCGAGCCGGCGGTTGATGATGGCGTAGCCGACGCCGCGCAGGAACGCTGCCTTGCGATTGGCGATCGTGTCGGGCTCGTCGCGCCACGGGGCGAGGCGGCTGATGGTGACGCTCTCGCTCAAGGCCGGATCGAGATGGATGTCGGTGATCCCCTTGCGGGTCACATCGATGGGCCCTGCCTCGGGCTCAGCCGGGGCGGGGGCAGGGGCCCAATCAGAAAAGCGGGTGCGGATCGCGGCCTCGACCACCTCGACCGGAAAGTCGCCGACCAACACCAATACGGTGTTCGATGGCCTGTATGTGCGTTGGTAGAGCGCGCGGATCTGGTCTGCGGTCGCGCCTTCCAGCACCTCAAGCGTGCCGATCGGGATGCGATCGCCATAGCGCGCCTCGGGGGCGAGGAAGGCGACATTGTCCTCGAAATTGCGCTGCTGGAATCCCGCGCGGTCACGCCGTTCAGCCAGGATCACCCCGCGTTCGCGCTCCACCGCGTCTTGCGAAATGGTCAGCTCGCTTGCCGTTTCGCGCATCAGCATCAGGGCCGTGCCAAGCAGCGCTTCATCATTGCGCGGCAGATTGAGCATGTAGGTGATATTGTCGAACCCGGTCGAAGCATTGGTGTCAGCGCCGAAGGCAAGGCCTTCGCGTTCGAGCAGCTTGATCATCTCGCCTTCGGGGATGCCCTTCGACCCATTGAAGGCCATATGTTCGAGATAGTGGGACAACCCGCGCTCGGTATCGGTCTCCTCCAGCGCGCCGGAATCGATCCGCATCCGCACCAGCGCGGTGCCGGCGGGCGTTGCGTTCTGGCGGATGATGTAGCGCATCCCGTTGGGAAGCTGACCGAAGGTGTATCCGGTGTCGACCGGGACGTCGCTGTCCTCGAAGGCCCAGACAGGCGCGGGCGCTTGAGTGGTGGCTTCGGCAGCGGGGGCATCCTGCGCGGCGAGCGCGGTGGTGAAGGCAAGCGGCGACAGCGCCAGCAAGAGGCTGGCAGCAAGGGGGAAATTCCGCATGGAAATCAGGCGTCTCTCTCAGGTCATTTGCGACGTCTGAGAGACTAGCGCGTCAATCCGGGCTGTCAGCCTATTTCTTGAGTGGCTTACTTCTTGAGTGGTGGCGGCCCACGCAGGCGCGAGCGGGCGTGGGACAGGTCGAACACTTCGCCCGGGCTATTGTCCTCACCATTGAGCAGGCCAAGCCGGCGCGCGACTTCGCGGTAGGCTTCTTCCTCACCGCCCAGATCGCGGCGGAAGCGGTCCTTGTCGAGCTTTTCGCCCGTCGCCATGTCCCACAACCGGCAGCCATCGGGGCTGATCTCGTCGGCGAGGATCACGCGGCTGTAATCGCCATCGTAAAGCCGCCCGAATTCGAGCTTGAAGTCCACCAGACGGATGTCGATCGCGGCGAACATCCCGCACAGGAAATCATTGATGCGGATCGCCATCGAGGAAATGTCATGCATCTCCTCGTTCGACGCCCAGTTGAAGCAGGCGATGTGCTCTTCGGCGACCAGCGGATCGCCCAGGGCATCGTCCTTGTAGTAATATTCGATCAGAGTATGCGGCAGCGGCTCGCCTTCCTCGATGCCGAGGCGCTTGCTGATGGAACCGGCGGCGACATTGCGCAGCACCACTTCGAGCGGAATGATGTCGACCTGCCGGATCAGCTGCTCGCGCATGTTGAGGCGGCGGATAAAATGGGTCGGGATGCCGATATGGGCGAGGCGGGTGAACACATGCTCGCTGATGCGATTGTTGATCACGCCCTTGCCGTTGATCGTGCCCTTCTTCTCGGCATTGAAGGCCGTCGCGTCATCCTTGAAATACTGGATAAGCGTGCCCGGTTCAGGACCCTCATAGAGGATCTTGGCCTTGCCTTCGTAGATCTTGGTGCGGCGGGACATCAGGTCGGCACTCCCAGCTCGCCTTTAGGCCTTTAGCGAATGGTGCCCGGGGGCGGATTTGAACCACCGACACGCGGATTTTCAATCCGCTGCTCTACCCCTGAGCTACCCGGGCATTCGCTGCGAGCGACGGGATCGAGCCATGTGGCTGCCCCGGCGAGCAAATGAGAGCGGCCCTATGGCGAAGGCGGCGGGGGTTGGCAAGTAGGTTTTGTGAAAGCCGCGCAGGATTATTGCGCCGCCATCAATCCTGCTCGCGCCAGTCTTCGGACGCCAGCGTTTCCGGGTCGGCTGGCGCACCGGGCAGGGCGTAGGAATCGGAGAACCAACGCGCCAGATCGCGGTCCTTGCAGCGCTGCGAGCAGAAGGGGTGGAACGTCTCCGACCGCGGCTTGCGGCAGATCGGGCAGGGCTTGCTGGCAGAGAAGGTCATCGCACGATAAGCTGGGCATTGGCGGCCTCGATGGCAAGAGCCGGATCGACCGCAATCTCCACCAGCCGCCCGGTGCGGCGGGCAAGTTCGTCGAGCCATTCGGGCTTGAGCTTGGCCTTGAGCGCCGGGTGCACGGTCAGTTGCAGGACCCGGCCCGTGCCGTCATCCGCTGCCAGCTCCGCGCGCCGCAGCGCCATGCGGGCCGCTGCCCCGAGCCGCGCGGTGGCAAAGCGGTGGAGCAGCGAGGGGCCTTCGAGCCGTGCGACCAGTTGCACGAAGCCGAATCCATTCATCGCGGTGCGTTCATGCGGCCAGCCTGCCAGTGCGGCCTCCAGCGCTTCATCGACCGCGCGGCGATCGGCCTTGGCGGCGAGCGTGGGGAAGTCGATCCCGATATTCCCGCCGATCTCAAACCACGCCAATGCGCGGGCAATCGCGGGCACTGCCGCGAGGGCCACGTCGCGCGGCGAGCCGATGCCGTCGATGTCGATCACGGTCATGGCCGGGGTGACGCTGACCAGCACCTCGCCGTTCGGAAAGTCGAAGCTGGCAGAGGAAGCCGCCTGCCACACCTCTTCCCACAGCCCGGTCGGCAAGCGGCGGACAGTGCGGCCTTCTGCGAGTGGTAAGGGCAAGGCGATGTTGTGCGCTCCCGCCACCCGGGCCTGCGCGCGCTTCAACCGGCCCCGTTCGGCGAGGGGCGCGCGAGTGATCACGAGGTCGAGCATCTGTCCTTCGGTGACGGCTGGCGGCAAATGATCGACCAGCGCCTCCCCGCCGCTTTCAAGCAGCGCCACACCGCGGCGGGAACCTTTGAGTTTGGCGGTAAGCTTGCCGCGCGCAGGCTGCCCGGCCCGCAACTCGCCCGGCCAGATCATTTTCGCTGCCAGCACCTGCTCGCCTGCGATCAGCAAGGCACGGGTTTCGCCGATGCCATCCTCGATCAGCCACTCGGGCGATGCTGGCCTAGCCAATGGCAAACCCGGCGGCTTTCAGCAGCGCGCGCGTTTCATGGAGCGGCAGGCCCATGACACCGGAATGGCTGCCTCTGATCCACTCGATCAGGCCCTCAGCCGCGCCCTGGATGGCATAGCCACCCGCCTTGCCCTGCCATTCACCTCCGGCGAGGTAGGCGGCGGTTTCCTCGGCGGAGAGGCGTTTGAAATGCACCACGGTCTCGGACAATCGCTCCCGCACCGAGCCATCGGGCGCCCGCAGCACAACGCTGGTGAGCACCTGATGCCGCCGCCCGCTCATCAGATCGAGGCAGGCGCGCGCTTCGGCTTCGGATTCGGTCTTGGGCAGGATGCGCCGCCCTACCGCCACCACCGTATCGCCCGCCAGCACATGGCCCGGTGCAACCACCGCCAGCGCTTTCTCCCGTCCCATACGCAAGGCATAGGCGCGGGGGAGTTCGCCCTTCAGCGGGGTCTCGTCGATATCGGCAGGGGTGACAGCGTCAGGCGCAAGCCCGAGCCGCCCGAGCAACTCGCGCCGCCGGGGCGATGCCGAAGCCAGGGTGAGGTGAAGCGTGCCCATCAGGGCCGCCCGCAATTATTGCGGGCCGGGGCCGCCGCGACCCGGCATGAAGCGATAGGTGATGCGTGCCTTGGTCAGATCGTAGGGCGTCAGCTCGCACAGCACTTCGTCACCCACCAGCACGCGGATGCGATTCTTGCGCATCTTGCCTGCGGTGTGGCCGAGCACTTCATGGCCGTTTTCAAGCTCCACCCGGAACATCGCATTGGGCAGCAACTCAACCACGCGCCCGCGCATTTCGAGGAGTTCTTCCTTGGCCATGTAATTCCTTTTGTCCGTTGCGGCGCACAATACGCCCGTCGATGTGGGGCTGCGCTTTAGCGATGCGGGAACCAAAAGGGAAGGCTCGTGCGTTAGGCCCTCGAACTTCGGGAATTTGCAGGTTCGGTTCAGGGTGTGTCGCGCATCCCTGGGCCGATCGACTGCGTAGTCAGTCTGCCCCCAAGGGAGCGGTAACAAGCCGCCCCGTCACAAGAATTGTCATTAAAGGGACTCCATGAACCTCTCCCCGCTTTCCCGCGCCGGCCTGCGCGCTGGCACCTGCGCTCTTGCCCTTGCCTTGACCCTGCCGCTGGCAGCCAAGGAAACGGCGACCGCGCAGCCGCAGCCCGAACCGGCCGCCCAGCCCGAACAGGAAGACCTCGACAGCGCCAGCGACACGACCACGGATGGTGGCGAGATCGTTGTGCGTTCGGGGCGACTGCGGGGGCAGCTGTTCGTCGATCAGGCCCCGCTGCTTGAGCTGGATGAAACCGCGATTGCTTCTGAGGGCGTCACCTCCATCACCGACCTGATCGCCCAGATCAGCGCGCGCACCGGTTCGGCGCGCGGGCGTGGCGGCGGCGGGCAGCCGGTGATTCTCGTCAACGGCATCCGGATCGGAAGCTTCCGTGAATTTGCCAACTATCCTCCAGAAGCCCTTGCCCGGGTTGAGGTCTTTCCCGAAGAAGTCGCCCAGCGCTTCGGCTTTCCGCCTGATCGCCGGGTGATCAATCTCATCCTCAAGGACAATTATTCCAACCGTCAGGTCGATCTGGAATATGAGATGCCGTCGCGCGGCGGCTATGCCCGCAACGAACAGCAGCTCGGCATCCTCAAGATCGCCAATGGCGGCCGGATCAACGCCAATATCGAGGTTCAGGACACTTCGATTCTGACCGAAGCCGAGCGCAACATCGAGCAGACCGATGGCTCGCAGTCCCTGGTCGCGGGCGATCCCGATCAGGCCGAATTCCGCAGCCTGCTGGCTGACACCTTCGGGATCGACGCCAATGTCTCGTGGGCCAAGGCGATTGTCGAAAGCGGGACGTCGCTCAGCGCCAACCTCAATTACGCTCGCAACGAAAGCCGCAGCCTCGACGGGCTCAACACCGTCACGCTGACCTCGCCGACGGGCACCAGCGCGCTGCGCACGTTCGGCGCGGACACTCCGCTCGCCCGGCGCTCCGCGAGCGACACGGTCTCGGCTGCCGGATCGATCAACCAGCCGATCAATGCCTTCCGGCTCACCACCACCTTCGACGGCTCCTTCAGCGAGACCGAGACCGAGATCGACCGGCGGCTGGGGACCGCGCAGCTCCAGGCCTTCCGCGATGCCGCGGCGGCAGGCACGCTGGCGATCACCGGTCCGCTGCCGACCAGCGCCGACAACGGCTTCGATGTCGCGCTGCGCCGGACGATTACCACGGAGACCCTGGCGACGCTCGAGGGCCCGCTCGCCGAGCTGCCTGCGGGCGAGGTGCTAGCGACCTTTGACCTCGGTCTCGACTGGCGCAGGATCGAAAGCAGCGACACGCGCTCGCTGACGGGCGCCGAGCTGACCCGCCGCCGCCTGTCGACCGGTGCCAATCTGGTGGTGCCGCTGACCAGTGTGCGCGAGGAATTCCTCGACGGATTGGGCGACTTCACCCTGAACCTTCAGGCCGGGCTCGAGGACCTCAGCGATTTTGGCCTTCTCGGTGACTGGAACGCCGGGATCACATGGAAGCCCACTGACGGTCTTGACCTGTCGGCGACCTATATCTTGCGCGAGGTTGCGCCCTCGCTCTCGGCGCTGGGCGATCCGCAGGTCACCAATTTCAACGTCCCCGTGTTCGATTTCGTGCGCGGCGAGACGGTGTTGGCCGAGGTGTTGACCGGGGGCAATCCGACCCTGCCGCCTGAGACCCAGCGCGACTGGAAGTTCTCGGCCAATTGGGAACTGCCGTTCTGGGAGAATTCGCGGCTGACGGTCGATTACATCATGAACCGCTCGGATGACGTGGTGAGCAGCTTCCCGCAGATCACTGCCGAGACCGAGGCCGCCTTCCCCGGCCGGGTGACGCGCGATGCGAGCGGCCGCGTGCTGCGGGTCGACCGTCGCTCGGTGAGCTTTGCCGAGACGCGGGCGGACCGGATCCAGTTCACCTTCTCGACAAATGGCAGCATCGGCGCCCCGGCTGAAGGCGCAGGCGGTCGTGGTGGTGGCGGCGGTGGTCGCTTTGGCGGTGGCGGCGGTGCGCCTCCTGCCGCTGCGCCAGCTGCGCCAACCACAGGTCCGGCCCCGCAAGCAGGCGCGGGCGGCCCTCCGGCGGGCGGCTTCGCTGCGCCGACAGCCGAACAGCGTGAGCAGTTCATGGCCTTCCGTGCGCGCCTGTGCGCCGACGATGGTCAGGCCTTCCTCGAAAAGCTCGTGGCGGCGATTGATAGCGGTGCGGATATCTCGGCGGAGTTCCCCGGCATTGACCCGGCGCGGCTTGCCCCGATGCTGGCGCGCATCCGCGGTGCGGACGGTAAAGTCGATCCGGCGCGGCTGGCGCAGTTCCGCACGCGGATCTGTAGCATCGATCCTGCCATGATGGGCGGCGGTGCACCGGGCGCTCCGGCAGGCACGGTTTCAGCGGCCATCCCGCCGCAGCTCGCCGCTTTCCGTGAGCGCGCTTGCGGCCCGGACGGTACGACTGCGATTGCCGAACTGGTCGCCAAGATCGAACGCGGCGAAGATGTTTCGGCCGAGCTGCCGGGCGTCGATCCCGCCTTCATCAAGATGGCACTCGACCGGTCGCGCCTCCCCGATGGTACCATCCCGCCTGAGGCGCTGGCGCAGTTCCAGCAGCGCTTCTGCGCGGCGGCTCCCCCCGCTCAGACTCCGGGCGGCGCTCCCGCGTCGGCTGGCGGTGCGCCTGCGGGTGGCCCGGCCTTCAATCCGCTGGGAGGGCGCAACTTCCAGGGCTGGCGGTACTTCTTCAACCTGACCCACACGATCGAGCTCGCCAATGAGATCCTGATCGCCCCCGGCCTGCAACCGCTCGACCAGCTTGACGGTCAGGCGACAGGCGCCTTCGGCCAGCCCCGCCATTCGAGCCGCCTCGAAGCGGGCCTGTTCGGCAAGGGCCTCGGCTTCCGCCTGTCGGGCATCTACACCGGGACAACCCGCCTCGACGGGGCCGTCGGCACCAGCGATCTGTTTTTCGACGACATTGCCACCTTCAACCTGCGCATCTTTGCCAATCTCGGAGAAGTGACGGGCAAGAACGAAGGCCTGCTCAAGGACTTCCGCGTGAGCTTGGTCGCCGACAACGTGTTCGACGCGCAGCGCAAGGTGCGCGATTCGGCGGGTGAGACGCCGATCAACTACCAGCCCTTCGTGATCGACCCGCTGGGGCTGTATCTCGGGATCGATCTGCGAAAGTTGTTCTAGGATCGCGCTTGGGCGAGCGCTTCGGCGCAGGCATAACCGCTCGCCCAAGCCCATTGGAAGTTATAGCCGCCGAGCCACCCGGTGACGTCCACGGCTTCGCCAATGGCGTAGAGGCCGGGGACCTTGCTCGCCTCCATCGTCCGGCTGGAAAGTTCCGCCGTGGCGATGCCGCCAGCGGTGACTTCGGCTTTGGCGAGACCCTCGGTGCCGTTGGGGGCAAAGCGCCAATCGCCCAGCTTTGTCTGCGCGGCGCGCAGGTCCTTGTCCGACAGATTCCCCAATTCCCGCTCCAGCGCCAACCGATCCGCGAGCGCATCCGCCAACCGTGCGGGCAGGCGTTCGCGCAGCAGGGTGCGCAGGTGCGTGCGGGGGCGATCGCGCTTGGCCTCGACCAGCCAGTCACTGGCAGCATCGGGCAGAAAGGTGATGCCGACCTCCTCGCCATGCCGCCAATAGCTTGAGACTTGCAGGATCGCGGGGCCGGAGAGACCCTTGTGGGTGAACAGCGCGGCCTCGGCGAATTCGGCCTTGCCTTTGCCGCTGCCAGCCCGCGCGCGGACCGGCGCGGCGACGCCGGACAGTTCACGGAACAGCGCATCCTCGCCCCCCAGCGTCAGCGGGACGAGGGCAGGGCGCGGCTCAACCACCTTCAGCCCGAATTGCCGTGCCAGACCGTAGGCGAAGTCGCTCGCCCCCATCTTGGGGATAGAGGGCCCGCCCGTGGCAATCACCAGCGCGGGCGCGCGCCACGCGCGGCCATCACCGGCCGTGACGCTGAACACGCCGTCCTCACCGCGCGCAACGCTCGCCACCTCGACCTCGCAGGTGAGGGTGACCTTATCAGGCGGGCATTCGTCCAGCAGCATCGCCACGATCTGCTTGGCCGAACCGTCGCAGAACAATTGCCCCAGCGTCTTTTCGTGCCACGCGATCCCGTAGCGTTCCACCAACGCAATGAAATCGGCAGGCGTGTAGCGCGCCAAAGCGCTCTTCGCGAAATGTGGGTTGGCCGAGAGGTAATTCGCTGGCCCCGCGCCCAGATTGGTGAAGTTGCAGCGCCCCCCGCCCGAGATCAGGATCTTCTTCCCCGGCGCCTCCGCCTTCTCCAGCAGCGCCACGCGCAATCCGCGTTGCCCCGCCTGACCTGCGCAAAACAGCCCGGCCGCGCCCGCGCCGAGAATGATGACGTCATGCTGATCCATCCCGGTGCGGATAGGCGTGCTTGCGGCAATTGCCAATCGCCCCCCGCAGTCCCTATCTGCACCTGATGTCAAAGACCCCCGCAGGCACCCCCCACGATCCGCGCGGTGGCGATCGCTTCAATGAGGAGCGCGCCGCCTACACCGTGTCGAGCGCCAAGCCCGATCTGGAAGGCGGGGTGCAGGCGATCCGTGAGGTGGTGAAGGTGCTGAAGCCTTCGCCGGGCGTCTACCGGATGCTCGATGCGCGCGGCGAGGTGCTCTATGTCGGCAAGGCGCGGAGCCTGAAAGCGCGGGTCGCGAATTACACGCAGATCGCGGGGCTATCGGGTCGCTTGCAGCGCATGGTCAGCCAGACCCGCAGCATGGAAATCATCACCACCAATTCCGAGGCCGAGGCGCTGCTGCTGGAAGCGCAGCTGATCAAGCGCTTCCGTCCGCCGTTCAACGTGCTGCTGCGTGATGACAAGAGCTTCCCCTTCATCCTGCTGCGCGCCGATCACGCCTTCCCGCGTATTCAGAAGCACCGTGGCGCGCGGCGGGCGAAGGGCAACTACTACGGGCCCTTCGCCAGCGCTGGCAGCGTCAACACCACATTGAACGCGCTGCAAAAACTGTTCCTGCTGCGGAGCTGCACCGACAGCTTCTTCAACAACCGCGACCGGCCCTGCCTGCTGTATCAGATCAAGCGCTGCTCGGCCCCCTGTGTCGGGCGGGTCAGCGAGGCGGATTATGACGCGCTCGTCAGGCAGGCCAAGGACTTCCTCTCGGGAAAGTCGGGCGCGGTGCAGGCCGATCTTGAGCGGCAGATGGCCGAGGCGGCGGACAACCTGCAATTCGAGACCGCGGCGATGCTGCGGGACCGGCTGCGGGCGGCGACCTTCATTCAGGGTTCGCAGGCGATCAATGCGCAAGGGCTTGGCGATGCGGATATCTTCGCGCTGGCGTCCAAGAACGGGCAGATGAGCGTCCAGTCCTTCTTTATTCGCGGGGGGCAGAACTGGGGCCACCGCGCGCTGTTCCCGCGCCACACCAATGATGTGGAAGAGGCGCAGGTGCTCGCCGATGTGATGCTGCAATTCTACGAGGAAGTCCCGCCGCCGGCCACGATCCTCGTCGACCGCGAGCTGCCCGAAACCGAGTTGATGGAAGCGGCGCTGTCCGAAGTCGCGGGCCGCAAGGTGCGCATTTCCGTTCCCGAACGCGGTGATCGGCGCAAGCTGATGGCACAGGCGCAGCGCAATGCGATCGAGGCGTTGGAGCGCAGGCTGGCCGAGACCGGCACCAAGGCCAAGCTCAACCGCGAGTTGGCCGAGTTTCTGGAACTCGACGCGGCGCCGCAGCGGATCGAGGTCTATGACAACAGCCACATTCAGGGCACCAAGGCCGTTGGTGCGATGGTGGTCGCCGGGCCGGATGGGTTCGAGAAGGGCCAATACCGCAAGTTCAACATCCGCGAGGCGCAGACCAATGATGACTTCGCGATGATGCGCGAGGTGATGGCGCGGCGGTTCCGCAACTTTGCGGATGGCGAGGAGAACCCGGAGGCCAAGCCGGGCGGGCACGAAACCGTGCTCCCCGATCTGATCCTGATCGATGGCGGGAAGGGGCAACTGTCCAGCGTCATGCGCGTGCTGACGGAGATCGGCATCGCCGACGAGATTGCCGTCGTCGGTGTCGCCAAGGGTCCGCATCACGGGCGCGATGGGCGGGAGGTGTTCCACTTCCCGGACGGGCGCGAGAAGATGCTGCCGGTCAATTCACCGCTCCTGTTCCACTTGCAGAACCTGCGCGACGAAGTGCACCGCTATGTCATCGGCGCGCACCGGGCCAAGCGCTCCAAGGCGATCACCGCCTCGCCGTTGGACGAGATCGCGGGTATCGGCCCGGCGCGGAAGCGTGCGCTGCTGCTGCATTTCGGCACGGCATCGAAGGTGCGTGCGGCATCACTGGAAGACCTTCAGCGTGCCCCCGGCGTCAGCGCCACGGTGGCGCGCAAGGTCTATGATTTCTATCATGCGGGCGGCTAGAGAGAGAGGGCATGATCCTCCCCGATGCCTCCATCACGGTCGAACGGCTGGGCCGTGAGGGCGAGCCGCTTGTGATCATCGACAACTTTACCGGCCAGCCCGAGCGGCTGCGCGCAATGGGGATGGCGGCGCAGTATCATCCCGCGGGGGTCGATTATCCGGGCCGACGCGCGCTGGCTGATCCGTCCTATCTCAGTCTCAGGCGCGAGTTGATGATGCAGGTTATGGGGCGGGTGTTCGGCCTGACGCACACAATCAGTTGCGAAATCGCCGCGTTCTCGCTGGTGACCCTGCCGCCGGAGCGACTCTCACCCCGCCAGCGCATCCCGCATCACGATCATTCAGACGCGGGGCGGGTGGCGATCATGCATTATCTCGACGGGCCGAAGAGCGGCGGCACCGCGTTCTACCGTCACCGCCGCACCGGGTTTGAAGCCATCACGCCTGAGCGTGAGGCCGCCTATGCCGCGGCGCTGGCTGAGGACGAACGCGAATATGGTCCGCCGCCGCCAGGCTACCCCTTGGGGGACAGTGATGCGTTCGAGCAGATCGGCGCGGTCGAGGCGCGGCCTGACCGAATGGCGCTGTATCGCGGGCGGCAGCTGCATTCGGGCATCATTCCCGATCCCGCGGCCCTGTCTGATGATCCGGCGCAGGGGCGGCTGACGGTCAACATGTTCCTCTACGGGCAGTAAGGGGCAGACCAGCGAAGGCCTGCCCCTTTGCGCACCTCTTACTGGCCGTCGAGCGCCTTGCTCACCAGCACGTTGACCGACACGCGGCGGTTCTGCGCGCGGCCGGCGGCGGTGGTGTTGTCGGCAGCTGGATCAGACGTGGCCATGCCCGTCGGGGTCAGCATCCGGTAGGGCTTCCACTTGCAGACCTGCTGAAGGTGGTTGACCACCGCCGCTGCGCGCTTTTCCGACAGCGTCTGGTTCACTTCCTGCGACCCGGTCGAGTCGGTGTAGCCCAGCACCAGCATCAGCGAGTTTTCGTTGGCGCCTGCGGTTTGCGCTGCGGCGCAGAGTTCCGACTTGGCACCGGGCGTCAGCACGGACTTGCCGGTGTCGAAATAGACGTTGGTGGTGCTCTTGAGGTTGTACTTGTCGATATCGCCAAGGCGGCCGCGCAGGGCTTCGGTGGCGGCGGCGTTCTGCTTGATCGCAGCGCCCTGTTCGCCGAACTGCTGTTGGGTGCCGCCGCGGATCATCGCTGCGATCTGGCGATCATCGCTGGTGAAGCGGACTTCGCTGGCCACCAGACCTTCGCCGTACTGGCCGGTCTTCACGATCACCGGCAGGCCGTTGATCAGCGCGCTCTGATCGAACGCCTTGTTGCCGATGCCGAGGAACCCGCCGCGGGTGCGGATTTCGGTTTCGGGGTGGAGCGTGATCATGGTGGTCGTGCCATCGTCAGCCGTCACTTGCAGACGCGAACCCTTGCGCGCCGAGATGATGCCGGTGACCTTGGGCCCCTCGGTCATTTCGGCAAGCGGGGGCAGCGAGCCATAGACGGTGGTCAACACCTCGCCCTGGTCTTCGACGGGTACCTGCGTCTGGGCGGCAAGGCCGGTGGCAGATACAGCGCCCAAAAGGGCGATCAGCGCGAGGTTACGCGCCTTATGCTTAGTGGTGGTCACAGTGGTATTGCTCCTGTGGTGCGGGCCGCGATCCCGTGCGATGCCCTTGTTGAATTAAGTGCGCGAGGCGTGGTTGTTCAGCCACACCTTGCTCGCAGGTTAACGTCAATTCCCCGGCTGCCACAGGAGCGGGCAACCGGGGATAGGATGCGGTGAGTTGAGGCGCGAGGGGCTCCCGCGCGCTCGATCACTTACCGGATTGGGCGGTGATCCAGCGGTCGATCTTGGCTTCAAGCACCGCCAGCGGCAGGCCGCCGGTGTTCAGAACCTGCTCGTGGAAGGCCTTGATGTCGAACTTACTGCCCAGCGTGGTTTCGGCCCGCTGGCGCAGTTTCTGGATTGTCAGCGCCCCGATCTTGTAGGCGAGCGCCTGCGAAGGGATGGCGATGTAACGATCCACCTCGGCCACGACTTCGGTGCGGGTCATGCCCGAATTGTCCATCATGAAGGCAATCGCCTGATCCCGGGTCCAGCCCTTGGCATGGATGCCGGTGTCCACCACCAGCCGCATCGCGCGCAGCTGTTCGTCCTGCAAGGTGCCGTAACGGTTCCACGGGTCCTTGTAGAAGCCCATCTCGTAACCCAGCGTCTCGGCATAGAGCGCCCAGCCTTCGACATAGGCGGTCGTCCCGCCATAGCGCATGAAGGCGGGCAGCGCCTCGTTCTCCTGCGCCAGGCTGATCTGGAAGTGGTGCCCCGGTGCGCCTTCATGCAGGTACAGCGTGACATTGCCCGGCGTCAGGCGGCTCGGCAGGTCATAGGCGTTGAAGTAGAACACGCCCGGACGCGCCCCGTCAGCTGAGCCGGACTGGTACGACCCGCCCGCTTCGAACTCCTCGGTCGAAGGATCATAGGGACGGATTTCCAGCGGCGACTTGGGGATCAGCGAGAAGTAGTCGCCGATCTTGGCATCGACCTGCTTGCCGATGTCGTAATAGGACTGCGTCAGCGCTTCGCGGGTCTTGGGCTGGAACTTGGGGTCGGTGCGGACATAGTCGAAGAACTGGGTCAGCGTGCCCTTGAACTTCACTTCCTTCTTGAGCTTTTCCAGATCGGCCTTGATCCGTGCGACTTCCGACAGGCCGAGCTGGTGGATCGTCTCGGGGTCCATCGGCAGGGTGGTCGAATCCTCGACCAGACGGGCGTAAAGCTTGTCGCCGCCCTTCATCTGGGACAGGCCGATGCTGTCGCGCGCGGCGGGGAGATATTCGTCGCGCAGGAAATCGCGCAGCCGCGTGTTGGCGGCATAGAGTTCGGCGGTCTTGGCCGCGTAGGCTGCGGTGAGGCGGGTGCGGTCAGCCTCGGCAATAGTGTCGGGGAAGGCCTTAGTCGGGGCCATGAACATCGAGTCTGCCAGCGGGGTCTTCAGCTGCGTGTCGAGCTGGGTGACCATGATGCCGACGGTCAGCTTGGTTTCCACCACGCCGCTCGCCATGCCTTCGCGGAACTTGGCAATCGCGCGGTCGATGAAGTCGATATAGTCATTGTGGCGTGAGAGGTTGTCCTCGTAATTCGCGAGCGTCTTGAACGGGGCGACCCCGGTGCCGCTGGCGAATTGCGGGTAGAAGGTGTGCAGGCCGAAGAAGTGGTTGAGCGGGCGCACTTCGGTCAGCGCGCGCATTTCGTCACTGACGCCGTCAAGCGCGCGCTGCTGCGTGTACTGGAACACGTCATAGGCGAGCTGGTCGGTCTCGGACAATTTGCTGCGGTCGATCTGGGCCAGCAGCGCGAGGTTCAGCTTGATGTCGGTGCGGCTGGCGAGAAAGCTGGAATCGGTCAGCAGGTCGCCAAGCCGCCCGGCATTTTCTTCCTCACCCCGGAACAGGCGGCTGAGCGGATTGAGCGCCAGCTCGCGCGCGTCGGCATCCGCGAACAGCGCGAACAGCTTGTCGTGTTCGGACTGCTCGGCAGAGGTGGTGGCTGCGGCGGGTGCAGCAGCCGTCTGAGCGAGCGCCGGGGCAGCCGTCAGGAACAGCGCGGTCGAGGCGGCAAGAGCAAGGCGAAAGGTCATATGAAAAGTCCCCGGGAACGATAGTCCAAGCCCGGGGCGCTAGGCGTGGGGGCGGTCAGGCGCAAGCGCGCGCGCGACGAGCGTTCAAGTCACCTCGACCGGTGACGTCATGCCGCCGCGAAACGCTGCGCGTGGAACGCCGCGTCGGAGCGCAGTTGAGCGTGTTCGACCCACACCGAGTGCGTCCCTGAACAGATCTTGTGCGGCAGCGCGAGGCGGCAGATCGGGCCCTTGGTCACGTCGCTCGCATCCATGATCGCACATTCGGAGGTGCCGGTGTTCTCGTCGATCAGGAAGGTGACGAGGTAGCCATCATCCTCCGACGTTGCACCCTTTCTCGGGATCATCGGGCTTTCGCTGGCATAGACACCCTCGGGAAGCTGGAACACCTGCTCCTCGCCCGTCTCAGTGTCGTGCCGGACATAGCCGTTGAACAGGAACCAGCCGGGGCGGGTGGTGGTGGACCAGACGTAGCGGCTCTTGCGCATGGCGTATTGCGGGTTGATCATCCCGAATTCGACGATGCGGTCGGTCAGCCGCTCCTCGCGCGTCTCGCCGGTCTTTAAGTTGAAGCGCCAGCGGTGCAGGCGGGACTGGAACGAGTGTTCGTCCACATAGGCCATCATGTGGCTGTAGCGGCCCATTTCCTCCAAGGGATCGGGCATCGGCTTGGCCTGATGATAGCCTTCGAGGATCACCTCGTCCCCTTCTTCCCAGGCATTGGTCCAGTGGAGCACATAGGTCGGCGCGGCCTCGAACCAGCGGATGTCCTGCGGTTGCCCGTGACGCGGGATCAGGGCGAAGCGGGTCGGTACGCCATCGTGAATGCGCGCCGCATGGATGTTCCGCCCGAGCAATTCTTCGTCCCAATAGAGCGGCATGTCGTTGAGGATCGACCAGTTGGGCGTGATCGCCATGTCATGCGGCAGGCGCGGGCCGGGCAGGGGGATGGGAACGTAATGCACCAGCTGACCGGTGCGATCGACCACGCCGTAATGCATGAACGGGGCGTGCTTGGAGTAG
This sequence comes from Porphyrobacter sp. SLTP, assembly GCF_009905735.1. Classification (GTDB taxonomy): domain Bacteria; phylum Pseudomonadota; class Alphaproteobacteria; order Sphingomonadales; family Sphingomonadaceae; genus Erythrobacter. The sequence continues at coordinate 139,112 of NZ_JAAALE010000002.1, forward strand.
TTGAAGAACATCAACTCGCCGGTCGCCTCGTCCACCTTGGGATGGGCCGAAATGCCGTCGAGCGGCACCCACGGCGCCTTGCCCCGGCTGCCGAGCGTGACGGGGTCGAGCATCCACGCCTCGCCGCATTGGTAGAGCGTGGCATAGGCCGTCCCGGCATGAACGATGATGTCGGTCGAGCCGGTATCCTTCAGCCCGCCATGCGCGCCAAAGCCGGGCCGTACGCTGGTGCCCCACGGGTCCATCAGCCCGCCCCATAGCGAACGCCCGGCAATCTGCTCGGCCTCGAAACAATGGGTGCGCACGAAGCGGTTGCGATAGCTCGCCTTGCCGCCGGAGATATTGACCTGATGGATCATCGCGTCGCCATCGAAGGGGTGATGCCGACCCAATGGCTGGTGAACCTGGTTCTCGGTGTTGCGCAGGTAAATGCCGTCAATGTCTGCCGGAATCGCGCCCTCAATCACCGGCAGTTCGGCGACGTCGGTCTCTTCGTGCAGCGGCGTCCACGGCCCGGTGAGGTAGGGGTGGTTCGACGGTTCCAGCGACGTCTTCACCGGCGGATGGCGCGTGATCTGCATGATGGTCTCTCCCTGTCCGCAGAATGAGCGCGCGCTCTGGTTAAGGCAAGATGCTATGGAGACCGCAGGGGCGCGGGCGAGAAATTGATCTCTGTCAAAGCCAGTTCCGATGATCGGGGCGATTATCCGCATCATGAATGGGAGACACGCCATGAAATCGATTTTGCTGCACATTGACCATGACCGCGCCATGACGGCGCGCCTGCAAGTGGCGCTCGATATTGCCCGCGCAACCAACGGTCACCTCACCTGCCTTCAGGCGGTCAGTTACGAGGTCTTCGCGCCGGGCGATTTCTATGGCTCGGCGATCGCGGCCGCGATGCCCGTAATCAAGGAAAACGCCGAGAACCTGCGCGCGCAGATCGAGAAGGAATTGGAGCATGAAGGCGTGCCGTGGGACTGGCGCTTTGTCTATGGCATCGCCCCGCACCGCCTGTTGGAAGCGTCCCCACTGGCCGATATCGTGATCCTCGGCCCGGCTGAGGCTGGCACGGATGGGCGCGGGCCTTCGGCCTTGGTGGGCGATGTGGTGATGAAGGCGCCGGTGCCGGTGCTGGTGGTGCCGGAGGGCGCCAAGAGCTTCGATATCGGCGCGCCGATGCTGGTGGCGTGGAACGGGTCGTCCGAAGGCGCCCACGCATTGCGCGCGGCGGTGCCGCTGCTCGCCTGTTCGTGCAAGGTGACGCTGGCGAGCGTCGTCGAAGAAGCGGACAAGGCGCGCTTTGACCTGCCTTCGACCGACGGAGCCAAATACCTCAGCCGCCACGGGATCGAATGCGAGATCGTCGAACTTCCCCGCGGGGAGGCCAGCATCGCCGACACGCTGTTTTCAGCGGCGCAGATGCGCGATTGTTCGCTGATGGTGATGGGCGCCTATGGCCACTCGCGCCTTGCTGAGCTGCTGCTGGGCGGGGTCACGCGCCGGATGCTAAGCGAACCGCAGATGCCGGTGTTTCTGGCTCACTAGCCTTGTCATTGCGAGGTGCGTAGCGACGCGGCATTCCATGGAGGAACGTCACCGCACGCGGATGGCTCGGTTCATGGATTGCTTCGCTACGCTCGCAATGACGACGGGGTGGTTTAACCCTTCACCCTTTTCCGCATCATCCCCTCTTGCGCGACGCTGGCCACCAGCTTGCCGGAGAGGTTGAAGATCCGCCCGCGGTTGAACCCGCGCCCGCCGCCGCTCCAAGGCGCGTCGGTGGCGTAGAGCAGCCATTCGTCAGCGCGCGCATCGCGGTGGAACCACAGCGCGTGATCGAGGCTCGCGCCGACCAGTTCGTTGCGCATCCAGCTGAGCCCATGCGGGAGCGCGCTGGTGCCGAGCAGGGTGTAGTCGCTGGCATAGGTGATGATCGCGCGGTGGAGTTCGGGCGTATCGTCCGCGCCGGTGATCGGTGCGCAGACCCGGAACCACGAATGCGCGCGCGGTTCGCGCGGTTCGCTGCTCATCCAATGAAGGCGATCAGTGGTGCGCATCTCGATCGGACGCGGGCGCAGCATCATACGGCGTTGCTGATCGTTCAAACGGTCGGCCCATGCCTCGGCAATTTCCCGGCGCTGCTCCCTGTCAGAGCGCAGATCATCGGGGAAGGGCACATCCGGCATCGGCGAATCGATATGCTCAAGGCCATCTTCCGGTTGTTGGAAGCTGGCGGTGAGGTTGAAGATCGGCACCGCGATGCCGTCTTCATTCTCCTGCGCAGCGACCACCCTGCGGTTGGCGAAGCTGCGCCCATCAAAGTCGCGCTCAATGCGATATTCGATCGGCACACCCTCACGCCCACCGCGCAGGAAATAGGCGTGGAGCGAGTGCGCGCGCTTGCCATCGGTGACGCTGGCCTGCGCCGCCTGAAGCGCCTGGGCGAGCACCTGCCCGCCAAACACGCGCCCGATGCCATCAGCCTGAGGCGGCCCGGCGTAAACGTCTGCGGCGCGTTTTTCGACGGTCAGCAGCCGGATCAGGCTGGCGACCAGTTCTTCAGGGGTTGGTGTCTCACTCATGGCGCAGGGCCATGCGAGGCGCTTACGAACCCGTCAAGCCAAGCTTGCGCATGATGCGGAAGGCATAGGCCTTGCCATAATTCTGATGCGGCCAGCGACCGGGGGCGGCAGGCTTGAACCCGCGCTCCCGCAGGATCGCGTTGAAGATGCGCGCGTCGCTTTCGCGGTAGCTCCATTCTGAGCGCCAGGTGATCGACAGCGAGACCGACGGGGCGGGGCCGTTCTTCACGAAATGCGGCGCCATTACCGGCACAAACAATGCCTCGCCGGGGTTGAGCGGGAATTCGCGCCCGTGGGCCAGGAAGCTGTCATCCCACTTCAATTCGCGCGGACCGCCCGAATGGTAGGTCTCGTGGGCTTCATCGGGCACGAAGCGGGTGTCGCCGGCCGGGAACTGCGTCATCACCTTGCTGCCCCGGATCTGGAGCAGGATGTTGTGTTCCGGATCGAAATGATAGGGCGTGACCGAATTGGGGCTGGAGACGAAGATGAAGCCCTGCGGGGTCAGCATCGCGCCGGTCGCGGCTTCGATTTCGGGGCGGATTTCTTCCAGCAAGCCATGCAGCAGGTCTTCATAGGCCGGCACCTGCTCGATATTCTTGAGCACCGCCCAGCTTTCCGCCTCGGCTACGCGGCGGATGGTTTCGGCGATGGTCAGCCCGTTGGAACCGGGTTTGCCATCGACCCCGATCGGCAGGTCGCCGCGGTTGTATTCGACGCTGGTGATCGGCAGTCGCTCGGCCAGCTGCGCCAACGCCTCGATTTCCAGCAGCGGGTGGCTGGTGAGGCTGTGGGCGAGGATATGCGGCTGTTCGGGATAATGCGCGGCAAAGCGAGTGCGCGATGCTTGCGCGAACACGGGTGCGGACAGCGCGTCGGCAAAGTGGGCGGGGGCGTTCATGAAGACCTCCTCGGGCGGGTTTCGTAAGCCATCAGCAGGCGGAACAGGCCGCGCCGCATCGGTCCGCCAATGGCGATGTTGCGGCTGATCATGCGGCGCTTGTCGCGCCACAGGCGTTCGATCATCGGGTGGCCTTCCACCGCGCAGCTATCGGCCCATTGGATTGCAGGCCGTTCCAGCAGCGCGAGATTTTCGAGCTGCAACAGCATCCCGGGCGAAAAGCGCGCGTAATCCTCGTCAAAGGCGGTCTTGAAGCTGTAGGCGCCCGGGGCGGTGACGAAGTTCACCAGCATCGCAATCGCCCGGCCATCGAGCCGGAGCGCAAGCCGTTCCAGACGCCCCGCCGCCGCAGCGCCTGTCAGCGATTGTTCGAACAGGCTGCGCGTGTCCGGCGCGCTGGAGAGGGCCGAACCAGCCTCGCCCTTCCATCCGGCCGCTTCCAGCGCGAGGAATTCTGCGGTCCATTCTGCGAGGCCGGCGTCGTCTTCCAACCGTTCAAAGACGAGAGCACCTTCCTCGGCCAAACGGTTGTGCTGGCGGCGCAATTCCTTGCGCTTCTTGGCGCTCATCGCGGCTGCGAGATAGGCTTCGGCCGAGGTCTCGCCGGTCAGGAGCGCACGATTTTCCTCGGTGACGGTGTAATGCGCGCGGGGCCAGGCCGCGAGCACGCGGTCAAGCGCGGCGTTGGCAGGGTCATCGGCGGGCAGCAGCGGCAGGTGCAGGAACAGGGCCCGCCGCGCCCGGCGGTCGAAATGGGCGAGCATGTCGCGCCAGAAAGCCTCCTCGTTCCCCGCCGCAATCAGGGGCACGCCGCAGAAGGCATTGTCGTGGAGCCACCCGGTCGCATGGGTGATGATGTGGCTGTAATACTTGGCGCTGCGGACCACGGGCAGCAGGCCTGCAAGCCGTCCGTCGTGGAACCACGCCTTGGTGACAACCCGGTCCGTTCCGCCCCACTGGCGCAGGGCTGGCAGCAGGAACCACGGTTCGAAGAAGGGATTGGGCTCAGCGGCGCGGGCGACGAGGCGCTCCCACGCGGTGAGGAAGGCGGGATCGGCCAGTTCCTCGGTGGTCAGCAGTTGCAATCGGCCATGCGGAAGCGCGGCGGGCGCAGAGCCGGTTTCGCCGGTGCGAAAGCTGTCCGCACGTGCCATGTCCATTGCCGTTAACCCTGCCTTGCCGCGCCGATCCGGGCGCTGTGGCAGGGTCATGCCACAGGGCCGTTAAGAAAGCCTCAGCGCGAGGCGCGGCTGTCCGATGCAGGGACAGGGCGCCGGGCAAAATTAAACCCCGCCGGAATTGCTCCCGGCGGGGTTTGTGATCTTCAACGATTAGGCTGGATCAGGTTCAGCCCGCCGCCAAAGCCGCCAGCAGCAGCAGGGCGACGATATTGGTGATCTTGATCATCGGGTTGACCGCCGGGCCAGCGGTGTCCTTGTAGGGATCGCCGACCGTATCGCCTGTCACCGCCGCCTTGTGCGCGTCGGAACCCTTGCCACCGTGATGGCCGTCCTCGATGTACTTCTTGGCATTGTCCCATGCGCCGCCACCCGAGGTCATCGAGATCGCGACGAACAGCCCGCCGACGATCACGCCGAGCAGCAGGGCGCCCAGCGCGGCAAAGCCGTTGGCCTGCCCCGCAACAGCAGTGATCACGAAATACACCACGATCGGTGCCGCCACCGGCAGCAGCGAGGGGATGATCATCTCCTTGATCGCCGCCTTGGTGACGAGATCGACGGTACGGGCGTAGTCGGGCTTGACCTCATAGGTCATGATGCCCGGGTTCTTGGCGAACTGGTCGCGCACGTCCTTCACCACTTCGCCCGCAGCCCGGCCCACTGCCGTCATGCCCATCGCGCCGAACAGGTACGGCAGCAAGGCGCCGAGCAGCAGCCCGACGATGACGTAGGGGTTTTCGAGGCTGAAATCGACCGTTACACCCTCGAACAGCTCGCGCAGGTCGGCGGTGTAGGTGGCGAACAGCACGAGTGCGGCAAGGCCCGCCGATCCAATGGCATAGCCCTTGGTCACGGCCTTGGTGGTGTTGCCCACGGCGTCGAGCGCATCGGTCTTTTCGCGCACGCTTTCGTCCAGCCCCGCCATTTCGGCGATGCCGCCGGCATTGTCGGTGACCGGGCCATAGGCGTCGAGCGCCACGACCATGCCCGCCAGCGCCAGCATCGACGTGGCCGCATAGGCGATCCCCATCAGCCCAGCGAGTTGGAAGGCGATGATGATGCCGCCGCAGATCACCAGCGTCGGCAGTGCGGTCGATTCCATGCTGATCGCAAGGCCCTGGATCACGTTGGTGCCGTGGCCCGTTTCCGAAGCCTTGGCGATCGAGCGCACCGGGCGGTAGTTGGTGCCGGTGTAGTACTCGGTGATCCAGATGATGAGGCCCGTGATGACGAGGCCCAGGAACCCGCAATAGAACAGGGTGCGGCCATTATAGGCCTGCTCTGCAATCGCGCTCTCCATATCGCCCAGCGTGGCGCTGATCGCGAACCAGATCGCCGGAACCGAAAGGACGGCGGTGACAAGGAAGCCCTTGTACATCGCGCCCATGATGTTGGTCCCGCCGCCGAGGCGCACGAAGTATGTTCCGATGATCGAGGTGACGATGCACACGCCGCCAATCAGCAGCGGCAGCACCATCAGCGCGAAGAGGTTCTCAGCCCCGCTCAGCAGCAGTGCGGTCAGCACCATCGTAGCGCCGACGGTGACGACGTAGGTTTCGAACAGGTCGGCCGCCATCCCGGCGCAGTCGCCGACATTGTCACCGACGTTGTCGGCAATCACGGCGGGGTTGCGCGGGTCATCTTCGGGGATGCCTGCCTCGACCTTGCCGACAAGGTCGGCACCGACGTCAGCCGCCTTGGTGAAAATCCCGCCGCCGAGGCGTGCGAAGATCGACACCAGCGAAGCGCCGAGCGCCAGCGCGGTGAGGCCGATCACCACCGGACGGCTATCAGCCGCAAGGCCCGCAGGGCCGGTGAGATACCAGAAGAAGCACGCAATCGCGAGGAGCGCGAGGCCAGCCACCAGCATTCCGGTGATCGCCCCGGCGCGGAACGCCAGCGTCAGGCCCTCTTGCAGCCCCTTCATCGCGGCGGCCGCTGTGCGAACGTTGGAGCGCACCGACACGTTCATGCCGATAAAGCCCGCCACGCCCGAAAGCACCGCGCCGATCACAAAGCCCACCGCCGGGATCGCGCCCAGCGTGACGGCGACGATCACCGCGACAATCACGCCGACAATCGCAATCGCGGTATATTGGCGCTTAAGATAAGCCTGCGCGCCTTCCTGAATGGCGGCGGCAATTTCCTGCATTTTGGCATTCCCGGCGTCTGCGCCGAGCACCTGCCGACTGGTGATGAAGCCATACACAATGGCAAGCAGCCCCAGCCCAATTGAAATGAGCAATAGATTCACGAGCAATCCCCTCTCGTCTTATGTTGCTTCCCCTTGCGGGGCGCGTGCGCCTCGTTTTGATCCCGCGGGCGCAGGGGTGCCAGTCATAGGCGCTCGCAGGGTGCTGGCAAGCCTCCCGCCCGCCGGAGGCGCGGTTTTGCGCCGCTTTCAGCAGTTTTGGCAGGCAGAGCGGGGTGTCAGCCGTGCTGGTAGCCGAGGGAGGCGGGGTCGCGGAGCGGCTCATCGCCCAGCACCAGCGGCGCATCAGCGCGTTCGATGACGGTGCCGATGCGGTGCACTGCAACCGGCAAGCGGACAGCGGGCGGGGCGGTGAACAACAGCTCGTAATCATCGCCCCAGCGAATGCAGGCATCGCGCTGGGCAGGATCAGCGACCGGGATGGAGGCCGGTTCAAGCGCGAAGGTCACGCCGCTCGCCTGCGCCATGCGCCAGCTATCGAGCAGCAGCCCGTCCGACACATCCATCATCGCGCTGACATGGGGAGCGAGGGCTTGTCCTTCGGCACAGCGCGGCTGTGGGCGATTGAAGGCAGCGAGGTGCTCGGCATCGCCTGTGAAGCCCAGCATCGCGCGTCCGACCGGGCCGGTGAGGTAGATGGAGTCGCCCGGTCGCGCGCCTGATCGCGACGGGAGAGGCTGGCAGGTCGCCCGCCCGATTGCGGTGAGGCCGAAACTGCGCGCGCCTTGCGCCGCGACCGTATCCCCGCCGAACAGCGGCGCGCCAAAGGCAGCGAGCGCCTCATGCAGTCCTGCCAGAAAGCGCGCATCATCGCGGCCCAGCATATGCCCGAGCAATACGCCGACCGGCTCTGCTCCCTTGGCAGCAAGGTCCGAAAGGTTAGAAGCGACCAGCTTCCACGCGACATCGGCCATGTCAGCGTCGGCACGGAAATGCGTGCCCTCGGCCATCATGTCGTGGGTGATGACCAGCGTTTCGCTTCCGATGGTCAGCACCGCGCAATCATCCGCCAGCTCCCGCGCACCGGGGTGGAGCGGGAGCAAGCGCAGGGCGGCAATGAAGTCGGGTTCGTTCATCAAAGTCCCTCACCGTTGCGCAGCAATGGGGAGGTGGCAGCCCGCAGGGCTGACGGAGGGGTGTGCGGAGAAGGCCTAACCCCTCCGACCGCGCTCACGCGCGGCCACCTCCCCATTCGTTCCGAACGGAGAGGGACGTTACCGCGCATCCCTCGCCACAGCATCCAGAATGCCATTGACAAACTTCGCCTGCCCATCATCGAAGAACGCCTTGGCGACCTCGACATATTCGTTGATCGTCACCGCTGCGGGCACATCGACGCGGGCGATCAGTTCATAGGTGCCGGCGCGCAGCACTTGCAGCATGGTCTTGTCGAGCCGCGCGATGCTCCATCCGGCGGCCAGCTTGTCCGCCACCAGCGCGTCGATCTCGTCCTTCCGGGCGTCCACACCGCGCACGACATCATCGAAGAACGGCACTTCGGCGTCGGCATATTCGGCATCGTCGAAGTCGTCATCGTCGATGGTGCGGCCCAGCCGGTGCTGGTGGAATTCGTCGAGCAGCCGCACCACTGCGGTGCCTTCCATATGCTGCTGATACAGCGCCTGCACGGCGGCGAGACGCGCAGCCGAGCGGGCTTTTGAACGGGCGGGATGGTTCATGTGATCCTCAGTTCCACGGACTTGGCGTGGGCAGGCAGCCCCTCGGCATGGGCGAGGGTTGCGGCGGCGGGGCCAATCGCAGCGAAAGACGCCGCATCAAGCCCCAGAAAGCTGGTGCGTTTCATGAAATCGAGCACCGACAGCCCGCTGGAAAAGCGCGCGCGGCGCCCGGTCGGCAGCACGTGGTTCGGCCCGGCGACATAGTCGCCCACGGCTTCGGGCGTCATCCGGCCGAGGAAGATGCTCCCGGCGTGACGGATCGCCTTGAGGTAGGGCTCGGGATCATCGACCGCGATCTCGACGTGTTCGGCAGCAAGGCGGTTGGCGAGGGCGGGGGCTTCCGCCAGCAGATCATTGACCACGATCATCACGCCGTGCGCATCCCAGCTGGCGCGCGCGGTCTTGGCGGTCGAAAGCTGGCCGATCTGCAAATCGATGCAGTCCTCCACCTGCCGCGCAAACCCGGCATCATCAGTGATCAGGATCGACTGCGAGGTCGGGTCGTGTTCAGCCTGGCTGAGCAGGTCGGCGGCGATCCAATCGGGATCGTTCTTGCCGTCTGCGATCACGAGAATTTCGGAAGGCCCGGCGACCATGTCGATCCCGACGACGCCGTAAAGCTGGCGCTTGGCTTCGGCCACCCAGGCATTGCCGGGCCCGGTGATGACATCGACCGGGCGAATACGCTTGGTGCCATAGGCGAGGGCACCCACGGCCTGCGCCCCGCCGACGCGCCAAATCTCGTCCACGCCGGCGATGTGGGCGGCGGCGAGCACCATCGGGTTCGACTGGCCCTTGGGCGTCGGAGTGACGACCACCAACCGCTCGACGCCGGCAACCCGCGCGGGGATCGCGTTCATCAGCAGCGAGGAGGGATAGGCCGCGCGGCCGCCGGGAACATACAGCCCCGCTGCATCCACCGGCCGCCAGATCGCCCCAAGCCTGACGCCTGCGGCATCCACATAGTCGCGGTCCTCGGGCAGCTGCGCCTCGTGATAGGCGCGGATGCGCGCCGCCGCGAGTTCGAGCGCGTCGCGCAGATCGGGGGCGAGTTCGTGATAGGCCTGCTCGCATCGCTCGCGCGTGATCAGCCAGTCACCATCGTCCGCCAGCGTATAGCCATCGAAGCGCTGGGTGTAATCCGACAGCGCTGCATCGCCGCGCAGCTTCACCGTCTGGAGAATATCGGCGACCTGCCCTGCGACTTCGCTGTCGGATTCGCGGCGGGCATCGACGATGCGGTCGAACACCTTTGCGAAATCGGGCTGGAGGGTGGAAAGGATCGGGATCATGCGGCGGCGGCCTTGTCAGTACGGTCCTGCGCCTCGCGCCGGAACGCGTCGACCAGCGCGGCCACGCGGGCGTCGGTCTTGAGCGCGGTGCGGTTGACGATCAGGCGGGCCGAAATGTCGAGGATCACATCGGTTTCGACCAGCCCGTTTTCCTTCAGCGTCTTGCCGGTGGAAACAAGGTCAACGATCTGCCGCGCCAATCCGAGCGAGGGGGCAAGCTCCATCGCACCGTTGAGCTTGACGCATTCGGCCTGCACCCCGGCAGCTTCGAAATGGCGGCGGGTAAGGCTGGGATACTTGGTCGCGACCCGAAGGTGGCTGGCGCTGCCCGGCTCATCAAGGTCCGAAGCGAGGCGGGCGACCGACAGGCGGCACAGGCCGATGCCAAGATCGACCGGCGCGTAGAGATCGGCGTAGTCGAACTCCTCGATCACGTCCGAACCGACGATCCCGATCTGCGCTGCGCCATGGGCGACGAAGGTCGCCACGTCGAAGGCCCGTACGCGGATCATCCGCATGTCGTTGCGGGTGCATGCAAAGGCGAGCGCGCGGCTTTTGGGATCGTGGAACTCGGCGTCAGGCTCCACGCCGGCGCGCGCCATCACTGGCAGCGCTTCATCAAGAATGCGCCCCTTGGGGACAGCGAAGGTCAGCTGTCCGGGATTGTCGTGGGTTCCATTGGTGGTCATGATTGGCCGCGCACTTAAGGACGAGCGGGCAAAAGGGCAATGGTGATGGCGATGGGTGAGCCTGGAATCATGGGGCTGGAGGACTTTACCACGGCGCTCGACTGGCAGGCCCGTCATGCCGAAGAAAATGGCGCGCCTGCCACCGCCCGCGTGATCCGGGCGCTCGCAGGGGTGCGGGCTAGCGATACGGCGACCGGCAGGCGGATCGCCGATTGGCCGGGGCTGACACTGAAAGATGCGATGCCCTTGCGGCTGGCCGGAGGCTTTCACCACCTGTTGCTGACGGGGGCGGATGACCGATTGGCTGCGGTTTACGCGGGGGCGATCACCGATCAGACGGCGGTTGACGCGCTAGTGCTCGATCTGACGCACAGGTTCGATACGCGGCTCTTGCCGTGGCTCGACGGCCCGCCGCAGACCAACGAAGCGGGGCGCTCCGCCAGCATCATGGCCGGATTGCTGTGGCTGGCACAGCGGGTGCGCGCGCCGCGGTTCGATCTGTTCGAGCTGGGAGCAAGCGCCGGGGTCAACACGATGATTGATCGCTATTTCTTCCGGTTGGGCGAGACCGAGGTTGGTCCGCAGGACTCGCCCATGCGGATCGTGCCCGCATGGCGCGGAGCCTCGCCGCCCGCGCCGCCCGCCGGGTTCGGCATCACCTCGGTAAAGGGCTGCGACATTGCCCCGATCAATCTTGCCGATCCTGACGCGGCCTTGCGGCTCAAGGCCTATGTTTGGCCTGATGCAGGGGAACGCATGGCGCGGATTGACGCCGCGATTGCGCTGGCAGGCGTGCAGCCGCCCGATCTCGTGGCTGCCGACGCTGGCGACTTCGCCGAAGCCATGCTGGCCCGGCCTGCACAGCAGGGTGTGGCGCGGGTGATGTTCCATTCGATCATGTGGCAATACATGCCCGCCGCCACCCAAGCGCGGATCACTGCCGCGTTTGAAGCATCGGGTGCCGAGGCGACGCCTGACACCCCCCTCGGCTGGATCGCGCTTGAAACCGACCCCGCGACTTTCCGCCACGAATTGCGGGTGCGGCTGTGGGACGGGAAGGCGCATCACGGCGAAGAACACCTGCTCTCCCACGCCCACCCGCACGGGGCATGGGTTGAGTGGCTGGCGGGTTAGTCCCTCCCCGTTCCGCAGGAATGGGGAGGTGGGCGAGGCCGCAGGCCTCGGTCGGAGGGGTAAGCCGGCCGAGCGATGACCCCTCCGTCAGCCCTGCGGGCTGCCACCTCCCCATTCGCTGAGCGAACGGGGAGGGACGTGCACGTTTTAACCCCCCAGAAACGCCTCCATCGCCGCATTCACCGCGTCCGGCGCCTCCCACGGCACGAAATGCCCACAGTCTGGCACCCGGACGATAGTGAGCGGGTCGATGATGTGCTCCAGCCCGTCAAGGTTCTCAGGCGGCAGAGCGAGGTCGTCCAGCCCCCAGATCACCAGCGTCGGGATCGTCAGCTTGGGCAAGGCTGGGGGCGTCCAGCCTGCGGGGATTGCGAAAGGCGCGTCCATGGTCGGCACGTCGATCGGGCTCGCCCGGTAGTAGTTGAGCATCCCGAAGGCGGCATCGCGGTTCTGCCAGTCGAGCAGCAGCGCGTCGCGTTCCTCCGGCTCCATGGCGCTGGGGCGATCCCACTTTACTTCCTTCAGCAGCAGGCCGGTGAGGCCGTGCTCCTTCACCAGCGCATCGTTGGCGGGATCACGGAAACCGCGGATATACTGGCTCGCCTCGCGCTGGCCGGGGTGGGTGTAGAGCAGGCGCTGGAAGGTCACGGGGTGCGGGGCATTGGCGATGATAGCGCGCGTCACCCGACTGTGCTGCCCGCCAAGTGCAACGCCCCAGGCAATCGCGCCGCCCCAATCGTGGCCGACGATGGTGAAATGCGCGATCCCCAGCGCGTCCGCCAGCAGGAACACATCGCCGATCAGCTTGTCGGGGGTGTAGGCGGCCACCTCTTGCGGCTTGGACGATCCGCGATAACCGCGCTGGTCGGGCGCGATGCAGCGGAACCGATCCTTGAAATGCGCGATCTGGTGACGCCAGGTGCGGTGGCTTTCGGGAAAGCCGTGGAGGAAGATCAGCACCGGCGCATCGACCGGGCCCTCATCGACGATGTTGAGGCTGATGCCGTTGGGCAATTGCACCCGCTTGAGATCGAAGCTCATCACTGCTGCTCCAGCTTGTCCATGTAACCCTTGGCGACCATGCCGGCGACCTGATCGAACAGCGCCTCGGGAGTGCGGCGCGCCTCGCCCATGGCGAGTTCCATGCCTTCCGCGACGATGATCTCACGCTCCCCATTGGCGATCCCGTCGAGCATCTGGCGGGCCGCGACGTCGGCGGGGATGCCTTCGTCAATCGCCTTGTCCGAGCGCCCGCGCTGGGTGCCGTCAGCGTTAAGCGCGTTGCGCGAGACATTGGTGGCGACCGATCCGGGGTAGATGGTGTGGACGCTGACGCCGTTGATCGACAGCTCGGCCCGAAGCGCATCGGCATAGCCCGCAAGGCCGAACTTGGCGGCGCTGTAAGCGGTGCGCATCGGCACCCCGACCTTACCCGCGATCGACGAGATGAACCCGAGCGCCCCCGACCCGCGCTCCGCCATGTGACCGATCAGCCCTTGGGTGAACGCGATCTGGGCAAGGAGGTCGACTTCGATAATGTCGCGATAGACCTGCATCGAGGTCTTGAGCGCGCGGCTGCGCTGCGAAATGCCCGCATTGGCGAAGGCGAGGTCGACATGGCCTTTCCACGCGATCGCCTTGGCCGTGGCTTCGGCGAGCGCGGCGTCGTCACGTACATCGAAAGCGAGGATCAATGTCTCGCCGCAGGTTGCCGCCACTTCGGCCAGACGGGCTTCGTCCCGACCCGACAGCACCACGTGCGCGCCGCGTGCTGCCAGTTCCTGCGCCAGCGCGGCGCCGATGCCCGATGAAGCCCCGGTGATCCAAGCCACCTTGCCCGCATAATCCATTGCTCTCTCCCTTTGCGAAAGAGGACTAGCGAGCAGGCGACCGGCGCGCAATCAGGTTGCGGTTTGCGACCTAATCATGTCGGCAAGGTTCACCGGAAACACGGCTTCGGGCCAATCGTTGAGCTCGTCCAGCGTGAACCAGCGATGCTGCGTCATCAGCGCCTGTTCGGTTTCTGTATGGCGGCTGGTATCGATCACCGCCTCGGCCACGCGCACCAGAAAGAAGCGTTCATCCGCCTGCACCGGCTCGCCTTCGACGGTGATGAACTCCGGTGTCATCCGGGCGATCTGCGGCCCCGGATCGGCGGTGAAGCCCGTCTCCTCCAGCAATTCGCGCCGTGCGGCATCTTCGAAGCTTTCGTCCGCCTCGCACTCGCCGCCCGCCGTCACCCAGAAGGGATCGCGCCCCGGCACGTCATAGCGGAACATCAGCGCGCGGCCTTTCGGGTCGAGCACGATCAGACGCGCCGCGCGGCGCAGGCGCAGGTCGGGGTTGATCGTGTTCACGCCTCCGGCACGCCCGCCTTGATCGCCACGGCATGGACCCGCTGGCCGACGATATCGCCCAGCACCGCAATCACCGCGCGCTGGCGGGCGAGGCGGTTCATGTCGGCAAAGGCCGCCGCGTCGATTTCGATGGTGAAGTGCGATTCGCCCGAGCCATCGTCGCCCATATGGCCCGAATGCTTGGCGCTATCATTGATGATCGCCAGCCGTGCGGGCGCGAAGGCCTCGGTCAGCAGAACGTGCATTTCCTCGGCGACACTCATCGGGACTTTCCTTCTTTGCAAGCTGATCGGCCAAATTCAGGCTTGGAACTTGGGAGCCTGATCGCCATTCTCAAGGGCTATGCCTTCACCACGATTTCACGGCCGCGTCGAGAGCGAGGGACGCCCATGCGAAGCGCCCGGCTGCCGTGAGGCGGGTGAGTTCCGCGCGCCCGGACGCCGCCCCAACGGGTTCGACGGGCCGGGTGAGTGGCGCTGGTTCTGCCTTCAACATGTGCGCGAATTCAACGCGGGCTATGACTGGTTCGAGGGCATGAGCGCCGAAGAAATCATTGCCGCACAGTCGCCCATTGCCGGATGGCGCACCGAAACCCGCGCCTTCCGCCCAGACGCGGGCGTGGACGGGGTACCGCGCTGGGCCGACTATGCCGACCCATTGGACGCAATCGCTGCTCGCGCACGCGGTATCCGCAACCGGGCCGAAGGGCGCGCGCGGGACGCTGCGGCGCAGGTGCGCTTCTCGGCCGATGAAGCCCGCGCGCTTGAGGTGATGGGGCTGGGCAGCGACATTGATCGCACCCGGCTGCGGCGGCGCTATTCCGAGTTGGTGCGGCGGTATCACCCCGACCGGAACGGCGGCGATCGGCAGCATGAGGCCAAGCTGGGTGCGGTGGTCGAAGCCTATCAGCTGCTCAAGGGCAGCGCCGCGCTGGCTTAGGCGCTACCAGCTACCTGCTTCGATCCGCGCTTGCCGCGCCAATTCGCGCTCGCTGATGATCGGGATCGGCGCTTCGGGCGGATAGGGCGGCAGCGCGCCGCCGGGCGCGTAGCTTGCGATCACCGTTCCCTTGGCCGTCACCCGGTGCTCTGTCATCGTCAGGGTTGCAACCGGGGTGCCTTCGCCGAAGATGCGTTTGCCCGAGCCGATGATCACCGGATAGGTCATGGTGATCAGCTCGTCGATCAACCCGGCGGCGAGCAGGGCGGGATAGAGCGTGCTTGATCCCTGGATGATCATCTTCGGCCCATCGCCAGCCTTCAGCGCAGCGACATCCTCTACCGAGGACAGCCGGTGGCTGTTCTCCCATTCAAGCGGCAGGTCACCGCGCGTCAGGACATATTTGTTCGCAGCATTGAAAGCGTCGCGCATCGGGGCATTGTCGCCCTCGGCATAGGGCCAGTAGGCGGCGAAAATGTCATAGGTTCTCCGCCCCAGCAACAAATCGTAATCGCCCGCAAACAGCGTGCCGAGCGTTGCCTCGACCCCTTCATCCCAGACGCTGAACACCCAGCCGCCCTGATCGAACCCGCCGGTCGGGTCTTCGGTCGGGCCACCGGGGGCCTGCATCACCCCGTCGAGTGACAGGAAAGCGGCAGCGACGATGTGGCGAGCCATAGCCTTAACCCTCCTGTGCTGCCTTGATGATCGCTGCGTCGATCGCGTTGGCTTCTATGTAGGCGGGGCGCTGGGTGATCCGGTCGACATAGGCGCGGAACGAGGGCCGTTCGGGAATCGAACCGAAGCGCAGGCCCCAGACGAACTGGCTGCCGACGTAAGTATCGGCCATTGTGAAACGGCTGCCGGCGATAAAGTCGTTGGCCGAAAGCCAGCCGTCGAGCGCGTCGAGCGCCAGTTCAAGGCTGCCAAAGCCCGCCATGTCGGTCTTGCCCTCGGGCACTTCCCAGCCCATCGCCTTGCCGACCACCGCCTGTTCGAGCGGCCCGGCGGCGAAGAACAGCCAGCGGAAATAGGACGCCTTTTCGTGCGCGTCCGGCAGCAGGCCTTTGTCCGGGTGGGTTTCGGCGAGGTAGTGATTGATTGCGGCGCACTCGGTGATGACGTGATCGTGGCCGCCATGATGATGCACCAGCGTGGGCACCTTGTTCATCGGGTTGATGGTCTTGAACGTGTCCGGCCGGGTCGCCCAGTCGAACACCACATGATCGTAGTCGGCGCCCGCCTCGTGCAGCGCCCAGCGCGATATCTGACCGCGGCTCATGGCGACGGTGTAGAAGGTGAATTCGGCCATGTTTTACGCCTCACCGATGAACAGGGGATCAAACCCGCCGATGATCATGCGCTTGCCATCGAAGGGCATGTCGCTGCCGTCGGGATTGCCGAATTGTTCGGCCATGCGCGGATCGGCCATGATCTTTTCCTGACTGGCCTCGGCGGTTTCGCGGTCTGGCCAGGTCATCCAGGCAAACACGATCTTCTCGCCCGGCTCGGCTTTGACCGCCATGCGGAAATCGGTGCTGGTGCCGTCCTTGATGTCAGCTTCCCAGCATTCGATCTGTGAAAGCGCCCCGTAATCCTTGGCGATCGGCCAGAATTTCCGGGCGACCTCGCGATAGGCTTCCTGCTTGCCTGCGGGCACGGGAATGACAAAACCTTGAACATACATCGGCACTCTCCCTCCATCGCCGAACATGCCTCACGTTCAGGACCGAGGGAAGGCGCTATTGCCGGAACGCCCAACGCAGCGTCCGGCCCATGCCCCAAGTCGCCGCACGCGCGGGCAGGGCGGTCAGCATCGGGCGCTGCAACCGCAGCATCTGCCGTGCCCAGTCGGGCAGCATCGCGACGGCATCGGCGGTGACCATGGTCTGCACCGCCTGCGGGGTGCCTTGCGGGCGCTGGCTGAGGACCAGCTGCGCAACTTCGCGCGCGGCGGGTGAGGCACTGAGATCACGGCGCAATTCGCGGAAGATGGCGTCTGCCTCGGCGCGGGTCTCAGGCACCGGATCGGCACCCAGCGCGCGGGCGATGACCGCGAACTGGCGGTAATATTCGTCCTGCTCGGCGCCGGGCATATTGGGCCGCACATGACGGAGGTAACCGGCAAGGAAACTCTGCGCTTCAGTGACATGAACCCAGGCGAGGGTGCGCGGATTGGTCGCCTCGTAGCGCGATCCATCAGGCAATGTCCCGCCGACCTTGGCGTGGATACGGTTGACCCGGTCGATCGCCTTCATCGCCTCCTCGTGGTGGCCGAAGGTCGTCACCGCAATGAAGCGCGCGGTGCGCCGCAGCCGCCCGTGCATATCCTCGCGGAAATTGGAGTGGTCGAGCACGCCTTGCAACGCATGGGGGTGGAGCATCTGGAGCAGCAGCGCGCGCACGCCGCCGGTCATCATGCCCACGATATCGGCGTGCACCTGCCGGATCGGCGTATCGCGTTCAAACAGCGCTTCGTCTGACGGCGGGGTCGGCGTCTGGCCCGCGCTCGCATCGTGAAACACGCCGCGCACCTGAGAGACCAGTTTGAGGCGCAGCGATTCGACGGGATCGGGCATGGGTAGGATATAGGCGCGCAGCGGAGGCGAGGGAAACGAACTCGCCAAATTGCCAGCGATTTGCTGCAAACCACTGCTTGCGGCCAAGCGACTTGCGCTCTAACCGAAATCCACGATGACTGCACCCTCCAGAACCAATGTCACCGGCGATAGCGCCATGCCCAATCAGCCCGACACCACGGTCGACGTCCGCGAGATGTTCGGCATTGATGTCGATTGGCAGGTTCCCGCGTTCAGCCAAGCCGAAGAGCATGTGCCTGACACCGACGGCGCCTATGTGTTCGATCCGGACACGACCTTGGCGATCCTCGCAGGTTTTGCGCATAACCGCCGGGTGATGGTCCAGGGCTATCACGGCACGGGCAAATCGACGCACATCGAACAGGTGGCCGCGCGCCTCAACTGGCCGAGCATCCGGGTGAACCTCGATGCGCATATCAGCCGTATCGACCTGATCGGCCGCGATGCAATTGTGCTGAAGGACGGGTTGCAGGTCACCGAGTTCAAGGAAGGCATCCTGCCGTGGGCGCTCCAGCACCCGGTCGCGCTGACCTTCGACGAATATGACGCAGGCCGCCCGGACGTGATGTTCGTGATCCAGCGCATCCTCGAATTTGATGGCCGTCTGACCCTGCTCGATCAGAACCGGGTGATCACGCCGAACCCGTGGTTCCGCCTGTTCGCCACCACCAACACCGTCGGCCTCGGCGACACCAGCGGCCTCTATCACGGCACGCAGGCGATCAATCAGGCGCAGATGGACCGTTGGAACATCGTGGTGGCGCTCAACTACCTCGCGCCCGAGGTTGAACAGCAGATCGTCAAGTCCAAGACCCCGGCGACCGATGACAAGCTGATCGCCGACATGGTCAAGGTGGCCGAACTGACCCGTCAGGGCTTTATCAATGGTGATATCTCGACCGTGATGAGCCCGCGCACGGTGATCACCTGGGCCCAGAACGCGACCATCTTCAAGTCTGTCGGCTTTGCCTTCCGTCTCAGCTTCCTCAACAAGTGCGACGAGGCGGAGCGTACGCTGGTGGCCGAATACTACCAGCGCGTGTTTGGCGAAGACCTGCCCGAAGGCGCAGCGAAGAAGCGGTAAGCAAGTCGCTTGCAGGTCAGTGTCCTAGGCTGGTAACACAGCAGGTACGATGGCGCTGTTCGACCGATTCTGGAAAGGCTCACGCTCCGGCGCTCCCGAGGGGGATGGCACGCCTGCGGGGTTCTTCCCGCTCTACGAATCGACCCGTCCCTTGGACGACGAGGAAGACGACAGACCGCGCCCGCGCGCCGCTGCCTCGCCTTCATTCGATGAATGGGACGCGAAGCTCGCCAGCATTGATGACGCGCTGGTCGTCGAGGAGAAGCGTCGCCTGCGCTGGTGGCAGCGCGATTACTGGCGCGCGCGGTCGAAATGGTGGTGGACCGGACGCAGTGTCATGGCGACGGTGGCGGTTCTCGCGCTGCTGATCGGCTGGCTGACCATCACCGCGCCGCTCTCCAAAAGCCTTGAGCCTATTGCCCCGCCGCAAGTCACCCTGCTCGCCAGCGACGGCACGCCGATTGCGCGGCAGGGCGCGGTGGTCGAGGCGCCGGTCAAGGTCGCCGATCTGCCGCCGCATGTCACCCAAGCCTTCCTCGCGATCGAGGACCGGCGGTTCTATTCGCATTGGGGCATTGACCCGCGCGGGATCGCCCGGGCGGCGTGGACGGGCTATGGTGGCGGCTCGACGATCACCCAGCAGCTCGCCAAGTTCACCTTTCTCACCCCCGAACAATCGCTCACCCGCAAGGCGCGCGAGGCGCTGATCGCGGTGTGGCTGGAAAGCTGGCTGACCAAGGACGAGATCCTCGAACGCTATCTCTCCAACGCCTATTTCGGCGACAACCAGTATGGCCTGCGCGCGGCGAGCCTGCACTATTTCTACCGCCAGCCCGAAAAGCTGCGTCCCGAACAGGCGGCGATGCTGGCGGGACTGTTGCAGGCGCCCTCGCGCTATGCGCCGACCAAGCATTACGACAAGGCCAAGAAGCGGATGGAGCTGGTGATCCAGTCGATGGTCGATGTCGGCTATCTGACCGCTGCCGAAGCCGCGGCCCTGCCCGATCCGCGTGTCGATGTGCGCAAGCGCGATGATAACCTGCCGACGGGCACCTATTTCGCCGACTGGGCGCTGCCGCTCGCACGCGAGGGGATGGACGCGAGCTACTCGCAGCAGGTGCTCACCACCACGCTCGATTCCCGGCTTCAGGCGCTGGCCAATCGCATCGTTGCGCGCGCGCCCTTGGGCGGGGCGCAGGTCGCGCTGGTGGCGATGCGGCGCAATGGTGAGGTCGTGGCGATGGTCGGCGGGCGCGATTACGCCAAGTCGCCCTTCAACCGGGTGACGCAGGCCCGCCGCCAGCCCGGATCGACCTTCAAGACGATTGTCTATCTGACTGCGTTGGAGGCCGGGTGGGAGCCGGATGATACCATCCCCAACACGCCGATCACCCAAGGCAGCTATCGCCCGAAGAATTCGCGCGAGCAGTATTCCGACCAGATCACGCTCGAAAACGCCTTCGCCCAATCGAGCAACGTCGCCGCGGTGCGCCTGTTTCAGGCGGTGGGCAGTGACAAGGTGATCCGCACCGCGCGCAAGCTCGGCATTACTGCGCCCATGACCGAAGGCGATCCCAGCCTTGCGCTCGGCACGTCATCAATGACGCTGATGGAGCTGACCGCGGCCTATGCCGGGATTGCGGCCAACGATTATCCGGTCGAACCCCATGCCTTTGCGCGCGGTGAGCAGGGGTGGTGGGAGTGGCTGACCACGCCCAAGGATTCCATGTCATCGGACACCCACGAAGACCTTGAAGGGATGCTGCGCGCCGCGATCAATCGCGGCACCGGGCGCAATGCGGTGCTGCCGGTCGCCAATTTCGGCAAGACCGGCACAACGCAGGATTACCGCGACGCGCTGTTCGTGGGCTATGCGGGCGATCTGGTGGTCGGCGTGTGGGTGGGCAATGACGACAACACGCCGCTCAACGGCGTCACGGGCGGCAGCACGCCCGCTCGCATCTGGCGCGATTTCATGCGCGGCGCGCTCAAGGTTGAAGCGGCGCCCAAGCCCCAAGCGTCAGACACGCCCGATCCCGAAGGGCCGGTGCAGCCGCTCGACGTGCTCGAAGGCGAGGAAATTCCCTTGGGACAGGACGGCACCAGCCTGCGGATCGAGGAGGGCGGCGTCACCATCCGGCAGGACGGCGTACCGGTGGAAGTCCGGCTGAACGAGGGCGGGGTGGTGGTGCAGCCCTCAGCATCGCCATCACCGGGTCAGCCCCCGCTTTAGACCATCAGGATATTCATCACCGCCGTTGCAATCGGGCGGGACCGGTCATTCTGCCACGCCTCGACAGTGACATTGGCATTGCGCCGCCCCAATCGAGTGATGCGGCCCACAGCGAAACTGGCCTGGGATTTGCCTGCGGCGAGGTATTGCACGGTGATGTTGATCGGCTTCAGCTGCGGATCGCGGCCCGCCGCCAGCAACGCGGCACCGAGCGCAGCATAGCCCGCCGCCTCCAGCAACCCGGCGGTCGCCCCGCCGTGGAAATGCTGCGGGCGGCCTTCGACCATCGGCCCGAAATCGACCGAGAGGACGGGCATTTCACCCTCGACCTGGCCCGTCGACACGATCCCCAATGAGCGGGCATAGGCGGGCAGTTCCAGTGCGTCAGCCATGATCGCCGCCCTTCAGCGCCGGGTTGGCTTCGCGCGGATCAGCCGCAATTGTCATGAACACGCCCGCGACATGGGCGACCGGATCGTCCGGATCGCCATCATGCGCAATCCCGCGCACAAATGCCGCCGAGCGCGTGCGGCGATAGCATTCGACCCGTCCGCGCACGCTCGCCCGTTCTCGCGCAGGGCGCTGGTAATCGACTCTGAGATCGAGCGTCGCGACCGGATTGAAGCTGCCGCTCGCCTGCCAGATCGCCATGCCGCTCGCCATGTCCATCAGGCTGATGATCGGACCGGAGGCAAGCACGAGGCGGCTGGCATCGCCCAGCAAATCCTCACGCCAAGGCAGTTCGAGCTCGACCCAATTGTCGCCCTGATCGGCGAATTTGAGTCCGAGCCAACCTGTATGGCCATGACGGAAAAACCAGCGCGAGGCTTCGCGGGCGTCGAACCGGGCAGGGGGCGTGGTCATGGCATCGCGCATAGGGGCGAGGAGACGGGGGTGGCAACGCACAAATTTGCCGGAACGGCACCACATCCGTTTATGTCGAGCGAAGTCGAGACACCCGGACAGCGCCTCTCGACTTCGCTCGATGCGAACGGATCGCGTTAGAGCACACCCCCCGCTAGCCGGTCGATCGCGCCTTGCAGGATCACTGCTGCGGCATGGGCGTCGATTGCGGCGGCGCGTTTGGCGCGGCTCATGTCCTGCCCGATCATTGCGGCTTCGGCGGCCTGGGTCGACCAGCGTTCGTCCCACAGCAGCAGCGGCAGGCCGAACGCCTCGGCGCAATTGCGGGCATAGGCGCGAGATGCCTGCGCACGCGGACCTTCGCTGCCGTCCATGTTGCGCGGAAGGCCGAGCACGATCCCCTTGATGCCGCGCGCCTTGATCAAGGTGGTGAGCGTTTCGCGATCACGCCCCCACTTGCCGCGCTGGATCGTGGTGCCGTTGGTGGCGAACCGCCATCCGGCATCGCAGGTCGCCGTGCCCAACGTCTTGGTGCCAAGGTCGAGCCCGAGCAGCACGCCGCCGCTCTCTCCGACAGCGTCGGCAAAGCCGCGTGCGTCCTCGAAGATCAGCTCTGCGGTTTCCACGCATTCGCCCGGTTGTTCACGTCAGCCTTGGTGTTCGCCCAGAACAGCGGCAGGTCATAGACGTGGTAATTGTTCCCCGGCAGCACATAGGAGCCCATTTCGGGCGGCGGGCCGATCAGCAGCAACCCACGCGCATCGCATGTGGCGGGGACGAAGCCGGGGCGCAATTCGCCCTTTTCCATGCTGTCTTCGGGCACCAGCGTGCCGAGATTGGCGCTGGCCGGGGCCTTGCCGCCGATCCGGCCTGTGAGGGGATTGGAGCACATCATCGGATCCTTGCCGGGCGCCTTGCCATCAAGCGCGGGCGTGCTGCCATAGGCGTTCAGAACCGGCGCCGGATCGGCCGGTTCGGCAAAGCTCGACCAGCTGATGATGCACCCGGTCTGGCCCGGTGCGGCGCAAGCGGGAAATCCGATGACAGGCAGATCATGGGTCATCGATACCGGCCAGCCGATCAGATAGGCCGCCACCAGCCGCTTTGCCACGGGCGATCCCTTGACCTCTTCGGCAAGCAGGCGCTTCAAATGCAGCGCGCCTTGCGAATGGCCTGCCAGCACGATCGGCGTGGCCGGGTCAACGCTGGAGAGGAAAAAGCGGTAAGCTTCGCGCACATCGGCATAGGCGGCCTCGATCGCCTGCCTGCCTTGGGGCGCATCGGTCAGGAAGGCGCCCATCGTGGCCTGGCGGTAACGCGGCGCCCAGATTTCGGTCGCGGCGTTGAACGGGCTGGCCATGCCGCGCAGATAGACGCGGGCGATCCGCTCAGCCTCAGGATCGCCGCCGTTTTCCAACGGGGCGTTCCAGCGTGTGCGGTTGAGATAGCTGGTGGGATGGACGAAAAAGACGGCGAAGGGCCTGGCGGTTGTGGTGAGCGCCGGCACCGGTTCCGCGTCACCGCTCCACGCCGGCTGCCAGCGTGCCGGGTCGCTCACGCCGATGCCGGGCCGCGAGTACCACAGCGTCGGGTCTTCATAGGCATTGGCCTGAAGCGGTGGGATCGGCGTAAACTCAGCCGAGGGCACCAGCGCGATCTGGGCCAATTCTTCCTGAAACAATTCGTAGGCAATCCGACCGCTGATCACCAACACGATGCAGAACGCAATGAAATAGAGGAACTTGCGGGCCATTCTTGTTGCCTCAGTTCACGTTCGCACAGGTCACTTGGCCGCAGCGCCTTCGGCCAGCGGCGGACGCAGGGTGGTCCACGCCCGGTCACCGCGCAGGCTGGAGAACCAGCTTGCCGGGTTCCAGGTGGTCGACCCGTCGAGGCTGAAGGTGATGAACTCGGCTCGCCCGCCGATATTGGCCATTGGCACCGGCCCGCCCAGCCCGTCAGCAATCGCCAGCGCGCGGCTGTCAGCGGAAAGATCGCGGTTGTCGCCCATCACGAACACGCTGTCTTCGGGCACCGTGATCGGGCCGTAATTGTCGAGCTCCTGATCGCGATAGTCGATGGTGAGATAGGTCGCGCCATTGGGCAGGGTTTCGCGCCAGGTCGGCGGATCGAAATAGTCGCGCCCGTCGGGGCCGGTCTTGCGGAACGCTTCGAAGGCCTGGAGGCAGGGACGCTCACCCGTGCCATCCTCACACATCAGCTCAGGCTCGAACGGGAGGCGCACCGAGGGCACCGCTTCGCGCTTGATGGCCTTGCCATTGAGGATGATCTGACCGCCGCGCACTTCGATGGTATCGCCCGGCAGAGCGACCACGCGCTTGATATAGTCCACGTCCTGATCCGGGTGCACCGGGATCACGATATCGCCATATTCCGGGGTCGAAGGCAGCACCCGCCAGCTGGCACGCGGCAGAATATGGAAGCTCGCCGACGCCCATGACCAACCGTAGGGATACTTGCTCACCACCAACCGGTCCCCCACCCACAGGCTCGGCATCATCGAGGTCGAGGGAATGTAGAACGGCTTGGCGACCAGGCTGTGGAACGCCAGCACGGCGAGCAGCATCAGCCCAAGACCGCGAATTTCGGCGAGCCAATTGACCTTGTCCGGAGCGCTGCTGTCAGTCACGTGCGGGCTTTCGATTGTTGTCACGGGGGGTGCCATGGGGCGGCCTGTCAAAGGGGGATGGCTTCGATGATCACAAAGGCCTGCGCCCACGGGTGATCGTCAGTGAGAGTAAGGTGAATGCGCGCCTCATGGCCCTTTGGCGTGATTTCTTCAAGCCGCAAAGCCGCGCCGCCGGTCAACGCCAGCGTTGGCGCGCCCGAGGGTGCGTTCACCACACCAATGTCCTTCATGAACACGCCGCGCTTGAACCCGGTGCCGACCGCCTTGCTGAACGCCTCCTTGGCAGCGAAACGCTTGGCGTAGGTGCCCGCGATGGTGAAAGGGCGGCGGCGGGCCTTGGCGATTTCGGTTTCGGTGAAAACGCGGTTCTCGAACCGCTCGCCATAGCGGGCGAGCGAGTTGGCGATCCGTTCGATATTGCAGAGGTCGGAGCCCATGCCGATTATCATTTGAACGCTCTCAGTATAACCGCGACCAGCAGCCCGACAGCAACGACATGAAGCATCACCTGTGACTTGAACAGCGGGTGCGCAAAGTCGCCCTTGGCCATTTTCAGCGCGCCGACATAGCCGAAGATCATCAGCGCCAGCCACCCAACCGCGAAGACCACCATCACCTGCGCATTGAGCGCAAAGCCGAGAAAGCCAACCGCCAGCAGAAACAGCGCCGCCGCCGCAAAGGCCCAGCGTTTCTGTTCGCCGGTCAGGGGAGGCAGATCAGGGTTACTCAACGCACGTCATCCATCAGTTCGCGCATCCGGCGGATCGCGTTTTCGAGGCCGACGAAGACTGCCTCTCCGATCAGGTAGTGACCGATGTTGAGTTCTGCAATTTGCGGGATAGCGGCAATCGGCTGGACGTTTTCAAACGTGAGGCCGTGGCCCGCGTGCGGCTCGATCCCGTTCTTGGCGGCAAGCGCAGCCATATCGGTGATGCGGCGCAGCTCGCGCTCCACCCGTTCACGGTCACCGTCAAGGAAGGCATGGGCATATTCGCCGGTGTGGAACTCCACCACCGGCGCGCCGAGACGCAGCGCGGCGTCAAGCTGGCGCTCGTCCGCCTCGATAAACAGCGAGACGCGAATGCCCGCCGCGCGCAATTCCTCGGCAATCGGGGCGAGGGTGTTGTGCATTCCCGCGGCATCGAGCCCGCCTTCGGTGGTGCGCTCCTCGCGCTTTTCGGGGACGATGCAGGCGGCGTGCGGTTTGTGACGCAGGGCGATGGCGAGCATTTCGCGGGTCGCGGCCATTTCGAGGTTGAGCGGGAGGTTGGTCGCTGCCTGAATGCGCGCCAGATCCTCGTCGCGGATATGGCGGCGGTCTTCGCGCAGGTGCGCGGTAATGCCGTCACCGCCGACCGCCGCGACAATCTCCGCCGCGCGCACCGGATCGGGATGATCCCCGCCGCGCGCATTCCTGATCGTGGCGACGTGATCTATGTTCACGCCGAGGCGCAGGGGACGGGGATGGAGGGTCTGGTTCATGGGGTTCCTTGCGGGCAAGCGGCGGCAGCGAGCAGGTCGTGACTGAAGCCGCTTCCTTGCCAGACCTCACCAAAATCGAACGGCTTTTCCTGGCTGAAGGCGACCACCGCCATCTGCTTGTCGGGCAGGATGAAGTTGCGCACCTGCACCGCGCCGACATCGCCGCGACGCTCAACGATCCGCACCGGCTCGGCACAGCCCTTGAGCGGTACCTCGAACACCCATTGGCCCAGCGCCATGTAGCCCAACGCCGGATCGCCCTTCCACATCTCGGCAAGCGCCTCAGGGCCGAGCAGGTCGCCGCGCATCAGGGCGTTGTCGATGGCGAGGATATCGTCCGGCTCGCCATAAAGTCCGGCGGATGCGCCATAGGCTGACAAGTCGGAAGGTTGCTCCCTCACGCCGTCGATGACGCCCCAGCGGGTGAATTGCTCACCGGGATAGGCACCCGCGAACTCGAAGCCGAGCGGCCCGGCAATGTCGCGGATGAAGAGCTTGTCCCAGCTGAGGCCTGCCACGGCTTCGAGCACCGCCCCCAGCACCATGTAGTCGCAATTGTTGTAGGCCCAGTCGCCCCCGGGCGCGCCGGTGACGGGGCCGGCACAGAATCCGTTCAGCGGATCGCGGCTGCCTTTGAACTCGGCACTATAGAACTCCGGCACGTCGGCGGGATTGGGCAGCCCTGCACGGTGCTGGAGCAGGTTGCGCACCGTCGCCGTACCCGCGTTGGCCGAGCGGAAGGCGGGCAGGTAAGTCGCGACTGGCTGGTCCAGATCGATCGTCCCGCGCTCGACCTCGCGCATGACGAGGATCGCTATGACCTGCTTTGTGACCGACGCCCAGCGCCACGTCAGCCCGTCCGGCCAACCGCGGTCAGGTTCCGGAAGCAGGCCTGTCCATGAAAAGCGCGGGCCGCCAATCTCCAGATCGTCAAGGCCCGACGAGATCACGATGTCGCCTTCGAACTTTGCGGCATTAATGACCGCGCCGACCTGATCGATCGGAAATTCCTCCGCCACCGCTGCAACGGGCAGGCTCAGAGCCAGAAGGGCGGCGAGGGGGCGGATCATGCGGCGCTATTCCTTCCGGCTGCCGGGTTTGGTTACCTCTACGCGGGCCAGAGCTTCAGGGATGTCGTTTTCGTCATAGGTGGGGAAATCAATGGCGAGCAGCGGGTAGAACGGCACGCCCAGATCGACCGACCCGCAAGACCGGTCGATGATCGCGCATTCGGCAATCACTTCGCCGCCCTCACGCGCGACGGCGGCGATGGCTTCGCGGCTGGAGAGGCCGGTGGTGACCACGTCCTCAACCATCAGCACTTTTGCGCCCTTAGCCAAAGCAAAGCCGCGGCGCAGATGAAACACGCCATCGGGCCGCTCAAGGAACAGCGCATCCTTGCCCAGCGCGCGGCCAACTTCGTGGCCGATGATGATCCCGCCCATCGCCGGTGAGACGACAACATCAATCTGATCAAGCACTTCGGCAGGAATGCCTGCCACGACGGCTTCGGCCAGCCGCGCAGCCCGTGCGGGGTTCATCAGCACCCGGGCGCATTGTAGGTAATGTCCGCTATGCCGACCGGACGAAAGCTTGAAATGGCCTTCGAGCAGAGCGCCCGAGGCGCGGAATTCGGCCAGAACTTCATCTTGCGTCACGGAGGAACCCCTTAGAAAACATGAAAGAAAGCGCCGACTTGCGTTGGCGACATGGAGCCTTGCATAATTTTCTCCCTAGAAGCGCTTGAGGCCCTCGGCAAGCGGGGCTAAGGGCAGGATTGAAGCTGGCCCTAGGGCTAGCCAAACGCTGTCTGCACCGGGTCTCGAGGGGGCTGAGTGGTGGGCGGTATGGGATCAGATTAGAACCACTTGGACACATGTGATGGGTCAAAGGCACACCCGTATGAAAAATGCTATTCTGGCGGCGATTGCTGCCGGGCTCGCGGCGTTCGCTCCGCTGAGCGTTGCGGCGCAGGACGCGCCGACGACCACTCCGGTTGAAGCGACCGCTCCGGCGGCTGAAGCTGCGCCTGCCGCAGCCGCGCCCGCTGATGCTGCGCCCGCCGAAGCGGCAAGCGCCTACACCCCGATGGCTCCGACCAAGGGCAAGGGGATGCCGACCTCTTACGAAGATGGCGCGCTTAAGAGCATGACCTTCCAGGACCAGTATTCCGAAAACGGCAAGTACGCCCAGTGGATGCACGACGGCATTCTGATGCCGGTGATCACCGCGATCAGCCTGCTGGTGCTCGGCCTGCTGCTCTATGTGGTGGTGCGGTTCAACCGCCGCCGCAACCCGGTCGCCTCGCGCACCACGCACAACACCGCGATCGAAGTGATCTGGACGATCGTTCCGGTGATCATCCTGGTCGTGATTGCTGTGCCGTCCATCACGCTGCTGGCCCGCCAGTACGAAACTCCGCCCGCTGACGCCGTCACCATCAAGGCGACCGGTTATCAGTGGTACTGGGGCTACACCTATCCCGACCACGGCGAGATCGAAGTGATCTCGAACATGCTCGATGAAGGTGAGGCTGTGCGCCGGGGTGAGCCGGGTCAGCTGGCCGTCGACAACCGCATGGTCGTCCCTGCCGGCGTGCCGCTGCGCATCCAGACCACCGCGAGCGATGTGATCCACGCCTTTGCCGTGCCGTCGCTGTGGTTCAAGATGGACGCCGTTCCGGGTCGCCTCAACGAAAAGCTGCTGACCATCGAGGAGCCGGGCGTGTACTACGGCCAGTGTTCCGAGCTGTGCGGCGCACGTCACGCCTACATGCCGATCGCCATCGAAGCGCTTCCCCCGGCTGAATTCGCCGCTTGGGTGAAGGCCCAGGGCGGCTCGATGCCGGGCGAAGAAGCGGCGGCTCCGGCTGCTGCGCCCCCTGCCGATGCTGCCGCCGCCGCTCCGGCTGCGGCGCGCTGAGACTGAACAAGAAATAGAAGCAGAAGAGTAGCTGACCATGGCAACCACCGCAGAAGGCTTCGACGCCCACCACGACCAAGGGCATGGGCACGGGCATGACGCCCACGACCACGCGGACCACAAGCCGGGCTTCTTTGCCCGGTGGTTCATGTCGACCAACCACAAGGACATCGGCACGATGTACCTGATCTTCGCGATCATCGCGGGGATCGTGGGTGGCGCGATTTCGGGCATCATGCGCGTCGAACTCGCCGAGCCGGGTATCCAGTACCTGCAATGGTGGGCGCAGTTCATGGGTGGCGGCAATGATCTGAACACCGCGCTCCACATGTGGAACGTGTTCATCACTGCACACGGCCTGATCATGGTGTTCTTCATGGTCATGCCCGCGATGATCGGCGGCTTCGGAAATTGGTTCGTGCCGCTGATGATCGGCGCGCCGGACATGGCCTTCCCGCGCATGAACAACGTGTCGTTCTGGCTGACGGTGGCGGGCTTCTTCAGCCTGCTGTTCTCGCTGTTCGTTCCCGGCGGCACCGGCCCCGGTGCGGGCACCGGCTGGACGGTCTATGCCCCGCTGTCGACCAGCGGTTCGGTTGGCCCGGCGGTCGACTTCGCGATCTTCTCGCTCCACCTTGCGGGCGCAGGCTCGATCCTGGGTGCGACTAACTTCATCACCACCATCTTCAACATGCGCGCGCCGGGGATGACCCTGCACAAGATGCCGCTGTTCGTGTGGTCGGTGCTGGTCACCGCCTTCCTGCTGCTGCTGGCGCTGCCGGTTCTGGCAGCTGCCATCACCATGCTGCTGACCGACCGTAACTTCGGCACGACCTTCTTCAACCCGGCTGGCGGCGGCGATCCGGTGCTTTACCAGCACCTGTTCTGGTTCTTCGGCCACCCGGAAGTCTACATCATGATCCTGCCGGGCTTCGGCATGATCTCGCAGATCATCGCAACCTTCTCCAAGAAGCCGGTGTTCGGCTACCTCGGCATGGCCTACGCGATGGTCGCGATCGGTGTCGTCGGCTTCATCGTCTGGGCGCACCACATGTACACCGTGGGCCTCGACGTGAACACGAAGATGTACTTCACCGCGGCGACGATGGTGATCGCGGTGCCGACCGGCGTGAAGATCTTCAGCTGGATCGCGACGATGTGGGGCGGCAGCCTCAGCTTCAAGTCGCCGATGGTCTGGTCGATGGGCTTCATCTTCCTGTTCACCGTAGGCGGCGTGACCGGCGTGGTTCTGGCCAATGGCGGGATCGACGATAACCTGCACGACACCTACTACGTGGTCGCGCACTTCCACTACGTGCTGTCGATGGGCGCCGTGTTCTCGATGTTCGCCGGCTTCTATTACTGGTTCCCGAAGATGAGCGGCCGGATGCACAGCGAGCTCCTCTCGCACCTGCACTTCTGGACCTTCTTCATCGGCGTGAACGTGATCTTCTTCCCGCAACACTTCCTCGGGATGCAGGGGATGCCGCGCCGCTATCCGGATTACGCGGAAGCCTTCACCTTCTGGCACCAGGTCAGCACCTACGGGTACTACATCATGGCCGGTTCGATGGTGTTCTTCTTCGTCAACATCGCCTACGCGCTGCTGGCGGGCAAGAAGGCGGCTGCCAACCCGTGGGGCGAAGGTGCGACGACGCTCGAATGGACCCTGCCGAGCCCGCCGCCCTATCACCAGTTCGAGACGCTGCCGGTGATCACCGACGCGCATGACTACCACGATCACCGTCCGGTGACGGCCTGATCGCGGCCAGGCGGCGGGGCTGGTGACAGCTGCGCCGCACTGACCGGACGCGAGCACAAGCAGGGGGCGCGGCTTTTCAAGGGCCGCGCTCCTTGCCGATGGAACCCAAGAGTATGGCTACGACCGCACCTCAGACCACCGCAACGCTGCCGACGGAATGGCGCGATTTCTTTGCGCTGACCAAGCCGCGGGTGATGACGCTGGTGATCTTCACCGCGATCTGCGGCGTGCTGGCTGCGCCGGGCTCGATCCATCCAGTGCTTGGCTTTACCGCGATTCTTGCAATTGCGATGGGCGCGGGCGGCTCAGCCGTGCTCAACATGTGGTGGGAAGCCGACCTTGACGCTGGGATGAAGCGCACGATGAACCGTCCGCTCCCCGGCGGGCGGATGCGGCGCGAGGATGCGCGCGATTTCGGGATTTTCCTGTCGGCGGTCTCGGTCGGCCTGATGGGCGTGGCGATCGGCTGGCTGGCCGCATCGCTGCTGTTTGGCGCAATCATCTACTACGCCGTGATCTATACCATGTGGCTGAAGCCGCGCACCCCGCAGAACATCGTCATCGGTGGCGGCGCGGGCGCGTTTCCGCCGCTGATCGGCTGGGTTGCGGTGACGGGCGAGATAACCGCCATGCCGATCCTGCTGTTCGCGATCATCTTCTTCTGGACCCCGCCGCACTTCTGGGCGCTCGCGCTGTTCGTGCAGTCGGATTACGCCAAGGTCGGCATTCCGATGCTACCGGTGGTCGCGGGCGAAAAACCGACCCGTCGCCAGATCATGATCTACACCCTGCTGCTGGCCCCGATCGCGATTGCGCCTTGGGCGATTGGCGGGACGAGCTGGATCTACGGCTCGGTCGCGGTGGTGCTTTCGGTGATCTTCTTGGTGTTGGCGATGCCGGTCTTCACCCGAATGCGCGCCGAGGTTGACGCCATGACGCCGGAAAAGACCCTGTTCAAATATTCGATCGTCTATCTCTTCGTGCTGTTCGCCGCGTTGGTGGCGGACCGCGTCGCCGCCTATCAGGGGTGGATCGCATGACGCCGGAGGAAGAGCGCGAATTCCTGCGCCGCCGCAAGGCGCGCAACTGGGTTGTGGCGGGCACGCTGATCTTCTTCGTGGTGCTGTTCTACGCCATCACCATCGTGCGCATCGGAGGCCAGAGCTGATGGCCACCCTGCCGCCCGTTGCTGACGATGCCGCTCGCCGCAATCTGCGCGTCGGGCTGATGGCGTTCGCGGGCGCGCTGGCGATGCTGGGGCTGGGCTATGCCTCAGTGCCGCTCTACCGGCTGTTCTGTCAGGTTACGGGCTTCGGCGGGACGACCATGCAAGCGACCGAAAGCGACGCCGCGCGCGCAGCTACGCTCGCCACCGGGCAGAAGATTTCGATCCGCTTCGATGCATCGGTGCCCGCTGACATGCCGTGGACCTTCCACCCGAGCGCGCCGACGGACACCATCACCATCGGTGAGCGCGACATTGCCACCTATGTCGCCCGCAACCTCGGCACCACCCCGGTGACCGGCATGGCGACTTTCAACGTGACGCCGGAACAGGCGGGCAAGTATTTCAACAAGATCCAGTGCTTCTGCTTTACCGAGCAAACTTTGCAGCCCGGACAGGAAGTGATCATGCCGGTGCTCTACTATGTCGATCCGGCGATGCTGGATGATCCGAACATGCAGGGCGTCGAACAGATCACGCTCAGCTACACTTTTCACCGCGCCAAGGACCCGGTAAACCCGACGTCCTCCGGCACCAACTGAACCTTCAAGCACAACCCAGGGACGGGAACGACCAATGGCTGGCAAGGCAAACCACGATTACCACATTCTTGAACCCGATATCTGGCCGCTGATCGGCTCGTTCTCGGCGCTCACCTTCACCAGCGGCATGGTGCTGAGCTTCCACCCCGATCTGTTCGGCTCGTCCGCCAGCATCGTGATGTGGGCAGGGCTTGCCGGCCTGATCGCGACCTTCTTCATGTGGTTCAAGAACATCGTCATCGAAGCCCAGCGCGGCGACCACACCCCCGTGGTGCAGCTGCACATGCGCTACGGCATGATCCTGTTCATCGCCTCCGAAGTGATGTTCTTCGTCGGCTGGTTCTGGAGCTTCTTCGACTTCGCGCTGTTCCCGACCCCGCTGACCTATGACCACACGACCGGTGCGACCACCAGCCTGTTCGGCGAAACGGGCGCGATTGCGGCATTCATCCCTGAAGGTATGGAAGTGCTCGATCCCTTCGCGCTACCGCTGCTCAACACGCTGATCCTGCTGTGTTCGGGCACCACTGTGACCTGGGCGCACCACTCGCTGATCCATGGCGACCGCGTGGGTCTGAAGCAGGGCCTGTGGGCGACCATCGCGCTCGGCGTGCTGTTCAGCTCGATCCAGGCCTACGAATACAGCGCGGCGCCGTTCGGCTTCGGTGGGAACACCTATTCGAGCGCCTTCTACATGGCGACCGGGTTCCACGGTTTCCACGTGCTCATCGGGACGATCTTCCTCGCGGTGTGCCTCTACCGCGCCTATCTCGGCCACTTCACCCCGCGCCAGCACTTCGGCTTCGAAGCAGCCGCGTGGTACTGGCACTTCGTCGACGTGGTGTGGCTGTTCCTGTTCGTCGCCATCTATGTGTGGGGCGGCTGGGGCGCTGAATACCACTGATGAACGCGGACCCCGGTCCGACGGAAAAGAAGGGGCAGCCGGGATTGGTCTCGGCTGCCCTTTCCGGTTTGTGCCCCCGGTGCGGCGCCGAGACCCTGTTCGAAGCGCCCGCCGGGCTGGCTGAGACTTGCGCGAATTGCGGGCTCGACATCGTCAGCCTTGAACGCGGCGGCCGGTTCGTCGGCGTGGTGACGATGCTGTTGGCGCTGGTGCTGATCCTCGCCGCGATGGGCGTGGACGAATGGTTGCGGCCGCCGATCTGGGCGTCGCTGGTGTTCTGGGCGCCGGTGACGGTCGGCACGGTGATCTTCGGCCTGAGGTTCTACAAGACCATGTGGGTCTACCACCAATACGAAGAGAGCCAGCAGCCATGACCCGCCGTGTTCCGATACTTTCGACCATCGTCGTGATCGCGGCTGTCCTGACGATGATCGGGCTCGGCATCTGGCAGCTTGGCCGCAAGACCGAGAAAGAGGCGCTGATCGCGCAGTATCAGGCGGCGTTGCAGGACGACACCGTGGTGCCGTGGCCCGCTCCTGCCGATTACGAGCGCGACCTGTTTCGCCGCACGACCATCGATTGCCTTGCCGTGCGCGGCACCGATCCGATTTCCGGCAAGTCCGCCACCGGCCGCTCGGGCTGGGTGCATGTTGCGCGGTGCAGCCATGCGGGCGGGGGTGAGGCGGACGTCACGATGGGCTGGTCACGCTCGCCCGAATCCCCGCAATGGAGCGGCGGGCCAGTGACCGGACGCATCGCAAGCTATGGTGACACCATCCGGCTCGTCGCCGAAACGCCGCAGGCCGGGCTTGAGCCGCTCGCCAAGCCCGATCCGGGCGATCTGCCCAACAACCACTTGGCCTATGCCGGACAGTGGTTCTTCTTCGCTCTGACCGCGCTGGTGATCTACGTGCTGGCATTGCGGCGGCGTCAGCGCTAGGCGGCTGCCCCATGCAATACGTCTCGACACGCGGTAGCGCACCGGCGCTCGATTTCGAAGGGGTGACGCTCGCGGGCCTCGCCAGCGATGGCGGCCTTTATGTGCCTGCCGAATGGCCCCGGTTCAGCCAAAGCGAAATCCGCGACATGCGCGGCCTCGCCTATCCCGATCTGGCCGCCCGGATCATGGCGCCCTTCGTCACGCCCAGCCTGACCGAGGATGAGCTGCTCGCCCTGTGCCACACGGTCTATGGCGATTTCGGCCACGCCGCCGTCACGCCGCTGGTGCAGCTCGATCAGCAGCATTGGCTGCTCGAACTGTTCCACGGCCCCACGCTCGCCTTCAAGGACGTGGCGCTGCAACTGCTTGGCCGCCTGTTCGAGACCTTCCTGGAGCGCCGGGGCGAGCGCCTCACCATCGTCGGCGCGACCAGCGGGGACACGGGCTCTGCGGCGATCCAGGCGGTTGCCGGGCTGGAGCGGGTGGAAATCTTCATGCTCCATCCCAGCGGACGGGTCAGCGATGTGCAGCGCCGCCAGATGACCACGGTGCTGAGCCCCAACGTCCACAACCTCGCGATTGATGGCAGCTTCGATGATGCGCAGGCGCATGTGAAGCGGATGTTCAATGATGGCGATGTGACCGCCACGCTCAACCTTGGCGCGGTCAATTCGATCAACTGGGCGCGGCTGATGGCGCAGGTGGTCTATTATTTCGCATCCGCGCTGCAACTCGGCGCGCCCGACCGGACCGTGGCTTATTCGGTGCCGACCGGCAATTTCGGCGACGTGTTCGCGGGCTATGTCGCGGCGAAGATGGGCCTCCCGATCGAGAAGCTGATCGTTGCCACCAACATCAACGACATCCTCCACCGCGCGCTGTCTTCCGGCGATTACTCGGCGGGCGGGGTGACGGCCACGATCACGCCGTCGATGGACATTCAGGTGTCCTCCAACTTCGAGCGCCTGCTGTTTGACGCAGGCGGGCGCGATGGCACTGCGATGGCGGCCCAGATGCGCGCCTTTGAAGCGACCAAGGCGATGACCCTCACCAACGCGCAGGCTGAGGGCGCGTCGGCGCTGTTCACCAGCGCGCGGGCTGATCAGGTTGAAACTGCCCGCGCACTGCAATGGGCCTATCGTTCGGCCGGACAGGTGATCGACCCGCACACCGGCGTCGGCCTGCACTGCGCGCAGGCCGTGGCGGCGACAGTGGCTGCGGGCGTTCCGATCGTCACCCTCGCCACCGCGCACCCCGCCAAGTTCCCCGACGCGGTCGAACGCGCCATCGGCGTGCGCCCCTCGCTACCCGCGCGGGTCGGCGATCTGTTCGGGCGGGAAGAAAGCTTCATTGAGCTGGCCGGTGATTACGCCACCACCCGCGATCATGTGCTGAGCCATGCGGCCTCGACCAGCGCCGGATAATGGCTGACCTCATTCAGCAACCGCTGGTGATGGAATGCACCGGCTGGGACGCCTATCGCCTGCTCGACAGCGGGTTGGGACGCAAGTGGGAGGCCTTCGGCCAGCGCGCCTTCATCCGCCCCGAACCTCAGGCGATGTGGCACCCGCGTCTGCCCGACTGGCCTGCGGCGGGCGAGTTCATCCCCGGCTCGGACGAGGATGGCGGCGGCCGCTGGCAATTCCGGGAGCGGCTGCCCGATGATGGCTGGCCGCTGGCGTGGAACGACGTCCGCTTCACTGCGCGCCCGACCCCCTTCCGCCACCTGCAATTCTTCCCCGACATGGCCCCGGTGTGGGACTGGATGCGCGCACAGCTGGGCGACATGACCGAGGCGGAAACGCTCAACCTGTTTGGCTATACCGGCCTCGGCACGCTGGCGCTGTCCGGCCATGGGCGGGTGACCCACGTGGACGCCTCGAAAAAATCCGTGGCCCAGGCGCGTGAGAACGCTGTGCTGTCTGACATGGCGGAACGTCCGATCCGTTGGCTCACCG
This sequence comes from Porphyrobacter sp. SLTP, assembly GCF_009905735.1. Classification (GTDB taxonomy): domain Bacteria; phylum Pseudomonadota; class Alphaproteobacteria; order Sphingomonadales; family Sphingomonadaceae; genus Erythrobacter. The sequence goes on from NZ_JAAALE010000002.1 coordinate 175,247, forward strand.
ATGACGCCGCCAAGTTCACCGCGCGCGAGGTGCGGCGGCAGAAACGCTACGACGGCATCATCCTCGATCCCCCCAAGTTCGGGCGCGGGCCGGATGGCGAAGTGTGGCGGCTGGAAGAACACCTTGCCGGGCTCGTCACCGATTGCGCGCGGCTGCTCGACAATGACAGCCGGTTCCTGTTCCTCACGGTCTATGCCGTGCGGATGAGCAGCCTTGCGATTGCGGGCCTGCTGGAGGAGGCGCTATCGCATCTGCCGGGCCGGATCGAGCATGGCGACCTCGCCGTGCGGGAGGAGGGGGAGGGCGGTCGCCTGCTCCCCACCGCGATCTTCGCGCGCTGGAGCCGCTAGGCCGCGCGCCGGTCAGGACTGCACTGGACTTCACCGCCCCATCCTGCCAACGGCCTCGCGATGCGCGATACCCTTACCCTTGAAGTCAATGATCTCGTCGTCGATGTCCTGACCGGCATCTATTCCGAGGAGACCGGCAAACCCCAGCCGCTGCGCATCTCGATCGCGGCGCGGTACCAGATTGCGGATCGCTACGAACCCGATACCCCTCTCGATGCGTCCAAGAATTACATGGACCTGAAGTTCGCCGCCTCGGGCGGGTTGCCGCAGGGGGTACATTTCAAGCTGATCGAGGCGGTGGCGGATCACATCTGCACCACGCTGTTCGTGCAGGACGCGCGGGTTGAGGCGGTGACGGTCAAGATCGTCAAGCTCGCCATTGCCGAGGCAGACGAGCAGATCGGCATCACGCTCCACCGTGAACGGCCTGCGGCCCACGGGGCGTAAGGGCATGATGCGGCAGATCGAAGTCGGATTGCTGCCGGACAACGCGCTGGATGCCGCGGGCGCGTTCATGGCCTTCCACCTCGAAGCCGCGCGTGCGGCCTTGGCGGAGGCGCAAACCACCGCGCTCGCGATCATTCTGCCACCCGCCGCTCACGATCACCGCGACTGGCGTCTGGCGCTCGCCCGCGATCTGGCCCGCGAAGCTGCGCCCAAGCGCGTGAATGTTGTTGCCGGCCCTCAAGGCGAGGCGCGCGCGGCGACGTTACGCTTTTTGTCAGATGCGCCCGGGGTGACAGGGCAGTATCTCGTGTGCCATGAATGACAATGTGCCGCGCAACCCTCCTCGCAAGCCTGATCTGATCGTTCTGCGCGACGCGGCGGACAGCGCGCCGCCGCTGATCGACAGCTTCCAGCGCCGGATCACCTATCTGCGCCTGTCCGTGACAGACCGCTGCGATCTGCGCTGTTCCTATTGCATGCCTGAACGCATGACCTTCCTGCCCAAGAAGGACGTTCTCAGCCTTGAGGAACTGTACGACCTCGCCACCGGCTTCATCGCCCGCGGCGTCACGAAGATCCGCATCACCGGGGGCGAGCCGCTGGTGCGGCGCGACATCATCGATCTGTTCACCGCGCTGGGGCGCAGGCTGGGGCATGATCTGGCCGAATTGACGCTGACCACCAATGGCACCCAACTGGCCGAGCACGCCGAGGCGTTGGCCAAGGCAGGCGTGCGGCGGGTCAATGTCTCGCTCGACACGCTCGACCGCGCGAAGTTTGCCGAACTGACCCGGCGCGATGCGCTGCCGCAGGTGCTCGAAGGCATCGCGGCGGCCAAGGCGGCGGGGCTCAAGGTCAAGTTGAACGCTGTGGCGCTGAAGGGCGTCAACGAGAGCGAATTGCCCGATCTGATCGCTTGGGGCCATGCCCAGGGCCACGACGTGACACTGATCGAGGTCATGCCGCTGGGCGATGTCGAGGAGGAACGGCTCGACCAATATCTCCCGCTCGATGATGTCCGCGCCGCGCTGGCGCAGCGCTGGACACTGAAGGACATGGCATTCTCGACCGGCGGCCCGGCCCGCTATGTCGAGGTGGCCGAAACCGGGGGCAGGCTGGGCCTCATCACCCCGCACACCAACAATTTCTGCTCAGGCTGCAACCGGCTGCGGGTGACGGCCACTGGTCAGCTTTACCCTTGCCTTGGCGGGGGTGAGCGAGTCGATCTGCGCGCCGCGCTGCGGTCTGACGCGCCGGAGGAGAACCTCGCCGCTGCCCTGAACGAGGCGCTGCGGATCAAGCCCGAAAAGCACCACTTCCGCATGGACGCGCGCGGGGCCGATCCGGCTACTGCGCGGCATATGTCGATGACGGGGGGCTGAGTTGGCCACCGTCGTCATGCTGGGCAAGCTGGCCGATCTGGCACAGGCAGGGACCATCGCCTTGCCGCTCCCCCTGTCCAAGCCGCTCGATTGGGAGGGGCTCAAGGCCGCACTGCCGCCCGCGCTGGCCGAAGCACTGGAGGATCCGCGCATCCGCGTGGCGATCAACGGCGCATTGCTGCCCAACAAAACGAAATTGCAAGCCGGCGCGGGTGACGAGATTGCGCTGCTCCCACCGGTATCGGGGGGCTGATGCGCGACATCCGCCTGCTCGACCAGATGTTCCTGCCCGGAATGCTGATCGGCCCCTTCACGCAGGCCAATCCGGGACTTGGCGGGGTGTGCACCTTTGTGGGCGAGGTGCGGTACGATGAAGGCGTCGAGGCGCTGGAGCTCACCCATTACGAGCCGCTGACTCTGCCGGGGATGCACGCCCTAGCCGACCGCGCGTTTGAACGCTTCACGCTGATGGGCCTGCTGATGGTCCACCGCGTCGGCCAGATGCGCCCCGGTGAGCCGATCGTCTGCGTCTCCGCCGCTGCGCTTCACCGCCGCGATGCGATTGATGCGGTCGATTTCTGCATGGACCATCTCAAGAGCGCCGCATGGTTCTGGAAGCGCGAGAAGCGCGGCGGCGAGTGGCACTGGATCGAGCCGCGCGAACAGGACCACAGCGATCTTGCCCGCTGGTAACCAAAGCTCCTTGAGCTTTGGTCAAGCCCGTGCGGCGCCTGAGCAAGTCCAGCGCGTGATGCGGTAGCATCTGGCGCGCTGCAAGAACGCTGATTTGATCCGGGTCAAAGCAGGGTCCCGCGCCGCGCGCTAATCATGCCTCCAACATCAAGGAGGATCACCATGAGCCACATCGTCCACGACCTGATCGCCCGCGGCGATGCCCGCGTTGTTGCCGCGCCCGCCGAAGCGCCCGTCCGCCATCAGGTGGAGAGCGACCGCAACTTCGGCCTGCCGACCGCGCTCTATGGCGCGACCGTTGGCTGCTATCTCGGTTTTCTGGTGATCGTCGGATCGGCCTTCGCCAACCCGGTGTTGGCGATCCCGATGGCGATCATTGTGCTGCTGATCGTGGCGGCCTTCGCGGTCCCGGCGGTCTGGACGCGGCTGCGTGACAATGCCTCCGAACCCCAGACGCTCGGCGAATTCGAGACGCGCGGGATCATGACCAACACCGGACGGCTGGCACCGAAGGACGCGACCATTCAGGTGCTGATCCTGCCGGTGCTGCTGGTGGTCTGGGGCCTCGCTGTGGCTTTGATCGCCGCGATTGTGACCTGACAAACTCCCCTCGGGGCGGCGGACCCACTCCCTTGTCGCCGCCCCGAACCCTTACCTTCCCGAGATGTCCTGCAACATCGTCGCATCCAGCAGCGTGATGCCGCGCTTACCTTCGCGCCGGATCGCGCCCATGTCTTCCAACTCGCCCAGCTTGCGGCTGACCGTCTCGATGGTGAGGCCCAGCATGTTGGCGATCTCGCCGCGGGTCAGCGGCAGTTCGAAAAACTTCGCCAGATGGCAGGAACTTTCACTCGCTGCCCCGGCAAAATCGTGGAGCAGGGCCGCCAGCCGCGCCTCGGCACTGGCGTGGCCGGTCAGCTCGAGCAGATTGCGGGTCGCCAGCAGATCGGCCTGACTGCGGCGCAGCAGCGCGCGGGCCAGCGCAGGATAATCCTCGATCGCGCGCTCGATATCGCGCTTGGCGAAGGTACACAGGCGGCTTTCGGTCAGCGCCACCACATCGTGATGCGCAAAGGGCGCAAACAGCTCTCCGATGAAGCCCGCCGGGTGAACGAGGGCGAGGATCTGCTCGTTACCGTCCTGATCGATAGCCGAAACCTTCAAGGCGCCCGATTGCAACGTGGCACAGGCGGCATCCTCATCGCCCGCGGCAAACAGCATCTCGCCGCGCTTCAGCGTGCGGGTACGCCCAGCCGCGGCCATGGCATTGCGCTCTTCCGGGGTCAGTACCGCGCAGGCAGCGGTTTCGTTGACCGGACAGGTGCTGCACGCGAGGTTCATGATCCCATAGCCTTCCACAGCCGCGCGATCCCCTCGTCCTCACGGGCGAGCAGAGCGGCGACTTCGGTTTGCGTCTGGCTGAGCGCCGGATCGGGGCTGAGCGCGGCGGCGGCTTCGGCGGCGAGCGTGTCGAGCGCGGCCAGCGTGCCGGCGGTCGCCCCGCGCTTCGAGTCCAGATCGGCCAGCGCGACCAAAGCGGCGGCGCGCGATGCGCTTTCGAACGGCTGACCGGCGGCGCTGCGCACGAGTCGTCCGGCGTCATCCTCGCGCGCCAGAAAGGCCGCGTGCGAGGCCGTGGCAGCACCGCGCAATTCAGCAAGGCGGGCCGCGGGCGTGGCCGGGCGAATCACCTGGGGCGGGGCAGGGGTTTCGGGCGCAGGGCCGCTCTCGAACGGGCGCATCGCCAGTGAAGGATAGCGTCCCGCATCCGCGGCGCACCCCGTCAGCACCGCGACAAGCAGCACCACACCCAGCGTATTTTTCGAATTTGCCTGCATAAAAATCCCATGTCCTGTTAGCATGACACCTGGGGATGGCAAATAGACCTCACACCTGAGCGCGTGATCCTTTTCAGGCGGCTTTCCCATCAAGCGGGCGTTGACTTGGCTCAGCCTTTCCCCTAACGGCACGCATCTTTCCGGGGCTGCATCCGCGCACGCCTCGCATTGCCGTTCGGTTGGCTTGGCGTTTCCTGGCTGTTCCCGATTGGCTCAGACACGAGAGTATAAAGCCATGTTCGCTGTAGTGCGCACTGGCGGCAAACAGTACCGCGTTGCCGCCGGAGACAAGATTGCCGTTGAAAAGCTCGCTGGCGAAGCCGGTGACACCATCACGCTGGGCGACATCCTGCTCGCCGGCGAAGGCGACGATCTCGCCGACGCGAGCAAGGTGACCGTTTCGGCGGAAATCATCGCTCAGGCCAAGAGCGAGAAGGTGATCGTTTTCAAGAAGCGTCGCCGTCACAACTATCGCCGCAAGAACGGCCACCGCCAGCAGATGACGCTGCTGCGCATCACCGCCGTTGGTGCTGCTGAAGCCAAGCCCGCCAAGAAGGCGGCTGCCAAGAAGACCAAGACCGAAGCGCCGGCTGAAGCCGCGGCATCGGCCGAATAAGGAGCGACTGAACCATGGCACATAAGAAAGCAGGCGGTTCGTCGCGTAACGGTCGTGATTCGGCCGGTCGTCGCCTCGGCGTGAAGAAGTTCGGCGGTCAGGAAGTGATCGGCGGCAACATTATCATCCGTCAGCGCGGCACCCGCGTCTATCCCGGCGTCAATGTCGGCATGGGCAAGGATCACACGCTCTATTCGCTCGCCGAAGGCGTGGTCCGATTCCACTCGGGCAAGCTCGGCCGCAAATACGTCAGCGTAGATGCGATGGCTGAAGCCGCCGAATAAGCGGGCGATTCGATAAAGGGATCGTCCGGCAAGGATGGTCCCGGCAGGTGCAAGACCTGCCATAAGAGGGAGACAGGACCGTCCTCACCAGAGGGGGTCCGTCTCCCTTTTTGCTTTCTCCCTCACCAGCCGCGCGAATCACAAAGTTTCGCGGCCATGAAATTGTCATGCGTGGCCTCTAGGGGTGCGCCGGGCGAGGAAGGGAGTTCTCGTGTTCCATCGCAGCCAAAGACTGTTCCTGAGACCCGCATTCCCCGAGGATTGCGAAGCCATTCTGGCGGGCATCAATGACGAGGCGGTCGTGCGCAATCTCGCACGCGCGCCGTGGCCCTATGGCATGGACGATGCGCGGGCCTTTGCGGAGCTGCCGCAGGATATGCGCCTGCCGCATTTCCTCGTCACTCTGCCCGGCGTTGGCGTGATCGGGTCGGCCGGGATGGGCGAGCATGAGGGCCAGCCCGAAATCGGCTACTGGATCGCGCGCGACCACTGGGGCCGCGGCTATGCCACCGAAGCGGCGGGCGCGGTGCTGCGGATTGCCCGCACGCTGGGCCACCGGCGCGTGACGGCGGGTCACTTCGTCGACAATCCCGCCTCGGGCAAGGTGCTGCGCAAGCTCGGCTTCGTGCCCACGGGCCGGACGGGCGGGCGGCATAGCCTGGCGCGCGGCGGCGCGGTCGAATCGGTCGAATACGCGCTCGATCTGGAGGCCGACATGGACCCGGCCCCGTTTGCCCGCGCGGCCTGAACCTGCGCCCACCTCCCGGCACCTTGTTCGCAACCGCAAAACCGATTAGTGCGGCGCACCTATGGTCAGTCGCAAACGGTTAACGCCCGAGGAATCCCGCAGTTCTGCGCTCGCCGCCGCGCGTGCGCTGCTGATCGAGACCGGGCCGCAGGCGGTGACGCTGAAGGCGGTCTCGGCGCGGATCGGGCGGACGCACGCAAACCTGCTGCACCATTTCGGTTCCGCATCCGGCCTGCAAAAGGCGCTGGCGGAACACATCGCACGCACGGTGTGCGAGACGATCCTGCAAGCCGTTCACGCCAGTCGCGCCGGGATGGGTTCAGCGCGGGAAGTGGTGGATCTTGCCTTCGATGCCTTCGACCGTGAAGGCGCGGGCGCGCTGACGAGCTGGATGCTGCTGACCGGCAATGATGATGCGCTCGATCCGATCATCTCGACCATCCACGAACTGCTCGATGAGCTCGCCCCGGATGAGCCGGAGGAGCATCTGGCCGAGCGGCGCCTGCACCGCGATACGCTGTCGTTGGTGCTGATGGCGCTGGGTGATGCACTGATCGGCGGGGCGTTGGCCAAGTCGCTCGATCTGCCGCGCGATGCCGCGCGTGAGCGGGCGACCGCGATGCTCGAAGCGAGTCTCGCCGGGCACCAGAAGGCTTAGGCTTCGCTCGTCACGCCTGCGCGCTGCCAAGCGGGCAGGGCCGCAAGGTCGAGGTTCTCTACCCGCAGGTGATCGACCGCCAGCCCAAGCGCGGGATAGGCGGTCACGCGCCGCGCTTCATCCGATGCGGCCAGCGGCACCACCATCAGCCGCCGGTTGACCTTCTGTCGCCAGTTCATCCGGGCGGTGTTCTCCTGCCCGACATAGCAGCCCTTGGTGAAGCTGACGCCGTTCAGTTCGACCGCGTTGGTTTCCAGCCACAGGATATCGGCGAGTTCCCCGCGCCCCTCGGGCACGCCGAGCGACAGGCGGTGGGCGAGCCATGCAGCATCGGCGGGTTCGCCTTGGGGCGCGGCGAGCCAGCGGTAGCCGAGGTCTGCGAGGCGCGGATCGGGGACCGCGCCGTCTCGGGCGTCCACGCTCCAATGCACCGCCAGCGCATCCTCGCGCGCGATCGCGATCTTGCGGCGCAGGCGGTACATCGACAGGCGCTTGATCAACTCGTCGGCATGGGCGGCCTCGCAATCGAGCAGCAGGCCCGCCGGGTCAGCCCACACCAGAAAATCGAACAGGTGCTTGCCCTGCGCCGAGAGCAGCGCGGCATAGCACGGTAGCGGCCCAGCCGTGTCATTGGTAACGAGGCCCTGGAGGAAAGCGGCGACATCCTCGCCCTCGTCCAAGGGCGAGAGGCGGATCAGCGCGCGGGCGGTCAAATGGGTTGCAGTCATGCGTGACAGATAGGCACCCGCAAAGCTAAGGGGAAGCCATGACCGACCGCCTCACGATCCGCCGCCCTGATGATTGGCATCTGCATTTCCGCGATGGCGCGATCATGCGCGAGGTGGTGCCTTACACCGCGCGCCAGTTTGCCCGCGCGATCGTGATGCCCAACCTGACCCCGCCGGTGACGACCACGGAATTGGGCGCAGCCTATCGCGACCGCATCCTCGCCGCCGTGCCTGAAGGCGTGCGGTTCGAGCCGCTGATGACCTGCTATCTCACCGACAACACCGACGCCGACGATCTGGCGCGCGGGGCGGCTGAGGGTGTCTTCACCGCCGCCAAGATGTACCCCGCCAACGCCACCACCAACTCGGCTGCGGGTGTCTCAAACATCGAGAACCTTTACCCCGTGCTGGCGCGGATGGAGGCCGAGGACATCGTGCTGTGCATCCACGGCGAGGTGACGGATCACAATGTCGACGTGTTCGATCGCGAAAAAGAATTTATCGAACGGCACCTGCGCGCCATTGTTGCGAGCTTTCCGAAGCTGCGGGTGGTGTTTGAACACATCACCACGAGCGACGCGGTGGACTTCGTGATGGAGGCCGGGCCGCAGGTTGCCGCGACCATCACGCCGCAGCACCTCCACATCAATCGCAACGCCATGCTTGTCGGCGGCATCCAGCCGCACAATTACTGCCTGCCGGTCGCCAAGCGGGAGACGCACCGACTGGCGCTGCGCGCGGCGGCGACGGGCGGGTCGGGGAAGTTCTTCCTTGGCACCGACAGCGCCCCGCACCTGCGCAGCGCCAAGGAAAGCGCTTGCGGCTGCGCTGGCATCTTCGGCGCACCCACGGCGCTGGAAAGCTATATCACCGTATTCGACGAAGAAGGCGCGCTTGATCAGTTCGAAGGCTTCGCCTCGCTCCACGGCCCGGCGTTCTACAACCTGCCGGTGAATGAGGAGAGCGTGACGCTGGAACGCGCCGAATTCCCTGTCCCGCCGGTGCTGCATGTGACCGGCGAGGAGATCGTACCGTGGCACGGCGGCCAGACGCTGGGGTGGAAGTTCCTCGGTTAAATCCCGGCATCCGTTCGCCTCGAGCGTAGTCGAGAGGCCGAGTGCAGGTGTCTCGACTTCGCTCGACACGAACGGCGGTGGATCAGGCTGAAGCCGCCCGCCGCTTGGCCCACATATCCCAGACGAACACCCCGACCGCGACCCAGATCAGCACGAAGCTCGCCAGTTTTGCGGGGGCCAGCGGCTGGTGGAACACGAACAGGCCGAGGAAAAACACGATCGTGGGCGAGAGGTACTGGATGAAGCCCAGCGTCGAATAATCCATCCGCCGCGCGGCAATCGCAAACATCAGCAGCGGGACCGCGGTGACCACGCCCGAGAACATGATGAGGCCGCTCATCCACCAGTCCTGCCCGAAGGAGGAGCCTTGCGGGCTCATCGCATACCATGCCGCAATCCCGGCGGCGGGCAGCAACAGGATCGCGCTTTCAATGGTGAGGCCGGGCAGCGATCCCACGGCAACCTGTTTGCGAACAAGGCCATAGAGCGCAAAGCTGAAACCGAGTGTCAGGCTGATCCACAGGCTCGTCACCGCGCCTGCCGCCAGCAGCGCCACGGCGACGGCAGCGATGGCGACCGCCAGCCATTGGCGGCGCGACAGCTTCTCACCTAGCACCAAGGTGCCCAGCAGCACATTGACCAAGGGATTGAGGTAATAGCCGATGCTGGTCGCAAACACCTCGCCCTCCATGATCGCCCAGATATAGACGAACCAGTTGATCCCGATCAGCACCGCGCTTGCGAGCAGGGCCAGCAGACTGCGCGGGGATTTCAGGGCGGCGAGCAGCTCGGGAAACTGGCGGCGGTAGGCGACGATCAGCAGGCACAGCGGTAGCGTCCACACGATCCGCCAGCCGACGAATTCGAACGGCGGCACGGTCTTCACCAGGATCAAGTAGAGCGGCAGGAAGCCCCAGATGAGGTAGGCTCCCAGCGCTGGCGCAAGGCCGGAGACCACAGGGGCGGGTGAGGGGGCAGGGCTGGTCATGGCCGGGCGGCGTTAGGGGCCGCAGCGGCGCGGCGCAAGCGGCCCGGACCGCGCGCGCCGAATGAATGACGGCTGACAGGCGTGATGCCGATTCGTTCAGATTGAGCGCTCTATAAATGAACAACAATTTGGAGACCCGCCAGCGCCGATCCCGGCTCTGGCGAGCGTTTCATCCTCTTGCGGCCGTTCCCACCTAATGGTCGCCAGCGCGCGGGCAACCTCGCCTTCGCGGAAAGCGCCTTCGAAGTCCTTGGACTTCGGGGGCGTTTTCATGTCCGGGTAAGGCGCAAATTAACCATCCCGTGGCACAGCGATCCGATGCGCCGGATGCTTGTCCCCTTGATGTGCCTGATGGCTGCCGCTTGCGCGGACCCGGCCGATGAGGTCGCCAATGAAGCGGCACTGATCGCGAGCGACCCGATCATCGCGCGCGCGCTGCACGATCCCTTGATGAGCGATCCCGATCTCGCCAGCCGGAACGAGGCAAACGCCGCGATCGGTTTTGTCGATTCGGGTGCGCTGCCCGTCATCACCGCCAGTCCCGAAGCGGCGAGCAAGGCGCGTGAGGCGCTGCGGCTTGACCTGCTCGAACGCGGATCGATCCCCGAACTGCCACCGCCCGCGCACAGTGCAAGCGGTAAGGAGATGGGTCCACTAACCAGCGCCGCCGACCTGCTCGCCGCAGTCGGCGCTCCGACGGTATGCGAGCGCCAGCTGATCGAAGACTTCTCGCTCGCCGCCAAATTGCCGCGGGTCGCGGCGATTCCGCCGAGCGCCATGGTGATGCAGGCGGGCGGGGCCGATGGCGACACATGCGGGCTGCGGATCATCCGCTATCACACTGTCGCCCCGCGCGAGGATGTGGCGCAATATCACTACACCGAGGCGCTGCGGGGTGGACTCAGAGTTCTGCGCTATACCGAGCCGGACGACATCATCGCCGCCACCGGCGAGGGCGGGGAGGCTTTGTTGGTCTATATCCGCACCGCCACCAATGGCCTCACTGGAGTGCTGCTGATCTATCGGGCACCGTGAGAATCAGGCCGAAGGATCAGGGACGCAGGCCAACCATGATCGTGGCGCGCGGCTGGTCCATTTCGGTGCTGGCGACCGGATAGGCGCAGTAATCGGCGGCGTAATAGGCCGCGGGGCGGTGATTGCCCGACAGGCCGATCCCGCCAAACGGGGCCTTGGACGACGCGCCGTTGGTGGGCGAATTCCAGTTGATGATCCCGGCGCGGATATTGGCCCAGAACCGCCCATAATCCTCCGGACTGCCACCGATCAGCGAGGCTGACAGGCCAAAGCGGGTGTTGTTCGCCTCGGCAATCGCCGTGTCGAAATCGGGGACGCGGATCACTTGCAGCAGGGGGCCGAACAGCTCGATATCGGGCCGGTCGGGAATGTCGGTGACATCAATGATGCCGGGGCTGAGGAATGGCAGATCGGGGACGCTGCGGCGCATATGCAGCAGCGCGCGGCCCCCGGCGGTGATCAGCGCGACGAAGCTTTCGGACAGGCGATCGGCGGTCTCGTTATCGATCACCGGCCCCATGAAGGGCTGGGGTTCCCCCATCGGGTCGCCCACCATCAGCTTGCGCGCCATCGGCACGAGTTCAGCCATCAGATCGTCGTAGATGCTCTCTTTCACGATCAAGCGGCGCGCGGCGGTGCAGCGCTGCCCGGCGCTGGTGAAAGCGCTCTGGAGGATCACCGCCGCGGCATCGGCCAGCTTGGGTGTATCGATCACCACGATCGGATTGTTGCCGCCCATTTCCAGCGCGACGATCTTGCCCGGATTGCTGGCGAGCTTGCGGTTGATCGCGATCCCGGCCTGGGCTGATCCGGTGAACAGCACCCCGTCGATCCCCGGATGGGCGACCAGCGCCTTGCCTTCCTCCGGCCCGCCGATGACGAGCTGGATCACGTCTTCGGGCACGCCCGCACGGTGAAAGGCGGCGACGAGCGCCTCGCCCACAGCCGGGGTCTTTTCCGAAGGCTTGAACAGCACGGCGTTGCCCGCGATCAGCGCCGGGACGATGTGGCCATTGGGCAGGTGCGCAGGGAAGTTATAAGGGCCGAGCACCGCCATCACCCCATGCGGCTTGTGCCGGACGGCGGCGCTGCCATTGATCCCGGAATCGAACTTCTTCTTCCCGGTGCGTTCGGCATAGGCCTGCACCGCGATATCGACCTTGTTCACCACCGCGTCGACTTCGCTGCGGGCTTCCCACAGCGGCTTGCCCGCTTCGCGCGCGATCAGGGTGGCGAGCTCTTCGTTGTCGCGCTTCACGATGTTGGAGAAGGTGCGCATCACCGTGATCCGGTCGGTCAGCGCGCGGCCAGCCCAGGCGGCCCAGGCGCGGCGCGCGGTGCTGACCGCCGCATCGACATCGCTGATCGGCCCACGCCATAATTCTTCACCGCTGGCCGGTTCGGTGGAGATAAGGATATTGTCGGTCACTTTGCCGTCCATTGTGCCGCAATCCGCCTGATTGGTTTGCCCCCGCAGTCACCTTGCGCCCTATCGCGGCTGGGGCTGAAAAGATAGGGGCGGCGCTGGCTATCCATGACCGGCAGGGATCGGCGCCGCGCCGTGGGCAGCGCCCATGCGGCGTAGCGCGGCGACTTTGGCGGTGAGCGGCGCCCAGTCATCATTCTCGGCGATGGCCGCCCAGATCGCCTCGACCTCGTCGATCAGCATGGATTGCGGGGCGGGGTCGCTCCAGTATGGGTGGCTTGCTTCGACGGGCTGGTAGCTCGCCAGCACGTCGGCCACGGCCCCCGTCGCCGGCCCGCGCCCGCCGCGATGTTCGAAGAAGAAGGCATCGGGCTGCGCCTTGCTGTCGCGCATCGCCGCTTCGCAGGCGGCGACCAATTGCGTGTCAGCTTCAAGCCCCTGCGGCACAACGCCGAGCCGCCAGCACCACCGCCGCGCCACCGCCGCCATATAGAGCGGCCCGAAGCGTTCGAGCGCGGCGACCAGCGGCGCAGTCTCGGCATGGAGCCGCAGCGCGACCGCCAGCTGGCCGCAGTTCCAATGCAGTGCCTCGGGCTGGCGACCGAAGGAATACAGGCCCGCGTGGTCGAAATAGGCGGCGGTGAAGTCCGGCTCCCATTCGGGCAGCCAGCGCCATGGGCCATAGTCGAAGCTCTCGCCCGTCACGTTCATGTTATCGGTGTTGAGCACGCCGTGGACGAAACCTGCGACCATGTAGCTCGCGGCGAGATCGGCCATGCGTTCTACGACCGCGTGCATCAGCCGGATCGCGGGTTCATCGCGCGCGGGCGCATCCTCGGGCGGGGGCGGGCAGGGGAAGTGGGTGAGGCAGTAGTCGATCAGCGCCGCCATCTCGTCCGCCTGCTCCAGCGCCAGCAGCCGCTGGAAGGTGCCGATGCGGATGTGCGAATGCGACAGGCGCACCAGCACGGCGGAGCGGGTGGGCGAAGGCTCGTCGCCCCGCCACAGCCGCTCGCCCGTTTCGATCACGCTGAAGGTCCTGGAGGTATGGACGCCGAGCGCCTCCAGCATCTCGGTCGCCAAGATCTCGCGCACCGCGCCTTTCAGCGTCAGCCGCCCATCGCCTGCGCGGCTCCACGGGGTGGTGCCCGAACCCTTGGTGCCGAGGTCCATCAACCGGCCCCGATCATCGCGCAGTTGCGCAAACAGGAACCCGCGCCCGTCGCCGATCTCGGGATTGTATACCCGGAACTGGTGCCCATGATAGCGCAGCGCCAGCGGGTGGGGGAGGTTGTCCGGCAAGGGCTGGAAGCGCCCGAAATGCGCCGCCCAGTCCGCGTCCGAAAGGCCCGCCAGCCCGACGCTCGCCGCCGCGCGGTCATTGCGCCAGCGCAGCCGCGTCTCCGGGAAGTCGGCGGGCGCCACCGCGTCCCCCAGCCAGTCCGCCAGAGCCAGAATCGCAGGTTCGCCACGATAGGCCGCAGACGGGTGATTTTCAGGCGGGTGTTGCACAGGCTCGCTCATCCCGCGATAGTGGGGACAAGCGTAGCGCAGCGCAAGGCGCGCGCCACTTGGACCAAAGGGAATATCGCCGGTCATGGCCGCCACATACGAAGATCGCTTCTGGACCAGCAGCGATGGGTTGAACCTGCATTACCGCAACTATCCCGGCCCCGCGGATAGCACCCTGTGCCCGGTGCTGTGTATGCACGGCCTCACCCGCAACGCCCGCGATTTTGCCGGGCTCGCCGAGGTGCTGTCGGCCACTCGCCGGGTGATCGTGACCGAGATGCGCGGGCGCGGGGAAAGCGACTACGCGCCGGATTCGGACACCTATTCGCCCGTCACCTATGTCGCGGATGTGGAAAAGCTGCTGGCCGAGCAGGGCATCACCCGTTTCGTGGCGATCGGCACCTCGATGGGCGGGTTGATGACGATGCTGATGGCGCATGGCGCGCCCGGCCGGATGGCGGCGGTGGTGATGAATGACATCGGCCCGGTGGTGGATGCCGAAGGGCTGGCGCGCATTTCGGGCTATGTCGGGCAGGGCCGCAGCTATCCCACCTGGGTTCACGCGGCCCGCGGACTTGCCGAGGCGCACGGCGCGGCCTTCCCCGATTATGGCATCGACCAGTGGCTCGAAATGGCCAAGCGGACGATGGTGGTGACCCAGAACGGACGGATCAGCTTCGACTACGACATGGCGATTGCCGAACCCTTCGCCAAACCGGGCAATGCGGCGCCGGCCAACCTGTGGCTCGCCTTTGAAGCCTTGCGCGATGTGCCGATGCTGCTGGTGCGCGGCGGACTGTCCGATCTGCTCAGCGCCGACACAGTCACGCAGATGGGTGTGCGCAATCCGGCGATGCGGACGATCACTGTCCCGCGGGTCGGCCATGCCCCGACGCTGGACGAGCCCGAGGTGCGCGCCGCGATCCTCGATCTGCTGGACGGGGTGGAGTGAGCCAGACCTCCGGGGGTGTTCCCCGGATCCTGCACCTCCATTCGACCTTCAGCGCCGGCGGCAAGGAAGTGCGCTGCGCCCGGCTGATGAACGCGTGGGGGCCGCGTCTCCACCACACCATCATCTCCGCCGAGCCGCAGGCGATGGCCGCCGCCGCGCTGATCGATGCGGGCGTGCCGGTGGATTATCCGCAGGGCTTCCCCTCGCTGAAAGGCAAGCCCACCCCCGCGCGGCTGGCGCGTCTGGCGCGGGCGATGCAGGGGTTCGACCTTATCTGCACTTATAACTGGGGCGCGATGGATGCGGTGATGGCGCACCGGGTGTTTGCCCGGAGCCTCAAATTGCCACCGCTGGTGCATCACGAGGACGGCTTCAACGAGGACGAGGCCGAGCGGCTCAAACCCACGCGCAATCTCTATCGCCGCGTCGCGCTGGGCGGGGCGGCGGCCGTGATCGTGCCTTCGACAGGGCTTGAGGCCACTGCGCGGGAGGTGTGGGGTCAGCCCGCACGGCGGGTCCACCGTATCGCCAACGGGATCGATACTACTGCCTTCGCCGCCGTGCCCGATCCCGCTGCGCTCCCCATGCCCAAACCCGAAGGCCAGCACTGGGTCGGCACGCTCGCGGGTCTGCGCCCGGTCAAACAGCTCCCCGCGCTGGTCGAGGCCTGCGCCGCGCTCCCGTCCGAATGGCATCTGGTGATCTGCGGGGAGGGGCCGGAGCGGGCCGCGATCCTTGCCGCTGCCGCGCGTCACGGCATGGCGGACCGCCTGCACCTCCCCGGCGCGGTCGATCCAGCGCGGGTTGTGGGCCTGTTCGATATCTTCGCGCTGTCTTCCGCGTCCGAGCAATCCCCGCTTTCGGTGGTCGAGGCCATGGCGGCGGGGCTGCCCGTGGCCGCGCCCGATGTCGGCGATATTGCCGCGATCCTCGCCGAGCCGAACCGCGCCTTCATCACCCGGCCGCAGGACACGCCCGCTCTCGCCGCCGCACTGGAGCATCTGGCGGGCGACGCAGCCCTGCGCGCAAGCCTGGGTGCCGCCAATCAGGCCCGCGCACGGGCCGAGTTCGACCTTGCCACCATGCTCTCGCGCTACACCGCCGTCTATGCCAGTGCGATGAGCCGCGAATTTTGAAGCTGGGGCGCTTCATCCCCCGTTCAATTCGCGTGAGCCATTGCCCGCGTCGCCCTGCTGCTACCCCAAGGCCTACCCCCAAGGCCTACCATTGCGTGCAGGGCCTCACCTGCCTAAAGAGCGCGCTTCCGGCCGCCACGCGCGGCGCATGACACAGATCAGGATTACGAGGCCCCCATGGCGCGCACGCCTACCACGACCCCGGCCCCCGCCACCCCCTCGCACGAGGACGAAGTGCTGATCCGCGAGATCGACGAGGCTGTGCGCGAAGATGCGCTGTTCACCTTCATGCGCGATCACGGGATCAAGGTGCTGGGCGTGATCCTGCTCGGGCTGGCCGGTCTGGGCGGCTATCTGATCTGGGATCATTACGCCGAAAAGGCGCTGGAGGAGCAGTCCGAAACGCTGATCTCCGCGCTCGATTATATGGACAGGCGCGATTTCAAGACCGCGTCCGAAAAGGTCGCTCCGCTGCTGGCTGATGATGCGTCACCCGCTGCACGGGCCGCAGCGCGGTTCCTGCAAGCGGCTGCGGCGCTGGAAGAAGGCAATAACGACAAGGCGACCGGCCTGTTCAAGGAAATCGCTGCCGACGCCGAAGCGCCCCCGGCGCTGCGCGATCTGGCCCGCGTGCGCGATGTCAGCCTCAACTTTGATCGGATGAAGCCGGCAGATGTGATCGCCCAGCTCTCGCCGCTCGCCAAGCCGGGCAGCGCCTATTTCGGCTCGGCCGCCGAATTGGTGGCGATGGCCCATCTCGAAGCGGGCAACCGGGCCGAGGCGGGCAAGTTGTTCGCCGCGATCGCCAAGGATGAAGACCTGCCCGAAACACTGCGCAGCCGTGCGCGCCAGATGGCGGGCCTGATGGGCGTGGATGCGATTGTCGATGTGAAGAAGCTGCTCAAGGACGAAGGGGTCACGGACGACGCACCCGAAGCTCCCGAGGCGAACGCCGGGAACACGGCTGCGGCCGAATAAAGCTCGAAGTTTAGGACGGACGGGAATGACGGATATGAAATTTGCACGCGCTGCCCTGCTGGCTGGCCTTGCCGCCGCAAGCCTGACCGGCTGCAAGGGCGGGCTGTTCGGCGGCGGGGACGAAAAGACCACGCCGACGATTGGCAACCGTATGCCGATCCTCTCGCGGATCGAAAGCGGGGCCGAGGTCGATCCGGCGCTGGCCGGAATTTCTGTCGTCCTGCCGCCGCAGCGCACCAACCCCGAATGGGGTCAGACCGGCGGCGCGGCGAGCAAGTCCTACGGCCATCTCGCTCTGTCGGAGAATCCCACCAAGGTGTGGACCGCCAGCGTTGCAGGCTCGACCAACCGGATGCGCCTGGCCTCGGCCCCCGTCGTGGGCAGCGGCAAGCTGTTCGCCGAGGGCACGGACGGCGTGATTGTGGCCTTCGACAAGGCCACCGGCGCCAAGCTGTGGACCCGCGGCGAAGATGACATGACCAAGGATCAGGCGCCTTCCGCCTTCGGCGGCGGGGTCAGCTACGAAGCGGGCAAGATCTACGCCACCAATGGTGTGGGCGATGTGAAGGCCGTCAACGCCGAGACCGGCGAAGTGATCTGGAAGGTCAAGCCCGCAGGCCCGATGCGCGGCTCGCCGACGATTGCTTTCGGCCAGCTGTTCGTGATGACGCAGGACAACCAGATCATCTCGCTCAACATCAACGATGGATCGCTGATGTGGGACGAATCGGGTTCGAACACGCAGTCGGGCGTGTTCGGCGTGGCCGCGCCTGCCGCGGGGCAGGGGACGATCGTCGCTGGCTATTCGAGCGGGGAGCTGTCGGCTTATCGCTACGAAAACGGCCGCACCCTGTGGTCGGACGCCTTGGCGCGCACCAATATCTCGACCACGGTCGGCTCGATCACCGATATCGACGCCGATCCGATCATCGATTCCGGCCGGGTTTATGCGCTTGGGCAGGGCGGTCGCATGGCGGCCTATGAACTGGTCACCGGCCAGCGCATCTGGGAACTCAATCTGGCAGGCATTTCCACCCCGGCGATTGCGGGCGAGTGGATTTTCACCCTGACCGATGACGCGCGTCTGCTCGCCATTGCCCGGTCTTCGGGTCGGGTGCGCTGGATCACGCAGTTGCAGCGCTACAAGGACGAAGAGGACAAGAAGGGCCCGATCTTCTGGACCGGCCCGGTGCTGGCAGGCGGTCACCTGTGGGTCGCAAGCTCGCGCGGCGAGATGTGGAAGATCAGCGCGGGCGAAGGCTCGGCCTCCCTGTTTGCCGATATCGGCCAACCGGTCAGCCTGCCGCCGCTGGTGGCTGACGGAATGCTCTACCTGATGGACGACGCTGGCACGATCCACGCCTGGAAGTAGGTGCCTACAGGGGTTTTTCGGCTGCGGGGCATTTGCAACTGGTTGACCCCTGTTTGACCCACCTTTGGTCGCGGCATACCCCTTTTTGACCCGGATTCGGGCGCGTTTTGCCGAGCTGTTAACCAATAGGCTGTAGGACAGAGCGGTCATGACTGCGCCGTTCTCGCCCACTCCAACATTGCGCACCGCGCCGCCGCTGCGCCGCCCCGAAAGCGACGTGTCGACCGGTGTGGGCTTCGCCGGGCTGGCGGGGCTGTTTGTTTGGATTGCCTTCTGCCGATCCTACCCCGAGATCGCTGGCGTGCTGGGTCTGGGCGGCGGATTGTCGGGAGAGCGGGGCGTGCTCTCCGGCCCTTACGCCGCGCTCGCCGCGATGCTGTTCACGGCCGCGCCGATGGCCCTGTGGTCGGTGCTGATCGACAAGGTCCACCTGCGCCCCTCAACCGGGATCGACTGGAGCCTCAAGCGCCCCATCGCCGAAGTGCTGCCGGTTTCCGTGGTGAAGCTGTGCGGCTTGTGGGCGACATGGGCGCTGCTCGCGGCGTTCTATGCTCTGGCGCGGTGGTACTGGAGCGGGAGTTATCTGTTCGCGATGGAGGTGCTGACCATCGCCATCCTGCCGCTCGTCATCCTTTCCGTTCCCTACGTCATCTGGATCGACCGCTATCTGGTGGAGCCGCGCGATGCGACCTTCCAGTTCGGTGCTTTCGTACTCGGCGGCGGAGTGATCGGGCGCGAGCAATGGGACGGCGGCACCATCGCCAAGCACTGGCGGGCGTGGGCGATCAAGGGCTTTTTCGGCGCCTTCATGATCTCGATCCTGCCGCCCGGCTTTGCTCAGATTGTCGAGAGCAGTCCGGCGCAACTGATTGCCAATCCGGTCGAATTCGTGATGCTGCTGGTCACGCTGCTGTTCGTGATCGACGTCCAGATCGGCACCGTCGGATATCTGCTAACCCTGCGCCCGCTCGATTCCCACATCCGGTCCGGCAACCCATTCCTTGCGGGCTGGCTGGCGGCGCTGCTGTGCTATCCACCCTTCGTGTGGGGGATCATCGGGCCGAACGATCAGATCCTGAGCTATGAATTCGGCACCCCGGGCTGGGCGCACTGGTTTGCCGGGAATGACGCGCTGCTGTGGGCGTGGGGCGGCGTTCTGCTGGTGCTGACAGGCATTTACGCCTGGGCCACGGTCGTGTTCGGCATCCGCTTTTCGAACCTCACCTATCGCGGCGTGCTGACCCACGGGCCGTATCGCTTCACCCGCCACCCGGCCTATCTGTCGAAGAACCTGTTCTGGTGGGCCTCGGTTCTGCCGTTCCTGGTGACCAACGGGTCGCTGGCGGACGCGATCCGCAATTCGGTGTTCCTGCTGGTCGTGAACGGCATCTACTACTGGCGCGCCCGGACTGAAGAGGCGCACCTCATCGCCGAAGACCCCAAATACCGGGACTATCACGCATGGATGGAACAGCACGGCCTGATCACCGCGCCGCTCGCGCGTCTGAAGCGGATGCTCACCGGTGGCCCCGCACCTCGCCGTGAAGAGACGCATCCCTTCCCGGCGGAGTAGGGTTACATCACCGGCGCGCCTTCATCGGTGTGGAACTTGAGCGCTTCGACCACCTGAAAATCGAGCCCGCTGATCGCCGCGCCGAAGGCCGCCATATGCGGGGTCGCGAAATGCGCGGCCAGAGCGGCATCGTCCTGCCACTTTTCGACAATGTGCAGCACCGAAGGGTCAAGCACGTCCTGCGTGAAGGCATAGGCGATGCACCCGGCTTCGGCATTGGAGGCAGCGACCATATCGGCAATCGCCGCCCGCGCCGGTTCCATTGCGCCTTCACCCACCTTGGCCTTGGCCAGCACGATCAGCATAGTGTCACTCTCCCTCAGAACGATTGTTCATAGACGCGGGAGATGTCCCCGTTCCACTCGCCATTATAGGCATCGAGCAGGCGCTGGGCGGGCACCTTGCCGCTGGCGACGATCTCGTCGAGTGTTTCGAGGTAGCCCGTCTCGTTGTCGCCGCTGGCATTGAGGCGCGCGCGGGCCTTCAGCCCTGAATGCGCGATCTTGAGCACTTCGCGCCCAAGGTCCTGCAAGGTGCCGCCGTCCGGCGAGCGGGTCGCAAGGGCAAGGCGCGGCACTTCATTGCGGAGCCGTTCGCGCTCCTCCATCGTCCAGCCCTTGACCAGATCCCACGCTGCATCGAGCGCGCCCTGATCATACAGCAGCCCGACCCAGAAGGCGGGCAGCGCGCAAATGCGGCTCCACGGCCCGCCGTCAGCGCCGCGCATTTCGAGGAAGCTTTTCAGACGCACTTCCGGGAAGGCAGTCGAAAGGTGGTCCCACCAGTCGCTCTGCGTCGGGCGCTCGCCGGGGAGCACGGACAGCTTGCCATCGAGGAAATCGCGAAAGCTCAGCCCCGCAGCGTCGATATATTTGCCGTCGCGGAACACGAAATACATCGGCACATCGAGCATATACCGCGCCCAGCGTTCGTAACCGAAGCCCTCCTCGAACACGAAGGGCAGCATCCCGGTGCGGTGCGGATCGGTGTCTGACCAGATGTGCGAGCGATAGGACAGGAAGCCGTTGGGCTTGCCCTCGGTGAAGGGCGAATTGGCGAACAGCGCGGTCGCCAGCGGTTGCAGCGCGAGGCCGACGCGGAACTTCTTCACCATGTCGGCTTCGGACTGGTAATCGAGGTTCACCTGGATCGTGCAGGTGCGCAGCATCATGTCGAGGCCCATCGTGCCGACCCGCGGCATGTGGCGCAGCATGATGTCGTAGCGGCCCTTGGGCATGATCGGCAGCTCGGCGCGGGTCTTGTCGGGCCACATACCAAGGCCGAGATAGCCGACACCGCATTTCTCGCCGACTTCCTTGACCTGCGCCAGGTGCCGCCCGGTTTCCGCGCAGGTCTGGTGCAGGTTTTCAAGCGGCGCACCCGACAGCTCCAGCTGACCTGCCGGTTCAAGGCTGACCGCACCGTCCTCGCCCTTCAAGGCGATGACGTTGCCGCCTTCCTCAACGGGTTCCCAACCGAACTTCTCAAGCCCGCCCAACAGGTCGCGGATGCCGCAAGGCTCGTCATAGGACGGCGCGCGCTTGTCCGAATGCTTGTAGACCAGCTTTTCGTGCTCGGTGCCGATGCGCCAGCGCTCGGGCGGCTTTTCGCCCTTCAGCATCGGTGTGACGAGTTGGTCGAGGCTTTCGATCACCGGATCGTCGGCAGTGGAAGCTTCGCGTGTGCTCATGGAATGAGGCCCTCTCTGGCCGGTTGCTTTAGAAAACTGGTTTGCCGGTGGGAAGGCAAATTCGCGTTTGGCGCGGTGAAGCCGAATTGTCTTGCCGTAAAGTGAGGCGCGCGCGGGCGGTGCTACCAATCCCCGGCGGTGGCCATCCATGCTGCGAGCGCGGCGATGGCGGCGGTCTCGCCCCGCAGGATGCGCGGGCCGAGGGTGATGGGGCGTGCGGCGGGGTGCGCGCGGATCGCGGCGCGCTCGGCCTCGTCGAACCCGCCTTCAGGGCCGGTGAGGATGGCGGCGGGGCCGGTATGACCGGCGAAGGCTGCGGCGGCAGGCGCGCCGCCGTTCTCGTCGGCAAAAAACAGCGCGCGGCCGTTCGGCCAATCGGCGAGTAGAGCGTCGAGCTTCACCGGATCGGCCAGTTCGGGCAGCGCTGTCCGGGCGCATTGTTCGGCCGCTTCGGTGGTGATCGTGCGGGCACGCTCAAGGTTGAGTTTGTCAGCGACGCAGCGCCGGGTCACGAGCGGCTGGATACGCGCGGCGCCCAGTTCCGTCGCCTTTTCGAGGATGAGGTCGAAGCGGTCCTTCTTCAGCAGGGCGGGGCAGAGCCACAGATCAGGCACGGCCTCGCGTTCGCGTAGCCGCTCGGCCACTTCGAGCAGCACATCGCGCTTGCCCGCATCCGCCACGCGCGCGGCCCATTCCCCGGTCATGTCGTCGCACAGGATAACGGCATCGCCGGGTGCAACCCGCATGACGCGGGCGAGGTAATGCGCCGGGTTGCCCTCGATCCGCACAGCCGCGCCCGCCGCCAGAGGTCCGGCGACAAACAGGCGCGGGGCGCTTTTCGGAGGGCAGGCGGGGGTTGCAGGCATGACTTTGCACTAGGCGCACGGAGCGCTAGGGAGCAAGCCATGTCCGCGCGCACATCACAATTCCTGATCGCCGCCGTGTTTCTGACGCTGGGCGGTTGGGCGCTGTTTGCACCGGCCAGCGTGATCAACCTCGCCGTGACCGAAGCCTATCGCGACAGCACCTTCCTCACCCGTTTCACTATGGCCTGCTTCGGCGCGCAAGCGGTGTTGTTTGGGCTCATGACGCTGGTGACCCGTTGGAGCGCCCGCAGCTTTGCCGTCTTCGCCGTGTTGCTGCTGCCGTTCTTTGGCTTCAACTACTGGTTTCATTACGAGGTGCCGGTGCTGACCAGCATCGGGATGCTCGACTTTGCGGGGAACGTGACGATGCTGGTGCTGGCAATCATCGGTTGGCGTGCTGCCAAGGCCGAGGCATCGGCATGACCGATCAGGTCGTCCCTGACAGCGAACACCGCGGAATCGTCGCCCGCCTGCCGCAACTGCCGCGTGATCTGGCGTTGTTGGCGCGGTTTGATCGTCCGATTGGGTGGTGGCTGCTGTTCTGGCCTTGCGTGTTCGGGGTGTGGCTGGCGGGGGCCAAGGCAGATGCCGGTATACTGGGAGGTGCGCAGCCGGTACTGCTCGGCTGGCTGTTGCTCGGCAGCATCGCCATGCGCGGCGCGGGCTGCGTCTATAACGACATCGTCGATGCCGATCTCGACGCGCAGGTCGCGCGGACGGCCTTGCGCCCGGTGGCGAGCGGGCGGGTATCGAGGAAGCTCGCCTGGTTCTGGCTGCTGGCGCTGTGCCTCGTTGGCCTTGTCGTGCTGCTGCAATTGCGCTGGGAGGCGCAATTGGTCGCGCTCGGCAGCCTTGCTCTCGTCGCCGCCTATCCCTTCATGAAGCGCATCACCTGGTGGCCGCAGGCGTGGCTGGGGATGGTGTTCAACTGGGGGCTGCTGGTCGGTTGGACCGAGCTGAGGTTCGACAATTGGCCGGCGCTGGCGGCGGTCTATGCCGGGTGTATTGCGTGGGTGATCGGTTACGACACGATCTATGCCCTGCAAGACCGCGAGGATGACGCGATGGTCGGCATCCGCTCGTCCGCGCTGGCGATGGGGTCACGGGTCACGGGCGGCATTGCGGGGTTCTATGCGGGCGCTGTGGGTCTGTGGGGGCTGGGGTTCTGGCTCTATCGTCCCGATCCGCTGGTGCTGCTGGCGCTGGTGCCGGTGGCGGGGCATCTCGCTTGGCAGGTGGCGACGCTCGACGCGGATGATCCCGAGAACCCGCTCGCCCGGTTCCGATCGAACCGCTGGGCCGGGGCGCTGATGGCGGCGGCGTGCTTTGTGGTCGGCAACGCGGGCGCCTGATCGCGCGATGTGCAACCTCTATCGCATGACCAAGCCTGTCAGCGAGGTTGCCGCATGGTTCGATGCGATCGAGGCAGGCGAGGGCGCGAATTTTGCCGAGGAAGTCTATCCCGGCTATCCGGGCCTCGTCGTGGCGGACGGCGCGGTCAGACCGATGACCTGGGGCTTCCCGCTGGTGCTCAAGGGTGCCAAGGGCCAGCCCTTGAAGCCCAAGCCGGTCAACAATGCCCGCACCGACAAGCTCGGCACCTTTTTCTGGCGGCACGCTTTCGAAGAGCGCCGCTGCCTCATCCCGCTCACTGCATGGGCCGAGGCGGAGGGCGCCAAGGGCCGAATGACGCGCACATGGTTGTCACTTCCCGATGTCCCGCTCTTCGCCGCTGCCGGGGTGTGGCGGCAGAGCGAGGAGTGGGGCGCGTGCTATTCGATGGTGATGACGGACAGCGAAGGCTCAGGCGCCGCCGCCGTCCACACCCGGATGCCGGTGCTGCTTGCTCCGGACGATCAGGCAATGTGGACGGGCGGTACCCCGGACGAGGCGCTGGCGCTGTGCCGGGCGTGGGAGGGGCCGCTGGTGATCGAGCGGACGTCTGATCCGTGGGTCAGGGGTGCGGCCCATCAACCGGGGCTGCTTTAGGTGTAGCTCACCATTTCGAATTCGATCCCGTCCCAGTCGAAGAAATAGAACCTGCGGCCGGGCTCATAATCGGCGTGGTTGAAGGGTTCGAGCCCGGCGGCCTTGACCACCGCTTCGGCCGCGTCGAGGTCGTCGACCACCAGCCCGACATGGTTCAGCGGCCTCCCCTTCGCGAAGCGATCGACCGCAGCGCCTTTGGTATAGACGGCAATATAATCGCGCTCCCCGCCGACATGGATCGTCTCGCCGCCCAACTGCGACGGGCCGCTCCAGCGATCGTGCCAGCCCATCAGATCGCGCAGCAGGGCGGCGCTGCGTTCAATGTCGCTGACGGTGATGTTGATGTGTTCGAGATAGCCTTTGGGCATCGTGGGTCCTTTCATTCATGTCATTCAAACACCCGCGGGCCGCGGGCGAATCAATCACCTTGCCCAGTCTGCAATCTCAACCTAACTTGAGGTCAAGCTCTATCGGAAAGCTACACAATGACCGCCCGCCTCAAGCCATCCGACCTTCTCTCCATCGGCGAGATCGCGCGCCGCACGGGGCTGTCTGTCTCGGCAATCCGATTCTACGAGGACAAGCGCCTGATCGAGCCGGTGCGCAGCGGCGGCAACCAGCGGCGCTTCCTGCGATCCGACATCCGGCGGTTGAGCTTCATCCTCATCGCGCAGCGGCTGGGCCTGTCGCTGACCGAGATCGAGGCGGAATTGGCCAAGCTGCCCCAAGGCCGCACGCCGACCGCCAGCGACTGGGAAGCGATCAGCGCTGCGATCCGCGCGCGATTGGATGTACGCATCGCGGAACTCACCCGCACCCGCGACCGGCTGGATGGATGCATCGGCTGCGGCTGCCTCAGCCTGACGCACTGCGCGATCTGGAACCCCGAGGATCGGCTTGGCGCAGAAGGGCCGGGCGCGCGCAAACTGCTCGATTGACGAGCGCCGACACACTCCGGGCGGTCAATGGCGTCCGACGAACGGCAATCGCGTCGATCAATCGCGCAGCGCGCTCCACCAACATGACTGTTTTGGCGGCAGCTAGGTGCTATTAAAGTATTGGGCCAAAATCAGGGGACTAAAATGCTCGAACTCAGCAACGTCAGCCACGTCTATCCCAATGGTACGCGCGCATTGGATGATGTGTCGCTGACAATCCCCAAGGGGATGTTCGGGCTGCTCGGCCCCAATGGTGCGGGCAAATCGACCCTGATGCGCACCATCGCGACGCTCCAGGCGCCCACCCAAGGCAGCATCCGCTTTGGCGATATCGACGTGCTGGCGGAGCCTGACCGGCTGCGCCGCACGCTCGGCTACCTTCCGCAGGATTTCGGCGTTTATCCGCGCGTTTCGGCCTATCAGATGCTCGATCACATGGCGGTGCTCAAAGGCGTGAACAACGCAGGCGAGCGTAAGGCGATGGTCGAGCACCTGCTCAACCAGACCAACCTCTGGAACGTGCGTGGCAAGGCGATTGCGGGCTTTTCGGGCGGGATGCGTCAGCGCTTCGGCATCGCGCAGGCGCTGATCGGCGAGCCGGAGCTGATCATCGTCGATGAGCCCACCGCGGGCCTCGACCCCGAAGAACGCAACCGCTTCCTCAACCTCCTCGCCGGGATTGGCGAGAATGTGGTGGTGATCCTGTCCACCCACATCGTCGACGATGTCGCCGATCTCTGCCCGCGCATGGCGGTGCTGGCGGGCGGCAAGCTGCGGCTGGAAGGCGCGCCGCATGATCTGATTGCACGCACGCAAGGAAGGGTGTGGCAGAAAACCGTGCCGCATACGCAGCTTGCCGAGATGCAGGCGCAATACGAGGTCATCTCCCACCGCTTCTTTGCCGGTGACATCATCGTCCATGTTCTGTCCGACACCCAGCCCGAAGGCTTTGCGCCCGTCAGCGGCGGGCTGGAAGACGTGTACTTCGCCACTCTGGCCGAAACCCGTCGCACTCCCGCCGCGCAAGCTGCATAAGGGGCACTGGATATGCTCACCGCCAGCATTGCGGCTTTCGAAATCCGTTATCAGCTGAAAAACCCGGTGTTCTGGGTTTCAGCGCTGATCTTCCTGCTGATCGGCTTCGGCTTTGCCGCAAGCGAAAATGTCAGCTTCGGCACGCCCGGCTCGGTGCATGAAAACTCGCCCTATGCGGTTGTGTTCGCGCTTGGGCTGCTGGCGACCTTCTACCTGTTCGTCATCACCTCGTTTGTCGCGAATGCCGTGGTGCGCGATGATGCGACTGGCTTTGGCCCGATGATCCGAGCGACACCCGTGGGCCGTATCGCGTTTCTGGCCGGACGTTTTCTCGGCGGGCTGGTGATCGCGATCATCGGCTACTTGGCCGTGCCGCTCGGGATAGCGCTGGGTGCAGCCATGCCGTGGGTCGATCCGGAGACTGTGGGACCGGGCGGGTTCATGACCTATGCCTGGCCGTTCCTGATTATCGCCATACCCAACCTCATTCTCTCGTCGGCCCTGCTGTTCAGCCTCGCGACCATCACGCGGTCCATGCTGGCGAGCTATCTCGGCGTGCTGGTGCTGGTGATGGGTTACCTCGTTATCAGCGTGATCCTGTCGGCCGATCCCAGCTATCAGGATGCGATTGCCCGTTACGAACCGCTCGGAATGGGCGCGATCGGTGAGGTTTCGCGTTACTGGACAGCGGCCGAGATGAACACGCGCCTGATCCCGCTTGAAGGCAATCTGCTGTTCAACCGCGTGTTCGTGCTCGTGCTGTCGGTGCTGTTCCTCGGCATCGCGGCGGCCCGTTTCAGCATGACCGAACGGGCGCCCTCGCGCTGGCGCCAGCGGCGGCTGGCCAAGCAGGCTGCCAAGGCGGCCAAGGCCGGTGACGTGGCCCCGCGCGTGCTGACCGCACCGGTGCAGCGCAGCTTCGGAGCCGGCCATGCCATGCAGAGCTTCTGGGTGCGTCTGAAGTCCGAAGTGTTGCTGGTGGCCAAAAGCCCCGGCCTGATTGTGCTGTTGCTGATCGGGCTGGCCTTCTCCGCGATCAATCTTGCCTTCGGCCAGACCACCTTCGGCACCCCGTCCTATCCGCTGACCGCCGACGTCATCACCGTGGTGCTGGGCAACATGTTCCTGTTCAGCCTGATCGTCGCGGTGTTCTATGGCGGCGAACTGGTGTGGCGCGAGCGCGACGTGAAGATCGGCGAGATCGTCGATGCAACCCCGGTTCCGGCCTGGGCGATGTTCGTGCCGAAAATCCTCGCGATCTTTCTGGTGCTGTTGGCGATGTCGCTGGTCGGCATGCTCACGGGCATTGGCTACCAGCTGCTGAAAGGTGCGCCGAGCATTGATGCCGGGCTGTATCTGTCTGCCTTCGTCGTGCCGCAGAGCATCGACCTCCTGCTGATCGCAGTGCTGGTGGTGTTCTTCCAGGTGCTCAGCCCCAACAAGTATATCGGCTGGGGCCTGTTTCTGGTGTGGTTCGTGGCGCGGATCTTCCTGTCGAACCTCGGCTACAGCAATATGCTCTACAACTTCGGCGGCACGCCGGGTGAGCCGCTCTCCGACATGAACGGCACCGGCGGCTTCTGGGTCGGGGGTCTGATCGCGAGGGCTTACTGGGCGTGTTTCGGGGTGCTGCTGCTGGTGCTGTCGCACTGGGCCTGGCCGCGCGGTACGGTGGTTGCGGTGGTGCCGCGTCTCAAGGGCATGGCGCGGCGAATGACGGCGGCATCAGGCGGGATCGCGCTGGCGGCTGTGGCCGGTATGATCGGCACCGGCTGGGTGATTCACCAGAACATCAAGGTGCTCAACACCTATGAGACCGCCGACGAGGCGGAAGCGCGCACGGCCGAGTATGAGCGCAAATATCTGAAGTTCGCCGCGCTCCCGCGTCCGGTCGTCACCAATGTCGCCTTCGACGTGGAAATCTATCCCGACGAACGGCGAATGAATGTGACCGGCCATTATGACCTGCGCAATGATAGCGGGGTGCCAATCACCGAGGTGCACGTCCGGCAAGGCGATGACGCGGTGGAGTACAAGCGGCTCGACATTGCAGGGGCAAAGCTGGCCTCACATGACAAGCGCCACTTTCATCGCATCTACCGCTTCGACACCCCGCTGGCGCCGGGCGCGACCACGCGGCTTGATTTCACCTCGCGGGTTTGGCGGCGCGGCTTTGCCAATAGCGGGGCGGCGACCGATATCGTCGACAACGGCACCTTCGTGAACAATTCGGTGTTCGCGCCCATCATCGGGATGGACCAGCGCGGACTGCTGCAAGATCGCACCGCGCGTCGGCGGCAAGGCCTGACGGACGAGCTGCGGATGGCCAAGCTTGAGGACGTGAAGGCGCAGGGCGAGAACTACGTCCACTCGGACTGGGTCAATTCGCGCATCACCATCAGCACGGCGGCCGATCAGGTGCCGATCGCGCCGGGCAACAAGATTTCGGACGAAGTGAAGGGCAGCCGCCGCATTGCAGTGTTCCAGAGCCCGGCGCCGATCCTCAACTTCTTCTCTGTGCAATCGGCGCGCTATGCCGTGGCCGAGAAGCAGGCGGGGACTGTGCTGCTGAGCGTCTACCACGATCCCAAGCACGCCTGGAACGTGCCCGCGATGCTCAAGGCAATGGAGACCTCGCTCGGCTACTTCGAGCGCAATTTCGGCCCCTACCAGTTCGGCTATGCGCGGATCATCGAATTCCCCGGCTACGACAGCTTCGCGCAGGCCTTTGCCGGGACCATGCCCTATTCCGAAAGCATCGGCTTTGCCGCCGACGTGCGCGATCCCGAAACCATCGACTATGTTTCCTACGTCACCGCGCATGAATTCGGCCACCAGTACTGGGCGCATCAGGTGGTGGGCGGGGACATGCAGGGTTCGACCCTGCTGTCGGAAACGCTGGCGCAATACTCCGCGCTGATGGTGATGAAGCAGCTCTATGGCGAGGACAAGATCCGCCGCTTCCTGAAGTTCGAGCTCGACCGCTATCTTGAAGGGCGCAAGGGCGATGTGCTGGACGAACAGCCGCTGATGCGGGTCGAGAACCAGCAGCACATCCACTACCGCAAGGGCAGCGTCGTGATGTATCTGCTCCAGCACCGGCTGGGCGAGGACGCCGTGAACCGGGCGCTCGCGCGGCTGGTGGCGCGTTACAGGTTCAAACCCGCGCCCTATCCGCGCAGCCTCGATCTGATCGCCGAGCTGCGCAAGGAGGCCAAGACGCCTGAAGATCAGGCGCTGATCACTGATCTGTTCGAAAAGATCACGATCTATGATCTGAAGGCGAAGGAAGCGGTGACGACCCAGCTCCCCGATCGCACCTATCGCACCCGTATCACCATCGAAGCGGCCAAGTTCACCGCGGACGGCAAGGGCAATGAACGCCCGGCACAGTTGGCCGAGAGCATCGAGGTTGGGGTCTTCACCGACCGGCCGGGGTCAGGCGCCTTTGCCAAGGCCAACGTGCTGTCGATGAAGCGCTATCCGATCCGCAGCGGCAAGCAGGTGATCGAGGTCGTGACCAAGGGCAAGCCGACCTTCGCGGGGATCGATCCCTACAACTTTTATATCGACCGAGATTCGGACGATAATCTGGTGCCGGTGACGTAACACTTCTCCCCCCTCCCCTTGCGGGAGGGGGTCGGGGGGAGGGGGCTTCCTCGGCAGAGGATATATGGCGAGGCTATCGGCCTCGACCCTTCCCCCAACCCCTCCCGCAAGGGGAGGGGAGTTAAAGGGCTTTAGCTCTCCGGCCCCAGTTCCGGGTCAAAATCCCGCGGCCGGGCGAAGTGGACCAGTTCGGCGCAGTAGCGCTTCAGATCGGACCAGTGCTCGATATCGCATTCCAGCACGGCGTAGGCGGCGGTCGGGAATTTCACGACCGCTTCCTTGAACAGCGCGTTCTCCTTGCCCGGCGCGACCAGTTCCAGCAGCACGTCCTGCAATCCCGGATTGTGGCCGGAAATGAGGATCGCTTTCGCCTCGTCGTCGCCGCTGCCGGCGTGGGCCTCGATTGTCTCCACGATGGTGTCGAAGCTGGCGAGGTAAAGCCGCTGGTCATAGATCACCGGCACATCGGGCAGCGCGCCTTCCAGCGTCAGCTTCACCCGCACCGCAGGCGAGGCGATCAGCCGGTCCCACTTCACCCCGTGGTCGCGAATATGCTTGCCGATCAGTTCCGCGCCCTTCTTACCGCGCGCGTTCAGCCCGCGGTCGAAATCGCGCTGGGCGGTGTCGTCCCAGTCGGACTTGGCGTGGCGCAGAAGGCCGAGGATCTTCATGGCAGCAGGGCACCTTGCGCAAGGGACGTAGGATTGCCCACAACACCAGCCGCGAGGCGTTGTAAAGCCTGATCGAGCGTCACGCGCAGCACCGGGGTGCCGGGAGGGAAAGCTGACAGCAACCGTGACGGGAAGGCAGGGGAGAGCACAATGAAGTGCCCTGCATCATCCTTGCTGCGGATCAACCGCCCAAAGGCCTGCGCCAGCTTGGCGCGGATGATGCGGTCGTCATAGGCCGAGCCGCCGCCTGCCAGCCTGCGCGCCTTGTGGAGGATATCGGGCCGTGGCCACGGCACCTGCTCCAGCACCACGCAGCGGAGCGAATGGCCGGGAACGTCCACCCCGTCCCGCAAGGCGTCGGTGCCGATCAGGCTGGCGCGCGGATCGTCGCGGAAGATATCGACCAGTGTGCCGGTGTCGATCGGGTCGACATGCTGGGCATAGACGGGGAGGCCCGCGCGGGCGAGGCGGTCGGCGATCCGTCCATGTACCGCGCGCAAGCGGCGGATGGCGGTGAACAGGCCCAGCACGCCGCCGCCCGAAGCCTCGATGATCCGGGCATAGGCACCTGCCAGCGCGGGCAGATCGCCCTTGGCAACGTCGGTGACGATCAGCACTTCGGCGCGGGTCGCATAGTCGAACGGGCTTTCGGCGGCCGAGAGCAGCGGCGTGCTTTCGACATGCGCCGCGCCCGAACGCTGGATCGCGCTGGCCCAGACGTCATCGCTTGGTGTGCGGTCGGTGAGAGTGGCGCTGGTCAGCAGCACGCCGTGCGCGGGTTCAAGCACCACGCGCGCAAAGGGCTTCATCGGATCTAGCCAGCGGCGGTGAATGGCGACATCGAACTCGCGCGCGTCGGAGCGGTCGACCGCCAGCCAATCGACGAAATCGGGGTCAGCCGGGCCGCCGAGCCGCGCCAGCAGCGCTTCCCACGCGCTGAGCAGATCAATCCGCCACGCCAATGCAAACCGCGCCCCTTCGATCCGCGCGCGCCCTTGGGCGTCGAGCCAGTCGGGCGGTTCGGCCAGAATTGCCTCCAACCGTCCGCCCAGCCGGATCAGCGGCACCCGGATGCTGGCGAGCGCTTCGGCGGCTTTGCTGGCAGCCTCGATCACTTCGCCCGGCAGGCCCGCCGCCTCGGTCTCGATCCCGTAGCCTGCGTCAATCCCGCCGCTTTCGTCGCGGGCATAGGTGGCGGTGCGCACGGCGGCGAGCAGGGCTTCGACCGGGCCGAAGGGCGCGTTTTCGGCAAGGCGTTGCAGCCACCCGTCGCTGGGGAGCAATTGCCCGGCCTTGCACGCGGCGGCGATGGCTTCGGCCCCGGCCTCGTCATAGCTGGCAATATCGGCGAGCCGTGCGGCCAGCCCCCGCCTGCGTCCGCGCGCCTCGCGTTCGGGGCCGATGATCCACCGGCGCAGTTCGATGGTTTCCTGCCCGCTCAGCGTGGCGGCGAAGGTCGAATCCGCCGCGTCGAATACATGGTGCCCTTCGTCGAAGATCAGCCGCGTCGGGCGCTGGTTCGGATCGCGCGCGCGCGCAGCGTTGACCATCACCAAGGCGTGATTGGCGATCACCAGATCGGCCTGCGCTGAATCCCGCGCGGCGCGTTCGATGAAACACTTCCGGTAATGCGGGCACCCGGCATAGATGCATTCTCCGCGCTGGTCGGTGAGCGCCGCGATCCCCCGCTTGCGGAACAGCGTGCCGAGCCAGCCCGGCAGGTCGCCGCCCACCATGTCCCCGTCACGGGTGAAAGCGCCCCAGCGCGCCACCAACTGCGCGAGGATCGCTGCCCGGCCTGCGAACCCGCCTTGCAGCGCGTCCTCCAGATTGAGCAGGCAGAGGTAATTCTCCCGCCCCTTGCGCACCACCACTGGTGGTGATCCGTCCGCACGCTTGGCAGGCCACGCCCGGCGGCTTTCGGCGCGCAGCTGGCGTTGCAGGTTCTTGGTGAAGGTCGACACCCACACAGTACCGCCCGATTGCTCGGCCCAGAGCGAGGCGGGCGCGAGGTAGCCCAGCGTCTTGCCGATTCCGGTGCCCGCCTGCGCCAGCCCGAGATGCGGGCGGCCTTCGCGCAACCGCGGGGCGAAGATGCGCGCGGCGTCCTTGGCATAGGCGCGTTGACCTTCGCGCTGTTCGGCGCCGTCACCCGTCAGCCGCGCCAGCTGTGCCTCCACCGCAGGCGGGGTCAGTTCCACCTGGCGCGGGGCCGGGCGCTCGCCCGCTTCTTCCCATTCGGGCAGCTTGGCGAACAGCCAGCGCTCGGCCTTTTCGGGTTTGGCGATGTGCGGCCGCAGCACCTGCGCCCACGGCCAGCGCAAGCGCTCCAGCGATTGCACCGCGCTCCACGCGCCTTCGCGCTCGAACCATTCGGGGTCCTGACACGCCGCAATCAGCGCGCCGGCCGCCAGCTGGAGCATTTCCGGCACGGCCGCATCGTTCTCCGGCACCGGCAGGCCCAACGCTTCGGCCAACCCGCGCGGGGTCGGCACGCAGAAACGGGCGGGGTGGATGAAGGCGAAAGCCTCCAGCAGATCGAGGCCCGACAGGTCAGGATATCCCAACCGGCTCGCCACCAGCGGCGCGTTGAGCATCAGCACCGGCGTATCGGCGGCGGCCATGATCGCATCGCCCTTCGACACCGCGTTGGTGCGCCCGTCGGCTGCACGCAGCCAATGACCGCCGTGGCTGGCATGGAGCGCCGGCAAGGGCAGAGCGTCGGGCAGGGTAAAGGGAGAGGTCACAGTGCCTTAAATGGGCGAGCGACCGTCACTTGTAAACGCAAGGTGCGCCTGCTGTGCCCCGCCGGGTGTCCTACAGGGCGGCGGCGGGCTACAGAAACGAAAATGGCGGGCGATGATGCGGCAACATGCCGCATTTCCCCCTGTCCGTCCGCGACCGGTTTTCGAGTATAAAGCTATGATAGAAAACAGAAATATCGGTTTTTACCAAGGTGACAGGGTGTAACCTTTGTCACCTTTC
This sequence comes from Porphyrobacter sp. SLTP, assembly GCF_009905735.1. Classification (GTDB taxonomy): domain Bacteria; phylum Pseudomonadota; class Alphaproteobacteria; order Sphingomonadales; family Sphingomonadaceae; genus Erythrobacter. The sequence continues at coordinate 208,822 of NZ_JAAALE010000002.1, forward strand.
CGCCGCCCATTCCGCTTGCAAGCCTTTGCTCTATCCCTAATAGCCGCCCCACTATGACCATCACGCCCGAAGCCCTTATCGCCGCCGCACAGAACTCCAAGGCCTGGCCGTTTCAGGAGGCCCAACGCCTTGCCAAGCGCTATCCGGAAGGCAAGCCCGGCGGCGTGCTGTTCGAGACCGGCTATGGCCCCTCGGGCCTGCCGCATATCGGGACGTTTCAGGAAGTGCTGCGCACCACGCTGGTGCGGCGCGCCTATGAGGCGCTGACGGGCGGCGCTGCAACGCGGCTGGTCGCGTTCTCCGATGACATGGACGGGTTGCGCAAGGTGCCGGACAATGTGCCGAACCGTGCCATGCTGACCGAACATCTCGGCAAGCCGCTGTCGCGCATCCCCGATCCGTTCGAAAAGTTCGAAAGCTTCGCCGCGCACAACAACGCGATGCTGCGCGACTTCCTCGACCGCTTCGGGTTCGAATATGAATTCGTCAGTTCGTCCGATTGCTACAATGGCGGCAAGTTCGATGAGGCTCTGAAGGGCGTGCTCGCCAATTTTGGCGCTATCCTCGACATCATGCTGCCCACGCTGGGCGAGGAACGCCGCCGCACCTATTCGCCGGTCATGCCGATTTCGCCGACCACCGGCGCGGTGTTGCAGGTGCCGGTCGAGGTGGTGGACGCCGCCGCCGGGATCATCCGCTTCACCGATGAAGACGGCAGCACCGTCGAACAATCGGCCCTGGGCGGCATGGCCAAGTGCCAGTGGAAGGTCGATTGGGCGATGCGCTGGGTCGCGCTGGGCGTCGATTACGAAATGTACGGCAAGGACCTGACCGACTCCGGCATCCAGTCGGGCAAGATCGCCCGCGTGCTCGGCGGCACCAAGCCCGAAGGCCTGATCTACGAGCTGTTCCTTGACGGGAAGGGCGAGAAGATCTCCAAGTCCAAGGGCAATGGCCTCTCGATCGAGGAGTGGTTGCAATATGGCAGCGAGGAGAGCCTCGGCCATTACATCTTCGCCAATCCCAAGAGCGCCAAGCAGCTGCATGCCGGTGTGATCCCCAAGGCGGTGGATGATTACTGGCAGTTCCGCAGCGCCTTGCCGGGGCAGGAAATCGACAAGCAGCTGGGCAACCCGGTGTGGCACCTGCTGCGCGCGAACCAGTCTTTCGCCGGCGCGGAAGCTCCCGGCGCGGGCGATACGCTGCCGGTGCCGTTCAGCCTGCTCTTGAACCTTGTGGGCGTGCTCGGTGCGGGCGCGACGCGGGAGGCGGTGTGGTCTTACCTCGGCAATTACGTCGAGGGTGCCGATCCGGCGGCGCACCCGGCGCTCGATGGGCTGGTGGGCAAGGCGCTCGCCTATAACCGCGATTTCGTCGCGCCCACGCTGGCCAAGCGCGCGCCGGTCGGCGGCGAGGTGGGGGCCTTGCACGCGCTCGACGCGGCGCTGGCCGAGGCTGATCCCGCCACCAGCGCGGAAGACCTGCAAACCATCGTCTACGAGATCGGCAAGATCGAGGAGTTCGGCTTTGCAAGCCTGCGTGACTGGTTCAAGGCGCTCTACGAGACCCTGCTCGGATCGGAACAAGGCCCGCGCATGGGGAGCTTCATCGCGCTTTACGGCATTGCGCCGACCCGACAGCTTATTGCCGAGGCGCTGGCAAAGGCATGAGGCGCGAGGCCGATCCGCACCAGCTTGCGCGCGACCTGCTGGGCCGCGAGTTCGATGATCTGGAGGCGGACGAACAGCGCGTTTTGCGGCGGGTCGCCTCCGGCAGCTTCACGGGCCGCGATGCCGATGAACTGGCGCAGGGTCATGACACCTGGAGCGACCGGCTGGCAGACCGGGTTGCCGCCGTGGGGGGCAGCTGGGGCTTCATCATCGGATTCGGCGTGGTGCTGGTTCTGTGGACCACGCTCAACAGCGGGGCCTTGGAGCTGATGGGGGTGCAGCCGTTCGATGCTTACCCCTTCATCTTCCTCAACCTGATCCTGTCGATGCTGGCTGCGGTGCAGGCGCCGATCATTCTGATGAGCCAGAACCGGCAAGCCCGCAAAGACCGCATCACCGCGCGCCACGATTACGAAGTGAACCTGCGCACGCAGCTGGAAATCCTGCGGCTGGCCCACCGGGTGGAGAAGCTGGCGCAGGCGGCGCACGCCGAGCGCAAGGAAGCCGCTGAAGTCGCGCCGAAGGATTGAGCGCTCCGGAGGGTTTCCTACCGCCACGCGCGGGTGCGATACCACTTGGTGATGATGTATTTCGCGCCCCGCTCCACAGGCAACCCGGCATGAAGCGTCGCTTCGTTGGGGCAGCCATCGGGCAGGGCGTTGTTCCACAGCAGGAGCACACCCGGCTTGGGCTCGATCTGGATGCCAAGCGCGGTGAAGGCGGTCGCCCCGCCAGCCTCGACCGCGTTGAGATAGGCCATCGCCGTCCACGACCGCTGTCCGCCGCGCGCCTTTTCCTGCGGCCAATAGCCTTCGGTCACGTAGAACCAGTCATTATGCGGCTTGAACTGCTGGCCCGGGAAGTAACGCTGACCCTGCACCGGCTCACCGATCGCAGCCTCGACGCCGAGCAGATCGTCGATCCGCTGCGAGATGGCGGCCACCAAGGGATCTCGCGGATCAAGATCGCCCGAATAGGAGGTGCGAAATCCGCTCGCGTAGTCCAGCTCATGCAGTGCCGAGGGCCGCGCGACCGCGTCGATCATGGCGCAGAGCCGGGTACATTCATCCGCGCTAAGGAAGTCACCGATGGCGAACAACTCGACCGGTTCGGCGGGCACCCGGTAGACAGCCGGATTGTCCGCCAACCGCCCGCGCACCAGTTCGCCGAGGCGGGCGAGGGCGTTCTGGTCAGGCACGGACGCGGTCATCACCGCCGGGTAGCAAGCCGGCTTCCGCAAAAAAAGCCCCGCCGGATCGCTCCGACGGGGCTCGTTTTCGTCTCTGACAACTTACCAGAAGAAGTCGTGGATCACGTCAACCACTTCGCCGGTGTAGATGTCGACCAACACCACATCGTCATAATACCGAACCCACTGATAAGGGCCGTAGGCCGGGGGCAGGCGGTAGGCGTAGGGATCGTTCAGGAAGAACCGCGGCTGGAAGAACAGGCTGTCGAGATAGAAGCCAATTCCCACCCGGCTGTAGCGGTGCGACCGGAACGGCGCATAGTAGGGACCGGGGCGGAACAGGTAGCTGTTGCTGCGCCGCCAATCGGTCCAGCCATAGCGCCGGTCATTGCGCCAGCTGTTGTTCCAGCGGCGGAAGTCGCGGTTGTCCCAGCCCGGGCGGCCGTTCCAGCTGTGGCGCCAATCGTCACGCCGCCAGTTGTTCCGGCCATCGCGGTAGTTGTCGCGGCGGCCATCGCGCCAGTCGTTACCGCGTGCATCGGCACGGCGGGCATCGCGGGCGATGTCGCGTACCTGACCGTTGAAGCCGCCTCCGCGATTGTCGAAGCGGCCATCCCGGCGCCCGTCGCGGCCATCGCGCCAATCGTCACGGCGGCCGTCGACCCGGTCGGCCCGGCGGTCACCGCGATTTTCGATGCGGTCAGCGCGGCGATCCCCGCGGTTTTCGACCTGATCCGCCCGGCGATCGCCGCGGTTTTCGATTCGGTCAGCGCGCGCATCGGTGCGGCGGTCGACCCGGACAGCAGCACCATCGCGTCCGCGCCGGTCAAGCTGGCCGGCACGGATATCGCCGCGCTGTTCGACCCGGTCGGCTCGCTGTTCGCTGCGACGGTCTATGGTCTCGGCGCGCCGCTCACTGCGACGGTCGACCTGATCTGCGCGCGCTTCGCTCCGGCGGTCGATGCGCTCGGCCCGCCCAGCGCCCCCGCGGTTGGGGCCATTGGCACGCTGGGCTGCCTGAACTCTGGCTGCAACGTCGCCGCCGAAGCCGCCCTGAGCCGGACGCGGAGCGACCGCACGTTCGGCCCGCTGAGCGGGAACCGGACGCGGGGCAGCGGCCCGTTCAGGCCGGGGTGCGTCGACGCGTGCAGCGCGCTGCGGCGCGGCGCGTTCAACCTGCACCCGCGAGGGGGCGCTGCGGTTTTCCGCCCGGGCCTGCTGGCGCTCGGCCCGCGCCTGCTGCCGGGCTTCGCCGCGACCGTTCTGATAATCCTGCGCAGCGGCAGGGGTGGCGGGAAGGGAGAAGGCGAGCGCCACGGCCAAGGCCGCGAGCGATCCGCTTCTCGAAAAGAGAGTCATCATTGGGAATGCCTCCAAAAGAGCCGGCCCACCACAACCGGCTTGTTGAGATGATGTGTATTACGATTCGCAGACTGTCGCAGGGATGAACCGGCTCGCCGATGTTCAGAAAAAATGCGATGAATGTGAACATCGGCGCCGGTGCTTGACGCCGCAGGCTTTGCCGCCAAAGGCGTGCGCCATGTTTGAAGCGCTCGACGAAGTCCTCACCGATTGCCGCAACCGCCTGATTCGTGCGCCGCGTGACCGTAAGTCGCCGATGCACACGCCGGTGATTGTGACCGGTGATGTCGATGCGCGGGTGATGGTGCTGCGTGCCTTCGACAGCGAGCGATGGACGCTGCGGCTTCACACCGATGCGCGCGCGCCCAAGGCAAAGGTGGTCGCCGCTGATCCGCGCATTGCGGTGCTGTTCTATGACAAGGGCGCCAAGATCCAGATACGCGCCCGCGGCACGGCGGCAATTGTCACCAGCGGTGCCGAGGTCGACGCGGCCTGGGGTTCGAGCACCAATTTTGCGCGGCGCTGCTATCTGGGCGACGGGCCGGGCAGCGGCTCGGACGCACCGACATCGGGCCTGCCTGCGGAGTTCGAAGGGGTCGAGCCCGATGACGCCCAGCTCGTCCCGGCGCGGGAGAATTTCGCCCTCCTGCGGATCACGCTCACCGCATTCGACTGGCTCTATCTTGCGCATACCGGCCACGTCCGCGCGCAGTTTGCCCGCGCGGCGACTGGTGACTGGGAGGGGCGCTGGGTTTCGCCCTGAACGCCAACGCGACGCGATCAGGCCGGGTTGATTGGCCCGGCCCGAAGGCGAATCAGCGCGTCAGCTTCTTGTAGGCGAGGCGCGTCGGACGGTCGGCCGCGTCGCCCAGACGGCGGCGCTTGTCTTCCTCGTAAGCTTCGAAGTTGCCTTCGAACCATTCGACATGGCTGTTGCCTTCGAAGGCGAGGATGTGCGTGGCGAGGCGATCAAGGAAGAAGCGGTCGTGGCTGATGACCACAGCGCAGCCTGCGAAGTTCTCGATCGCGTCTTCCAGAGCGGCCAGCGTTTCGACGTCGAGATCGTTGGTCGGTTCGTCCAGCAGCAGCACGTTGCCGCCCTGCTTCAGCATCTTGGCCATGTGCACGCGGTTGCGTTCACCGCCCGAAAGCTTGCCGACGTTCTTCTGCTGATCCGCGCCTTTGAAGTTGAACGCGCCGACATAAGCACGCGTGCTCATGTCCTGACCGTTGACCTTCATGTAATCGAGGCCATCGCTGATTTCCTGCCACACATTGTTGGCAGGGTTCAGGTGATCGCGGCTCTGGTCGACATAGCCGAGGTGAACAGTCGAGCCGATCTCGATCGTGCCGCTGTCCGGAGTCTCCTTGCCGGTGAGGATCTTGAACAGCGTCGATTTGCCCGCGCCGTTCGGCCCGATCACGCCGACGATCCCGCCCGGGGGCAGAATGAAGCTGAGGTTTTCGAACAAGAGCTTGTCACCATAGGCCTTGGTGATGTTCTTGGCCTCGATCACCTTGCCGCCGAGGCGCTCGGGCACCTGGATGACGATCTGCGCCTTGCCGACCTGGCGGCTGTCCTGGCTGTTCTGGAGTTCTTCGAACTTGCGGATACGCGCCTTGGACTTGGTCTGGCGCGCGGCGGGTGTCTGCCGGATCCACTCGAGTTCGCGCTGCAACGCCTTGGTCTTGCCGCTTTCCTCGCGGCTTTCCTGCTCCAGACGCTTGGCCTTCTTTTCGAGATAGGTCGAATAGTTGCCTTCGTAGGGGTAGTACGATCCGCGATCGAGTTCGAGGATCCATTCGACTACGTTATCAAGGAAGTAACGGTCGTGGGTGATCATCAGCACCGCGCCGGCATATTCCTTGAGGTGGTTTTCGAGCCACTGCACGGATTCTGCGTCGAGGTGGTTGGTCGGTTCGTCCAGCAGCAGGATCGAAGGCTTCTGGATCAGCAGCCGGGTCAGCGCGACGCGGCGCTTTTCGCCGCCCGACAGGCTTTCCACGGGCCAATCGCCCGGCGGGCAGCGTAGGGCTTCCATCGCCACTTCGAGCTGATTGTCGAGCGTCCAGCCGTCAACGGAATCGATCTTGTCCTGAAGCTCGCCCATTTCCGCGCCGAGGGTTTCGAAATCGGCATCGGGCTCGCACATCAGCGCGCTGATTTCGTTGAAGCGGTCGACCATGTCGGCGATCCCGCGCGCGCCGTCCTTGACGTTTTCGAGCACGGTCTTGCTGTTATCCAGCTCCGGCTCCTGCTCAAGGTAGCCGACGGTGATGTTCTCACCCGGCCAGGCCTCTCCGGTGAAGTCCGTGTCGATGCCGGCCATGATCTTGATCAGGGTCGACTTGCCCGCGCCATTGGGGCCAACGATGCCGATCTTGGCGCCTTGATAGAATTGCAGCGAGATGTTCGAGAGCACCGGCTTCTGGGCACCGGGGAAGCTCTTGGTCATGCCCTTCATGACATAGGCGTATTGCGCGGCCATCGGATTGGTCCTTCGGGATCGATAAATCGGGTGGTGAGGTTTGGCTGCGCAGATAGGGAAGGGGAAGGGCGAGGGCAAGCGGCTAGACTTAGCCGCGGGGCGGGGATAGCAACCTGCGCCATGAACCGCATCACACCCGCGCTTGCCGCGCTTTCGCTCGCTCTGCTTTCAACTGCTGCTCTGGCCCAGACCCCGACGCTGGAAACACAGGCGGATGCGGCGCTGGAAAGCGACACCTTCGCCTGGGATTTCGTCGAGGGGATCACCACCGAAGTCGGACAGCGTCAGGCCGGCACCGAAGCCGAGGCGCGCGGACGGGCGTGGGCAGTCCAATGGCTCAAGGCAAACGGCTTCTCGAACGTGGCGGACGAGCCGTTCATGATGTCGACCTGGGTGCCGGGCGAACCGGGCAAGGCCGAGATCGTCAGCCCCTATCCGCAGAGCTTCGCCATCGCGCCACTGGGTGATACCGCCTCGACCGGGCCGGACGGGATCACAGCCGAAGTGGTGATGTTCAAATCCGTCACCGACCTGGTCGCTGCCGCCGAAGGCAGCCTGAAGGGCAAGATCGCCTTTGTCAGCAACGCCATGACCCGCACGCAGGACGGCAGCCAGTACGGCTTTGCCGGGCCGACGCGCTGGGTTGCGGCGGGCATCGCAGCGAAGAAAGGCGCAGTCGCGACTGTCATCAAGTCGGTCGGCACGGATAGCCACCGCAATCCGCACACGGGCGGCACGGACTTTCCCGAGGGGGTGACTCCCACCCCGGCAGGCGCGTTGAGCAATCCCGATGCGGCCAACCTTGAACGGATGTTCCAGCGCGCGGGCGGTAAGCCGATCACCATGAAGCTTGTGCTCACCCCGCGCTTCGTCGGCCAGACCGAGAGCGGCAACGTGGTCGGCGAGATCGTGGGCCGCAATCCCTCGCTCCCGCCGGTGCTGCTTGCCTGCCACCTCGATAGTTGGTGGAACGGTACGGGTGCGATCGATGATGGCGCGGGCTGCGGGATTATCGCCGCAGCGGCCCACAATGTGAGCAAGGCGGGCCAACCGCTTCGCACCATTCGTGTGCTGTTTGCCGGAGCAGAGGAGGTCGGGCTGTTCGGTTCGGTAGCCTATAGCAAGGCGCACATCAGCGAGCCCATCGCGGTGGGCCTTGAAAGCGATTTCGGCGCAGACCGCATCTGGCGCTTCGACAGCAATTTCCGCGAGACCAATCCAGCGCTGCACAAGAAGATCGCGTTGGCCGTAGCCCGCTTCGGGGTATCGAGCGGCAGCGATGTCGCAGGCGGCGGCGCTGATCTCAACATCGTGCGCGACCAGAAGGGCGCGCTGGTCGATCTCCAGCAGGACGGCACCCGCTATTTCGACCTGCACCACACGCCCGATGATACGCTCGACAAGATCGACATTGTGCAGCTGCGCCAGAACGTCGCGGTGTGGACTCAGGTGGTCGGTATTCTGGCAAATGAAGGCATGTCGATCCAGACCGGCACCCCGATCCCCTCGGCCCCGGCGATCGCGGGCCAATAGCCTCGCAAGGCTGGCCGCGCCGGGCGCATAGAGCTCGGCCCGCCTATCACTTCAGCCGCTTGGGAACGCGGGTGGCTGTTGTAACCTCTTGGCCGGAATGCGGGCACGAGGGAGGATAGGCGATGCAGGGGTCACTGGCGGGCAAGGCGGCCATTGTAACGGGTGCAGCGCGCGGGCAGGGGCGGGCGATCGCGCTCGCTCTGGCCGAGGCGGGCGCGGACGTGGCGATCTGCGATGTCGGCGCGGCAGCGATGCCGACGGTCGGCTATGCGATGGGCGGCGCGCTGGACGAGGTTGCTCGGGCCATCGAGGCGCAGGGGCGCAAGGCCGTGGCGATGGCCTGCGATGTCCGCGACCAAGCGCAGATTGATGCCTTCATGGCGGCCACGCTCGAAACCTTCGGTCGGCTCGACATTCTGGTCAACAACGCCGGAATTCTGACCGGTGGCCGCCCCGCGCACGAACTGGACGATGCGATGTGGACCACCATGATCGACATCAACCTGACCGGCGCGTGGCGCATGGCGCGGGCGTCGGTGCCGGTGATGATCGCGGGCGGCGAAGGCGGGCGGATCGTCAACATCGCCTCGGTCGCCGGTCATGTCGGCACGCCCGGCTATGCGCATTACTGCGCCTCAAAGCACGGGCTCATGGGGCTGACCCGCGCGATGGCAGGCGAGCTTGCGGGCGAGAGGATCACAGTCAACGCGCTCTGCCCCGGACTGGTGGATACCCCGATGGTCGCCCACGCCACCGATGAAGTCGCTGCCGCCCGAGGGCTTACCACCGAAGAAGCCTACGAACTCCAGCTCACCCCGCATCTGATCAAGGAGAAGATTTCCGCCGAACAATCGGCAGCGGCCGTGATGTATCTGGTGAGCGAACCCGCGCGGGTGGTGACCGGGTCAGCGCTGATGATCGATGCGGGCTGGTCTGCCGTGTGAGACACGGGGGCTGACAAAAACTGGTCGGGGAGACAGGATTCGAACCTGCGACATCTTGCTCCCAAAGCAAGCGCGCTACCGGACTGCGCCACTCCCCGACTCTGTTTCGTCCCGCCCGCTCCGCGCTCGCCTCCGGTGGGCCCGGCAGGATTCGAACCCGCGACCTAGCCGTTATGAGCGGCCAGCTCTAACCGCTGAGCTACAGGCCCTTGGAAACAAGGCACCGGAACGCAGGGCGAGGCCCAGCCCCTACTCTGCCGCCGACAGGGAAACAAGCGGGTAAAGGCGCCGCCTATCCGCCAGTCGCTGCGATAATGTCGGTCACTTTGCACGTCGTCACCCCGCGCGCGGCGAGGCGGGCGTAGACCGCCTCCAACCAGCCATAAAGAGCGTCCACGTCCGCGCGGGTGGCGGTGTAGGGCGTATAGCCGGGCGCGAGGGAGGGGCTGTGGAACGACAGCACCAGCACCGGCAAGCCATCATCCAACGCGATATCGATGCCGCGCAGCGCCTCTTCGCTGGAGACGCCTTCCGGCGTCAGCGCGATCCGCTCCAGCAGACCGAGCCGCGACAGGACGCCCATCCCGCGAGGGATCCGCTCGCCGATCCGTTGCAGCGGCCGCCCCAGCCCCCGCAGGCGTCCGGCGTGGACCGATGTGACAGGAAGTTCGAGCAGCCGCATTGCGCCATCGACCCAATAGGGATCAAGCGGGTGTCGGGTGTAATCCGGCCCGCCGCCCGCGCTGTAATCGAACAGCGAACGCACCGAGGTGTCGACCCTGATTCCGGCGTGCTTCAACAGGTCGGCGGTGTGCGGCCCAAGGCCGTACCGCCCGGCGCGGTAGATCAGCGGAGCAGTGCTGAACCTGGCTTCAATCGCGTCGCGCAGACCCATGAACTTGGCCATCTCCAGTGCTTGCGGGAGATTGCCGGCAAAGGAGTTGTAGACGCACACCTCCTCGTCGAAGGGCGGATTGACCCACGGGTGCAATTGCACGCCGACTTCCGCCGTACCGCGCCGCACCGCATCGCCGATGATCTCAACGGCGCGCGCATCCTGCACGATGGGCCAATCGACCAGATAGACCGGGTGCGCGCCGATCCCCTCGCAGAAAGCCTGAAAGCGCGGGATCGCCTCGACATGCTTGACGCCGTAGCCGTCACGCCGGAATGGGGCGGTCCAATTGAAACACTCTTCGGTATCAACTGTCAGCAGCACGCGCTGGCCGAAGCCGGGCGCAAAGGCAGCCGTGCGCCCGGCAGGCGGCACATCAAGCATTGATCCTGTGGTCATCGTCCTCGCACGCCCCCGCGCATCAGCCTAAGCCTCAACGGCGCTAGGCAGAGCGGAAATTTCGGTCAAGAGCGGCAGGGTCAGCACCAGCGTCGCGCCATCGCGCCGCAATCTGCCGCCTGCCGCGCGTGCCTCTGCCCGAGCAAGGCGCAGGGCAAAGCCGGTCCCGAACAATCCGGCATTGATCGCGCTTTCCGCAGAGCGGGTCGTCGCCGCAAACAGGTTGTCCTCCGCCGCCAGTCGCGCGGGAAGAACGCAGACCAGCCGCGCCATCGCGCCGCCAGCGCCGATCAGGGGATCGAGCTGCACTGCAATCCGTTCACCCGCGCCGCAAGCCGCGCCGAGGCTGGCGAGCAGGCGCCACACCAGCGCTTCGGCGTCCTCGGAGTCGAGCCCGATCAGCAGCGTGGCCGTATCGGGGAAAGCAAGGGCGAGCCCTGCGCCCTGCGGCGCCAGCACCGGTTCCAGCTGTGCAGCGGTGCGGCGCACCAAGGCGGCGAGGTCAGCCTCGCCCGGTTCGATCCTGATCGCCCCCGTCTCCAGCCGCGCCAGCCGGTCAAGCTCCTCGAACCCGGCCAGAATGCGCGCAGCATCGGCAGCAATGGCGGCGGCAAGCGCGCGGTATTCGTGCGGGGCGGGGCCGAACAACTGCTGCTGGATCACCTCGGCATAGCCCTGCACGGCGGTGACGGGCGTGCGCAATTCGTGAAGCAGTTGGCGGATGCGGTCCGCCTCGCGCACTTCGGGGCCTGTCGGTGTGCTGGCGGCGTCCGGCGCGCGGCGGAAGCGGCCGAAATAGCCGGTGAAGTGGCCTTCCTTGCTGAAGCGCGGCTCGGCATCGACGATCCAGTCACCGATGATGGCAGGCGCGCCGGACAGACTGATTGCGCCCCCGGTGATCGGCTGGCGGCGGGCAAAGGCACGGGCAAGGCTGGCGTGACCCGAGGTATCCTCGTCGCCGGGGTGCGAAGCGAACAGACGGGTGCCGACCACCATCGGCGCGACGTCGCTGACGGCCCAGGCGATCCGCCCGCTGGTGTCGGTCGCAAAGCCGAAGCTGGAGATGGCGCGCTGGGTGCGCTCGGGCAATTCGTCCAGCGGCAAACGCGGCGAGCTTTCCAGATCAAGCGGGCCGTCACCGCGCGTCCGGCGGAACTGGGCGATCCGCTCCACCAGCGCGGAGATCTCGGTGCGGCCATTTTCGTCACGGTCGCGCTGACGGATCGGGATGGCGGGCGCCGCGGGAGGAACAACGTCAGGGGTCGTGCGCAGCAGGATCGGCGTGAACGGCGGCGGGGTGCTGGGCTCCGCAGTCGGCGCAGGCATGGCTGGTGCGACCTGCGGATCGGCCTCCGAAGCGGCAGGGGCAGGGAGGCCGCGATCATGCACGCCAAGCCGGGACAGCAAAGCCTCGACATCGACCGGCAGATCGCGGCGCAGGCGCAGAAACCCGCGTGCGCGCACCGGCAGGCGCGGGATCAGCGCGGTCCAGTCGTCCGAGGTCAGCTCCGCGCGGTTCAAGGCGGCGGAAGCGACTTCGGGTTCGTGATCGGACAGGTGCGACGCCAGATCAGGGCTGCGGAACCGCCAGCCGGGCTCCCGGATCATTTGCGCCCGTGTCGCAGCAGGAATCGCCTCGGCCAGCGCGTCCATCCGCAGCCACGCAGCGGCTAGCAGGCTCGGATCGCTTCCGCGCACATGGGCGCGATCCTTGCCCAAAAGATCGAGCAATTGCCGGTACTGCGTACGCAGGCTCGCCTCGCCAGTGGCGCGTTGGCGCAGCACGGTGGCAAGGCGATCATCGAAGAACAAACACGTCTCCTCAAGCGGGCGCAGGCAGCACGAATCACACGCGCCGAAACCCGGCGCCGCATACCCATACGCGGCGCCAGGCTGTTCGTCCTATCAGGATGGAACAATAGTCACAGTCTGACGCGCAAGGCGCGTTGCAAAGCGGGACAATTGCTGGCAGACCTAATAATATTAGCCAAGCGGGCCATCCGGCGCGCGTCTTGTTTCTTTGCGATCATAATGCACGCGCGTGGCCACCGGGTGAACGCTGGCGTGATGGGGGAGCTTCAGCCACGTGGCCAATCTCGACGATATCGACCGCCGGTTGCTGGCGGAATTGCAGGCAGAAGGCCGCGTCACCAATGTTGAACTCGCCCAGCGCGTCGGGCTAACTGCGCCGCCGTGCCTGCGCCGCGTGCGCGGGCTGGAGGAGGACGGTGTGATCCGCGGCTACCACGCCGATCTCGATCCGTCCAAGCTTGGCTTTGCCATCACCGTATTCGCGATGGTCAGCCTCAAGAGCCAGGCCGAAAGCTCCTTGCGCGAATTCGAGGAGCATATGCGTGCGCTGCCCGAAGTGCGTGAATGCCACATGCTCAATGGCGAGATCGACTTCATCCTTAAGATCGTCAGCAAGGATTTGCAGAGCTTCCAGGAGTTCCTGACCGGCAAGCTGACGCCTGCGCCCAATGTGGAGAGCGTCAAGACCTCGCTCACCATCCGCACCGCCAAGCAGGAACCCGGCGTTCCTCTGTAAATGGGTTGGCCGCTGTGACCGACGCACCTCGCCTGAAAGAACCTGTCACCGGGCGCTGCCTGTGCGGGGCGGTGACGATCACGGTGACGGCGATGCAGGCCGAGGTCGATATCTGTCACTGCGCGATGTGCCAGCGCTGGGGCGGGGCGTTCTACGCGGGCGTGAAGGGCGAAGCCGCCGAAGTGACGGGCGAGGAGGCGGTGACCGTCTACCGCTCCAGCCCGTGGGCCGAACGCGCCTTCTGCGGAACTTGCGGTAGTAACCTGTGGTATCGCTTCCTGCCGACCGGCGGTCGCTCGTTTCTGGCGGGCCTGTTCGACCTGCCACCGGGCTTCGGCATCGAGCAGCAGATTTTCGTCGACGAAAAGCCCGATTGGTATGATATTGCTCAGGAAAGCCCGATGCTGACGGGCCCCGAGGTGATCGCCGAGGCGATGGCGCAGGGGCTCAGTTTCGGGGACTAATGCAGCTTCAGCTTGGGCCGCACGATGCGGTTCACCCGGCCCACCAGCATCAGGAACGTCGCCTTCACCCAGCCGTGAATGCCGATCAGGTGCAACCGGTACAGCGAGGTGTAGATGAACCGTGCCAGTCGCCCTTCGATCGCCATGCTCCCGCCGATCAGGTTGCCCATCAGGCTCCCCACCGTCGAGAAGCGGCTGAGTGACACCAGCGAGCCCTTGTCGTGATAGGCGAAGTGTCGGAGCGGCTGTCCGCGCTGCATCCGGCAGATATTGTCGAACACCGTGCCTGCCATCTGATGCGCCGCCTGCGCGCGCGGGGGGACGGGGCGGTCTTCGCCGGGCGGGGTGTAGCTGGCGCAGTCGCCAAGCGCGAAGATGCTCGGATCAACCGTCGTCTGAAGCGTGTCGGTGACGAGGATCTGGTTGCGCGAATTGGTCTCCAGACCGAGGTCTGAGAGGTAGTCTGCCCCCTTCACACCCGCCGCCCAGACGATCAGATCGGCCTCGATTACTTCGCCTGTCTTGGTGATGAGCTGGCGTGGGCGGGCTTCGACCACCTGCACGTCAGGGCGAACCTGCACGCCGAGCACGCCGAGTTCATGCTTGGCCGCGGCGGCCAGCTTTTCGGGCAGAGCGGGCAGGATGCGCGGCCCGGCTTCGAGCAGGGTCACGTGCATCCGGCTCTCGTCGAACACCTCAAGCCCGTAGTGCCGCAGCGCGCCCGCCGCATTGTACAGCTCGGCGGCCAATTCCACGCCGGTCGCCCCGCCACCGACGATGGCGATGCGGACCTGTTCGTTGGCGGTCGGATCATTCATCATCGCCCGGCTGACGCGCAGGCAATGGTTGAGCAGCCGGGTGCGGAACCGGTCCGCCTGCACGCGGCTGTCGAGGTAGAGGCAATGCTCCTTCACGCCCGGCACGCCAAAATCGTTCGACACCGATCCCATCGCCAGTGCGAGAATATCGTAACGGATGGTGTGCGCTTCGATCAGTTCGCTGCCATCCTCGTCCTTCACGGGCGCGAGGCTGATGGTCTTGGCCTCCCGGTCAATCCCGTCGAGGCTGCCCTGGAAGAAGCGATATCCCCAACGATAGCAATGGCCGCGATAGCCGACCTCATCGAGGTTCGCATCGAGCGATCCGGCCGCGACTTCGTGCAGCAGCGGCTTCCAGATGTGGCTGAGGTTCTTGTCGACCAGAATGATGTCGTGCCGCTTGCGCCCGTATTTCGCACCGAGCCTGCGGACGAGTTCCAACCCACCGGCGCCTCCGCCGACGACAACAATCTGGGTCTTGCGGTTCATCCGTCACTCCTTGGCACACGCGGTGCAGCGCAATCCCGCAGCCCTGTTAGCGGGTGAGAACAACAATTGCGCGTCAAATCAACGTAGCGCCATGCAACTTGTGTTGCGGTGCAGCATGAATGCCACAGGAGAAGCGATCAGCTGTCGGCGTCGAGCCTGCCGAAGAAGCCGATCACTTTCACCACCTTGCCGGCATCATTGACTTCGGTGATGTCGAGACCATCCATCACGCGCTTGCCATCCATGTCGATCGCCCAGTGGTGGCGGCAGAAGTTGTTCTGCATTTCGATCCGGCTGTTGTGGCGATAGACTGCGGCAGGGAAGGCGGCGCGGGTTTCGGCGACCATTGTCAGGAAGGCGTCGCGCCCGATGATGTTGTGGCGCGGATCGACGAAGTGAACGTTGTGCTCCATGGCAGCTTCCGCCATCGCCCGGCGCTCGTCAGGGTCGGGCGTGTTCCAGATGGCAAGCATCGTCTTGAGGTTTGTTTCGTAAGCAGGCATCTTCGACTCCATAAACCGACCGACGGTTTGTTTTGTCTGAAGGCGCCTCACGGGTAAAGGGTCAATCATGCCAACCCAGCAGCAACGATCCGACAAGACACGCGAGGCTTTGCTGGCGGCGTGCCGCAAATTGCTTCTCGAACAGGGGTTTGAGGCGACCACGCTGGGCGCGGTGCTGGCCGAGACCGGGCTAAGCAAGGGCGCGCTCTATCACCACTTTTCGAGCAAGACCGAGCTGATTGCCGCAATTTACCGCGAAGAATCGCGCCGCGCGATCGCGCGGGCGGTGCGGCAGGCAGAAAGCTTGGCAACCTCATCGCCGCTCGCCGAGCTGACGACCACCTGCGCCGCATGGCTGGCGGAAATCCGCGCGCCCGATGTCGCCGCGATCCTGCTTCGCATCGGTCCTGCCGCGCTTGGGGTGGAGGAGGCGCAGCGGATCGAGAACGACCACAGTCTCGCCTTGTTTGAGCGTCAGCTGGCGCGCGCGGCGGAGGCCGGGGAAATCGGCAGCATTGACCAGCCGCTCGCCGCGCGGCTGGTCAATGCACTGATGACTGAGCTGGCGATCGCGACTTTGGGAGACCGCAGCAAGCCGCTGCCCGATGTGCAGGCGCTGATCCTCAGCGTGCTGAGGGGAATGGAGAGCGTGGCCTGACCCGGGGTCAGACCTCGCGTTCCTCCAGCCACTTTTCCAGCCACTTGATCGAGTAATCGCCGTTCAGCACATCGTCCTGCCGCAGCAGTTCCTGATGCAGCGGGATGTTGGTTTTCACCCCTTCGACCACCATTTCCTCAAGCGCGCGGCGCAGGCGCATGATGCAGCCTTCGCGGGTGCGGCCATAGACGATGACCTTGGCGATCATGCTGTCGTAATAGGGCGGGATTCGGTATCCGGCGTAAAGTCCTGAATCTACACGCACATGCATCCCGCCTGCGGCGTGGTAATAGGTGACGAGGCCGGGCGAGGGCGCAAAGTTGAACGGGTCTTCGGCGTTGATGCGGCACTCGATCGCGTGGCCCTGAAACTCCAGCTCGTCCTGCGTGACCGAAAGCGGCTTGCCCTCGGCGATGCGGATCTGTTCGCGCACCAGATCGACGCCGGTAATCGCCTCGGTCACGGGGTGTTCGACCTGCAGGCGGGTATTCATTTCGATGAAGTAGAACTCGCCGTTTTCCCACAGGAATTCAATCGTTCCCGCGCCGCGATACGCCATATCGCGCATCGCCTTGGAGCAGACCTCGCCCATTCGGGCGCGTTCTTCGGGGCTGATGACTGGGGAGGGGGCTTCTTCCAGCACCTTCTGGTGGCGGCGCTGAAGCGAGCAATCGCGCTCGCCCAAGTGGATCGCATTGCCATTGCCGTCGCCAAACACCTGGAATTCGATGTGGCGCGGGTTGCCGAGGTATTTCTCGATATAGACCGTGGCATCACCGAACGCGGCCTTCGCCTCGCTGCCGGCCTGCTGCATCAGGGTTTCGAGCTTGTCCTCGCTCTCGCACACCTTCATCCCGCGCCCGCCGCCGCCCGAAGCGGCCTTGATGATCACGGGGTAGCCGATGTCTTTCGCGATCTTGCGCGCTTCGTCAAAGTCGCTGACCGCGCCGTCGCTGCCCGGCACCAGCGGCAGGCCGAGCGCGCCAGCGGTTCGCTTGGCCTCGACCTTGTCGCCCATGGTGCGGATATGTTCGGGCTTGGGGCCGATCCAGATGATGTCATGCGCTTCGACGATATCGGCGAACTTGGCGTTCTCCGACAGGAAGCCATAGCCGGGGTGGATCGCATCGCACTGCGCGATTTCCGCGGCCGAGATGATGTTGGCGATGTTGAGATAGCTCTCGCCCGCAGGCGGCGGGCCGATGCAGACCGCGTGGTCGGCAAGCCGCACATGCATCGCGTCGGCATCGGCGGTGGAGTGCACCGCGACCGTCTCGATCCCCATCTCATGGGCTGCGCGGTGGATGCGCAAAGCGATCTCGCCGCGATTGGCGATCAGGATGCGTTTGATGCCCATGATGTTAGGAAATCACCACGAGCGGCTGGTCGAATTCGACCGGCTGGGCGGTTTCGATCAGGATTGCGGTGATGGTGCCGGCGCGCGGGGCGGTGATCGGGTTCATCACCTTCATGGCCTCGACGATCAGCAGCGTGTCGCCTTCCTTTACGGCCTGGCCGACTGCCACGAAAGGCGCAGCGCCTGGTTCGGGCGTCAGATAGCAGGTGCCGACCATCGGCGATTTGACCGCGTTCTTGAGATCGGGCCCAGCAGGCGCGGCAGGCTCTGCCGGGGCAGGCGCAGCGGCGGCCGGAGCGGGCGCGGCGGCAACCGGCGCAGGCGCTGCGGCATAGACCGGCGCAGCCGAAGCAACCGCGCCGCGCGAGACGCGGATCTTGCGGTCGTCATCTTCGACCTCGATCTCGGTCAGGCCGGTTTCGTTGAGCAGTTCGGCGAGTTCACGCACCAGCGCTGTGTCGATGTTCATCCCCGACTTGCGCTTTCCGCCTTCCTTGCCCTGTCCCTCGTCGTTCGACATGAATGCCCCTTGTTCTATGGTACGCCCGTTGGTCCGAGCGACCTATTCACGCCAATTGCGGCTGGCAAGTGGCAAGGGTGCAAAATGTGAAACTTGGGTGACGATTGCGGGAAGGTCAGACCTTTCCGGACGCTACGGCCTCCAGCGCAATGCGATAGGAATCCGCGCCATGCCCCTCGACAGTGAGCGCCGCGCCCATGCCGACATAGGAGAGGTGGCGGAATGGCTCGCGGGTTTTGGGGTCGGACAGGTGAACCTCGATTACCGGCGTGCGGATCGCCTTGATCGCATCGAGCAGCGCGATGGAGGTGTGGGTGTAAGCCGCCGCATTCAACAGCACCGCCCGCGCGCCTTCGGCCTGCGCCTCGTGCAGCCAGTCGACCAGCATCCCTTCGTGATTGGTCTGGCGCATTTCGATTTCGAGACCCAGCTCGCGGGCGCGGTCTTCCAGCATCCCGGCGATATCATCGAGCGTGGTGGTGCCATAAATCTCCGGCTCGCGCGTGCCGAGGAGATTGAGGTTCGGGCCGTTGAGGACGTAGACAAGGTTGGTCATGGAGAGGGGCTTAGACGCGAAAGTCGTTCCGGGAAAGCTAGGGCTGCACGTCGCTGTGTCACAGTTTAAGGGCGTTTTGCGTCCGGACGGCGAAACCTCACGCGTACTCCGTGATCCCGTCGAAAGCTGGGACCTAGGGCGGTAAGCGCCGTTCCATGAGGCCCTAGGCCCCAGCTTTCGCTGGGGTGACGATGGAGGCAAGGCGCCAACCTCCCCCTACCGATCGACGCCTTTGACCTTCCCCCACTGCCGCGCCGCCGTGTAGCCCAGATAGCCGGTGCCGAAGAGCGCGTAGAGCGGCTCGGGCAGACCGGCGAGATAGGCGTTCATCCCTGCTGCGATATCCCGCGCGGCCTGTGGGTGAAAGGCGCTCAGCACCCCCATCGGCAGAGCGGCGAGCAGCAGGATGTACATCACATAGAGGAAGCTGGGGCGCGCGCGGCTGGTCCAGGGGTCGGCGGAATTGGCCTCAGCGACAATCGCCTGAAGTTGCGCTTCGATCATCCGCATTTCCTGCGTGCCTTCGAGCGCGATCAGTTCCAGCTTGGCTTTCGCCCGCGCCTCCTTGTCGGGGATGATTTTGTCGATGATCGAGGCGATGGGGCCGATCAGGGCGTCGACGAGGGGCATGCTTCACTCCTGATTGCATGAGTCGCGCAGAAATGACCAATCAGGTTAAAGTAGGAAAGTGGATTAACCTATTTCGCAGATGCCTCCGCCAATAGCCGCTGTGCAAGCGCCAGATGCGGACGGTCGAGCATCGCGCCGTCCAGCGCCACCACACCTGCGCCGGGATGATCCGCAAAGGCCTGCACCACGGCGCGGGCGTGTGCCAACTCCTCGGCGCTTGGGGTGAAGGCGGCGTTGATCGGATCGACCTGCGCCGGGTGGATCGCCAACATCCCGCGAAAGCCCTGCGCCCGCACCGATTTGGCGCGGCGTTCCAACGCCTCAAGATCGCGGAATTCCGGTTGCACTGTCTCGATCGGAGCAACCCCCGCCGCAGAAGCGCCAATGAGGCACAGGCTGCGCGCCATTTCGTAGGTGTGGGAATATTCACCGTCCGGCCCGCGCTGCTCCCGCGCGCCCAGCGCCGAGGACAGATCCTCCGCACCCCAGCTCATCGCCACCAGCCGCGTCTTGCCCGGATAGTCGCCCGCATATTCGCCGGTGCGGAACATCGCTGCCGCCGTTTCGGTCACCAATGCGGCCACCAAGGTGCGGCCCTGCGGGATGCCGTTCGCGGCCTCCAGCGCAGTAAGATAGTGGTGCAGCTGGGTGATATCCGCCGCCCCTTCTGCCTTGGGCAGAAACACCCCGCCGGGGCGCGCGGGCATGATCGCGGCGAGATCGGCGATGCAATCGGCGGTGCTGATCGGGTTGATCCGTACCCACAACCGCGCGGCGTTATCCGACGCGGCGATCTGCTCTGCCACCATCGCGCGGGCAGCGGGCTTGTTCTCGGGCGCAACCGAATCTTCCAGATCCAGCAGCGCGATATCGGCCGGGCTGGCAATCGCCTTGCCCATCTTCTTTTCACTGTCACCGGGCGCGAACAGCCAAGAACGCATGCGGGGCGGAGTGGGGGCGGTGTGGGCCATGATGGGTTCCTCTCTCACCCCTGCGCTTACGAAGCGCGCCGCCCGCCTGCAAGCCCGCTCACCGCGCGTCTTTCCATTAGGCGGCGCGCCGACAGGTTGCTATATGGGACGTATATCAACCAGCGGGGGAGCCAGTTGTGGCAATCGCATTTTCGGTCAATGGCAAACCGGTGAGCGTGGAGGCTGACGCCGATACTCCGCTGCTGTGGGCATTGCGTGATGATCTCGGGCTGACCGGGACGAAGTTCGGCTGCGGGATTGCGGCCTGCGGGGCGTGTTCGGTGCATGTCGATGGCGCGGTGACACGCTCATGCAGCGTGCCGCTCAGCGATGTCGCGGGCAAGTCCGTCACCACGATTGAAGGGCTGAAGAGCGCTGATGGCGTGCTCCACACAGTGCAGCAGGCCTGGATCGACGCGCAGGTGCCGC
The DNA here is from genome assembly GCF_009905735.1 of Porphyrobacter sp. SLTP. GTDB lineage: Bacteria > Pseudomonadota > Alphaproteobacteria > Sphingomonadales > Sphingomonadaceae > Erythrobacter. The sequence continues at coordinate 229,246 of NZ_JAAALE010000002.1, forward strand.
AATGCGGGTATTGCCAGTCGGGCCAGATCATGGCGGCGGTGGCGCTGATCGAGCAGGTCGGCTCGCCCAGTGATGCGCAGATTGACGAGGCGATGACCAATATCTGCCGCTGCGGCACCTATCCGCGCATCCGCACCGCGATCCTTGCCGCGACTGGCCAAGCCGCCGCGCAAACGGGAGAGGCATAATGGCCGACAACCCCAATCCCGATCTCGATTATCCCGAAACCGCCGCTCCTGCGGCAAAACCGAAGCGCAAGGGCGTCAAACGGCGCATCTTCCTCGCCGGTTCTGCGCTGGTGGTGGGCGGCGGCATCTTCGGCGTGTGGTGGACCGACAGCAACGCCAAGGGCCGCGCCAACACCCTTATCGGGGGTGAGGGCAAGCATGCGTTCAACAGCGTGATGACCATCGCCGAAGACGACACTGTCACGCTGTTTTCACCCCATATCGATTTTGGTCAGGGATCGCACACCGCGCTGGGCCAGATGTTGGCGGATGAACTGGATGCGGCGTGGGACGGCGTCAAAATCGAACAGGCTCCGGCCGATATGGCCTTCGCCAACGCGGCGCTGGCCAAGGGATTCCTCCCCACGATGGTGGGCGATACGGTGGCCGGGCTGATCCCCGATGCCGTGATCGGCATGATGGCGCGGTCCATGCCTCTGATGATTACCGGCGGTTCCTCTGCGGTGCGCTTCACCGGGGAGGTTGCGATGCGGCGCACAGGCGCAGCCGTGCGGGCGGCACTTATGGCTGAAGCGGCCGACCGGCTGGGCGTTCCCGAGAGCGAGTTGACCACGGCGGACAGCAAGGTCACCCACGCCAAGTCAGGCCGCAGCTTGCGTTATGGCGAGCTGGCAGCAGGCGCAGCGACGCGCTCGCTCAGCAGCGATCCGGTGCTCAAGACCCGCGATCAGTGGAAGCTGATCGGCAAGCCCGTTCCGCGGCGCGATATCCCCGCCAAGGTTGATGGCTCGGCGGTCTACGGGATCGATTTCACGCTCCCCGACATGCGCGTTGCGACCATCGCGGCAGCACCGGTGCGCGGCGGCAAGCTGGAATCGGTCGACGAGGCCCCGGCGCTCGCCGTCAAGGGCGTCGAGAAGGTGGTGAAGCTACCTGATGCCGTGATCGTGGTCGCCAAGGGTTACTGGCCCGCGACCAAGGGCCTTGCTGCCCTGAGCCCCAAGTTCACCGATGGCGGCCACAGCGCGATGTCGACCCCGGCTATCTACGCCGCGCAGGAAAAGCTGCGCAAGGCGGGCGGCGAGCCTGACAATATGGGCGGTGACGGTGATGTCGATGCGGCCTTCGCGGCGGCGGGCGTGAAACTCGTCGAAGCCGAATACCGTGTCCCCTTCCTCCACCACGCGATGATGGAGCCCTTTGCGCTCACCGGCCACTTCAAAGACGGCACCCTCCACTTATGGGGCGGCCTGCAAGACCCGCTCTCGACCCGCGCCAAGGCTGCCAAAGCTGCCGGGCTGGAAGTCGACAATGTCGTCTTCCACCCGATGATCATGGGCGGCGGCTTTGGCCGGCGCTTCCCCGATCTGGTCGAGATCATCGACCAGATCGCCGTGCTCGCCAAGCAGGTGCCCTATCCGGTCAAGCTGGTGTGGAGCCGCGAGGAAGAGCTGCGCCACGGCACCTACCGCCCGCAATCTTCGGCGGGCCTCAAGGCCTCGCTTAAGGACGGCAAGATCACCGGCTGGCGTACCGATTACGTGCAAAGCGGCAGTGCGGAAGGCGAGGTGCCCTTTATCTACGCCATCCCCGCAACCTCGCGCCGTCACTTTGCCTACCAGTCGAACCAGATCGACGGGCCGTGGCGTTCGGTGAATGCGACCCAGATGGGGTTCTACACCGAAAGCTTCATGGACGAGCTGGCGGCGGCAGCGGGTGAAGATCCCTACCAGTTCCGCCGCAAGCACCTGGCCCCCGGGTCGCGGCACCTGGCGGCGCTGGACATGGTCGCCAAGCGCTCCGGCTGGGGCACGCCGCTGCCGGAGGGTGTCGGCCGCGGAATTGCGATTGTCGAAAGCTTCGACACCATTGTCGCCGAAGTGGTCGAAGCCAGCGTGAAGGACGACGGCAGCCCCAAGGTCTTGAAGGCCTGGGCCGTGGTCGACTGCGGCACGACGGTGAATCCCTTGAACGCCGAGGCGCAAATCGCGGGCGGGCTGATCATGGGCCTGTCCTCGGCGATCGGCGAGCAGGTTACGCTCGACAAGGGCGCGGTGGTGGAGAGCAACTTCTCGGACTACCCGATCCTCAAGCTTGCCGACGCGCCGCCTGTGGTGGACGTGCACTTCATCGAAAGCGGCGCCAAAACCGGCGGGATCGGGGAGCCGGGCCTGCCGCCGGCTTCGCCTGCACTCGCCAATGCGTTGAGCGCGGCGACCGGCAAGCGCATCCGCAACCTGCCGCTGCTCACGCAAGCCAAGGCGTAACTTGCAGGGCTGGTCGGCGCTGATCCTCGCCGGAGGGGCAGGGCGGCGCTTTGGCGGGGGCAAACTGCTCGCTGACATGGCGGGCTCTCCCGTCATCCGGCGGGTCGCTGAGGCGGTTGCGACAGCGGGCTTTGCCGAGGTCGTGGTGGTAACCGGCGCGGACGACGCGGGCATTCATGCGGCGCTGGTGGGTCTGGATGCGCGCATCCTTCACACGTCCGAATGGGCCGAGGGCATGGCCGCAACCCTGTGCACCGGCATCGCCGCGCTCGCGCCTGAAGCTTCAGGCGTGTGCGTGTTCCTCGGCGATATGCCGCTGGTGCCGGTGCCCCTGTGCCCCGCGCTCAGCGAGGCCGCAGTCCAAGCTGGCTATGCCGCACGCCCCCGGTTGGCAGGCAAGCCCGGCCACCCGGTCGCCTTCACTCGCGCTGCCTTTGCCGATCTTCTGGCGCTGACCGGCGATCAGGGGGCAACCGCGCTCCTGAAACAGCGGCCCGAGGCGGTCGCCTATATCGAGACCGCCGAAAACGGCGTGCTGCTAGACATCGACACGCCTGCTGATCTCGCTGCGGCGACACGGGCATGGAACGCCTGCGCGACCTCCGCCACCAGTGACAGTGCCACCTCGCGCGGGGCTTTGCCAAAGCCGTAGAGGCCGATGGGGGCGTGGAGGCGCGCAATCGCCGCCTCGCTCACGCCATGACCGCGCAGCCGTGCGATCCGCGCATCCAACCGCGCCCGTGCACCGATGGCGCCGACATAGAACGCATCGCTTTGCAACGCAGCTGCCAGCCCGCGCTCGTCATCCTCGCGATCATGCGAGAGCACCGCGATCGCCGTCCAGCGGTCCAGCCCGATAGTGGCGAGCGCGCTTGCGGGATCGCTGCGGAGATAGGTGATGCCGGGAAAGGGCACCGCCTCCGGGCCGCCCGGGGCGATCAGCGCCACGTCCCAGCCCATGTCCAGCGCGAGCGTCGCCGCAGTCAGCGTCGCGCCGTCCTCGCCGATCAGCACCAGCCGCAAGGGCGGCGTAAACAGCCGCGTGTAGCGCGCACCGTCCCATGTATCGGAATGCGCCTCGTCACTGGCGGCAGCCAGGCGCGCGCGGCCGTCGCTCGACCACACAACAGGATGGCGCGCGTCCCAGCCAGCCAGCAAGGCCGCGACCGCCGGTTCGTCTGCCGCCACCGGCTCGACCAGCACGGAAATCCCCGATCCGCAGGCGAGCTTGATATCGATCCACGGACTGCCCTCGCCATAGCGCAGCAGACGCGGCGCACCTTCGGCCAGCGCCTCGCGCCCATGGCGTGCAACATCAGCCTCGATGCAGCCGCCCGAAAGGAAACCCCAATAGTCTTTGTCGGTGATGAGCATCTGTGCCCCCACATCGCGCGGAGCCGAACCATCCACCTCGACCAGTGTCGCCAGCGCAAAGCGATCAGGCACAGCTGGGCCTGACCGCAAAACGGCGCGAATATCGTCGATGGGGGCGGCAAGACGCCAGCGGCTCATGGGGATGGGGCTTTCGTGAGAAGCAAGGCCCGCAGCCTAACCCGCTCGCACCCCGCGCGCAATTGCCTGCGCGGCGCGGCGTGATGGGGGCGAAAAGGGGGGAAACCACTGGTCGGGACGAGAGGATTCGAACCTCCGACCCCCACACCCCCAGTGTGATGCGCTACCAGGCTGCGCTACGTCCCGACACCAGTGGAGCGGGGCCTATAGGGGGCATGGTTGGGGCTGGCAAGCGGGTTTGGCGGTGTTTTGCAAGCATCGGCGGCACAGTCCCTCTCGGTTCGCGCGCGAACGGAGAGGGACTTGCGGCTCTGCCTGTGGCCCGTGCACAACGGCCCGGCCCAATCATTGCGACCCGCTTGCAATGCTGCTAGGCGCGCCCACTTGAACGGCAGGGGGGTAACCCTTGCACATCTTTCACGGGATCCTGACGGGCTTAACCTATGACATTCGACCTTCTTGCCGCCGCTGGCGCAGGTGCCGCAGGCGCGCCGCCGGCCTGGATCAGCTTCCTGCCGATCGTCGGCATGATCGCCATCTTCTGGTTCCTGATCATCCGTCCGCAGATGAACCGCCAGAAGCAGCACCAGGCCAAGATCGCCGCCGTCAAGAAGGGCGATCAGGTCGTCACCGCGGGCGGCTTGGTCGGCAAGGTGATCAAGGTCGACGAAACCTACGTCGAACTCGAACTGGGCACCAATGTCCGCGTGAAGGCGATCAAGGCCACGCTGGGCGACATTATCCCGCCGGGCGGCAAGCCCGCCAACGACTGACGCTGTGGCCTGATGCCGCTGCCGTACCTGACCTTATGCGCGTGAGACCCTGACGCAATGCTCGAATTCCCGCTCTGGAAAAAGCTTTGGCTGTGGGGGCTGACACTGGCCGCCGCCGTGCTGGCCTTGCCTTCGCTGTTCAATGTCTCCGGCCTCGACTGGCCCTCGGCTCTGCCCAATCCGCAGGTCAATCTCGGTCTCGACCTTGCGGGCGGCTCGCACCTGCTTCTCGAAGCCCGGGCCGACGATGTTCGCGCCCAGCGGCTGACGAACATGGAAGAAACCGTGCGCCAGCTGATGCGCAACGCCAAGCCGCGCATCCGCATTGGCGATGTCTCGACAGCGGGTGGGCAGCTGTCATTCATGCTGGAAAACGCGGCTGATATCGATCGTGCGCGCGGGCTGATCGAGCCGGTGATGCAGGGCCAGACGACAGTGCGCGAATGGAGCCTCCAGGTGGTGGATGGCCAGCGCATGGTGCTGAGCCAGACCGACGCTGGCGTCAATCAGGCGCTCGACGATGCTATGGACAGCGCGACCGAAGTGGTGCGCCGCCGGATCGACGAGCTTGGCACCCGGGAGCCGACCATCATCCGTCAGGGCTCGACCCGGATCGTGGTGCAGGTGCCCGGCTTGCAGGACCCGGATGCCTTGCGCGAATTGCTCGGCAAGACCGCGCAGCTCGAATTCAAACTGGTCGCCGATCCGGCCGGATCACAGGTCGGCACCGAAACCTTCCCCTATGCGCCCGGCTCCGGCCTTGATGGCCAGTTCGTCACGGTCAACCGGCTCGGCGGCATTCGCGGCGACAATCTGACCGGCGCTCAGGCCGGGGTCGATCCCGAAACCAATCGCAACATCGTCAACATCACCTTCGATTCTCAGGGCGGGGCCAAGTTCGCCAAGCTGACCACTGAGAACGTGGGCAAGCCGTTCGCGATCATCCTCGACAAGCAGGTGCTGTCCGCGCCGACGATCCAGACGCCGATCATCGGCGGCAGCGCGCAGATTTCAGGCAGCTTCACGCCGGAAAGTGCCAACAGCCTCGCGATCAGTCTGCGGTCGGGCGCCTTGCCGGTGCCGCTTACTGTGGTTGAGGAACGCACCGTCGGTCCGGACCTTGGCGCGGACTCGATCCGCAAGGGTCTGCTCGCGATGGCGATCGGCAGCATCGCGGTGATTGCGCTCATGATCGCGACCTATGGCCGCTTCGGCGTCTATGCGACCGTCGCGCTGGTGCTGAACGTGCTGATGCTGCTCGGGCTGATGGCGGCGGGTGGGTTCACTCTGACCCTGCCGGGGATCGCGGGCTTCGTCATCACCATCGGCGCGGCGGTGGACGCCAACGTGCTGATCAACGAACGTATCCGCGAAGAACGCGCGCGGGGCCGCAGGGTCGTTGCCGCGGTGGAGACCGGCTACAAGGAAGCCAGCCGCGCGATCTGGGACGCTAACCTCACCAACGTCATTTCCGGCGTGGCGCTGTTCGCCTTCGGGTCGGGGCCGGTGAAGGGCTTTGCCGTGGTGCTGGTGATCGGCATCATCACCTCGGTCTTCACCGGGGTGACGCTGACCCGCATGTTTGTCGCCGGGTGGCTGCGCAAGGCGCGGCCCAACGACATCACGATTTGAGGAGCAAGCACCCATGAAACTCCTGAAGCTTGTCCCTGACAACACCAACATCAAGTTCCTGAAACTCCGCATCCCCTTCTTCGTGCTCAGCCTGGTGCTGATCTTCGGCAGCTGGGCCGCGGTGCTGGTCAATGGCCTCAATTTCGGGGTCGATTTCGCCGGCGGTCAGGAAGTCCGCATGACTTTCAAGGAGCGCGAGACTGCGCCGATCCCGTCCTTGCGCGAGCTGGTCGGCGGGCTCGGCTATGGCGAGCCGGTGGTGCAGGAATTCGGCGCTCCCAACCAGGTCTCGATCCGCGTCTCGCTACCCGAAGGCACCGAGAACACGCCGGGCGCTGCCACCGCCATCGGCGACAAGGTGATCGCAGCGATCGCCAAGGAATATCCCGACGCGCGCAAGGACGGCAATGACACCGTTTCGGGCAAGGTCGCGGGCGAGTTCCGCGATCAGGCGATCCTCGCATTGCTGGCCGCGATGGCGGCGGTTTCGGTCTATATCTGGATCCGGTTCGAATGGCAGTTCGGCGTCGGCGCGATGTTCGCGCTGGTGCATGACGTGTCGGTCACGGTGGGCCTGTTCGCGCTGACGCAGATGGAGTTCAGCTTGCAGATCGTCGCCGCGATCCTTGCGATCATCGGCTATTCGCTCAACGACACCATCGTCGTCTATGACCGCATCCGCGAGAACCTGAAGAAGTATCGCAAGATGCCGCTGGGTGAACTGCTCGACCTTTCGGTCAACGAGACGCTGGCGCGCACGGTGATGACCTCGCTGACGCTGTTCATCGCGCTGATCCCGCTGCTGATCTTCGGCCCGCCGAGCCTGTTCGGCATGGTCGCCGCGATCACCGTCGGCCTGTTCATCGGCACCTATTCGTCGATCTACATGGCGGGCCCGCTGCTGATCTGGATGGGCGTGACCTCGACCAGCTTCGTGCCGACCGAGACAGCGACGGACCGTCAGGACAAGCTGGCACGCGGCGAAGGGTAGGGCTTTTCTTGCGCCTCCCCATCCCGTTGGGACGGGGAGGGACTTTACGCCGTCAGCCGCTCGTAATGCGCGGCCAGTGCTGCGGCATTGGCTTCCCAGCTGAATGCTTCCGTCAGCGCTGCCACCGCCTCGCGCGCGGGCGGGTTGGCGAGCACTGCGTTGATCCCCGCCGCCACGGCTGAAGGATTGCGCGCCACCAGCCGGCCGGCGGTATCGCAGGAAATCAGCTCGCGCGCGCCGCCGACATCGCTCGTCACCACCGGCGTCCCGCAGGCGAGCGCTTCGACCCAGGCATTGGCTAGCCCTTCGCTCACAGTCGGCAGCACCATGACATCCGCCGCCGACAGGATCAGCGGCATCAGATCGTGGTCGATCGAGCCGGCAAAGTGCACCCGCTCTGCCACGCCCTCACTCACCGCCAGCGCGCGCAGCCGTGCCTCGTCCTCGCCCTTGCCGATTAGCACCAGTCGCGCACCGGGAATGTCGCGCAAGGCGGGGATCGCGATCCCCTGACCCTTGCGTTCGATCAGCGCGCCGACACAGGCGAGCAGCGGGGCATTGTCGGGCATCTCGAAGCCCAGTTCGCGGCTCAGTTGCGCGCGCAATTGGGTGTGGCCGAACGGCCGGAACCGGTCGCGATCAAGCCCGGTGTAATGCACCGTGATCCGCTCCGCATCCATGCCCATCGCCGCCATCTGCCCCGCCAGATCGCGGCTGACGGCGAGCATCCCGGTGGCTGTGCGCGCGGCGTCGAGCATCTGCTTTCGGGCAAAGTCGTGCTCACCCCAGAAGCTGATGTCGCTGCCCCGTGCCTTGATCGACAGCGGCAAGCCCATCGCCCGCGCGATATCGGCGGCGGCGGGGCCATCGGGGAAGAAGAATTGCGCGTCGAGCATGTCGATGGGCGTTGCGGCATGGATGCGGCGCGCCAGCGGCAGGCACGCGCGGGCGATAGCCCCGGCGTTGCGGCGCGCGCCGATGCGCGGAATCAGGGTGAAGCGCGGGCGGTGGACGATGATGCCACCTTCCTCGCTCACCTCGGGCAGATCGGCGAGCGGGCGATAGCGGCCCAAAGCGAGCGGCGGCAGGCCGATGGGGTTGACCAGTGTCACCCGCCAATCGCCGCGCTTGGCCAGCGCCTCGAGCGACCGCGCCACAAAGGTGCCGAACCGCGGGTTGACCGGATTGGGATAGAGCGTCGAGAGGGCGAGGACGTGTTTCATCGCCCGTTCCTCACAGCGGCCTGACCAGCATGAAGGCGACCGCAATCCATGCCGGATTGTCGACCACCACCTGCTTCTGCCCTGCGCCCGGTGGGAGCAGGCCGACCAGCGTACCGCGCCGGTCGATCAGCCGCCCGAAGGCAAAGCGTCCGCCGGGGCGGGGCAGCAAGCAATCGCGGTTGATCGCGTTCGCCGTGTCGGCGGGATCAAGCGGACGCAGCCACACCAGATCGCCGGGCCGATATTCGCCGACGCTGTCCTTCACCGCCAGCACCAGCGGGGCCGGGCCATCTTCGGCGGCAAAATCGCTCGGCAGCAAGGCCTCGCGCGGGGCGGTCAGCGCTTCGGGACCGCTGGCAGCGAGCTCGGCAACGATTTGCGCAGGCGCGGCCGTTTCGGCGCGCATCAGGCTGGCTGGCTCGACGCCGAGTGCGGCAGCGATGCGGTTCATCCAGGTGAGCGAAAGCTGGCGCATCCCGGTTTCTAGCCGCCCGATGGTCTGCGCCGTGGTCGGCGGCTCGCAGGCGGCGGCCACATCGGCCAGCGTCAGCCCTTTGGCCTTGCGGATGTCGCGAATGCGGTTGGTCATATCACGCCCTCAAGTAGCATAGCGGTAGGCGCACAAGAACGCGCTTGGATTAACCGAATTGGTTTTTTCTTTCCTACAGATGTGCGCGCTTGGCAAGTCGCTTCTCGTTCAGCAAGCGGAGGATATGCCATGAAGCGCCAGTTGGTCGAACGCGAACTTACCCCTGAAGGCCCGCGCCGGGGGGCGATCAAAGGCGGAGCAAAACCGCGCCGCACGGTGACCGTCAATGTCGCCGAAAGCCCGCTCGTCTGGCTGCATGCGCGCGGGCATCTTGCCGATCGCTTACTGGATGCGGGCGAGGCGTTGCGGTCCGATTTTGAACGGGCGCAACTCTCGCCCAGCGTGACGATGCGGTGGGACCCCGTGCGGGTGAAATCTACTGTTGAGCGCGGGCTGGCGGCAAGCGAGCGCCAAGTCGCGGCCCGCCAACGCTTCGACGGAGCGATCAAGGCGGCAGGGCGCGGGCTGGAGGACATTCTGTGGCGCGTGGTCTGCGCGGGCGAAGCTCTTCCGGACGCAGAAAAGACCCTCGGCTGGCCCGCGCGCAGCGGCAAGCTGGTGTTGCGGATCGCGCTGGAACGGGTGGCGGAATTCTACCGGATCACGTGACCCGGCGTAGTCAGGCGCCGGCGTCGCTGAAGAACCGTTCTTCGGCAATCTTCCCATCTCTGACGGTGTAGAGGCCAATCTCCACTGCCTGCACCCGCTCGCCTTGCATCGTCACGTCCATGCTGAAGCGCAATGCGAACTGGTTGCCGTGAACATAGGGGCCTTCGGCAGTGAAACCGTGCATTTCGGCGTTGGCTTCCCACCATGCATGTTTGGCGAGCAGGGCCTCCCGCCCCTCGGTGCGGCTGCCTTCTCCTTCATGCGGTTCGATGCTGACGATGTCATCGGCCCACATGGCCCGATAGGCCTGTGCGTCATCGGCGCGGATGGCGGCGGTGAATTGCTTGGCGACGTGTTCGATCGACATAATGATCCCTCCTCGCACAGCCTATCTCGGCAATATGGCAAAATCGCGGTCAGCCGAGCAGTGCTGCGACCCGGCGACGAAGTTGCGGCAGAATGTCGCGTTCGAACCACGGGTGTTTGGCCATGAACAGGCGGGAGCGCCACGCAGGGTGGGGCAGGGCCACAAACGGCCAATCGTCATCGAAGCGGCTGACCCGTTCGGCAAGCGAGAGGCGCTTGAGATGTGGCAGATAGCGCGCCTGCGCATAGGTGCCGACCAGCAGGGTCAAGCGCTCGGGTGGGAGCAGGCCGAGCACCGCCTCATGCCACTGCGGCGCGCATTCCTTGCGCGGCGGGGCGTCTCCGCCGCTGGCCTTGCCGGGGTAGCAGAAGCCCATAGGCACCAGCGCCACCTGCGCCGGATCGTAGAAGGTCGCTTTGTCCAGCCCCAGCCAGCCGCGCAGCCGGTCGCCGCTGTCGTCGTCCCACGGCACGCCGCTGGCATGAACCTTGGTGCCGGGGGCCTGACCGATGATGAGCAGGCGGCTGGTGGCAGAAAAGTGCGCGATGGGCCGGGGGCCGAGCGGGAGGTGCTCGGCGCACAACGTGCAGGCCGCGATCCGCGCCCGCAGCGCTTCGACATGGTCCCCCGGTGCGGGGGCGCTCACCCCTCGACCAGCTCGGCCAGCATCAGCCAGCGTTCTTCCGCCGCGTCCTTTTCCGCCCGGGCGTTTTCGATGCCCTTGCTGATGGTTGCGAACCTTTGCGGGTCTTTCGCGTAGAGCTCGGGATCGTTCAGCAGTGCTTCGCCCTTGGCGATGACACCTTCGAGCTCCGCGATCCGCGCTGGCAGGATCTCGTAATCGCGCTGGTCTTTGTAGGACAGCTTGGGCGCGGCGCCGGGCTTTGAAGGTGGCGCCTTTGGTTGGCCATCGGTTGCATCATTTGGTCGCGTTTGCGCACGGTCAGAGCCGGTTCGTCCCGCATTGGTTGGCGCTTTGCGCTTGGCCTCCCAATCGGCATAGCCGCCCGCCACAATGTCCACCTTGCCGGACCCATCAAGGCCCAGAGTGACCGTCACCGTCCGGTCGAGAAAGTCGCGGTCATGGCTGACGATCAGCACCGTCCCGTCAAAATCGGCGATGACTTCTTGCAGCAGATCAAGGGTTTCGAGGTCGAGATCATTGGTCGGCTCGTCCAGCACCAACAGGTTGGCGGTGCGGGCAAATTCGCGCGCCAGCAACAGGCGGGAGCGTTCGCCGCCCGACAGAATGCCGATCTTGGTATCGACCAGACCGGGATCGAACAGGAAGTCCTTGAGGTACGCCTGAACGTGCTTGCGCACCCCGCGAACATCGACCCAGTCGCCCCCTTCGGCGACAATCTGGCGCACGGTCGCGCCAGGCTCAAGCAGCTTGCGCTGCTGGTCGATCATTACCCCTGTCAGAGTGCGGGCGTGGGTGACGCTGCCGGTGTCGGGCTCCAGTTCCTTGGTGAGCAATTTCAGCAAGGTGGTCTTGCCCGCGCCGTTCGAGCCGACGATCCCGATGCGGTCGCCGTTCTGGATACGCAAAGTGAAGGGCTTGATGATCGCGCGGTCACCGTAGGATTTGGAGATGTTCTCAGCGACGATCACCGACTTCGATTTGAAGTCATCATCGCTGGACAGCTTGAGCTTCGCCGTTCCCGCGCCCGAGATCATCGCCGCTCGCGCCGCGCGCATCTGGTAGAGCTTCTCCAGCCGCCCTTGATTGCGCTTGCGCCGCGCGGTCACCCCGCGTTCGAGCCAGTGCGCCTCCAGCTTCAGCTTGGCGTCCATCCGCTCCGCCGCGCGGGCTTCCTCGGCATAGACCTGTTCTTCCCACGCCTCGTACCCGCCGAAGCCGACCTCCTTGCGGCGCAGCGTGCCGCGGTCGAGCCACAGGGTGGCGCGGGTCAGGCGGGTGAGGAAGGTGCGGTCATGGCTGATGGTAATGAAGGCACCGCGATAGCGCGACAGCCAGTCCTCCAGCCAGTCGATCGCGGCCAGATCGAGGTGGTTGGTCGGCTCGTCGAGCAGGATGAGATCGGGGTCCTGCGCCAAGGCGCGGGCAAGCGCGGCACGGCGGCGTTCCCCGCCGCTGGCGGTTGCGGCCTCGCGGCTCATGTCGATGCCGAGCTGGCCGGCGATGGCCTCGACCTCGTGCCGTTCCGGCGGCAATTCTCCGCCGAGCGCGAAGTCCATCAGCGTTTCCGCACCGCCGAAATCCGGGTCCTGTTCCAGAAACACGATCCGCGTCCCCGGCTTGATCCGCCGCGCGCCGCGGTCGGCATCGATCCGCTCCATGATCAGCCGCAGCAGCGTGGTTTTGCCTGCGCCGTTCCGCCCGATCAGCGCCAGTCGGTCACCCGGCAGCACGTGGAGATCGATGGGTGCCGCGCCGCTGGTGGGGGTCGGACCGCCGAACAGCCAGCGCCCGCCTTGCTGCAATGCGATGCCTTCGAGCGAGAAGATGGGAGGCTGTGCCATGGGATGCGCCAAGTAGGGGCTTGCCCCCCGCGCCACAAGAGCGCGTTTTCGTCCGGTTCAGTGCAGCGAAAGCTGGACGGGTGCAGAGGCGCGACCAATCGGAGGAATACTTACCATGATGAAACCCGCCATTGCCTTTATTGCCGCCTCGGCGCTGACGCTTCCCGCAGCGGCGCTTGCCGCCAATGTCGATATTGCCGCGACCGGCCCGGTGGTCGAACTCAACGTCTATGAAAGCGTTGATGTCGCCCCGGATACGGCCACCATCGGTGCAGGTGTCACCACGGAAGCGCCGACCGCGACCGAGGCCTTGCGCCAGAACTCGGCCGAGATGCAGAAGGTGATCGCGCGGATCAAGGCGCTGGGCGTGGCCGAGAAGGACATCCAGACCACCGGCATCAACCTGAACGCGCGCTATGATTACGATCAGGCCACCCAGCGCCAGGTGTTCCGCGGCTATATGGCCTCGAACCGGGTGAGTGTGATCCTGCGCAAGATCGACGACACCGGCCGCGTGCTCGACGCGCTGGTCGAAGCCGGGGCGAATGACATCAACGGGCCGAGCTTCAGCATCGATGATGACACCGCCGCCAAGGACGCCGCCCGCAAGCGCGCGGTCGAGCGGGCTCAGGCGCAGGCCAAGGCCTATGCCGCGATGCTCGGCTATGACGGGGCCAAGGTGTTGGCGATCAGCGAAGGGATGACCGGCAACAGCCCCATGCCGCAGATGGCGGAAATGCGGTTGAGCGCCACGAAGGTCGATGCTGCGCCGGTCCAGCCGGGTATGGTTCAGGCCGGAGTGAACATTTCGATCACTTACGAACTGGTCAAGAATAGCGGCTCGCCCGCGAAGTAGTGCCATTCACGACTTGTTCAATGGACATCAGCTAGGCATGATCCTGTCATGAAACGCTTTCCCGCCCTGATCCTTGGTTCACTGGCCGCTGCGGCACTGGTGACTGCGCCCGCTGCGGCGCAGCAGGATCAGACGCGCGGGGATCAGGGTGAGGCCCGGCGCGAAGCGCAGGCGGGCAACATCATGCGTTCGGGCGAGATCGAGGCAAAGATCCTGCCGATGATGAAGGGCGCCGAATATCTCGGGTTTGCCTATGATTCGACCGCGCGGGCTTATCGGCTCAAGTTCATCAAGGATGGCCGCGTCACCCATGTCGATGTGGACGCCCGCACCGGGCGGATCATCGGCCGTTCGCGCTGACGGGCGGGCGGATATGCTTTTTCATCGGGGGAAAGCAGCGGCACAGGCGCGCGGCGCTTGCTTGACGCGTGAGCGGCAAAAGCGCACGACCCGGCGCAACATTAAGCTTGGAAATGGTGGATCATGCGCATTCTGATCGTCGAAGACGAACCGACCCTTGGCGCACAGCTCAAATCGACGCTTGAGGGGCAGGGCTATGCTGTCGACCTTTCGGTCGATGGTGAGGACGGGCACTTCATGGGCTCAACCGAGGATTACGACGCGGTGGTGCTCGACCTGGGCCTGCCCGAGATCGACGGGTTGACCGTGCTGGGCATGTGGCGGCGCGAAGGGCGCAGCTTCCCGGTGCTGGTGCTGACGGCGCGTGACAGCTGGTCGGACAAGGTCGCAGGGCTCGATGCGGGCGCGGATGATTACCTCGCCAAGCCGTTCCAGACCGAAGAGCTGATCGCCCGCCTGCGTGCGCTGATCCGCCGCGCTTCGGGCAATACCTCGTCGGAACTCACCGCGGGCGACGTGCGGCTGGACACCCGTTCTGGCCGCGTCACGCTGGACGGCGAGCCGGTCAAGCTGACCGCGCAGGAATACAAGCTGCTGAGCTACCTGATGCACCACAAGGGCAAGGTGGTCAGCCGCACCGAATTGATCGAGCACATCTACGATCAGGATTTCGACCGCGATTCCAACACCATCGAAGTCTTCGTCACCCGTATTCGCAAGAAGCTTGGCGCAGACGTGATAACGACCATCCGTGGCCTCGGTTACAGCCTCGACGACCCCGCCGACCAGCCGCGCGCCTGAGGCGGCGGCCCTCGGCGGCGATGCACCTGTCGTCTTGCCCGCGGGCGAGGCTGGGGGTGTGCCGGATGACGTGAGCACAGCCACCACACCGCAACCGCGCGCCAGTCTTGCCCGGCGCATGGGGCTGATCGCGGCGGGGTGGATTTTCGTGCTTCTGCTTGGCGGTGGCATCGCGCTCGAACGCACGCTGACGACGCAGGTCGAAGCCAATTTCGACGAACAGCTCGACTACATCCTGACCGCCATGATCGCGTCTGCCGAAATCGACGCGAGCGGCGAGGTCTATTTCTATCGCACTCTCGGCGATCAGCGTTTTCTTGAGCCGGGGAGCGGGCTGTACTGGCAGATCAGTGGCGGCAATTACGAACCCTGGCCCTCGCGCAGCCTGTGGGACCGCACCCTGAAGCTGCAAGGTGCTGACACCAAGGGCGACCATTTCGACAGCGATATCCATTTCTACAACTCGGACCAGTTCAAGGGCGAGCCGCTGCGCCTTGCCGAACGTACCGTGATCCTGCCCGGCAGCGAAACGCGCTGGACCTTCGCCGTCGCCAGCGCGACCGAGCAGATGGACACGCAGATCGGGCGGGTGCGGCTGATCCTGATCTGGAGCTTTGCGGTGCTCGGGCTGGGCCTGCTGGTGATGGCACTGCTCCAGATCCGCTACGGCCTTTCGCCCTTGCGCCGCGTGCGGGCGGCGATCCAGAACCTGCGCACTACCGGCGCGAACCGCATCACCGAGCCGCTGCCGCTGGAAGTGCAGCCGCTGGTGGAGGAATTGAACGCGCTGCTCGAACATTCCGAGCGGCAGGCCGAAGAAGCGCGCCGTCATGCGGGCAATCTCGCCCACGCCTTGAAGACCCCGCTGACTGTGCTGACCAATGCCGCCACCGCCCGCGCGCCTGACCTTGGCGAGGCGGTGATGCGTGAGACCCGCACGATGCAGCGCCATGTCGACCACCACTTGGCCCGCGCCCGCGCCGTCGGCCGCCGCGCGGTCGGCCATGCGCGGACCAATGTCATGGCCAGCGCCGAAGCCGTGCGCCGCGCGGTTGAGCGGCTCTATCCCGATGGCCGGCTCGACATCGCCGGTGACCGCAACGCCGCCGTCTCGCTTGAGCGGCAGGACCTCGACGAACTGCTCGGCAACCTGATCGAGAACGCGGCCAAATATGGCGGCGGTTCCGTTTTCGTCACCGTCGATCCCGATGAGGCCGGGGTCCCTCGCGATCCCAAGATGTGTCTGATCTGGGTCGAGGATGACGGCACCGGCATTCCCGAGGCCGAGCGGATCCGCATTTTTGACCGCGGCGTCCGGCTCGATACCGACAAGCCGGGCACCGGCCTTGGCCTGGCGATCGTGCGCGATGTGGCGGAGATTTACGGCGGCAGCGTCACTCTGTCCGAGAGCGAGGATCTCGGCGGCTTGCTGGTCGAACTGCGCCTGCCACGCGCCACTTGACGCAGGCCGCGAAGGGTTTTCGCAAGGCCCGCGTTGTAAGCGCAACGGACTAAGCCTGTTCACACGCAAACGGGGCCCTTTGCGCCAAGATATGAACGCCAGCAGCGAGCCTTTGACCTCTGCTCTGCGCATCGCCGATCCGGGCGATGATGCGGCATTGGCGGCACGGCTCGCGGCGCGCGATCCGGCGGCGCTGCGCGAGGTGATCGCTTGCCACGGCGCCGCGCTTCACCGCGCCTGTTACCGGATGACCGGCGATGGCCATGAGGCTGAGGATATTGTGCAGGAAGCCTGTTTGCGATTGTGGGATCAGGCACCGAAGATCGCGGCGCGCCATCCTATTGGCAGTCAGGCAGCGGCAACGCTGAGGCTGGGCGGCTGGCTGCAACGGGTGGTCACCAACCTCGCGATTGACTGCCTGCGCCGCACCCGGCGGCTGTCGGACGGCGAGGTGCCGGACAGCGCGGACGACACTCCGCTCGCCGATACGCTGATCGAAGCGGGCGAGCGTGATGGCACCGCCCGCGCACTGATCATGGCGCTGCCCGAACGGCAACGTGCCGCGATTGTGCTGACCTATTACGAAGAATTGCCCAATGCCGAAGCGGCCGAGGCAATGGACATGAACATCAAGGCGTTCGAGAGCCTGCTGCACCGCGCCCGCGCGGCCTTGCGGCAGGCGTGGACGGCGCAGGGAGACGCGCCATGAGCGTGAGTGAACAGGATCAGGGCGCGCCCGTCATTCCCGGTAGCCCGCTGGCCCGGGTGCTGGACGATTATGCCGTGCCGGGCCTCTCCGCCGGGTTTGCCGACCGGGTACTCGCCGCCGCCGAGGTGCGTCCTGCGCCGTTGCCGGAATTGCGCCAACAGCGGCGTTGGCGCGGCTGGCGGCTGGGGCGGGGGATCGCCCTCGGCATCGCCAGCTTCGGCGCGCTCGCCACGGCTGCGGCGGCGACAGGCTTGCTCCAGCAATTCGACATTCCTGTCCCCTCGGCGGAAAAGGTCTGGGCCAGCATTACCGGCAAGCCGCCAGCCCGCGCCGCGGCACCCGCACCCGTGATCGCCGCGGCACCGGACACCGCCAGCGAACCGGCGAGCCTAGCACAGGTCGAGATTGTCGGCCCGGTCGATACGCCTGAGGAACTCAGCGAAGCTTTCCGCCGGATCGATGAAGTACGCGCGGGGCGCTACGCCACCCGGCGCGAGAATATCACCCAGCGCATCGACAACGCCATTGCGCAGCGCCGCGCCGCGGGGCTCCCGGTGCCGACGCCGGAGGAAGAAGCGGCTTTCCGCCAGCGTGTCGAGGAAGCGCAGGCCCGCCGCCAGCAGCTTGCCGATGAGCGTCTCGCCGCACGGCGTGCGGAGATGGAGCGCAAGGTTGCAAACGGCGAGGCGTTGACCCGCAAGGGCATCGTCCAGCCGCTGCGCGACGATGCCCGCGCGCCCGAACGATTGCGGCAGTTGCGGCGTATGTCGCCCGAACAGCGGCGCGAGGCTCTGCGCCAACTGCCGCCGGAAGAACGCCGCGTGCTGATGGAGGAATATCGCGCCCGCCGCCAAGGCCCGGCAGTGCCGACGCCCGCAGTCCCAGCCGACAGCCCGCCCGCTGAGCAAGAAGGCGCAGGCACCGGGACGCGTGATCCGCGCTGATCCTTTTCCTGCCCAATTCACTCTCGGTTCATAGCGCTCAAGCGATTGAAAGCGCGTCCCAAACCGGAGAAATGCCGGCATGAACCCGATCCGCCCCAGCATGATCCTCGTCGCGGCGCTACTCGGCGGATGCGCCACCGGTGACCCGCTGGAAGGCCAGCGCACCGTGTTCAGCAATCCCTACGTTGCGCCGGTGATCGACCAGACGGGAGTTGGCCCCGAATGCAATCGCGCGCGGGGGCAGGATGCGACCTGTTTGGGCGTGCCGCTGACCCGCAAGGCGCGGGGCAACAGCATCGGCGATGGCAGCTATGATAGATACAACCGCAACCAACGGCGTGTTCTGCGCGAACGGGCGGAATTGCTGAGGCAGATCAGCGAGCAGCAACGGCAAGAGCAATTGGCCCCGCCGCCTCCGCCGCCCGAACCGACTTTGCCCACTGCCGCCGAAGACAGCGGCAGGCCTTAGCCCGCAGCTGCACGCTCGTGATGGCGGATCACTTCGTCGATGATGAAGCGCAGGAACTTCTCGGAGAATTCGGGATCGAGATCGGCCTCTTCCGACAGCTTGCGCAGCCGCGCGATCTGCCGCGCTTCACGGTCAGGATCGGCCGGGGGCAGGGTCATCTTGGCCTTGTACTCGCCCACGGCTTGCGTGATCCGAAACCGCTCGGCGAGCATGTGGATCAGCGCGGCATCAATATTGTCGATGCTCTTGCGGAAGGCAGCGAGCTTCGGATCGGGCTCGCCCGGAGTTTGCGTTTTGTCGGACATCGGCTGCGAAACTAGCAGCAATTCTGCGCTTGCCAAGCACGCTGGGGCCGCCCTAGAGCCGCAGGCAGCATGAGTGCCGATATCATTCCCCTGCCGCGCAAGGCGCCGACACTCGATCCGATGCTGTCGCTGACGGCTGCGGGCATGAACTCCGTCAACGCGGTGATTCTTGAACGGATGCAGAGCGAGATCCCGCTGATCCCGCGGCTGGCTGGCCACCTGATCTCGGGCGGGGGCAAGCGGCTGCGACCGATGCTGACGCTCGCGGGCGCAGAACTGGTCGGCTACAAGGGCACACGCCACTACAAGCTCGCCGCTGCGGTTGAGTTCATCCACACCGCCACGCTGCTGCACGATGATGTCGTGGACGGCAGCGAGCTCCGGCGCGGAAAGGCAGCGGCCAATATCATCTTCGGCAATCCGGCGACCGTGCTGGTCGGCGACTTCCTGTTCAGCCGCGCTTTCGAACTGATGACCGAGGATGGGTCCTTGCGCGTCCTCTCGATCCTCGCCCGCGCCAGCGCGGTGATCGCGGAAGGGGAAGTCTCGCAGCTTTCCGCCCAGCGCCAGATCGCCACCAGCGAGGAGCAATACCTCCACATCATCGGCGCCAAGACAGCCGCGCTGTTCGCCGCCGCCAGCCAGATCAGCGCCGTGGTGGCGGAATGTTCGGAAGAACAGGAACGCGCGCTGGAAAGCTATGGCCGCAATCTTGGCGTTGCCTTCCAGCTGGTCGACGATGCGATCGACTACGATTCCGACGCTGCGGAAATGGGCAAGGATCAGGGTGACGATTTTCGCGAGGGCAAGATGACCCTGCCCGTGATCCTCGCCTATGCCCGCGGGAACGAGGAAGAGCGCAAGTTCTGGAAGGACGCGATCATCGGGCATCGCACCTCGGACGACGATCTCGCCCATGCGATTGCCCTGATCGGCAAGCACAACGCCTTGGAAGACACCCGCGAACGCGCCCGTCACTTCGCGCACCGGGCGATCGACGCAATCTCGATCTTCCCTGATGGCAAGGCCCGTCAGGCGATGGCCGAAGCGGCGCAATTCGCGGTCGCGCGCGGGCATTGATCGGGGTAACGGGCGGGGCATGATCCCCGACCTGCCCATCCACGCCGTCCTGCCGCAGATCCGCGCCGCGCTGGCGGGCGAGGGTGCCGCCGTACTGATCGCGCCGCCGGGGGCGGGCAAGACCACCGCGGTTGCTCCCGATTTGCTGAGCCAGCCGTGGTGCACCGGCCAGATCATCCTCACCTCGCCCCGCCGCGTCGCCGCTCGCGCTGCGGCCGAGCGCATGGCTGAGATGCTGGGCGAAAAGCCCGGCGAGACCGTCGGCTATTTGACCCGGCTCGACAGCAAGGTTTCTGCCAAGACCCGAATCCTTGTGGTCACTGAAGCGATCCTGGTGAACCGGCTGGTCGACGATCCCGAGCTTTCCGGCGTCTCGGCCCTGCTATTCGACGAGGCGCACGAACGCGCGCTCGACAGCGATCTTAGCCTCGCACTGGCGCTCGAAACCCGCGCCGTGCTGCGCGACGACCTGCGCGTGCTGGTGATGTCGGCGACGATTGATGGTGCGCGGTTTGGCCGGTTGCTGGGCGAAGGTGCGGCAATCATCGAAAGCGAAGGGCGCAGTTTTCCGCTGGCAATAAAATGGCTTGGCGGCGATGCTTCGCAAAAGATTGAAGACCGGATGGCCGCAGCTGTGCTCACTGCATGGCGCGAGGAAACGGGCGACATCCTCGCCTTCCTCCCCGGCGTGCGCGAGATCGAGCGGGTCCGCGAACGGTTGGAGCCGCGACTGAAGGACGTGCCGATCCATGCGCTCCACGGCCAGATCGAACCCGCCGCCCAGCGCGCTGCGATCCGTCGCGATTCCGAAGGCCGTCGCCGGATCGTGCTCGCCACCGCGATTGCCGAGACCTCGCTGACGCTGGACGGGGTAAGCGTGGTCGTGGACTCGGGCCTCGCGCGGCTGGCCGAGTTCGACCGCGCAGCAGGCTCCACTCACCTCATCACCCGCCGGGCCAGTCAAGCTTCGGCAGCGCAGCGGGCCGGGCGGGCGGCGCGGCAAGGGCCGGGTGTGGCCTATCGACTGTGGGAAGAGGCTGGCCATGCTGGCCGTCCGGAATTCGCACCGGCTGAAATCATGCAGGCTGACCTCGCCCCTTTGCTGCTGCGGCTGGCCAAGTGGGGGACTGCCAATCCGCAAGCGCTGCCGTGGCTCGATCCGCCGCCCGAGGCTTCTGTCGCTACGGCGCGCGGGGCGCTGGAGGCCTTGGGCGCACTGGATACCGGCGGGCGGATCACGCCGCTGGGAGAAGCGATTGCCAGCCTGCCGATGGCGCCCGATCAGGCCGCTGCCGTGCTCCACGGAGCGAGCGCGGGCTGCGGCGAGGATGCGGCGCGGCTTATCATGCTGTTGCAGGAACGCGGTCTTGGGGGGCGGGGCGAAGACCTCCTGCAACGCCTCACGCGCTGGCGCGGCGACCGGGCACCGCGCAGCGTGGCGGCAGCGCGGATTGCGGAGGGCTGGGCGCGGCAGGCGGCGAAGCTGGCGCAGGTGATCGGGGATAGTTCTGCGGCCGACGCCGCCGAAGCGCTCGCACTCGCGCGCCCCGATTTCGTCGCGCGGCGGCGCGACCAGTCCGGCGAGAACTGGCTCAGTGCCGGGGGCAGGGGCTACCAGCTCGACCCCGCCTCGCCGTTGGCCCGCGCCGAGTGGATCGTGATCGGCGATGCGCAGGGGCAGGCCAAGGGCGCTCGGATTACCGCTGGAGCGGAAATCGCAGCCGACCGGATTGCTGCGTTATTTGCCAGTGAATTGCAGGAACGAATCACAACCCGCTGGAATAGTGACAAAGATCGAGTCGAGGCGCGGCGCGAGCGGCGACTTGGGGCCATCGTGCTGGCGAGCGTCCCCGAGCCCGCGCCCGATCCGGGACTGCTTGTGGATATCCTTGTGGGCAAGGCTGTGGAGCGGCTGGAGGACATGCTGCCCCAAGGCTTCCTCGCCCGCGCGCGCTTTGCCGGGGTCAAGGCGCTCTCGCGCGAGGCCCTGCGCGACCGGGCGACGGAATGGCTGGCACCGCTGATCACCGGGCGGCGCGACCTTGAATTGCCCCCCCATCGCTTCGCCGAGGCCGCGCTGGGCCTGCTCGACTGGAACACGCGCCAGCAGCTCGAAAGCGCCGCGCCGACGCATTTCACCTCGCCCGCCGATTCGCGGCACGCCATCGACTATGCGGGCGATGATGCGCCCAGTGTCGAGGTGCGGGTGCAAGCGCTGTTCGGGCTGGATGTGCAGCCGATGATCGGTCGCACGCCCTTGCTGCTCAAACTGACCAGTCCCGGCGGCCGTCCCGTCCAGTCGACCCGCGATCTGCCCGGTTTCTGGCGTGGCAGTTGGCGCGATGTGGTCAAGGACATGAAGGGCCGCTATCCCAAGCACCGCTGGCCGGATGAGCCATGGTTGGAAAAGCCGAGCCTCAAGACCAAAAACGCCTTCAACCGCAGCGATTCGTGATCTAAGGGGCTGAGCATGAGTGCACGTATCTATCAGAAGACCAAGCACGCGATGCAGTTCGGCAAAGCCCACACCGATGAGTGGGTGCTGGAGTTCGAGCAATCCGAAGCGCGCTTCGCCGATCCCCTGATGGGTTGGACCGGTAGCGCCGACACGCAGTCGCAGGTGAACCTGACCTTCCCCTCGAAGGATGCGGCAAAGGCCTATGCCGAAAAGTACGGCATCGCCGCCCGCGTCCATGCGACCCCGCCCAAGCGGCTCAAGCTGCAAGCCTACGCTGATAACTTTCGTTAGGCCCTCAAGCGCCGGGCGGCGGGCGTCCGCCCGCCTTGGCTACGCGGCATAAGCCGCGGCGGGCGTTTGCCCTTGCGGCCCTGCGGGCCGATTTTTTCGCTTAGTTGATTTTCTGTTCGACCCGCGCCATATGCTCGCGTGGGAGTCGGGTGGACGTTTGCGTCCGCTCACCGAGTCAGGTCCGGAAGGAAGCAGCTCAGGTGGATTGCGGCGGGTCGCTCGGCTCCTTTTTCACCCCGATCGCGGCGATGCGCACCATGACAAAGCGGGTTTGAACGCCTAGCTTGTCCGCATGACCGATTCCGATCCCGATCTGCCTGAGGACACTGACACCGGCCCGACCGCAGCGGAGCTGGAGGCGGCTGGGCAGAATGCCTTGTTCGGTGATCTTGCGCCGCCATCGCCAGTACCGTCCACGCCCGCGCCAGAACCGGTCCTGCCTGTTTCGGCCCCAGCCTCTTCGCCCGTTGCCGCCGCGCAGCCGTACCGCGTGCTGGCGCGCAAATACCGCCCGCAGACTTTCTCGGAATTGATCGGGCAGGAAGCGATGGTGCGAACCCTCGCCAATGCCATCGCGCGCGACCGGCTCGCCCATGCCTTCCTGATGACCGGCGTGCGCGGGGTCGGCAAGACCTCGACCGCGCGGCTGATCGCCAAGGCATTGAACTGCGTCGGGCCGGACGGGCAGGGCGGGCCGACCATTGATCCATGCGGGGTGTGCGAGGCCTGCACGGCCATCGCCGAGGGGCGCCATATCGACGTGATCGAGATGGACGCGGCTTCCAATACCGGCGTCGACGACGTGCGCGAGATCATTGAGCAGGTGCGCTACGCCGCCGTATCGGCGCGCTACAAGATCTATATCATCGACGAAGTTCACATGTTGTCTCGCAATGCTTTCAATGCTTTGCTAAAGACACTTGAGGAACCACCTCCGCATGTGAAGTTCCTGTTTGCCACCACCGAAGTCGACAAGCTGCCGGTCACGGTGCTGAGCCGCACCCAGCGGTTCGATCTGCGCCGTATCCCCGCGCCCATGCTGGCGGAGCACTTCGCCAAGGTGTGCCGGTTGGAGGGGGTCGAGGCCGAAGCCGAGGCGCTCAGCATCATCGCCGCCGCCGCCGAAGGATCGGTGCGTGACGGGCTTTCCATTCTCGATCAGGCGATCGCTCACGCGGACCTTGATGGCGAGGGCCAAGTCAGCGGCAGCCGGGTGCGCGACATGCTTGGCCTCGCGGACAAGAGCGCGCAGCGCCGCGTGCTGGGCCATATTTTGTCAGGCGATGCCAAGAGTTTGCTGGCGGCCGTTGATGAGCAATATGCGCTCGGCGTTGAGCCGCTGGCCTTGATCCGCGCGTTGATGGACCTGACGCACCGCGTGACGCTGGCGCAGGTTTCGGGCGGCGAACCCGATGCGCCAGCCGAGGAAGAGCGCGCCGCGCTCGCCGACTTCGCGGCAAGGCTGGGTGCGGGTGAATTGCACCGGCTGTGGCAATTGCTGCTCAAGGGGCATGACGAAGTGCGCACCGCGCCCGATCCGCTCGTTTCGCTCCAGATGGCGCTCCTGCGCATCCTCCACGCGGCGCAGATGCCCGATCCCGGCAAGCTCGCGCGGCGGATCGAGGAGATTGCAGCCATCGGGTTTGCCGCTTCTTCCCCCGCCGCTGCTGAGGGTGCCGCGCCCGCTGCCGCACCTGTCGCAGCCTCGCCCGTGCAGGATTGGGCCGCGCTGGTCGAGGCGGTCGATGCCGCAGGCCAGCTCCGCGTTGCCCAGATGATGCGCGACCGGGTGCGGGTGATCGAACTCGCTGGCGAACGGCTGGTCTATCAGCAGGCCGACAATTTCCCCGACGATCCCGCGCCCGACATCCGCGAGGCGCTGTTCAAGGTCACCGGCAAGCGCTGGCTGATCGAACGCGGCACAGGGGCCGCGCAGCCGAGCTTGCGCGAAGTCGCCGAGGCCGACGCGGCTGCCGAGGATGCGCGCATCCGGTCCGATCCGCTGGTCAAGGCCGCGTTCGAGGCCTTTCCCGATGCCGAACTGATTACCCCCGCCAAAGTCGCCACCGGCGCTGGCAATCCCCCCTGGAATTGAGGAGTCCCCCGCAATGAAATCGATGGAAGAGATGATGGCCGCGGCCCAGCAGGCCGCAGAGACCATTCAGAAACAGATGAACGAGATGCAGGTGAAGCTGGACTCGATTGAGGTCGAAGGCACCGCAGGCGGTGGCCTCGTGAAGGTCCGCGCAAGCGCCAAGGGCCGGATTCTCGGTGTCAGCATCGATGACAGCCTGATGGTGCCGGACGACAAGCAGATCCTTGAAGACCTCGTCACCGCCGCCTTCAACGACGCGCGCGACCGGGCAGACCGGGTTTCCGATCAGCAAATGCGCGAAATGCAGGGTTCGATGGGCCTGCCGCCGGGGTTCAACCTGCCCGGCTTGGGGTAAGGGATGATCCGACACGACTTCGCGATGAAGCTGAGCCTCGCGCATCGCGCGGGGCTGGTCGGATTGGCGATCGCTGTTGAGACGGCACTCTCGTCGCTGATCCTGTATCTGCCGATCCGGGGCGATGAAGTTCCGAATAGCGGGGCTGCATGAGTGGGGACGACATCCTCGCCCAGATCACCTTTACTGGCACCATCGTCGAATGGCGGGGCCCGGCGCCGTTTCTGTTCGTGCCGGTCCCTGACGAGCACGTTGCGGACCTGCGCTATGCCGCGCGCGAGGCGAGCTATGGCTGGGGTTGTCTCCCCGCCACCGCGCGGATTGGCGATACCGACTTCAACACCTCACTGTTTCCGCGCGGCGAGACCTATTTTCTGCCCGTGAAGGTCGCGGTGCAGCGCGTTGAAGGGGTGGGCCTAGGCGACCGGGTCACAGCCATGATCGCAATTCGCCAGCGCTGATCCTACACAATCCGACGACCAAAGCCGGGCCGTGCCGGGGCCTGAGCTTTGGCTGGGCGTCGAGCAGATGATGGTGCAGCGGGCAGGCGGGCTGCCTGCTGCGGGGCATCCTCGGGCGAGGCCGGGGCGGTGGCCTGCCGACTTTCGAGATAGCGCGCGATTACGGCATCAGCATCAAAATCGCTGGTCACCTCGCCTTGGTCGCTGGCCAAACGCTGAGCGGGCCGCGCGTTGGACGAGGCTTTGCTCTGCCGCCGGTCGAATGCCCCCGACCACACCGCCGCAATCCCGCTGCGAAAACCGCGGTACATGCAATATTGTCCTGCCGCCAAAACCAGCAGCGCCGGGATATACAGCGGCAGGCGTTCGGATGCCTGGGCTGACAGATCGCCCATGCCCTCAACCACCTTGGCCAGCCAGGACAAGGCAAGGCCAGCAACAATCCAAGCAATCGGTTTCATCGCCTGCCTCATTCGCTCTGACGCGCAGGATAGCGGCGGGCGGTTAACGCCATGCTTCATGTTCCACAGCTCTTGCGCAAAAGGGATTGCGGCCCGCCTGACCGCTACCCATATTCGCCCGGAAGGCAGGTCCAAACGGCCGCCGCGGAAATAGACAAATGACCCAGACTTTCCCTCTCCTTCCCTTGCGCGACATCGTCGTTTTCCCCGGCATGGTCGTTCCCCTGTTCGTCGGGCGCGACAAGTCGGTGGCAGCGCTGGAAGCGGCGATGGAGGCGTCGAAGGACATTGTCCTCCTCGCTCAGCTTGATCCGGGCTGTGACGATCCCGAGGGTGACGACCTTTACGACGTCGGTGTGATTGCGCAGGTGCTTCAGCTCCTGAAGCTGCCCGATGGCACGGTGCGCGTGCTGGTCGAAGGCAAGGCGCGTGCGCGGCTCTCTGCGCTCGAAAACGTCGGCACATACCTCTTGGCCGAAGTCGATGAACTGGGCCCTGAGACCGTTTCGGGCAGCGAAGTCACAGCGCTGATGCGGCAGGTGACCGAGCAGTTCGGCGAATATGTGAAGCTCAACAAGAAGCTCGGCGATGACGCCGCGATTGATCTTTCCGAGGTCGACGATGCCGGGCAGCTGGCCGATACCATCGCCGCTGCAATCAGCGCCAAGGTTTCGGACAAGCAGGCGCTGCTGACCGAGGGCAATCCCCTGAAGCGGCTCGAACTCGTCATGGCCTTCATGGAAGGCGAGCTGTCGGTGTTGCAGGTCGAGCGCCGCATCCGTGGGCGCGTGAAGCGCCAGATGGAAAAGACCCAGCGCGAATATTACCTCAACGAGCAGCTGAAGGCGATCCAGAGCGAACTGGGTGGCGGCGATGATGGCGAAGGCAATGAAATCGCCGAACTGACCGAGAAGATCGAAAAGACCAAGCTGTCCAAGGAAGCCAAGGCCAAGGCGCTCAGCGAGCTGAAGAAGCTGCGCGGCATGCAGCCGATGAGCGCCGAGGCGACGGTGATCCGCAACTATCTCGACGTGCTTCTCGGTCTGCCGTGGGGCAAGAAGTCGAAGCTGAAACGCGACATTGCGCAGGCGCAGGCCGTGCTTGATGCCGATCACTATGCGCTGGAGAAGGTCAAGGACCGGATCGTCGAGTATCTCGCGGTGCAGGCCCGCACCAACAAGCTGAAGGGGCCGATCCTGTGCCTCGTCGGCCCTCCGGGCGTCGGCAAGACCAGCCTCGGCAAGTCGATCGCCAAGGCAACGGGCCGCGAATTCGTGCGCCAGTCGCTCGGCGGCGTGCGTGACGAGGCCGAGATCCGCGGCCACCGGCGCACCTATATCGGCTCGATGCCGGGCAAGATCGTGGCCAATCTCAAGAAGGCTGGCACGTCGAACCCGCTGTTCCTGCTCGACGAGATTGACAAGCTGGGTCAGGATTTCCGCGGTGATCCGGCGTCCGCGCTGCTGGAAGTGCTTGATCCCGAACAGAACGCCAAGTTCCAGGACCACTATCTGGAGCTCGATCTCGACCTCAGCGACATCATGTTCGTGTGCACCGCGAACAGCCTCAACCTGCCGCAGCCGCTGCTTGACCGGATGGAGATCATCCGGCTGGAAGGCTATACCGAGGACGAAAAGGTCGAGATCGCGCAGCGCCATCTGGTTCAAAAGCAGGTGGAGGCGCATGGTCTGAAGAAGGGTGAATTCACCCTTGAAGAAGAGGCCCTGCGCGATCTGATCCGCTACTACACTCGTGAAGCAGGCGTGCGCACGCTGGAGCGGGAGATTGCCAAGCTGTGCCGCAAGAGCCTGCGGCAAATCCTCGAAAAGAAAGCCACCAGCGTCACCATCACGCCCGAAAACCTCGGCGACTTCTCCGGCGTGCGCAAGTTCAAGCACGGCGTTTCGGAGGAAGAGGCGCAGGTTGGCGCTGTGACGGGTCTGGCATGGACTTCGGTGGGGGGCGAATTGCTCACCATCGAAAGCGTCACCACGCCGGGCAAGGGCGAGGTCAAGACCACCGGCAAGCTCGGCCAGGTGATGAACGAAAGCGTCTCGGCCGCCTTCAGCTTCGTGAAGGCCCGCGCGCCAGCCTATGGCATCAAGCCGAGCCTGATCAACCGCAAGAACATCCACATCCACCTGCCCGAAGGCGCAGTGCCCAAGGACGGGCCGAGCGCCGGGATCGGCATGGTCACCTCGATCGTCTCGACCCTTACCGGTATCCCGGTGCGCCCTGATGTGGCGATGACGGGCGAGGTCACACTGCGCGGGCGGGTGCTGCCGATCGGCGGCCTGAAGGAAAAGCTGCTCGCGGCGCTGCGCGGCGGGATCACGACCGTCCTTATCCCCGAGGAGAACGTCAAGGACCTCGCCGAAATCCCGGCGAACGCCAAGGCGGGGCTGGAGA
Source organism: Porphyrobacter sp. SLTP (assembly GCF_009905735.1). Classification (GTDB taxonomy): domain Bacteria; phylum Pseudomonadota; class Alphaproteobacteria; order Sphingomonadales; family Sphingomonadaceae; genus Erythrobacter. The sequence goes on from NZ_JAAALE010000002.1 coordinate 257,400, forward strand.
TCGTGCCGGTGTCTCATGTTGATGAGGTGCTGGCCCGTGCGCTGACCGAGCCGCTGGTGGCGATCGAATGGACTGAAGCGGATGATCTGGCTAGTCAGCCAGTCAATCCCGCTTCGGGAACAGGTCCGGCAACCCCAGAGGTGCCGACCGCGCATTGAGTCGTGGGGATTCGCACCTGTCGTGAATCGCGGCAGGTTTGCACAATTCCTGCGACGGTATTCATCAGGCTAACGAGCGCCCAACCTATGTTGGGCGCATAAACTGCTTTGGCTTTTTGCCTGGTGACGGTGATCGGGCTATTTGCCTTTGACAGCCTATCAAAAAACGTCTCAGTCTCGCCGTTTCTTACGTGCGCGATTCACACCGATAATCGATATCCAGCAGCTAGGGGGTTCCCATATGAACAAGAACGACCTGATCGGCGAAGTTGCCAACGCGAGCGGTCTGTCCAAGAGCGATGCCTCGAACGCCGTCGAAAGCGTGTTCGACGCAATTACCAAGGCGCTTTCGGGCGGGGACGAAGTGCGGTTGGTGGGCTTCGGCACCTTCTCGGTTGCCAAGCGCAAGGCGTCCACCGGGCGCAACCCGCGTACTGGCGAGCCGATGAAGATCAAGGCTTCCAATCAGCCCAAGTTCAAGGCGGGCAAGGGGCTGAAGGACGCGGTCAACTGACCGAGAGCCAGCCAGACTGATCCTTTTTCAAGGGCAAGAAAAAACCCCGTCAGCCTCGCGGCCGGCGGGGTTTTTCTTAGCCGCGCGCGCCCGTCAGGGAGCCGCGGCGATCAATGCGGTCGGGGCCTGCGCGGTGCGCTGGTTGATAGGCCAGATCAGCGCCTCACCGCCGGCCTCAGTCACAGGGCCTTCGTCGGTGTTGTTGGCGAGGATTCGCATTCCGGCCGCGGCGCGGACCGTGAAGGTCCCGTCCATCACCGGCACACCGGGCATGGCCGCCGGGTCCTGCCCGGCTTCACGCGACTGCTCCGCAGCGCCCATGGCAGCCAGCCCGGCGAAGGAGCCTGCACCCAGAACCGTGCCAAGCCCGGCGCTATCCGTGCTTTGCGCGGCGAAGCCCGGCGCATTGATCCGCACCTGACCTCCCTTGCGCAGGAATACCTGCACGAAGGGATTGGTCTGCGGAAAGCCCTCGATCATCGGGAAGGTGAAATCGTGGCCCATCGTGCCCGACACGCGGTAGCTGACGTCGAACACCCCGTCGCCCTTGTGAACCACTCGCTCCCAGCCCTTCTGGCGCTGGAGCAGCTTGACGAGTTCGTCGGCGGCCTTGGGGTCGGACGGATCGATCCCGCCCATGATCGCGGCCATCTGCTGGGCCTGCTTCTTGGCCTGTTCCGCCCGCTCTGCTGCGCCCGCTTCCCACTCTTCGCGCTGGATCGCCTCTTCTTCAGGGGTGCAATCGCGGCTCTCGTAGGTTTCATCGTCGAAGCAATTGGCGGTGAAATTGTCAGTGTTCGCCGCGTCCATCTGCGCCAGCTTGGACAGGCCGAGGAAGAAGATTTCGCCTTCGTAGCTGAAGGTGAAGCTGTCCGGCCCGGTGATCGCGAGTTCGGACGTGAACTTGCCAGGCGTCATGAAGCAGCCGCTCAGGACGAACGCAAAGACAGCCAGCACCGCAGCGGCGCGCAGGCGGATGGTCGAAAACATGGTCATGGCAATTCCCTCCCTGACCCTGCTTCTAGCTGCGCGTGGCCACCGCATAAAGCGCAATCGCCGCCGCGTTCGAGACATTGAGGCTCTCGATGGCCGAGGTGATCGGCAGCTTCGCCAACACGTCACAATGAGCGGCGATGTTCTGGCGCAGGCCTTCGCCCTCCGCGCCGAGCACAATCGCCAGCGGCCCGGTGGGCATGACATCGGCGAGCACCGCCTCGGCTTCGCCTGCCAGCCCGATGCGCCAATACCCGGCCTCGGCCAATTCCTCCAAGGCGCGGGCGAGGTTGACCACCCGCACCCACGGCACAGTCTCCAGCGCGCCCGATGCCGCCTTGGCCAGCACGCCGCCTTCGGAAGGCGCATGGCGGTCCTGCGTCACGATCGCCGCGGCCCCGAAGGCCGCCGCCGAGCGCAGGATCGCGCCGACATTGTGCGGATCGGTCACCTGATCGAGCACCACGATGGGCCGGGCCGCTTCGCCATCTGCCACCTCGTCGAGGAACACGTCTTCCAATGCGGCGCATTCCAGCACCAGCCCTTGATGCGGCGCGTCCTTGGCGACCAGGCGGGCGAGATCGGCCGCCTGGGCATGTTCGACCGGGAAACCTGCGGGCAATTCGCCGTCGAGGCTTTCGAGACCTTCCGGCGTGGCCCACAGCTTGCGGTGCTGGCGATCAGGGTTCTTGAGCGCGGCCTCGACCGCATGGCGGCCCCAGAGGCGCACCTGTCCCGCACTGCCACGACCCGAGCCGCGCCCGCCCTTCATACGCCCCGCACGGCCCCGCAGGGCGCGCTTCTTTTCACCTTTGCTCATGTTGTTTCCCGCCTGAGGCTTTTCAAAGGCACCCCCTGCCAGCAGGGGCATTGACAGGCAAGCAGTGCTTCGCCAAAGGGGCGCCTCTCGGCGGCGGGCCCGGCAACGGACTCGCGCAATTTCAGAGCGTGACCCGCTCAGGAGCGCCCCCCTCATGGCAGGGGACTGTGTGGACAGGTGGCCGAGTGGTTAAAGGCAGCAGACTGTAAATCTGCCCGCGCAAGCGTACGCTGGTTCGAATCCAGCCCTGTCCACCACTTCCTCCGTTTTGACCTGACCGAACACGTTTGGTCCATTCCCCATCAGCAAAAGCCGGTGCGTCGCCTGATGGCTCGCCGGTTTGCTCGTCTGCGCTCAGGCGGCGAGCATTTCCGGTTGTTGATCGGCCCACTTGAGGCCCGGCAGATAGCGCGCGTCGACCTTGCCGTCTTTCAGGGCGAAGAGGTGCAGCCAGCCATTATCGAACAGCGCCCGGACGCTCGCGTGCTTTTCGAGAATCTTGAGCATTTCCTCGCGCGGGGCCTCGATCATGACCGAAAGGCGCAGGGGTTCATGCGCGAGGTGCTCGCCGTCATGCACCGCCTGCCAGGGCAGACCAGCGCGAAGCTTGCCGCCATTGCCTTCGATCACGCCGATCCCGCCAACCACATTGTGGATCAGCTTGTTACCGCCGCCGAAAATTTCAGGCGCGACGCTGGAGCCGTAATACTGGAGGCTGATCCAGCTCGCCACCACCACCGGGGCGGTGATGATCAGTTCCAGCGTGCCGAAGCCTGCGTCCGCCTGCCAGTCGTAGGAATGCAGGAACGCGCGCCCGCCAAGGTCGCGACCAGCGGTTGCCTCGCGCGGGGCGGCGATAAAGGCGGCGCATCCGGCAAGGCCCCATTCCGGGCGGATTTCGGCCCAGTTCTGCGCGCGGGCGGCGATGGTGTTCCCGCGCGCGCCGGGTAGGCGCACCGCGCGTTCGGCCCGCGCAACCTTGGCGGCCTGCGCCAGCCATTTGCGCACTCTGGCAAGATCGCCGCTGCGCGCGGCGGGGAGGCCATCTTCGTAGATGGTGATGTCATCGGTGGTGGTATCGTGCAGACCCGCCACGAACAGGGTGTCCGCCCGAACATCCACGCCCCGTTCGGCCAATCCCGCGCGGGTTTCGGGATCGTTGAGCAGGATCGCGAGCAGCCGCGCGGAGACTTCGCCGGTGTACCCGCCGCAGGCCCCGCAGTGGTAGGCGCTTTCATGCGGGTTGTTGGTGGTGTTGCCGCCGTGGCCGAGCAGCAGCACAACCGCGCCGTGGCCTTGCGTCAGGCTCATCGCCTTGAGCACCGCCGCGCCGGTATCGGCCTTGGCTGCGGCGCTCATGCCGCCGATGACTTCGGGGGCAGGCTCGGACTTGGCGGTGTTGCCAAGGCCGAGCGCCGACTTCACCAGCTTCACCGCATAGACCGGACCCATCGCCTCGACAAAGGCGAAGGAAGACACCGCCGCCTGCCGGAACCGGCCCCATGCGCGCTGGCTGCGGGCATTGATGCGGGAGGCCTGATCCTTGGCCGGATCGCCCGCGCTCGTGGTGTTGACTGCGGGGTTGAGCAGCACCGGCAGGCGCGCTTCGAGTATGTCCGAACCATGCGCATGGTGCGCCAGAGGCAGGCCGAAAAACCCGGCAAAACCGATGGTTGCGATGGAATGATCGACCGATTCGAGCGCGCGGCGGAAGACTTCAGAACGCACGTCGATGCAGAAGGCGGCTTGCAGGAAGGGCCGCTCGCCTTGCGGGGCCGCACCGTCGAGCGCGGCGGCAAGACGGCGCTGATGACCGCGATCGGCCGCGTCTTGCAGGATTGCCAGCGCCACGTCCTCGGCGGTCGCGGTGATCGGCACCGCGTGCGCCGCGACGGTTGCAGCCCAGCGATCGGCGATCTGCGGTGTGCGCAGCAGCAGCGCCTCGTCCCAGATCAGGCGGATTGCGAGCAGGTCCATCAGCGTGCGGTCGGTATCGCCGACCAGTTCCGCCTGCCAGAGCAGCCAGCGCGCATGCTGCGCCCAGCCGCCAAGGCTCATGGCCAAGCGGTGGAATGCGGTCGGCGCGGCCGCGTCAGACAGGCCGAGCGTCTCGGCTGCGGAGAGGATCGCACGCTCGGTGGTGTCGGGCGCGCAGGCGACATGGGCGCAGAAGCCGTCCAGCCCGGCGATTTCCGGCGTGAGGTCATGCAGCGCCCAGCCGCGCCAGGCCGTGAAGGCTTCGGCACCGGGCGCGGGTGACCACAGGGCTTGGCCGCGGTCGAAGTGCCCTGCCGCCCACAGGCCGATGCACTTGTCGATCAGGGCGGGCCAATCGATCCCGGTCGCCTCGGCAGCGAGATCAGCCACAGTGGGCAGGGCACGCGGCGCAGGGCCATCACCCAGCGTCACGGCCATTTCGCGCAAGGCGGTGACAGTCGCAGGCTTCAGAGGCGAGGGCGAGGCGGCGAGCGCCTCGGCAAGGTTATCGGCGCTGATCCGGCCATCCTTGATGGCGGCGGCATATTCGGCGCCGGTACAGGTGACGCGCACCCCGGCGACGCGGGCAAGGCGCGCGGCGGTGCTGGCGAGGTCTTCTCCGGTCTGCCCGAGGAAGGGGTTTACCGCCACGGTCGCATCCAGCGGGAAGGCAGGCGGAATGGCGCGGCCGGCAGCCTCGGCGGCTTCGAGCACCGCGGAAAAGCGGGCCGGGGCGATGTCAGCGTGGTTCATCAGCATGGCATTGTCTCCGTTGGTGCGTTCATCAGCGGGTGGTTGTCGTGCGGAAGCCGCCGATTGCGCGGTCCAGCAGGGCGTTGAGGTAGAGGCCATTGGCAAGGTGGACGCGCAGACCGGCCGTCGCGGGGTGGTGCGCCCACAGGGGGAACAGGGCCTGCGCAAAGGCGACAAGGCCGAAGCTCGCCACCGCGATCACCAGCATCGCCCATTCCAGCTCGCCCGGCATCGGCGGGGTCGGCAGGATCGGGCCCCAGATGGCTTGGGCCAGGGTCTGGAAGCTGAAGTAACCAATGGCGGCAGCAAGCGCGGCACCGGCGGTGCGCTTGGTCAGGGCGACCGGCGCGCGGTCGGCAAGGCCCTGTGCGACGAGGTAAGCCACCCCGAAGATCAGGATCGCGCCCAGCGCCAGCGCCTGCGGGGACTTCGGTCCAAACACGGCGGTGAAGGCCCCGGCGATCGCGGCGAAGATGGCGAGCGCCAAGGCGAAGCTCTTGAGCACCGCTGCAACGCTCGGCACTGCGACCGGGCCGGGGCGGCGGATATTGGCTACCTCGGCCACCGCGCCGCCGGAGGAAAGGAAGGCGTGCGCTTTGTAAAGCGAGTGGGCGATGATGTGCAGCAGCGCCAGCGTCCACAGGCCGAGCCCGCATTGCAGCAGCATGAAGCCCATCTGCGAGATCGTCGACCAGGCGAGCGCGGTCTTGATCGCGCTCTGAGTCAGCATGACGGCTGCACCGAACAGGGCGGTCAGCCCGCCGATCAGGACGAGCGCGGCCATCGCGCCGGTGCTCGCCTGCACCAGCGGGGCGGCCGTGATCAGCAGCACGCCGCCCGAATTGATGATCCCGGCGTGGAGCAGCGCGGAGACGGGGGTGGGGGCCTCCATCACCTCGGTAAGCCAGCCGTGGAGCGGGAAGGCGGCAGTCTTGAGCGCGGCGGCGGCGACGATGGCTGCAACGCCCAGCGTTCCGGCAAGCCCAAGCCCGGTGGTAGCCGCGGCGGCAGGCAGCGCGGCCAGATCGAGCGTCCCGAAACGGGCGAACAGCAGCCCCGCAGCGATCACCAGCATCACGTCACCCGTGTGCCACACGGCGCCAAACTTGGTCGCCGCGCGCTGAGCTTCGGGCCGGTCGGGGTAGAACAGCAGCAGGCGCTTGAGGGTCAGGCCGACCGCGATGGCGGCAAGGATCATGGTGGGCAGGGTGCCCGCCTGCACGAACACCAGAACCGCGGCAAGCGTGGTCAGCATCAGCGCATGGAACGCACCCTCGCGCGCTTCTCCGTCGAGATAGGCGCGACTGTAGCGCATCACGATCCAGCCGATGAAGCCGACCAGCGTGGCGACGCTCGCACTGACAAGGTCGCTGCGGAGCGCAAGAGCGAAGGGGCCATCCAGCAGCGCAAAACCCGGGGAGGAGAACAAGGCGGTCTGGACAAGGCCTGCGAGCGCCAGCCCAAAAGCGGCTAGTGCCGCGCCTTCCGACCAGCGCGGCAGGCTGCCGGGACGCTTACCGGGACGGGCGAGCGCAAACAGGATCACTGGCACAAGCGCCAGCGGGGCAAACAGCGTGAGGGCGATGGCGTCAGACATGGCAGCGCTCCGGCAGGAAAAGAGGGCTTCAGGAACGCTTTGCCGGATAGGGGGTGGACGAAATTAAAGAAAATACATATTTTGTCGTCAAACGTTCGTCTCAATCGAACGATTATGCGAAATTGGTACCATGGCGACGCTCAACCTTCACCACCTGCGACTCTTCCGCGCAACCGCGCGCGAAGGCACGCTGACCGCGGCGGCCCGCGCGCTCAATATCTCGCAAAGCGCGGTTTCCACACAGATCAAGGCGCTGGAGGCGGATCTCGGCCATGATCTGTTCGAGCGGCGCGGCCGCAATCTGGTGCTGACCGAGGCAGGGCGGATCGCGCTGGATTATGCCGAGCAGATCTTCCGCGCCTCCGAACAGCTCACCGCCACGTTCCGCGCAGTCGGTGGACAACGGAAGGTTCTGCGGATCGGCGCGCTGGCGACCTTATCGCGCAATTTCCAGATGGGCTTTCTCCAACCACTGATCGGGCGCGACGATGTTGAAGTGGTTTTGCGGTCAGGCACGCAAGCGAGCCTGCTGCGCGCGCTCGACGCGCTGACGATTGACGTGCTGCTCACCAATCAGGTGCCCGCCCGCGATGCGGCGAGCCCCTATCTGGTGCGGCGCTTGGCGGAGCAGCCGGTCAGCCTGGTTGGCACACGATCGCGCTTGGCCATGGCGGCGCAGGGCCTCAGTCGCCTGCTCACCACCGCGCCGCTGATCCTGCCCACGCCCGAGACTGCGCTGCGGGCCGGGTTCGATGCGATGATCGAAGGGCTTGGCATCGTTCCGCGCGTCGCCGCCGAGGCGGACGACATGGCGATGATCCGGCTTCTGGCCCGCAATGATGTCGGCGTCGCAGTAATTCCGCCCATCGTGGTGCGTGATGAATTGGCCGCTGGTACGCTTTACGAGCTGTTTCAGTTGCCCGAGATCACCGAGGAATTCTACGCCGTCACCATCGCGCGGACCTTTCCCAATCCGCTGTTGCGCGATGTGCTCGAACCGGAGGCGCAGGCGGCAGGGCTTGCGGCAGGAGAGGGGGGGCAGTAAGGCGTGCGCCCCATGCAAGAAAGTCCCATGCAGGAAATGCAAGCTCCCCTCACCGGCCGCCCGGTCATCTCGGCCACCGGCCTGTTCACGCCCGCCGACAGCATCTCCAACGAAGAACTGGTCGCCAGCTTCAACGCCTTTGTGGATCGCCACAACGAGGCCAATCCGGATGCTGAGCCGCTCGCCTATTCGTCGGTCGAGTTCATCGAGAAGGCGAGCGGGATCAAATCGCGCCATGTGATGAGCAAGGCGCCGATCCTTGATCCTGCGATCATGTGCCCGCGCCTGCCCGAACGAGGCAATGACGAGCTGTCGTTCATGGCCGAAATCGGCGTGGCCGCGGCGCGGCAGGCGCTGGAGCGCGCTGGCCGCAAGCCTGAGGATGTCGATGCGGTGCTGTGCGCGGCCTCGAACATGCAGCGCCCCTATCCGGCGATGGCGATCGAGATCCAGCAGGCGCTGGGGATCGAAGGCTTCGGCTTCGACATGAATGTCGCCTGCTCTTCGGCGACCTTCGGCATTCAGACCGCCGCTGACTATATCCGCGCAGGCAATGCGCGGTCCGTGCTGGTGGTCAGCCCGGAAATCACCTCCGGCCACCTCAACTGGCGCGACCGCGATAGCCACTTCATCTTCGGCGATGTCGCCACAGCCGTGCTGGTCGAAGATGCCGCCATTGCGCCGACAGAGCACTGGGCTATCCTTGGCACCAAGCTGAAAACGGTGTTCTCCAACAACATCCGCAACAATTTCGGTTTCCTTAACCGCGCTGCGCCTGAAACTGCGGACACCGCCGACAAGCTGTTCGTCCAAGAGGGCCGCAAGGTATTTCGGGAAGTCGTGCCGATGGTGGCGCAGATGATCCTTGATGAAGCTGCGCGGCTGGGGATCGATCCCGAAGGTCTGCGCCGCCTGTGGCTGCATCAGGCCAATGCGGGCATGAACCGGCTGATCTCGACCAAGGTGCTGGGTCACGAGGCGAATGAGGACGAGAGCCCGACGGTGCTCGACACCTATGGCAACACCTCGAGCGCGGGTTCGATCATCGCCTTCCACCAGCATAGCGACGATCTCGTGGCTGGCGATACCGGCCTCATTTGCAGCTTCGGCGCCGGCTATTCTGCGGGCACGGTGTTCGTACGCAAGGTGAGCTGAGGGCCGAGTTGCTTGCGGCCACGCGCTGCACTCCCTAGAAGCCCTCCGATGGCAGGCGAAATTCTCGATAACAAAGGTCGCGGCGAGGCGGGCTGGGATTGGCCCGCGATCCATCCGGAAGGTCGCAAATTCGGGTTGATCGCATTGGCGGTGAGCCTGTTCTTCTTGCTCGCGCTCGATTGGGAGCTGATCGGCTGGCCGCTGCTGCTGCTCAGTTTCGGCGTGTTCGCCTTCTTCCGCGACCCCGAACGGGTGGTCCCGCAGGGTGAGGCTGCGATCATCGCTCCGGCTGACGGGATCGTCACGCTGATCGAGGAGGTCGAACCACCGCTCGAATTGCAGATCGACGACGGCTCGGGCTTTGCGGGCCTGCCCAACGGCACTGTGACGCGGGTGTCGATCTTCATGAGCGTGTTCGATGTTCACATCAACCGTACACCTGTGGGCGGGACGGTACGGCGGGTGGTCTATATCCCCGGCAAGTTCATGAACGCCGAACTCGACAAGGCGAGCGAGGAAAACGAACGCCAGCATATCCTGATCGAACGGAGTGATGGGCTGAAGATCGGCTTCACGCAGATTGCCGGGTTGGTGGCGCGGCGGATCGTGCCGTTCGTCAAGCCGGGTGACATGGTCGCCAAGGGCCAGCGTGTCGGCCTGATCCGCTTCGGTAGCCGCGTTGATATCTATCTTCCGGCCGGGACCGATCCCAAGGTCATGATCGGCCAGACCACCATTGCCGGCGAAACCGTCATTGCCGAGATCGGCCAGCGCGGGTTGATCGAGGGAATTTCGCAGTGAGCCAACCGCCCCGCAAGCGCGGCCCGCGCAAGATTCCGGGCGCGCGGTTCTTCCCGGCACGGCTGGGCCCCAAGGCCGCCGAGGACGAGGACGAAGATGTGCGCAGTCCGGGTGCCGGCGGGCTGACCTTGCGGGCCATGCTGCCCAACGCGATCACGGCAGCAGCACTGTGCTCGGGGCTGACTGGCATCCGCTTCGCAATTGATGCGCAGTGGACTTATGCGATTGGCCTCGTGGTCCTGGCCGGTGTGCTCGACGGGATCGACGGGCGCATCGCGCGGCTGCTCAACGCGCAGTCGCGTTTCGGTGCGGAGCTCGACAGTCTGGCGGATTCGATTTCCTTTGGCGTTGCGCCAGCGCTGATCCTGTTCCTTTGGTCCTTGCAGGACTGGCCGCGCTTTGGCTGGTTTGCGGCGCTCGCCTTTGCGATCTGCTGTGCGCTGAGGCTCGCGCGGTTCAACGCCCGGATCGATCTGGACGATCAGCCGCACAAGTCTGCCGGATTCCTCACCGGCGTGCCTGCTCCGGTCGGGGCAGGGCTGGCCTTCACCCCGTTCTACCTGTGGCACGAAACCGGCATTGCCGTGTTCCGCGATCCCGTGCTGATGACTCTCTGGCTGGCGGTAATCGCTATCTTGATGATCTCGAACATGGCAACCTTGAGCTGGGCCTCGATCCGGCCGCGCCGTTCGATCCGCTTGCCGTTGATCGCCTTTACGGGGCTGGCGTTTGCCGCATTGTTGTTGGAGCCGTGGTGGACGCTAGCGGCGATCTGTATCGCCTATCTTGCGCTGATGCCTTACGGCCTAGTGAAGTACGGGCGGATCAAGCAGCGGCGCAAATTTGATGCGGCAGCCTCCGCAGCGGAGCCGAGCGCCGACGCGGCGTGACGTCCTGACGACGAGCGGCGCGCAGTTGCATGTCAACCGCCGCAGCCTGAAGCGCAAATCCTGCCCGCATCACTTCACCTTCCCGCATCAGTTGCGCATAGGCCGCGTACGCGCCGATCAGGCTGTGCGCGATTGTAGCCACAGCAACGAAACCGGTCAGCGTGAACAGAGCAGAAATGGCAAGAGCAAGCATGGCGGGTTCCCCTGAATTGTTCGTTCTTTGTTCTCCAACCTTGTTCCCCACATGTTCCGGCCTGTCAAGCGCCTTTCGCACCGACCCTGAGACGATTTTTCGTAAGCGCGTGCATTCATGTCTGGATTTCCGGTCGCGACACGGTTAAGGGCGCGCTCGCTTGAGCCAAGGCATACGCCCTTCGCTGCAAGCAAATTCACATGGAAGGCGCACATACCGGTGCCGTTTGCGGGAGCTCCGCATCACGGTTCCAGTCTTCCAGAGGAACAACCGGAAAGGAATTACTTATGGCGGCACCTGTCGTCACGATGCAGCAATTGATTGAGGCCGGCGCTCACTTCGGCCACCAGACCCACCGCTGGAACCCGCGCATGAAGCCGTACATTTTCGGCGCGCGTAACGGTGTTCACATCATCGACCTGTCGCAGTCCGTGCCGCTGTTTGCGCGCGCGCTTGATTTCGTCGAATCGACCGTGCGTTCGGGCGGCAAGGTGCTGTTCGTCGGCACCAAGCGTCAGGCGCAGGAGCCGATCGCTGAAGCCGCGCGTATGTCGGGCCAGCATTTCGTCAACCACCGCTGGCTGGGCGGGATGCTCACCAACTGGAAGACGATCTCGGGTTCGATCCGACGCCTGAAGGCACTGGAAGAAATGCTGTCGGGCGATGTGTCGGGCTTCACCAAGAAGGAAGTTCTCCAGCTAACCCGTGAGCGTGAGAAGCTGGAAGCTTCGCTGGGCGGCATCCGCGACATGGGCGGCATCCCGGACGTGATGTTCGTGATCGACGCCAACAAGGAAGATCTCGCGATCAAGGAAGCCAACGTTCTCGGCATTCCGGTGATCGGCATCCTCGACACCAACGTCGATCCGTCGGGCATCGCTTTCCCGGTTCCGGGCAACGACGATGCGAGCCGTGCAGTGCGTCTGTACTGCCAGGCGATCGGTGAAGCGGCGCTCGCCGGCAAGGGCAAGTTCCAGCAGGACGTGTCGAGCGATTTCGGCGCAATGGCTGAACCCCCGGCTGAAGCACCCGCGCAGGTCGTGGTCGCTGATGAGCCGGCTGCGGAAGAAACCGAAGCCTGATTTTCTTCACGCGGCAGCGGCGACATCGACCGTCGCGTCCGCGTCACATTCCCACTCTAGCGCGCCCGGCATTGCCCTCCATCTGGAGACGGCAGGGCCGGGCGCCCGAACAACACACGAAAAGGAATTTCTCATGGCTGATTTTTCCGTCGCTGACGTGAAGAAGCTGCGCGAGCGCACTGGCGCTGGCATGATGGACGCCAAGAAGGCGCTGACCGAAGCCGGCGGCGACATCGAAGCCGCGGTTGACGCACTGCGCGCCAAGGGCCTCGCCACCGCTCAGAAGAAGTCGAGCCGCACTGCGGCTGAAGGTCTCGTCGGCGTCGCCGTTTCGGGCACCAAGGGCGTGGCTGTCGAAGTGAACTCGGAAACCGACTTCGTCGCCAAGAACGACCAGTTCCAGAGCTTTGTCCGCAACGTGACGGCTGTTGCGCTCGAACTCGGCAATGATGATGTCGAGGCGCTCAAGGCCGCTGCCTACCCCGAAGGCGGCACCGTCTCCGAGAAGCTGACCGACAACGTCGCCACCATCGGTGAAAACCAGCAGATCCGCCGCATCAAGACCGTCTCGGTCGAGAAGGGCGCGGTCATTTCGTACATGCACACCGCCGCTGCCGAAGGCCTCGGCAAGATTGGCGTGCTGATCGGTCTGGAAAGCGAAGCGGGCGCCGACGTGCTCGAACCGCTCGGCAAGCAGCTGGCCATGCATGCAGCCGCCGCTTTCCCGATGGCGCTCGACGCTGACGGGCTTGATGCTGAAGTGATCGAGCGCGAGCGCAAGATCGCTGCCGAAAAGGCTGCCGAAACCGGCAAGCCCGAAGACGTGCAGGCCAAGATGGTCGATGGCGCGGTGAAGAAGTTCGCCAAGGAAAACGCCCTGCTCAGCCAGATCTTCGTGATGGACAACAAGACCGTCATCGCCGATCTCGTCGCGCAGGCCGGCAAGGCCGCGGGCACCCCGATCGTGCTCAAGGACTATGCCCGCTTCCAGCTCGGTGAAGGCATCGAGAAGGAAGAAGTCGATTTCGCAGCGGAAGTGGCAGCCACGCTCAAGGGCTGATCTTTCGCCAACAATCAACGGACGGCCGTCGCAGCGGATGCTGCGGCGGCCGTTTGTTTGAGCGCGCGCGGCGTTACCTTACCCTTTGCGCAACGGCGGATTGCCGGTTAAGTGCCCCCACTCAGATTCCTGCCCGGAGCCCCGCATCCCCATGTCTCTTCCCCCGATCAAGCGCGTCCTCCTGAAACTGTCAGGCGAAGTGCTGATGGGCAGCCAACAGTTCGGGATCGACCCTGCCTTTGTCGCTGAACTGGCGGCAGAGGTGAAAGCGGCCAAGGAAACCGGGCTCGAAATCTGCCTCGTGATCGGCGGCGGCAATATCTTCCGGGGGATGGCAGGCGCGGCCAAGGGGATGGACCGGGCTCAGGCCGATTACATGGGCATGCTCGCGACCGTGATGAACGCGCTCGCGATGCAGAACGCGCTCGAGCAACTCGGTGTCCAGACCCGCGTGCAGTCCGCGATCGAGATGGACAAGGTGTGCGAGCCGGTGATCCGCCGCCGCGCCGAACGCCATCTGGAAAAGGGCCGGGTCGTGATCTTTGCTGCCGGAGTCGGCGCGCCCTATTTCACGACCGACAGCGGCGCCGCCTTGCGTGCGGCGGAAATGAAATGCGATGCGCTGCTCAAGGGCACCAGCGTCGATGGCGTTTACGACAGTGATCCCAAGCATAACCCCGATGCCGTGCGGTTCGATACCGTGACCTATGACCGGGTGCTGGCCGATAATCTCAAGGTGATGGACGCCTCGGCGGTGGCCTTGTGCCGTGACAACAAGATCCCGATTGTGGTCTTCTCGATCCGCGAGAAAGGCAACCTGGCCCGCGTGCTCGCGGGTGAGGGCGTGCAGACCATTGTTCAAGACAGCTAAGACAACCGAAGGAAACCCCAGCCATGCCGCAATATGACAAGGCCGATGTTGAGCGCCGGATGAAGGGCGCTGTGGAAGCGTTGAAGAGCGATCTGCAAGGCCTGCGCACCGGCCGCGCCAACACCAGCCTGCTCGATCCGGTCGTGGTCGAAGTCTATGGCTCAATGATGCCGCTCTCGCAAGTCGCGACCGTCTCGGCGCCCGAGCCGCGGATGCTGAGCGTACAGGTGTGGGACAAGTTGAACATGACCCCCGTCGAAAAGGGCATCGCCCACGCGAACCTCGGCCTCAACCCGATCATCGACGGCCAGACCCTGCGTCTGCCGATCCCCGATCTGACGCAGGAACGCCGCAAGGAGCTCGCGAAGCTGGCGGGCCAGTATGCCGAGAAGGCCAAGATCGCGATCCGCAACGTGCGTCGTGACGCGATGGAAAGCCTGAAGACCGACGAGAAGAAGAAGGAAATCTCGGAAGACGACCGCAAGCGGTCCGAAGAGCAGGTCCAGAAGCTGACCGATCAATACGTCAAGGAAACCGACGAGGCTGCCGCCAAGAAGGAACAGGAAATCCTGACGCAGTAAGGCGTTCCTGAGACCCGCCCCCGTTCGTGTCGAGCGCAGTCGAGACACATGGCGCAGGGCACGGCCTCTCGACTTCGCTCGAGGCGAACGGACAGTTGAGGATGGTATTGGACCAATCGCGCGCCAGACATGTCGCCATCATCATGGATGGCAATGGCCGCTGGGCCAAGAAACGGGGCTTGCCTCGCGCGGTTGGTCATCAGCGCGGCGTGGAGGCGGTGCGCCGGTTGGTGCGCGCGCTTGAGCCGACCGGGCTTGAGTGTCTGACGCTTTACGCGTTCTCCTCGGAAAACTGGAAACGGTCGGAGGACGAGGTCGATGATCTGATGAATCTGATGCGCCGGTTCATCAAATCCGACTTGCCCGAATTCGTCGCCAACAACGTCAAGCTCAAGATCATCGGCGACTGGCAATCGCTCGCGCCCGATATTGTCGCGATGCTGGAAGACGCGCTGGCACAGACGGCGAATGGCAAGCAGACGCTTGCGGTGGCGCTCAATTATGGCGGCCAGCACGAAATCGCGCGTGCTGCGGCCAAGGCGGCCGCGGCGGGCGATGTGACAATCGAGACCATCGCCGGGCATCTCGACACCGCCGATCTTCCGCCGCTTGATCTGCTGATCCGCACCAGTGGGGAAATCCGCCTGTCGAACTTCCTGCTGTGGCAGGCCGCCTATGCCGAGATGCTGTTTGTGGATACGCTGTGGCCCGACTTCGAACCGGCGCATCTCACCACGGCACTGGATGACTTTGCCCGGAGGGAGCGGCGTTATGGCGGACGGTGAGGCGCGCGTGCGCGACACAAAGGCTGGCGTGACAGATTTGCCGGTGCGGCTGGCCTCCGCCATCGTCATGCTTGTGCTGGCGGGCGGGGCGCTGTGGCTGGGCGGGTGGTTCTGGACGGCCTTCGTGGCGCTCGTCGCCTGCGGCGTGCTGTGGGAATGGAACAAGCTGATCGGGCGCTTCCGGCTGGCCGGGCTGGGCGAGACGCTGTGGTTCTTTGGCGGTGTGGTCTATGTCGGCGGAGCGGCGCTCGCGATGGAGATCGTGCGCAATGGCCTTACCCATGCGTTCCCGGACTCGCCGATCAGAGGTTACGGCCCGCTTGAGGTGTTGCTGGTGTTCCTGCTGCCGATTGTCGCGGTTGATGTGGGGGCCTATTTCGCCGGGCGCGCCATTGGCGGGCCGAAGATCGCACCGCGGATCAGCCCGGCCAAGACGTGGGCTGGACTCTTCGGAGGGGCCCTGTTGGCAGGGTTGGTGGGCATCGCGGTCGAGCTTGCCGATATCGGGCCGGCGGCGGTGCCGGGCTTCACTTGGCTCAGCATTGTCGGAGCGGTGTTCGGCGGCTTGCTGATCGCAGTGATCGCGCAGAGCGGCGATTTCTTCGAAAGCTGGATGAAACGGCGCGCGGGCGTGAAGGATTCAGGCAGCCTCATTCCGGGACATGGCGGTTTGTTTGACCGCCTCGACGGGTTTGTCGCAGTGTTCTTCGTGCTGTTTGTGATTGCCACGGCCACCACTTTGCTGGGATGATAGGGAGATGACGCGTGTCCTCACCCTGCTAGGCGCCACCGGCTCGATCGGGGCATCGACGCTCGATCTGGTGCGGCGCAATCGTGACGAGTGGCAGATCGAGGCGCTGACCGCGCAATGCAGCGCGGCGGAACTGGCAGCGCTCGCGATAGAATTCGGTGCGAAGCTGGCGGTGGTCGGTGACGAGGCGTGCCTGCCGGAACTGCGCGACGCGCTCGGCAATAGCGGCATTGAAGCGGCTGGCGGGCGCGCGGCGCTGGTCGAAGCGGCGGCGCGACCTGCCGATATGACGGTCGCCGCAATTGTAGGCTGCGCCGGTCTCGCCCCCGTCATGGCGGCGGTGGAGCGGGGCGGCACCATTGCGCTCGCCAACAAGGAGGCGCTGGTTTCGGCGGGCGAAGTGCTGATGCAGGCCGTCGCCAAGCATGGCGCGACGCTGCTGCCCACCGATTCCGAACACAATGCGATCTTCCAGTGTCTCAACGGCAACCGGATCGAGGATGTCGCCAAGATCACCCTGACGGCCAGTGGCGGCCCCTTGCGCACATGGACGCAGGCGCAGCTCGATGCGGCAACCCCGGCTGAGGCGGTCGCGCATCCCAATTGGTCGATGGGCGCCAAGATCAGCGTCGATTCCGCGACGATGATGAACAAGGGGCTCGAATATATCGAAGCCTATCACCTGTTCCCTGTCGGGCTCGACCGCTTAGGCATCGTCATTCACCCGCAGAGCGTGATCCATTCGATGGTCGAATTCCGTGACCGGTCGACTTTGGCGCAGCTTGGGCCGTCCGATATGCGCGTGCCGATTGCCTCGTGCCTTGCCTGGCCGCAGCGGATGGAAACGCCGCTCGCCCCGCTCGATCTGGCCGCGATTGGCGAACTCACCTTCTTCCCGCCGGATGAAGACCGCTTCCCCGCGACGCGGCTCGCGCGTGAGGCGATCCGTGCGGGTGGCTCTGCTCCGGCGATCCTCAACGCCGCCAATGAAGTCGCGGTTGCCGCTTTCCTTGCCGGTCAGATCAGGTTCACCCGCATCGCGGCAGTGGTGGAAGAGACGCTCGCACGCAATAATGATGCACCGCGCCCGACCAGCCTTGAAGAAGTGCTGGCCGTCGACCAGTCCGGACGGATGCAGGCCATGAGCCTGCTGGAGACCAACGCCCTTGTTTGAATCGCCCCCTTTCTGGATGTACGTGATCGGCTTCCTGCTGCTACTCGGGCCGCTCGTCACCCTGCATGAACTTGGCCACCTGCTGGTCGGCCGGTTGTTCGGCGTGAAGGCCGAATCTTTCTCGGTCGGGTTCGGCAAAGAGCTGGCAGGCTTCACCGACAAGCGGGGAACACGCTGGAAACTCTCGGCGCTGCCTCTGGGCGGCTATGTTCAGTTCAAGGGTGACATGAACCCGGCGAGCGTGCCCGATGCGGACGCTCCGGTCGAGGAAGGCAGCTTCCAGCACGCCGCCCTGTGGAAGCGCGCATTGATTGTTGCGGCTGGCCCGATCACCAATCTGGTGGTCGCTATTGCCATATTTGCGGCCTTCTTCGCGATCATCGGCAAGCCGGTGATCGTTGGCGAAGAGGATTCGCGCACCATCGGCGCCTTCAGCGAAGGCAGCGTGGCTGAAGCGGCAGGATTAAAAGTGGGCGATGTGGTGGTGGAGATCGACGGTCGCCCGATCCGCGATTTCACCGATCTGAAGACCAAGGTCGCGCTTCATCCGGGCAAGCAGATGGTGTTCACCGTCGAGCGCGCGGGCGAGGAGATCGACTACACGCTCACCACCGCACGCATCGAACGCAAGGACACGTTCGGCAATACCAGCACCGAAGGTCTGATCGGCGTGGCGCCGGCTGGCGGCAAGTACGAACTTGAAAAGGTGAGCGTCCTCGAGGCGATCCCGCTCGGCGCGAAGCAGAGCTGGGACTTCATGGGCATGATGATCACTGGCATCCAGCAGATCGTCACCGGCGAGCGCTCGGTGAAGGAACTGGGCGGCCCGCTCAAGATCGCAAAGTACTCTGGCGAGCAGATGAGCATGGGGGCGGCGGCCTTTCTCCATTTTGCCGCGCTGATTTCGCTTAATTTGGCATTCATCAATTTCTTGCCAATCCCCGCGCTCGATGGCGGGCACCTGATGTTCTACGCGGCCGAGGCGATCCGCCGGAAGCCGGTAGGACCGCAGGCGACCGAATGGGCCTACCGCACCGGCATTGCGCTGGTGCTGATGCTGATGGTGGTGGTGACGGTGAATGACATTGTCTCGCTTCCCATCTTTGGAAGCTGATAGCGCGGCCGAGGGAGCGGCGCTTGACGCCTCAGTGCTTTGCCGGGGAAAGCGCGACCATCTGCGCTCATGCGGCGACCACGCGGCTTGATTGCGCGGGGCACATGGGGCAGAGGCGGGGACCGTGGGGATGGAGCCATGAGCGGGGGCGCATGGATCTGGGCACGAATAGTGACTGGCAAGGCTTGACGACGCGGGTCGCAGGGTTGGAAACGGGATTTTAGCTGCATGAACCGATTGAGCAAGACAGGCCTTGAGCCGGTCATTTGCAATCCCGCCCCCTCGCGCGGCCCGATCCGGCTGGCGAGCCTGCTGTGCTGCGGCTCGATCCTTGCTGGCTTGCCGGCGATGGCCGGCGCGCAGGAAACAAGCCCGGCCCCCGCCGCGCAGCCCACGAGTGCCCCGGCCCCGGCTCCGGCCCCTGCTGCGCGCAGCAACGTGATCCGCACCATCACCGTGGTCGGCGCTGAGCGGCTCGAGCCGACCACCATCCTCAGCTACATCCGTCTGCGGGTTGGCCAGGAATACACCTCGGCCGCCGCTGACGAGGCGCTGAAGGACCTTGGCGCGACCGAACTGTTCGCCAATTTCTCGATCCGTAATGATGCCGGCAATGTCGTCATCACCGTGACTGAGAACCCGGTGATCAACCGCATCGTGCTCGAAGGCAATGAGCGCCTCAAGGCCGACAAGATCCTGCCCGAAATCAAGCTTTCCCCGCGCCAGATCTTCACCCGTTCCAAGGTGCGCGCGGACGTGGCCCGCATCATCGAGCTCTACAAGCGCCAGGGCCGGTTCGCAGCGCAGGTTGAACCCAAGATGGTGCAGCTGCCGCAGAACCGCGTCGATATCGTGTTCGAAATCACCGAAGGACCCAAGTCCAAGGTTCGCCAGATCAACATCCTCGGCAATGAGAAGTTCTCTGACGGCGAGCTGCGCGGCGAGATGGTGACCAAGCAGGCGCGTCTGACCAGCTTCTTCAGCTCCAACACCAGCTATGACCCGGATCGTCTGGCTTTCGACCAGCAGAAGCTGCGCCAGTTCTACCTGACCGAGGGCTATGCCGACTTCCGCGTCGTCTCGGCCGTGGCGGAACTCACGCCCGACCAGAAGGACTTCATCATCACCTATGTGGTGGAGGAGGGCGAGCGCTACACCTTCGGCGACGTCAAGGTCGACAGCCAGCTGCGCGACTTCGACAGCGATGTGATGAGCACGCAGCTGCCAATGAAGGCCGGCGACTTCTACAACGCCAAGATCGTCGAAGACACGGTCGAACAGCTGACCGAACTGGCAGGCCGCTACGGTTATGCCTTTGCCGACGTCCAGCCGCGCTTCAACCGCGATCCCGAAAACCTCAAGATGAATATCACCTTCGTTCTTCGCGAGGCTCCGCGCGTCTATGTCGAGCGGGTCGACATCAACGGCAACACGCTGACGCAAGACAAGGTGATCCGCCGCGAGTTCCGCCTGGCGGAAGGCGATGCGTTCAACTCGCTGGGCGTGCAGCGCACCACCGCGCGCATCAACTCGCTCGCCTATTTTCAGGAAAACTTCGAGGTCACCCAGACCGAAGGCAGCGCGCCTGACCGGATCATCCTTGAAGCCAACATTGAAGAGCGCCCCACGGGCGAATTGCAGTTCTCGGCGGGCTTCTCGTCGATCGAGCAGTTCATTCTGGCCGGTAGCATCCGCCAGCGCAATTTCCGCGGGCGCGGGCAGACGATCGGTCTGAGCGTCAACTATTCGCAGTTCTCGCGCTCGGCGCAGATCAGCTTCTCCGATCCGTACATCTTTGATCGCAACATCTCCGGTGGGATCGATATTTACCGTCGCGATTTCAACAGCTTCAATTTCACCGGCAACGACCGCAATACGACCTTCCAGCAGGCCACCACCGGCTTCTCGATGCGTGCGGGCGTGCCGTTGACCGAGTATATGTCGCTGGTCGGCAGCTACACCCTCAACTACGAGGACGTGACGCTCGACGAGAACCTGTTCTTCTCTGATACTAACGGAGATGGGACGCGGGAATGCGATCCGCTGCGTGCAGGCCGCTTCCTGTGCGATGCAATCGGTACCCGCTTGAGCTCGATCGTCGGCCTCAGCCTCAACTACAACTCGCTCAATTCGCGCGTCCGTCCGACCCGCGGCCGGACTGTTTCGCTCAGCGGCGAGTTCGCCGGGCTGGGCGGGGACGTGCGCTATGTCCGCTTCCGTGGCCGTGGGCAGCAATTCTGGAATGTCGGCAACTCGGGCTTCATCTTCTCGATCCTCGCAGAAGGCGGCACGATCATTCCGTTGCAGGAACGCCCCGGCGCTGGCGTCGACGATGTCCTGCTGACCGATCGCTTCTTCCTTGGCGAGCCGCAGTTCCGCGGCTTTGCGATCCGCGGCGTCGGCCCGCGCATCCTGACGCAGACCTCGCAGCTCGATGGCACCGGCCGTCCGATCCTCGACGCCGATGGCAACATCACCTTCTTCACCGACCGCAATCAGGTCCGCGACGACGCCATTGGCGGGCGCAATTACTACCTCGGCCGCGCCGAGCTGGAAATTCCGCTTGGCACCGGTGCGCGCGAGCTGGGTCTGCGGCCTTCGATCTGGGCCGATATCGGCGCGCTGTGGGGGGTTGAACAGCCCATCCTCACCGTCAATCCGACGGGCATTCCGATTACGAATGCCGCGGGTGAGCCGCTGTTCCAGGTCCCTAACACCAATACCACGACCACCAGCCCGACCCAGGCTGACGGATCGCTCAATATTCGCCTCATCCAGCCCAATTCCAATATCCGCGAGCTGTTTCTGGGGAACTCGCCGAGCCCGCGTATCACGGCCGGTATCGGGGTTAACTGGAACTCGCCCTTCGGACCGTTCCGCATCGACTTCGCTCAGACCATTCGCAGGGTCGAAGGCGATGACGAGCGGCGCTTCACATTCAACGTAGGAACCCAATTCTGATGACACGTCTTGCCAAGCTTCTTGCTCCGGCCGGCCTGGTGCTGGCCGCCACCGCCGCGCTTCCCGCACAGGCACAGGTCGATGGCCGCATGGCCTCGGTCGATGTCACGCGCACCATCATCGGCACCACCGCCTTCCAGACCTCCTACGAGCAGGTCAACACGACGTACGCTCAGCAGAACGAGCTGCGTCGCACCAAGGCGCAGGAGCGGCAGACCATGCTCGCCAAGTTCGACAAGAACGCCGACAAGCAGGTTGATGAGACCGAGCAGGCCGCCATGCAGAAGTCGGCCGACTTCCCCAAGCTTCAGGCGCTGGAGCAGGAAATTCAGGGCCTTTCCAACCAGATCGACGGTGCCCGCGTCTTCGCGATCGAGCAGATCATCATGCAGTATGGCTCGGCCTTGCAGGACGTGACCACGGCTGAGCAGATCAAGGTCGTGCTGGATCCGGGCACGGTGCTGTTCGCGGTGCCGGAAATGGATATCACCCCCAAGGTGACTGCTGCACTCAACGCCCGCGTTCCGGCGGTAGGCGTGGTTCCGCCCGCTGGTTGGCAGCCGAGCCGTGAAGGCGTGCAGGTCTATCAGGAAATTCAGCAGCGCCTCGCGCTCGCCGCGCAGTTGCAGCAGCAACAGCAGGCCGCCCCCGCACCGCAGGGCGACACGGCCGCGCCGGTCGGCCGCTGATCCTGACGGAGAACATAAGATGAGCGAAGCGGGTAGCGCGCCGGCCGAGGTGCTGGATTACGACATCGTCAAGATCCTCAAGGCCTTGCCACATCGCTACCCGCTGCTTCTGGTCGACCGGGTGCGGTCGATCACGCTGGGTGAGCGCATTCACGCGGTCAAGGCCGTGAGCATGAACGAGCAGTTCTTCCAGGGCCATTTCCCCGGCGCACCGATCATGCCGGGCGTGCTTCAGATCGAGGCGCTGGCGCAGGCTGCCGGCATCCTCGGGATCGAGACGATGGAGCTGGCCGGCACCGGCAAGCTGGTTATCTTCATGGGGATCGAGAACGCCAAGTTCCGCGCGCCCGTGACACCGGGCTGCCTGCTCGACCTGCACGTGGAATTCACCCAGAAGCGCAGCCGGGTCTACAAGTTCAAGGGCGTCGCCAGCGTCGAGGGCAAGACCACTTGCGAAGTCGAATTCACCGCCATGATGACGGATCCGCCTGCCTGAGGGCAGCAATGCTCATCTAAGGTTGCATTGCGCTGCGTTCCTCACTAAGGCGCGCGCTTCCCATTCATAGCTGTGCCGGTCGGTACCGGTGCCACGCTGCAAAGGATCACGTCATGAAGGCCGAAGGTCACCCCGAATACCACATGATCACGGTCAAGATGACCGATGGCACCGAATTCCAGACCCGCTCGACTTGGGGCAAGGAAGGCGACACCCTGTCGCTCGAAATCGATCCCCTCAGCCACCCGGCTTGGACCGGTGGCCGTCAGCAGGCGTCGGAAGGCGGCCGCGTGGCCCAGTTCAACAAGCGTTTCGGCGGGCTCAGCCTCAAGAACAAGTAATCGATCTTTTCAGCTTGCGGCCTTCGGGCCGTACGAGGAAGGCGGCCCGACGGGGTCGCCTTTTTCGTTTCAGGCGGCACATCTGATACAACAGGTGGCCATGGGCTGCGCTTCCAGTCGCGCGATCGGGATCTCCGCGCCGCAATTCGCACAAGCCCCGTAGGAGCCGGCCTCGATTCGGGCGAGGGCCGCGCGAATCTGGCGGGCCTCGGCGCGCAGCACATCATCGACCCCTTCGAGGGCTTCGTCGTCGGCAAGGTCGGTCGCCTGCTCGGCGAAATCGGCGTCGAGAGGGCTACGCAAGTCCTCCTCGATTTCCTCGCTGCGTGCGACAATATCGGCGAGCCGCGCCTTCAGCTGCTGCTCGATTGCGGTGTAGTCGTTCATCAACCCCTCCATGGCTTTTCGCGATACCACTTGGTGATCACGTATTTGACGCCCTTCCTGACCTTCATCCCGTGGTGCAGCGTCGCTGGATTGATACCTCCGTCAGGCAAGCGGTTGTTCCAACAGAGCAGTTTGCCTGTTTCGGGTTGAAAGGTCTTGTCGAGCAGCTTGAAGCGGGTAGCACCACCCGCGGCGACGTCATTGAGGTAGATCATGAAAGTCCAGGTGCGGTTGCCCGACAACGTACAGAATTTGGCAAAGTCCCGGCCACCCGGCGCGAAGTAATCGGTGTGCGGTTTGAACTCCTGCCCTTCGGCATAACGCTGGCCTTGCAGTGGTTCGCCAAAGGCCGGGTCAATGCCCGACAGGTCGGCCAGCAGCGCTTCGATCTTCTGGACTGCCGGGAGTTCGGCTGAAAGATCGCAGGTCTCGCTGGTGCGGAACACCGGATCGCCATTATCGTCCGCAATGGTCGAGGGACGGCGACCGGCGTCGATCAGCGTCATCAGCTCTTCTGCCAGATCAGGCGCGACGAATCGCTTCCGCTGGAACAGCACCGCCTTGGGGGTCGGCACGCGCTGCACACCGGGTTGCGCCGCGATTTTGGCAGCGATGGAATCGGGGAGGGTCGTCATGGCTGCCCAAGGATAGATGCGGCTTGGGGCTTGGCAATGATTCACCGGGGCGCGTAACAATCTTGCGTGCGGGGCGACGCAAAGCAGTTTTCGCTTCCCTTGAAGAGGCCTTTGTGCAAGAGGCGCGCCTCCCTCGCCAGCGCACTTGACGTGCGTCTGCCTTGCGTACACCGCGCCACTTCGCGCGGGCTTGGCAGCGACCGAAATGGTGGTATGCGGGCAGGGGCGTGTGGCGATCATAGCTCAGTTGGTTAGAGCGCCGGTTTGTGGTACCGGAGGTCGCGGGTTCGAACCCCGTTGATCGCCCCATCTCCCCCCATGCAGCAGGTTAGCACCGCGCCCGATAGGGGAGACGACATGACCGCATTCTGGGCCGAGCCCGATTTCGACGCACATGAACTTGTGCAGCTGGTCCACGACCGGGCGAGCGGGCTGACGGCGATCATTGCGGTCCATTCGACCCACCTCGGCCCGTCTGCGGGTGGGACCCGTTTCTGGCATTACAACGATCCCGCCGGTGCGATGCGCGATGCGCTGCGCCTGTCGCGCGGGATGAGCTACAAGAACGCCATGGCCGGTCTGCCGATGGGCGGCGGCAAGGCGGTGATCCTTGCAGACGAGCAGCGGATCAAGACCCCCGAGATGCTTGCGGCATTCGGTGATGCGGTCGAAGGTCTCGGCGGGCGCTATGTCACGGCCGAGGACGTCGGCATCTCTGAGGCGGACATGGTTGCCGTCTCACAGCGCACCGCGCACGTATCCGGCCTGCCAGTGGCGGGTGAGGGCAGCGCGGGCGGCGATCCCGGCCCGTTCACGGCCTATGGCATCTATCTCGGCATCAAGGCGGCGGTACGGCACAAGCTGGGCAAGGATAGCCTCGCTGGTGTCCATGTCGCTGTGCAAGGCACCGGCTCGGTCGGTGGCGGGGTGGCCCGGTTGCTGGCGCGTGACGGCGCGAAGCTGACTCTGGCTGATATCAACGCAGACCGCGCAGCGGCGCTGGCAGCGCAGCTGGGCGGCGTGGCGTTGGCATCTGACACGATCATGGCGACGGCTTGCGACGTGTTCAGCCCCAATGCGCTGGGCGCGATCCTTGATGACGCCGGAATTGCCGCGCTCGATTGTCCGATTGTGGCAGGCGGGGCCAATAACCAGCTCGCCCGTCCCGAGCACGGCGCGCTACTCGCCGCGCGCGGCATCCTCTACGCACCTGACTATGTCATCAATGCTGGCGGCATCATTTCGGTCGCGACCGAATACCTCGCGCGCCGCGACAGCCGCACCGGAAATGTTGCCGAAGTCAATGCGCTGGTCGAGCAGATTCCCGGCCGACTCGAAACGATCTGGCAGGAGAGCGAAAGCACCGGCATTTCGGCCGATGTGGTGGCGGACCGGATGGCGCAAAAGCTCATCGGCCGCGGGTGATGGTGCGGCGCGCAGTGGGAACTATTCCACGCGCGCGTGATTTGCTCTCTTGTCCGGTTCGGGTGTAAGGCTACAAGCCCGGCCAGACGCAAACGATCATGCACATCTACGCCAACCCCACCCGTTTTCTGTCACTTGCAAAGTGGCTCACGCCGCTCCTGTTCTGGAGCGGTCTGGCGCTGTCTGTCGGCGCGGTGGGCTGGGGCCTGTTCATGGTCCCGCCCGACCGGCTGATGGGCGATACGGTGCGCATCCTGTTCATCCACGTGCCTGCTGCATGGCTCGGCATGGGCGGATGGGCGGGGATCGCGATTTCCAGCGCTATGTTGCTGATCTGGAAGCATCCACTCGCCGCCCTGTCTGCCCGCGCGATTGCGGTGCCGGGAATGGTATTCTGCGCGATCTGCCTCGCCACCGGATCGATCTGGGGGCGCCCGACTTGGGGCACCTGGTGGGAATGGGACGGCCGGCTGACTTCGATGTTGGTGCTGCTGTTCCTCTACGCTGGCTACATCGCGCTGACAGAAGCGGCCGAGAAGGAAGGCTCCTCGACCAAGATCGCTGCGATTTTCGGTCTCGTCGGCGCGGTCAATGTGCCGATCATCAACCGATCGGTGGTATGGTGGAACTCGCTGCATCAGCCCCCCAGCATCACCGCGGGCAAAAGCGCGATTGAGGCGACCTTCCTTGTGCCGCTGCTGGTCGCAGTGGTGGGCTTCTCGCTCTTGTTCGGGGCGATTGTGCTGATGCGGATGCGCGCGCTGATAGCCGAGCAACAGGTCGAAGCGCGCCTGCGCCGCCGTGCGCTTGATGATGACGCGCCGACGCCGGTCGCGCCCGCGATGGAGCAGGCGTGATGCGTGAAGAATTGAACCAGTGGGATTTCGTGTGGCTCGCCTATGGCGTAGGCGCGCTTGCGCTGGCCTTGCTGATCGTCTGGGCATGGCGCTCGATGGCGCGCGCCGAAGCGCGGCGCGATGCGTCGCGGCGGCGCTGAACGGGACAATGCAATGAAAGCCAAGCACCAACGTCTGATCCTCGTGATCATTGCCCTCGTCGCGATTGTCGGCGCGGGGCTGCTGGCGGCGTGGAGCCTGCGCAACCAGGCGAATTACTTCTACCTGCCCGAACAGATGGCCTCGGCCCCGCCGGAAGTGGGTCAGGCCGTGCGCCTCGGCGGGATGGTCAAGGCGGGCTCGATCAAAACCGAAGCCGACGGTGTGACAGTAAACTTCCTGGTCACCGGCAACACGGCCGACGCGATCCCCGTGCGCTACAGCGGCATCCTGCCCGATCTCTTTGTCGAGAATTCGGGCGTGGTGGCTGAAGGCAGCCTTGGCCCCGACGGCGTGTTCTTGGCGACCAATCTGCTCGCCAAGCATGACGAGAATTACGTGCCCAAGGAACTCGAAGGCATGGGCACTGATCAGGCCGCCAAGATGGCAGCCGAAACCACCGTCGGGCTGAAATAGCATCGTGGCACAAATGAGGGCCAAGCAATGATCCCCGAAATCGGACTGGCCGCCCTGTGGCTCGCCGCCGCGCTGGCGGTGTTGCAGATGGTCTCGGGCGCCTTTGCGCTGAAGGCGGCGGAAGGCGCGGTCAATCCGCTCGCGATCTACGCGCGCCCCGCGGCCGTGGTGCAGGCTTTCCTTGCGGTGCTGGCCTTCCTGATGCTGCTGTGGTCCTTCGCGATCACCGACCTGTCGATCAAGCTGGTCGCGAGCAATTCGCACTCGATGAAGCCGCTGCTTTACAAGCTGACGGGAACCTGGGGGAACCACGAAGGCTCGATGCTGCTGTGGGTCGGCGTGCTGGCGCTATCGGGCGGGTTGCTGGCCGGGTTCGAGAAGCGGCTGCCGGAACGCACCATGGGCGCGACGCTGGCGGTGCAGGGCTTTGTGGCGCTGGGCTTCTATGCCTTCCTGCTGTTGTCCTCCAACCCGTTCGAGCGTCTGCCGGTCCCGGCTGCTGAGGGCACGGGTCTCAACCCGCTGCTGCAAGATATCGGCCTCGCGATCCACCCACCGACGCTTTATGCGGGCTATGTCGGCCTGTCGGTCGCGTTCAGCCTCGCCATGGGCGCGCTGCTGACCAATCAGGTCAACCCCTCCTTCGCCCGCGTGCTGCGCCCCTGGGTGCTGGGTGCGTGGGTGCTGCTGACCTTCGGGATCACCGCCGGTTCCTATTGGGCCTATTATGAGCTCGGCTGGGGCGGCTGGTGGTTCTGGGATCCGGTTGAGAACGCCTCGCTGATGCCGTGGCTCGCTGCGACCGCACTGATGCATTCGGTGAGCGTCCTTGCGGCGCGCGATGCGCTGCGGACGTGGACGATCATGCTGGGCGTGCTCGCGTTCTCGATGTCGATGCTGGGTACGTTCCTCGTGCGGTCAGGCGTGCTGACCAGCGTCCATGCCTTCGCTGTCGATCCTGAGCGCGGAGCGTTCATCCTTGGGCTGCTGGGTCTCTACATTGGCGGGGCGTTCACGATCTTTGCCCTGCGCGCTGGCGCCGTGGCCGAGGGCAAGCGCTTTGCCATTGCTAGCCGCGAAGGCGCGTTGGTGTTCAACAATGTGATGCTGTCCGCGATCCTTGCGATCGTGTTGCTGGGCACGCTCTATCCGCTGCTGACCGAGGTGTTCGACGTGCGCGTGTCGGTCGGCCCGCCTTACTTTAACCCGGCGGGCGCTATCTTCGCCATTCCGATGCTGCTGGTGATGGCGGTCGGCCCGCTGCTGCGCTGGAAGAGCGACAAGCCCGCACGGCTCCAGTTCGAGCTGGCGCTGATCGCGGCGCTGGTGATCGGCGTGATCGCGCTGGTGAGCTTCTTCGGTCAGTTCCCGCTGCTGCCGCTGCTAGGCCTTGGCCTTGCGGCCGCGCTGGCGGTGGCTGCCTTCCTGCCGCTGCGTGGGCGCAATCTCGCACGCGTGCCGGTCGCAACCTGGGGCATGGTGCTCGCCCATTTCGGCATAGCAGTGTCCTTGTTCGGCATGGCCTGCGAAGGCGCGTTCTCGCAGGAGCGCCTTGCCGCGGTTGCGCCGGGCGGCACCGAGCAGATCGGCGATTTCGCTGTCACGCTTGAAAGCGTCACGCCCGTTGCGGGTCCGAACTGGACCGCGATTGAGGCACGGCTGGCGGTCAGCAGGGATGGCGGCGAGCCGGTGATCCTCAATCCGCAGGCGCGCAACTTCTGGTCGCCGCCACAATCCACCAGCGAAAGCGCGCTGCTGACCCGCTGGGACGGGCAGCTTTACGCAGTGATCGGCAATCAGGCCGAGGATGGCCGCTGGCAAATCCGGGTGTGGTGGAAGCCGTTTGTGACCTTCATCTGGTACGGCGGATTGCTGATCGCGCTGGGCGGCATTCTGGCGATTGCGGGCCGCGTGAAGGTCGACGTGAAGCGTCGTGCAGCGGTGACCAAGGGAGCAGAGCGCCGCGCCGATGTCGAGGCGCTTGATGTCGCCTCGCCGGTCCCGGCGGAGTAGGCCGATGCGCTCGCGTCTGTTCCTGTGGGTGCCGCTCGCCCTGTTCGCCTTCTTTGCGGGGGTCGCGGGCTATATGTTGACGCAGGAGAAGGACGAGTTCGTCGAAAGCACGATGATCGGCCAGCCCTTGCCCGATTTCGCGCTCGATCCTGCGTTCGGTGGACTGCCGGGGGCAGCCAAGGGCGACCTCGTCGGAGGCAAGCCGCGCCTGCTCAACATCTGGGCCAGCTGGTGCACACCCTGCATTGCCGAAGCACCGCAACTCGAAGCGCTGCAAGCCCGCGGCGTGGAGATTGTCGGGATCGCCATCCGCGACCGGCCGGAGGATGTCGCCAATTTCCTTGGCCGCTACGGCAATCCCTATGCGCGGATTGGCAGCGACCGCATTTCCGAAGTGCAGCTGGCGATCGGATCGTCGGGGGTGCCGGAAACCTTTGTGATCGATGCCAAGGGCGTAATCCGCTATCAGCATATTGGCGACATCCGGCCCGAGCATGTCGCGGTGCTGCTGGAAGAACTGGAGAAGGCCCGATGATCCGCGCTGTCGTGGCTCTGCTGCTGGCCCTGCTCGCCATTCCGGCCTTGGCGCAGGACTCGATGCCGCCGGCGCCCTATGCCTATAATCAGCTCGACGATCCGCGGCTTGAGGCCGAAGCGACCGCGCTGATGCACACGCTGCGCTGCCTCAAGTGCCAATCGCAGAGCATCGCGGATTCCGACGCGCCGATGGCGGGCGATATGCGCCATCAGGTGCGCAGCCGTATTCTGGCAGGCGAAAGCCCCGACCAGATTCGCGGCTGGCTGATCGCCCGCTATGGCGATTACGTCAGCTACGAGCCTGAGGTCAGCGCGACCACCTGGCCGCTGTTCGCAGCGCCGGTGTTGCTGCTGCTGATCGTAGGAGGCGTGCTGCTGCGGCGGCTGGGCAAGCGGCGCAGCGATGCGGGGGATGCGGCATGATCGGCGGCTGGCTGGCGATTGGCGCTTTGGCGCTGGCAGCGTTCGCGCTTGCGGTGTTGCTGCTCAAGCTCCCGCGTGAAGGCATGACGCTGTTCGGCGCTGTGCTGGTATTCGGCCTGGCGGGCTATGCCTGGCAGGGCTCACCGGGGCAGGCTTCTGCGCCCAAGGGGGAGGCGGAGGCTGCGTCGGGGCAGGGCGAGGCGATGGTTGAAGGACGCGCCGCGCTGTTCTCGCGCACACTGCCGGCGCCCGACTACCTCGTCACCTCCGACGCCTTTGCCCGCCGCGGCAAGTTTGCCGATGCGGCCAACCTCCTCCAGCGCGGCTTGGCTGAGAACCCCCGCGACGTGGAGAGCTGGCTGGCGCTGGGCCTCGCGTTGGTCGGCCATGCCGATGGTTTTGTGACGCCGGCTGCGGTGCAGGCCTTCGGTCGGGCCAAGGCGATCGATCCGGGCCATCCGGGCGCAGAGTACTTCCTCGGCTTTGCCTATCTCCAGAGCGGTGAGATCGTTGCGGCGCGCAATGTCTGGCAAGGTCTGCTCGCCAACTCGCCGCCCGAGGCGCCTTGGCGGGAGGGGCTTGCCGCCGAAGTTGCCCGGCTCAACGACATGATCGCCCGCGCGCCGATGCTTCAGGGCCAATGACGCCTTGCTCTCTGGCGCGCGCCACCCGCGCTGATATTGTTGCAGGTGCGAATAGGCAGTGCTAGGCGCGCTGCCTCATCGGCCTGAATGGTTCCGGCAGGATGGGCAGTACCGCGGGATACGGGAAATCCGATCAAGATGAGCAGCGTAGCCAATACTGACGAACCCGTCGCCGCGAGCGCCCATAGCCACGGGCACAGCGCATCGACGCTGACCCTTGCGGTCGGCGCCGTCGGCGTCGTGTTCGGTGACATCGGCACCAGCCCGCTTTACGCCTTCCGCGAGACCTTCGCCGCGCACCACGGCACAATCGGGATCACGCCCGATGCCGAGCATATCCACGGTGTGCTGAGCCTCGTGTTCTGGTCGATGATGATGGTGGTGACGGTCAAATATGTCCTCACCATTATGCGCGCCGACAACAAGGGCGAAGGCGGCAGCCTTGCCTTGCTCGCGCTGATCCGGCGCGCTTCGGACAATCGCCGGTGGACGGCGCCGCTGATCCTGCTGGGCGTGTTCGCCACCGCGCTGTTCTACGGCGACAGCATGATCACTCCGGCGATCTCGGTTCTGTCCGCGACCGAGGGTCTGCAATACATCGTCCCCGGCTTCAAACCGTGGATCGTGCCGACGGCGGTGGCGATCCTGTTTGGCCTGTTCGCGATCCAGTCGCGCGGGTCGGGCAAGGTCGGCAAGCTGTTCGGCCCGATCATGCTGACCTATTTCGGGATGCTGGCGACGCTGGGTGTGATGCACCTCAGCGCCAATCCCGCGATCATTCTGGAAACGATCAACCCCATCAACGCGCTGCGGTTTTTCCAGTCTGATGGCTTTACCGCCTTCATCGCTCTGGGCAGCGTGGTGCTGGCGGTGACCGGTGCCGAGGCGCTTTACGCTGACATGGGCCATTTCGGACGCAAGCCGATCGGGCTGTCGTGGCTGACTTTCGTGTTTCCGGCGCTGATGCTCAATTACATGGGGCAGGGCGCGATGATCCTATCGGCAAGTTCGCCCGCGGCTGCGGCTGCGCTCGTCAAGGATCCGTTCTTCCTGATGATCCCTGACCTTGTTCGCGTGCCAGTGATCATCCTCGCGCTGCTCGCCACGATTATTGCCAGCCAGGCGGTGATTTCGGGGGCCTTCAGCCTGACCCAGCAAGCGATCCAGCTCGGCTTCATCCCGCGTATGGAAATCCGCCACACCAGCGCATCGGCTGCGGGGCAAATCTACATCCCGACAATCAACTGGGGTCTGATGGTGATGGTGATCCTGCTGGTGCTGTTCTTCCAGTCATCGACCAATCTTGCCGCGGCCTATGGCATCGCAGTGACCGGGGCGATGTTCATCGACACGCTGCTGCTGGCGGCCGTCCTGTTCTCGCTGTGGCGCTGGCCGGTATGGAAGGCGCTTCCGCTGGTCGCTGCGTTCCTGATCGTCGACATTGCCTATTTCGGTGCGAACCTGATCAAGGTGCCGCAGGGCGGCTGGGTGCCGCTGCTGATCGGCTTCGTGATCTTCACTCTGCTCACCACCTGGTCGCGCGGACGCGAGCTGATGCGGGCGAGCATGTCCGAAAGCGCGCTGCCGATCGAGATTTTCGCCAAGAGCGCGCAGAACAGCGCCACCCGCGTGCCGGGAACGGCCGTGTTCATGGCCTCGACAAACACCGGCGTGCCATCGGCGCTGCTGCACAATATCAAGCACAACAAGGTGCTGCACGAACGCATCCTCATCCTGACCGTGGCGGTGCAGGATGTGCCCTATCTCGAATCGATCGAACGCTATTCGTGCAAGGATCTGGGCAACGGCTTCTACCGGGTCACGATCCGCTGTGGCTTCCTTGAAGAAACCGATGTGCCCGCGCTGCTGCGCACGCTCGACCTGTGCGGCGCGCCGTTCGACATGATGCACACCAGCTTCTTCCTGTCCCGGCAAACGCTGCTCGCATCAGCCAAGCCGGGCATGGCGATCTGGCGCGAGAAGCTGTTCGCCTGGATGCTGCGCAACGCGGCGAGCGCGATGGAATTCTTCCGGCTGCCCACCAACCGCGTGGTTGAGCTGGGGAGTCAGGTGGAAATCTGACCTTGCGGGCGCTCGCTCTCGCCCTTGGGCCGCTGTGCCTGATGGTAGCAGCGTGTGCGCCAGAGGCAGCTGGCGAAGCGCAGGTATCCGGCAAGGAGCAGGCAGCGATGACGAACCCGGTCTTTCATTTCGAAATTCCCGTCACCGACATGGACCGGGCCATTGCTTTCTACGAAGACGTATTTGGCTACCGGCTGACCCGCGAAGAGGTCGATGGCTATGACATGGCGTTCTTCCCGCGTGCGGGCGATGCGCCGGGCGCAAGCGGAGCCTTGGCCAAGGGCGACGTCTATCGCCCGTCGCATGATGGGCCAGTGATCTACTTCGACGTGCCCGATATCGACGCTGTACTCGCGCGGGCGGAGGCACGCGGAGCGAAGGTGCTCTATGCCAAGAAGGATATTGGCGAGGCGGGCTTCGTTGCGGAAATCGAGGATAGCGAGGGCAACCGGATTGCCCTGTCACAAGTGAAGCCCTGATCAGCCCCCCGTCGGCGGCTCGTCCTTCAGCGGCTCGTCACGGTCCTCGAAGCTCAGCCCGTGCTTCAGCAGCATCGGAATCTGGCTGAAGGTGAACAGGAAGGTCAGCGGCAGGAACACCCACAGCTTGGCCCACAGCCAACCTTCGAAATCCATCTGCGCGCGCAGGACTTCATTGAGCCCCGCCAGCACCAGGAAGAACACCCCCCAGTTGCGCGAAAGCTTGAGCCAGCCTTCGTCCGACAGGCCCTCGAAGGCGGCTTCGAGCAGGATCTTGAGCATCGCTCGCCCGGCAACATACCCGGCCAGCAGCACCGCGCCGAAAGTCGCATAGATAATCGTCGGCTTGATCTGCACGAAAGTGGGATCGCCGAAGAAGATCGTCAGACTGCCAAAGCCAACGATCAGCGCGGTCGAAAACCACAACATCGGCGACACCTTGCCCAGCCGCCATTTCGAGACCAGCAGCGCGATAACGGCGGCGACCATGAACGCGCCCGTGCCGTTGATGATCGCGCCGAGTTCGCCCGCTGCACTCACCTTGTCGGGCGCGCTCCAGCGATAGACGCCGAGGAACACCACCAGCGGGCCGTAATCGACCGCGACGTTGAGCCAGCTCGACGCGGCCTTCTTGGTTTCATTGTCGCTCATCACGCCACTCCGGCAATCACGCGGGCGACCAGATCGGGGTCGAACGGGCGCAGGTCTTCCATCTTCTCGCCGACGCCGATGGCGTGGATGGGGAGGCCATATTGCTCCGCCGCCGCGACCAGCACGCCGCCGCGTGCGGTGCCATCGAGCTTGGTCATGATCAGGCCGGTCACGCCCGCGACTTCTTTGAACACGTCAATCTGGGCGAGCGCGTTCTGGCCATTGGTCGCATCCAGCACCAGCACCACATCATGCGGCGCTTCGGGGTTGATCCGGCCGAGGACGCGGCGGATTTTCGCCAGCTCCTCCATCAGCTCCTTCTTGTTCTGGAGGCGCCCGGCGGTGTCGACGATCAGCGCGTCGATCCCGGTGTCGGTCGCCTGTTTGACCGCGTCGAACACAATCGCCGCCGGATCGCCGCCCTCGGGCCCGCGCACCAGATCTACGCCGATGCGGCCCGCCCAAGTCGCTAATTGGCCGATGGCCGCCGCGCGGAAGGTGTCACCCGCTGCCAGCAACACGCCGTAGTCATCCTCCTGAAACAGGTGGGCGAGTTTGGCGATGGTGGTGGTCTTGCCGCTGCCGTTCACGCCGATCACAAGGATTACCTGCGGGCGCGGGAAGGCGGTGATTTCGAGCGGCTTGGCGACGGGGCGCAGGATCGCTGCGATCTCTTCGGCCACGGCTTCCTTCAGCTCGCGAGTGGTGATCTCCAGCCCGAAGCGCTTGTCGGACAAGCGCGCCCGGATGCGGGCCGCCGCGGCCGGGCCGAGGTCGGACATGATCAGCGCATCCTCGACCTCGTCGAGCGTGGCGTCGTCAAGCTTCGCGCTCCCGCCCACCCCGGCAAGGTTGGCAGTCAGGCGCTCCGATGTCTTGGCGAAGCCGCCGAACAGGCGCTGGCTCCAGCTGGTTTCACTCATCCGAGCAGGCCCTCCCTGACCTCGCGCACATTCACTTCGATGATGTCGCCCGCTGCTGTCCCGTCAGGCAGCGCGACGCGGGCATAGTTGGGGGCATAGCCCGTGCCGTCGCGTTCGGCGAGGACGGGGAGCGTTTCGCCCACAAGGCTGTCGAGCCAGACCGCACGGCGCGCGGCGGCGCGGGCGCGCAGGTCAGCAGCGCGGCTTTTCACCACCTCGCGCGGTACCTGCGGCATCCGCGCGGCCGGGGTGCCGGGGCGGGGCGAGAAGGGGAAGATGTGGGCATGGACGATGTCGAGCTCGTCGATGATGCCGAGGTTGTCAGCATGGTGCGCTTGAGTCTCGGTCGGAAAGCCGGCGATCAGGTCAGCGCCGACGGCGATGTCTGGCCGGATCGCCTTGAGGCGCTGAACCAGTTCCACCGCATCGCGGCGCAGATGACGGCGCTTCATGCGCTTGAGGATCAGGTCGGCGCCGTGCTGCAAGCTGAGGTGCAGGTGCGGCATCACCCGGGGTTCGTGGGCGAGCAGGTCGAACAGCCCCGCATCAATCTCGATCCCGTCCACCGAGGACAGGCGCAGGCGGGGGAGGCGAGGGAAAGCTGCAAGAATCGCTGCGACCAGCGTGCCAAGGCGCGGCTCGCTCGGCAGATCATGCCCCCACGAGGTCAGATCGACCCCGGTGAGCACCACCTCCTTGGCTCCGGCTGCCAGATGTTCTTCGACCTCGCGCAGCACGTCCCCCACGCTCAACGAACGGCTCACCCCGCGCCCCTGCGGTATTACGCAGAAGGTGCAGGCATGGTCGCAGCCGTTCTGCACCGCCACAAAAGCGCGGGTGCGCGCCGGGGCGATCGGAGGGGCATCGGCGGCGACATTCCACGCCCTCGGATCGAGCTTGGCCGCGTTCGCCACCAGCCCATCAACCTCAACCATCGCGCCAATGGCGTCACGATCGATCTCCGCTGCGCAGCCCGTCACCACCAGCCGCGCGGTCGGATGGTCACGCCGCGCGCGGCGGATAGCCTTGCGGGTCTGGCTGAGCGCCTCACCCGTCACCGCGCAGGAATTGACCACCACCAGATCGGTTTCGCCCGCGAGCATTGCGCGCATCCGCTCGCTCTCGGCGATGTTCATGCGGCAGCCGAGCGAGATAATCTGCGGAGCGTTCAAGCTCCGGCTCCCGCGGCGTAATCATCCCAATTGAAGGTGCCGCGATAGCTTTCGGCCGCAGGGCCGCTCATCAGGATCGAGCCGCCCGGCTGCCATGCGATCACAAGGTCGCCGCCCGGCAGTGTCACGCGCACCGGGCTCGCCACCAAGCCGCGCCGGATCGCTGCGACCGCTGTCGCGCAGGCCCCGGTGCCGCAAGCGCGGGTCAACCCGGCGCCGCGTTCCCACACCCGCAGCTTGAGGTGATCCGGCCCGGCAAGGCTCGCGACATTGACGTTCACCCGCTCGGGAAACAGCGGATCATGCTCGATCACCGGCCCCAGAGTTTCCAGCGGCACGGCATCGGCCTCATCGACGAGGAAAATCGCGTGCGGATTGCCGACATTGACCGCCATCGGCCCTTCAAGGCTGTCCCACCCGACCGGCATCGTGAAGGTGTCCATCGGAAAGGCGAGCGGGATCGCGTCCCATTCAAAGCGCGGCGCGCCCATGTCGACCCGTGCGCCGCCGCCCAGCGGTTCGAGCGCAATCGGCCCGCCGCCAGTCTCGATCACTGCGGGTTCGCCATGCAGGAGTGCCACGGCCCGCGCGGCATTGCCGCAGGCCTCGACCTCGCTGCCATCGGAATTGAAGATCCGCATCCGAAACGCCTGTGTCTCGCTCGGCTCCAGTAGCACCAGCTGATCGAAGCCGATCCCGGTGCGCCGGTCACCCAGCGCGCGCGCAATATGCGGCGTCATCTGCGGCAGCGGCGTCAGCCGCGCGTCGAGCACGACGAAGTCGTTGCCCAGCCCGTGCATCTTGATGAAGGCAATCGTCTGCGTCACGGCTGCGCATCTATGCACGCAGGCCGTCCGCGTCCAGTCCTGCCCGCGGGCAGGGGGCGCAATCTCAGGGTCGGGCGATGCGGTAGAGGGTTGGGCCGTCTTCGGTGCCGGTGCGTGGCAGCGACGGTGCTTGGCCGGAAACGCCAGTCAGCTTGCCCGCCGCTTTCAGCCGCGCGCGCACGGCTTCGGCATCTTCGGGCAGGCCATAGAGATAGCCCTGCGCCTTCAGCCGACCCATTGATTTCAGCGCCTGAAGGATTTGTTCGTCCTCGACACCTTCCGCCGTCAGCGGCAGATCAAGCCCGCGGCCGAGCGAGATGATCGCTTCGACAATCCGTGAGCGGCTGCCCGGTTCGCGCAATTCGCTGACAAAGCTGCGGTCGATCTTGATCCGGTCGAACGGCAGATTGCGCAGCTGTTCAAGGCTGGAATAGCCGGTGCCGAAATCGTCGAGGCTGATCTGCACGCCCTGATTGCGCAGGCTCATGATCATCGAGCGCACCAGACCGATGTTCTCGTGCAGGCAGCTTTCGGTGATCTCGATTTCGAGCCGCTGCGGGGGGAAACCTGTGGCGACCAGCTTTTTCAGCAGTCGCTGCGCAAACCACGGATCGCGCAGCTGCACCGGCGAGATGTTGATCGACAGGGTCAGGCTGTCATCCCATTCGCGCGCATCGGCGAAGGCCTGTTCCATCAGGCGTTCGGACATTTCGTTGATGAGGCCGATTTCCTCGGCGATCGGCACGAAAATGTCGGGGCTGATCACGCCAAGCTGCGGGGAGCGCCAGCGCGCGAGCATCTCGAACCCGACCAGCGCGCCGCTTTCGACATCGACCTGCTGTTCGTAGTACGGCACGAATTCGCCGCGCGCGAGGCCCCGGCGGATGCCGGTTTCGAGCTGGTTGCGGAAGCGCATCTCGCTTTCCATGCTCGGCTCGAACCAGAAGTAGCGGTTCCGGCCCTGCTTCTTGGCATGGTAAAGCGCCATGTCGGCGCGCTGCATCAGCGTGCCGGCATCAACCACGAGGCCGATTGTGCCATCCGCATCATGATCGGCGGACAGCCCGACCGACAAGGTCAGCTCAACCGTGATCGTCGGCAGGCGGAAGGGCTGGGCCAGGCTTTCGAACAGGCGGATGACCAGATCATCGACCCGGTCGGCGTGACCTGCGGGGTAGGGCATCACAAAGGCGAATTCGTCCCCGCCAAGTCGCGACAGGCGCGCGTCACGCGGGAGTATGGCGCGCACCCGCTCGGCCAACATCACCAGCACCGCATCGCCCACCGGATGACCGTGCATGTCATTGATCTGCTTGAAGTTGTCGAGATCCATCATGCAATAGGCGACAGCTTCACCGCGAACGGCCGCGCGCGACCGCAGCTCCTCGGTCGCTTCGAGCATACTGCGGCGGTTGAGGCACTGGGTCAGCGGATCGGTGGCCGCCAGCATTTGCGCGCGGGCTTCGGCCCTGCGGCGCTCTTCGATTTCGCGGGTGAGTTCGCGGTAACGCCGCCAGCCGAAGATGATCAGCGCGATGTTCAGCAGCAGGGCGTTGACCAACAGAACATCCGGACGCGCACCATTGCCAAACAGGGCGTCCATGACTTTGGGCAGCACCG
The DNA here is from genome assembly GCF_009905735.1 of Porphyrobacter sp. SLTP. GTDB lineage: Bacteria > Pseudomonadota > Alphaproteobacteria > Sphingomonadales > Sphingomonadaceae > Erythrobacter. Next base: position 295,491 of record NZ_JAAALE010000002.1, read on the forward strand.
TGCCGCCGGTTCCCACCAGCATGATGATGGCCGCCACGGCAATTCCCAACGCGATGATATCGCGCTCAGCCGTTTGCAGTGGGTTGTGGGGCTCGTGATCTTTCAAAATCGTTGCCTTAATCGTCCCGCGCATGTCGCTTGGCAGGTACGCCAGCGGTGCCTTCGCCCGATTCATCGCAGATTGCGCTAAAGAACGGGTTAACTTGCACACTGTGGATACTGGCTTGGCGAGGTGGGGGTGTGCGGGCTACGTGGGCGCAGTTCAAGCAAGGGAGCGCGCTGCCAACATGGCCTATTGGCTGATGAAATCCGAACCGTTCAAGTACAGCTGGGACGATCTTGTCGCCGAGGGCGAGGGGACGTGGGATGGCGTGCGCAACTATCAGGCGCGCAACAATCTGGCCGCGATGCAGGTTGGCGACGAGGCGTTCTTCTACCACTCGCGCGAAGGACTGGAGGTGGTGGGCATCTGCACCATAAGCGTCGCGGGGATCACCGATCCGACGGACGAGACCGGCAAATGGGCGGCGGTGAAGGTGAAGGCGAAGGAAAAGCTCACCCGGCCCGTCACGCTCGTGGAAATCAAGGCTGAGCCGCGCCTCGCCGAGATGCAGCTGATCCGCCAGTCGCGCCTGTCGGTGTGCGGCGTGACCCCGGCCGAATGGCAGGTGATTTGCGAGATGGCGAAGGGCTAAGCTGCGGATCCAATCGGGCTGCCGCGCCCGTGCCACGACTTGCCCCGGTTGCCGGAACGAACATCTCTGGGAACCGTAGATCTCTTGAAAAGCCAATAAAGTCATTGGCTTAACCTAGGAGACTATCATGGGTGAATTCACTGACAAGGCGAAGGGTACGGCCAAGGAAATCATTGGCGAAGCCAAGCAGCATTCGAGCAATCCCGAGACCCGCGCCGAAGGCAAGGCCCAGAAGCTTGAAGGCAAGGCCGACAAGGTCAAGGGCTCGATCAAGGGCGCACTCGGCGACAAGATCTGACCTCGCGTCAGCGCTGACACGCAGGAAAGGCCGCTCCGTTCGGGGCGGCCTTTTCGTGTCAGGCGGTGGCTTTGGCGCGCGCGCGCAGGCCGGTGATGGTCGCACCGCTGGCGGCGATCCGGTTGAGATCGGTCACGGCGTGGATCATGCGGATGCCGCTGCGGGCCTTCGCATCATCCAGCGCGGCGATGAAGTCCGCAGTCGTTTCAACCCGCGTGCTCCACGCGCCATAGGCTGCGCCCAGCATCGCGAAATCGGGATTCGAAAGCTGAGTCGCCGACACGCGGCCGGGATATTCGCGCTCCTGATGCATCCGGATCGTGCCGTAGGCGCCGTTATCGACCACCACCACGATCATGTTCGCGCCGTATTGCGCAGCGGTGGCGAGTTCCTGGCCGTTCATCATGAAATCGCCGTCGCCTGCGACGGCGACCACGGTGCGGTCGGGGAAGCGCAAAGCGGCAGCCACGGCGGCAGGCACGCCGTAACCCATCGCGCCGCAGGTCGGGGCGAGCTGGCCCGGATAGGCAGCATAGCGCCAGTAGCGGTGCCACCACCCGGCAAAATTGCCGGCACCGTTGCAGATGATCGTGTCCGCCGGAAGCGCGGCGCGCATCGCCGCGACGCAGGCGGCCAGATCAATGGTCGCATCGGAGGGTTGCGGCGTCGACCAGTCGAGCCAGTCCGCGTGAGCCTCTGCCCCGGCGTCGAAGGGGATCACCGCTGCATCTTCCCACAGCGCCGCACACTCGGCGAATTCATCCATCGAACAGCATAGCGCGAGATCGGTGCGATAGACCCGGCCCAACTCCTCCGGGTCGGGGTGGATGTGGACCAGCAGTTGGCCGGGATGCTCGAGCGTGGGGACCTCATAGCCATCGGTGGTCGCCTCCCCCAGCCGCGCGCCGACGGCAATGATGAGGTCGGCGTTTTTGACCCGCTCGACCAGCTTGGGGCCGGGGCCGTAGCCCAGGTTCCCGGCATAGACCGGGCTATCGGGCGCAATAGCGTCCTGACGGCGGAAGGCCGTCGCCACGGGAAGCCCGATGCGTTCGGCGAATTGCTGGAAATACACCCGCGCCTTGGCGTTCCAGCCCGCACCGCCTATGATCGCGATCGGGCTCGCGGCGTCTGCGATCATGTCGAACAGCGCCTGCATCGCATCGGGGCAGGCAGCCTGCGCGGTGCGGGTGACGAAGGGGCGGGGCTGGAGGCTGGCAGGCACCTGCTCCACCAGCATATCCTCGGGCAGAGCGAGCACCACCGGGCCGGGCCGTCCATTGATCGCGACCGAATAGGCGCGGGCGATATATTCGGGTATGCGCGCCGGATCATCGATCCGCGCGGCCCATTTGCAGATCGGCGCAAAGAAGGCGGTAAAGTCGACCTCCTGAAAGCCTTCGCGCCCCTGCATTCCGCGCGCGACATCGCCGACGAACAGGATCATCGGCTGCGAATCCTGATGCGCCACATGGACGCCGATGCTGGCATTGGTCGCGCCCGGACCGCGAGTGACGAACGCGACGCCGGGGCGACCTGATCCTGCCGCGTTCATCGTGCCATCGGCGCAGGCCATAAAGGTGACCCCGCCTTCCTGACGGCAGGTGACAACGTCGATCTCGGGCCAGTCGGGCAGGGCATCCAGCACCGCGAGAAAGCTTTCGCCCGGCACGGTGAAGATCCGCTCGCAGCCCTGCACGGCAAGGCAATCGACCAGCAGGGCAGCCGCGCTTCTGGTGGCAGCGGCGTGCGTGGAATCAGGCATCGAATAGTCTCCCGTCGTCTTTTGCGGCCTCTACCGGCGTGGGCGGAGCGGTGCAAATCCGCCGACCCCGGAATGCCCCCGTCACAGCCTGTCCCAGCTTGCGACAGCTTCGTCGCAAACCGTTTCCAATGGTTAAGAAAGTCTTAAAGCTGGCCTTCCTGCCACGGGAGAGTCGTACATGCGCCGCAGCCTGGTTCTCACTGACGAGACCGCCCGCCACTGGTTCCGGGCGAGCCTGCCGCCGCATGTGAAGCGCGATCTGATCCCGATCCCGGCCGAGGCCTTGTGGCGGTTGACCCTTGCCGATGTGCGCGGCGTCGCCAGCACGTACGTGGCCATGACGCTCGCAATTTTCGCCTTCATTATCTGACGGCGTCACCTTCTGCGTCACGCAGCGCTTCGGTGGCGTGCAGCTTGCGCGCAAGCTGGGCCGAGAACACGCACAGGATCAGGCTCAGCAACAGCTGTTCTTCAAGCGGAATGCCGAAGAACCCCAGCGCACCGGCAACGCCTGCGCCGATCACCATGAAGATCGAGGAAATGAAGTTGTTGGCCGCGACCGAGCGCGAGGCCTCCGACTTGTCGACCCGCGTGGTGAGGAAGGCGTAAAGCGGCACCACGAACATCCCGCCTGCCACCGCAATCAGCAGCAGATTGAAGGTCAGCACCAGCGCCAGCGGCTGAGCGAGGAATTCCCACACGGTGAAGAGTTCGCCTTGCGGCTGAAGGTTCCACATCCGGCACACACCGTAAAAGGCGATCAAGAGCACGCCCAGCACCAGCACCGAGCGCGCGGAGTAGCGGGCCGAGATGTCGCCTTTCAGCAGGGCATTGATCGACACCGAGCCGATGGCAATCCCGGCCGAGAACGCCACCAGAAGCACGGCTGCGACCTGCTTGTCCGCCAGCAGCACGTTCTTGGCTAGCGGGATAAATTGTACCGAAAGGATCGCGGCAATCGCCCAGAAGTAGCTGATCGCCAGCACCGAATAGCGCAGTTCCAGATTGCCCATCGAAAAGGCGATAAGATCGCGCGAGGCGCGGATCGGGTTCCAGTCGACTGTGTTTTCGTCGCTCTGGGCAGGCGCGGGCGGCACCCAGCGGCAGGTGACATAGCCGATCACCGCAATCACGATCACGCCAACAATCGAATACATGATCGGCATCGCGCCGCCCAGCATCATGCCGACGAGGATCGCGACGTAAGTGCCGGCCTCCACCAGACCGGTGCCAGCCAGCACCTCATCCTTGTGGAGGTGCTGCGGCAGGATCGCGTATTTGATCGGACCGAAGAAGGTTGAGTGCACCCCCATCGCAAACAACGCGACGAACATCAGCGGAATTGCGAGGCTTTCGATCTGCATTCCGCGCGATGCCAGTAGCAGACCTGTGGCGCCGACGCTCATGATGAGGATTTCGGCAAACTTGATCCAGCGGATGATCTTGGTCTTGTCGCGCATATCGGCGAGCTGGCCCGCGGTGGCCGAGAACAGCACGAAGGGCAGCACGAATAGCGCGGTGGCAACGCCGCTGATCAGCGTCTCCATCTCGGGCGAATCGTAGACCTGATAGACCACGAACAGCACCATCGCGTTCTTGTAGAGATTGTCGTTCAGCGCGTTGAGCAACTGGGTCAGGAACAGCGGCAGAAATCGCCGCTGGCGCATCAGGTGTGTCGATGTGGTCATGCGATGGTTACGCTGGCGCTTCCTTGTGAGTTACCGCGACATAGCGGGCGTGCAGGCTTTCACAAGAGCGCAAGGGGAGCGCGTCCCTGACTGCATCAATGTGGGGGAAGTCGGGACGAGGGGTTTTGCAGCAGGTCGTGCCGCGCTAGAGCGGGGATCAGTCATGTCGAGCCTTCCCAATATCCTCACGCTCTCGCGCATCTTTGCGGTGCCGCTGCTGGCGTTCTTCCTGTGGTGGCCGGAATGGCGGCTGGGCTATCTGATCGGCTTCGGGCTGTACTGCATCATTGCGCTGACCGATTATCTCGATGGCTACCTCGCCCGCGCGCAGGGCACGGTGTCGAAGATGGGCACCTTCCTCGATCCGATTGCGGACAAGATCATGGTGGCCGCAGTCATTCTGGTGCTGACGGCGCAAGGCTATCTGCGCGGGCCCTATGCGGGTGATGTCCATGTGATCGCCGGGCTGATCATTCTGATCCGCGAGATTGCCGTCTCGGGCCTGCGCGAATTTCTGGGCGGGCTTCAGGTCTCGATGCCGGTGTCGAAGCTCGCCAAGTGGAAGACGACATTCCAGCTTGTCTCATTGGGCGCGCTGATCCTGGGCGGCGCGGTGCATGGGCAGCCGTGTCAGTCGGTGTTTGAAGGCTGCGGCACGATCGCCGAAAGCTGGGTGCATCTGATCGGGCTGGTCAGTCTGTGGACTGCCGCAGTGCTGACATGCGTGACAGGGTGGGATTACCTGCGGGTCGGCCTCAAGCATATGGATTAATTCGATTGATTCTGTCTGGCGCAGCTGCCGGATATTGGGTTACAACCGTCTCATGGGATCGGATACAACGCGCTTACCGGGCGCATATGTCGGACAATTGGCGGACCATGCGCGCAAGCTCCAGAGCGAGGCGCGCAATGCGATCGCGCAAGGGGATTACGCCCGCGCGGCGGCGCTGATCGGCGATGCCGAACTGCTGGCCGAGGATGTCCACGATCTGGTTGACGCTATCGAAGTCCGACAGGCCGACCGGCTGCTGGGGCTGACCGTGCAAGCGGCCGAGACAGAGGCCAAGGCGCAGCCACGGCGGCAGCGATTCGCTTTGCCTGCACGGCGGGTGCGGGTGGCGCTGGGCGCCAGCCTCGCCATGAGCCTCGCGCTGGTGGAGTGCTGACCGCAGCCGGCGGCTAGCCAGCGCGCAGTTCCTCGGCCAGCAGTTGGAAATCGCTCTCGCGCGGGGAGTTCTTGCGCCAGGCGAGCACGATCTCGCGTTTGGCGGTGGGGCTGTCGACGGGCCGTGCGACCACTTGCGTTCCGGCGAGAATGCCCGCCTTCAGCGCCATCTCCGGTAACATGGTCAAACCGAGGTCGTTGTCGACCAGTTGTACGAGCGTGTGCAGGCTTGTGCCGATCATGGCCGCGCTCGCGCGCAGTTCGGCGCGGTTGCAGGCGGCTAGCGCGTGATCGCGGAGGCAATGCCCGTCTTCCAGCAGCAGGAGGCGGCCCTGGTCGATCATGTCCGGCTTGATACTGGCAGGCGGATCGCGCGGGTCGTCCTTCGGAAAGGCGATGAACAGGCGGTCGTCGGAAATATGGGCAATCGCCGCATCGCCGGTGTCGAAGGGCAGGGCAAGCAACACGCAATCGACCCGCCCATGATTGAGCGATTCGAGCGCGTCGTGACTCGTCTCTTCGCGCAACAGCAGCTTGAGGTCGGGCCGCTCGCGCTTGAGGCGCGGGAGCATCCGGGGCAGCAGGAAAGGCGCGATGGTCGGGATCACGCTCATGCGCAACTCGCCCGAGAGCGGCTTGCCCGAGGCCTGCACCAGATCGGCCAGTTCCTCGGCTTCGCGCAGCAGGCGGTTGGCCTTGGCGACCACCTGTTCGCCCAGCGCGGTAAAGCGCACCACGCGGCGCGAGCGTTCGACCAGTGTCACGCCCAGCAGCGATTCCAGCTCGCGCAGGCCCGCCGACAGCGTCGACTGCGACACGAAGCTGGCATCGGCGGCTTTGCCGAAATGTCCGTGTTCGTGAAGCGCTACGAGATATTGCAGCTGCTTGATGGTGGGCAGGTAGGTGGACACTGGCGCGGGTTACTCCGCCGCCAGCGTATCGGGATCGGCTGCGTGCTCAGCGGCAGGCTCTGGTTCTGTGGCCACGACGATCACATCGTCGATATGCGTCATCTTCAGCTTGCCGCGCTCCACGGCGAAGGCGAGCTTGCCTTCGACCAGATCGAGCGCGTCCTTGCCGAACACCTCGAACCGCCAGCCTTGTAGCACCGGCAGATCGCGCGCGCCGGCGGCCAGCGCCTCCATCTCGTCAGCGCGGGTAAGCAGGCGCGGGGCGACATCGATTTCGCGGGCACGAATTTTCAGCAGCAGCTTGAGCAGATCGGCCACCAACGCGCCTTCCTTGCCCAGCGGGGCGCCCTGCTTGATCTTCTCGGGCATCTCGTCCTTGGGCAGGGGTTCGGCGTCGGCGAGGATCTTCATCAACCGCTTGCCGATGTCATTGTCGCGCCATGCTGCCGAAAGGCCGCGCACCTTGGCCAGATCGGCCTGCGTCTTGGGCGGGTGGCTGGCGATGTCGGCCAGCGTTTCGTCACGCATGATCCGCCCGCGGGGAATGTTCTTGTGCTGCGCTTCGCTCTCGCGCCATCCGGCGAGCGCCTTCATCCGGCCGAGCACCAGCGGATTGCGGCCCGGCTGGCGGATGCGCTTCCACGCCTGACCCGGATCGGTGATGTAGTTCGACGGATCGGCGAGCTTTTCCATCTCGGCGTCCAGCCACAGCCCGCGCCCGGTCTTGATCAGCTTTTTCAGAATGCGCGGGAAGATCGTGGCGAGGTGCGTCACGTCGCCGATGGCATATTCGATCTGACGGTCGCTGAGCGGGCGGCGGCTCCAATCGGTAAAGCGCGCACCCTTGTCGATGGTGAGGCCCATCCAGGTTTCGACCAGATTGGCATAGCCGATCTGTTCCGACTGGCTGATTGCCATCATCGCAATCTGGGTGTCGAAGATCGGATGCGGGGTCCGCTGCGTCAGGTTGACGATGATTTCGACATCCTGCGACCCGGCGTGGAAGACCTTGAGCACGTCTTCATTGTCGCACATCAGATCGAGCAGCGGCTTCAGATCAATGCCCGGCGCCATCGGATCGATCGCGGCGGCTTCTTCGGTGTTGGCGATCTGCACCAGGCACAGTTCGGGCCAATAGGTGTTCTCGCGCATGAATTCGGTGTCGACCGCGACAAATTCGGACTTGGCGAGACGGTCGCAGAGGTCGGAGAGGGCCTCGGTGGTGGTAATCAGCGGATGGATTTTCATGTCATCTTTTCGCGGTTAGCGAGCGGAGTGCCGCCCTCGGGGTCGTGCCCCATCACATTGGACGCTGCCAAAGCCGCAGCGCGCTTACTCTGATACAGTCAAAATGGAAAAGAGTTTAGAGGCGGGGCCGTGATGCCCACAGATCACGGCGGGCGCGGCTGGCCTGGTGTGCTTGTGCATCCCCCACTGGATTTGTGCCGCCCGCTCGCTTAGAGGCGCGCCTTCGCAATCCTTACAGTGTCGGACAGTCAAAAAATGCACCCCTATCGCACGCATACCTGCGCACAGCTTACCTCCGCTCATGTTGGCGAGACCGTCCGCCTGTCGGGCTGGGTGCATCGCAAGCGCGATTTCGGCGGGTTGCTGTTTGTCGACCTGCGCGATCATTACGGCATCACCCAGATTGTCGCCGATGCAGATTCGCCCGCGCTGGCGGTGCTGGACCGGCTGCGGGTGGAATCGGTCATCACCATCGAAGGCAACGTCAAGGCGCGCTCGGCCGAGACGGTGAACCCCCGCCTCGCTACGGGTGAGGTCGAGGTGTATGCGCGGCAAATCACCGTGCTGAGCACCGCGGAAGAACTGCCTTTGCCCGTGGCCGACGAACAGCCTTACCCTGAGGACATCCGCCTCAAGTACCGCTTCCTCGATCTGCGCCGCGAGACGCTGCACAAGAACATCATGACCCGCGTGGCGGTGATCGCCGATATGCGGCAGCGGATGGGCGCGGTGGGCTTTAACGAGTTCTCGACCCCGATCCTCACCGCGTCCTCGCCTGAGGGCGCGCGCGACTTTTTGGTACCGAGCCGTATCCACGCGGGCAAGTTCTACGCGCTTCCGCAGGCCCCGCAGCAGTACAAGCAGCTGCTGATGGTCGCCGGTTTCGACCGCTATTTCCAGATCGCCCCCTGCTTCCGGGACGAAGACCCCCGTGCTGACCGTCTGCCGGGCGAGTTTTACCAGCTCGACCTTGAAATGAGCTTCGTGACGCAGGAAGAAGTGTGGGAGACGATGGAGCCCGTGATCCAGGGCACCTTCGCCGCATTTGCGGGCGACAAGAGCGTCACCCCGGCCGGTGAGTTCCCGCGCATTCCTTATGACGAGGCGATCCTCAAGTACGGCAGCGACAAGCCCGATCTGCGCAACCCGCTGATCATCAGCGATGTGTCGTCGCACTTCACCCAGTCGGGCTTCGGCCTGTTCGAAAAGATTGTCGGCGGCGGCGGTGTGGTGCGCGTCATCCCCGCGCCTGCCACTCACGAAAAGAGCCGCAAGTTCTTTGACGACATGAACGATTGGGCGCGCAAGGAAGGCTATGCCGGTCTCGGCTATGTCACCCGCAAGGGCGGCGAGTTCGGCGGCCCGATCGCCAAGAACCACGGCGCTGACCGGATGGCCGAACTCTATGCCGAGCTTGGTCTTGGCGAGAATGACGGGCTGTTCTTCGCCGCGGGCAAGGAAGCCGACGCTGCCAAGCTGGCAGGTGCGGCGCGCATCCGCGTGGGTGAGGAATTGGGCCTGATCGACGAAAGCCGCTTCGCGCTGTGCTGGATTGTCGATTTCCCGTTCTACGAATGGAACGAGGACGAAAAGAAGGTCGATTTCAGCCACAACCCCTTCTCGATGCCGCAGGGCGGGATCGATGCGCTGAACGGGCAGGATCCGCTGACGATCAAGGCGTTCCAGTACGATCTGGTCTGCAATGGCTTTGAAATCGCGTCGGGCTCGATCCGCAACCACATGCCGGAAACCATGGTCAAGGCGTTCGAACTGGTCGGCCTTTCGAAGGCGGACGTGGAAGAGCGCTTCGGCGGGATGTACCGCGCCTTCCAGTACGGTGCGCCGCCGCACGGGGGCATGGCCGCTGGCGTCGACCGGATCGTCATGCTGTTGTGCGGCGCCAAGAACCTGCGCGAAATCTCGCTCTTCCCGATGAACCAGCGCGCCGAAGATCTGCTGATGGGCGCGCCGAGCCCGGCTGAACCGCGCTCCTTGCGGGAACTGCACCTGCGCGTGGTCGAGCCGCAGGCGAAGCCGACCGCTGGCTAGGCACCCTCCAACCCGGCGATGAAAGCAGCAACGTTACGGCCAAGTGCCGCGACGTTGTAGCCGCCTTCCATCACCGTGACGGTAGGCAGGCCGAGCGCCCCGATGCGCGCGCCCATGGCCTGCATATCGTCGGTCGTCAGGGCGAACTGTGAGATAGGGTCTTCGGCAAAGGTGTCCGCGCCGTAGCTGACGATGAGCGTTTTCGCGCCGAACCGCGCGACCGCGTCCAGCGCCTTGCCGAGCGCGTCCTGATAGGTCGCCCAGTCCGTCCCGCGCGGGAGCGGCAGATTGAGATTCGCTCCTTCGCCCTCGCCGGCGCCATGTTCCTCGGCATGACCCCAGAAATAGGGGAAATCGGTGCGCGGATCGGCGTGGATCGAGGCGAAGAACACGCTCCCGTCCGCGTAGAAGATGTCCTGCGTGCCGTTGCCGTGGTGGTAATCGACATCGAGCACTGCGACCGGCCCCATCTGCCGCGCGGCGACGGCGCGGGCGGCGATGGCGGCGTTGTTGAGGTAACAATAGCCTCCGAAATAGTCCGCCCCTGCATGGTGGCCGGGCGGACGGCAAAGCGCGAAGACGTGCCGCGTTTCGCCTGACGCCAGCGCCTCGGCCGCAGCAATCGCCGATTGCGCCGCGCCGTAAGCTGCCTCCCACGTGCCCGCCGCGATCGGTGTCACTGTGTCGAAGCCATATTGCCCGAGCTTGCCGTCGATACGCTCCAGCGCCAGCGGTCGCCGCCCGCGCACGGGGAAGGCATAGCCGATGGCATCGCCTTTGCGCCCCGCCGCAAGCCAGGCCGCGTGGGCGGATTGGAGAAAGGCGAGATATTCCGCATCATGCACGGCAAGGATCGCCTCCATCCCGTGATCGGCGGGCGCGCGCACGGTGCCCATCGCCGCAAGCATGTTCGCAAGCCGCGCCGGGGTTTCGGCGTGCGCTTCCGCCTGCCCGTTGACGAGCTCGACAAGGGGCGCGTGGGCGTTCTGGGCGGGGGAGCAGAAGGTCAGCATGATCGGCAGGCCTTCGCACAGCGGCGCGGCGGCTGGCAAGGCTCTCGCGTGGCGGCTTGTTTGCGCGGCAAAATCCTGCAAAGTTCGCGCGCGGATGGGGTCGGATAGGGGGGAAGGCCATGCGGTTAACATTGTTCATTGGGGCAGGTGCTCTGCTCTGCGCTGCGGCGGCGCAGGCTGAAACGATCCCTGTTGCAGGCATCTATGCGGCAGGGACCGATGCGCCATCGCGTGCGCGCTCAATCGCGATTGCGGGCTTTGCCGGACGGGGCGGCGAACGGCTCGCCTTTGCCATCGACACGGCACTGCGCAGCGCGGTGATCGAGGGCCGCCCGTGGTTCGATCTCACCTTCGCCGAGCCCCCACGTGGCTCGACCTACACCTATGACCGCGATGCCGATCCGGCCGCTTACCGCGGCGGTGCGGACGCGGTGATGCGCGGCATCGCCGAGGTCGAATGGCGCGATACCGACAGCGGCACCAAGGAGGTGGAAGAATGCGTCACCAAGGATGACCGCGGCAAGTGCACCGAAAAGAAGAAGATCAACGTGCCTTGCCGCGCCCGGAATGTGACGCTGCGCCCGGAACTGCGGCTGGTGTCGCGCGAAGGCGAACTGCTCTATGCTAAGGGCGACGTGGTCACCACCAGCCGCCGTTTCTGCAAGGATGAAGACGGCTCGCCTTCGGTCGATTCGATGGTTGAGGAACTGGCACGCGATTTTGCCAAAGCCGTGCGCCGCGATCTTGCGCCCGAATTCCGGGACGAGGACATCCGCGTGCTGGAAAGCCGCGATGGCATGACCAAACCGGATCAGGCCCTGTTCCGCTCCGCGCTGCGTTTGACCAAGACCGATGTGTCCGAGGCCTGCGCGGTCTTCGCAGACCTAAGCGCGAACAACCCCGATAGCGTCACCATCCTGTTCAATACCGGCCTGTGCATGGAACGTCTGGGCGAGTTGGAGACCGCGACCCAGCGTTACGAGGAGGCGCTGGCGCTCAGCCCGCGCAAGGCAGAACCGCGCGAGGGCCTTGCTCGCATCGCTTCGCGGCTGCGCGCCGAGGCCCAGCGGCAATTGCATGAGGACACGCTGTCACGCTGACTGTCATCCCCACTTGCGCTTGTCCGCGCCGTTCATTAGGGCGGGGCGACTTATTCTAACCCCAGTTCAAGAGGGAATACCATGAGCGATACTGCCGACCGGGTGGCCAAGATTGTCGTCGAGCATCTCGGCGTGGAAGCTGACAAGGTCACTCAGGATGCGAGCTTCATCGATGATCTCGGTGCGGACAGCCTCGACATCGTCGAACTGGTGATGGCCTTCGAAGAGGAATTCGGTGTCGAAATCCCCGACGATGCGGCCGAGAAGATCACCACCGTCGGCGACGCGACCAAGTACATCGAAGAGCACAAGGGCTAACACCCGCAAGGACGCCCCGGTGTCCGCGCCTGCCAGCCCCTTGCCCGTTCGGCAAAAGGCGGGGCATTTGTCCGGCAACCCATTTGCCGGGGCGCGGATCAGGGCTTAGACAGGCTCAGCCCTAGGCGGGTTGGGCCTGTTGCCTTTTTGCAAGCCAGCCCCTTTATCGGAGAACGCGAATGCGCCGTGTGGTTGTTACCGGGCTTGGCCTCGTCACCCCGCTTGGAGCCGATGTCGAAACGACATGGGCGAACCTGATTGCGGGGAAGAGCGGGGCGGGCCAGATCACCCGGTTCGATGCCTCGAACCAGAAGTGCACCATCGCCTGCGAGGTGAAGGGCAAGGATCACCCCTGGGGCTTCGACCCCGACAAGCGCGTGGATCACAAGGTTCAGCGCCAGGTCGATCCCTTCATCATCTATGGCATTGATGCGGCGGGCCAAGCGTTGGAAGACGCTGGCCTCACCGACATGACCCAGGCCGAGAAGGAGCGCACCGGCTGCTCGATCGGTTCGGGCATCGGCGGCTTGCCGGGGATCGAGATCGAGAGCGTCAACCTCCACGAACGCGGGCCGTCGCGGGTCAGTCCACACTTCGTACACGGGCGGTTGATCAATCTCATCACCGGTCAGGTGCAGATCAAGTACGGATTCATGGGCCCGAACCATGCGGTCGTCACCGCTTGTTCCACCGGCGCGCACTCGATTGGCGATGCGGCGCGGATGATCATGGCGGACGATGCCGACATCATGCTGGCGGGCGGGGCGGAAAGCACCATCAACCCGCTCGGCATCGCCGGTTTCGCGCAGGCGCGCGCGCTCAACATGAGCATGAACGACCGCCCGACCGAAGCGAGCCGCCCCTACGATCGCAACCGTGACGGCTTCGTCATGGGTGAGGGCGCGGGCGTGATTGTGCTTGAGGAATACGAACGCGCCAAGGCGCGCGGCGCGAAGATCTATGCCGAAGTCACTGGCTATGGCCTGTCGGGCGATGCCTATCACGTCACCGCCCCGCACCCCGAAGGCAAGGGCGCGGAACTGGCGATGCGGATGGCGCTGAAGAAGGCGGGTCTCGGGCCGGGTGATATTGATTACATCAACGCCCACGGCACTTCGACCATGGCCGACACCATCGAACTCGCCGCGATCAAGCGCGTGCTGGGCGAAGGGCTGGGCGGGGCTTCGATGTCTTCGACTAAGAGCGCGATCGGCCACCTGCTGGGCGGCGCGGGTGCGGTCGAAGCGATCTTCTGCATCCTCGCGATGCGTGACCAGATCGTCCCGCCGACGCTCAACCTCCACGATCCCGACGAAGGCACCGAAGGCATCGATCTCGTGCCGCTGGTGGCCAAGAAGCGTGAAGTGCGCGCGGTGCTGAACAACAGCTTCGGCTTTGGCGGCACCAACGCGTCGCTCATCATGCAAAAGGTCGACTGATCCGGTGAGGATGCTGCGGCTTGCCCTGGCGGGCCTCGGGGCCATCCTTGCAGCCGTGGTGCTGGCGTGGGTCTTTCTGGGGTCGGCCACGATCTCCAAGGAGACCAGCTTCACCATCCCCGCCGGCGCCTCAGTGGCGTCGGTCGCAGACAAGCTGGAAGCCGAGGGGCTGATCTCCTCGGCTTCGGGCTTTGTCCTGCAAGCGCGCATCTTTGGTTCAGACACCCCGATCCAGGCGGGCGAGTTCCTGCTGACCCCGGACATGAGCCAGGGCGACATCCTCGCCGCGTTCCAGTCGGGCGATGTGATCCGCCGCTTCGTGACAATCCCCGAAGGCATGCCCTCGATCCTCGTCTGGGAACGGCTGATGGCCGAGGAGCTGCTCGCCGGCGCGGTTGACGTGCCGCCCGAAGGTTCGATCCTGCCCGATACCTATGCCTTCGAACGCGGCCAGTCCCGCAAAGCCCTTGTCGAGCAAATGCAGGCCGCGATGGACAAGGCGCTCGCCGAAGAATGGGGCAAGCGCGCGCCCGGCATCGCGGTCGATACAATGCGCGATGCGTTGATCCTCGCTTCGATCGTCGAGAAGGAAACCGGCAAGCCCGAAGAACGCCGCATGGTGGCGGGGCTCTACTCCAACCGCGTGCGCACCGGTATGAAATTGCAAGCCGATCCGACGATCATCTACCCCATTACCAAGGGCAAGCCGCTCGGTCGCCGGATCAAACAGTCCGAGATCAGCGCGGTCAATGGCTACAACACCTACACCCGCACCGGGCTTCCGGAAGGGCCGATCACCAACCCGGGCCGCGCCAGCATCGCGGCGGTGGTGAACCCCGAGAAAACGACTGCGCTGTTCATGGTCGCCGACGGCACGGGCGGGCATTGGTTCGCCAGCACCCTTGCCGAACACAATGCCAATGTTGCCAAGTGGTACGCCATCCGCCGCCAACGCGGCGAGATGTGACATCGCACCCGTCATCCCGGACTTGATCCGGGATCGCTATCGCCGCAGACCCCTCCGGTGGCCAATCCCTTCATCCTGACCGCGGCCCTGCCGCCCGATCTGGCAGGCTTTGCCGAAGGGCTGCGGCGGGCGCATTATCCCGCAGAGAAGAACCACCTCCACACCCACGTGACCCTGTTCCATGCCTTCGCACCATCGCTGCTGGAGGAACTGCGCGACTTTCTGCCCAAGGTGGCCCGTGAATTTTCCGCTCCCGAGGGTGCGGTGAAGGGCGTGATGGATCTGGGCAAGGGCACCGCCATCGCATTGGATGCGCCGCAGCTGCTTGATCTGCGCGCGCTCATTGCCGAGCATTTCCACGGTAGCCTGACATCTCAGGACCTCCACGAGCCACGCCCGCACATCACGATCCAGAACAAGGTCACCAAGGACGAGGCGCGGGCGTTACAAGCGGCGCTAGCGCCCGACCTTGCTCCATGGATCGGCAAGGGGCGTTTCGTCTTCCCCGCGCTGGAGCTGTGGCACTATCGCGGCGGTCCGTGGGAGCTGGTCAAGACCTGCGCTTTCCGGGGCCGCGAACGGGTCTGAGCCAAGCGCGCCAACAGGGCTTGACCCCGCAGCGCGCCCGCCCTAAGTGCCCGCCTCGCCCGGGCCGACACCCGGCGCCGAATCCGGCTGCGAAACACCGCCGGATGCCCATGGGGCGGAGTAGCTCAGCCGGTTAGAGCAGCGGAATCATAATCCGCGTGTCGGGGGTTCGAGTCCCTCCTCCGCTACCATTGCTAGCGTCAACATCGGCCGGATCAGAAGTGGCTACGTCAGCTTTTTTCCGGCGGCCATTCATCGGCATTATCGTGCTCGTGCCTCGACCGGCGACTGCTTGAGATCTCCCTGCCAGATACCTTCAACCTGAAGTCGGCCCCATTGCCCTCAACGCGCGCAAGTCTGCAGTGCGGGGTGACTTGACCGTTTTGCCTACTTGGCAGATAGACAATGCGCGATGCTGTCCCAGAAGACCCGCTATGCCATACGCGCGATGCAGCACCTTGCTGATCACTTTGGCGAGGGGCCGGTCCAGCTAGCCGCGATTGCCGACACGCAGAATATTCCTGCAAAGTTTCTCACCGTCATCCTGTCGGAATTGACCCGCGCGGGCCTGGTTGAATCCCAGCGCGGGCGCGACGGGGGCTACTGGCTCGCAATCCCGCCGGTCGATATCACCTATGGCGATCTTATCCGGCATATGCGCGGGTCCTTGGCGCTGGTGCCTTGCGCCAGTCGCTATGCCCACGAGAAGTGCAAGAACTGTCTGGAGGAAGGCGCGTGCCGCACACGCGCCTTGCTGCTTGATGTGCGCGACCGGACCGCGCAAATCCTTGATGGCATCCGGCTGTCCGATCCCATCACGCCGGTGCCAGCCTTCACCGGCGACGAGGCCTGACCACCCCGGCCATTCGCCCCGGCGCACAAAGCCCACCTTTCATCGCCTGACAGAAAATCTGCGCTGTCACCCTATTGTCAAGCAAAACACTTGAGTTTAATTGCTTCGTTGCGGATCGAGTCCGTGTAACGAAAGGCCCACTTATGGACCGTGACGAAAAACAATCTGGCGCAGGTGGCGTTCTGCCGGACGCGCTGGCGCTGGTCAGCGAGGCGCTCGGGCGTTTGCGCTACGGCGCGATCCAGCTGACCGTGCATGACGGCAAGGTCATGCAGATCGACGTGACCGAAAGGAAGCGGCTGACCGATTGATCGGCACCGTGACCCAACCCCACCAAACATCAACAGGGACCAGCAGACCGGACCACCGGATGCATACCCGCTTGCAAAGGCGAGACCATGTATCCGTTTTCCACCCGCAGCACTCTCCTGCTCGGCGCAGGCCTGGCCGCGCTGCTTTCCGCACCCTCTACCGCCTTCGCCCAGGATCAAGCGCCTGCCGAAGCCGCCGAGACCGCCGAGGAGCCGAACAGCAATGACATCATCGTCACCGCCCGTCGCCGCTCCGAAAGCGCGCAGGATATCCCGCTCGCAGTGTCGGTGATCGATGCCCGCCAGCTCGACGAGACCGGGGCGTTCAACGTCAACCGGCTCCAGCAGCTGGCCCCGACCTTGCAGTTCTATTCGTCGAACCCGCGCAACACCGCGGTGAATATCCGCGGGTTGGGCGTGCCCTTCGGTCTGACGAGCGACGGGTTCGAACAGGGCGTCGGCATCTATGTCGACGATGTCTATTACTCGCGCGTCGCCTCGGCCACGTTCGACTTCCTCGATGTGGCGCAGATCGAAGTGCTGCGCGGGCCGCAGGGGACGCTTTACGGCAAGAACACCACCGCAGGCGCCATCAACATCACCACCAACCAGCCGAGCTTCGATTTCGAAGGCCGGGCGGAAATCAGCCTTGGCAATTACGAGTTCCGGCAGGCACGACTTGCGGTTTCAGGCCCGCTATCCGAGCGGGTGGCGGCGCGCGTGGCCTTCTCGGGCACTTCACGGCGCGGCACGATCCGGAACGTTGTCACCGGGCAGGACATCCAAAGCCTCGATAACCTCGGTGTGCGTGCGCAGGTGCTGTGGGAGGCGGCCGACAATCTCAAAATCACGCTGGTGGGCGATTACAACAAGCAGGACGCCAATTGCTGCGGTTCGGTGTTCGTCCGCACCGGCACGACCCAGCGTCCGCTCAACCGCCAGTTCGCCGCCCTGGCCGCCGCGCAAAATTATGCGCCGCCCAGCACCAATCCGTTCGACCGCCTGAGTGATCTGGACTCGCAACTCAACGCCGGCAACGTGATCGCTGGCGCGTCGCTCCGGGCGGTGTGGGACATCGGGCCGGGCACCTTCACCTCGGTGACGGCATGGCGCTACTGGGACTGGAAGCCCGAGAATGACCGCGACTTCACCGGCCTGCCGATTGTCTCGCTGTCGCAGAACCCTTCGCAGCAGAACCAGTATACGCAGGAGTTCCGCTACGCTTACACTGGCGACAAGTTTGACTTCGTGCTCGGCGCCTTCGCCTTCGATCAGCGCATCGACACCCAAGGGACAGAGGCTCAGGGCCTCGCCGCAAGCCGCTGGAACATTGCGCCGAATAATGCGCTCTCGAACGATCCGAGCGTGCTTAACGGGCTGACGGCGCGCAACACGCAGTTCCTTGAGAGCACCAGCCTGGCGCTGTTCGGACAGGTCAGCTGGAAGGTCACCGACGCCTTCACCATTCAACCGGGCGCGCGGGTGAATTACGACAAGAAGAAGGGCTTCTACCAGCGCCGCGTCTTCACCGGCGCAGGCACGGAATTGCTCGGCACCGAGACTGACGCCCGCAGCCGTGCGCAGCTGGGGGTGTTCCAGCCGCAGGTGAGCGCGCCTGAGGATACCGACTGGAACCTCACCTATGACCTCACGCTCAGCTACGAAGTCGCGCCCGATGTGCTGGCCTATGGCACCTATGCCAAGAGCTTCAAGACCATCGGCATCAACCAGAACGGGTTGCCGACCGACGCCAGTGGTCAGCCGATTGCGGCGGCAGGGACGATCCGGCCCGAGACAGTCGATCACTTCGAGCTGGGGCTCAAGTCGCAATTCTGGGATCGCAAGGCAACGCTGAACCTTGCCGCCTTCCGCACGGACATCCGCGATTATCAGGCGACCGTGAACAACGGCCAGTTCGGGGTGCTGCGCGGGTTCCTTGCCAATGCGGACAAGGTGCGCTCGCAGGGGATCGAGGCAGACTTCTCGATCCGGCCGAGCCAACGCTTCACCGCCTATGCGAGCGGCGCTTACACCGATGCCAAATATGTCCGCTTCGTCGATGCGCCGTGCCCGCCAGAGCTTGCGGGCGGCACCATCGCGGGCGCCGGCCAAACTCCGTCCGCGCCAAGCACCCCCGGCGGGATCAGCCCGGCCAACTGCGATATCTCGGGGCAGCGGCTGCCGGGCGTATCGAAGTGGGCGTTCTCCTTCGGGGCAGAGGGCAATCTGCCGACCGAGTTCCTCGGCAAGGCGGGCGAGGTCTATCTCGGCTATGACGGCTCCTACCGTTCGGGCTTCTCCTCCAACCCTTCGCCGTCGGCCTTCACCAATGTCGAGGGCTACGCCCTGTCCAACTTCCGAATTGGCTTTCGCTCGGACGACGGGTTCAACCTCTTCGCCTGGGTCAGGAACGCCTTTGACGAAGACTACTTCGAGCAGCTATTCGTTGGCCCGGGCAACACCGGGCTGATCGCTGGGCTTCCGGGCGATCCGCGCACCTGGGGCGCGACCGCCGCGATTACCTTCTAGCCCTGCCACGTGCAGAGAGGACCGCCTCATGCCTGACATCACCTCGCTCCTGATCGACATCGCGCCGTTCATCGCCATCGGCATGGCGGCCCAGATGATCGACGGAGCGCTGGGTATGGCCTTCGGGGTCATCACCCAGACCCTGCTGGTTAGCGCCTTGGGGGTGCCGGCCGCCACGGCGTCGGCCAGCGTGCATCTGGTCGAACTGTTCACCACCGGGGCATCGGGGGCGAGCCATATCTGGCACCGGAATGTCGATTGGGGGCTGTTCTGGCGACTGGTCCCCTTCGGCGTGCTAGGCGGGGTGAGCGGTGCCTATCTGCTGTCGAGCATCGATGCCTCGGCGGCGCGGCCCTTTGTGATGATCTACCTCACCGGGATCGGGTTCTATCTGCTGTGGCGCGCGATCCGTATGTCGAAGCCCCGGTTCGAGGATCCGCGTTACACCCGGCCGCTGGCGCTGGCTGGCGGGTTCCTTGATGCGGCCGGTGGGGGCGGGTGGGGGCCGGTGGTCACGTCCAACCTGATGATCCAGGGCGGCGATCCGCGGAAGATTATCGGCACGGTCAATTCCGCCGAGTTCCTGCTGACCTTGTCGATCTCGATCGCCTTTATCGCCACGCTCGGCTTTGCTGCCTTCACGACGATCACCGTCGGCCTGATCATCGGCGGTGTGATCGCCGCGCCGTTCGGGGCGATCCTTGCCAACCGCGTTCAGCCGCGCACACTGCTGCTGGCGGTGGCAGTGGTGCTGATTGTGACCAGCAGCTACAGCATCATCAAGGCATGGCCGATCATCTAGGCCCTTGGGAAGCAGCATGGACACCGAACTGATCGCTATTTGCGCGCTGACCGGCGTGATCAACCTCATTGGTGCGCTGGCCTATGCCGCGCGCATCGCCGGGGTGCGCACGGGGCGGATTGCGCTCAGCTTCGCGCTCTTCAACGTCCTGCTGCTGGTGTCGCGCACCTCGAACGGGTTCCTCGGGCCTTTCCTTGCCAAGCGGATCGAGACCGGGCTGGCGAACGGCGCGGGTGATGCCCTGTTGTTCGACCTGCGGCTGGTGCTGCTTTCCGCCGCGGCTGCCGTGGCGCTCGGGATCGTGCTGGTGCCGACCTTCCAGCGCCTGTTCGCCGCCGCGATTGGCTTCTTTCAAGTGAACCGGTCCACCACCCGCCTGCTGCTCAGGAGCATCACGCCGGCTGGCCTCAGCACGATCCGGGATTCGGTTGCGCTCCCCTCTGCCGACACGCTGCGATCGCTCAAGGGCCCGCGCGGGGTGAGCTGGCCGGTGCTGATCGCCAATGCCGCGGCGCAAGGCTTGCTGGCGGTGGGCGTGCTGGCCTCGCTCTATGCCGGTTACCTCGTACCGGAGTTCCGGGTCACCGCCTCGCAGATGACCGCCATCGTCAACGGCTTTGCGACGATCCTGCTGTTCGCTCTGATCGACCCGCAAATCTCGGCGCTGACTGACGATGTGGTTGATGGCAGCGTCAGCGAAGCAACCTTCCGACGCGCCATGATCTGGGTGTCGCTGAGCCGCCTCGCTGGCACCTTGGTGGCGCAGGCTTTGCTGGTGCCAGCCGCAGTGGTGATCGCCTGGGCGGCTGGGTGGCTCTAAAGCGGCAGGCTTAAAGCCAATCCGCCCACGGCACACACCGCGAGAATGCGCAGCACTGACCATTTCAGACCGAACGCGAGCCCGCAAGCGATCGCTGCCAGCACGCCCGCACGCCAGTCGAAGCTCGCCGGGTCGGGCCAATAGAGCCGCAGCGGGCCGAATTGGCGCTGGCTGACGCTGGCAAACAGCACATGCAGCGCGAACCAAGCGGTGAGGTTGGCGATCACGCCGACAACCGCTGCCGTGACCGCCGCCAGCCCGCCCTTAAGCCGCACAGCATTGCCGAGCCGGTCGATCCACGGCGCAAAAGCGAAGATCCACATGAAGCACGGCGCAAAGGTCACCCAGGTCGTCAGCCCCGCGCCGAGCAGTCCGGCCACTAGGGGCGAAAACGGCTCGGGCGCACGGAACGCCGCCAGGTAGCCGACGAATTGCGTGACCAGAATCAGCGGTCCCGGCGTGGTCTCGGCAAGGCCCAAGCCGTCGGCCATCTCGCCGGGCTGGAGCCAGCCGAAGCCCTGGACCGCTTCCTGCGCCATATAGGCCAGCACAGCATAGGCCCCGCCAAAGGTGACGATCGCCAATTGCGAGAAGAATGTGCCAATCTCCCACAGCACGTGATCCTGACCCAGCATCACCGCGATCAGCACCATCGGCGCGGCCCAAACGGCGCCCCACACTGCCACCGACAGGACCGTGCTGCGCCAGGGACGTTCCGGCAGCACGTCGCCCGATTTGCTCGCTTTGAGCGCCAGCAGATCGGGCCGCTTTGCCGCTACCACCATGCCAATGACACCTGAACCCAGCACGATCAGCGGGAATGGCAGATCAAACAGAAACAGCCCAACAAACGCCGCTATCGCCAGCGAGCGCTTCAACTTGGTGTCCAGCGCGCGCCCCGCGATCCGCAGCAGCGCCTGGACCACAATCGCCAGAACGGCCGCTTTCACGCCGAGGAACAGCGCCTCAACCCAGCTGAGATTGGCCGCGACCCCATAAAGCACGGACAGCGCCAGAATGATCAGTGCGCCGGGGATGACAAACAGCAACCCCGCCGCCAGCCCGCCGCGCCACCCGTGCAGCCGCCACCCGATCCACGTGGCGAGCTGCTGCGCTTCGGGCCCGGGCAGCAAGTGGCAGAAGTTGAGCGCGTGGAGGAAATCGTCCTCGCTGATCCATGCGCGGTCTTCGACTAGCTCGCGGTGCATCAGCGCGATCTGGCCCGCAGGCCCGCCAAAGCTGAGCAGGCCGATGCGGGTGAACACCCGCAGCAGATCGGTGAATGTGATGGAAGGGGTAAGACCGAGTGACGCCAAGTGAACCTCGCACAATGCACCTTGCCCGATGAGGCAAGATTACGAGGCAACGCTTGGGCTTTTCTCGGCCTGAACGGGAGGTTGCTTCGCCCCGCGTATACAAGGTCTAACGGCTCAAATCGGTGAGATCAAGCAAGCTCCCGCTAATCTCAAATCCTCCCACTTTGGGCCACAAGTCCGGGATGGCCGGTAGCGACTTCCTGACATTCCGATGTCGCCGCCAACGGCGCCCACTGCCCATCCACACGGTGCGCCTATTTGAAGCGTCAGTGTTCCTTGTCCGTGGCGGCCGTAGGTTTGCTGTCAGCTTGCAGCGCAGGGGGTTTCATGGGGATTCTGGATCGGTTTCGGCTCGATGGCGAGGTGGCGGTGGTCACCGGAGCGGGCAAGGGTATCGGGCGGGCGATCGCGATTGCCTTGGCCGAAGCCGGCGCGGATGTGGTGCTCGCGTCGCGTACGCAGGCTGATCTTGACGCTGTGGCGGGAGAGATCACCGCTCTGGGCCGCCGCGCGCTGCCGCTGGCCACCGATGCGACCGACGGCGCGGCGCTCGAACGCTTGGCCGAGGCAACCATCGCGCAATTCGGCAAGCTGACCATTTGGGTCAACAATGCGGGCGGCATCCCCGATGCCACGCCGCGCTATCTCACCCGGACGCCCGAGGAGAATTTCGACGCGCAAATCGCGCTCAACCTGAAAGCGGTGTGGATGGGCGCGAGCGTGGCGGCTCGGCATATGGGTGAGGGGGGCGGGGCAATCGTCAACATCTCATCACGCTCGGCCTTCGGCCCGCAGGTCAAGAACGGGCCCTATGGCGCGGCCAAGGCGGCGGTGAACAGTCTGACAAGCACACTCTCGGTTGAACTGGCGCCCAAGATCAGGGTCAACGCCATCGCGCCCGGCCCGGTGCCGACCGAGAATTTCGATGAATGCATGGGCACCGATACCGAAGAGAAGCGCGAAAAGCTGCTCGGCATGATCGGCATCCCGCTGGGCCGCTATGGCGACCCCGAGGATATCGCCGCCGCCGTGGTCTTCATGGCCTCGCCCGCGGCAAGCTGGGTGACGGGGCAGTGCCTCTACGTCACCGGCGGCCGATAAGGAGGCAGGCATGGATCTCGGCATTGCGGGGCGCAGAGCGCTGGTGAACGGCGGCAGCGCCGGGATGGGTCATGGAGCGGCACTGGCACTGGCACTGGCACGCGAAGGGGTGGAAGTGTTCATCTCCGCGCGCGGGGCCGAGCGGCTGGAAGCGACCTGCAAGGCGATTGCCGCCGAGACCGGCGCGAGGGTCCACCCGCTGGTCGCCGATCACGCCTCGGATGAGGGGCGGGCCGCGATCCTCTCCGCGATCCCCGATCCCGACATATTGGTCGCCACTTGCGCGCCGCCGCCCTTTACCGGCGACTTTCGCGAGGTTTCGCGCGAGGATTTCGAACGCTCGGTCGCCACCGCGCTCTTGAGCCCGATAGATTACATCAAGGCGGTGACCGGCCCGATGGTGGCGCGGCGCTGGGGACGGATCGTCAATATCAGTACGGGAGCGGCCAAGTATCCCGCCGCGATGCGGGTGTTGTCCGGCCCGCCGCGCGCCGCCTTGGCGAATTATTGCCATGCGATCTCGAAGGAACTCGCGCCGCACAATGTCACGATCAACTCGGTGCTGCCGGGGATGCACCACACGCCGGGGATCGAGGACATTCTGGCACCGCGCGCCGCCGCCAATGGGCGCAGCTATGACGAGGAGGTCGCCGCCTTCGTCAGCGCGGTGCGTCTCCCGGCCGGGCGGTTCGGTGATGCCAAGGATCTGGGCGCGCTGGTCGCGATTTTTTGCAGCGCGCAGGCGAGCTACGTCACGGGCCAGTCGCTGGTGGTGGATGGCGGGATCGGCACGTCGACCTTCTAGGCGATCGGGACGCCTTGTAGCGCCACGTTTGCAGCAAGGTTGCGGATGTTGCGCGACGGGCATCTCACCGTAGGCGCTGCGCCATATATCCTAACGCACAGAGCAATATTGCATGCTCACCTTCGATCAGGCCTGTTGATCCGGGCCATGTTCCTCTAGGGGCCAAGCCGTGAGCGTTTGATCCACGCGTTTTTGTGGCGCGGATACGACCGGTTGCCCTCAGGCGCCGCAGACACCGCCACCGCCGGGATTTTCCCGTAGTCATGCAATTTGGCCGTGCTGCGATTGGCAAGCCGGCAGGAGACAATACCGATGAGAGGTTTCAAAGAGCCGAGCTTTCAGGACAGGGCTGCGGCCTCTTCCCGGGCAAAGGACAAGGCTCTGGAAAAGATGAAGGCAGCGCCCCAGCCGGATGCTGCCGAATTGGCCGAACGGCTTGAACGCCGCGCAAAGCGCGAAGCGCTCGCCGCTGAAAAGAGCGAGAAAGCCCGGCAATTGCGCGAGGAAAAGCAGCGACTGCTTGAGGAAAAGCGCGCCGAAGCGCTGCGCAAAAGCGAGAAGGCCGACGCTCCCAAGAAGTCCGAGGCCGAGCAGAAGGCGGCACGCGATGCGCGTTATGCTGCGCGCAAAAGCCGCAAGTGAATGCAACTTAGCAACTTCGACGTTACCGGCTTCCTGAAGGATTACTGGCAACAAAAACCGCTGCTGATCCGCTCGGCTTGGGACTGCTGGACCAATCCGGTCGACCCGGACGAGCTGGCAGGCCTCGCGTGTGAGCCGCTGGTCGAATCGCGCATCATCACGCGCCGCGATCATGCGTGGGAACTGGAGCATGGCCCCGTGCCGGAAAGCCGGTTTGCCAAGGCGGGCCGTGATCCGTGGACGTTGCTGGTGCAATCAGTCGATCACCATTTGCCGAGCGTTGCGGCCTTGCTCGATCCGTTTCGCTTCGTGCCCAATTGGCGGATCGATGACGTGATGGTCAGCTACGCGGTCGATGGCGGCGGGGTGGGCGCGCATTTCGATCACTATGACGTGTTTCTGGTCCAGGGCCTCGGCCGCCGCCGCTGGGAACTTGGCGCGCTGTGCGATGATGATACCGAGCTGCTGGCGCATGACGGGTTGCGCCTGCTCGCAGATTTTCAGGCGACCGAGGAGTGGATCCTCGAACCCGGCGACATGCTCTACGTCCCGCCGCGCGTGGCCCATCGCGGCGTGGCGATCGGGGACGATTGCATGACCTATTCGATCGGCTTTCGCGCCCCTTCGCGTGCGGAACTGATCGAGGCCTGGGCCGATGACATGATCCCCGATCTGTCGGACAGTGACCGCTACAGTGACCCGCACCTGTTGCAGCAGGACAATCCCGGCGAAATCAGTGCCGAAGCGCTTGCGCAGTTGCAGGCCATGATTGCCGAGACCCTGCTCGACAAGACCCGGTTTGCCCGGTGGTTCGGTCAATACAACACAACCCCCAAGAACCCCGAAATCGACTGGCGTCCTGAACATGCCGAAGACGCGGATGACGTTCAGCAGCGGCTTGCCGCCGGCATGACGCTGGTGCGCAATCCTGCCAGCCGGTTCTCGCTAATCCGTGAGACGGACACATCGCTGCTGCTGTTCGCGGACGGGCACTGCATTGCGTGCCGCGATGACACGGCTCGGTTTGCCGAGCGGGTCTGTGCCGAGACTGAGCTTGCGGTGTCGCCGGCCAGCGTACCTGCGACGTTGGAGGTGATCGCGTTGCTGGTCAACGCGGGCAGCCTCGCCTTCGAAGCCGAGGCCTAACGCCTGCGCGGCTGACTAGACCGCGACTTCGGTGAATTCGCCGGGGGCAATCCCGGCCACGGTCCAGTCACCGATCGACCAGCGCACCAATCGCAAGGTCGGCAGACCCACCGCCGCTGTCATCCGGCGCACCTGCCGGTTGCGCCCTTCGCGGATTGTGAGCTTCAGCCAACTATCCGGGATCGACTTGCGCTCGCGAATGGGCGGGTTGCGCGGCCATAGTTCGGGGGGAGCGATCCGCTCGACTTCGGCGGGCAAGGTCATTCCATCCTTGAGGCGGACGCCATTGCGCAAGGCTGCCAAGGCCTCGTCCTGCGGATCGCCTTCGACTTGCACCAGATAGGTTTTGGGCAGCTTGAACTTTGGGTCGGCAATCCGCGCCTGCAATCGGCCATCATCGCATAACAGCAGCAGCCCCTCGCTATCGCGGTCTAGCCGTCCGGCGGGATAGACATCCGGTACCGTGATGAAATCCGACAGGGTCGCACGCACCGTCTCCGACCCGCGATCGGTGAATTGCGACAGCACCCCGAAGGGCTTGTTGAACAGGATCAGCCGGGCCATGCCGGGGCCTATATCCGCAGGCAGCGCCTTTGTCTCCAAGCCCCGCTATGCACCGTGCAGTCAGGCTGGCTTGCAAGCCTGCGGTGCGGTAATGGCCCGTGCGCGCAAGACGCGATTGGCGGCGTGCTGATTCTTTCTATCACTTCAGAAACAATGCACCGGCTGGCGAGGTTCTTGCGGGATACCCCGTGGCACCCGCCGGGATCTTTTTGCGAATGGAACGCTGATCGTGACTCTCCAAATCAACGTGCAGCTGGATTACTGGTTCGAGGCGCCCTGTGATGTCCTGCTGCAAGTGGAGGCGGCCGCGATTGCCGGGCAGCGGATTGAGCAGGCGCACATCACGGTCACGCCGCATGACTATTTCGGCCGCGTCGCGGCGCAGGACCACATCGGTGAGCGCATCTGGCTTCGGACGGCGGGGCGGATGGTGGTGGACTATCAGGCCACGGTGACAATCGAGCGCAGTCCGGCCGATTATGCGCTGCTTTCGGCGGTGCCGTTTCACCGTTTGCCCGGTGAGGCTGTCCCCTACCTGCTACCCTCACGCTACTGCCCGTCCAACCAGTTCGTCGATCTGGTGCAGAGCGAGTTCGGCGCGCTGGAGGGCGGTGCCAAGATTGCGGCAATGCGGGACTGGATTGCCGGGCACCTGTCCTATGTGCCGGGCTCCAGCAATTCGGATACGACGGCGGTCGACACCTTCCACGGCCGCGAGGGCATCTGCCGGGATTACGCGCATCTGTTGATCACCTTCGCCCGCGCGGCGGACATTCCGGCCCGGATCGCGAGCGTTTACGCGCTCGGCGTGTCCCCGCCGGATTTCCACGCCGTAGTCGAAGTCTTCCTCGACGGGGAATGGCATCTGGTTGATGCAACCGACATGGCCACGGCGAGTGAAACGGTCCTGATCGGGGTGGGCCGCGATATTGGCGATGTTGCCTTCCTGACCGCCTTCGGACCGCTGGAGATGAACAGCCAGAACGTCACCGTCGCCGCAGTCAGCCCGGTTGTTTCCGCCGACTGACCGGGCCTCAGGCGTGCCAAGCGGTCGCTTGTCTCGGTTTTGACGTCCGGGAAGCGCATGGTGCGCCTGGTCTTAAGGGTCCCGCAATGCTTGGCCATGCACCATAGGCAGCAGTCGCTCCGTCACGCTGGGCGCTGCGTCAGAATACTTGCATTGGCTAGCATCGCGCAGACTGGTGGTTTGGCAGAGATGCCTGTATCAGGTCCTGAAATGTTATTGGGTTGGGAAGAGAATTAATGCACGCTCCTATGTCCGCGGCCGCTGCGGACGCTGTTTCGCTGGAACCGCGAAAGCTGGTTTCGCAGCTCAAGCCCTTCATCAAGCCACACACAGGGCGGAGCATCTGGGAGCTGGCGATCACACTGGTTCCGTTCCTCACGGTGATTCTCGGAATGCTGTTCGCGATCGACGCTGGCTATTACGTCGCGCTGGCCCTGGCGCCGGTGGCGGGGCTGCTGCTGCTGCGGGTTTTCATCATCCAGCATGATTGCGGGCACGGCGCCTTCCTGACCAAGCGGGCCGGTAACGACTGGATCGGCCGCGCGCTCGGCGTGCTGACCTTCACGCCCTATGATTGCTGGCGCCGGTCGCACACGCTCCACCACGCCAACACCGGCAATCTCGACGCTCGCGGATTTGGCGATGTCGACACGCTGACAGTGAAAGAGTTTCAGGCGCTCAGCCCGCTACAACGCTTTCTGTACCGCGCTTATCGCCACCCATTGATCCTTTTGGGAGTCGGCCCGGCCTACCTGTTCCTGATCCGTCATCGCTTGCCGATTGGTCTCATGAAAGAAGGCTCGATCTACTGGGTGAGTTCGATGGCGACCAATCTGGCAACCGCTGGTGTCCTTGCTGGCCTGATCTACGCCTTTGGGCTTGGGACGACGCTGCTGGTGGTGCTCCCGGCGCTGCTGATCGCGGCTTCGACCGGCGTCTATCTGTTTTACATCCAGCACCAGTTTGAGGATGCGCATTGGGACCGGCGTGAGGATTGGACCTTCCACGAGGCGGCGGTGCGCGGGAGTTCCCACCTCGATCTGCCGCAGCCGCTGCGCTGGTTCACCGCCAATATCGGCGTGCACCATGTCCACCACCTCGCGAGCCGCATCCCGTTCTACCGCTTGCAGGAGGTGCTGAAGGCCCATCCGCAGCTGCGGGATCTCAACCGCTTCACGGTGCCCCAAACGCTCAGCCCGCTGCTTTTGACGCTTTGGGACGAGGACAAGCGCAGGCTCGTCACCTTCCGGGAAGCTGCCGCGGGCTGACCCCTGCGGCGCGGCTGCGTCAGGCGGCTTTGGTCGTATCCTCAAAGTCGGGTAGGCCGGGGACAGTGATAACCCGCTCCCCGCCGAACTCCTCGCGCACCACGATCAATCCGCTGCGCTCAAGATGGTCGAGCAGGCGGCGGATGCGGCTGGGTGAGGAGCTGCCGTAGAGCCGCGCGAGCTCTTCCTCGTCCGGCATCGGCTCACCCAGCACCTCGGCGACAAGCATGGCGAGATAGGGCGCGAGCACATCGTCATCGACGCCTGCGATCATCGCCTCGACCCTGTCACGCAGAGCGCCTTCGAGGCGACCGAGCCCGCCGATTTCGCAGGCGAACATGCGGCGGAAGCGCGCGAGGTCGACCTGCGCGCTGGCGACACCCTGCTGCCGGCACCGGATCGCAAAATCGCGGAACAGGGCCGTGGCCGGGCGGAAGGTCGCGCCTTCACTGCGCGCCAGTTCGCGGACCACATCCTCGGCGCTGGCCGCGGGCATGGCGGGCTGGGGCAGGGCAGAAGGCTTGGGAGCTGGAGGCGCAGTCTCTGTCGTCGGCAACGGCTTGGGCGCGGGCGGCAGGGGCGGCACGGCGCGCAA
>NZ_JAAALE010000020.1 GCF_009905735.1 Porphyrobacter sp. SLTP
ACAGGAAGCGGTATCGGAACAGCGTGGTACGCTCGACATAATCATTGGTGATTTCCGGCACCATGCTGATCGAGGGCACCTCGCAGGCCGACAGCAGCAGGCGCACGCCCACGGCCAGCGCGACGATCTCCCAATAGGTCGGCACGCCGGTGAAGGGCGGCGACCACATCAGCACCCAGGCCAGCGCCAGCGGGATGGGCGCGATGTAGAGCCACGGCAGACGGCGGCCCCAGCGAGTATAGGTGCGGTCGGACAAGTGCCCGATCAGCGGATCGGCGAAAGCATCGATGATCAGCGCGGTCGCCAGCGCCGCGCCGACGATCCCGGCATCCACCCCCAGCACCAGATTGTAGAACGGCAGCAGGAAGAACGAAAAACCGCCGTCCTTGACCCCGAACGCCACGGCACCGAACCCATGCATCACTTTGAGCCTGCCCGGAAGCGGCCCGGCAATCATGCTCATCCGCGCCCGTCCCACAGGCCACGCCAATCGCCGAATCCGGCCAATGTCTCTCTCCTACTTCGGTTTCGAACCTAGACCGATTGCGCCGTCCGTCAATCGCGCCCGGTCTGACGCTACGGCATCGCGGAACCTGCGATGAGCCCTTGCGAGGGCCCTTCAAATGCCACTAACGTAAGCGTCAAGTGAGAGACACGAGAGAGGAGACTCGGCCCATGGCTGATCTGGAAACATTCCGCAGCGAAACCCGCGCATGGCTGGAGGCGAACTGCCCGGCCGAGATGCGCGAACCCGTGCGCGATGAAAGCGATATCTACTGGGGCGGCCGCCGCGCCACCTTCAAGAATGACGCGCAAAAGGCGTGGCTCGAAGCCTGCGTGGCCAAGGGCTACACCGTGCCCGCATGGCCCAAGGCCTATGGCGGCGCGGGGCTTTCGCCGGCGGAAGCCAAGGTGCTGCGCGAGGAAATGGGCCGCATCGGTGCCCGCCCGCCCCTGAGCAGCTTCGGCATCTGGATGCTCGGTCCGGCGCTGCTGCATTTCGGCACCGAAGGGCAGAAGCAGCGCTTCCTCAATGAAATCGCTCGCGGTGAAATCCGCTGGTGTCAGGGCTATTCCGAACCCGGTTCGGGCTCCGACCTCGTAAGCCTTCAGACCTTTGGCGAGGACAAGGGCGATCACTGGGTCGTCAACGGTCAGAAGGTCTGGACCTCCTATGCCGATCACGCCGACTGGATCTTCTGCCTCGTCCGCACCGACAAGGCCGACAAGTATTCCGGCATCACCTTCATGCTGTTCGACATGGCGAGCGAAGGGGTGGCCACCAAGCCGATCCTGCTGATCAGCGGCAATTCGCCGTTCTGCGAAACCTTCTTCGACAATGTCGAGGTGCCCAAATCCTATGGCGAGGATTGCCCGGCCTATGTGGGCCAGATCAACCGCGGCTGGGACGTAGCCAAGTACCTGCTCGGCCATGAGCGCGAGATGATCTCGGGCGCGGATGGCGGCGACCGGACCGCCGGGATCGGCGCAGCGATGAAGCGGCATTCGGCCAAGCTCGGCGATGATCTCGACCCGGTGCTGCGCGCGGAGCTGGCGATGTTCGATGTCGACGCGCTGGCCTACACCGCGATGGGGGAGAAGTTCCTCGACGAGATCAAGGTCGGCAAGGCGCATCCCGCGCAGCCGAACATGATGAAATATGCGGGCACCGAGCTGAACAAGCGCCGCCACGAGCTGATGATGGCGGTCGGCGGTTCGCGCAGCCTCGAATGGGACAGCGAGGAAACCGAAGGCGGCAAGCCGTCGCGCAGCTGGCTGCGGACCAAGGCGAACTCGATCGAAGGCGGGACGAGCGAAGTTATGCTCAACGTCATCGCCAAGCGCATTCTCGACCTGCCGGGCGCTTGAAAATGGCGTCGCCCCGGGCTTGACCCGGGGCCGCTATCACCCTTGGCGCCAAGATCACAGCGGTCCCGGGTCAAGCCCGGGATGACGTTCAGAAATTTTCCGGGAGAGGGAAAACAATGCCCCTGTATCACAACGAAGATCAGGCGATGCTCGCCGACACCGCGCGCGGGTTCATCGCGGAAGAAGGCAACATCGCCAAGCAACTGCGCCATTGGCGCGACCGCAATTGCAAGGACGGCTTTGGCCACGGGCTGTGGAAGCAGATGGCCGAAATGGGCTTCACGGGGATGCTGGTGGAGGAAGCTGACGGGGGCCTCGGTATGGGCCATGTCGAAGCCGGGATCGTGCTTGAGGAAATCGGTCGCAACCTGACGCCCTCGCCGTTCCTGACCTCATCCGTGCTGGCGGCCACCGCGCTGAAGCACAGTTCGGCGGATATGAAGGGCCGCTACCTGCCGGGCCTGATCGCGGGGGACAGCGTCTTCGCGGTCGCCATAGACGAAACCGCCAAGCACCGCCCCAGCCGCATCACCACCCGCGCCGAAAAGTCGGGCAACGGCTTCAAGCTGAACGGGGCCAAGAGTTTCGTCATTCATGGCGGTAGCGCCGACATGATCGTGGTCGCTGCGCGCACATCGGGCGGGGACGAAGATGCGGACGGGATCACCTTGTTCGCCGTGCCCAAGGACGTTGCCGGGGCGTCGCACGATCATGTGCGCCTCGTTGACAGTTCGATGGCGACTCATATGCGGCTCGATAACGTCGAATTGGATGGCGATGCGGTCATCGGCGAGATCGACGGCGGGCGCGCCGTGCTCGATGCGATGCTGCTGGCGGGCCGGGTTGGCGCGGCGGCGGAAGGCGTCGGCGTTGCGCGGGGCGCGATGGACATGACGGTCGATTACCTCAAGCAACGCAAGCAGTTCGGCAAGCTGATCGGCGAGTTCCAGGCGCTCCAGCACCGTGCCAGCCATCTCTATTCCGAAGTCGAAATTGCCCGCGCCGCCACCATCAAGGCGCAGCAATTGCTCGATGCCGGTGCGCCGAGTGCCGATCTGATGGCGAGCGTCGCCAAGGCCAAGGTCGCCAAGACCGCGCGGCTTGCGGTGCAGGAAGGCGTGCAGATGCACGGCGGCATCGGCATGACCGACGAATACGACATCGGCCTCTACATGAAGCGCGACCGCGCTTTGGCCGAATTCCTGGGCGATGCCTATTTCCACGCGAACCGCGTGGCGACCTTGAGTGGATATTAAATCATGGACATTCAATCACTTTTCAGCCTCGAAGGCCGCATTGCCCTCGTCACCGGCGGCTCGCGGGGCATCGGCAAGATGTTCGTCGAAGGTCTGCTCGCCGCGGGCTGCGCCAAGGTCTATATCTCGGCGCGCAAGCGTGACCAGATGCAGGACACGATCGACCAGTTCGGCGCGGACCGGGTGATCGGCATCCCTGCCGACCTCAGCCAGATGGATGGCATGGTCAGCCTCGCCAATGAATTGAAGGCGCGCGAGACGCGGCTCGACATCCTCATCAACAATGCCGGAGCGGCGTGGGGCCAGCCTTACCTTGAGTTCTCGGAAGCCGGGTGGCACCGGACGATGGACCTGAACGTCAAGACCCCGTTCTTCCTCACCCAGAAGCTCCACGATCTGCTGGTGGCTGGCGGCAAGGCCGGGCATCCGGCCAAGGTGATCCACGTCTCGTCCATCGACGGCCAGCGGATCAACCCGTGGGAAACCTATGCCTATCAGGCGTCGAAGGCGGCGGTGATCCAGCTGACCCGGCGCATGGCGGCGCGGCTGATTCAGGACAATATCGTGGTGTCCTCCATCGCTCCCGGCGCTTTCCCGTCGGAGATGAACAAGGCCGCCAAGGATGCGCCTGACGCCAGCGCCTCGGGCATCCCTGCCAAGCGCATCGGCACCGCCGAGGACATGGCCGCCGCCGCGATCTACCTGTGCAGCCGCGCGGGCGATTATGTGGTGGGCGAGACGCTGACGGTTGACGGCGGCGTGGTCAACGCGCTGCTGCCGAACCACTTTGCCGATCCGGCCGGCGGCGGGCACTGAGCCTCCATGCAGAGCTGAGCGAAGGAGCCGGGGGAGCGATCCTCCGGCCCTTCTTATTCGCCGCCCGCTATACTAGAATAGAGCGAGCCGCGCCGCGCAACGGCACGGTCGGCATTCGGGACGGCTGAAGCAGTGTGCACAGTCCGACTGAGCGGAGACCACCAATGGCCACAGTACCCACGCCCACGCCCGATACGGTCGAACCCACCGCGCCGCCGGTGGAAGCGCCGCCGCAGCCGAGCGAGCCGTTCCCGCCCTCGCCCGACGAAACCGAGCCCACACCGCCCGATATCGACGAGCCCGGTCGGGGCCCGGACGAGATACCGCCGGAGTTCCCCGGCATCAGCGACCCCGATCAGTAGATCCGACTTAGTAGTTCCACTGCGCCTGCACGCGCAGGATCTGCCCTTCGGCCTGCCCGAAGCGCCGTTCGTCAGCCTCCTTGCGTGAGGCCCAGCCATAGGTGGTGGTGATCTCCAGCGCCGGGTCGATCTGGAATTCCAGGCCCAGTTCCAGTTCCTCGGTCTCAAGCCGGGGTGCGTTGATCGCCGCCTTGAAGCCGCCGCGGTAATACTGCCAGCGGGCGAAGGGATGGATCGTGCCGATGGGCGTCTCGTCGATCTTGGCCATCACCTGCACATAGCCGCCGTCAACCGGGCGTTCCTCGATCCGGCCGGTGGCGGGGACGAATTCCGGCCCGGTGCCCCAGTTCCATTCCGCCTGAACGCCGAAGGGTTGGGGGTAGAGGATCGCATGCAGGTTGACGCGGTTGTCCTTGAAACCCACCGGGCTGACCCCGCCGGTGCGGATTTCCGGGCGGATGGTGTTGCGCATCACCGATCCGCCGATCTCGAACACCTGACCATTGAGGCCCAGACCGTCGAGCTCAAACGGCCAAGTCGCCAGCGCCACCGCCATCAGGTCATTATCGGTCTCGGTGCGGTTGAGGCCTTGCCCGTTGAACACGCCGAACCCGAAGGCGCCGTAATTGCCGAAGAGCTTCTGCCCATCATCCGCCAGCCGGTCCCAGATCGCCTGCACGCGCGGCGGGGTGTAGTAGGCGACGATCCCGAGATCGCGCTCGCCCGATGCAGCGGAGTTGATCGCATCGGTTCGGTCCAGCGCGAGGCGGTTGGACGAGGACTGCATGTTCTCCCACCCATAGGGCACCTTCGACTGTCCGAGGCGGATACGGAACGACTTGTCACCGGTCGGGAAGACATCGGCATACATGTCGCGCAAGGACACCGTGCCCTCACGCCGTTCACCGACCGACTGGTTGGAGACGGCGGCGGCGAAATCGGGCTGGAAGTAGAGCGACACGTGCTCATTCAGGTCGCCTTGGAGAACCAGGCGCATCCGGCGGAACGTGAAGTTGCTGTCGCCGTTCACCGCGCTGTCGTGGATCGAGCGCAGGCGCGAAACCCCGGCTGGTGCGTCGGCATCGCCCGAGACGATCTGGTTGAAGCGCATCTGGGTGTAGCCGCGCAGGCGCAGCTTTTCGTACCACGCCTCGCGCTTGGGCTTGGGCGTGGCGGCGGCGAGCGGGATCGACTCCGGCGCGGGCGGGGCGCTGATCGGAGCGGGCGCTGCGGGCGCGGGCACAGCAACGGGTGCCGGGACAGGCGAATAGGCGGGCTGAGTCGCTTGCAGCGCGCTGACCATCGCCTTCAATTCATCAATCTGACGCTGAAGATCGGCGATGGTGTTCGCCTGATCGGGCGCTTGCGACCCGGCGGGCGACTCGGTCTGCGCCATTGCAGGAGCGCAGGTGCTCGCGAGCAGACTGGCAGTGATCAGGCGGGCGGCGAAGCCAAAAGAAGGGCGGGACATGAACTACCGCTTTCGCAAGATGCCCGCTCACAATAAGCTGGCTGCGAGGCGCGGATATGTCGTTTGAGTGTCAGATATATGACATTTGCGACCGTTTTATCACAATTGCGACAAACGACCCTCTCCCTTGCGATCAGAGGTTAGCCCATCAAGCCGCGCACAAACGGGATCAACCCGGTCTGACGCGCGCGCTTCATGCGTTCCGCTTCAAGGATCGCGTGCACCTTGTCGAAGCACAGGTTCACATCATCATTGATGATCACGTAGTCATAGCCGTCCCAGTGGCTGATCTCGGCGCGGGCGCGCTCCATGCGGGCGTTGATGACCTCGGTGCTATCGGTGGCGCGGCCTTTGAGGCGGCGGTGCAGCTCATCGATCGAAGGCGGCAGGATGAACACCCGCACCACGTCCTGCTGGTCTTTCTGGTACAGCTGCTGGGTGCCCTGCCAGTCGATATCAAACAGGAAGTCCTGCCCTTCCTTCAGCGCGGCGCGAATCTTGCCCTTGGGGGTGCCATAGCGGTGGCCGAAGACGTGCGCCCATTCGTAGAAGTCGTCCTCTTCGACCATGCGGTCAAACTCGGCCTCGGTGACGAAATGGTAATGCACCCCGTCGACCTCGTTCGGGCGCGGCGGGCGGGTGGTGGCCGAGACCGAGAGCTTGATCTCGGCGTCCTTGGCCAGCAGCATCCGCGACAGCGTCGTCTTGCCCGCGCCGGATGGCGAGGAGAGGATGAACATCAGGCCCCGGCGATGGAGCGTGTCGTCTGCGTGGTGTGAGGTGTCGCCCATAGGCCCCGTTGCACCAACACAGGCGTGCAAATCAAGCGGCGATCAGGATTCGCCGGTGGGTGTCTTGCGCGCCTTGCGCTTTGCTTCGAGCCGCTTGCCCCGATCATAGAACACCTTGGCCGCCAGCCCGCCTGCCACCACCGCCAGCCCGATGGGCGATCGGCGCGCGAGGTGGCTGGCACCCCACAAGGCTACGCTGGTGGCCAATCCGCGCCCGTCGACCAGCTTGTCGGCCTTGGCCTTGTCATAGCTTTTGACGAGCAGCCCGCGTTCCATCCGGTTGCGCAGCATTCCGCCAGCGGCGCGCAAGACGATGTCGGCGATCACGAGATTGGTGCCGGCCACCGGACTGGGCAGCGGCAGACCGGCGGGACCGGTCGGGGCGGGCTTATTGCTGGCGGCATCAGCGGGCGGCACAGTTGCGGCCTTGCCACGCCTGCCCCTGCTCGCCCCTTTGCCCCGCGCCATCGGGCCTACTTCTTGCGTCCGAAATCGATGCTGACCACGTTCGAGCCATCGGGATCCGTGTCCGGCCCGTCATTTTCGGCGTCTTCGTGGGCTTCGGGCTCCAGCTCCTCCACCGCCGCTTGGAACTGGAGGCCGAAGTCGACCGCCGGATCGACGAAGGCGGTGATCGCGGCGAAGGGAATCTGCAACTTCGCCGGCACCTGATTGAAGGTGAGGCTGACCGTGAAGCTTTGCGGGAAGACCTCGAGATCCCAGAACTTGTTCTGGAGCACGATGGTCATCTCGTCCGGGAAGCGTTCGCGCAGATGCGGCGGGATCGATACGCCCGGCGCTCCGGTCTTGAAGGTGATGTAGAAGTGATGCGTGCCAGGCAGCATCCCGCCGCCGCTGACGATCGAGCCAAGGACTCGGCCAACCACAGCGCGCAGAGCTTCCTGCACGATCTCGTCATAGGGGATCAGGCTGTCGGGTGTGTCGCTGGTCATCACGTGCGGATTGGTGACGCTGCGCGCGGGCTTGGTCAAGCCCCCATCCCGCTTTGACGCCGGTTTGGCTGGGCATTGCCGCGCGGGATTGACGCGGCTTCGCAAGCAGATGCGCGCGATGCTTGTCTTGCGCGCCGAGCCGACTATAGCGCGGCTCATGGTCAGCACCCCCGCCCCAACCCCTCAGCGCACCGGCTCGGTCGAGCGTAACACCACCGAGACCGCCATCGCCATCCACGTCAATCTCGACGGGACGGGCGCCTATGATGTGTCGACCGGGATCGGGTTCCTCGATCACATGGTTGAACAGTTCAGCCGCCACTCGCTGATCGATGTGACGATGAAGGTGCAGGGCGACCTGCACGTCGACCAGCACCACACCACCGAAGATTCGGCGATTGCGCTGGGGCAGGCGATCACCCAGGCCTTGGGCGACAAGGCCGGGATCGGGCGATATGGCGCGGCCTATTCCCCGATGGACGAGACGCTGAGCCGCGTGGCGCTGGATATTTCTGGGCGGCCTTTCCTCGTATGGAAAGCAAAGTTCACGCAAGAAAAACTCGGCGAATGGGACACCGAACTGATCGAACACTGGTTCCATTCGGTCAGCCAGAGCGCGGGCATCACCCTGCACATGGAACTGCTCTACGGCAGCAACAACCACCACATCTGCGAGAGCCTCTACAAGGGCTTCGCCCGCGCGATGCGGCAGGCGGTGGAGCGCGACCCGCGCAAAGGCGGCGCGATCCCGAGCACCAAGGGGCAGCTGGGTGGCTAGCATCTTCATCGCCTCGCTGACCTACACCGTCCCGATCGAACAGGTCGATGCGGTGCTGGCCGATCACTTGGCATGGCTGAAAGCCGGTCATGACACGGGGCATTTTCTCGCCTGGGGCCCGCGCGAGCCGCGCGATGGCGGGCTGATCTTCGTGAAGGCCGCGAGCCGCGCCGAGGCTGAGGCGCTGCTGATGAGCGACCCGTTCATGCTCCACCAATTGGCCGACCTTACCATCATCCAATGGACCCCGCGCTTTGTCGGGCCGGGGCTGGAGGCTTTCAGTGCCTAGAAGCGCTGGAACGGCTGCCCCGCAGCCGCAAGCGCGACTGCGCGCCCGCAGCGGGCACGGCTTTGCCGCGCGCCTAGCGAGGACCGCGCGCCCGGATGGGTGTGCGGAAAGCAAAAATGCCTGAGGTTGTTGCCTTGGTCGATTACGGCGCGGGCAACCTCCACTCGGTGCACAATGCCTTGAAGGCAGCCGGGGCGGAGGTGACTGTCACCGCTGATCCCTATGTGGTGCGCGCGGCGGACCGGATTGTTCTGCCCGGCGTCGGCAGCTTCAAGGCCTGTGCTGAAGGCCTGCGCGCGATCCCGCACATGGTCGAAGCCATGACCGAGCGTGTCCAGGTGGGCGGTGCGCCGTTTCTTGGCATATGTGTGGGCATGCAATTGCTGGCCGATCGCGGGCTGGAACACGGCGAGACCCCCGGCCTCGGATGGGTGCCGGGCGAGGTGCGGTTGATCCAGCCATCCGACCCAGCGATCAAGGTACCGCACATGGGCTGGAACGATGTGGCCATGCTCCCCCACGCGAAGGATCATCCGGTGATCGAGGAGGGGGAAGCCTATTTCCTCCATTCCTACCACTTCGCCGCAGACAACCCGCATGATGTCGCCGCCATGACCGATCACGGCGAGGGGCTGGTCGCCGCCGTCGCCCGTGACAACATCATCGGCGTGCAGTTTCACCCGGAAAAGAGCCAAGCTTACGGGCTGGCGACGCTCCGGCGCTTTCTGGAGTGGTATCCGTGATCGTCTTTCCCGCCATCGACCTCAAGAACGGTCAGGTCGTGCGCCTTTCGGAAGGCGATATGGACCGCGCCACGATCTACGGCGACAACCCCGCCGCGCAGGCGCTGATCTTCGCCGATGCGGGGGCCGAGCATCTCCATGTGGTCGACCTCGACGGCAGCTTCGCAGGTGAAAGCCGCAACCGCGCGGCGGTGGAAGCGATTATCGAAGCCTTCCCCGGCTATGTGCAACTGGGCGGCGGCATCCGCGATGCGGCGGCGGTCGAAGGCTGGTTCAACCTCGGCGTCGCGCGGGTGGTGATGGGGTCGGCCGCGCTCAAGAACCCCGAATTCGTCAAGGACATGGCCCGCAAATGGGAAGGTGGCATCGTTGTCGCGGTGGACGCGAAAGACGGCATGGTCGCGACCGAGGGCTGGGCCGAAGTGTCCGACGTTCCCGTCACCGATCTTGCCCGCCGGTTCGAGGATGCAGGCGTCGCTTCGCTGCTGTTCACGGATATCGGCCGCGACGGGTTGCTCAAGGGCGTGAACATCGAGGCCACGGTCGATCTGGCCCGTCGCGTGGACATCCCGGTGATCGCCAGCGGCGGGGTGAAGGGACTGGACGACATCCACATCCTCGCGCTCCACGCGCATGAAGGGATCGAGGGTGTCATCACCGGACGCGCGCTGTATGAAGGTCGTCTCGATCTGGCGGCGGCGATTGCGATGGGCGCGCGGGTGTAGACATGCGCCTCATGGGCTTTCTCTTCCTGTGCCTCACCTTCCTTGCGGGGGTGACCATTGGCACGGTCGAGATCGCGCTCATCAACATCATCGTCTTCATGGGATTCGCGCTCGCCGCCGACCATGTTCTTGCCCCGCGCTACGGCAAGAACGGGTTGGTCTACGGCATGGCGGGGGCGTTCTTCCTGAGTTTCCTGTGGCCGGTCGCGGTCCACACATGGCGCGGGGAGCCGACCTGCGTTGGCGAGCATTGCCTGCCCAAGGAGCCTGAAATGACCGTCACTCTGAGCCCCGCCCGATGACCGTTCGTATCCGCGTGATCCCCTGCCTCGACGTCGCTAATGGCCGCGTGGTCAAGGGCGTGAATTTCGTCGATCTGAAAGACGCGGGCGATCCGGTGGAGCAGGCGCGCGCCTATGATGCGGCGGGGGCGGACGAGCTGTGCTTCCTCGATATTTCCGCCAGCCACGAAGGACGCGGAACACTGCTCGACATGGTGCTGCGCACGGCGGAGGTGTGCTTCATGCCGCTGACCGTGGGCGGCGGGGTGCGCAGCGCCGAGGATGCGCGCGCGCTGCTGCTGGCAGGTGCGGACAAGGTGGCGGTGAACAGTGCGGCTGTCGCGCGGCCGGAGCTGGTGGGCGAGATTGCCGCGAAGTTCGGCAGCCAATGCGTGGTCGCCAGCGTCGATGCGCGCCGCACGCCGCGGGGGAACTGGGAAATCTTCACCCACGGCGGACGCAAGCCGACCGGGATCGACGCAGTCGAATATGCGCTCAAGGTTGCCGATCTGGGCGCGGGCGAATTGCTTGTTACCAGCATGGATGGGGACGGGACGCAGCGGGGTTATGACCTCGCGCTGACCCGCGAGATTGCCGATGCCGTCAGCGTGCCGGTGATCGCCAGCGGCGGGGTGGGGAGCCTTGAGCATCTGGTCGACGGCGTGACGAAGGGCCATGCCAGCGCGGTGCTGGCCGCCTCGATCTTCCACTTCGGCACCCACACCATCGCCGAGGCCCACGCGGCGCTCAGAGCGGCAGGGCTGCCGGCGCGCGGTTGAGTTTTCGTCATTGCGAGCGTAGCGAAGCAACCCATGAACTGACCGTGCCGTTTGCGGCAACAGCCGACCATGGATTGCCGCGCGCCTGCGGCGCTCGCAATGACGAGAGTTGAACATTGTCCGACACCCTCACCCGCCTCGAAGCGACCATCGCCCAGCGCCTCACGGCTTCGCCTGACGCGAGCTACGTCGCCAAGCTCCACGCCAAGGGCCTCGCCAAGATCGCCCAGAAGCTGGGCGAGGAGGCGACCGAAACCGTGATCGCCGCGCTGACCGGCGACGAGGCCGAACTTGTGGGCGAGGCCGCCGACCTGTTGTTCCACCTCATGGTGCTGCTCGCCGAAAAGGGCGTGGCGCTCGAACATGTGCTCGCCGAACTCGACCGCCGCGAGGGCACATCTGGGATCGCTGAAAAAGCCGCACGGAGCCAAGACTGATGCCGATCGA
The DNA here is from genome assembly GCF_009905735.1 of Porphyrobacter sp. SLTP. Lineage (GTDB taxonomy): Bacteria > Pseudomonadota > Alphaproteobacteria > Sphingomonadales > Sphingomonadaceae > Erythrobacter. The sequence goes on from NZ_JAAALE010000020.1 coordinate 11,561, forward strand.
CCCGACCCTGCCTTACGATGACACCAACATCTTCGCCCGCATCCTGCGCGGGGAAATCCCGTCACGCAAAGTCTATGAGGACGACTGGGCCTTCGCCTTCGAGGATATCAACCCGCAGGCCGAGATTCACACGCTGGTGATCCCCAAGGGGCGCTATGTCAGCTGGGACGATTTCAGCGCCAAGGCATCGGACGCGGAAATCGCCGGTTTCGTCCGCGCCGTGGGCGAAGTGGCGCGGGCCAAGGGGCTGGTCGAACCCGGCTACCGCTTGCTTGCCAATATCGGCGCGCATGGCGGGCAGGAAGTGCCGCATCTGCACGTCCACATCTTCGGTGGTGAGCCGCTCGGGCGCATGATTTGTAAGTAATGGAGCCCATCCGGGCTGCATTTTCCTCGCTCTTGCGACCTTTTTGTCGGCCTATCGCTCCGCTACTTGAGGCCGGAAGGTCGCATCGCAGCGGGCGCGCAGTCGCGCTTGCGGTCGCATTGCGACCGATATTCGCGCGGCGGTAAGCGCGCTCGGCCCCCGTTACACTGCTGTTCATCGACAAAACGCAAACAGCGGCCTTTGCAGCGATTCCCCGCTCGGCTAGGTGGCAGCTATGATCTCTCCCAACCCTCCTGGCGGCATCCTTGACGGCGCGCGGCATCTTTATGCCGTGCGGGTCTATTACGAGGACACCGATCTGTCGGGGATTACCTACCACGCCAATTACTTGCGCTGGTTCGAACGCGCGCGCAGCGATCTGCTGCGGCTGCTCGGGATCGACCAACGCGCGGCGATCGAAGGCGGCGAGGGCGCCTATGCGCTGTCCGAAGTGAACCTCAGATACCTGCGTCCGGCCAAGCTTGATGATGATGTGGTGATCGAAACCCGCTGCACTGAGCTTGGTGCGGCGTCGTGCCGGATGCATCAGGTGGCGCAGCGGGGGGATGAGATGCTGTGCGAGGCGCATCTGCGCGTCGGCTTCATCACCCTCGATGGCCGCCCCCGCCGCCAGCCTGCCGAATGGCGCGCGGCTTTTGCCCAATTCATGAACCAAGGAAACCCGAACCCGTGACGTTTGCCCTGCTCAGCGCTGCTGCTGCTGCCACTGCCCCGACCCGGCTCGATCCGGTCGAACTGTTCCTACAGGCCGATATCATCGTACAGGCGGTGATGGTCGGCCTGCTGTTGGCGAGTGTATGGGTGTGGACGATCATCGTCTCCTTCTCGATGCGGATAGGCGCGCTCGGCAAGAAGTCGCGCGCGTATGAAGCGGAATTCTGGGAACAGCGTGACCGGGAGGCGCTGCTGACCAAGCAGGTCAGGAACGAAGTCCCCGCCGCGCGGGTCGCTGCCGCCGGGCTGGACGAATGGCGCAAGTCGACCGCCAAGCAGCCGGTTGACCGTGACGCCACCCGCCAGCGCATCGCCGCCGCGATGGACAGCCAGATCGCTGAGGAAGCGGACGAGCTGGCCGGGCGATTGAACTTCCTTGCCACCGTCGGCTCGGTCGCGCCGTTCGTGGGCCTGTTCGGCACGGTGTGGGGGATCATGAACAGCTTCTTCCAGATCGGCGCGCAGCAGAGCGCCAGCCTCGCCGTGGTTGCTCCCGGAATTGCCGAGGCGCTGTTTGCGACTGCCATCGGCCTCTTCGCCGCGATCCCCGCCGTCATCGCCTACAACCGCTTCGGCGGGGCGGTGGATCGGTATGAGGCGGTGCTCCAGCGCTTCGCCGACAAGCTCCACACCGGCCTCAGCCGCGAGCTGGACCGCGCGTAATGGGTATGGGCATATCCTCCCGCCGCAAGGGCTCCAAGCGCTCGCGCCGCGCGGCGATGGCCGAGATCAACGTCACCCCGCTGGTTGACGTGATGCTGGTGCTGCTGATCATCTTCATGGTCACGGTCACGCTCCCCGCTGCCGGGGTGCCGGTCGAACTTCCCGAAAGCCGCGCTGCGCCGGTGGAGGAAAAGCCCGACCAGATCACCATCTCGATCGACGCAGGGGGCATCATCTATATCGAGAACGAGGCGGTGGTCGCGGGCCGCTTTCCCGAGGCGCTGGAAGCACTGGATCGCGGGGACGAGCAGCCGCTGATCGTGCTGCGCGGTGATCGCAGCCTTGATTATGGCAGAGTGATGCAGGTTATGGGTGAGTTGGGCCGGGCGGGCTTCACTTCGATCTCGTTAGTCACTGACGGTTCAGTTTCGGCCCCATAGCGGTAGGACAGGATGGGAGAAACCGCGCTCCGGAATGACGAAAAGGTCGGCCTCGCCGCCGCTGTCGTGCTGCACGGCGCGCTGGTGGCTGTGCTGCTGATGCAGACGGTGCGCAGCGAGGTTTCGGTGTTCCCGGAACGGATGACGGTGAGCCTGACACCCGCAGTCGGGCTTGAAGCAACCGCGCCCGATCCGGTGCCTGAAAGCCGCGCTGCGATCGCACCCACCCTGTCGGACGACCCTGCGCCTGCGCCCGAAGCGGCCAAGCCTGAGCCTGCCGCGCGGCCGGTGCCGACCCCGCCCAAACCGACGACCCGCACACCCACGACCCAGCCCGCGCCGACCCGCGACCGTTCACGCCCCGACCGCACCCCGGCCAAGCCTGCGACGACAGCGGCCAAACCGGCACCCAAGAGCGGCGGCGGCAGCCGGATCGGCGACGACTTCCTTGAAGGTAAGGGCAGCTCGACCACAACCACGGAAACCCGCGCACCGGCTGCGCAGATTGGCGCTGCCGCCAAGGCGTCCATCGGACAGGCGCTCGCCCGCCAGGTCAAGCCGCATTGGACCGCGCCGCAGGGGGTGGATGTCGACCTGTTGGTCACGTTGGTCGACTTCGACCTCAACCCCGATGGCACTCTCAAAGGCCGCCCGCGGGTGCGCAGCCAAAGCGGCGTCAACGACTCCAACCGCGCACAGGCCGCGCGCCACGCGGAAAACGCGATCCGTGCCGTCCAGCTTGCCGCGCCGTTCAAACTGCCCGAAGAGTATTACGAGGCCTGGAAGACTGTCCGGGGCGCTCGGTTTGACAGGAATACATCACGATGAAACCCGCTCTGTTTGCCGCCCTGCTTGTCACCGCCGCGTTCCCCGCGTCTCTCATGGCGCAGGATTTGGGTGCGCCCATTGGTGAGGATGGCCCGGTCGAACGCGCGGCCACCGATGCCTCGCAGGCGCAGGCGGAAGAGGGCATCTCCTTCACCGTCACCGATGAAAGCGCTTGGCAGGACATCGGCATCGCCATCCCTGCCTTTGCCACCGACCGCGAGCGCGCCACCCCTGCCAACGAGGCCGGAACTGGCGCACTGGGACGTGAAGTCGCGCGTGTGATAACCGCCAACCTGCGCAACAACGGCCTGTTCAAGCCGGTCGGTCCCGACAGCCTGCCGCAGCCGGGCTTCACCCAGATCACCGCACCGACCTTCGACACATGGAGCGGGCGCGGGGCGGAGATGCTGGTGCACGGCTATGTCCGCGCGCGCGATGACGGGAAGCTCGTGGTCGGCTGCTACCTCTACGACGTTGCGCTGCAGAACGAGCTGGTGCGTGAAGGCTGGGTTGTCGCCGCAGCCGATTGGCGGCGCGCGGCGCACAAGTGTTCCGACCTCATCTTCAGCCGCCTCACCGGTGAAAGCCCGTTCTTCGACAGCCGCATCGCCTATATCGCGGAGACTGGGCCCAAGGATCGCCGGGTGAAGCGCCTCGCGGTGATGGACAGTGACGGAGCGAACCACCGCTTCCTGACGCTGGGCAGCGCCACTGCGCTAACCCCGCGGTACTCGCCCGACTATTCGAAGATCCTCTATCTCAGCTATGTCGACGGCAATCCGCGCATCTATGTCTATGACATCGGAACCGGCAAGCAGACGCTGGTGAGCGAGAACCGCAACCCCACCATCGCCCCGCGCTGGTCGCCCGATGGGAAGTACATCCTCTATTCGATGGCCGTGGCGGGCAATACCGACATTTACCGCGTGCCAGCCACCGGCGGGGCCAGCGTCAAGCTGACCGACAATCCGGGGATCGACGTGGGCGGTTCCTACTCGCCCGATGGCTCCAAGATCGTGTTCGAAAGCGACCGTTCGGGCAGCCAGCAATGCTATGTCATGGATGCCGACGGCAAAAACCAGAAGCGCATCAGCTTCTTCGGTGGGCGCTGCGCCACGCCCGAATGGAGCCCGCGTGGCGATCAGATCGCCTTCACGCGGATTGCTGGCGACTTCAACGTCGCGGTGATGAACACCGGCGGCGGCGGGATGCGGGTGCTGACCCGCGGCTGGCAGGATGAAGCGCCGACCTGGGCGCCCAATGGCCGCATCATCCAGTTCTTCCGCACCGAAAAGAACACCGGGCGTTCGGGCATCTGGCAGGTCGATCTGACCGGCCAGAACGAGCGCCGCCTGCCGACCCCCGTTGACGCTTCAGACCCTGCATGGGGCCCGATCCGCCCCTGATTGTTTATGTGAAAGGAACACAAGCGATGAACACCAAGATTGCGACGATCCTGCTGCTGGCGTCTGCCACTGGCCTCGCTGCCTGCGCCAAGAAGGCGCCGGAAACCCTCCCGCCTGCTCCGGTCGACAACACGAGCACCGAAACCCAGCCCACGCCGCCGCCCACGGGCGCAGCGGTCGGGACGCAGCAGCATTTTGCCGCGGCGGTCGGTTCCTCGACCACGATCTACTTCGACACCGATCGCTACAACGTCGATTCGCAGGATGCCGCCGCATTGCAGGCGCAGGCGCAGTATTTCGCCCGCTATCCGCAGATCACCTTCACCATCGAAGGCCATGCCGACGAGCGTGGGACGCGCGAATACAACCTGGCGCTGGGTGAACGCCGGGCCGATGCGGCCAAGGCCTATCTCGTCAGCCTCGGTGTGGCACCGAACCGCATTTCTGTCGTGAGCTACGGCAAGGAGCGCCCGGTGGCACTGGCTTCGAATGAAAGCGCTTGGGCCCAGAACCGCCGCGCCGCATCAGTGATCATCAACTGATTGTCAGCCTTGGAGCAGGCCGGGCGAAAGCTCGGCCTGTTCGGCGACTTTCGGACCGACGGCACCGCTGGTGAGATCGCGCGCGCCGGTGACCACGCACAGCCCCGCGAGCGCGAGCACGCAGAACAGGCTGGAGAGGGTCAATTGCTGGCTCATCATGCGGTCTTTCAAGTGCGGCGGGTCATATGCCGCTGGCGGTCCTATTGCGGTGCAACATTTCACATTGCAACCGGTTCCCGCTGTCTCACGCCTTCCCATTACGGGCTACTGCGCCTAGATTGAGCGCGTGAGACAATCGACCAACGACATTCTGCCCCGCGCCCCCCGGATTCGCGCATGACCCGCGCCCGCCGATCAATGGATTGGGGCTTCCCGCGCTGGAGGCCCTACGGCTCCTCGCAAGAGGCCACCAATGTGCGCATCTGCGACCGCCACGGCTGTGACGAGCCGGGCAATTGCCCCGCGCCCAAAGCCCCCAACAGCCCTGAACGGTGGTATTTCTGCCAGAAGCACGCGGCGGAATATAATTCCAAGTGGGATTACTTCGAAGGCCTCGACAAGGCTGAGAAGGAAGAGCGCGCCAATGCGGAGCGGCAGGAATCGTCCGGCTATACCGAATCGGCGCATTACGGCTGGGCCGGATCGGGCGACGGATCGCGCTCAGCCGACGAGATGCGCGCGCTGGAGGTGCTGGGGCTGGAAGCCGACGCCGATTTCAATGCGGTGAAGAAAGCCTACCGCAACCGCGCCAAGGAAGTGCACCCGGACGTAAAGCCCGGCGATGCCAACGCAGCCAAGCAGTTCCAGCTGATCCAGACCAGCTATGAAGTCCTGCGCGCCGCCGAAGAACGCCGCGAGTGGCGGGGCTGATCGTCTAGTCGGATCGCGGTCCGGCAAACCCCTTGCCCTTGGAGTCGATCTGCGGATCGGGGTTGTCGTTCCACCACGGGGTGTCGGTCCACGGGCGCACATCGACTTCGTGGCTCCAGCAATTGCGCGGCTGGTGGGCGAGGTGCCAGTAGGTCTCGGCCAAAGCAGCCGGGTCGATTACGCCGTCGTGGCCCTTGCCCTGTTTGAAGGCGTCAAACTTGTCACCCAGCAGCTTGCCGAGGGTGTCGGGCGCGTCGACCGGGCCGTCGACGATCACGTGGGCGACGTGCACGCCTTGGCGTGCGAACTCGGCGTTGAGGGTCTGGCACAACATTCGCCGACCGCCCATGGCGGCGGCATGGCTGTGCTGCCCTGCATTGCCGCGCACCGCCGCCGTCGCCGAAGTGACCAGCAGCGTGCCGTGCGCTCCGGCCTTGGCGCGCTCCACCATCGCCGGGAACAGCGCGTGAGCCAAGCGGAAGACCCCATAGGTGCCAAGCCGCCAGCCCAACTCAAAGATGCGGTGCGGGGTCTGGTCAAGCGCGCGATTCCCGATCTGCGCGCCGAGGTTGTAGAGCGCGGCGTGGATCGGGCCGATGTCGGCTTCGACGCGGGCGACCAGCTCCTCGATCGTGCCATCCTCCGCCGCATTGAGCAGGGTGCCGCTGGCCGAGCCGCCCGCCGTTTCGATCTGGCCCACCATCCGCGCAAGGCCTTCCTCGTCCGACCGGCGCGCCAGCACCGCGTGATAGCCGCCGGCGGCAAAGCGCATCGCGGCGTTGCCGCCGATCCCGGCGCCAGCGCCGATCACAAGGAACACCGGCTTGCGGCTGTCGGTCATCATCTGTCTCCCTTATGCGAGCGCCGCGTCACGTCAGCGCCGAAATGCCCCATACCACGCCCACAATCAGCGCAACGCCTGCCACATCGAGCAGCGCGCCTGCTTTGACCATTGCGTCGATGCGGATGCGTCCGGTCGCCCAGGCGATGGCGTTCGGCCCGGTGCCGGCGGGCAGCATGAAGCCCCAGCTGGCCGCCAGCGCAGCCGGCAGCGCGAGCAGCACCGGATCAGCCCCAAGCGCCACCACCAGCGCAGCGATGACGGGCATGATCCCGGTGGCGGTCGCGACGTTGCTTGCAAACTCGGTCACCACGATCACCAGTGCCACCACCGTGAGCGCAACCAGTATCAGCGGCCACCCGGCCAGCGGTAGCAGCGCCTGCCCGATCCATCCCGCAAGGCCCGAAGCCTGCATCCCGCCCGCCAGCGCCAGCCCTCCGCCGAACATGAAGATCACGCTCCACGGCGCGCGTTCGGCTTCCTTCCACACCAGCAGCGGACGTCCTGTGCCATCGGGCAGCAAGAACAGCGCCAGCGCCGCGATCACCGCAATCGTCCCATCCGACCAGGACCCGGACGGCAGCAATGGCGCGACCAGCGGCTGCGTGACCCAGGCAATAAAGGTGAGGGCGAACAGCGGCACCAGCCGCTTCTCCGGCAGGGTCCATGCCGCGTGGCTATCGATCGCCGCGCGCGCGGCGGCGAGATCGAAGGGGTGATCGGCCACCCGCAAAACCCGCCCCACGATCCCTGCGGCCAGCGGGATGCTCAGCAGCACCAGCGGCACCCCGTACAGCGCCCATTGCGCAAAGGTGATCCGCACGCCCGCGATCTGGTCCAGCAGGCCCACGGCAATGGCATTGGTGGGCGAGCCGACGATGGTGCCCAGCCCGCCGATGCTGGCGGCAAAAGCGATTCCCATCGGCAGAGCGCCGGCGATACCGTCTTGTGGGAGCCGATCCCCCTCGCGCACGCTCCCGCCGCCTTCCAGCACCGCCAGCGCCATGGGCATCATGATCAGCGCGGTCGAGGTGTTGGAGATGAACATCGACAGCAGCGCTGCGGCAATCATGAAGGCCAGCAGCAAGCGTCCCGGGCCACCCCTGGTGCCCACCATTCTCAGAATCGCGACGCTCAGACGGCGGTGGAGACCGGTGCGTTCAATCGCCAGCGCGATGAAGGCCCCGCCCAAGAGCAGGAACAGGATCGGGGAATAGTAGGTGCCTGCCACCACCTCGCCCGTCGAAACGCCCGACAGCGGCAGGACAATGAAGGGCAGCAGGGCCGTGACGCTGAGCGGCGCGGCCTCGGTCATCCACCAGGCGGCCATCCACAGGACCAAACCCGCCACCAGCCACGCCCCCGGCGGCATTCCGGCGGGCGGGGCGAGCACAAACGTCAAGCCAAACGCCAGCGGGCCGAGGATAAGGCCGATCCGGCGCGCTGGCATGCTTGGCGATCTCCCCTGACCTTACCGCAGGGGCCTATCAGCAAGGCGCCGGTCGCGGCAAGCCTCAGGTGCGTTGGGTCACTCGACAGCGTTCTTGTTCGGCGGGTCGCCCGGCAGATCGATGTTCGAGAAGAACACGCGGGAGGTCGGCTGATCGCGCCGCTCCATGCGTTGCAGCTTGAGCGACCGGGCAAACAGCACATCACAAGAGGCCTGACCCATGCGCTCGGTGCAGATCGGTCGATCACTGGCAAGTCCCGGCTCGGTCATGACCGGCTGATAGCTCGTCGGGCGAGCCCCTCCGTGGAGATCGGCAATATCAGCCTCCCGGATGCTGGCGACGGTCTGGTCAGTCTTCGCCAGCAGTTCTACCACCGGCTCCTCGGCATAGTTGGCGAGATGCGCGCGCAGGTCGTTGTCGAAATCGGGGAAATAGAACGGCGCGACTTCGGCGTAGAGTTCCGACACCACCAGCTTGCCGGACATCTTCTGCGTACCGCGCAGTGAGTTGACGAAATCGGCAGCAGCCACATCCAGCAGCGAGCTGACATTGGCGCCGGTGAAGGCATAGGATTGCAGGTGCGGCATACCGATCTCGCCGCGCCAGAAGCCGTAGATCACCTTGGGGTCCTTCCAGTGGCGGAAGACGATATTCTCGCGGATGTCGCGCAGCGAGACCGGAATACCGCGCAGGGTGATGAACTTCGCCTCGTCGAGCGGCTGGCCGCCGATCATGATGTCGCGCGGTTCGCGCACCGGCCATTCCTTGGCGATCTGCTCCATCATCGCGACGTTGTGGAGGTTGAGCCAGAACGCGAGTTGTTCGTTGCGCGGCAGGGCCGAGATGTCCTGGGTTTCGACCACCCGTTCCAGATCCTGACGGTACTCGGTAAAGCTCTCGATCACCTCCTTGTCGAAGAACCGGAACATCACGAGCGATCCTTCGAGCCGATAGCGCGACTGCGGCCCGCTTTTCAGTCGTGAGCCGATCACGGGGTCAGGCCTCGGCGCGCCCTGGCGGGTCGAGGGGCCCATCGAAACGATAATGTTCTTGAGCGCGTAATCCCAGATTTCGTAATCGATCCGGTGACGAATGGGATTGCTGGTCGGGGTGAAGATCGCCAGCCGCTCATCCGCGCGTGCGTTCGGCGCGTCAGCGGTTGCGATGCCATGCACGAAGTGAAGTCCATCCCGGTCCGATTGGGGATGAGTCTCCGGGGTCTCCGCCGCAGCAAGGGCTGGCATGGCCAGCGCCGAGCCGGCCAGCAGTGCGATCATGGATTTCGGCAGCATATCGTCTCTCCCACCAAAGGATTCGAACCCGTCCGAAAGCCAAGCTATATCATGGCGATAAATCGGCGATGAATGCAAATTCATGCAGGTTCGCATACCCCGCAGCCTCGCCGAGCACATCGCCCGGCAAGGTTACGATAGGGACGGTTGTCGTGCCGATGCGCGGCGAGCTTGCCGCGACATATCTGCCGAGGCGCGCTCGCTTATTCGACCTCGGCCGGTCCGCCTGCCTCGCCGGGCAGGTCGATATTGCTGAAGGTCACGGTGCCGGTGCGGCCTTGGCGGATGATCTCCTGGAACTTGGCCTCACGCTCGCGCAGCAGCGCGGTCATGCTCTGGGGAATGCGGAAGCTGATGGACTGGCCGTTCGAGGTGATGTTCGAATAGGTCGGCTCGCGCACGCCGCCTTCCAAATCGGCGATATCCCGCTCGTTGACGACCGGATCGGCGCCGCTGGCACTGGCGAGCAGGGCTACGGTCTTCTCATCAGCGAAGCGGGTCAGGTGGGCGCGCAGATCCTTCTCGAAATCGGGGAAGAAGAACGGAGCAGCCTCGCGGTAATGTTCGGAGACTTGCAGCCTGCCGCCGCCTTCCTGCGTCCCGCGCAGCGAGTTGACGAAGTCGGCCGCGCCGCGGGTCAGCAGGCGAGCGACGTTGTCAGCATTGAAGGCTTCTTTCTGGAGCGAAGGCCCGCCAATCTCACCGCGCCAGAAGCCATACATCACCACCGGGTCTTTCCAGTGGCGATAGACGATCTGCTCGCGGATATCGCGCGGGGAGAGCTTGATGCCTTCCACGGTGATAAAGCGCGCTTCGTCAAGCGGAACGCCGTCAATCTTGATCTCGCGCGGCTGGCGAACCGGCCAGGCATTGGCGATCTGTTCCACCATCGCGACATTGTGGAGGTTGATCCAGAAGGCCAGCTGCTCATTGCGGGAAAGCGATTGGATATCAACGATATCGGCGGTCTTTTCCAGATCCTTGCGATATTCGGTGAAGCTCGCGATCACATCGGCATCGAGGAAGCTGAACATCACCCGCGTGCCTTCGAGCCGGTAGCGCGAGACATGGCCGTATTGGCGGCGGGTGCCGAAGCTCGGGTCGGGGCGACCGGCGCCTTCGCGCAGCGACGGCCCCATGGAGATAACGAGGTTCTTCATCGCCTCGTCCCAGATCGAATAGTCGATCTTGTCGTTGTTGGGGCTCTGCGAAGGCGCGAAGGTGGCCAGCGCGTCATTGCTCAGCGGGGTCTGGGCATGGGCCGGAACGGCGATGGCCAAAGCAACGCCAGCGAGCAGGGCAGGGCGGGCGAGACGCATGGGCAGGAACGGCATAAGCGTGAAGTGTCCTGTCAGAGCAGGGCTCCCGGCGGGAGCCTGGCGGGGGTCAAGAAGCGGCAAGGCGGGGTCGGGAACGGGCCGCCGCGTGCCTGCCCCCTGTCGAGATCATATAGCACAAATCGCGCGGTTCGTGTTGCCCGCAATCGGGCGGCGTCAGCATTTTGTCGACGCGTCAAGGTGTTGGTCGGCGCGCTTGAACGACAAAGGGGCGAACCGTACCGGTCCGCCCCCTTCTGCCCTTGCTTGAATCCGCGCGCTTATTTGGGTGCGAGCACCATCAGCATCTGGCGGCCTTCCAGCCGCGGGAAGGCTTCGACCTTGGCAATCTCGGCGACGTCGTCCTGCACCTTTTTGAGCAGGTCCATCCCAAGGTGCTGGTGCGCCATTTCGCGGCCACGGAACCGCAGGGTGATCTTCACCTTGTCGCCATGATCGATGAACTTGGCGACGTTGCGCATCTTCACGTCATAATCATGCGTGTCGATGTTCGGCCGCATCTTCACTTCCTTGATGTCCTGGGTCTTCTGCGTCTTGCGCGCCAGGTTGGCCTTCTTCTGCGCTTCAAAGCGGAATTTGCCGACATCAAGGTACTTGCACACCGGCGGGTCCGCATTGGGGGACACTTCGACGAGGTTCAGGCCCTTTTCATTGGCCTGCTCAATCGCTTCGCGGGTGAACATGACGCCAAGGTTTTCGCCTTCGTCATCAATGACGCGGACCTTGGGGACATTGATCATGTTATCAAAACGAGGGCCGCTTTTTACGGGCGGGGCCATTGAGCGCCGGGGTGGACGTGATATGGGGTGTTCTCCTGTGGTGACTTACGTGCTGCGCGCTCCTTAGTCCGAAATGCGCGCGAGCGCTAGGGAGAGTCTTACGCTGCCGCCTGCCACAGGGGAAAGCGCGCGATCCGGTCACGTGCGGGCATCAGCGCCTCGATCCGCTGTGCGGGTTGCAGTGCGCTCAGGATCTCCGGCGCGCCCGCATCCATGCCGCCGGTGAGCGTGCCGAAAGCGGGGAGGATCATGCGCTCGGCCCCGCTGGCGCTGCGCCCCATGACCGCGCAAGGGCGGGCGATGTGGCGATTGCGGACATTCACGCGCAGCTTGGGGTGATAGTGGCCCGACAGCTCCGGCGCGGTCTCTCCGGCCCGCGCCTCGTGGCGCAAGGTGATCCCGCCGACTTGCAGCTCAGACAGGATCGTCCCGCCGAAGCCCTTGGGCAATTCTTCGTCGTGGTTGCCCGTGATCCACACCCAGTCGAGCGCGCGGGTGAGCGCTTCCAGCATCCCGGTCGAATGCGCGTCCAGCCGCAAAGCGCCCGCGTCATCGTGGAAGTTATCACCCAACGTGATCACCCGCCGCGCGCCTGTCACCCGCACCGCATCCGCCAGCCGTTCCAGCGTGTCACGGCTGTCATAGGGCGGGAGCATCTGGCCGCGCGCCGCAAACCAGCTCGCTTTTTCCAAATGCAGATCGGCGACCAGCAACGCGCGTTCCGCTGGCCAATAGAGCGCGCGCGCCGGGCCCAGCAGCATTTCATGCCCGGCGAAGGGGAAGGGGGCGAACATAGCGGGAACCATGGGGATCGTCTGAAGCAAGCTCAGTCAATTCACAACCTCAAAGAATCCGTTGAGCCTGAGCTTGTCGAAGGCCTGCACTTTCTTCTATCGCGGTGGCTTGAAAGAAATGCGGCCCTTCGACAAGCTCAGGGCGAACGGGAGGGTATTGTTGTCATGGATTGGTCCGACAAGACGGCGCAGGCGAAGGTGTGGTTCGAAAGCCTGCGCGACCAGATCTGCGCGGAATTTGAAGCGATCGAACGTGAGGCGGGCTCTGATGCCAGCTTCCAATACACTCCCTGGAACCGCGAAGAAGAAGGCAATCCCGATCCCGGCGGCGGGGTGCAGGGGTTGATGAAGGGCAAGGTGTTCGAAAAGGTCGGGGTGAATGTCTCGACCGTGCGCGGCAGCTTTGCCAAGGAGTTTGCCGGCTCCATCAACGGCGCCAGCGCGGATGCTCCGGGATTTGTCGCTACGGGCATCAGCCTTGTGGCGCACATGACCAACCCGCATGTGCCCGCCGTCCACATGAACACCCGCTTCCTGACCACCACCAAGGCGTGGTTCGGCGGCGGCGCGGACTTGAACCCGCCGATCCCTTATGCGGAAGACACGGCAGACTTCCACGCCGCGATGCAGGCCGCCTGCGATCCGCACGGCGCCGATTATTACGAGCGCTTCTCGAAGTGGGCGGAGGAGTATTTCTACATCCCCCACCGGCAAGTGGGCCGCGGGGTCGGCGGGATCTTCGCCGACCATCTCGAATGTGGCGACGACGCAGGCTGGGCAGCGAATTTCGAATTCATCAAGGATATCGGCAAGCAGTTCCTTGCAGTGTATCCGATGATCGTGCGCAAGCGAATGAACACGCCCTTCGACGCCACCGACGAGGCGCAGATGTTCGAGTATCGCGGCCGCTATGCCGAATTCAATCTGGTCTATGACCGCGGCACGATCTTCGGCCTGAAGACCGGCGGCAACATCGACGCGATCCTGATGAGTCTGCCGCCACGGGCGACGTGGTCATGATGCGCAGCGTGGGCTTAAACCGAGGCTAGCTTAAGGCGACCACCCGCTGCCGGAACCAGTCGGCGAGTTCGTCCTCGGAGAGCTCTCCGGCGGCGAGGGCGATGAAGGCCACCGTCATGTCGGCATCATCTGCCTCCACGCGCCATCCGTTCTTGAGCAGGAACAGCAAGCTGACCACGTTGGCGGTGCGTTTGTTGCCGTCCACGAAGGGATGGTTTCTCGCCAAGCCGAAGGCATAGGCCGCAGCCAAAGCTGCCGCATCCGGCTCGCCATAGGCTTCCAATTGCTGCGGGCGTGCCATCGCGCTTTCAAACAGGCCCATGTCGCGGACCCCAGTGCCGCCGCCATGTTCGGCAATCTGTTCGGCGTGAGCCGTCAGCGCCGCCCGATGGCTGACCCACCTCCATCCCGCCATGCGCTTACTTCGCCAGCTCGCGCAGCACCTTGACGCGCTCTCGCATGATCTGGCGGGCGAGGCGCATTTCTTCCTCGAACTCGGGGTCAACCGGGGTCAGAGTGACACCTTCATCGGTCAGGGTCAGACTGATTTCATCACCGATATTGGCGTTGAGCGTGGCAAGCAGTTCCTTGCTCAGGATAATCCCGGCGGAATTCCCGATCTTGGTGATCTTGAGGCTGCGGGTGCGGGGGATCGGCTTGTTCATACGCGCGTTATAACACTCAGTCTTCGCCCCCGCAACAATCGCGCTTGCCCGCCCGCAGCGCCGCCCCCATATTCATCGGGATGCTGCGCCAATACGAACTCGTCGAGAAGGTCCTCGAATACGATCCCGACGCCGACGAGGCGATGCTCAACCGCGCCTATGTCTACACCGTGCAGAAGCATGGCACCCAGAAGCGCGCCAGCGGCGACCCCTATTTCTCTCATCCGGTCGAAGTCGCCGGGTTGATGACCGACCTGAAGCTCGATCAGGCCACCATCATCACCGCGCTGCTGCACGATACGGTCGAGGACACGCTCGCCACCATCGAGGATATCGAAGCCCATTTCGGCCCCGAGGTCGCGCGGCTGGTGGACGGGGTGACCAAGCTCTCGAAGATCGAGGCCATGCCCGAGAACGAGCGGGCAGCGGAAAACCTGCGCAAATTCCTGCTCGCCATGTCGGAAGACATCCGCGTGCTGCTGGTCAAGCTGGCTGACCGACTGCATAACATGCGCACGCTGCATTTCATCAAGTCGCCCGAAAAACGCCAGCGTATCGCCCGCGAGACGATGGATATCTACGCCCCGTTGGCCGAGCGGGTAGGCATGTACGAATACATGCATGAAATGCAGGCATTGGCCTTCCGCGAGCTGGAACCGGAGGCCCACGCCACCATCGCCAACCGGCTCGATCAGCTGCGCTCGCAGGACGGGGGGCAGGTCGATGCGATCGCGTTGACGATGAAGCAGCGCCTTGCCGAAGCGGGCCTCAAGGTCGAGGTCTACGGGCGCGAGAAACACCCCTTTTCGATCTGGCACAAGATGGCCGAACGCCATGTCAGCTTCGAACAGGTGACCGACATCATGGCCTTCCGCGTCCTGACCGAAAGCGAGGGCGATTGCTACCAGGCCCTCGGCATCCTCCACACCACGTGGCAGTTCCTGCCCGGACGGTTCAAGGATTACATCTCGACCCCGAAGTCGAATGGCTACCGCTCCCTGCACACCTCGCTGATGTACGAAAACTCGATGCGCGTGGAAGTGCAGATACGAACGCGCGAAATGCACCGCACCAATGAATATGGCCTCGCCGCGCACTGGGCCTACAAGCAGGGTGACCGGCCCGATGGCGAGGTGGGCTGGCTGCGCGATCTGATCGAGATTGTGGACGCCAGCCACGATGCCGAGGAACTGCTCGAGCACACGCGCATGGCGATCTATCAGGATCGCATCTTCGCCTTCACCCCCAAAGGCGCGCTGTTCCAGCTACCCAAGGGCGCGACTGCGGTGGACTTTGCCTTTGCGGTGCACACCAACCTCGGCACGCAGACGGCAGGCGTGAAGATCAACGGGCGGCACATGCCGCTGCGCACGCCGCTGGCCAATGGCGATGTGGTGGAGATCATTAAGAACCCCCACGCCAGCCCGCAGCTGTCATGGCTGGCCTTCGTCGTCACCGGCAAGGCGCGCGCAGCGATCCGCCGCGCGGTGCGGATGAAGGAACGTGCCGAAGTGGCCGAGATCGGCTCGAAGCTGTTCGATGAAATCGCCGCCCGCGTGCCCGCCCGGATCGGCAAGAAGGCGATCCGCGCCGCCGTTGAACGGCTCGGCATGGAAGAGCCTGATGACCTGATGTACGCGATCGGTGCGGCCAAGATTGCCGATCGCGAGGTGATGGAAGCGCTCGTCCCCGGCTGCACGGCGGGCATCGAGGAGGACGAGCATTGGGAGCGGCGTGAAAGCGCGATCTCGATCCGCGGCCTCACCCCCGGCGTCGCTTTCGATCTTGCCCCCTGCTGCCACCCCGTCCCCGGCGACCGCATCGTCGGCATCCGCCGCAAGGGCGAGACCGTGCTGGTCCACGCCATCGACTGCCTGATGCTGGCGAGCGGTGTGGACAGCGACTGGATCGATCTTGCCTGGGGCAACCGCTCGGTCGGCGCGGTCGGCCAGTTGTCGGTGACGATCTACGACCGGCTCGGCACGTTGGCGGAAATGGCGGGGATCTTCGCGCAGAACAAGGCCAACGTCACCACGCTGATGCAGGCCCATATCGACCACCCCTTCGTTACCTATGATGTCGAGGTCGAGGTGCAGGATGTGGGGCATCTCAACCGCATCATCTCCGCCCTGCGCGCCAGCGACGCGGTGGCGCAGGCGGAACGGCAGTAGCTTCGCGTCACCTCGTCATCGCGCCACCCGCCGCACCGGCACGCGGATATTGCAGATGTCCGCGCCGCCCGCGGGGGTGATAAAGAAGGGATCTCGGCGGTTGGCGATGGCCTCGGCATAAGTCGCGAATGTCTCGCTCTCGGTCGAGAGGTATTCGAAGGCTGGTTGTTCGTTCATCGGCAGGTCGTTGGCCACTCGTACCGACATGATCGGCGTGCGCTTGGCGCTTTCCTCGGCGGTATAGAACCCCAGATCGCCCGACCCGCGCGGCAGTGACGAGAGATGCTGCATCCCCTCGATCACCCGGCCGACCAGCGCGATATTGCGATCCAGGTGGCGCGGCGCATGGCCGATCACCGTGTAAAGCTCCGCACCCGATCCGGTGTCCGGCGAATAGTTCCGCCCGACGCCGACCATGCCGTAGCAGTGGGTGGGCCACCACGCCTGTGGGAAGCTGTTCCTCCATACAGTGGCGACTGGCCAGCCGTCATAGAAATTCACATTGTTGGCGTAGGCGTCGATACTCTGCCAAGCAGGGTAGGGCTCTGTCTCTGCAGGCCGAAGCACCAGGTCCGCGGCTTCTTTATCCTGTCGCGCTCTGTCACGCTCGGCATTGCGGTTTTGCCATTCGGCAAGGCTGGCGGTGTATTCGTCCTCCCCCATCACCTTCAGTCCCTCGGGCAGCGGCTTTGGCTTCCCCGTCGCTTCCGGGTTGTCGTAGTTGGGATCGCCCCACTGGGTGACATAATTGTCCTGCACCCGATTGACCGAGATGCCGTCATACCACTTGGCGCGCGCGAACAGGCGGATGTTGTGCACCCAGCCTTGGCTGAACGGCGCTGGCATCAGCTGGATCACCACCTGCCGCGGCTTGCCGTCGGCATCGGGCGCGAGGGTCATCACCAGAAGATCCTCCGCCGGGATCGCCACCCAGTCCGCCTTGGGCGCAGCGGCGACGATTTCGGACGGGGCCGGAGCAGCTGGCTTGGCCGCTTCTTGTGCAGCAAGCGGCAGGGAAAGGGCGAGCACAGCCGAAGCCGCCAGAAGCAAAGTTCTCATGCCCACATTGGTGCCACCACGCGCCTTGCGAAGCAATCCATTCGCGGCTAGTGGCGCGTGCTTGTCTTCTCAGGCGCTCAAGCAGCGAAGCGGGAGCGCACAAATCTGCGCTCAGCCAGCGAAGCGTTAGCGCACGAGAAAGTCATGCGGAGCAGTGGCCGAGTGGTCGAAGGCGCACGCCTGGAAAGTGTGTATACGTCAAAAGCGTATCGAGGGTTCGAATCCCTCCTGCTCCGCCAGCTACCCCATCCTGACAGACCCTAGCCGTTTCTATACTTCTCTATTTTAGAGGAAAGTAGTGAAGGGCCGCGTTCCCGGCTGGCCCTTGTCGTTCCCTGCTATCCGCGCTAATGTGTGGGAAAGAGTGTGGGGAAATAGAAATGGGGAATCTGACAGCAACGGCAGTCGCAAAAGCGAAAGCGCCGGGACGGTATGGCGACGGTGAGGGACTTGCCCTTATCGTGGGCAAAAGCGGCAGCAAAAGCTGGATTGTCCGAGTCCAAAAGGACGGACGGCGGCGCGACATTGGATTGGGCAGCGCCAGTAAGGTTCCTCTTAAACTTGCACGCGAACGCGCGGCAGAGGTTCGCCAGAAGATCGAGCTAGGGATTGATCCGGTGGCAGAGCGCGCCAAAGCGGCGGGCATTCCGACGTTTTCCGTAGCCGTAAAAAGGGTTCATGCCGAGAACGCGCCAAGTTGGAAAAACCCCAAGCACAAGGCGCAATGGCTCAATACGCTCGAAACCTATGCGGTGCCTTCGCTTGGCAATCGTTCGGTTGCCGACATTGACGCGGCGGCGGTGCGCGACTGCCTAGCAGCGATATGGCTGGAAAAGCCGGAAACTGCGCGCCGGTTGCGCCAGCGCATCGCTACGGTGATCGATTGGGCAGTCGCCAAGGGATACCGTGCGAGCGGCCTTGCCATGCCGGTGATCGATAAGGCTCTCCCCAAGCAGCGCGCCAAGGTGAAGCATCACGCCGCGCTTCCCCACGCTGATATTCCCCTATTTGTCCCTAAAATACGCGAAACTGAAAGCATGGGGCGGCTGGCGCTTGAAGCTGTTATCCTGACTGCCGCACGGTCGGGTGAGGTGCGGTTGATGACTTGGGGCGAATTGGACCTAGAGGCGGCAACATGGACGGTGCCCGCCGAGCGGATGAAGGCAGGCCGCGAACACGTGGTGCCGCTCTCTCCGCAAGCGCTGGCGCTATTCGAGCGGATGAAAGCGCATCGCCGGGAATATACCGACCTTGTCTTTCCGGGCCAGAAGCGCGGCAAACCTCTGTCCGACATGACGCTGACAAAGGCTCTCCGCGACATGGGAGTCAGCGTCACAGCGCACGGTTTTCGCAGCACTTTCCGCGATTGGGTGGCAGAGCAAACCAATTGGCCTTCCGATCTGGCAGAAGCGGCGCTTGCGCACGTGGTGACCGACAAGACGGTCGCCGCATATCAGCGCGGGACAATGTTGGAAAAGCGTCGGGAGCTAATGGCGGCTTGGGCGAGCTACTGTGACGGGGCGAGCGGCGGCAATGTCGTTCGGTTGGCGAAGTGAGCGAGTGGATTGCCATAGGCGAGGCTTGCCCAAAGTTGCCTGATACCGAAGCGACAATCCAAAGGCGAAAAGAGGTGAAGCATCTGATTGCTTCGAACCTGATTAAAGCAAGGGCCTTCCGTCCGAAGATGAGCACTACTGAGTTTGAAAGAAAAGATGACTTAGCAATTTTTGCTGAGGTAGTGCGCAGGGGAATTTTGGATACCTGCCACTTTCCATTTGCTACCAAAACGCGTGGTAAAAACGCTGATGATTTGAACGAAATTGGTTACGTGCAATTGAGTGGGACGCCAAATGAAACCTCAAGTGACTGGGTTTCACTAGGTAGAGATAACTTCACCATTACTCAAACCAAAGCCGACTGGGAGCTTGGACACTTTCATCGCCGAACATTAATGTATTCCTCGCCCGGTTGGGGCTTCGAGGACGACATTGGTTTTGTGTATATGGAAAGCGACGCATATGCCGTCGAAATTGAAGCAACGGCCCTTAACCGGCTGCTTGGGCTGAGGGTTTCCCTACCAGCCGAGCAACAGACGACGCGTTATGATTGGGAAGCCGCATTCGCTGATGTTGCCGCCCGTTTTTACCATGACGTTCAGTTTGAGAACATCGAAGCTCGCGGCGTTCAGGCTGAAATTGAGAGGATGCTGATAGCATCCTTTGAAAAGCGCGGCGTTGCAATACCCTCGCCCGAAACTTGCAAACCGAAAGCACGTAAGTTGCTTGGGGCTCTTAGGGGCGAAAAACCCAAATAACCCAAATAACCGGACGGCCTAGCCGTTTCCCCGTATCCCTGTCGGTGCACTGGCATTCGCCGGGCGCGTCCCTCGGCGCTAACTTCCGGGGCAGGAGACAGGGTTATGCAAGCCCCATCTGAATTGATGACCGTTGCCGACTTTTGCGAACGCTACCGCATCGGCAAAACCTCGTTGTATCGTGAGGCGGCGGCGGGCCGCATCACGCTCCGCAAGTTTGGCAGCGCAACGCGCATCACGCGGGAGGATGCAGAGTCTTGGGCCGCTAGCCTTCCGATCATCGCAGGAGGTGCCAATGCAACCGCCTGAAACGAAAATGGGGCTTGGACGGGTCGCATCGTCCAAGCCCCAAAGCATCGCTGTGCAAGCAAATGCAGAACCCGGATACTCCCAAACGGAGAGGGATGGCAACACGATTAGGCCAGGAGCCGAACGGACAGGCAGCATCCCAGCCGCGAGGCAGAACCAGAGTGGCCTAGAATGCGCTGTAAGCCCTTCTCAGAGCAATCTGCGCTACAACTTAGCTCAGACTGCATACTGTGACTCAGAAGGCCGCATTTGGCGATATAGGGGTAAGCGCGCCCGCGTGCTCGATATGCTTGTCGCATCACCGGGCGGCATTACGCAATGGGATACCCTGCCTTGGCATACCCGGCTGGGTGGTTCGATCCACGCCATGCGCGAGGATGGCTTGCCTATCACGACTGAGCTTGAAGGTCCGTATCGCCACGCCCGCTACCGTCTCGCCATTGCGCTTGTCGGTCAAACTATACCGGGAGAGCACCGTCATGGAGGGTAGCGGCTTCACCTCGCCGCCTGTCTGGCAATATCCCAAGCGCGGGGGGCTTGTGCTGGCAGGAGAGCGGAGCTTCAAGGGCGAGACGTTCTTCGAGCTGCGCTGGTGGGCCGATGGCGGAACCACGCCGACCGGCAAAGGCGTGACAATCCCACCTGATGCGGTCCCGGCACTGGCAGAGGCGCTTGCCACCTATGTCGCCAGCCGAGGCTCAGGAGCCGTTTAAGTAACGGTAAAAAACGGGCGCGGGGCCACTTTTCGCGGTGGTCCCGACCTATCCTGACAAAACTTGAAACTTGGACAGCGCGGCTGGGTGCTCGCCTGTTAATACAGGCGGGAAACAGGCACGCGAGCCCGATTGGCACGCATCATGCAAACTTACAGTTACCCGTCATCCCAGCCGCTAGATTGCTTTCCCCCGCTGCAACCGGACGAACCGTGTCACCTTGAGCCTCGCGCGCGCGCGTGCGCGAGATGGACGACAGACACGCGGAACATTACGCGTGCGCGCGGGACATGGGGCGGCGCTCGCAATCGTCGGGACCGGGTTACGACTGCCCTATCGCAGCGCCAAGCCGAGGGCATTCTGATGGCAATGGCCTATGCCGATCTGGCTGGAATGCCGCTCACCCGTCACTGGATTGTCGATTACGAATTGGCGGGCATTGCCGACCGGGACGGGGCTGCATTCGTGGGCCGGTTGCTGAATCTTCCGCGCCGATATGCGCGGGCAAGAGGCGGGAGCTTTGCGGCGGTTTGGGTTCGGGAGATTGGGACGCGTCACGGCGCGCACGTTCACATCGCCATGCATTGGCCGCGCGGCTGGAAACTTGGCTATCTCACGCGGCGCTGGATCAAGGCGGCAGGCGGACAATATTGCAAAGGCGTGAGCCGGGTTAGGCCAGTGGGCGGGAGCCTCAATTGCGCTTGGACAAGCCCGGGCCTTTACCGGGAGAACCTAGAGCGGTTGGGGAATTATCTCACCAAGAGCAGTGATAGAGTGGTGGCTGCGGAGTTAGGTGTGGGGCTGCTCAAACCGGGCGGGACGATTGTCGGCAAGCGGTGGGGGCGGACGCAAAACTTGTGTGCTGGGAAGCAATGGTCTGCGCCGTTTGGCGGGCCAGAGCTGGCCGCGTGAGACGGGCCATTATTGCGACAGAACCTCTCCGTTTCTAATCTGTGTTATTGTTACATCTATGTAGCTCGATCACGGGCCCACCGCCGATTTTGGCATAGAAAGGGTCTGTTTATGAAGCCATTTTTCGTTGGTTTGGCTGTGAGCAGCTTTGCGCTTGCTGCTCCTGCAATGGCGCAAGACGAAAGCACCGCAGGCGGCAAATTCGTGGCGGGCGCAATCGTGGGCGTTGACAGTGTTGAGACCGAAATCGACGGCTTCTCTAGCAGCGATGAGGACGTGATGTTTGGCCTTACCGCTGGCTATGACTACGAAACCGCGAGCGGTCTCGTGGTCGGCGTAGAAGCTGAATACACTGACTCAAGCCTTGGCATTTCCGTCACCGACATTGACGTTGAAGGTGACCGGGCTTCCCTTAATGCAGGGCGCGACCTTTACGTCGGTGGCCGTCTCGGATTCCGCCCCGGCAAGAATGGTCTGCTCTATGTCAAGGCGGGCTACACCAACGCTTCGATTGAAGTCGAATATGACGACGGCACGGGCGAAGTCGCCACCTCAACCGATTTCGACGGCTTCCGCATTGGCGCTGGCGGCGAGATCGATCTTGGGAGTAACTATGCGGTCCGTCTGGAATACCGCTATTCCGACTACGGCAGCCCTGCTCTGTTCGGCTTCGACACTGGGGTTAACGTTAGCCGCAATCAGGGCATTCTGACGCTGCTCGGCAAGTTCTGAGCATTAAGCGCCTGCTGAAATGGGAAGGGCCGCGCTTGCATGTGCGGCCCTTTTCCGTTTGCTCTCCAAGCGCGCTTTGACAAGCCCGGACCTTTGTGGGCAGAACCTAGAGCGGCTGGGGAGTTATCTCACGAAGGGCGACGACCCGGCAGTAGCGGCTGAGCTTGTTCTGGCGCCGCCCCATATCGGCAAGCGATGGAGGCGAATGGAGAAACTAGGCCAACCAACGAAAAAAGGAGGCCGCGTGGTCCGCTAGCCTCCCTCGATCGTTTCAATGCGGGGTAATTACTCGGGGTCTGGATTGGCGGTAGCTGGGTTAACGTTCATTGGCGCTTGCGTTCCTCCAACCTGCATCGGGGCCGGTTCGGTATTGGCAATAGCGAGTTGAACATCCTCATCAATGAACCCGCCAACTGCCCCACCTTTGGGGAGGACGGCACTGGTTCCGGTAACGAAAAAGCCGACGACAGGAACCAAGGCGACCGCGCCGATAACGCCAGCGGTGCCCGTCACGCCCTTGTCGTCAAATGAACCGGTGAGCCGAATTTGTCGCCCGTTGACGCGGATGTAGAGCAAGCGCGCAGTTAGTTTGCCGGACTTACCCCACATACCCTTATTGCGAACCTCAGTGATTTCGGCCCACGCTGGCGTCCCAGCCGGAACCACCTCCACGCCGTTCACTTCAACAGGCTCAGCAACCTCCAGCATGAAGCGTTGACCGACTTTCGCTGCCTTCTTCTCAGTTGTGATTTCTTCCATCATGCGAAGCTGGATCGGGGTTCCGGCGCGAAGGACAGCGTTGGCCGTAGATACTGGCTGAATTGCCTGCGGCGCGGCGACCGGCTGGGCTTCCTGAGCTAAAGCTGGCGTTGTGAGCAAAGATATGGCGGCAAGCGCCGAAAGCGACCTTTTCATCGAAAACCCCTCCTGTTCACTGTGCGACACTCCGCATCAGCTTGGAGGATGAATGACAAAGAACGAGCATTGAGTCTAACAATTTAGCTGATTCAACAAGGGGCTGACCATCCCAGCGAATTGTCCGGGCTTAGAGCTGCTGAAGCCTGGCGGCGCAATTATCGGCAGCGTTGGGGACGGTCGCAAAATTTGAAGGCGGTTTAGTTCCAGAGTGCCAATTGTTCCCAGCCGGTCGGAAAACCTGTTTGTGTGACAGGAACTCCCGGAATAGCGGGGAACTCTGGCATCAAAAGTTTAAGCTTCTCCGCCCATTCTGATGCTGCACTAGGATCGATCTGCCTCAGGAGATACTGCATCGGCGCAGCAATCCCATATAGCCGGACAAGGGCGAAGTTGTCGTTCGCAAGATGATCAAGCTCGGGAAGCTCGCCAGCTTTTGGCGGCACTGGTTGGTCTGCAGGCGAACGATTCCAGAGACGTGAGTGGTGTGCCGCCACATTCCGAATGTGATTTATCGAGCGGACCCAGCTTGGGAGTAACTCCCTTCGTGCAAGGCCATACTTCTGTCCTAGCGCTTTTTGGTCTGTGACAGTTAGCCCACCTATCAAGCGGGACAACATGCCAAAATCCCACAGCTCTATGCTGACCCAAATCGGCGGAGGCTGAAGATATTTTTCACGAAAATGAACGGCAAACTGCTCTTTTGAGCGCGCTTCGTGCTGGTCGAGTTTGGAGATCCATTCGTTGTAAGGAATGGTTCCTGTCCTAGGATCGATACGGCTAGTGAAACCGCTATAAAGCTTATCCGGTTGACGGTGTGCCCACGGGTCCTGTGCGCCAAGCAAAATGGCGATTTGGACCCGTAAAGCGATTTCGATCTTTTCTGCTGCGCCTTGGAAGGCTGCTCGCAATCGGCAGTCGAATTCGAGCAATTCGATTGCGTGGGATAGGGTTGTTCCCTCTCTGAAATCGTCTAGGGCGGCCCCGCTGAGTAGGTCAAACTTGCGGAGACAATGCCAATATCCGCTTAACCGGTAGTAGCCATAATGCTCTAGTTTGGCAGAGGCATCCGCGTCATCGTCGATCGGCAAAAGGCGGCTCTTTAGTTTCGCGATTTGCTGATCGATTGTCAGAAATGTCTTATTGTAGGCCTCAGGCATAAGGCTTTTCCAACGAACATCATGCACAAACGAAAACCGACCCGCGCACATCCGAAGATGTGGGGGTCGGCCGTGTTGAGCGTGTGCTAGCGTCAGGAATCCAACTTTGCAATCAAAACTTGCAACCCCGTGTCAGCTCCCGGCCACTCTAGAGTGCGGCACAGCAGAGAACGTGTTTTCATGAGCTATAGGGGGATGACCAAAGCTCTATGGTTGCCCAGACGTAAACCGGTCCAATTCCTGCATTCAAATGCTAACACCGTTTTTCTCGCGCGCGCGAGGGGCTTGCGACCAACGTTTGTTCCATTCATGTTCTGCCAATGACGCAGCATTCGATTCGGCAGGCGAAGCGGGACGAATTGGCCTTTCCGGTCCGGGTAAAAATCCGCGTGCCGGATACAGGACTTGGGACCATGCTCGATAGAATGATGGCTTGGCTTAGGGCGAATGTCCCAGCCGCGAATTTTGCCTGCCACAGTGCGCCCGGCTTGGCTTGCAGCACGGCGGCATTCTATTTTCGCAATGTCGAAACAGCTCAGGCGTTCGTGAGCGCGTTCCCAGATGCGGACCTTGCCGATGGCTTGGCTTCTCCGGCATACAGCAGGGCAAGGTAACGGCATGGGTGAGCGGGGTATTGAGGCTTGCTGACATTGGGGGCGCACCATGATTGAACTAATGTTTGCGCTCGCCCTTGTGGTGGATGAGCCGAGCTTTCCGATCTGCGGCAAAGGGAGGCGCGTTACATGCGTGGTGGACGGGGACACCTTCTGGCATAACCGCATCAAATACCGGCTGGCGGACATAGACGCGCCAGAGGTAAACAAACCGCGATGCACGGCAGAAGCAAGGCTGGGACAGGCGGCGACTTATCGCCTAGCCGCTTTGATGAACGCCGGGCGTTTCGAGCTGCATTCGCAAGGGGTGGACCGCTACGGGCGAACGCTGGTGAAGGTGACGCGTTCAGGGCGCTCGATAGGTGCGCAATTGGTTGGCGAGGGGCTTGCCGTGCGTTGGGGCGACAGGGGGCGATGGTGCTGATTTCTGGAACAACAAGCTTGCGCATCCTACCGGTGCTTTTCGCCGGGGTGCTATCTATTCAAGGTGAGCCGCTAAAGGCGGGAGTGAGTTTTGCCACGGCAGGCGACGTTTTGCAGAGCTGCGATGTAGACGAGGCGCACGTCAATCGCCTGATTTGCAACGGCTACATACGGGGCATTCTTGGCCGTGACCGGCTAGCGGGGTGGGCTGATCCAGAACTGGCCTACGTGTGTGAGCTTCCGCAAGGAGTTTCAATCGGCCAGCTTATCGCGGTGGTCATCAAGCACATCAAAGCGCGTCCAGAGATATGGCACGTTGAAGGCACTGGGGTAGCTTTGACTGCCATTAAGGATGCATTCTGCAACCAAAGCGAAGCCACGTTCCAGCGATAGAGTTGAGCAAGGTGTGGTAAGATTTGTGGGAATAGCACTTATTTCTGTAAGAAAATGATATTTTAATCAGATCTATAAGGTATTTTCTGGGCGGACTCCTGCTCCGCCAACCCTTTGGGACAAACTTTCACCCGCTACGCAAAAGTGCGCTTCGGAGAAAAGGCCAGAAAAGGCAATGTCCTGTCACAGTCCAGCCGTCAGTTCGGCTCTGTCTCGTCTAGCGTGAGATACGATGGCAAACGACCACGACAGTCTGTTCTTCGTTGTCCGCAAGGGAGAGGTGTGGGCTTGCTGGCTGGACGCTAAATCTCCGATCAAGCTCGGTGCGGCTGATGTGGTGATGCCAGCAATGAGGGAGCTGCTTTCCGAACAAGATTCCTCCGCGACCAACCAGACGGATGCAACGATACCTGCAGGTCCACAAGCGGAGGCGGAACGGCCGATCATCGAACGGTCGGCCGAGCGGCATGACGTATCCATCATTGGCCGGCTTCGAACCGCCAAGGGCGCCAGCACCGTTACAATTCATGATCTTTCGAAGGACGGATGCCAGATATACGATGAACTCGGCCTGCATTCACAAGGGGATCGGGTGACGATCCGCATCGGATCGATCGGCCCTATTGGTGCGACCGTCATGTGGAGCAAAAACAGGCGCCTCGGCGTACGCTTCGAGCATGCGCTGCACGCTTATGTGGTCGATCATATCCGGTCATCTATGGATATCCGGAGCTAGATCACGGGCGCATAGAAAGCATCGGATTTTCAGAGCGTTCGGGTGCGACGCAGGTTGACCGGATGCGCTGATTTTCGCCTGTCTCTGTGGTTTTTCGCGACCACAAGATGCTGACTTGCAACAACAATGTCTGCCTTACGAGCAGGTCGGGCTATGCTGAGGCAAAGCGTCCTCGTCATAATGGCAGGTTGATAATGTAATATAGATTAGTTAACGCGACGAACGTCTTTCGGAGGTTCGGTCGTCATGGCCACTATCGCCCCGCATCTTGCGACAAGTGCCAGGCCCAGATCCAGATCCCGCGTAACGCGCCTCCCTCATGGTTCGGGCATCATGATCGCGATCGCTTTCAGCACGATCTTCTGGCTTGGCGTGCTGGTTCTTGTTTTCTGACACAGGCTACCTGCGCTGCAAGATGAACAGTCCTCATTGGCGTTGCATCCAACCCTGTTGTTGACCATGCGGCGATCTAGCCACTGACAACGGGTAGAAATGTCACCCTCTGCTTGTCCCGGCAATTGGGGAAAGCACCCCTCCGAACCATAATGACACCGTCGATCCCAGCGCGCATTCGACAACGTCCGCCGGCTTCAGGATCGCAGCATCTCGGGAAGCGCGTAGGCACAGCCTTGAGTTATGGGCAGCGCATTGTTGCAGCTGCAGGTGCTCTGCGGCACTATCCTCCTCTTAGGTCCCGCCTGGGATAGGTTGGCATGTTTGGAGGGGACGCCACGTGTCATCGCATTCTCACGACAAGGCGAGGATGCGCGGCATAGTTGCACGCATCGGGTGTGCTTCAATCGCGCTGCTGTTGTTGGTCCAGCCCATCGGTGCACGGGCGGATGGGGGCTTCGTCCACCCCGGCGCCATGAACAGTGCCGAGCGTCTCGACCATATTGCGGCGCAAGTCATGCTTGGCCGGGAACCGTGGACCAGCGCTCTGCACGAGGTGTCGGACCTCGCGGTTCCGCAGATGACCGCGATCGGGGACATCGACCCGCGCGTTGATGCGGAGGCCGAAGCGTCCAAGCGCCTTGCGATCAGTACTTATGCCCATGCGCTTGTCTGGCGCCTAACCGCATCGGAGCGGCATGGCCGGGAGGCGCTTCGTCTGATTGATGGTTGGGCTGGGTTCTCCGGTTTCACTGGCGGGACCGATCAGGACAAGCTGCAAGCTGGGTGGCTCGGGTCCTTGCTGGGGGAGGCTGCGGAGATCATGCGGCAACATCCGCGTTGGTCAGCGCGCCGGACAACGGCCTTGCAGGCGATGTTCCGGCGCAGCTTCTACCCGCATCTGATGCAGGCCAGCGCTTGGAACGGCAATGTCGATCTGACCCAGGTTAACGCCTTGCTCGCCATCGCGGTTTTCAACGAAGACCGCGCCGCATTCGATTTGGGCGTCGCGCGACTGGAACGGCGCAGCGCGGCCTATTTCTATCTGCAATCAGACAGCATGCCGCCCCCGATTGATGGCGATGGCGGCAATATCAGTGCCTTCTGGTCGCACCCCGTGCGCTGGGTTGACGGGCTGACGCAGGAAACCTGCCGCGACAATGGTCATCATGCGCAATATGCGCTCGCGTCCGCCTTGCATTCAGCTGAGATTGCCTGGAACCAAGGCGTTGATGTCTATGCCCGGCAGGCGAGCCGCTATGTTGCGGCCATGGAGCTTTTGTCGCAGCAACTGCTGACCGGCGACATGCAGGGGATCTGCACCAATCCGTTGGCGACCGAGCGCGTCTTCGATACCTTCGAGGTTGGTTTCCATCACTTCCATCATCGCATGGGGCTGCAACTGCCCCACAGCCAGCAGCTGATTATCGAGCGGGTCAGACCGCGCGGCGTGTCCGACTGGAATATCTTTCACGAGACTTTGACCCACGCCGATTAGGTGAGAGGCAATTTTTATGGCCTTCGAGCTTGGCCCAGCTTTCCGCCATGCGATTATTCATTTGCCATTTGCGTGTCTCGCCGGACAAGAGGCTACACGGTATCATTATCCAGTGCCAATGGCGCGACGGGTAAAGGGGGCGGTATCGGCTTGTGCCACGAGCGTGCGCGTGGGCCGAGGTTTGGGGGGTAATCGTGCAGGAAGGCATTCTCATTCTCAGGTTGATCGGTTGTTTGGCATTGCCGCTGACGATCATGATTTCCTCGGCCGCATCGGCGCGCGAGCCGATCATCGACATGCACGTCCATGCGCTCGCCGCTGACGATCAGGGCCCGCCGCCAATGGCGATGTGCGTTCCCATCGACCCTATGCCGACCTGGGACACCGGCCTGCCGACGATCGCTAACTTCATCACTCCCTTCAAGAACCCGCCTTGCGCTGACCCGATCTGGTCGCCCGAAACCACCGAAGAAGTCATGCGCCGATCACTCGACGTGATGGAGCGTAACAACGTCATCGGCGTGGTGAGCGGGCGGGTCAAAATCCTGTCGGCGTGGGCCGCTGCCGCGCCTGATCGCGTGATGCCGAGCCTCACCCCCGATCTTCCCATCCCCGACGATTTCGCGACGGAACTCGGCCAGCTCAAGCAGGATGGGCGCATCGCGGTGCTGGGCGAACTCGGCTTCCAATATGAAGGCATCGCTCCCGATGACCCGCGGCTTGAGCCGCTATGGGCCGCTGCCGAAGCCAACGACATTCCGGTGGCGATCCACATGGGGCCGGGGCCTCCGGGCATCGCCTACATGCCGGGCATGGGCTACCGCGCGCGGCTGTCGAGCCCGTTGCTGCTGGAAGATGTGCTGGTGCGCCACCCCAAGCTGCGCGTGAATGTCATGCACGCCGGTTTCCCGATGCTCGATGACACGCTGGCGCTGCTTTACGCGCATCCGCAGGTCTATCTCGATACCGGCGTGATTGTTTACACACAGCCGCGCCCCGCGTTCTACCGCTACCTTGGCGCGCTGGTCGATGCAGGCTTTGGCAAGCGCATCATGTTCGGCTCCGACCAGATGGTTTGGCCGGAAACGATGGAGCGCGGCATCGCGGTGATCGAAGACGCGCCGTTCCTCACCGCTGATCAGAAACGCGACATCCTCTACAACAATGCAGCGCGCTTCCTGAAACTCGACGAAGCGACCATCGCCCGCCATCACGCAATGTAGGCGCCCGCTTAATCCTTGCTGCACTTGAGCATCGCCTTGAGTTTGACGCGGGCTGAATCTGGTCCGGTCGTCGCTGTGTCACGCGGGTCGGCAAGTTTCCACCCAGGTGCGGTCATAAGTGGCCCTGAAAGCGGCTTGTCGGCTTAAGCCGTTTGGTCGCCTAAAGCTGACATTCTCAAATCGACGCCAATGCCGCCATTCGCATAAGACCGTTGCGAATGGCGGCAGACCGGGTGCGGCGTCTCACTTGTGGATGAATGCAGTGCCTGATTGTTCCTCCCGCCCCTGGCCATCACGGCGCACGCGAAGGCGGCGGACGAGGTCCATCCGCAACCCCAGCACCGCCATGAAGCCGATCAGCGCGATGGCGAAGGCACCGACCAGCACGTTCTGCGCGAGCCGCCCGACCGGGAAGAGGAAGTTCCACTTATGGATGAAGCTGAACACCAAGCGCTCGGGCTTCTCTCTATCGGCCACACGATCAACCAGCACGCCTGCGCCGGTATCCACGAACAGGCTGGCGCTGATCGGCGCCCCATAGTCGACCCGCCACACCGGCAGACGCTTGTTGCGGAAGTCGTATTCGTGGCTGAAGCGGGTGACCAGCTCCACCCCTGTCACGGCACTGTCGGGCGCGCCGGTGAAGCGCCGGGCGATGGCGCGGGCGAGGTCTTTGTCCCCTGATGCCACCAACTTGCCGGTCGCCGCTTCGAGGTAGATCGCCGGGCCATCCGGCTTGATCCCGGCGAACCGTGCCTCGCGGATTTCAGCGTCGGTGGTCGGCACCTTGGCCGCAGCCTGTGCGGCCATCATTGCCGCATGATCGTGCCCTTCCATGCCATGTTCCGCTGGAGCCTTGGCCGGGCCATGGTCATGCTCGCCTCTGCCCATGCTGCCCTTGGGCGGCGCAAGGCCGATGCGATAGAGCGGCTGGCCCGCCGCCCCCTCGACCAAGGCGACCGAGGCGATATCGCGCTCCTTGGCGATCAGCGACCAGTCGGCCTCGATCGGCCACTTCCCGCTCGCGACATTCACCGGCTTGCCCATCGCGAGATTGCTCTGCGGCGGAACCATGGCCGACTGGATCAGGTGGTAGATCCCCGAAGCCGAGAACATGATCAGCGGCAGCGCCAGAACATAGCCCGCGATCCGGTGCCAGCCCCGCGCGCCCGGCAGGCGCTTCTTGCGACGCACCGTCACCAGCATGGCAATCCCGGTGAGGCCGAGCGCCAGCAGGCTCCCGACCATCAGAGCGATCACTACCACTCGCAGCCAGTCCATCCCCGGCGGCACCCACTCCCATGTATGCAGCGCGCGGAACACCGATTGCAGGCGGTTCTTGGTGGTGTTGTTCACCGCTGCCAGACTGGAAGTCTCCGTGTGGACGTAGGCGGTTAACCCGTCGTCCCCAGAGAATTCCAACTTCCACACCGGGAGCAGGCGATTGACCCACGGATAGTCAGCATCAAACTCCGTTTGGAGCTTGGCCGAGGTTATCGCGCGGTCCGTGGCGAGGTAATGCCGGGCGAGAAACTCGGCCTGCGCCCGGTCACCGCCTGCGACCTCGCTCCCATTGTCGGGGCGGAAGTAGCGCCGCGCGGTCAGTGGATCGCCGGTCACCTGCCACAGCACGCCGCCACCTGCGGCGGGAACGGTTTTCACCGCCACCGCCTCACCGATACCCTGCTGCGCCAAAGTCTCTGCAATCGGCCGCGCCCCTTCGAGTTCGACCGACGCAGCAGGCGGCATGAACTGTGCCTGCTGCGGGCCGAACAGGACCATCGCAATATGGGTGAGGCCGGAGAGGCCCCACACCAGGAGGCTGATCCCGCCGATCAGCCCCAGCCACTGGTGCTTGGAGTATGACCAGCGCGCGGTCTTGGTCTTCACGCTCATCGCAGCCTCCCTCAGAACTTCGCACGCAGGCCGCCGAACACGGCGCGCCCTTGTCCGGGGGTGTAGATCGCCTCGTTGGTAAGGCGCTGGTTGGCGTTGGTGGTGACGTTGGAGATGAACACCGTATCGAACAGGTTCTCGACCGATCCGAACAGCTCTATGCCTTCGGTCAGGGTCACCCCGGCGGTGATCTGGACGGTCTCGTAGCCGGGCGCTCTTTCGGTGTTGGCGTAGTCGGCCCACGGACCGTCCGGAATCCAGCGCAGGGTGGTGGAGAGGTAGAACCGGTCGACCTTGTCGAACCGCGCCTCGGCAATCAGCACATGGCGGGGAACGCCCGCCAACTGGTTGTCGCCATAGACCGCATCTCCATCGAAGCTGAAGTCGTTGAGGGTATAGGCCGCGCTCAACCGCAGGGCTTGCCCCTTGGCTTCAAGCGCCTCCTTGAACGGGCGCAGGTCGATCCCGAATTCGAGGCCTTGATGCACCGTCTGATCAGCATTGGCGGTGACCGTCACCAGCCCGCGCGCGCCCGGCACGGCAAGGTCGAGAAACTCGTTCTCGAGCTCCGCGCGGTACAGCGCAATATCCCATGAGACGATCCCCGCCTGCCCGCGCGTGCCCACTTCGAACACGGTTGCGCGCTGTGGGTCGAGCGGCGCGAAGGGGAAGGCCCCGCCGCTAGTGAGGTCGGCAAGGCTGGGGGCCTCAAAGCTGCGGCTGATATTGCCGAAGAACTGGATGTCCGCGCCTGCATCCACCAGTAGTCCGACGCGCGGGTTGAACTGGTCATACGCCCCGCGGCCCGTAACGGCATTGAGGATCGCGGTCACATCGCGGGTCGCCCGCGCATATTGCCCGCCAGCGATCACTGTGACGGTGTCAGTAAGGCCCAAATCGGCCTGACCATAGACCGTCAGCGTGTCCGCATCTTGATCCGAGCGGGTGCGGAGTGCGCCGCGCTCACCCGAGTTGTTGGCGAAGGTCTTGGCGTCGTTGCTCGCCGATGCATAGATTACGACCAGCTGCCAGCGGCTTTGATCGGCGAGGAAGGGCAATGCGCCAGACACCCGCGCCGATGCCCCGACCTCGTCCTCGCCCTGCACGATGATTCCGGCAAAGCGGGTAATCGCATGATCGAGATTGCGGCGCGAATACCAGGCACCCAGTTCCAGATTGGCGCCGCCAAGGTCGATGACAGTCAGGTTGGAGATGCGGTAGACATCAAGATTGCGGTCCCAATCATCCGCGACCGGGCCGGGATCGATCACCACGGGCCCCGCTGTCACAGGTCGGCCCGCCGCGCGCGGATTGGCGAACGCATCGGCCAGCCGAAGCGAGCCCGCCAGCTCGAAATTGTCCGACAGAGCCGTGGCGTAAAAGCGCGTTTCGACAGTGTCGGACACCCGCCAACCAAGGTTCGCGTGGCCATAGAGGCTGCGCACTTCGCTGTGTTCGCGATAGCCGTCGCTAGTGAGGCCGGTGACGCCGCCCCAGTAATCAACATCGCTGCTCTTGCCCGCGAGGGAGGCATTGGCGCGGAAAGTCGAGAAACTGCCGCCCTCGGCGCGCAGGACGATTGGAGCACGCGCGGTGCGGCCAGTGGGGCTAACGATGTTTACTGCGCCCCCCAGTGACGCCGCGCCGAAGCGCAGGCCGTTGGCACCCTTGTACACCTCAAGATAGCGCACGGTCAGCGGGTCGACCTCCTGAAACTCGGTCGCGCCCGATGCGCGGCTGATTGGCACCCCGTCGCGCAGCACCGTGAGCCCGCGACGCTCGAAGCTGGAATTGAGGCCCGAGCCGCGCACCGAAATGCGACTTTCGCGCTGGGCGCTGGTGTCGGCGAAGACGCCGGGGGTCAGTTCCAGCACATCGCCGATCGATTGCGCGAAGATATCGGCAAAGCCCTCGTCCTCGACCAGGCCGGTGGCGCCGGGGACGCGCTCCAGCTCCTGCCGGGCGGCTTCCGGGGTGGGTGCGGTGGGGGTGCCCTGAAGGCTGGCGGTGACGATGATCTCGTCCTGCCGCTGGCCGATGCCTTGGGCCTGCAAGGGTGCGTGGAAAGCGCCTGCGCTGGCGGCAAGCATGGTCGCGCCTAGCAGAGCGCGCTTTACGGTATTGAATTGCATGGTTTTATCCTGAATTTCCGTCGGCGCATGGCCCTGCGAGGGCACAGCGCCAGCGATCCGGACACGCCGGATCGATGAGCTATTACGGTTCGCGGGTCAGCCGGTCAGGCTAGGTCGCGAACCGCAGCGATCAGACGAAAAGAGTCGGCGGTCCGCGCAGGGGCGGCCGCAGAAACAGGATGTCGCGGGTGGGCAGGGCCGGCAGCGGCGCCAGCCAGATCAGCAGAATGAAAGCGAGTGCAGCGGCCAACAGGGCCGGATCGGCGCCGCTCAGCAGCGCATGGCCAAGCCCGGAGAATGCGCATGGCTGGCCCTTGTCGGCGGCCTCGGCATGATCGCCGCCAGCGTCAGGCTTGTCGGGGATGGCGATCTGCATTTGCTTGGGCACGCCGGTGGCGTCCGAACAGATCGTCACCGTCAGAAACCGCTCGCCCGCTGGCGCGACCATGAAGCCCGCCGGCACCAGTGCCTTCACTGCGAGCACAAGCGCCAGCAGCACCAGCGTCAGCCGGGCATTTCTGCGGGTCAAGGCGCGAAGGCTGGTCATTGCGGAAGCGCCATTAGCGCAGGGAATTGGCCATGTCATCGTGTATCATTGGCGATCTCTGCTCCGGACGTTGGAGGAGAAACCGCCATTCACCTTTCCATCCACCTGCGATCATCAGCGGGACCTGAGCTCGATCCCGAGAGCTGCCCGCTCCCGCGCATGTTGGCCAAGGGCGAGCTTGTCGGCAGGATATGTGACTATACGGCAAGGAGGTTGAGCGGCTGTTCTCTCCGGTCAACGGCTAAGCGCTTTACCATATCACCGGCCCTTTGGTTGAGGCGGGTGACCCGGTGGTGACCATCGCTCTGCCGACCGCGGGCTTCTGATCCACGCCGAGCGCGCTCGTCAGAATTGGTCCGAAATCGTAAACTTCACGAATTCGCCGCGTTCTCGGTCGAGCTCCTCCGAGCCGATAAAGGCCCCGCTGCGATCCGGCGCGAAGAGCTGGCGGTCGCGCGGGAAGCGGGTCTGGCCGATATTGCGGACTTCGAGCTGCATTTTTACGCCGAAAAAGCGCGTGGTCTCGACAAAGGCGGTCAGACGCCGTCCGCGCCGGTCGATGATTTCCTCATTGGCGAAGAAGGTGGTGGTGCGCAATGCTGGCTCGTAGCGCCCGCCCCAAGCGATGCGCGCTTCGGTCAGGTCCTGCCGGAAATCGATGGTGATTTCGGGGTTGGTGAGATCGGTGACCACGCGGCTTTGTCCGCTGATCGGATCGGTGAAAGCCGCATCGCGGAAGTCGGCCGACACTTCCAGAAGCCCGCCCTTGATAAGGCCGGTCAACGGCACCGCCGCCTCGCTTTCGATGCCCCACACCCGCGCCGAACCGGCATTGGCGAGGCCGGGAACCCCGCTTGGCAGGACAATCTGTTCGAGCACATCCGTGCGCCATTCGTGGAAAGCCTGCACGTTGAGCGCGTAGCCGCCCTTCAGCCGAAGGTCGCCCGTGAGGCTGGCGCGCCAGGTCTTGTCGGGGCCGAGATCGGGATTGCCCGCCAGCAAGCGATCATCCTCGGCGTTGGCGGAGGCGGCGAAATCTCCGAAATCGAGCTGTCCGACGGAGCGACGCAGCGCGGCGCGCAGTTGCAGCGCGTCAGAGGATTGAAAGGTCACCGCCAGCGAAGGCTTCACGAAAAAGAACTCGTTGCCCCCCGCCGCATCGCCGCTGACGGTGAGCTTCGAAAGCTCCGCCGCGAGCCCCGCCTCCACCGTCCAGCGCGGGGCGACAACCCAGACCAGGTTGCCGAAGGTCTCGCCCCGCACTTCGGCCACCCTTACGTCCGACGCGGGCAGAGCGATGGGCCGCACGCCGCTCGCATCCTCGACTTCGAGCGCGATGCGTGAGTCCAGCCGGTTGTAGGCCGTCTCGATCCCGAATTCGGGCCGCAGGCTGCCTTCGAGCTTGCCGATGGTGGCGCGGGTCAGCACCTCGATCGGCAGATCTTGCGAAGCGAAGCGGTTGATCACGGGCGCAGCCCCCGGCGGCTCGGCCACGACATTGGCGGAACTCTGCTCGCCATCCTCGAATGAGCCGAGCGCCAGCAGCTTGAGCACCCAGCCTTGCGAGACCCTGCCGGTCCAATCGGCGCTCAATTCGCCCGCCCAGAACTCGGAATCGAAGCGGATGTCGCTGCGCCGGTCGGCCGGACCGCCATCGGGCAGACGACCCAGAAAACCGTCACGGCCTGTCTCCTGATAGAAGCGGCTGTTGCCGAAGCGGGCATTGATGGTCAGCGTCCCGCCCGCCACCAAGCGTTGCGCCTCGGTGGCGATGAAGGCATCGCGCAAGGTCGAGGGTAGCGTTTCCTCGTCGAATGAGACCAGCGCCGCCGCAGCATCGCGGCGGATGCGATCAATATTGTCGAAGGTGAACTGTTCCCAGAAAGCGTTGACCTTGGTAGTGGTCGACCACGCTCCGAGCGGCGCGGTGAACGATACTTCGCCGCGGGGATAGACAAGGCCGGCAGGGTTGCGTTCGAGCTCGCCCGACCAAGTGCCCGCAAAGCTCTGCGGCTTGCGGATGACGTTGGCGACGAGGCTTTGCCCGGCAGTTTCCCCGGCACGCTGAGCGCCGCGGGTCACTTCGATCCGCTCGACCGCATTGGCCGGGATGCGGCGAAGGAAATCCTCGAGCCCGCCCGACTTGATCGTCGGCCGCTCGCCATCGACCAGCACATTGCCCGCCGCGCCTGCAAAGCCGCGCAATTCGGCCCCGGCATCAAGGCTGAAGCCCGGCACGCGTTGCAGCAGTTCGAGCGCGGTCTGAGGGTAGAAGCGGTCAAAAAAGGCGCGCGGATAGGTTTCGGTCGATGCAGGCGCGGGCGTTGGCGCCGCAGGCGCAAGCTCCGCCGGGACGTCCTGGGCCGCGAGGGGCATCGCACATGCGACTGCGGGCAACATCAGCGCCGTTGCTCTGGACCTGTTCCTGGTCACGCGCGGGCCGTCCATCCGGTCCACAGCAGGCCAGCGTAGAAAATCTCGGCGTCGCGAAACCCGGACTGCTCCAGCAGCGCCTCTTCGCGCGCGCGGCTGATCATGGGGACGGATTGGCGGATGCCCTCGCAGGCCCGCCTGACGTCCTCGGGCGGTGCGCCGGAGTCGAGTGCGAAGCGGGCGTAGCGATCAAGCCTGCGCTCGAATTGCGGATCGGCCTTGTCGAGGCAATGATCGACGATCACGAACGGCGCACCCGGTCGCAGGCGCGCGCGGATCGCTCGCAGCGTGGCGAGCTTGGCGCCGTCCGGGATCAAGTGGAGCGTCAGAAGGCAAGAGGCGGCATCGAAGGGGCCCAGCGAAGCCGCTTCGACGGTGCCCTCAATCAGATCGCAGCGCCAGGCTTGCTCGGCAAGCATGCTCCGCGCCACCGCCAACATCTGCGCCGAAGGGTCGACGCCGGCGAAACGCCATCCCGCGTGAGCTTCGGCAAAGTGTCGCACCTCGATTCCTCCGCCAACACCCACGACCAGCACTGCGGCATCGCGAGGCGCGTCCTCTGCCAGCAGCATCGTAGCCATCCGCAGCATATCGTGGTGGCCCGGCACAAAGCGCGGCGGCCCCTCGCTGTAACGCGCGGCAAAATCGGGGTCGGCGAAAAAGACCTCCTGCCCGCTCATTGCGGTACGGGCGCATGCGGGCGAGAGGGGGTTTCGGTCGCTGCCCCGCGTTTGCCCCCGCAATTGGCAAGGATGGGGTCGAGGAGCGTGGATTTTCCGGCCCCGAGAAAGCCGGAAAGCGCTGTGGCGGGCAGGCGGGCGTCGCCATCTTTGCGCATCATGAAGCCTCGAAACTTTGGTTGTTGCAAACCACCGCGCTGCACTTATGTGATATTGTAACATCACGCAAGGGCATCACCGACCAATGGCTAGCTACGCAACGACCGGAGACAGACGAATGCACCGACTTGGCATAGGGGCTGTCGACCCTGTGCCTCATGCACTGCATCGCGCTTCCATGGTTGCTGGCGAGCCTGCCGATGGTGATGCATGCCGCCTTGCCCGAGGCGTTGCGCCATAATGAATGGGTGCACGCTGCTTTGATACTGCCAGTCATGCTGGTGAGCGGCCCCGTATTGTTACGCGGAACACCGGAGCCTGGACGGATTGCGCTGGTGGCCGCCGCCTTCGCTCTGCTGTTAAGCGGGTTGTTCGTAGAGGGCGAGGTGTTCGAACAGGAGATGACGGTTGCCGGTGCTACGTTGCTGCTGTTCGGCCATTGGATGGCGATGCGGGATCATCGTCACCCTGCCTCAGAATGACCATGACCTGGTATTGTGGACTCGATTCATGGTATGGTATATCATTCAATCATGCTCACCCCACACCGCATCAACCATCTCGTTTCGGCATCCCTCGGGATCGCTGCGCTAACCCTTGCGGCCCCGGTATCGGCCTGCGATCTCGACGGTTTGCCGGGCATGCACCGCTACAACCCCTTCGTGCGCTATCCGACCGGACCCGCGGTCGAACCCGATCAGCGTTCGCCGCAGAAAGCGCCAACCGACAGCGGTAAACCTGCCCCCCGAAGCGATCGCGATACGCCCGACGCCGAACGCAAGGAACAGCGCGAGTCCAAGGCGTGGGAAGCCGATGACGGCAACGGCCCGATCGGTTTCGAGGACAAGTCCGTCTTCAAGTAAGCCCATGGATATCGCCGTTCGCGACTTAGCCAAGGCCTATGCGGGCCGCGACGTCCTTTCGGGCGTAAACTTCAACGCCGCACCGGGCGAGCGCCTGCTACTGCTAGGGCCGTCGGGATCGGGCAAGTCAACGCTGCTCAACTGTCTTTGCGGGCTTCAACGTCCGGATCATGGCGTGGTCACGCTGGACGGCGCGACAATGGTCTCTTCGCGCTCCACCACGGCGGCTGACACCCTGCGCCGCCGCCATTTCGGGATTGTATTCCAGACCCTGCGGCTTGTCTCGGCGCTGAGCCTGCGCGCCAACCTCACGCTCGCCCAAAAGCTTCAAACCGGGAGCACCGACAAGCCCGCTATCGACCGCATGCTTGATCGGCTTGGCATCGTTCACCGCGCCGACGCGCGCCCGCACCAGCTCAGCCAAGGCGAAGCGCAGCGCGCCGCCATCGCCCGCGCGCTCGTGGTGCGCCCTGCGATCCTCGTCGCTGACGAGCCGACCTCGGCGCTCGATCACGGCAATGCCACGCGGGTGGCCGCACTGTTAATCGAGCTTGCCGAGGAGACCGGTGCGACCCTGATCGTTGCCACGCACGACGATCGCCTACGGCCGCATTTTCCGCGCACCCTGACATTGCAAGAAGGGCAGCTCGCGGTATGATCGGCCTCGCTCTCGCCTATCTGCGCGACCGGCCGCTGACTACCGCACTCAATCTGCTGCTGCTCGCCATCGCGGTCGCGATGCTGGTGTTGCTGGTGCAGGTGAGCGCGCAGGCCAGCGAGCGGTTTGACCGCGATGCGCAAGGCGTGGATCTGGTGGTCGGCGCCAAGGGATCGCCGTTGCAGCTGATCCTCTCGAGTATCTTCCATGTCGACCAGCCGACCGGCAACATCCCGCTCGAAGCGCGCATTGCGCTTGAACGCGATCCCAGCGTTGCGCGGGTGGTGCCGCTGGCGCTGGGTGACAACTTCCGTGGCTACCGGATTGTCGGCACGGATGCCGGGTTCGCGGCGCTCTACGGCCTCACGACCGCCAGAGGCCGCAGCTTTGACGCGCCGATGGAAGCGGTGCTCGGCGCGGAGGTCGCGCGCGCGACGGGGGCCGAAGTCGGGCAGAAGTTCATCGGCAGCCACGGGCTCGTCGAGGAAGAAGGCCAAGAACAGGGCCACGATCATGCGCCATTCACGACCGTGGGCATCCTTGCCCCGACCGGCGGCGTGGCGGATCGCCTGATCCTCACAAGCGTCGAAAGCGTGTGGCAGGTCCATGGGATCGACGAGCATCACCAGACGGGTGAGCGCCACGAGGATGGTGAAGAGCACGATCACCACGAACACAAGATGGCGACCGGGCGGGAGTCGCTCGAATCCGAGTTGACCGCGTTGCTCGTCACCTATCGCAGTGCCGCCGGCGCGATGCGGGTGCCGACGATGATCAACCGCCAGAGCGCGTTGCAGGCCGCCGTTCCCGCGACCGAGACTGCGCGGCTGCTCGACCTGCTTGGCGCGAGCCTTGAAGGCCTCAGGGTGTTCGCTTGGCTGCTGGCGGCGACCGGCGGCCTTGCGATTCTGGTCGCGCTGGTCGGGATGGTGCGCAGCCGTGAGGGCGATCTCGCGCTGTTGCGCGTCATGGGTGCGAGCCGCGCGCAGGTGTTCGGCACCGTGCTGCTCGAAGGCGTGCTGACCGCGCTGGTCGGGACTGGGCTGGGGTGGATCACGGCGCACGGGCTGATCATGCTCGCTCGCGCGAACTTCCCGGCGCTGGCCGAACTCGGTCTCGCCGCCTGGACTCCGCTGCCTGCCGAAGCGGTGCTGGCGGCTGCGGTTGTCGGCATTGGCGCACTCGCCGCGCTGATCCCCGCGCTTGCCGTTTACCGCCTCGATCCCGCCCGTGTGCTCGCGCGGGCCAGTTGACGATGAACCGAAAGGATCTTGCCGAAATGAGCTGGAAGGCGACCCTGCTGATGCTTGCTGCGGTGATCAGCGTCAACGTGGGCCATACGATTGCTGCCGCAGTACAGGGAACCAAGCGCAGCCCGGCTCTTATCGATGCAGCCGTGCGAACCTATGCCGAAAGGCAGGCCCCCGACTACAAAGCCGGCCGCGCGGTCGAGGACGTGTGGAAGCCCGCCGCAACGCCAAAGGGCGGGGTATCGTGGAAGGTGCTTGAAGCGACCGGCGAGACCACGCGCACCGATGCCAAGGGCTTCATCGTTTCCAAGCCGAAATTCACACCACAGGTGAAGGCGCTCGCCGGCAAGCGTATCACTGTTGCCGGGTGGATGATGCCGCTTTCCGCGGGGCGCACCCAGAAGCATTTCGTGTTGCTCGGCTATCCCCCCGGCTGCCCCTTCCACTTCCATGCTGCGCCCAACCAGTTCATCGAGGTCTATGCCGATACGGCCTTCCCAACCAGCGAGACGCGCGTGTTCACGGTGAGCGGAGTGCTGGAACTGACCGGATATGACGAGAGCGGGATCTTCTATCGGTTACGTCAGGCGCGGCCGAGGTAGGTCGGGCCGCAACTGGTCCACCGAAGGCCTACGAGACTTCACGTATCGCTGCCTCTCGCCGGCGCCCAAGCGACGAAAGCCGCTGTTCTGAATGCTAGCGAACACCGGCCGTTGCGCGATCGCGGAAACTGAACGACGGCTTTTGGTAACGCTTGACGCTCAACCTGCCAGTCACGAATGACCGGCTCTGATCGACAGCGGAATGTCAGGTGTCGGGTTGAGGAGCGCAATAGCTGCGCAGCTGGTTTCAGGATCGCGCGTGAGCGGGTCAAGTTCGGGACTGGGTATAGCGTTACCTGTATTTCCCCGCGGTGATGAGCTTGCCGAAAGCCTCGCACCAGATCACCACCGTGTTGTACTTTTCGATGTCGACCCCGGCGGGCACTTGCGTGATGAAGCCATGGTAGCTCTTGATCGCGCCCAATGGCACCGACTGCGCCTTGATTGCGCGGAATCCTTCGTCGGTGTCGACATAGGTGGGCGCGAGGTAGATCCTGTAGTCCGGTCCCGGTGCAAGCTCTCCCTGATGGACGATCCGCTGCTGAGTCACGCTAATTGTGCCCGTGCCCCAGTGCACCGCGTCGCTGCCCGGCAGGTCTTTCTTGAAGGTTGCGGTGTAGGTCGCGTTCTTCGCCGCACGGGCGAGCGCGGCAGCATCGGGCGCGCGCTGGGCGACGAGGATGGGGAGGAAATAGACCCCGAGACCAAAGCCCAAGGCAAGCACGGCGATATGAGTGGTCGCCAGAAGGAGAATCTTCTTCATCGGTCGGGTCTTTCGCGAGAGGGTGTCGCGGTGCCTTTCGCTGGTGGGGGTTGCTAAGGTTACAAGGCGCTCTCCCATTCGCACTTTCCCCCGTCCCGGGCTTGATCCGAAACCCAGCTATTTTCTTTCAGTCTGCCGTGCGATGCGAGCGCGAAAACCAGAAGATTGCGAATAGCGCGGTGCAAAAGCCGGTAGACCGGAAGAGTTTCTCCCAGCACGGGCTTTTAAGGTTGAGGCAGAACATCTGGAAAATGTTGAGCGCCACGATCCCGCGCAGCATCCATTCGACGTTGAGCTTGTGCATGATATAGCTGCCGAAAGGCGCCATGAAGAGCACCACCGGAAAGGCGCACAGCCATGCGCGGATCTGGTAATCGGTGAAGCCCACGCCCCAGAAGAAGCGATAGGCGTAGCCGTCGTACGTGGACGGTTTCCCGAACGCCCAGTTTTGCCATACCCGGCCATTCCCGACCGTCATTTAGGAGCCCCCCGCGAGCTTTGCCGGGCGGCCGTTGATCCCTGCATTACGAGCCGTTCAGTGCCCGTTTCATCACGCACCGCACGCACGCCGGATTGTTCCGCGCCTGAATGACCGATAGACCCCGGGCCGAAAACCGCGAGAGAAACCAGCCTATGCCCGGCAGTCAGGACTTTACCCCCGATCCCCGCAACGACGCCGTGCTTGCGCTGCTCGACGGCCAGCTGGTGCCGGCGCGGGAAGCGCAGGTTTCGCTGTTCGACGCCGGGTTCGGGCTGGGTGACGGGGTTTGGGAAGGCCTGCGCCTGCACAGGGGCGCGCTGCTGTTTCTCGAAGCCCATCTCGATCGCCTTTATCAAGGCGCCGCCGCATTGCGCATCGACATCGGCATGACACGCGCGGAACTGACCGCCAGCCTGAGGGAGCTCCTGCGCGCCAACGGGATGGAGGACGGGGCGCATCTGCGCCTGATGGTGACGCGCGGGCGCAAGGCGACAATCAATCAGGATCCGCGCTTCACGACTGGCAGGTCCACCATCGCGGTCACCGCCGAGTTCAAACGGCGCCCGGCCGCGGCGCGGCCGCTGGCGCTTGCGATGTCCTCGATCCGCACCTCGCCGCCCGAGATCTTCGACATGCATCTCAACACCCACAGCCGGTTGAATTACATCCGCGCGCTGCTCGACGTGATGGACACAGGGGCGGACGAGGCGATCATGCTTGACCATCGCGGCTTCGTGGCAAGCTGCAATGCGACCAACCTGTTCTGGGTGAAAGATGGCACGGTGTTCACCTCGCGCGACCATTTCTGCTTCAACGGCATTACCCGGGGCAACGTGATCGCGCTGTGCCGGGACGGGGCGGCGCCGCTGCGGCAAGGCGACTGGGAGGCAGAGCATCTGCTCGCCGCCGACGAGGTGTTCGTCACCGGCACCATGGGCGGGGTCACCCCTGCCGGCAGCATCAATGACCACGCCTTGCCCGCCTCGCCCGGGCCTGTCACCACCGCCATCGCGCAGGC
This sequence comes from Porphyrobacter sp. SLTP, assembly GCF_009905735.1. Lineage (GTDB taxonomy): Bacteria > Pseudomonadota > Alphaproteobacteria > Sphingomonadales > Sphingomonadaceae > Erythrobacter. The sequence continues at coordinate 54,638 of NZ_JAAALE010000020.1, forward strand.
CTATGAACGGCTGAAGGATGCCTATGCCGAGGAGCACGCAATAGTATGACGATCCGGATCGCCATGTGGTCAGGCCCGCGCAACCTTTCGACCGCGATGATGCGCGCCTTTGAAAACCGGGCCGACTGCGTGGTCAGCGACGAGCCCTTCTATGCCGCCTATCTGGCGACGACGGGGCTGGTTCATCCGATGCAGGACGAGGTGCTGGCCTCGCAGCCGAATGACTGGCGGGAAGTCGCGGCGCAACTGGCGGGGCCGTTGCCAAAGGCGGCGGGCAAGGGCGATCCGGCGGTCTGGTACCAGAAGCATATGACCCATCACATGCTGCCAGAATTTGGCCTCGACTGGACAGCGGATTTCCGTCACGCTTTCCTGATCCGCGCACCCGCCCGGGTGCTGAACTCCTATGTCGCCAAGCGCGAGGATGTGGCGCTGGCCGATATCGGCCTGGTGCGTCAGGTGGAACTGTTCGACAGGTTCGCGCACCAGACCGGCGCGGCGCCTCCGGTGGTCGATAGCGACGCGTTGCTGCGCGATCCGGAAGGCGTGTTGCGCCGCCTGTGCACGGCCCTTGCCATCCCGTTCGACCCGAACATGCTTCACTGGCCCAAGGGCCGGAGGGCGAGCGACGGCGTCTGGGCGCCGGCTTGGTACGCCTCGGTCGAGCAAAGCACCGGCTTTGCGGTGCAATCCGGCTCCGATCTGCCGTCTTTGCCCGCGCACCTCCAGCGCATCGCCGATGCAGCTCTGCCATTCTATGAGCGGCTCGCGGCTTATCAAATTTCCGTTTAGCCCGCAGGAGTGCATGAGGCATCATGATCAAGGGGAGATGCCAAGAGCTGCCAAAGTGGCGCCAGCGTTCCTGAACCGGCCGACTACAAAAGTTAGGCGGGCATTCGAGCGCAGTGAGCTCAGCCAGAGGCATCTCTTTCGTCACCCTGTAGACTCTTCGGCTCATCCGAAAAGCAGCGCGCACGGGCGATTGGCACTTCCGACTAGGTCTTATTTTTGAGCAGCGCGATCGCTGATCGGCTCTAGATGATTTGCAGGGGGAAAATGTGCATTTTGCGAAAGTAATGGCGGCTAGCGCCATATTCGTGGCCTCTTGCTCCGGCGCGGAATCGTCGCAAGCCGATAGCAATTCTGCTGCGACCGTGACGAGCCAGCGCGCGCAAGGACATCCATACGAAATTCTTGGCACCCGGGTTTTCGACCTAACGGATCCGGCAAGCCAAATCCCCTATCAGATATTCGTGAGCCTTCCGCCAAGCTACGAGCAGCAGCCCCAGCGAAGATATCCGACCGTGTACGTGACGGATGCGGATTACGGTTTCCCGATGCTGCGACTGATCGGCCGACGACTGAACGGTGCGCAACCGCAAGTCGAAGAATTCATCACCGTGGGACTGTCCTATGAAAAAGGGCAAGATCCCATGGTAAGCCGAAGACGCGACTACACACCGACAGCCAAGGGAGCCTCGGACGCGCCGTCCACTGCAAGGCACGGTGAATCGCTGCGTTATCGCAACTACATACGAGATGTGGTCATCCCATTCGTCGATGGCCAATGGCGCACACAAGCGGACAAGCGTGTGTATGTCGGCCACTCCTATGGTGGTCTCCTCGGCGCGCAAATCCTGCTGACAGAACCAGAGATGTTTGATGCCTACATCCTTGGCAGCCCGTCATTCTGGTACGATCAGAAATACTTGTTGCGAGAAGCGCTGGGGCTGCTGGATCAACAGCGCGCGATCAATGCCGACGTCTATCTGTATGTCGGTGAATTTGAAGCGCTGCGGACCGGAGACAAGCGCTATCATCAGGAAGTCGATATGGTGGCCGACAATCGGGCCTTTGCAGACATTTTGCGGTCCCGGGGCTATCGAGGACTGAAACTTCGGGCCGACGTTCTCGCCGATGAGGACCACATGTCGGTCGCGCCGCGAGGTTTTACGCAAGGCCTGCTGCATACCTTGCCTGCCAAGGAAGACTGAATGAGGGTGGTTGTCTCCTTATGTGCCTAGCTTCGTCATGTCCGTCGGCCTGATAGCTGATTGTCGTGGGCCTCCCCGATGATGAGAATTGCCCAGTATCCTTTGTAGAAGCCGATCCACGGCGTGAAGCCCAACGCCCCGGCTGAGGAGATGATGGGTGCCGTGTCGCAGGCCGGGACATAGGCGGGACCGTCGCACTCCTTCCAGACACCCCAACCGTACGGTCCGAAGCAGGCATTGACGACAACAGATCCTTCTGGGTTCCAATGAACACCGTCCGGATGTCGTGAATCATGCCGCAGGCCGCCCGCTTCGCCGAGGGCAGGAGAACGAAAAATCGCTCTCGAGTTTACTTTCGCTTCATACAAAATCGAAATACTATCAGGCTGTTGTGAACATCAAGGACGGCGGCCGAGAGGAAATTGAAAAGTGTTTATTTTTCCGAGGCTTCTTTCTGAACTCCGAGCGGACCACATTTCCAATTGCTGTCGGTTCGCTATTGATAGTTGGGCCATGCGTTTACATGGCAAGCCAGGGAGTTTGTGGTGCTCGTACAAAGTAAAAGGAAGATACGGTTTCGAACTGTCGCACTTGCTACGCTACAAGCTGCAGTCATGAATGGGGCACAAGACGAGACCTGCTTTGTCAAAGGGGCAGAATATCTGGCCGAACAGGCAAGCGCGGACCAGATTTGCCGAAAATTCAAGCAAAGCCTGTTCAACGCATTGGATGACGCCGTTGATCAACACACTTTTACAGTGAGCCTGAGCATAGAAGAAAGTGGGACGATAACTGCGGTGCTGATCTCCAAAGACCATGGAAAAACAGAAGATTATTTTGAGGTCGCGGTCGATGTCATGGACCGAGCTCTGAACTTGAGTGACTTGGATCGCCTGGCGAGAGCGGCGGCGGATATGATGAACAAGCAGTAACCCTGCCGCCCAAGTTTTCAGGCGTTCGTTTTGAAGGATAGGTTGGTTGTGAATTTGCGGGACCCAGTCGGCATCGCCGGCCCATATCAGGCGAGCACCAATCATGCGGATGTGCAAACCGCTGATCCGGAGAGCGTGCTCGGCAAGGCAATTCACTATCAGGCCTGTGCTTGCGTTGCGTGCTGCGGCGGCGCGATGGTTAAAGCCGGAAGTGTTGGGATTGAGCTGGCCGCGGGCAAGCAAAATTCCGAATATCAAGATACGATCAACGGTGTCGGAACAAGCGGAAAAGTAACACCAGGCTTTTCTGTCAATGATGTGCTTGAAACATCTGGCGATAGTGATTGGTTCAGTATCGAACTCGTCAGTGGCGAAACCTATACCTTCAACACGCTTCTCCCGGCCGGCGGGCTGTCGGACAGCATCCTCACTTTGCGCGATGTCAATGGCAATGTCATAACGACCAATGATGATGCCAACTCGCAAGCAGGATTGGCATATTCAGAGATTACATTCACCGCCTCGACCTCTGGCAAATATTTTCTCGAGGTTTCTGGTTTTGGGGGCGCGACCGGGGCTTACTACCTGTCGAGTTCGCGCCCAGTCGTCGATGCCGAGGCAGCCAATGCATCGACCAGTGCGGCGCTTGTCGTGGGTGGTCCGTCAATCGTCGCTCAACTTGAGCAAGCGGGCGACCGTGATTGGTATGCGGTCACTCTCGTGGCGGGCCAGGCCTACGAGTTCTTCACGAGCTCGACCGCGGGCGGCTCTGATGTCGATACGACGCTAACGCTTCGGAATGCCAATGGTGGGGTGCTTGCCTTTAACGATGACAGCAATGGCATGTATTCCAGCATCAAATTTACCGCCACTTCGAGCGGGACATTCTATTTGGATGTGCGCGGTTGGGCCGATGGCCAGCAAGGCGCTTATAAGGTTTCGGCCCAAGCCGCGGCGCCACTCGCAGAGTTTAGTAATGATCAAATTGCAGCGCAGCTGCTTTACGGGACCAATGGCAGCCCAGCTGACCTGAGGCGCTTCAATGTTTCGGCAGGCGGCACGCTGACTGTCAACATTACATCGCTCGATGCTGGCGGTCAGTTTCTTGCCCGCGCAGCACTTGAACTATGGAGTGATGCAACCGGGATTATCTTCAGAGAAGTCTCAAGTAGCGCTCAAATCACGTTCCAAGATACCGAAGAGGGGGCTTTCGCTTCGTCAATACGGACGGGTCAGTTCATCACAAGCGCGACTGTGAATATTTCGACGCAATGGATCAGTACGTACGGGACCACGCTCGATAGCTACTCTTTCCAGACCTACCTTCACGAAGTCGGTCATGCGCTCGGCCTGAGACACCCGGGCCCCTATAACGGCACCGCAACCTACCCGCAGGATGCGGCCTTCCTGAACGACTCCTGGGCCACGACGCTGATGTCCTATTTCAGCCAGGACGAAAACACCTTCTTTGCCAACCAGAATTTCAGCCGGGTGTTCACACTCACGCCGATGATCGGCGATCTTGTTGCGATTCAGACCGCTTACGGTACCTACAATGGTACTCGCACAGGCGACAATACGTATGGTGTAGGCAACAACACTGGTCGAACAGTCTACGGTATCAGCCCAGACACGACCAACAATGCAGGAAATTTGCTTGCCTTTGTCATATTCGACAATGGGGGGATCGACACTCTCAATTATTCAAGCTTCTCCGCGAACCAGCTGATTAACCTCAACCAGGAAACCTTTTCCAACGTTGGCGGCAGCATCGGTAACATGAATATCGCGCGTGGGACTGTCATTGAGAATGCTGTCGGTGGCGATCGTGACGATCAGATCATCGGCAACGGTGTCGCAAACTCGCTGGTCGGTAACGGGGGCAATGATATTCTCATCGGTGGAGGAGGCGACGACGTCCTTTCCGGCGGCACCGGCGATGACGTCCTCGACGGCGGTCTTGGCAATGATACTGCTGTCTTCAATGTCAATTTCGCCGATGCCCAGCTCACCCTGGAAGGCTCGGATATCTTCATGTCCAGCGCCGCGTTTGGCAAAGACCGGCTCATCGGTATCGAGAACCTGCGCTTCCTTGATGGCGATCGGACGGTTGCCTCGCTACTCGATGGCACCCCGCCCACGATCACAAGCTTCTCGCCGACCGACGGCGCGGTCAATGTGGCGGTAGGCAGCAATGTTGTCGTCACCTTCTCCGAGGCCATCCAGCGCGGCAGCGGCACGGTCGAGATCCGGAGCGGGTCTGCAACTGGCCCCGTGGTCGAGGCGTTCAATGTCGCGAGCAGCAACCGGATTGCGATCAGCGGATCAACCCTGACCATCGATCCGACGAACGCTCTGGTTCAAGGCACGACCTATTTCGTGGTCATCAACCCCGGTGCTATCGAAGACCTCGCCGGCAATGATTTTGCCGGAACCAGCACCTATGACTTTGCCACGGTGCCGCCTACGGACACCGCTGCACCGGTCGCCACAGGCTTCTCGCCGACCGATGGCGCGATCAATGTGGCGGTAGGCAGCAATGTTGTCGTCACCTTCTCCGAGGCCATCCAGCGCGGCAGCGGCACGGTCGAGATCCGGAGCGGGTCTGCAACTGGCCCTGTGGTCGAGGCGTTCAATGTCGCGAGCAGCAACCGGATTGCGATCAGCGGATCAACCCTGACCATCGATCCGACGAACGCTCTGGT
>NZ_JAAALE010000021.1 GCF_009905735.1 Porphyrobacter sp. SLTP
CCCACAAGCCCCTGTTCGTTATAGGCCGCCTGAAGCGGGCCCTTGCTGATAATCTGATAGCCGAGCCCCGCAGTGTGCGTCAGCAGCTGGCGGATCGTGATCGGCCGGTCTGCGGGCACCGTGTTCTGAAGGTCGCCTGCCGGATCGACCAGCACCCTCATGTCACGGAACGCGGGCAGGATCTCTGCGACCGGCTGATCGAGGCCTAGCTTGCCTTCGTCGATCAGGATCATCGTCGCCATGCCGGTGATCGGCTTCGACATCGAATAGATGCGATAGAGCGAGTTTTCATCCACCGCCCCCGGCTTGGCGAGCGACAGGTTGCCGCCGCCGACGGTGTGGGCGTGATCCTCCTGCCCCCAGCCGAAGGTCAGGAGCAGGTTCGCCAGCTTGCGTTCCGACACATAACGGTTCGCCATCGCCGCGACATTCGGCCAGTTTTCCGCCACATCATGGGCGAGCAGCTGACGGCCAAACGGCAGGCTGGCCAGCGCCGCCCCACCAGCGAGCAGCGCGCTATGACGAAACAGGGCGCGGCGCGAGAGAGCGGTCGAGGCGATGTCGTGAACAGGCATGAAGGAGAATCTCCGAAGCGAGGTTTGGTGCAGTGTCTGCGGCAGGTGGCGGCGCCGGTCAATCGTGGGGTCAATCGGAAGGGTTGCAATCGCAAGGTGTCTTGCGCATATAAGACACATGTTCAATGTTCTTGCCTATCTCATCGGCCTCGTCAGCCTGATCATCGTCATTCCGGCACAGATTCCTCTGCTCGGCTGGGCCAACTGGTTCGCGCTGCCGCTGATCGTGGTCGGGATCATCCTTGGCGCCTTGTCGTCCAAGGATGGTGGTCGCAATTTCTGCCTCGTGGTGCTGCTGATTGCCGCCGTGCGTCTGACGCTGGGCGGCGGCCTCATCTAGGCTGCGGCGAGCGCAAGCTGCGCAGCCTTGGCGAACAGGGTCGCGAGGCCCGCATCGCCAATCTGACTGACCGGCCACCAGACGCCCTCGCCGTCCGGTTCCTGTGCTGTTTCCAGAGCCATCACCGTCAGCGTCAATTGCGCATGGGTGAAACCATGCCTTACCGCGCCAAGGCTGCGCCATTCGCCTGCGAGCGGTCCCGCGCCTGATCCATCCGCGCGCGCGGTCCAGCCATCATCGGGCAGTGCGCGCATCCCGCCAAGCATCCCGGTGCCGGGCCGGGTGACGAGCCACACCTCGGAGCCGCTGGCGCGGGTGATCCAGAACGCCATGCCCTGACGCTCAGGCACAGCCTTTTTCGCAGGCTTGACCGGCAAGCGCTCCGGCTCGCCCGCCTTGCGGCCCGCGCAGGCTTCGGCCAGCGGGCAGAGCAGGCAGCGCGGCGCGCGGCTGGTGCAGATATGAGAACCGAGGTCCATCATCGCTTGCGCAAAGTCGCTCGACCGCGCGTCCGGCATGATCGTGTCGGCGGCGGCGCGAATGGCCTTGCGCGCCTTGGGCAGCGGTTCGTCGATCGCGAACAGTCGCGCCACCACCCGCTCGACATTGGCGTCCACCACCACCGCGCGCCGCCCGAAAGCAATCGCTGCAATGGCGGCGGCGGTATAATCGCCCAATCCGGGGAGCTTCCGCAGTTCCGCCTCGGTGTCCGGGAAGCGGCCCAACTCGGCCACGGCGCGGGCGCATTTGAGCAGGTTGCGGGCGCGCGAATAATACCCCAGCCCGGCCCAAGCCGCCATGACCTCCTCCTCAGAGGCCGATGCCAGCGCCTCGACCGTGGGCCAGGTCGCGGTGAATTTCGCGAAGTACGGCTTTACTGCGGCTACCGTGGTCTGCTGGAGCATCACCTCGGACAGCCACACGCGGTAGGGGAAGGCAGGGTCATTCGGCGCCGCGCTGCCCGGCGGCACGCGCCACGGCAGATCGCGGGCGTGCTTGTCATACCATGCGAGCAGGTTGTCGGAGATGCTGGCAGTCACGCGCGGCCTATGGCATGGGGCAAGCACACATGGGAAGCTCGAAGAAAACCACGCCCAAACCCTACGCCCGCCCGCGCGGGACAGGCGCGCGCGCGATCGGTGATCTGATGCCCGAAATCGGCCGCACCGCCTTCCGCCGCTTCGGCTTTGTGCAAAGCTCGGTCGTCACCCGCTGGCCCGAGATCGTCGGCCCCAATCACGCCCGCGTGTGCAGCCCCGAAGCGATCCGCTTTCCTCCCGGCGAGAAGGCGGAAGGCATCCTCGATCTGGTGGTGGTCCCGGCCCATGCGCCGCTCATCACGCAGGTCATCCCCGAGATTATCGAGCGGGTGAACCGCTTCTTCGGCTACCGCGCCGTCGCCCGCGTCAAGCTGCGCCAGGGCGCGGTCACGCCGCCGCCCGATGGCCGCCCCGCCAAGCCTCCGCCCTCATTGAAGCCGATCCCGCTGGAATTGGGCGACAGCTTGCGCGATATCGGCGATCCCGAACTGCGCACCGTGCTCGAATCGCTCGCCCGCAGTCTCGGCAATAGCGAACCTGCCCCCTCACAGGAAAACGACCCGCAATGATCAAGCCCCTCCTCCTTGCCGCTGCTGCGCTGGCTTTGACGACCGGCCCCGCGCTCGCGCAGCAAGACCTTTCGCGCCCGGACAGCAGCTTCCAGTCAAAGGACAATCCCGGCAACTGGCAAAGCACGATTGCGCGCACGGATCGTGGGCACCTGATCGGCGATCCCAAGGCGGATACGAAGCTGGTCGAATTCATCAGCTATACCTGCCCGCACTGCGCCGATTTTGCCGCGCGCGGCGAACCGGCGCTGGAGCTGGTGCTGCTGATGCCGGGTAAGATCAGCCTGGAAGTGCGCCCGGTGATCCGCAACGCGCTCGACCTGACCGTCACTTTGCTCGCCCAATGCGGCGATCCGTCCGGGTTCAAGGGCCGCCATCAGGCGCTGATGCTGGCGCAGGCCGATTGGCTCGGCAAGGCGCGTGGCGCGCCTGAAAGCCAACGCGCGGCCTGGCTGCGGGGCGACAAGGCGGGCCGGATGAACGCGGCCAGCGCGCTCGGGCTGACGACGATGCTCGTCAACCGCGGCCAGTCGCAATCCGAGCTCGATGCCTGCGTGATGAATGATGCCGCCGCCAAGCAATTGCTCGACAATGGCCGCGCGGATTTCAACGAGCTTGGCGTCAACAGCACGCCCAGTTTCGCGCTCGATGGCAAGCTGCTTAATGAGGTTCACAGCTGGGAAGATCTCTACCCGGTGCTCTCGGCCAAATTCAGCCCCGCGACCGGCTGAGCGAATTGTTCACAGCCTCACTGCTGGGTGCTTGCTGCATCGGGGCGTAAGGGGCTAGGTTCTCCCTCTTAGACATCCCAAGGATTGGTGCCACGATGACTGTCTCCCGCCTGTTTTCGCTCCCCCTGCTTGCGCTTGCACCGCTGATGCTGGCCGCCTGCGACGATGCCGCCACCGCCGACGGCGCCGCGAATGGCGAGCCGCTGCCCGCAATCGCCGCTCCGGCCGGCACCAAGTGGACCGAGACGGTCACCGTCACACCGGAGGGCGGCTTCCTGCTCGGCAACCCCGATGCGCCCTTGAAGCTGGTGGAATATGCCTCGCACACCTGTTCGCACTGCGCCGAATTCGCCAAGACCGGCAAGGAAACGCTCAAGAACCAGTATGTCGCCAGCGGCGTTGTCAGCTTCGAACAGCGCGAGGCGTTTCTCAATCCCTTCGACGTGGTGATCGCCGGCCTCGCCCAGTGCGGAGCCAAGGAGCAGATGCAGCCGCTCTCGGATGAAGTGTGGCAGAACCTCGATGCGGTGTTCGCCAGGCTGCAGGGCAATCCGCAAGCCGTGCAGGCCGCCGGGCAATTGCCGCTCAATCAGCGCTTTGTCGCAATTGCCGAGGCGACCGGGCTGCTCGAATTCTTCGCCGCGCGCGGGCTCTCCGCCGATCAGGGCCGCGCCTGTCTGGCCGATACCGCCAAGATCGAAGCGCTGGTGAAGACCGTCGAAGCCAACAACACCAACGACAAGATCGAGGGCACTCCGACCTTCTTCCTCAACGGCAAGAAGATCGACGGCACGACCTGGGAAGTGGTCGAGCCGCTGCTCAAGAGCGCGGGCGCGCGCTAAGGCCGACGGGCGGGGGCGAACGTCAGCCTGATGCAGATCCACCGGCTCAAGCTCAGCGGTTTCAAGAGCTTCGTCGAGCCGGCGGAATTGCGCATTGAACCCGGCCTGACCGGCGTTGTCGGTCCCAATGGCTGCGGCAAATCCAATCTGCTCGAAGCGATCCGCTGGGTCATGGGGGAAACCTCGGCCAAGTCGATGCGCTCGGGCGGAATGGAGGATGTGATCTTCGCGGGCACCTCGACCCGCCCCCCGCGCGATTTTGCCGAAGTGGTGCTCCACGCGCAGGATGATGCGGGGGAGGAGCTGGTTGTCACCCGCCGGATCGAGCGCGGCGCGGGCTCCGCCTACCGGGTCAACGGCCGCGATGTCCGGGCCAAGGATGTCGCGCTGACCTTCGCCGATGCCGCCACCGGGGCGCATTCCCCCGCGCTGGTCAGTCAGGGCAAAATCGCACAGGTGATCGCCGCCAAGCCGGCCGAACGCCGCGCGATGCTGGAGGAGGCCGCCGGAATTGCGGGCCTCCACGTCCGGCGCAAGGATGCCGAGAGCAAGCTGAGGGCAGCCGAAGCGAACCTCGCCCGCTTGGAAGACCTGATGGCCGGGCTCGACGCGCAGATCGCATCGCTGCGGCGGCAGGCCAAGCAGGCCGAACGCTACACCGAACTCACCCACAAGATCCAGGCCGCCGAAGCCCGTCTGCTGTTCGCCCGCTGGCGCGAGGCAGCGGCCGCGGCAAAAGCGGCGCGCGCTGCGGCCGAGACCGCCACCGCGCAGGTCACCGAGGCGCAGAGCGCGGTCGAAGTGGCTCAGAAAGAACAGGCCGCCGCCGCCCATGCTCTGGCCGAAGCGCGCGATGAGTTGGCCGACCGGCGCGATGATGCCAGTGCGCATGGGCACCGCATGGCAGCACTCGCCGAGAAAATGGAGGCCGCCGAAACGCGCCTCGCCGATCTCGCCCGCCAGCAGAAGCGGCTGGAGGAAGACCGCGCCGATGCCGACCGGCTGACCTCGGCAGCGGTCGAAGCGCTTGGGCGGCTGACAGGTGAACTCGCCGCCAGCCGTGCCGCTGTGAGCGACGCCGAAGCCGCGCGCCCTGCCCTTGCCGAAAAGGCCGAAGACCGCGAACGCGCGCACCGCGCCGCCGAACTCGCCTTGGCGAAAGCCACCGCCGATCACGCGGGGGTCGAGGCCGAATGGCGCGTGGCCGAAGCGGCGGTGGAGCAGGCGGATCAGCGCCTCGCCCGCATCGAAGGGGAAGCGGCGCGCATTGCCCGCGCACGCAGCGATCTTGCCGCCAGCTGCGACCCGGAGGCCGACGTGATCGCCGCGCGCGAAGCTGCTGAGGACGCGGCGAGCGAAGTCGTTCGCCTGCGCGCCCGGCTGACCGCCGATCAGGCGCGCAAGGGCGAATTGCAGGCGCAGCGCGATGACGCCGCCAGCGCGCTCGCTGCGGCCCGCGCTGAACTCGCCGGGATCGAACGAGAGCATACGGCGCTGGCCCGCGACCGCGAAGCCCGCGCCAAGCGCGAAGCCGGGCGGCAGGGCATGGCCACCGCGCTCGACCGGGTGAGCGTCGCGCAGGGCTACGAACGCGCGCTCGCCGCCGTGCTGGGCCGCGATGGCAAGTCGCCGCTGGGCGCGCCTGCCGCTGCGCAGGACGGACGGTTCTGGACGGGGGCCGCCGCGACGCCCCCTGCGGTCGCCGACAGCCTGCTCTCGCACCTCAAGGAATGCCCCGCCGAGCTCGCTGCCCGCCTTGCACTGGTGCATTGCGTCGAGGCGGATGATGGCCGCGCCCTCTCCCGCGGCGAATGGCTGGTGACCCGCGCCGGGCACCTGCGCCGCTGGGACGGCTTCGTCGCGCGCGGTGAAGGGGCTGCTGAAGCCGCACAGCTCGAAGCCGCCAATCGCTTTGCGGAATTGGATGCCGCCCTACCGCCCTTGCGCGAAGCGGCCGCCCGTGCCGAGGCCGAAGACAAGGCGTTGCGCGAGGAACTCAGCCACTTGCAGACCGCGTTGGTCGCGCAGGAGCGCGGCATCGCGGGCGGAATCGAAGCCGAGCGCCACGCGCTTCGCCGGCTCGATCAGGCCGAAGCCGCCAAGGAACGCCTCGCCGCCCGCCTCGCCGAACTGGCCGCCAGCGCCAGCGAGATCGAGGCGCAGATTGCCGCGGCCAAGGCCGACGTGACAGCCGCCCGCAATGCCCGCGAACGTCTGCCCGCCCGCGATGCCGAGCGCGCCGCGCTCGAAGCCGCGCAGGCCAAGAACGCTGCCGCCCGCGCCGCAGTGCAGGCCGCGCTTGCCGAACTCGCCGCGCAGGATCAGGCGCTGGCAGTCGCGCGCGAACGGCTCGCCGCGCAAGCCGCCGATCACGCCGGCTGGCAGGCGCGCTCCTCCGACGCCGAGCGGCGCATGGCCGAGACCACCCGCCGCCTCGCGGAAATCGCCGAGGATCACGCCGTCCACGCGGCCAAGCCCGCCGCGCTCACAGCGGAAATCGAAGCAGGCGAAGAAGCGCGCGCGCGGATCACCGCCGATCTCGCCGCAGCCGAAGCCGTGATGCGCGAGGCCGAAGCCCGTCAGCGCGCCGCCGACATGGCACTGGCCGCGCGAACCGAAACCCTCGCCCAAGCCCGCGAAAGCCGCGCCAGCCTCGCCGCCCGCGCCGAGAACGAGGAACTGCGCCGCGCCGAAATGGCGCGCATCTCGGGCGAGCGCTTCCAATGCCCGCCGCCTTTGCTGGGCGAACGTTTCGGCTTTGCAGAGGGCGATCTCGCCCCCGCAGCGGATGAATCCGCTGAACTGGAAAAGCTGACCGCCGCGCGCGAACGCATCGGGCCGGTCAATCTGGTCGCTGCCGACGAACTCGCCCGGATCGAGACCGAGCACGGCACCAGCGCCGAGGAACAGGCGGAATTGGTCGAAGCCATCGCTCGGCTGCGTGGCTCAATCGGCAGCCTCAACCGCGAAGGCAGAGAACGGCTGCGCGCCGCGTTCGAGGAGGTCGACGGCCATTTCCGCGTGCTGTTCACCCGCCTGTTCGAAGGCGGAGCCGCGCATCTCGCATTGATCGACAGCGACGATCCACTGGAAGCTGGCCTCGAAATCTACGCCCAGCCGCCCGGCAAGCGGTTGCAATCGCTATCCCTGCTGTCCGGCGGCGAGCAGGCGCTGACGGCGACGGCGCTGATCTTCGCGCTGTTCCTCACCAACCCCGCGCCGATCTGCGTCCTCGACGAAGTCGATGCGCCTTTGGATGACGCCAATGTCGAACGCTTCTGCGATCTGCTCGACTCGATGGTCCGCGCTGCCACCACCCGCTACCTGATTGTCACGCACAACGCGGTGACAATGAGCCGGATGCACCGCCTGTTCGGCGTAACAATGGCGGAAAAGGGCGTCTCGCGCCTCGTCAGCGTCGATCTGGGAGAAGCCGCGCTGCTCGCGGCGGAGTAGGGCTCAAGCCTCCAGCGCCGCCGCCAACCGAGCGCGGATCGACTTCAGGGCGGCGATGGTTTCGGCCATATCGGGGCTCTCGGTCACCATCAGCCGTACGCCGAGTGCGCCATCAGGATCACCGTCGACCCTGCGATCCCCGCTGCGGCGGTCATCCCTGCGGCGGTCGAGATCGGATTTGCTCGCTGACCGCAGCACCGCTTCGGCGCCCTTGAGGGTATAGCCTTCGCGGTTGACCAGCCGGTTGATGGTTTCGACCAGCGCGACATCTGTGGGGCGGTAATAGCGCCGCCCTCCGCTGCGCTTCAGCGGCTTGAGCAGCGGGAACTGTGCTTCCCAATAGCGCAGGACGTGAGGTTTGATGCCCAGCGCCTCGCTGACTTCGCCGATGGTGCGCAGGGCGCTATCGTCTTTGCCGTCGTCGAAAGCGGTCATCAAACCTCACCTGTTCGCATGATTCCCTGGCCCGTTAGCCTTTGGAAATGCGTTCCTTGAGCAGCTGGCTAGCGCGGAAGGTCATCACCCGGCGCGGCGTGATCGGCACTTCGATCCCGGTCTTGGGATTGCGGCCGATCCGCTCATTCTTGTCACGCAGCACGAAGCTGCCAAAGCCAGAAATCTTGACGTTCTCTCCCCGCGAGAGCGCATCGCTCATCTTGTCGAGGATCGCTTCAACCATATCGAGCGATTCAGCGCGGCTGAATCCCATCTTGCGATTGATAGTCTCCGCCAGATCGGCGCGAGTCAAAGTGCCAACGGAACGCATCATGCGTATTCTCCTTCGCGGCGCGACCCGAAAGAAGACGTAAAGCTTACAAATTTCCTGCGATTTTGCAACGCGATGCCCCGCGTAATGTAGAGTTTTCAGCAATAGTGTTAGTGAACGGGACAGTGTGCGCCCGCGCAGCTTACATCCGGATCAGGCTCGCACCCCAGGTAAAGCCGCCGCCCATCGCTTCGAGCATCACCAGATCGCCCGCCTTGATCCGCCCGTCCTTGCGGGCGACGTCCAGCGCCAGCGGCACGGATGCGGCCGAGGTGTTGGCGTGGCGGTCGACCGTGATGACCACCTTGTCGGGCGCAATGCCGAGCTTTTTCGCCGTCGCATCAAGGATCCGGGCATTGGCCTGGTGCGGCACGACCCAGTCGATCGCGTCGACAGAAACACCGGCTTCGTCAATCACTTCCCGTAAAACAGCGGCCAGGTTCACCACCGCGTGGCGGAATACTTCGGGGCCTTTCATGCGGACATGGCCCACAGTCTGCGTGGTCGAAGGTCCGCCATCGACATAGAGCAGGTCATGCTGCGCACCATCGGCATGGAGCCGGCTGCACAGGATCCCGGGCGCATCCTTGCCCGCATTGTCGGTGCCGGGCGCGTCGAGCACCACGGCCCCTGCCCCGTCACCGAACAGCACGCAGGTGGTGCGGTCTTCCCAATCGAGGATACGGCTGAAAGTTTCCGCGCCGATCACCAGCGCGCGCTTCGCCATCCCGGTCTTGAGCAGCGAATCGGCGACGCTCAGGGCATAGAGAAAGCCCGAGCAGACCGCGGCGACATCGAAGGCGATCCCGCCATTGCAACCCAGCGAGTCCTGCACCTTGGTGGCGGTGGCGGGGAAGGTGTTGTCGGGCGTCGCGGTGGCGAGCACGATCAGGTCGATGCTGGTCGCGTCCACACCCGCATCGGCGAGCGCCGCCCGGGCGGCGGCTGTCGCCAGCGTGGCGGTGGTCTCATCGGGTCCGGCAACGTGGCGCTGGCGGATGCCGGTGCGCGCAGTGATCCATTCATCCGAGGTGTCGACTCGCTCAGCGAGTTCGGCATTGGTGACCACCCTGCGGGGAAGCGCCGACCCCGTTCCGAGTATCCGCGAACCGTTCACGCAGGAGTCTCGCTGTCCTTGGACGCGGCACCGCGACCGTTCTTGCGCAGGGTTTCCTCGCCCAGTTGCGACAAGTCATGCGCGATCCGCTCGGTCAGCTTGTTTTCGAGCAGGCGCGCGGTCACCGCAACCGCATGGGCCACGCCCTTGGCCGTCGCGCTGCCGTGGCTCTTCACCACCACACCATTGAGGCCGAGGAACACCGCGCCATTGTGGTTGTTCGGATCGAGGTGGTGCTTCAAAAGCTCGGTCGCCGGGCGCGAGACCAAAAAGCCGATCTTGGAGCGCAGCGAGGACGTAAAGGCCTGGCGCAGCAGATCGGTGACGAAGCGCGCCGAACCCTCGATCGCCTTCAGCGCGATATTGCCGGAAAAGCCGTCGGTCACCACCACGTGGGTTTCGCCGCGGTTGATCTTGTCGCTTTCGACAAAGCCGTCGAATTGCAGCGCCAGCGTTCCGCCCAGCGAAGCGGCGGTGAGCATCGCGGCCGCATCGCGCAGTTCTTCGGTGCCCTTGATCTCTTCGGTGCCGATGTTGAGCAGCCGGACGACCGGCTTCTCAAAGCCGGTGACGATCCGCGAATAGGCCGCGCCCATCACGGCATATTGTACGAGGTTGCGGGCATCCGCCTCGGTGTTGGCGCCCAGATCCAGCATCACCACATCATGCGCCTGCAAGGTCGGCATGATCGCGGCGAGCGCGGGGCGATCAATCCCCGGCATGGTGCGCAGCGCGAGCTTGCTCATCGCCATCAGCGCGCCGGTATTGCCTGCGCTGACCGCGGCGCCGGCATCGCCGGTCTTCACCGCATTGACCGCAAGGCCCATGCTGGTCGTTTTGGCGCGGCGAATCGCCTTGCTGGGCAGCTCATCGCCGCCCACCACATCATCGCAATGGAGGATTTCGGAGGCCGCCCGCAGATTGGGGTGGTTTTCCAGCGCCGCCTCGATCCGCTGGCCGTCACCAACCAGCAGGAAATTGAAGCTGTCATGATCGCGGCGGGCGAGCGCCGCACCTTCGATCATCACGCGCACGCCTTCATCGCCCCCCATCGCATCGACAGCGATACGCGGGAGGCTCATGATGCGTTGCTCCGGTCTATGGTTCGGGCCACCGGCAATCAGCCGACGGCGACGACCTGACGCCCGTTGTAGTGGCCGCAGTGGCCGCAGATGTTGTGCGGGCGCTTCAGCTCACCGCAGTTGCCGCATTCATGAAATGCTTCAACCTTGAGTGCGTCGTGCGAACGACGCATGCCGCGACGGGAAGGCGATACTTTTCTCTTGGGGACAGCCATGGTGGCACCAATTCCTCAAATAATACGTGTGTTCGCGCCACCGGCGCCATGATTCTCGAAGGCCGCCCTTAGGGCAAGGAAGCCGCCCGCACAAGCATCAGCACGTGCGCGCATTCCTTGGCCAGCAGTGGCGGGAAGGCGCGCGCTATAGCGGAAAAATCGCACGTTGCAACCCGCGCTGGCGCGCCCTAGCACCGTGGTCACATAAATGAGGGGATCTCAACATGACCGTGCTTCCTGTAACGCTCGCCGCAGCGGCGGCGGCTGCTGTGCTCAACATCTGGCTGGGGATTCGCATCGGCGCGCTGCGCACCGCGCTCCAGATCAGCGTCGGCGACGGCGGGAGCGAGGCGCTGCAACGCCGGATGCGGGCGCAATTGAACTATGTCGAGAACACCGGCTTCGTGCTGGTGCTGATCGCCGCCATCGAGCTGGCCGGCCGCGGCAGCTGGTGGTTGGCCTATGTCGCGGCGGCCTATTTCCTGGGCCGGATCGCGCACGGCTTCGGCATGGACGGCGGCAAGGCGCAGGTTGGCCGGATGATCGGCACGCTGACGACGATGCTGGTGCAGCTTGGCCTTGCGGTGGTCGCGGTGCTGGTGGCAGCGGGGGTGATGTAACTCGCTCGTCCCTCCCCGTTCGCTCGCGAATGGGGAGGTGGCAGCCCGCAGGGCTGACGGAGGGGGAGAAGGCGGCAACGGATTACCCCTCCGTCACCGCTACGCGGCGACACCTCCCCATCCTTTCAGGACGGGGAGGGACTTTCATCAGCTCAGCGCGTAATCGCTGACAAACGCATTCGTCTTCCGCTCGCGCCCGAAGGTGCTCGTCGGGCCGTGGCCGGGGATGAACATCACGTCCTCGCCAAGCGGCCAGAGACGCTGGGTGATCGAGTCGATCAGGTCTTGATGGTTGCCCTTGGGAAAGTCGGTGCGGCCGATGCTCCCCTGGAACAGCACATCGCCCACGATCGCGAAGCGGCTGGGTTCGTGGAAGAACACCACATGGCCGGGCGTGTGGCCGGGGCAGTGGATCACGTCGAGCGTCAACTCGCCCACCGTCACTGTATCGCCGTGTTTGAGCCAGCGGGTCGGGGTAAAGCTTTTCGCGACCATCCCCCAGCGCGGCCCGTCATCGTCCAACTGGTCGATCCAGAAGCGGTCATCTTCATGCGGGCCTTCGATATCGAGGCCCAGCTCCTCCGCCAGCATCCCCGCCTGCCCGCAATGGTCGAGATGCCCGTGGGTGACGAGGATCTTCTCCAGCGTGACACCCGCCTTGGCGACGCCCTCCTTGAGCTTGTCGAGATCCCCGCCCGGATCGACCAACGCGCCTTTCATGGTAGCGGTGCACCAGATCAGCGAGCAGTTCTGCTGAAGCGGCGTCACCGGGATGATCGCGGCGCGCATGGGGGGCGTGGGCTTAGGGGTGTCGGTCATGGGCGAGGGATGGCGAGAGCCGAAGCCAATTGCAAGACCCGCCATCGCTCCCCTGCCTCGGGCCTGACCCAGGATGGGGGAGCGATGGAGAGCGACATCACACCCGCCCCCCTTTCCAAACAACCCGGCCGATAATCGCCACCTCATCCGCCGCCACCTCGACCGGCGGGTAGGCAAAGTTCTGCGAGAGCAGCGCCAGTCGCCCTGCCCCCGCGCTCGCCACGCGCTTTACCATCAGGGTTTCGCCCAGCCGCACCACATGGATGCCGTCACGAAACGGAAGCGGGCTGCAATCGACGAGGATTTCGTCCCCGTCATTCAGCAGCGGCTCCATCGAGTCCCCCTCGACCCGGATCGCGGAGAGCTGCGCGCGGGCGAGGCCCTGTTCTTCCAGCCAGCGGCGCGAGAAGCGGAAGGTGTCGAAGGCGGCCTCACCGCCCGCGATCCGCCCCGGCCCCGCTGACGCGCCGAGATCAAGCCGGGGCACCTCGAGCCAGTCGCCGGCCCCACGGCGC
Organism: Porphyrobacter sp. SLTP; assembly: GCF_009905735.1. GTDB lineage: Bacteria > Pseudomonadota > Alphaproteobacteria > Sphingomonadales > Sphingomonadaceae > Erythrobacter. The sequence goes on from NZ_JAAALE010000021.1 coordinate 12,688, forward strand.
ATAGGGGCTTTCGCGTAGGAATTTTCCTGCGCCTCCCGCAGCTCCTCTTCCCCGATGCCGAGGAAGCGGGCCAGCGTCGCCCGGTCCTGCTCCTCCAGCTTTCGGGGGCTACCTTTGCGGATAAACTGCTGAAGATAGCTGGGATTGCGTCCAAGAAGCTCGGACAGAGCTGCCAAGCTCACCCCCCTCGCCTGTGACAATTCGAGCAGCCGCGCACGCGGGCCAGTTATCGCATCACGTGACTTCTGTCGGGTTTCCTGCATGCGATTATCCTACACGAAGGATTTTTCCTAGACAAGTAGGAAATGGGGTGGAACAAATAAAGAACATCAGGCGAATCGCCCGGTGAATGCCAACCCAAACAGCACTATAAAAGGGACGCGACACCATGCTGCTTCGGACCATAGAAACCTTCCTGCGGACCCATGCCATGCCCGCCACCAAGTTCGGGCGGCTCGCGGCCCATGACCCGCGCTTTGTGCTCGACCTGCGGATGGGGCGCATCCCCCGCCCCGATACCGAATTGCGCATTCGCGCATGGATGCAGGGCTATGCCGATCGCGCCACTGCCTGCACGCGGGAGGCTGCATGATGCTGACCGAAAGCTTGCGCGATCCGTTCGCGCACATCTTCGCCGATTGCGATTCCCTTGAGGTCAAATCGGTCGCCGCCCTGCGCCCCCGCCGCACCTTGGCTGACCGCGTCCGGGCCGCGCTGTTGGGCCTCACGGGCGGGAGCGGGACGGTGCTTGCCCATACGGAAACCGCTTGGGCTTCGATCACCTTCGCGGGCACGCGCCACGAGGTGGTGATAGAGTTCTGCGGCGCGGACACCGTCGCAGCGGGAGAGGCGTTGATCGAGCAGCTACCCGATCACGAATTCACCCTCCCCGGCCAACTGGTCGCCGATGCGACAATCAGCGCGGTCGATCACCGCTTCGGCGCGATGGAGCGGTTGGAAGTGACAGCGGTGCTGCTGCTGCTGGAGGAGGGGTGAGTATCCTCCCACACCGGGGGAGGACTAAGTCCGCCGCACCACCAGATTGCGGATCTCGCTCATGTCCTCCATCGCGAAGCGCACACCTTCGCGGCCAAGACCTGAGTCCTTCACCCCGCCATAGGGCATGTTGTCGACCCGGTAGCTCGGCACATCGTTGATCACCACGCCGCCAACCTCAAGCCGGTCCCACGCGTCGAACATCTGGAACAGGTCGCGGGTGAAGATGCCCGCCTGGAGGCCGAACTTCGAATTGTTCACCTCATCCAGCGCTGCATCGAAATGGGTGAAGCGTTGCAGGATGGCGAGCGGGCCGAAAGCTTCCTCGTTCTTGGCCTTGGCATCATCGGGCACGCTTTCGAGCAGGGTCGCTTCGAGCATATTGCCACGGCTCAGCCCGCCGCCGCACAGCAAGGTCGCACCGGCCTCCACCGCCTCGTCGATCCAACCCTTGAGGCGCTTGGCCTCGCCGTCGGAAATCATCGGGCCGATAAAGGTGTCGCGGTCCTTGGGATCGCCCGCGACCAGCGTTTTGGCCTTGGCGACCAACATCGCCTTGAAGGCATCGTAAACCTGATCGTGGATCAGGATGCGCTGCACCCCGATGCACGACTGGCCCGATTGATAGAACGCACCGAAGATCACCCGCTCCAAAGCGTCCGCCAGATCGGCGTCCTTGTCGATGATCACCGCCGCATTGCCGCCGAGTTCGAGCACGACCTTCTTCTTGCCGGCCTTGGCCTTCAGATCCCAGCCCACGCCGGGCGAGCCGGTGAAGCTGAGCAGCTTCAGCCGCTCGTCCTGCGTGAACATATCCGCCCCGTCGCGGCTGGCTGGAAGGATCGAGAACGCACCCTCCGGCAGCACATCGCATTCGGCTAGTACCTCGCCCATGATGATCGCGCCCAGCGGGGTCTTGGACGCGGGCTTCATCACGAAGGGGCAGCCCACGGCAATCGCGGGGGCGATCTTGTGCGCGGCGAGGTTCAGCGGGAAGTTGAACGGCGAGATGAAGCTGCACGGCCCGATCGGCACGCGCTTCCACATCCCCATGTAACCCTTGGCCCGCGCCGAGATATCGAGTGGCTGGACTTCACCGTAGTTCCTGACCGACTCCTCGGCGGCGATGCGGAAGGTGTCGATCAGGCGCGTGACCTCGCCCTCGGCATCCTTGATCGGCTTGCCCGCCTCGACGCACAGCGCATAGGCGAGTTCATCGAAACGTTCCTTGAACCGCGCCACGCAGTGCATCAGCACGCCCTGCTTCTCATACGACGCCAGCCGCGCCATCGGTTCCGCCGCGCGTACGGCCCCGGCGATGGCTTCCTCGATCACATCGGGTGTCGCCAGCGCGGTGCGAAAGGCGACCTCGCCGGTGTATTTGTCGGTCACTGCGAGATCGGTGTTGGGCTGCACCGGCTTGTTGTTGAGGTAGAGCGGGTAGGTGGCTTTGAGCTGGGGCATCACATCCCTCCAATCGTCATTGCGAGCGTAGCGAAGCAATCCAGGGCGGATCGCGCTTGGCTCTGGATTGCCGCGTCGCTGCGCTCGTCGCAATGACGAGGCAAGAGCGGCCTAAAGCTCTTTGCTCAGTCGCTTGATATCGTGGTTCAGGATCTGATCGTTCTCGGTATAGTCAACCGGGCAATCGATCAGATGCACTCCGGGCGTGCTGAGGCAATGCTCGAGCAGGTCCGTGAGGTGTTCGGACGATGTCACCCGATGCCCGATCGCGCCGTAGCTTTCGGCATATTTCACGAAGTCGGGATTGCCATAGGTGAGGCCGAAATCGGCAAAACCCATGTTGGCCTGCTTCCAGCGGATCATCCCGTAGGCATCGTCGCGCAGGATCAGCACGGTGAGATTGAGGCCAAGCCGCACTGCGGTCTCCATCTCCTGCGAGTTCATCATGAACCCGCCATCGCCGCAGATCGCCATGACCTTGCGGTCCGGGTAGAGCATGGACGACATCATTGCGCTCGGCAGCCCCGCGCCCATCGTCGCCAGCGCATTGTCGAGCAGCACGGTGTTGGGCAGGTAGGCGCTGTAGCCGCGCGCGAACCAGATCTTGTACACCCCGTTGTCGAGGCAGATGATCCCGTCCTCGGGCATCGCCCCGCGCACCTGCTGCACGAGATGCGGCGGAAAGATCGGGAAGCGCGTATCAGCGGCGAGCGGCGCGGTGTGGGCGACTTCGGCCGCGCGGTATTCCAGCATCCGGCGGAAGTCCCAGCGGCCTTGCGGGACGATGTCTTCCTTGATCTGCCAGATCGCGTTGGCGATATCGCCGATCACCTCGATCTGCGGGAAGTAGACCGGGTCAACCTCGGCTGTGCGGGTCGACAAGTGGATCACCGTCGGCCCGCCCGCCTGCATGAAGAAGGGCGGCTTTTCGATCACATCGTGGCCGATATTGACGATGCAGTCGGCGTCCTGGATCGCGCGGTGGACGAAGTCGCCGGCGGACAGCGCTGCGCAGCCGAGGAACAGCGGGTGGCGTTCATCGACCACGCCCTTGCCCATCTGGGTGGTAACAAAGGGAATGCCGGTCTTGTCGATCAGCTGGCGCAGCATCCGTCCGGTCATTTTGCGATTCGCGCCCGCGCCGATCACGAGGATCGGGGCCTTCGCCCCCTCGATCGCCAGCACGGCCTGACGCACGGCCTTTTCCTCAGCCGAAGGACGCCGCGCCAAGCTGGCGGGGATTGGTTGGCTGGCGGTCTGTTCCTCGGCAATGTCTTCGGGGAATTCGAGGTGGACCGCACCCGGCTTTTCCTCTTCCGCCAGCCGGATCGCCTCCCGTACGCGGCTCGGGATATTGTCGGCGCTGGCGAGCTGGTGAGCGTATTTGGTGATCGGGCTCATCATCGCGACCACGTCGAGGATCTGGAACCGGCCCTGTTTCGATTTCTTGATCGGCTTCTGCCCGGTGATCGCCAGAGTCGGCATCCCGCCGAGCTGCGAATAGGCGACCGCGGTCACCATGTTGGTCGCCCCCGGCCCCAATGTGGCGAGGAACACCCCGGTCTTGCCGGTGTGGCGGCCATAGGTCGCGGCCATGAAGCCCGCGCCCTGTTCATGGCGGGTGAGGATCAGCTTGATTTTGTCGGACTTCGAGAGGCTTTCGAGGAAATCGAGGTTCTCTTCACCCGGCACCCCGAAGATGTACTCGACGCCCTCGGCCTCAAGACACTTGATGAACAGGTCCGAAGCTTTCTGTGTGTCGCTCATGTTCGCAAATCCCCCCTATGCTGCGATCATTCCCCCGGCTGATATTCCGCCGCGCTACCCGCCCCCAAGATGGATAGCGCGCGTCTGTGACTGCTGCGTGATGGCGCAGCGACTGCAACAGGTATTGCAGAAAAGCGCCAAAGCGCACAGCCGCAATGTCGGGTGGAGGCGATCAGTAACCGAGGCGCGGATCGAACACCGGTGCGACCGGCTCCCCGCGCAGATAATTCCCGAGATTGTCGAGGAAACGGTCGCCGCTGCGCAGGAACATCTTGCTCTGCGCGCGGCCCGACAGGTGCATCGAGATATGCGCGTTATCGAGCGCCCACAGCGGGTGATCGGCGGGCAGCGGCTCGGGCGAGGTGACGTCGAGGAACGCCCCACCGATGGCCTTCTTTTCAAGCGCTTCGACCAGCGCGGGCTGATCGATCACACTGCCGCGGGCAATGTTAACGATGACGGCATCGGACTTCATCGCCGCCAGCTCCGCAGCCCCGATCATGCCTTCGGTTTCGGGCGTGGCGGGGACGGCGAGGATGATCCAGTCGAACTCACCCAGCCGCGCGCGCCATTCATCGGGCCCGAGTGTGTTTTCCCCCGGCGTGCGCCGCACGACGCTGACATCAACGTCAAACGCCGCCAAACGCGGCTCAATCAGCTTGCCGATCGCGCCATAGCCCAGCAGCAGCGCCTTCGATCCCGCAAGCTCGCGCTTGCCGGGCGAATCGAGCAGCCATTCGCGGCGCTCCTGCGCGCGCACCACATCGCGGTACCCCTTGGCGATGTTGAGCATCCCCATCGCCACATATTCGGCGATGGTGATCGCGTTGATCCCCGCCCCGTTGGTGACGGTGATCCCGCGCTCGATCAGCACGTCCATGGGAAGGAAATCGAGCCCGGCGTAGATCGAATTGAGCCACTTGAGCTTTTTCGCCGCGCGCAGGGTCTCGGCCATCGCGTCTTTGTCGTTCATGTCGAACCAACCGATTTCCGCGTCGGCCACGGCTTCGCGGGCTTCTTCCGCCGACATGAACCAGCGCACGTCGAGGCCTTCGGGCAAGCGGTGTTCGAGCATGGGGCGGATCAGGCCGGAGATTGCGAGAATTGTCATATGGTCTTTCTTTTCGTCATTGCGAGCGAAGCGAAGCAATCCAGTGAGGATCGCGTGACGCTCTGGATTGCTTCGTCGCTGCGCTCCTCGCAATGACGAATTAGACCAGCTTCCACTCCCAACCGAGCGGATCGCCGTCCATGACCTCGACGCCCTGCGCAGCGAGCTCATCGCGGATTGCGTCCGAGGCGGCGAAGTCCTTGGCCGCACGCGCCTCCTTGCGGCGGGCGAGCGCGGCTTCGATGTCGTCCTCGGCGATGGTGGCGGATTTGGGGCGGATGCGCAGGTCGGCGCGGGTGAGGCCAAATAGGCCGAGGCCGAGGACAGAGTCCATCGCCGCCACCAGCGCCGCCTTCTGCTCCTCATCGACCTTCTTGGCCGCCAGCACATCGTCGAGCGCCGTCAGCGCGACCGCGGTGTTCAGGTCGTCGGCAATTGCCGCATCGAACTTGTCGAGCGCAGGTTGCAATTTGCCCCACTCGTCACCCCGGCGCAGGCCGGGGCCCAATGCGGCTGGATCCCGGCCTGCGCCGGGAAGACGGGCTTTGAGGCTTTCGGCTGCCATGACCATCCGCTTGAACCGCGTCAACGCCGCGCCCAAACCCTCCCACGAGAATTCCAACTCAGACCGATAATGCGCCTGCAAGCACATCAGCCGATAGGCCAGCGGGTGATACCCCCGGTCGATCAGCAATTGCAGCCGCAGGAACTCGCCCGAGGACTTCGACATCTTCCCCGACCGTTCGACGAGGAAGTTGTTGTGCATCCAGATCCGCGCGCCCGAATTCCTCGGATCGTCCAACCCGTTCGTGCAACAATGCGCCTGGTTCTGGGCGATCTCGTTGGGGTGGTGGATTTCGCGGTGATCAATGCCGCCGGTGTGGATGTCGAAGGGGAAGCCGAGCACCTCGCCGCTCATCACCGAGCATTCGAGATGCCAGCCGGGGGCGCCCCGGCCCCAGGGCGAGTCCCACTCCATCTGCCGCGTCTCGCCTGCCGGAGTCTTGCGCCAGATCGCGAAGTCGGCGGCGTTGCGTTTGCCTTCGACCGCCTCGATCCGCCCTTCGCCCTCTTCCGTGTTCGCACGCGCCAACCGACCGTAATCGGCCACCGTCGAGACGTCGAAATAGAGCCCGCTTTCCAGTTCGTAGCAGTGCTTCTCCGCTATGCCCTTCGCAAACTCGATCATCTGCGGGACATAATCGGTCGCGACCGTCCACTGCGCCGGCTGGCGAATATTCAGCGCGCGCACATCGGCCCAGTAAGCCTGCTTGTAATGCTCGGCGATGTCCCAGATCGACTGCGCTTGGCTCGCGGCCATCTTCTCCATCTTGTCCTCGCCCGCGTCAGCATCATCGGTGAGGTGGCCCACATCGGTGATGTTGATGACGTGGGTGAGCTTGAGCCCCTTCCACGAGAGTGTGCGACCGAGGACATCGGCGAACACATAGGCGCGCATATTGCCGATGTGGGGGTAGTTATAGACCGTCGGCCCGCAGGTATAGACGCGTGCCTCGCCCGGATGGACGGGCTCGAACACCTCGGCTTGGCGGGTGAGCGAGTTGAACAGCTTGAGCGGCGCGTCAGTCATGGGGCGGGCCTTTGCCCTATTCCGTCATCCCGGCGCAAGTCGGGATCGTGCGCTGCCAAGTGGGAGCCTGCGGCCAGCGACCCCGGCTTGCGCCGGGGTGACGGGATTCATTCAAACCCGATGAACTTCACATGCTCTTCCAGCGGCACGCGCTGGCGCTCAAAATTGTTCACCGGCGCGTCGGGATCGCGGTAGCCGATCGCCATGCCGCAGAAGAACATGTAGCGCTCGTGATCTAGGCCGAGGAAGTCGCGGATCGTGTTGGCGAAAATCGCCATATATTCCTGGAAGCAGCTATCCAGCCCCTCCTCGCGCAGCAGCAGCGCGATGGTCTGGAGCCACATGCCGACATCCGACCACTGCGGCTCCTTCATCAGGCGCGGGAAATAGACGAACAGCACGGCGGGGGCATCGAAGCTGGTGGTGTTGCGCGCCATCGCGGCCATGCGTCCCGCACCGTCATCGCGGGCAATGCCCATCGCGCCGAACATGCCCGCCGAAACCGCATCGAGCCGCTTCTTGTAAGCTTCCTCGGTGCCCGGCGCCGCCCAGTCATACTCGGCGGCCTTGGGGCCCTCGGCGATCATCTTCGCCTGAAGGTCCTTCAAAGGCTGGCCGGTGACGATGCTCGCTTCCCACGGCTGGTAATTGCACCCCGAGGCCGCCCAGCGCGCTGTGTCCATCACGCGGGTGAGGGTTTCGAGATCAACCGGCTTGTCGAGAAAGGTGCGGATCGAGCGGCGACTGGTGACAGCTTCGGTGACGTTCATTTGCGTTTTGTGCCCTTCTCATCCTCAAACAATTCCGCGAGCTGTTCCATGATCGTGCCGCCGAGTTGTTCGACGTCCATGATCGTCACGGCGCGGCGATAGTATCGCGTCACATCATGCCCGATGCCGATCGCGACCAGCTGCACGGGCGAGACCTTCTCGATCCATTCGATCACGGAGCGCAGGTGCGCTTCGAGATAGCCCGCCGAGTTCACGCTCAGGGTCGAATCGTCCACCGGCGCGCCGTCGGAGATCACCATCAGGATGCGGCGTTCCTCGGGGCGGTAGAGCAGGCGGCTGTGCGCCCAGATCAGCGCCTCGCCGTCGATGTTCTCTTTCAGCAGCCCCTCGCGCATCATCAGCCCGAGATTGCGGCGCGCGCGGCGCCAGGGTTCGTCGGCCTGCTTGTAGATGATGTGGCGCAGGTCGTTGAGGCGACCGGGGTTCTGCGGCTTGCCATCGGCGAGCCAGGCTTCGCGGCTCTGCCCGCCCTTCCATGCGCGGGTGGTGAAGCCGAGGATCTCGGTCTTCACCCCGCAGCGCTCCAGGGTGCGCGCCAGAATGTCCGCGCTGATCGCGGCAATCGAGATGGGCCGCCCGCGCATCGAGCCTGAATTGTCGATCAGCAGCGTGACGATCGTGTCCTTGAACTCGACGTCGCGTTCGACCTTGTAGCTCAAGGCCGTGCCGGGCGAGATCACCACGCGGGCGAGGCGCGCGGCATCGAGCACGCCTTCCTCCATGTCGAAATCCCAGCTGCGATTCTGCTGCGCCATCAGGCGCCGCTGGAGTCGATTGGCGAGGCGCGTCACCACGCCCTGCAATCCCGTCAGCTGGCTATCGAGATAGGCGCGCAGGCGGTCGAGTTCCTCGGCATCGCACAGATCGGGCGCGGCAACTTCCTCGTCGAAGCGGGTGGTGAAGGCCTTGTAATCGATGCTGGCGGGGACTTCGGCCTGCGGGCGGTTGGGCCGCACGGGCGCGTTGGAGGCATCGCCATCGTCACTCGGCTCGCCGTCAGCCATGTCGCTGTCGGTTTCGCTGTCGGAGCTTTCCTCGCCATCGCCGTCGCCTTCGGCCATCTCGCCGGCCATTTCGGCCGCCTGCGGATCGCCCTCGCTCTGGCTGTCGTCCTCGCCCTGGCTGTCATCTTCCGGGCCGTCCTCATCATCAGGCGAATCGCTGTCGCTTTCGTCAGGGGCGTCGGTCGGGCGGGTAAGGTCGAGTTCGCGCAGCATGTCGAGCGCGAGCTTCTGGAAGGCTTCCTGATCGCCCAGCTTTTCCGCCAGCGCGCCAAAATCCTTGCCAACCTTCTCTTCAAGGAAATCGCGCACCAGCTCGATCCCGCCTTGCGCGCGCGCGGGCACCGCCTCACCAGTCAGCGCCTCGCGCACCAGCAGCGCGAGCGCAGTCTGGAGTGGCACTTCGGCAGAATTCTGCGCGCGGACGATCTTGTCGGAAGCGGTGCGCATCTCGGTCGCCGCGTCGAGATTGGCCTTGATCCCGCCAAAGCGGTTCGCGCCCAAGGCTTCATATCGCACCTGTTCAATCGCGTCGTAACACGCGCGCGCAATGGGTTCAGGCGGCGCGGACTTGGCGTGGAGCGCGGCGTTGTGGTGACGCAGCTTCAGCGCGAAGGAATCCGCAAAACCGCGCGCCTCGGTCACCTGATCCTTGGGCAGATCGCGCCCCGGCAGCGGTACACGGAAGCGATTGCCCGCAGCGCCGGGGACGTCCGCGCTCCACGCAACCTCGACCTCCGCATCGCGCGCAATCGCCCGCGATGCGCCGGTGAGCGCTAGCTTGAACAGATCGAGCGGGGACTGGTCAGCCATTATCCGTTTTCTTTAGCAACTAACTTCGCGCCCGGAAGCCCAAAAGCGCCCCCGCTCGCAAAAGTCACAGGATCGACTGACCCGTCTTGGCCCAATCGGCCATGAAGCCTTCGATGCCCTTGTCGGTCAGCACGTGCTTGAACAGATCGTGGATTACCTTCGGCGGCGCGGTCATCACATCAGCGCCGATCTTGGCGGCCTGCAAGACGTGGGTGGTGTGGCGCACCGAAGCGACGAGGATTTCGGTGGCGAAGTTGTAGTTGTCATAGATCAGGCGGATGTCCTCGATCAGGTCCATCCCGTCGAACCCGTTATCGTCATGGCGGCCCACGAAGGGCGAGATGAAGCTGGCCCCGGCCTTCGCCGCCAGCAGCGCCTGATTGGCCGAGAAGCACAGCGTGACATTGACCATCGTGCCGTCGCTGGTCAGCGCCTTGCAGGTCTTGAGGCCATCGACCGTCAGCGGCACCTTGATGCAGACATTGTCCGCGATCTTGCGCAGCACCTCGGCCTCTTTCATCATCGTGGCGTGGTCCAGTGCAACCACTTCGGCGCTGACCGGGCCATCGACGATGCCGCAGATTTCACGGGTGACTTCCATGAAGTCCCGCCCCGACTTGGCGATCAGCGAGGGGTTGGTGGTCACCCCGTCCAGCAAGCCGGTGGCGGCGAGTTCGCGGATCGGTTCGATCTCGGCGGTGTCGACGAAGAATTTCATGGGTTCACTCCGGCAGATTACGATAGCCAGCGCCATATGGCGGGCCTAGGGGGCGCGCATGACACGATGGTCGATGCGTTTCGGGATGCTGCTTGCCGCCACACTGTCGGCTTGGCAACCGTCGAAAGCACAAGCCAACCCGGAAGACACGCAATTCTGGGTGGTCGGCTTCGCCCGCGCCAAGCTGGCCGATGATCTCTACCTGACAGTCGACAGCTCCTACCGCTGGCGCGATCCGGAATTCGGCGCGGATCAGCAGACCTTCAGGGTGAGCGTTGAAAAAGCACTCGACGAGGAGGTGCGAATCGGCGGCGGGATGTCGCTGTTCCAGACCGGCGGCGTGAGCGAATATCGCCCGCACCAGCAGTTCCGCTACGCCAGTGGCGGCCTTGATCTGCGGACCCGCTTCGAACAGCGCTGGTTCGACGGGGCGGACCGGGTCGAACTTCGCATCCGCCAGCGCGTGCAGTATACCCAGCCTGTCGCGCCGCGGCTCGAAGTCTTTGGCTCGGCGGAGTGGTTCGGGATCATTCAGTCACGCCGGGATGAGGGGCAGCGCGGTACCGAGCAGGTGCGCAATATCGTGGGGTTGTCCTATCAGGTGAACGACCGGCTCGACATCGCGCCCAGTTATATGCTCCAGATCACGCCGCGCGCGGGCAGTCCTGACGCGATCAGCCACGTCCCGCAACTGACGCTCAACTGGCAGTTCTAAATCCGGCCTCCCAGCCCGAACACCCCGATCAGCAGCGGATCGCGCGTGCTTTCCGGATTGGCGCGGATTGCGGCTTCCTCGCGTGCAATTTCGCCCCAGATGGCGTTGTCCACTTCCCGGCCCAGCCGGTCGGCGACGCCAGCAGCATCGACGCCGGTAAGCGCACTCAGCGCCTGGCCGATCAGCGGATCGCGGCTCAGCCGGATCGCCTCGCCCAGTTCCGGCACCACGGCATCGATCAGCGCCGGGCCGACTTCGCCGCGCAGATAGCTGCTCGCGGCATCCGGCCCGCCGCGCACCAGCGCGATGGCATTGTCGAAGCCGATCATCTGGATCGCGTCAGTCACCACCGGCGCCGCGCGGAAGCTGGCGTCGATCGCGAAGCTGGCAAAGCGCTCCTCCAGCCGGTCCTTGACCAGCGCCGAGGTGAGGATGCGCGACAGCACATCGCCGCGCGTGCCCATCAGGTTGGCAAGGCCAAGCTGCGCCACCTGCTCGTCCCAGAAGCCGCCGGGGGCGGTCAGGCGCGCAAAGGCGTTCTCGGACGCGAGCAGCAAGAGCCGCCGCACCGCTTCGACCATCGAAAAGCCGCCGGTGCTTGCGCAGCCGGGGAGCAGGAGCAAAGTCGCGCCGCCCGCGGCTCCGGCGAGCAGGCTGCGGCGGGTCGGGGTGAAGTTCGCTCTTGTCATTTTCTCGGGTCTCCCAGCTTGCCCTTGTCCTTTGCCAAGCCCCATATGGCGGCAAGATGAACCGGGTTCGCCTCCTCATTTTGAACGCCGCGCTCGGCCCGCTGGATTACCGGCTGCCCGAAGGCGTCAGCGCGCCTGCGGGGAGCGTGGTGATTGCACCACTGGGGCCGCGCAAGGTGACGGGGATCGTGTGGGACGAAGGACGCTTACCCGGAGACGAAATCGCTTTCGAACGGCTGCGCCCGATCCTCGAAGTGCTGCCCGTCCCGCCCCTGCCCGCGCCGCTCAGGCGGCTGATCGAGTGGACGGCGGATTACTATTGCGCTCCTCTCGCCAGCGTCGCGCGCATGGCGCTGTCGACGGGCGGGGCGCTGGGCGGGCCTGCGACGATGACCGAATACCGGCTAACGGGGGCTGAGGCGTCCGGGCGGCTGACAGCGCAGCGCAAGACCGCTCTGGAGAAGCTCGCTGGCCAGCAGGGCACGATGCGTGAACTCGCGGTGATGGCGGGCGTTTCGGAAGGCGTGCTGCGCGGCATGGCGGGGGCCGGCCTGCTGGAGCCGGTGGTGGTGAATGTCGACCGGCCCTATTCGCCCGCCGATCCCGATCATCACCAACCCGACCTTTCGCCCGATCAGCAGGCGGTCGCGGCGATCTTCACCGATGCCGTCAAAGCGCGGGCCTTTGCCCCCTTCCTGCTCGATGGAGTCACAGGTTCGGGCAAGACAGAGACCTATTTCGAGCCCGTGGCCGAGGCGATCAGGCAAGGTCGGCAAGTGCTCGTCCTGCTCCCCGAAATCGCGCTGACCGAGAACTTCCTCAGCCGCTTTACCGCAAGATTCGGCGCGGCGCCGGTGCTGTGGCATTCCTCGCTGAAATCGACCGAGCGGCGGCGGGCGTGGCGGGCGATTGCGGATGGCAGCGCTCAGGTGGTGGTCGGCGCGCGTTCGGCGCTGTTCCTGCCCTATGCCAACCTCGGGCTGATTGTGGTCGATGAAGCACACGAGATCAGCTTCAAGCAGGATGACGGGGTGCGTTACAACGCCCGCGATGTGTCCGTGATGCGCGCCCGGTTTGAAGGCGTGCCGGTGATCCTTGCCAGCGCCACCCCGGCGCTGGAAAGCCTGCACATGGCCGACATCGGGGTTTACACGAAGCTCGACCTGCCCGCCCGCTTCGGCGGCGCGAGCCTTCCGACAGTGAAGCTGGTCAACCTCACGGAAGAAAAGCCCGGCAGTCAGCGCTGGCTCGCCGGACCCCTGGTTGAGGGACTGCGCGACCGGCTGGCCAAGGGCGAACAATCGCTGCTTTTCCTCAACCGTCGCGGCTATGCCCCGCTGACCCTGTGCCGCAATTGTGGGCACCGCTTCAAATGCCCGTCGTGCAGCGCATGGCTGGTCGAGCACCGCCTCTCCGCCCGCCTCGCCTGCCACCATTGCGGGTTCGAGACGCGGGTGCCAGATGTCTGCCCCGAATGCGGCGAGAGTGACTGCCTCGTCGCCTGCGGCCCGGGGGTAGAGCGGATCGCTGCCGAAGTCGCCGACCTGTTCCCCGAAGCGCGGGTGGCGGTGGCGACCTCCGACACGCTCAACACCCCAGAGCGGGCGGCAGAGTTCATCGCGATGGCCGAAGGGCGCGCGATCGACATCATCATCGGCACGCAGCTGGTCACCAAGGGGTTCCACTTCCCCGAACTGACACTGGTGGGCGTGGTCGATGCCGACTTGGGGCTCGAAGGCGGAGACCTGCGCGCAGGCGAACGCACCTTCAGCCAGATCGCACAGGTCGCGGGCCGCGCCGGGCGCGGGGCCAAGCCGGGCGAGGTGCTGATCCAGACCCGCCACCCCGATGCCCCCGTGATCGCCGCACTGGCCGGTGGCGACCGCGATGCCTTCTATGCTGCCGAGACCGCCGGGCGGCGCGATGCAGGTGCACCGCCCTTCGGGCGCTGGGCGGCGATCATCCTGTCCTCCGAAGACGAGAAAGAAGCCCGCGAGGCTGCGGTGCGGCTGGGCGATATCCGGCCCCGGCTGTCGGACGTGCAAATCCTCGGCCCCGCCCCTGCCCCGCTGGCCCTGCTGCGCGGACGCTATCGCTACCGCTTTCTCGTCAACGCCAAGCGCAGCGCCAATATTCAGGCCGTCCTGCGCGACTGGATCGGCGCGGTGAACTTCGCCCCCGGCGTGCGAGTGGGCGTCGACATCGATCCTTACAGCTTCGTTTGAACTCATATTTACAGGCGTTTGTCCCATGATATGATGTGACACATGGTGTCGCGCCTGTTCCTGCTGCTGGCTTTGTGCCTCGGCCTTTCTGTCCCCGCTGATGCAAACTCATGGCTGCGCGCCGAAAGCGAGCATTACATCGTCCATGCGCAGATGGATGAGGGCGAATTGCGCGCCCTGATGCAGACGATCGAGGACTTCGACCGCGTTCTGAATGGACTGCTGCCGGGCGAGACATGGCATGGCCGCAAGCCCGAATTCTTCCTGACCCCCAATTCCCGCCGCATCGCGCGGGTGGTCGATTTCGGTGCGACTGCGGTGTGCGAGAACCATGCCGAGCTCCCGGTCGCCTATGCGCTCTATGTGCCCGACGCGGCAGGGCAGCCCGATCCAGGCGAGATCTTCTACTGTCTGACGCAGTTCCACCTGGGCAATGCCTTCTTTCGGCCCAAGCCGATGTGGACATCGGCGGGCCTGTCGCATTACTTCGCCACCGCCATCCGCTCGGACAGGCCGGAAAGCGAAGGCGTCTTCGTCATCGGCCAGCCGCGCCGCCTGACACGAGTCAACGGCATCACCCACAAGGCGCTGGCCGAAGCGCTGGCCGTAAAGTTCCGCCACAGCACGGAGGAGGAATATGCCCGCTTCCTCGAAGTGAGCCGCGCGCTGGCCAGTCCGCTGCTGCTCGAACAGCGTTACGCAGGGGTGCTTGATCGCTATGTCGATGCCTATTCGAGAGGGCGCGACATGGAGGATGCCGCACGCGAGCTGGGCGATCTCGATGCGCTGGCGCAGGAACTGGCGCGGCGGCGGGTCGTGGCGCCGGTGCGGCGAGTGAAGGTCGATCCGCCCGCAACCATCCGGGTCACAATCCGCCCGATGCACCGCGACGAGATTGACCTGATCGACCTGCGATTGGAACGCCTGCTCGAAACCCGCCTCAAATCCACCGCCAAGGAGCTGCGCGAAGTGACCGCCGACCACCCCGATAGTGCGCTGGTGTGGTACGAATATGCCGCGGCCGAGTATGCCCGCGTCCAGCACAGCGATTTCAGCGGCCGGCCGGTGTTCCGCGGCTTCGGCTTTTCCAACGGCGAGTTGATCGTCATGTCCAACCCCTATTCCGACGCCGAAGCGTGGCGCGCGGTCAATCGCGCGCTGGCAATGGACCCCGATCTGGAAAGCGCCCAGCGGCTCAAGGCCGAGATCATGCTCTCCCGACTGGTGCGAGAGGGCAACCCGGACGATCCGCCCTCTTACGATGAAGTGCGGGCGCTGCTCAAAAGGCAGGCGCGCGATCCCGAGCGTAAGCCGCTCGCCGCAGCGCTCTATCACCAGACCTATATCGAGCAGGGCCGCACGCCGCCGGTCGCCGCGCAAAGGCAGCTCGAACGCGCATTCCTGCACAATGCCGGGGTGGGCGATTTCCGCTATGCACAGGCGACCGCGCTGAGCCGGCGGGGGGAGAAAGGGAAGGCGCGCGGGTTGCTGATCTCGATGCTCAACGATCCGGCCTTCTCCGCCGCCGCATGGCGGGCGCTGGAGATCACGCAGTAGCGCTTGCGCGAAACCAAAGCAGGTGCGGGCGCGTATCCCCTGCATGACCCGCCCTATTCTCGTGCCGATCCTCGGCGACCAGCTGTCGCGCAATCTCTCCAGCCTTGACGGCCTCACGCCCGAAAACGCCGTGATCCTGATGATGGAGGTGTGGGACGAGGCGACCTATGTGAAGCACCACAAGCAGAAGATCGTGCTCATCTTTTCAGCGATGCGCCACTTCGCCGCAGAGCTTCGTGCCGAGGGCTGGTCAGTCGATTATGTCGCGCTGGATGATGCCGCCAATATCGGCAGCTTCACTGGCGAAGTCGCCCGCGCCTGCGAGCGCCACGGCGCATCCGAAGTGCGGATCACCGAAGCGAGCGAGTGGCGCGTCCAGCAAGCAATCCTCGAATGGGAAGACCGCCTGCCCTGCCCGGTCAGCATCCTCCCCGACACCCGCTTCATTGCCACCCAGGCCGAATTCCGCGCCTTCGCTGACGGACGCAAGCACCTCACGATGGAATATTTCTATCGCGAGATGCGCCGCAAGACCGGATTGCTCATGCGCGACGACGGCAAGCCAGAGGGGGACCAGTGGAATCTCGACGCCGACAATCGCGAGCCGCCCAAGGGTGACATGAAAGCGCCCCCCGCGCCCAAGTTCGCGCCCGATACCATCACTGAGGAGGTGATCGCGCTGGTCGGCCAGCGCTTTGCCGATCACTTCGGTGACCTCGAACCCTTCGGCTGGCCCGTTACCCGCGCCGAGGCGTTGAAAGCCGCCGAAGCCTTCTTCGCTCAGCGCCTCAACCTGTTCGGCCCCTATCAGGACGCGATGGTCCACGGGAAGGACGACCTGTATCACTCGATGCTCTCGACCAGCCTCAACATCGGGCTGCTCGATCCGCTCGAACTGTGCCGCGCCGCCGAGGCTGCCTATAAATCGGGCAAGGCTCCGTTGAACTCCGTAGAGGGCTTCATCCGCCAGATCATCGGGTGGCGCGAATATGTGCGCGGGTTCTATTGGTACACGATGCCGGGGCTGGCAGACGCGAACGAACTCGCCGCCGACCGCCCGCTCCCCGAGTTTTTCTGGACCGGCACAACCGACATGCGCTGCCTGTCAGACTGCATCCGCACCACGCGGGAAGATGCCCATGCACATCACATCCAGCGGCTGATGGTGCTCGGCAATTTCTGCCTGATCGCGGGGATCGACCCTAGGCAAGTGCAGGACTGGTATCTCGCGGTCTATGCCGATGCCTTCGACTGGGTCGAGCTGCCCAACGTCTCCGGCATGGTGCTCTATGCCGATGGCGGCAGACTCGCGACCAAGCCCTATGCGGCAAGCGGCAATTACATCAACAAGATGTCCGATTACTGCGGCAAGTGCCGTTACAAGGTCGCGCAGAAGATCGGGCCGAATGCTTGTCCGTTCAACCCGCTCTACTGGCACTTCATGGACCGGAACCGCAGCCGCCTTGAAAGCAATCACCGCATCGGCCGCATCTTTGCCACCTGGGATCGGATGGGCGAGCTCAAGCAGGCGGAATATCTGCAAAGCGCCGAAAAATTCCTCGACTCTCTCGAACCCGCCCGCAAAGGCTGGGCGCGAGTTGAATAAGGGAGAGAGCCATGCTGACCATCCACCACCTGCGCCTGTCGCAATCCGAACGCATCGTCTGGCTGGCCGAGGAGCTGGGGCTGGATTACGAATGCAAGCTCTACACCCGCCGCACCGATAACCGCCTCGCGCCCGATGAATACAAGGCGCTGCACCCGATGGGGATTGCCCCGGTGATCACCGATGGCGATCTGGTGCTGGGCGAAAGCGGCGCGATCATGGACTACGTCATCGCCAAGTACGCACCCGATACGGCGCTGGTGCCGGGGGTGGACCACCCCGATTTTGCCGACCACTTGTTCTACCTCCACTGGGCCAACGCGACCTTCATGACCAACGGCATGATGGCGCTGGTGGCGCAGTTCATGGGCGCCAAGGAATTGCCGCCATTCGTAGCGGACCGGGTGCATAAGGGTTGGGCCATCGTCGAGAAGCGGCTGGGCGAGGCGGACTATTTCGGCGGCTCGCAGCTGACCACCGCCGACATCATGATGGGCTTCCAGCTCACCACCAGCCGCGCGATGAGCGGGATGAGCATCGAGGGAATGCCGAACCTGCAAGCCTACCTGAAGCGTATCGGCGAGCGGCCTGCGTATCAGCGCGCGATGGCGAAATGTGAGCCGGGGATGCCGCCGAAGCTGGATTGATTCCCCTCGTCATTGCGAGGGCCCCGGCCTTGAGCCGGGGGACGCGGCAATCCATGGACAAACGGTGCCGCTGGCTGAACTATCGGGCAATGGATTGCCGCGCCTACGGCTCGCAATGACGAAGATAACTAAGCGCCCATCCCGTCACCCCAGCAAAAGCTGGGGCCTAAGGCCGCTAGGTGCAGCGCTTGCCGCCCTAGGTCCCAGCTTTCGCTGGGATGACGTCGTCGGCGAAACGCAAAACTTCACGACTACCCGGCCCCCGAGCCGGGGCCCCGCTGCTTCATTCGCGGACCTTGTCGTTGCCGAAGAAGCCGAATTCGGTGCGATCACGCGCGGTGGCGTGAAAGACCACCATGAGCATGGTCTCCTGCGTCTTTTCGAAGGATTTGAGGGTGTCGATGGTAAGCGCGTCGATTGGCGGCGTGAAGATAATCCGGCCCTCGCCCTCGGCTTTCAGCCATGTGCCCGGCGCAACGCCGGCGTGGGCTTCCAGCGCCTCGAGGTAGGCGGCGAAAGAGCCATAGGCTTCGCGGGCGGGAAAGCCTGCCCACAACCTGCGCGCCTTCAGCTGCTCCTCGGCCTGCGCCAGAAGTTCTGGGCGCATCGCTTCGCGGACATAGGCGTTATAAGGCCCGGCAAGGTCGGGCGGATCGAACCGGACGAAATCGAAACCGGCGGCTTCGTGGATGCACGGGAAATGTTCAGCGCTCACGCCCGAGGCAGGCATGATCGTAATGTAGAAGATGTAGCTGTCCTCGTCATATTCGTACGTGAGCCCGGCTGGATCGAGCCCGCAGGCCGCGAAGGAAGCCTGGATTGCCTGCTGGCGCTGTTCGGGTGAGGGAGGATCGGCGGGAAAGTCCATCATTTCCAAGCTTGTGCCCCCTGTGCCCCTGATTGCCAAGCCCTCAAACCCCCTCCCGCCTGAGCAACTCCGCCTTGATCGCCAGCCCATAGGCATAGCCCCCGAGCGACCCATCCGCCGCGATCACGCGGTGGCAGGGGATCAGCACGGCGACATTGTTCGCCCCATTCGCCCCGCCGACCGCGCGGCTGGCTTTGGGGTTGCCGAGCGCTGCCGCCAACTCGCCATACGACCGCGTCTCGCCGTGGGGGATGCGGCGCAATTCTGCCCAGACGCGTTGCTGGAAGGCGGTGCCCTTCACATCGAGCGGGATCGCGGCCGAGCCCGGGCCCGGCTGCTCGACCGCCGCGACCACCTGCGCGAACAGATCGCGGAAATCCTCACCTGCTGCGACCAGCTCCGCGCGCGGGAACCTTGCCCGCAACTCCGCCTCACCCTCTCCGAAGGCGAGACAGCACACGCCCTTTTCGGTCGCCGCAACCAGCATCGGGCCGAGCGAGGTCGCCAAAACCGCCCAATGCACCACGCGGCCCGCGCCGCCTTTGCTCCAGTCACTCGGCGCCATGCCCAGCCTGCCTTTCGTCTCTGCGTAGAACTGTTTGGACCCGGCATATCCGGCATTTGAGAGGGCTTGGGTCACGGTTTGCCCCATGCTGAGCCCGGCGCGCACCCGCTCCTCGCGGATCGCGCGGGCAAAGGCGGCGGGTGACATGCCGACCGTGCGTTTGAACAGGCGTTGGAAATGCGTGGGGGTGTATCCGGTGAGACCGGCCAGCGCCTCCAGCGTCATCGCGCCTTCTGCGCGGATCGCGGCAATCGCGGCCAAGACGCAGGCCTCCTCGGCGCTCTGGGTCTTTGGAGAGCAGCGTTTGCAAGGCCTGAGACCCGCTTTCTCGGCATCGGCGGGGGTGGCATAGAAACGCACATTCTTGCGCAAGGGCGCCCGCGCCGGGCAGGACGGACGACAATAGATGCCGGTCGAATGGACGCCGGCGACGAAAGCTCCGTCAAACCGGCGGTCCTTGGCCAGAGCGATCTGCCAGCGCTCGTCGTCAGTAATGTTCTCATTATGTTTCACGTGAAACATTCCCCGTCCGTACCGCCCGCGCGGCGAAACAACCGCGCACCGCGTTATGCACATCGACTTCGACGATCGCCGGATCGGCAAACAGGTGACAGAGACCTGTGGCTGCCTCGCCGGGCTGCGTCAGCATGGCCTCGACCATCATGCCCGCGGCGTCAAACCCCCGCAAGGAAAGGATACGCGGACCAAACACGGGCGGAACCGCGTTGCTAAAGCGGGCCGCAGTCTCCACGCCTTCGCGCACGAAGATCGCGTGGCTGGTGCGGTAAGGACCGGCACCGGCACGGCTGACGTGGTTGAGCAGCAGCACGCTTTCTCCCGGCACCGCATCCTCCAGCGTCACCCGGCACGGAAAGCCCGGATGCGCATCGACCTGCATTCGCACCACCCCGCGCTGCGCAAGCGCGGCATCGTCCAGCCCGAACAGCGGCGCGAAATCAGCCGGGTCGAGCCCTTGTATCACATAGTCCATGGGGTTCTCCTGGATCGCTTCCGCCAGATAGCTGCCGCCGGCCCTCGGCCGCATCCCCAAGCCTTGCGTTCAATGTCGCGCGCCGTGAAAAAATGGCTATAGCTGCGCGCTATGCTTCGCTGTCTGCTCGCCCTCGCCTTGCTCGCCCTTGCCCTGCACCAGCCTGCTGCTGCCGACCCCGGCGATGTCGATGCAGCGGCGCGCGGCGTGGTGCGGGTGGTGATCATCGGCGAGGAGAACGGCGAGCCTGTCCCGGTGAGCCACGGCACCGGCTTTGCGGTCTCGGCCACGCGGATCATCACCAATGCCCACGTGGTGAGCGAGGCCGCGCAGGACGATACCTTGCGGATCGGAATCGTCCCGCCCGAGGGCGCAGGCGGAGCCTTTGCGCGCGTGGTTGCGATCAGTCCGCGCAATGATCTGGCGCTGCTGGAGATTGCGCCGAACAGCCTGCGCCTGCCGCCGCTGGCCCTGGCGGGCGGGGCTGGCGGGAATCTGGGTGAGGTCGCCGCAGTCGGCTATCCGATGAACGTCGATCTGGCCCAAGGGCTCGATATGGCCGACATCTTCCGCGCTCAGCCGCCGGTCAAATCCCGCGGGTTTCTGTCGGGCGAGCGGCCGTCGCGCCAGTTCGATACGATCCTCCACACCGCGCCGATTGCGCGCGGCAATTCGGGCGGGCCGCTGCTCGACCCCTGCGGGCGGGTGATCGGGGTGAACAGCTTCAGCGCGGATTCGGACAGCGGCGAGGCGGAGTTCTACTTCGCGGTATCCTTGCGCGAGTTGGTGCCGTTCCTGCGCAAGAACGGGGTCGAGCCGGTGACCAACACCCTTCCCTGCCGCTCGATCGACGAGTTGAACGCCGAGGAACGCCAACGGCTTGAGGCCGCACAATCCCTGGCCCGCGAAAAGCTGGCCGACCGCGCGGAAACCTTGCGCGAAGTGCGTGAGACCGCGCGGCTAACAGCGCAGATGGAAGTGCTCGAAGCGCGCGAGAACCGCATGGCGCTGGCGCTGATCGCGCTGCTGGCTGCGATCGGGATCGGCTACGCCGCCGCCGTGTGGCGCGGTGATGAGGCGCGGCGCAAGCACGCCATGATCGCAGCAGGCACAGCCGCCGCCGCGCTGGTCGTCGCGCTGCTGCTGTGGTTCACCCGCCCCGGACTCGCCGAGATCGAAGGACGGGTCGCGGCCGCCGTCGCCAAGGCGGAAGGCGGCCCGGCGAGCAATGGTCAGGTTGCGGGCGACGCAGCCGAGGGCGCCTTGATCTGCACGCTGGTGCCGGATCGCAGCCGGGTGACGGCGGCGAAGACCGATGATGTCGCCTTCAACTGGTCCGCCGATGGGTGTGTCAATGCGCGCACGCAATATGGTCTTGGCAAGGGCGGCGAATGGCAGCGGGTCTTCGCCGCGCAGGATGATGCCGCGGTCGCGGTCAACACCTATGACCCCGACACTCGCACCCTGCGCACCGACCGCTATCTGTTGGGGCAGGAGGCGCTCGCCGCCGCGCGCGAGGCCCGCGCGGCCTACGCGCCCCCCGCCTGCGGTGTGAGCGATGCGGCGCGCACTCTGGGCGAACAGCAATCGGCGCTGATCGCCAAACTGCCCGAGCGGCCGAACGAGCGGCTGGTCTATTCCTGTACCGCCAAGACAGGCGCGAAGTGAACCGCCGAAGGAAGTGGCTCTTGCTGATCGCGGGCGCGATTGTTTTGCTGGTGGGCGGGCGCATGGGGCTGCGCTATCGCGACTGGCACCTGTCCGAAGCGGCGCGAGCGGACGTCGCGCAATTGCAGACTCTCGCCACGTCGGCCTGCCGCTGCACGCGCGAAAAGGGGGAAGCGAGCGAGGCAACGTGCTGGAGTGAATACCGGGCCGCCATTGCAGATCGCAACGTGAGTAGCTTCGCAACCGCCTGCTTTCCCATCTCCACTGAACTCGATTGCATCGCCACTCATGCGGGCGACGAATGCATCGTCACCAGCTATGGCAACGGCATCTGCACAGAAGACGAAGCGCAGGCTGTCGAAGCTGCCTATAGCGCTGCATGGAATGCTGAGGGCGATCCTGACACCCTCGACGAAGCCGCCCGGCAGCGTGCCAACCTAAGGGCAAATGCCGCTCTCGAGGCCATTCTCGACCGGATCAAGCGTGGCGAGACAGTCATGGCAAGCGGGCGATCGGGAGGCTGCGCGGGATAGTCCTCGTCGCCCCATCGCTTCGCACCTGCACAATTCACACCCCTCCCGGCTTGCACCATCGGGAATCAATTGCTAGGCGCGCGCCAACCTTGAGGGCAGCCCTTGCGCACGCCCCGTTCCCAAGGCCCAAGCAAATTACCCTTTTGAAGCTTCCGAGAGGATTGCACGCGCGTGGATATTTCCGCCGGTATCAAGGCTAGCCTGGCTGGACGCTATGCCTCGGCCCTGTTCGATCTCGCCGCCGAAGGTGGCAAGGTGACAGCTGTCGAGAGCGATCTCGAAACGCTGGGCGCTGCCCTGGCCGAATCGGGCGATCTGGCGGCGCTGACCACCAATCCCGAACTTGCCCGCGATGTGCAGGGCAAAGCGATGGCGGCCGTGGCGAAGAAGCTGAAGCTCAGCCCGCTCACCACCAATTTCATCGGCGTGCTCGCCGCCAACCGCCGTCTGGGCAAGCTGCCTGCGATCATCACGGCGTTTAAGGCGATTGCCGCGGCCCAGCGCGGTGAAGT
Organism: Porphyrobacter sp. SLTP; assembly: GCF_009905735.1. GTDB lineage: Bacteria > Pseudomonadota > Alphaproteobacteria > Sphingomonadales > Sphingomonadaceae > Erythrobacter. The sequence continues at coordinate 35,516 of NZ_JAAALE010000021.1, forward strand.
GACCGCGACCGTCACCAGCGCGCACCCGCTGTCGGACGAACAGCTCGCCACCCTGAAGACCAAGCTGACGGCGCGCGAAGGGCGCACCGTCATGCTCACCGCCTCGGTCGATCCCGACCTTCTGGGCGGCCTCGTCGTCACCATCGGCTCGCAGCGCATTGATGCCTCGATCCGCACCCGTCTCAACTCGCTTGCCAAAGCCATGCAGGCTTAAAGGACACTACCCATGCAAATCCGCGCCGCAGAAATCTCGAAGGTCATCAAGGACCAGATCGCCAATTTCGGCACCGAGGCTGAAGTCAGCGAAACCGGCACCGTGCTGTCGGTGGGTGACGGGATCGCCCGTATCCATGGTCTCGATCAGGTGCAGGCCGGCGAGATGGTCGAATTCGCCAATGGCGTCCAGGGCATGGCCTTGAACCTCGAAGCCGATAACGTCGGCGTCGTGATCTTCGGCTCGGACGCCGAAATCAAGGAAGGCGATGTCGTCAAGCGCACCGGCACCATCGTCGACGTGCCAGTCGGCAAGGGCCTGCTCGGCCGCGTGGTCGATGCACTCGGCAACCCGATCGACGGCAAGGGCCCGATCGAAACCACGCAGCGCAGCCGCGTCGAAGTGAAGGCACCGGGCATCATCCCGCGCGAATCCGTGTCGGAGCCGGTGCAGACCGGTCTCAAGGCGATTGACGCGCTGGTCCCCGTCGGCCGCGGTCAGCGCGAGCTGATCATCGGTGACCGTCAGACTGGCAAGACCGCTGTCGCCATCGACACCTTCATCAACCAGAAGGAAGCCAATCAGGGCGACGACGAAGGCAAGAAGCTGTATTGCGTCTATGTCGCCGTCGGCCAGAAGCGCTCGACTGTGGCGCAGATCGTCAAGCAGCTCGAAGAAAACGGCGCGATGGAATATTCCATCGTGGTCGCTGCGACCGCTTCGGAGCCCGCCCCGCTCCAGTACCTCGCGCCCTACACCGGCTGCGCGATGGGCGAGTTCTTCCGCGACAACGGCATGCACGCCGTGATCGTCTATGACGACCTTTCCAAGCAGGCCGTGGCTTACCGCCAGATGTCGCTGCTGCTGCGTCGTCCTCCGGGCCGTGAAGCCTATCCGGGTGACGTGTTCTATCTCCACAGCCGCCTGCTCGAGCGCGCCGCGAAGATGAACGAAGAAAACGGCCACGGTTCGCTGACCGCGCTGCCGATCATCGAAACCCAGGCGGGCGACGTGTCGGCCTACATCCCGACCAACGTGATCTCGATCACCGACGGCCAGATCTTCCTTGAAACCGGCCTGTTCTATCAGGGCATCCGTCCGGCGATTAACGTCGGTCTCTCGGTGAGCCGCGTCGGCGGTGCCGCTCAGACCAAGGCGATGAAGAAGGTCTCGGGCTCGATGAAGCTCGACCTTGCGCAGTACCGCGAAATGGCGGCCTTCGCGCAGTTCGGCTCGGACCTCGATGCCGCGACGCAGAAGCTGCTGAACCGCGGCGCGCGCCTGACCGAGCTCCTGAAGCAGAAGCAGTTCTCGCCGATGCCCTTCGAAGAGCAGACCGTGTCGATCTACGCCGGCACCAACGGCTTCCTCGATGCGATCCCGGTGAACCGCGTGAACGAGTACGAGACCCAGATGCTCGACTACATGCGCCGTGAGCACGGTTCGGTTCTGACCGAGATCCGCACCAGCAAGAAGTTCGAAGGCGAAGTCGCGGACAAGACCAAGGCCGCACTGCAAGCTTTCGCCAAGCAGTTCGCGTAAGGACACCCTGAAGTGCCCTCACTCAAGGAACTCAAGGGCCGGATCAACTCGGTCAAATCGACCCAGAAGATCACCAAGGCCAAGCAGATGGTCGCGGCGGCCAAGCTGCGCCGTGCCCAGGCTGCGGCTGAGGCCGGCCGGCCCTATGCCACGCGCCTTGCGGCGGTGATGGCATCGCTGGCGGGCAAGGTTGCGGGCGATAGCGCCCCCAAGCTGCTCGGCGGCACCGGGTCGGACCAGCGCCACCTGCTTGTGGTGGTCAACACCGACAAGGGCCTGTGCGGCGGTCTGAACTCGAACTTGGTCAAGGCGGCCAAGATCAAGGCGCGCGAATTGCAGGCCGCTGGCAAGACGGTGGAGTTCTACCTCGTCGGCAAGAAGGGCCGCGCGCCGCTGAAGCGCGAATTCCCGACCCTGATCGGCGGCGGCTTTGACACCAGCACGGTCAAGACCCCCGGTTTCGCCGAAGCCGAGGCCATCGCCAACGAACTGATCGCGCTGTTCGACGCAGGCCATTTCGATGTCGCGCACCTCGTCTACCCGACATTCAAGTCGGCATTGGCGCAGGACCCCACCATCAACCAGCTGATCCCCGTCCCCGCGCCGACCAATGCGGTCGTGCTGGACTCGGTGGTGGAATACGAGCCGAGCGAGGAGGAAATCCTCGAAGAACTGCTGCCGCGTTATGTGCGCACCCAGCTGTTCGGCGCGCTGCTTGAGCGCGAAGCCTCGGAACAGGGCGCCTCGATGACCGCGATGGACAACGCCACGCGCAACGCGGGCGAGCTGATCCAGAAGCTGACCATCCAGTACAACCGCAGCCGCCAGGCCGCGATCACCACCGAACTCATCGAAATTATCGCGGGCGCAGAAGCGCTCTAATCGAAAGCCAAGGAAACAATCATGGCCACCGCCCCCGCTCTCAACCAGACCACCAACGGCACGATCAGCCAGGTCATCGGCGCTGTCGTCGACGTGCAGTTCCCCGGTGAACTGCCCGCGATCCTCACCGCGCTGGAAACCAAGAACAACGGCAAGACGCTGGTGCTCGAAGTCGCCCAGCACCTTGGTGAAAACACCGTGCGCACCATCGCGATGGACGCGACCGAAGGCCTCGTGCGCGGCAGCGAAGTCGTGAACACCGGCGCGCAGATCTCGGTGCCGGTTGGCCCCAAGGTCCTCGGCCGCATCATGAACGTCATCGGCGAAGCGATCGATGAGCGCGGCCCGATTGGCGCGGACAGCACCATGCCGATCCACGCCGAAGCCCCGCTGTTCGTTGACCAGTCGACCGAAGCGGCGATCCTTGTCACCGGCATCAAGGTGATCGACCTGCTCGCCCCCTATGCGCGCGGCGGCAAGATCGGCCTGTTCGGCGGCGCAGGCGTCGGCAAGACCGTGCTGATTCAGGAACTGATCAACAACATCGCCAAGGGCCACGGCGGCGTGTCGGTGTTCGCGGGCGTGGGTGAACGTACCCGCGAGGGCAACGACCTCTACCACGAATTCCTCGACGCCGGCGTCATCGCCAAGGACGCCGAGGGCAATGCGACCTCGGAAGGCTCCAAGGTGGCGCTGGTGTTCGGCCAGATGAACGAGCCCCCGGGCGCCCGCGCACGCGTCGCGCTGTCGGGCCTGACGATGGCGGAATATTTCCGCGACGTTGAAGGCCAGGACGTGCTGTTCTTCGTCGACAACATCTTCCGCTTCACGCAGGCCGGTTCGGAAGTGTCGGCGCTGCTCGGCCGTATTCCCTCGGCGGTGGGCTACCAGCCGACGCTGGCGACCGACATGGGCAAGCTGCAGGAGCGCATCACCTCGACCACCAAGGGTTCGATCACCTCGGTGCAGGCGATCTACGTTCCCGCGGACGACTTGACCGACCCGGCGCCTGCCGCTTCGTTCGCTCACTTGGATGCGACCACGACGCTGAACCGCGCGATTTCGGAACTCGGCATCTACCCGGCGGTTGACCCGCTCGACTCGACCAGCCGCGTGCTCGAACCGCGCGTTGTCGGTGCCGAGCATTACGAAACCGCCCGCCGCGTTCAGGAAACCTTGCAGAAGTACAAGAGCCTGCAGGACATCATCGCCATTCTCGGGATGGATGAACTGTCGGAAGAGGACAAGACGATCGTCGCCCGCGCGCGCAAGATCCAGAAGTTCCTGTCGCAGCCTTTCCACGTCGCGGAAGTCTTCACCGGCATCCCGGGCGTGTTCGTGCAGATCGAAGACACCGTGAAGAGCTTCAAGGCGGTGGTCGACGGCGAATATGACCACCTGCCTGAGCAGGCGTTCTACATGGTCGGCGGGATCGAGGATGTGGTCGCCAAGGCCAAGAAGATGGCCGAAGAGGTCTAAGGCATCATGCCCCTCCACTTCGAGCTCGTCACCCCTGCCAAGCTTGTCCGGTCGGAAGACGTCCACATGGTGGTCGTCCCCGGCACCGAGGGCGAATTCGGCGTGCTGGAGGGCCATGCGCCTTTCATGAGCACGATCCGCGACGGCGCGGTGCAGATCTTCGCCAAGGACGGCGCGGCGCCCGAGATCATTCAGGTGCGTGGCGGCTTTGCCGAGGTGAACGAAAAGGGCCTCACGGTTCTTGCCGAACACGTCGAGGGCTGAGCCTCACCATCATCGCAAGTCATGAGGGCGGCCCCGCAGGGTCGCCCTTTTGCTTTGGCCTCCCCCCGCGCGTAGCCAGAAAATTAACCATGTCCGTGGCAAGGCTGGCGCCATGTTCGCTTCGCCTGTCAGTCGTGCCGCGCCCGCCGCGATCAGAGCCGATCTGTGGGTGGGTGGCGTCTTGCTGCTGTTCACGCTGTTGGTGCGCGGGGCGTGGTTTGGCGATGCCAATGCCGATACCGACGAGCAGCTCTATTCGCTGATCGGGAATGCCATGCTGGACGGCAAGGTCGTGTTCGTCGACCTGTGGGATCGCAAGCCCTTCGGCCTGTTCGCGCTCTATGCCCTCGCCCATGCCATCGGCGGGCCGGGGCCGGAAGCCTATCAGGGTCTGGCCGCCGCCTTCACCGTGGCGGGCGCATGGCTCACGTTTGTTCTGGCGCGCGATCTGACCGACCGGGGGACGGCGACCGCTGCCGGGCTGCTCTATGTGGTGCTGACCGCGATCTACGGCGCGTTCTCGGGCAATTCCGAGGCGTTCTTCATCCCGATGATGCTGGGTATGGCGGTGCTGGTGCGCAATCCCGACCACCCTCACGCGGTGCTGCGGATGCTGAGCGCCATGCTGATCGGCGGGCTGGCGTTGCAAGTGAAGTACACCGTGCTGCCGCAATGCCTGTTCTTCGGGCTGTGGGCGCTGTGGGGTCAACATCGGCGCGGCGCGGGCCCTGCGCGGCTGGCGTTGCTAGCCACCGCGTCTGGGGTGCTTGGCGTGCTGCCGACCGCGCTGGTGGCAGCGGGCTATGCGCTGGCGGGGCATTGGGACGCGTTCATCTTCGCCAATTTTATGTCCTTCTTCGACCGCCTGCCTGCAGGCGCAGGGCGGCTGCACAAGGACATCATCCTGTTCCTCCTGCCGCTCGGCGGGCTGGCGCTGTTCGGCCTCAACGCCGCGCGCCGCGCCGCGCCTCTGCCCCAGACCTATGTCTTCGTGCTGTTGTGGCTGGCGGCGGCGCTCGCGACAGTCTTCCTGCCCTCGACCGTCTACCGCTATTACCTCGCCGCGCTGGTCCCGGCCTGCATTCTGCTGAGCCTGCCGCTGTTCCCGGCCAAGCCGGATGCGCGGCTCAACCTGCCGATGTTGGTCCCGGCCGCGCTCTACCTTGCACTGGTCCCGTTCCAGTACGGTCTCACCCACGACAACCGCACCGCGACCGAGCGGCTGGCGAGCGCCATTGCCCCGCAGATCGATGCTGCCGCCGGGCGCTGTCTGTTCGTGTTCGACGGGCCGACCGCGCTTTACCGGATGACGGGAAGCTGCCTGCCCACCCGCTTCATCTATCCCGATCACCTCAACAATGCGCTGGAGCAAAACGCGCTCGGCACCTCGCAGGTCGGCGAGGTCGCGCGCATCCTCGCGACGCGCCCGCCGGTGATTGTCACTGCCGACCGCCCCGTCACACCGCAGAGCCGTGAAGCCAAGCGCATGGTCGCCGCCGCAATCGCGCGTGACTACCGCGAGATCGCGCACGAGACGCTGGCAACCCGCGACATTCGTGCCTTCGCCCTGCGCGAGTAATTTCCCCCAAGCGCGGCCTTGCAATCCGTGCGACCTCCGGCCACCTTCGCGCCGCCCTGCTGCCGAGACGCCGCAGCCGCTGCAACCGTGAATGGGAGAGTCGCACTTGAAACTCGTATCGAGGCTGGCCATTGCGCTGGCTATGACCACATCAAGCATTGCTGTCGCGCAGGACGGCGTCCCCGGCCCCGAGCAGGATCCCTATATCTGGCTGGAGGAAGCCCGCAGCCCCGAGGCGCTGGAATGGGTCGCCAAGGAGAACGAGCGGACGCTGGCCGCCTTTGAGGCCGATCCCCGCTATGCGCAATTGAAGGCCGAAGCGCTGGCGATCTTCGACAGCGAAGACCGCATCCCGTTCGTCAGCTTCCGCCCCGATGGGCTCTACAATTTCTGGCAGGACAAGGCGAACCCCAAGGGCCTGCTGCGCCGCACGACGCTGGAAAGCTACCGCACCGCCAAGCCGGAGTGGGAAATCGTCCTCGATGTCGATGCGCTCGCCAAGGCTGAAGGCAAGGAATGGGTCTATCAGGGCATGACCTGCCTGCCGCCCGCGCTGACCAAGTGCATGGTCGCGCTGAGCGACGGCGGCGAGGACGCCACCATTATGCGCGAGTTCGACACCGCGACGAAGCAGTTCGTTGCAGACGGCTTTGTGCTCGACACCAAGAGCCAGGGCGGCGTGCAGTGGATTGACGCTGACACGCTGCTGGTCGGTCGCGGCTTTGGCGAAGGCACGCTGACGGAAAGCGAATATCCCTTCACCAGCCGCGTCTGGAAGCGCGGCACGGCGATTACCGATGCACCTGAAATCTTCCGCGGCGAACCGACCGATGTATGGGCCGGCGCGACCCTGCTGCGCGACAACAAGGGCACCATCCACGCCCGCACCGCCTATCGCGGCGTCAGCTTCCATGAGAGCATCAACTATGTCGAGCACAACGGAACGTGGCTCGAACTCGACATTCCCAAGAAGGCCGGTCTGTTCGGGATCGTCGACGGCCACATCTTGCTGTCGACCGATGTCGACTGGACCACAGACGGCCAGACCTTCCCCGCTGACAGCCTGATTGCGGTCAACCTTGAGGAATGGAAAGCCAATCCGAACGGTGCGAAGAAGACCCTCGTCTGGGCGCCGGGTGAGCGCCAGACCAAGCAAGGCGGCGCAATCACCGGCAATGCGCTGTTCGTGACGCTGCTCGACAATGTCGTGGGCAAGGTGCTGGAATTTAACTTTGACGGCGGCAAGTGGGTCAGCAAGGAAGTGCCCCTGCCCGATAACGCGACGCTCGGCATCGCGGCATCGTCGGACGAGACCGACCAGATCATGTACACGGTCAGCGATTTCCTCAATCCGACCACGCTCTACTACACCGATGGCAGCACGCCGCCCGCCGTGCTCAAGACCAGCCCGGCCTATTTCGATCCGGCCGGGATGGATGTTGAACAGCATGAGGCGACCAGCAAGGACGGGACCAAGATCCCCTACTTCATCGTCAAGCCCAAGGGCATGGCGCTGGACGGCACCACTGCGACCCTGCTGACCGGCTACGGCGGGTTCCAGGTGCCGCGCCTGCCCGGCTACCTCGGCTCGACCGGCAAGCTGTGGGTCGAAAAGGGCGGCGCCTATGTGCTCGCCAACCTGCGTGGCGGTGGCGAGTTCGGGCCGAACTGGCACCAGACGGCGATCCGCGAGAACAAGCAGCGCACCTGGGACGATTTCATCGCCGTGGGTGAGGATCTGGTGAAGCGCGGCTTCACCTCGCCGGAGCATCTCGGCATCCAGGGCGGCTCGCAGGGCGGGCTGCTGGTCGGCACCTTCTTCACCCAGCGCCCAGACCTGCTCAACGCGGCGATCGTGCAGATCCCGCTGTTCGATATGCTGCGCTATCACGTGATCGGGCGCGGGGCTTCGTGGATCGGCGAATATGGCGATCCGCGCATCCCCGAACAGCGCGCCTGGATCGAGGGCTATTCGCCCTACCAGAAGATCGTGGCAGGCGTGGATTACCCAGCGCCGTTCCTGTGGGCTTCGACCGCGGATGACCGCACCCACCCCGCCCACGCGCGCAAGGGTGCAGCCAAACTGAAGGCGCTCGGCCAGCCCTATTACTACTTCGAGGATACGACCGGAGGCCACTCCGGCGGGGTCGACAATGACCAGCGTGCGAAGCTTCAGGCGCTGCAATTCATCTACCTGATGCAGCGGCTCATGGCGCCCGTGTCCGGCGGGTAAGCTTGCGCTGACAGGCGATTTGCGAGGGGGCGGTTCCGGTAAGGAGCCGCCCCTTTTGCGTTAGGTCCGCAAGGCAACTCAACTGCCTGTAAAACAAGCCGACACTTTGCGCTCGGTTCGTCGCACCCACGGAACGGGACGCTTCCTCAACGCAAAATTAACCCTGTTTCGAAAGGTCTGGTTAGGTCTTCCCGTCAACACTCAGGCCATCGGGGGCGATGAGCACAAGCGATGAGGAGCAAATTGATGGCCTACCCCAGAGAGATTTCGATCGCCGATGCGATCAAGAGCTACAACGCCCTGCCCAAGACGCACCGCGTTCACTGGTCAAAGGCGCGCAAGGACGAGGTTGTCCGCGCCGTTCACGAGAAGGCGATCAGCTTCCACGAAGCACGCGAACGCTATCTGCTGAGCCGCAGCGAGTTCGAACAATGGGAAGCCGATTATCTCGCCGATGCGCCCGCTGGTACGGGGCGGATGCAGGACGCATGACGCCCCGCGCCGCCGGTCACTTCGCCGCGACGGGGATCAGCACCTCGTTGCGGCGTAGCGGCCCCGGCACCATCGGCGCATCGTAGAAGGCAAACTCGGCCTCGCCGGCAGGCATCAGCCCTTGCCCCATCATCCAGTCCCGCAGACGCGCCTCCATCAGCGCGAGATCGCGGGCCCCGCCATTGCCCGAGAACCGGATAGCCGCCATCCGCCGCGCGGGCATCTGGGTGAGCGCAATATCGGCCGGCGCAGGCGGCAGGGTTTCGAGCGTATATTTCGAAGGCATCACAAACCGCATCCGCCATTCGCCCGGCTGGGTTTCATCCTGAAGAACCGGCGCGGTCATGGCGATTTTCTCGCCGCCTGCCGGGCGATCCTGCGCGAAGATATAGGCGGCGAGGCGCCGGAAACTTGCCCCGCTGGCGCGTTCACGGCTGCCCGAATGGCTGACTTCGGCGACCACCAGTGAAGGGTAATCGCGCAGTTCGAAGTCTTCATCCGCGCTGACGAGCGCAAAGTCGGGCTGTTCGGTCTGGCGGTATTGGGCATACACGGCGGCAGCTCCCACAGCGGCAAGGCCGATCCCGGCAGCGATCCAGCGTCCGGCGTTCATGGTGTTTCTCCTGATGGCATGCACCACAAGTGGGCAGGCCAGCCGAAAGTTCCACCCCTACCGCGTCGGCGCGTCGAAATCGGCGGGCTTGTTGGCGATCCAGGCGACGAACTTCGCAATAGCGGGATTGTCGCGGATCACGCTGGCGCTATCGCCGATGCGGGCGAGCTCGTTGTTCGTGAAGTTGGCGTGGATCGTCTTGTGGCAGATCGGGTGGATCGGCACTTTTACCTTGCCCTTCTTCGCCTTGGGCACGGGGTGATGCCATTGGACGATGTCGCCGAGCGGGCGGCCGCAGAGCCAGCAGTTGGGTGTATCGCTCACCCCTTTTTCTCCGCTGCCTTTTTCTTCTTCATCGCATCGTGGAAGCGGTCGGCCCAGCCGTCCTTCACCAGCTGCTCGGCGCGCACCATCCTGAGTTCGCCCGGCGCGACATCGCGGCTGACCGCCGATCCTGCCGCGACAATCGCATCAGCGCCGATGGTCACAGGGGCGATGAGGGACGAGTTGGAACCGATAAAGGCCCCCGGCCCAATTACGGTCTTGTACTTGAAGTAGCCATCATAATTGCAGGTAATGGTGCCAGCGCCGATATTCGCGCCCGCGCCAATGGTAGCGTCGCCCAGATAGGTGAGGTGGCTCGCCTTTGCCCCTTCGCCGAGCACCGCGTTCTTCACTTCGACGAAGTTGCCGATGAAGCTGTTCTCGCCCAGCACTGTGCCCGGGCGCAGGCGCGCAAAGGGCCCGACCTTGACCCCACTGGCGAGGCTGGCGCCTTCGATATGGGAATTGGCGCGCACCAAGACGTTGTCGGCAATCACCACGCCGGGGCCGAAGAACACGTTGGGTTCAATGGTGACATCGCGGCCCACCTCAGTGTCCCAGCTGAAGAACACCGTCTCAGGCGCAATCAGGGTCGCGCCGTCGTCCATCGCCTGAAGTCGGCGCGCGGCCTGCCACCGCGCTTCGGCGGCGGCCAGTTCGGCGCGGGAGTTGATCCCGGCCACTTCGTCCGCGCTTTCGGCGGTGATGACCGCGCAGGTGCGCCCATCCGCGATGGCAATATTGACGATGTCGGGGAGGTAATATTCACCCTGCGCATTGTCATTGCCGACCCGCGCGAGCAGGGCGAACAGGTCTTCAGAACGCGCGGCCAGCAGGCCGGAATTGCAGAGCCGCGTGGCACGCTCGCCCTCGTCCGCGTCCTTGTATTCGACCATCTTGAGGATGGTCCCCGCATCATCCGCAATTACCCGGCCATAGGCGAGCGGATCGGCAGGTTCAAAGCCCAGCACCACGGCAGCGGGACTATCGTCACCATGCAGCCGTTCGAGCATGGCGCGCATTGTCGCCGCTTTCACGAAGGGCACATCGCCGTAAAGCACCAACACATCGCCCGCAAAATCCGCCAGCGCACCCTCGGCCTGTTGCACCGCATGGGCTGTGCCGAGCTGCGGCTCCTGAAGGCAGGTCGTTGCCCGCGCGCCGACAGCTGCCTCGATCTGGTCACGCCCCGCGCCCACCACGACCGCAGTCCGCTCTGGCTGGAGTTCCGCCACACTCGCCATGAGGTGTTCAAGCATGGCTCGGCCCGCGATGGGGTGCAGCACCTTGTGCGTGTCGCTTTTCATGCGGGTGCCCTTGCCCGCGGCAAGGATGATGGCAGCGAAAGGATGTGTCGTCGTGATCATGGTGCCTGTCTTTAGGGAATGCCGCGCCTGCCAGCAATTGCTTGCGGTTTGAAGAACCATCCGCCACCGCGCACACCATGACGACGATCCCTTTTGACGCCATCGGCTTCGACCTTGATGGCACCCTGCTCGATACCTTTCGCGATCTTGGCGCGGCGGTGAACCATGCGCTGGCGTTGGGAGGCTTTGCGGAAGTCTCGGTCGAGACCAGCAAGGACCTCATCGGCGGCGGGGCCAAGATCATGCTCGCCCGCGCGGTCGAGGCGCAGGGCGGTGTCCCCGAGGACGAGTTCAAGCGGCTCTACAAGGCGATGCTCGGCTTTTACGAACAGAACAACGCCGTCCACACCGCCCCCTACCCCGGCGTGCGCGAGGCGCTGGCGGACTTAGCCGCGCAGGGCGTGCGAATGGCGGTCGTCACCAACAAATTCGAAGCCTTCGCCCGCAACGTGCTGACCCAGCTCGATCTGATCGGCACGTTCGAGACGGTGATCGGCGGCGATTCCATGGGGAAAGGCCCGGACGGCCAGTTCCTCGCCAAGCCCCACCCCGCTCCCGTCCTCGCCGCGCGCGAGGCATTGGGAGGCGGCCGCTTCGTGTTCATCGGCGATTCCACCTATGACGTGCGCGCCGCCAAATCGGCGGGCGTGCCGGTGATCGCGGCGGCCTACGGCTATTGCGACAGGCCGCCGCATGAACTCGGCGCAGATGCGGTGATCGATTCGTTTGCAGCGCTGATTCCCGCCCTCAGAGCCTTCAACACCGCGGCCTGACCTTACGGCATCGCACCCTGTCAGTTCGGATGTTGCAAGCCGGGCGCGAAAGTGCCACGCAGCGCCCGCATTTTGCTTTACGCAGGCGTAAACCGCGCCGCATGTTTGGACAGGAGAACCCACATGACCATCAGCTTCAAGGACAAGGTCGCCATCGTCACCGGTGCAGGCGGCGGGCTCGGCAAGGCCTATGCGCTCGAACTCGCCCGGCGCGGGGCGAAGGTTGTCGTCAACGACCTCGGCGGTTCGCGTGACGGGACCGGCACCTCGGACGCCGCGGCGCAGGTCGTCGCCGAAATCGAAGCGATGGGCGGCGAAGCGGTCGCCAATGGCGGCTCGGTCACCGAATTCGAGCAGATGGAAAAGATGGTTGCCGACGCCAAGCAGAAGTGGGGCGGCGTGCATGTGCTGATCAACAACGCGGGCGTGCTGCGCGACAAGACCTTCGCCAAGATGGAACCGGCCGACTTCGAATTCGTGGTCAAGGTCCACCTCACCGGCTCGGCCTTCGCCACCAAGGCGTGCTGGGAAACCTTCCGCGAACAGGGCTATGGCCGCATCCTGATGACCGCGTCCTCGACTGGCCTGTTCGGCAATTTCGGCCAGGCGAACTATGGCGCGGCCAAGCTGGGTCTCGCGGGTCTGACCAAGACGCTGGCCCTCGAAGGCGCGAAGTATAACGTGCGCTGCAACACCCTGTCGCCGGTCGCGGGCACCCGCATGACCGAAGACCTGTTCCCTGAGGAAGCCTTCAAGCTGTTCGCGCCGGAAAACGTGGTCCCGGCCGCGCTGTTCCTCGTGAGCGAAGACGCGCCGACCAACGCCATCGTCGGCGCTGGCGCGGGCGGCTACCACTCCTCGTGGACTGTCATGAACGACGCCGTGTGGCTGCCGGAAGGCGAGCGCACGCTCGAAGGCTTCGCCGCGCGCTGGGAGGAGATCAACTCCTTCACCAACCTCATCGCCCCGCAGTCCGGCTCCGAGCAGTCGGGCAACATCCTGCGCGCGATGCAGAAGGTCACCGGCACCGGCCCCGCCAGCGCGCGCGGTTAAAGGCGGTTAGACCGCAAACAAAAGGCCCGTCCCTGCGAGGGGGCGGGCCTTTGCTGTTTGTGGTTCAGTCTTCGACCGCCTTCAGCAACTTGCGCTCCATCGGTGCGAGCACATTGGCAAGATCATGCCCGCGTTTCAGCACCTGCCCGTGTTCGCCGAACAAAGTCCACATCCCCTGCTTCGATCGCAAGGCCGGGCGTTTCTCCAGCCGCGCCTGTGGCCGCTCGGCCGTGCGGCGGAAGGCGGCGAAGGTTGCAGCATGGGCATCGAAATCCATCGCATAATCGCGCCATTGCCCGGCCGCGACCATCCGCCCGTAAAGATCGAGGATCCGCGTGAGTTCGGCCCGTTCAAACCCGACCTGATCTGCGCTCCGTCCGGGAAAGGGGACCACCTGACCATGGCCACCCGGGCTCTGCATTCCTGAGGTCAACCGGCTAGTCCTTGGCCGCGCTCTTGCGGATGCGCACCGGCGCAGGCGGCGCAGCGCGTTCGGCGAGCATCGCCTTCATCAGCGCCATTTCCTCGCGCATCGACGTAATCTCGGCCTCAAGCTTTTCGATGCAATCGCGGCGCTGGCCGCCCTGCTCGTCGCACGGCGGATCATCGCAGGGCGTGCCATAGGGAATGAATTCGCGCAGCCACTCCTCGGCGGGCACCAGCGTCGAGCGGGCCTTCAGTCCGATCATGGTCGCGCCCGCGGGCACATCCTCGGTCACGACCGCATTCGCGCCGACCCGCGCCCGCTCGCCCACCACGATCGGCCCGATGATCTGCGCGCCCGAACCGATGATGACATTGTCCATCAAAGTCGGGTGACGCTTGCCACCCTTGCCATTGGTCGGGTTTGAGCCGCCCAGCGTGACGCATTGGTAGATCGTGACATTATCGCCGATCTGCGCCGTCTCGCCGATCACGGTGAAGCCGTGGTCGATGAAGAAATTCTTGCCGATGGTGGCGCCCGGATGAATGTCGATCGCGGTCAGAGCGCGGGAGAAATGGTTCACAAACCGCGCGAGGAAATACAGCCGCGCCTCAAACAGCCAATGCGCCACGCGGTGGAGCCCGAGCGCGAGCACGCCCGGGTAAAGCAGGATTTCCCAACGCGAACGCGGCGCAGGATCGCGCGCCCGCACCGAGTCGAGATAGCTGATCAGCCGTTCAAACATCGCCCGTCACATTCCCACCAAAGCCTGCGCGATGCAACTCGCAGGGCCTAGAACAGGCGCTGCTGTTCGGGGCCGTGAAGGGCCTCGAGCGCGGCGCGCCACACAGACATGGTGGCAGGCGTCTGACGTTCAAGAGATATCCGGTCGATTGCCGCCACCAGCGCCTCGATCGCGGCAAAGCTGCGGGTGGTGCGCGGCACCAGATAGTCGCTCGCCCCCTCCGCCAGAGCGAGCCCGCGCTGCTGGGCATGGGCGAGAATGAGCTCTCCCGCCATTTCGTCGTCAGGCGCGCGGATTTCGAGCTGCACGGAGCCGCCGATGCGCGAGGCGAGGTCAGGCAAAGCGATGCGCCAGCCGCCGTGGTCAGGATCGGCATTGGCGATCAGCAGCAGCGCCC
>NZ_JAAALE010000022.1 GCF_009905735.1 Porphyrobacter sp. SLTP
CTCCGGCGGGGACGGGGAGGCGGGCGGTGCGGGGGTCTTTCTTTCGGGTCATTTTTTGTCGTTTCCTCGCTCATGCTGGCTTCGCCAGCGTCGCTGCGGGCGGGCGCCAAAACGTTCTGGCGCCCTTGCGGTCGCGGTGCGACCGTTGGGGGAGGTGGATCACAAAACGCGGGAGTAGGAAAATCGGGAGGGGCCGCCGCGGCCAAGCCGCGTGGTGGCCTTTGGCCAGCTTCGCTTCCGAACGGGTCCGGCACGCCGACCCGTCGGCCGGGGTTTGGCCTCTGGTGCGCACGTCACGACTTGCACACAGGGCCTCACCCTTCACTTGGCGTTCAGCGCGCGGCTGGCTATAGGGTCGGCCATGTCGACCAAGCTCACCACCCGTCTCGCGCAGGCTGCGCTCGCCGCCGCCACCCTTGCGACCCTCTCCGCCTGTGCCGGGAGCACCGAGGGCAAGGACGTCGCCTACGTCGCGCGCGATGTCGAATCGCTCTATGCCGAGGCGCAGCGGCGGCTGGACAAGGGCAACACCTTGCAGGCCGCGGCGCTGTTTGACGAGGTGGAGCGCCAGCACCCCTATTCGCCCTGGGCCCGCCGCGCGCAGCTGATGAGCGCCTTCAGCTATTACATCGCGCGCGATTATAACAAGGCAATCCAGAACGCGCAGCGGTTCCTGTCGATCCACCCGGGCAACAAGGACGCGCCTTACGCCTATTATCTGATCGCGCTCAGCTATTACGAGCAGATCAGCGATGTGAACCGCGACCAGAAGATCACCGAGCAGGCGCAGACCGCGCTGCGTGAGGTCAACCGCCGCTTCCCTCAGACCGAATACGCCGCCGATGCGCGGTTGAAGCTCGATCTGGTGGCGGATCACCTCGCGGGCAAGGAGATGGAGATCGGCCGCCACTATCAGCGCATGGGCCTGTGGCTCGCCGCCGATATGCGGTTCCGCAACGTGGTCGAGAAGTTCGACACCACCAGCCACACGCCCGAGGCGCTCTACCGCCTCACCGAAAGCAGCCTCGCGCTCGGCGTGCCGGAGGAAGCGGTGAAGTATGCCGCGGTGCTGGGGGCGAATTACCCCGGCAGCGAGTGGTACGACCGCGCCTTCAAGCTGGTCGGCAAGCACGCCGAGGGCGTGACGGCGTCCTGATCGCCACGGCCGACGGCCTGGGCTCAGTCGACTGTGAAGGCGAGCGTTCCGCTGACGCCGTGCCCATCGTCCCCAGCGGCTTGCCAGCGCACGTCGTAGCTGCCGGTGGGCAGCGGCTTTTTGAGCGTCAGCGTCAAGGTCTTGCCATCGGCTGACCAGTTCGTGGTGAAATTGCGGATCGCCATTTCGCCATGGTTGGCCATGCCGGGCATCGCGGTCATGATGATGCTGGCCGCCGTGCTTGTCTGATCAACCGGCGCGCTGAACGTCAGCACGATGACCTTGGGCGCCTTGGCCTCGGCGTCTGCCGCCGGGGTGGAGGCGGTAAGCTGGACATGGGCCATCAGCGCCGTCGGCGTCAGCGTTGAGAGGGCAAGGGCGGCGAAGACGGCGGGGAGACGCATGGGTTTGCTCCTTAGGGGTGTCAGAACCAGAAACGGATGCCGGCAAGGACGCTGGTGACGGACGGGTCCTCTCCGCGCAGGCGGGCGAAGTCCGCGCCCTGTCCGGTGCGCCAGGATTGCTCGATTCCGATATAGGGCGCGAACTCGCGCCGGAACTCATAGCGGAGCCGCGCGCCGACCTCGATCTGGTCGAGCCCTGCACCAATACCGAGCGCGGGAATGTCCTGCGCAGACAGATTGGCTTCGATCCGGGGCTGGAGGATCAGGCGCTGGGTGATGCGCTGGTCGATCTCGGCCTCGATCCGCGCGGTGATGTCGCCGCGGTGCGACAGGAACAGCGCAGTGTCGATCTCGAACATGTAAGGCGCAAGGCCCTGCACGCCGATGACGGCGTGGGTGGTGTCGGGCCCGGCGAGGTCGTGGCGGATACCGGCTTGAAAGTCCCAGAAGGGTTTGATGGCCTTGGAATAGAGCGCCTGCACCTCGGCATCTTCGGGTGCGCTGCCCCATTCGCCCTCGCCCTCGGACTTGAACCACAGCCGCTCGGTCGGGCCGCCGTAATAGCCCTGAATGTCCCACACATAGGCATCCGCACCCTCGCGAACCTGCGTTTCCAGGCGGTCGCCCTGAAACCAGAAGACGGGGAAGTCGCCGTGAGTTGTGCGCAATTCCTCGCGCGAGGCGGTCATGGCGTCTGCGCCCCAGACCGCATCGGCCGCGCGCGGCGGCCCGCTGCCCGCCTTTGCAGGCGGCGGGGTCTCCATGGCCGGCCCGGGGGAGGCGGGCGCTGTCATTGCGCCCATATCATGCCCCGCGTGGGGATCGGGTGCAGGCTCGGCCATATCATGTCCGGCGTGCGGGTCGGGCGCGGGCGCAGGGGAGGGAGTAGGAGTGGGCGCATGGTCGTGATGCTGATGTTGGGCCGCGAGCGGCGATGCCGCCACAAGGGCCATCAGTGAAAGCGCGTGCCTCACCGTTCCGCCTCCGGCCCCATCACAGTCACGGTCTGCATCATCCCGCCGTGCATGTGGTAGAGCAGGTGGCAGTGGAAGGCCCAATCGCCCGGCTCGTTGGCGGTGAGATCGAACTGCGCACTCGCTCCCGGCTGGACGATCACGATATTCTTGCGCGGCTGATGGGCAGGATCCTCGCCGTTGACCAGCTCGAAGAACATCCCGTGCAGGTGGATCGGGTGCGCCATCATGGTGTTGTTGACGAGCTTGACCCGCACCCGCTCGTTCCAGGCAAAGCGGATCGGCTTGTCGCTGACGGCAGAGTACATCTCCCCGTCGAATGACCACATGTAGCGTTCCATGTTGCCGGTGAGGTGAAGCTCCAGCAAGCGTGAGGGCGTGCGGGTGTCACGGTTGGGCTCCAGCGCCGAGAGCATCCGGTAGGTCAGCACGCGGTGCCCCACATCGCGCAGGCCGAGGCCGGGATCGCCGAGCTTGTCGACCGGGGCCATCGCAACCATGTCGATCCCCGGCCCCACCTTCACGTCAGGCGGAAGCAGCAGCGTGTCGCGCATTTTCATGCCGTCCATGCTGTGCGCATCGCCGCTCCCCGTGTCGCCATGGTTCATCCCCATATCGCCCATGTCGAGCAGCGGCGGCTTGCGCGGTGGCGGTATCGGCGCGCGCGCACCCGGTCGGCTGGCGAGGGTAGCGAGCGCCATGCCCGAACGGTCCATGCTCTCGGCGATTATGGTATAGGCCTCGGCCGTGGGCGTGACGATGACGTCATAGGTTTCCGCCGTGCCGATCTGGAATTCGTCGACCTCGACCGGCTTCACGTTCTGGCCATCGGCCGCGATCACTGTCATCGGCAGACCGGGAATGCGCAGGTTGAAGAAGGTCTGCGCCGCGCCGTTGATGATCCTGAGGCGGACCTTCTCGCCGGGCTTGAAGATATATTCCAGCCCCTCCTTCGGCCCGCGCCCATTGGCAAGGTAGGTGTAGGTTGATCCCGTGACATCGGCGATATCGGTCGCAGGCATGCGCATTTCGGCCCACATGCGGCGATCTTCCGCAGTGAGCGGATAGTCGTCGGCCCAGCTGGTCTGCTGATAGTTGAAATAGCCTTCGCCCTTGCGCAGCCGGTCCATAATGAAATGGGGATGGAGCGGGGTGAACTCGCTCAGCAGCACGATAAACTCGCGATCATATGCAACAGGTTCGGGTCCGGCCGGATCGATAATCAGCGGACCATAATGCCCCTGCTGCTCCTGAAGCCCGGAGTGCGAGTGATACCAGTAGGTGCCCGACTGGCGGATCGGAAAGTCGTAGGTGAAGGTCTGCCCCGGCTTGATGCCCGGAAAGCTGATCCCCGGCACGCCGTCCATATGGAAGGGTAACAGCAGCCCGTGCCAATGGATCGAGGTGTCTTCATCGAGATTGTTCGTGACGTTGAGGCGGACGTTCTGCCCCTCGCGCAAGCGGATCAGCGGCCCCGGCACCGAGCCGTTGACAGCAATGCCGTGGCCCTTGCGACCCTGCACCATGCGCGGGCCATGGCCGACAGCAAGATCGATCACCGCGCCCGAGACCTGATCAAAGCCGACCCGGATCGGCGCGCCGCCCTTCATGCCGTGCGTGGCATGGCCCTGCGCCCAGGCGGGAGCCACGCGGCACGCCGCCAGCGCAGCCATGCCGGACACGAGGCTGCGGCGCGACAGTTTCATGCGGGAAACCGGTTAGGCGAGGGGATTGGCATAGCCCGTTCATAGATACCCCTATGGGGTATGACAAGTGCTTGAACCCGTTGCCTCGGCCTTACCGCTCTTGCTCCGCCGCGTCCTAAAGTTATATACACCCCGGGGGTATAGGGAGCCGTAGCCATGAACGACACCACCAAAGCCAAGGTGCAGCGCCTCAACCGCATCGCCGGGCAGGTGCGCGGTGTGGCGCAGATGATCGAGGATGATCGCTACTGCATCGACATCCTGCACCAGATCGCCGCAATTCGATCGGCGCTCTCCAAAGTGGAAAGCCAGGTGCTCAAGGATCACGCCGCCTGCTGCGTGCACGAGGCGATTGCCAGCGGCGACGAGCGTGCGCAGCGGGAAAAGTTCGAAGAGCTGATCGACCTGTTCGAACGCAAGCGCGGTTAGCACACGCCCAAGGCTTGGGGATTGGCGCGCGTTCTCATGGTGACGGGGCGGAGGCTGTGCGCTATCTGTTCCCGCATCCATGCTCACCCGCCTGTCCATCCGCAACATTGTCCTTATCGAAGCGCTCGATCTTACCTTCGCGCGCGGGCTGGGTGTGCTGACGGGGGAAACGGGGGCGGGCAAGTCGATCCTGCTCGATGCGCTGGGGCTGGTGCTGGGCGACCGGGCGGAAACCTCGCTGGTGCGCGCAGGCGAGGACAAGGCGAGCGTTACCGCCAGCTTTGAATTCGCCGTGCTGCCTGCGGGGATCGCGGCTGCGCTCGACGATGCCGAGATCGCTATCGAGCCGGGAGAGCCGCTGCTGATCCGGCGGCAAGTTCGCGTCGATGGCGGCTCCAAGGCCTTCATCAATGATCAACCCGCCAGCGTTGCCCTGCTGCGCGAATTGGCGCCCGCGCTGGTGGAACTGCACGGCCAGCATGACGACCGGGGCCTCGTGAACCCGCGCGGCCACCGGCTGCTGCTTGATCGCTATGCCGGAACTGACACCGCCGGGCTGGAGCGTGCTTACGCCGATTGGGCGCGCACCGAGGCGCAATTGGCCGAAGCGCGCGGTGCAGTGGAGCAGGCCAAGGCCGATCAGGATCTCCTGATTGCGCACCTTGCCGAACTCGCCGCGTTGGAGCCGGTCGCGGGGGAAGAAGCGCGGCTGGCCGGGGCGCGGGCGGATATGCAGAAGGGCGAGAAGCTCTCGGACGATCTCGAAACGTTGCGGCACCTGTGGGAAGGCTCGCATTCGCCGCTGGCATCCTTGCGGGTCGCAGCGCGCAAGCTCGACCGGATTGCCGAACAGCACGCCTTGCTGGCCGAAGCGCTCGCCGCACTCGACCGCGCGGTGATCGAAGCGACAGAGGCTGAGGACAAGCTGCGCGCTGCGGCCGAGGCGCTGGTGCATGATCCGCACGAACTGGAGCGTGCCGAGACCCGCCTGTTCGAACTGCGGGCGGCGGCGCGCAAGCACCGCTGCGAGGTCGATGACCTGCCCGAACTGATGCGGACGATGCGTGCGCGGCTTGAGGCGATCGAGGGCGGGGAGGCGCAGCTCGACGCGCTGGAAGCCGCCGCCAAGGAAGCGCGCACGGTTTACGTTGCCGCGGCCGAGGCGGCGCACTCGGCGCGGGTGGCGGGCGCGGAGCGGCTTGATGCGGCGGTGGCGGCTGAGCTTGCCCCGTTGAAGCTCGACGCCGCCCGGTTCCGCACCGCGATCACCCCGCTGCCAGAGGAGCGCTGGAATGCGCACGGGATGGATGCGGTGGAGTTTCTCATCTCCACCAACCCCGGCGCTGACTTCGCGCCCTTGGGCAAGATTGCGAGCGGCGGGGAATTGTCGCGCTTCATCCTCGCGCTGAAGGTCGCGCTGGCCGAGCAGGGCGGGGCGGCGACGATCATCTTCGACGAAATCGATCGCGGCGTGGGCGGCGCGGTGGCGTCTGCCATCGGCGAGCGTTTGGCGCGGCTCGCGTCGCAAGAGGGCCAATTGCTGGCAGTGACCCACTCGCCCCAGGTCGCGGCGCGCGGGGGTCAGCATTACCTGATTGCCAAGGCTTCAAGCGGGATCGTGACCAAGACCAGCGTCGTGCTGCTCGACCAGGCCGGACGGCAGGAGGAGATTGCGCGGATGCTGTCCGGCGCTGAAGTAACGCCCGAAGCGCGCGCGCAGGCGGATCGCTTGCTGGAGGGGGTGTGATGCGCCTACTCCCCATCCTTCTCCTCACCGCCGCCTGCGCCCCCACCACGCCCGCGCCAGAGGAGGCTGTGACGCAAGTGCAACCCAACAACGCGACCTACGGCACCGACGCCAACCTCGCCGCCTCCGCGCCCGATGCGATTTTGCGCTATGCCGACCATGGGCGCGGGTTTGCGGAACTGCGGCTGCCGGAAGGTGAGGGCCCGTTTCCGCTGGCGGTGATCTATCATGGCGGGTGCTGGAAGACCGGGATCGCGAGCCAGGCCTACATGGCCCCGCTCGCCACCCGCTGGCAGCAGCTTGGCATCGCCACGCTCAATGTCGATTACCGCGAGGTCGGGGACGGGGGCGGCTGGCCGGGATCGTTCGCGGATTGGGCCGCTTCGGCCAAGCTGATCGAGGAGGTCGCGGCCAAGCACCCCATCGACCGTGCGCGCGTCACGCTGGTCGGCCATTCGGCGGGCGCGCTTCCGGCGCAGTGGTTGGCGAGCGCGCAGGGCGCGGATGGCCCCATCGGCAAGCGCCAACCGCTCAAGGCCCGCGCCGCGATTGTGCTCGACGGGCCGGGCGATGTCGGGGCCGAACGCTCGGCTTTCGACACGCTGTGCCAGTTCTCCGCCGTTGATCCCTTCATCGGCGCCCCGCCTGAAGCTGCGCGCGCGCGCTATGCCGCGATTTCGCCCGCCACCCACGCGCCGCAGCTGGCCGAACTCCTGTTCGTGCAGGCCAAGCTTCCCGCCCCCTCGGCCGCGACACAGGCCGCGCTTGCGGCGGGCGGGGCCAAGGTGGCGGTGCGCGAGAATGTCGGCATGAGCCACTTTGCCATCATCACCCCGGGCAACCCGGTCTACATCGCCAATGAGGTGGCGATACTGGGTGTGCTCAAGGGCGGTGAATGATCCGTTGCCCGCTGCCGCTGCGGCGCGCTATGCTGCGGCCGTTCAAGGGGGAGGGACGA
Source organism: Porphyrobacter sp. SLTP (assembly GCF_009905735.1). Classification (GTDB taxonomy): domain Bacteria; phylum Pseudomonadota; class Alphaproteobacteria; order Sphingomonadales; family Sphingomonadaceae; genus Erythrobacter. The sequence continues at coordinate 7,375 of NZ_JAAALE010000022.1, forward strand.
TCATGAAGCCTGTTATCTCGCTGCTGGCGCTCGCCGCAATGCTATCCGCCTGCGCGCCGACCGCGCCGGTGGCCGTGGCCCCGCCGGAGCCCGACGCGCGGTTTGCGGTGACTGACACCAAGGATTACGGACCCAAAGAGGTCAACACGATCCCCTCCGATGCCCCGACCCTCAAAGTCGCATACGGCAGTGCTTCGGCGCGGCAATATGGCGAATTGCGGATGCCGGAGGGCAAGGGCCCCTTCCCGGTGGCGGTGATCTGGCATGGCGGGTGCTGGTCGGGCTACGCAGGGCCCTTCGGGGTTTCCGGCCTTGCGACCTTCCTCGCCCGCAACGGCGTTGCCACCTGGACGCCCGGCTACCGCGAGCTCGGTTCGGACGGGGGCTGGCCCAACACCTTCGCCGACTGGGCGCAGGGCCTGGCCTATGTGAAGACGCTCGCCAAGTCCTATCCGATCGATCTGTCGCGCCTCACCCTGATGGGCCATTCGGCGGGAACGACGCCAGCGGTCTGGCTGGGGACGGGGAACTACGGCGACGCGGTGATCGCAGGCGACCTGCCCAAGCCGCGCGCCGCTGTGGTGATCGACGGGCCGCTGCGCACCGCGCCCTTCGTGGGGGTCGATGCAGCAATCTGCGGCCAGCCTGTCATCGTGCCGCTGATGGGCGGCACCCCGGCCGACGTGCCGTCACGCTACGCCATGCTCGACCCGCTGGTGAACAAGCCGCTGATCAAGCGCCTGCTGGTTGTCGACGGCGCACTGCCCGATCCCGAACCTGAGGTGATCGCAGGCCTGCGTGCGCAGGGCATCGCGGTCGAGGTGATCCGGGTCTCGCAGGAACAGCATTTCAACATGCTGGTGCCCGGCACCCAGGATTTTGCCGCCATCGGCCCGTCGTTGCTGGACATTGCCAAGGCCCGGTGAAAAAGCTGCGGGCATGAGCACCGAAGGATTGAGCGAGGCGGATGCCGCCAATGATTTGATGCGCCTCGCCCGCGTCATCGCCAAGCACGACCGCCTGTACCACGCCGAAGATTCGCCGGAGATTTCCGACGCCGAATATGACGCGCTCGTCCGCCGCAATGCCGAGATTGAAGCGGCGTTCCCGCATCTGATCCGCGAGGATTCGCCCTCGCGCAAGGTCGGCCACGCCATCGCCGCCTCACCGCTTGGCAAGGTGGCGCACGAGGTTCGGATGATGAGCCTCGACAATGCCTTCAGCCCGGACGAGGTGGCCGAGTGGCTGGCGCGGATGCGCCGGTTCCTGAACCTGCCCGAAGGCGAGCCGCTGGCGGTGACCACCGAGGACAAGATCGACGGATTGTCCTGCTCGCTGCGCTACGAAAACGGGGTGCTGGTGCGCGCCGCGACGCGCGGTGACGGACAGGTCGGTGAGGATGTGACGGCAAACGTCGCGCACATCGCTGACATCCCGCAAAGCCTGCCTCAAGGGGTGCCCGCCGTCTTCGAAGTGCGCGGGGAGGTCTATATGGAAAAACAGGCCTTTACCGCACTCAATGCTGCGCAGCATGAAGCGGGCGGAAAGCTGTTTGCCAACCCGCGCAATGCAGCAGCGGGGAGCCTGCGCCAGAAGGATGCGAGCGTCACGGCCAAGCGCCCCTTGCGGTTCTGGGCGCATGGCTGGGGTGCGGCGAGCGAAGTGCCGGGAGCGACGCAGACCGAGGTGGTGGACATGCTGCGCGCCTGGGGCTTCCCGGTTTCGCCGCTCTTCGCGCGCGTCGTCGGCGGGGCGGAAGAACTGGTGGCGCGCTTCAACGCCATCGGCGCGGCGCGGCCCGATCTGCCCTATGACATCGACGGCGTGGTCTACAAACTTGACCGGCTCGATTGGCAGGAGCGGCTCGGCTTTGTCGCCAAGGCCCCGCGCTGGGCGCTGGCGCACAAGTTCCCGGCGGAGCGCGCCGAAACCGTGGTGCAGGGGATCGACATTCAGGTCGGGCGCACCGGCAAGCTGACCCCGGTGGGCAGGCTCGCGCCGGTGCTGGTCGGCGGGGTGACGGTCACCAATGTGACGCTCCACAACCGCGACGAGATCGCGCGGCTCGGCCTCAGGATTGGCGACCGCGTGGTGATCCAGCGCGCGGGCGATGTCATTCCGCAGGTGGTCGAGAACCTCACCCGCGAAGACCCGCGCCCGGCGTTCCTGTTCCCCGATCATTGCCCCGAATGCGGTAGCGAGGCGGTGGCCGAAGAGGGCGAGGTCGATGTCCGCTGCACCGCCGGGTTGATCTGCCCGGCGCAGCGCACCCAACGGCTCGAACATTTCGTCAGCCGCAAGGCACTCGATATCGAGGGGCTGGGCGAGAAGACGATTGCGCAGTTCTTTGCGCTCGGCTGGCTGGAAAGCCCGGCGGATATCTTCCGCCTGCGTCAGCGGCGCAGTGACATCCTCGCGCTTGAAGGTTGGCAGGAGAAGTCGGTCGACAACCTTCTCGCCGCGATCGAGGCCAAGCGCGCGCCCGATGCCGCACGGCTGCTGTTCGCGCTTGGCATCCGGCACGTGGGCGAAGTGACCGCGCGGGACTTGATGAAGAATTTTCATACGCTCGAAGCCCTGCGCGCGGCGGCCGAGCGCGCCCAATCCTCCCCATCGGGTGAGGGGGACCATCCGCAGGATGGTGGAGGGGCACCCTCGGCTGCTCCGGATAGCGAAGGTGGGGATCAGCCGCACCTGCCCCTCCACCCCGACCCTGCGGGTCGCGGTCCCCCTCCCCAAAAGGGGGAGGATTTGCTGGCTATCGACGGCATCGGCCCCTCGGTGGTCGAAGCGCTCGGCGATTTCTTCCATGAACCGCACAATGTCGCGGTGTGGGAAGACCTGCTCGCCGAAGTCACCCCGCCGCGTTTCGAAGTGAAGACCATCGCCAGCCGGGTCGCCGGCAAGACGGTGGTGTTCACCGGCAAACTCGAAACCATGAGCCGCGACGAAGCCAAGGCGCAGGCCGAACGACTGGGCGCCAAGGCAGCGGGCAGTGTCAGCCCCAAGACCGATCTGCTGGTCGCGGGGCCGGGGGCGGGCTCGAAGCTCAAAAAGGCTGCCGAACTGGGGATCGAAGTGGTAGACGAGGCGGGCTGGGCGGCCATCGTCGCCGAGGCAATGGGTGGTTCCGGGGGGAGCGGGGAATGATGATCAGGCGGAGCTGGCTCGGAATTGCGGCGGTGATGATGGGCCTTGGTGCCTGTTCGAAGACGCCGGACGCCCCGCCTGCTCCATCTGGCCCGCCCCGCTTTGAACTGGCGTCGAGCGATCCGGTCAAACATGGCGAGCGGCTCTCCAAGGTGCTCGGATGCAGCGGTTGCCATGCAGCCGACCTGACCGGGCAGGACTGGAGCGATGATATGGGCACGCTCTGGACGGCCAACCTCACGCAGAGCGCGGCGAAGTATTCGCATGACGAACTGGCCGCGATGATCACCGCGGGAAAACGGGCCGACCGCGCGCTGATCGATATGCCGTCCTATCTTTTCAGCGGCCTCAACCCCGAAGATGTCGACTCGATGGTCGCCTATCTGAAGACGCTGAAGCCCCAAGGCTCGGTTCACCCCGAACCCTCGATGGGGCCGGAACTGCTCGCTATGCAGGCCAAGGGCGAATGGATGGATTCGGCGGCACGGGTTGCCGACATGAAGGACAAGGGCCCGCCGGATCTTGGTGCGGACCACGCCTTTGGCCGCTTCATTGTCCGCGCGACCTGTGTCGAGTGCCACGGAATCGACCTGACCGGCGGGAAGGGCCCGATGGCTGAAGGCGGCAATGCGCCGCCTGATCTCAGGATCGTCGCCTCTTACGACCCGCAGGACTTCACGGCCCTGATGCGCACCGGCAAGACGACCAGCGGGCGCGAGGTCGGAGCGATGAGCGAGTTCGCGCAGCGGCGCTATGCCAGCTTCACCGATTCAGAAATCGGCGCGGTGCGCGATTATCTGGTTGAACTGGCGCGACATGATCCTTGAGGAACTCCACCCGCAGGCCTTGCGCATCGCTGGATTGCTCCGCGCACGCGGCGAGAAAGTTGCGGTGGCAGATGGGGCGACCGGAGGCCTGATCGCAGCGAGTTTGCTGACGGTACCCGGCGCACTCGATTTCTTCGTGGGCGGCGGGGTGGTCTATTCCTTCCGCGCCCGCGACGTGCTCTTCGCCCTCCCGCGTGACGCTTACAAGGGGATGCGCGGGGCGAGCGCGGACTACGCCATGCTGCAAGCCCGCGCGATCCGGGACAACTTTGGCGCTGAGTGGGGGCTGGCTGAGAGCGGCTCGGTGGGCGGATCGTCGCACCCCTCGGGCGCACCTGCCGGACAAAGCGTCGCCGCGCTGGCAGGGCCGGGGGGCGAGCACACCCGCTTGCTCGAAACCGGCAGCGATGACCGGATCGCCAATATGGCCGCCTTCACCCGCAATGCGCTCGCGCTGCTGGAAGACACCCTCGCGCAATAATTTTCGCGGCGCCTGTCGAATCCGGCTTGCCGCCCGCGTCTCCCTGTCAGAGCCTCGCCATTCCGGCGGGGTGGATGACGGAGACGGACCCATGCAATTCATGCTGATGATCAACGAGGATGAAAGCGCCTATGCGGGCGAGGGCGGCGCGGCGTTGCTGGAGGCGACGCTGGCGGGGCATATGAAGCTGGCCGAGGATCTGGTGGCGGCCGGGGTGCCGTTCTCGGGCGAGCGGCTCAAGCCTGCCGCGATGGCGACCACGATCCGCTGGGACAACGGCGCGGCCACCCTGCATGACGGCCCCTTTGCCGAGACGCATGAGGAACTCGGCGGGTTCTACATCATCGATGTTGCCAGCCTTGATGAGGCGCTCGAATGGGCCAAGCGCATTCCGGTGCCCAAGGGCGCGATCGAGGTGCGCCCGGTCTGGCCGATGCAGGGGTGACGCTTCAGGCCGATCTGGCCCAAGCGATCATGGCGGCGCGGCCCCGTGTGGTGGCCGCGCTCGCCGCCCAGTTGCGCGATCTGGACGCGGCGGAGGAGGCCTTTGCCAATGCCGCCGCGTCCGCCCTCGCGCTGGCCGAGCCGCCGCGCGATGTCGCCGCATGGCTGTTCATCGCGGCCAAGCGCCGCGCGCTCGATGCGATCCGCAAGGCGCGCAGCGAGGCGCGGACCGCGGATGCCTTGGGAGAGGTGAGCGAGATGGCTGACATTCTCGAACTGCCCGAACCCATACCGGACGAGCGGCTGCGCTTGCTGTTCATCTGTTGCCACCCGGCGCTGGGCGCGGAGGTGCGTGCGCCGCTGGCTCTGAAGGTGATCTGCGGCTTGCCGACCCCGGCGATCGCGCGGCTGTTCGTGGTCAGTGAGGCGACGATGTTCCAGCGCATCACCCGCGCCAAGGCCAAGGTGCGCGAAGCGGGGATCGCGTTCGAGCTGCCCCCGCGCAAGGCGTGGCCCGAGCGATTGGGCGCGGTGCTGCTGGCGCTCGAACTGGCGTTCACCGCCGCCTATGCCGATGCGGGCGGAGAATTGTCGGCGGCGATTGAGGAGGATCTTGGCGCGGAGGTGGAGCGGCTGGCGCTGTTGGTCGCCGAACTGCTGCCGCAGGAGCCCGAAGCGCTGGGCCTTGCCGCGCTGGTGCTGCTCGCCCGGTCACGTGCCGGGGCGCGGCTGGATGGCGAAGGGGCGATGGTGCCGCTGTCGCAGCAGGACGCTAGCCTGTGGGACTATGCGCGGATCGCGGCCGCGCGCGGGCTGATGGACCGGGCGGCTGCCTTGGCGCGGTCAGGGCCCTATCAGGTGATGGCCGCGATCCAATTGACCCATGCGCGCCGTGCCTTCGACAGCGGAGTGGATTGGGGCGCCGTGCTGCGCCTTTACGATGTGCTGGTCGCCCTGCGGCCGTCGCCGATGGTGGCGTTGAGCCGCGCGCTGGCGCTGGCGCAGGTCGAGGGTGCTGAAGCTGGGCTGGCAGCGCTCGAAGCGCTCCCCGCCGAGCGGTTGGCCCTCGCGCGGCCGTACCATGTGGCGCGCGCCGATATGCTGGCGCGGGCGGGGCGGGGGGACGAGGCAGTGGCGGCGCTCGATAAGGCGCTCGCGCTCGCGCCGCCAAAGGCCGAGCGGTTGTTCCTTGAGCGGCGGCGCGCAGCGCTTACCTGACGCGCCGCCGCCGCAGCCAGAGGATCGCCCAGTCGCCGCGCTGAAGCCTTGCGGCCATGCGGAACCCGGCGCGGTGCATCGCGCGCTTGACCGCCGCTTCCTGCTCGCCTGCCAGCAGACCCGCAAGCAGCAGGCTCCCCCTCGGCGGGACGGCTTTGGCAAAATCGGGCGCGAGGCTGACCAGCGGCCCGGCGAGGATATTGGCGATCAGCAGATCATAGGGCCCTCGCACCGCGAGCAGCGGATCGTCCATCCCGTCCGCCACGATCATCACCGCCTCACCGGCACCGCCGCCCATTGGGACGGCATTGAGCCGCGCGTTCTCCTCGACCACGCCAACGCACACCGCATCAATATCGGTGAGGGTGCACAGCGCACGCGGCCACAAAGCGAGGGCGGCAAAGCCTAACAGGCCCGTGCCGGTACCGATGTCCGCAACATTGCGGGCGATCACGCCGCTTGCCTTCATGTGGCCCAGCATTTCGAGGCACCCGGCAGTGGTCTTGTGCTGGCCGGTGCCGAAGGCCTGGCTGGCGGGGATCACGAAGTCGATCAGTTCGGGATCGGCGGGGTAATCGGGGGTGTGGACATGGAACCGTCCGGCGCGGATCGGCGGGGCGTTGTGCTGGCTGAGCGTCACCCAGTCTTCGGGGGGAAGTTCTTCGACGGTGATTGTCGGCACCTCGCCATCGAACAGTCCGGCCAGCGCGGCTTTCTCCGACTTGCCCGGCTTGCGCGGATACCAGCCTTCGAGCACCCAATCGTCGGGCTTGTCCTCCGCTTCCTCGCGGCCCGCGATGACGAGCTCGTAATCCCAGTCGTCGATCAGATCATGCGCCAACAGTGCGGCCTGCACGATGGGCTTGGGGGCGTGGGCGGTCAGTTTCCAGGTGGTGGTCATTGCGCCGCCGCTTCTTTGGCGAGACGGCCATCGAGCGCCTTGGTCTTGCTGTCGGCATAGGCCGCGCAGGTCATGCCGCCCACCATCGTCCCGGTCCGCGCCCGGGTGAGCATGTCGCTGGCCGAGGGGTGAGGGGTCAGCAACATGCCGCATTCGAGCGGGCGCAGCCGGGCAATTCCGCGCCGGAACATGGCGACATAATCGGGATGGTCGGTAAAGCGGTAATCATCGGCACTGACCGGCGAGAGACTGTCGGCATAGACGATGGTGACGCAGCCGCCGACGTCGCAGCTTTCCCATTGCCAGCTCATCGCGCCGATGGTGTGGCCGGGGGTAGCGAAGCCGGTCAGCGTGACGCCCCCGAAATTCACATCCTCGCCGTCCGCGACGGCACGGATCGTGCCGGTGACAGGCACCATCGGTGCGTGCAGCCCGGCTTGCGGATCGCGCGGATCGTCCTTGCCGGTGCGGATCACCTCAACCGCGCCTTCACCCACCAGCACGGGTGCGCCGAGCAGGCCTTGTAGCCGCGCAAACCCGCCGACATGGTCGAAGTGTTCGTGGCTCCCCACGATTGCCGTCACGTCGGACAGCTTGACGCCGAGGCTTTCGATATTGGCGGCAATCGCTTCCGAGCCTTTGGCGGTTCCGCTGTCGATCAGCACCGCGCCATCCTCGCCCCGGATCAGCAGCGCGGTGATCCCGCAGGTGCCGACATACCAGGTGTCGCCGTGGATATGAAACGGCTCGGTCGGCTTGTCCCAATCGTCGAAATCCTCGCAGACCTTGCCGAAACGCACCATGGCGTCGGAATGCTGCGCGTCTTCAACCTTGGCAGATGCTTGCGAGGTGGCGGCGGCGATGGTGCACCCGGACAGGGCCAGCGCGGCCGCAGCGAGCATTACAATCTTATCGAACAAAGCTCGCTCCATTGGCGTCGATCACCGCGCCGGTCATGCTCGGCGGTGCATCGAGCGCGCAGAAGGTGATGATGGCAGCGATTTCCTCCGGTGTCGCCACCCGCCCGAGCGGGATGTCCGCCAGCAGCCCCGGCCCACCGCGGCTGGCTAGATAATCGCCCGCCATGCTGGTGTCGGTGAAGCCGGGAGTGACGGCAAAGCTCAGGATGCCGTCCTTGGCATAGGCCCGCGCGATGGTCTTGTGCATCCCGATCATTCCGCTCTTGGCGGCGGCATAGTGCCAGTGCGCAGGGCTGTCCCCGCGATAGGCGGCGCGGCTGGCGACATGGACGAGCCGCCCGGCAAAGCCACGGTCCTGCCAGTGCAGCACCGCAAAGCGCGAAAGCTGCGCGGCGCTGGTCAGGTTGACCCGCAGCGTGTCCTCCCACGCGTCGAGCCATTCGATGTCCGAGCGATCCAGCCGGTTCGCTTCGAACCGCCCGGCATTGTTCACCACCGCGTCAATTTCACCGCCCGCCAGATCAAGTGCCTGATCCCACAGCCCTTGTACGCTGAGCGGATCGCCGAAATCGGCGGCGATGATCGGCGGGGCGCCGGGCGTGGGGGTGACGGGGCGCGAGGCGTGGCCGATCACGGGAACCCCGCGCGATGCTAAAGCGTCCAGTGCTGCCTTGCCGATTCCGCGGCTCGATCCGGTAACTAGCGTGTATCCCATGCACGTCCCTATCCAAAACTTTGCAAGCTGTGTCCACCGCTCCCCGCTTGCCTCATGCGTCAGCGGCGCTAAGTGGAATGGCGAAAATCTAGGGACCGGACGGGATCACCATGAATCAAAGACCGCTTTCTCCCCATTTGCAGGTGTGGCGCTGGGGGCCGCACATGCTGGTATCGATCCTCCACCGCGCAACCGGCGATGGCATGGCGCTGGTGGGGCTCGGCGTGCTGCTGTGGTGGCTCGGCGCGCTCGCGAGTGGGGCCGAGGCCTATGCCACGTTCCAGAGCGCGATGGGCTCGCCGCTCGGGATGCTGGTGCTGGTCGGCCTGTCGTGGGCGTTCTTCACCCACATGATGAGCGGGATGCGCCACTTCGTGCTGGATATCGGGGCGGGCTACGAACTCGATACTAACCGCATGTGGTCGATCGCGTCGCCGATCATCGCTGTCCTTCTCACCGCGGGCTTCTGGGCCCTGATCCTGCTGCGCTGAGGAGCGACGATTATGGGTAACGGAACTTCCATCGGCAAGGTGCGCGGGCTTGGCGCGGCGCATCACGGTCCGCACCACTGGCTGGTGCAGCGCTTCACCGCGATCGGCAATGTGGTGCTGATGAGCTGGCTGCTGGTCAGCCTGATCATGCTGGGCGATTATGGCTACGGCAATGTGGTCAAGTGGCTCTCGCAGCCGCTTTCGGCGACCGCGATGATCCTGCTGGTTTTCAGCCTGTTCTGGCACGCACGCCTCGGCCTGCAAGTGCTGATCGAGGATTACATTCACGACGCCGGCAGCAAGTTCGCTGCGATCTCGGCGCTCAATCTGGCAACAATTGGCGGCGGCGCGTTCGGCATTTTCAGCGTCGCCACGCTCGCATTCGGAGGTAACGCCTGATGGCAACCGCAGCTCCCAAGGGAACGGCAAATGACGTGGGCGGCGCGCATCTGACGGGCGCTTATACGATCGTCGATCACACCTATGACGTGGTCGTGGTGGGCGCGGGCGGTTCGGGCCTGCGCGCAACGATGGGTGCGGCCGAGAGCGGCCTGCGCACGGCGAACATCTCCAAGGTCTTCCCGACCCGCTCGCACACCGTGGCCGCGCAGGGCGGGATCGCCGCCAGCCTCGGCAACAACTCGCCTGACCACTGGACCTGGCACATGTATGACACCGTCAAGGGGTCGGATTGGCTGGGCGATCAGGACGCGATCGAATATCTCGCACGCGAAGCCCCGGCGGCCGTGTACGAACTGGAGCACGCGGGCGTGCCGTTCAGCCGCAACGCCGACGGCACAATTTACCAGCGCCCGTTCGGCGGGCACATGCAGAATATGGGCGCAGGCCCGCCGGTCCAGCGCACCTGCGCTGCGGCCGACCGCACCGGCCACGCCATGCTCCACGCGCTCTATCAGCAGAGCCTGAAGTACGACGCGGACTTCTTCATCGAGTACTTCGCGCTCGACCTCATCATGTCGGAACGCGACGGCGTGAAGCAGTGCGTCGGCGTGATCGCCATGTGCCTCGATGACGGCAAGATTCACCGCTTCCGCGCGCAGAGCGTGGTGCTGGCGACCGGCGGCTATGGCCGCTGCTACTACACCGCCACCAGCGCCCACACCTGCACCGGCGACGGCGGCGGGATGGTGCTGCGTGCTGGCCTGCCCTTGCAGGACATGGAGTTCGTGCAGTTCCACCCGACCGGCATCTACGGCGCGGGCGTGCTGATCACCGAAGGCGCGCGCGGGGAGGGGGGCTATCTCACCAACTCCGAAGGCGAGCGCTTCATGGAGCGTTATGCCCCGTCCGCGAAGGATTTGGCGTCGCGTGACGTGGTGTCGCGTTCGATGGCGCTGGAAATGCGCGAAGGCCGCGGTGTCGGGCCGGATGGCGATCACATCTACCTGCACCTCGATCACATCGATCCCAAGGTGCTGGCCGAGCGCTTGCCGGGCATCACCGAGAGCGGCAAGATTTTTGCGGGCGTCGACCTGACCCGTCAGCCGCTCCCCGTCACCCCGACGGTGCATTACAACATGGGCGGCATTCCGTGTAACTATCACGGGCAGGTCGTGACTTTGGGACCGGATGGCAATCCGGACACCGTCATCCCCGGCCTCTATGCAGTGGGCGAAGCGGCCTGCGTGTCGGTGCACGGGGCGAACCGCCTCGGCTCGAACTCGCTGATCGACCTCGTGGTGTTCGGCCGTGCGACCGGGCATCACCTGCGCGATAACTTGCAGCCCAAGGCCAAGCAGCCCGAGCTTCCGGCGGACAGCGCCGACTTTGCGCTGACGCGGCTCGACCACTTCCGCTATGCGCAGGGCGGCTCGCCCACCGCGCAGATCCGCGCGGAAATGCAGAAGGCGATGCAGAAGCACTGCGCCGTGTTCCGCGATCAGAAGCTGATGGACGAGGGCGTGGCCAAGCTGGCCGAGCAGAACAAGCGGATGGAGGACATCCATGTCACCGACAAGTCGCTGATCTGGAACTCTGATCTGATCGAGACGCTGGAGCTCGACAACCTGATGTCGCAGGCCAATGTCACGATGGCCTCGGCCGCCAACCGCAAGGAAAGCCGCGGCGCCCACGCGCACGAGGACTTCCCCGATCGGAACGATGCCGAGTGGATGAAGCACACCATCGCCTGGTTCGATGGCTGGGGCGGTCGCGGCTCGAACAGCCGGATCGATTACCGTCCGGTGCACGAATACACGCTGACCGACGACATCAAGTACATCGAGCCCAAGGCGCGGGTGTATTGAGGCACGAATGACCTTCGACGAGTTCTGGCTCGCCTATCTGGGGCAACACAGAAAGGCGGGCACGCGCTTGTGCCACTATGTCGGCACCAGCGTGGGACTCGTCGGCGGGATCGGTTTGGCAATCTGGGGTGCCTACCTCGCTGCGGTTGTGGTGGCCGTGACCGGCTACGCACTCGCCCTTGCGGGCCACTTTCTGATCGAAGGCAACAAGCCCTACGCGACAAAACCGCTGTGGGGGTTTTACGCCGACCTCCTGATGCTCAAGAAGTCGCTGACCGGCGAATTGCAGGCCGAACTGCAACGGCTGGAACCGTTCAATGCGCCCGTCATGCAAGCGGATGTTCGGCCCTAGAGCGGCATGACATTGCGCGTCGCGATCATCGGCGGGTACGGCAATTTCGGTGCCCATGTGGCGCGCAGCCTTGCTGGCGATCCTGCGATTCAACTGATCATCGCGGGCCGCAGCCGCGTGAAGGCTGAGGCTTTCGCTGGCGCTCTCAATGCTGCCAATCCGGCCGAGGTGGGGATCTATGACCTCGCCGGACAGCCCGAGGCTTTGGCGGCGCTGCGACCTCACCTCGTCATCAACATGGTCGGGCCTTATAACGGCCAATCCTACGCCGTGGCCGTGGCGGCCATCGCCTGCGGGGCGCATTATTGCGACATTGCCGATGCGCGTGAGTTCGTCACCGGGATCGGGGTGCTCGACGATGCGGCCAAGCGCGCCGGCGTTGCCGTGCTGGCAGGCGCGAGTTCGGTTCCCGCGCTGACGGCGGCCTACTGCGACGAAGCAGCCAAGGCGATGCGCACGATCCGCACCGTCGAATACGGCATCAGCGGCGCGGAGCAATCCAATGCGGGCGCGGGCACGGTGGCGGCGGTGCTCAGCTTCGTGGGCCAGCGCTTCACAACCTTGCAGGGCGGGCGGATGAGCCCGGTCACCGGCTGGAGCGACCTGCGCCGCGTCGACCTCCCCGGCGTCGGCGCGCGCTGGTTCGGCCGCGCCAATGCGCCCGACCTCGATCTGTTTGCGGGCCGCTATCCCGGTCTTCAGGACCATTCCTTCTGGGCGGGCCATGCGATTGCGCCGCTGCATTTCGGCACGGTGCTGATGGGCTGGCTGGCGCGCATCGGGTTGCTGCCCCGGCTCGACCGTTTCGCCCCGCAACTGGTGCGTATCGCGAGCCTGTTCGATGGGCTCGGCACCGGCACCAGCGGCTTCTTCATGACCATCACCGGCGAGGGGGCAGACGGCACGACGCTGACCCGCCGCCACTGGATCATCGCACGCTCGGGCCACGGGCCGTTCATCCCTTGCATCCCGGTGATCCTCATCGCCCGCCAGATGGCTGCTGGCCGCCGCTATGAGCCCGGCGCGCGGCCATGTCTCGGCATCATCAGCCTTGCCGAATACCGCGCCGAATTCGTCCACTTCGACATCGAGGCCACCGACGCATGACCCCCGCGCCCTATAGCTACCGCGACAATCCCGCCGTCCCCGCCTTCGGCGATTCGCGCCCGGTGTTCATCTTCGATCACGTCTGCGTGCTGTGTTCGGGCGGGGTGAGCTTCATCATGAAGCATGACCACAAGGGCACGATTGCCTTTACGCCCGCACAAGGAGAGCTGGGTTCGGCGCTGTGCCAGCACTTCGGGATCGATTGGGACGAAAGCTACGTCTTCATCCGCAACGGCCGCGCCTTCATCAAAAGCACCGGCTATTTCGAGGTCGCCCGCGCGCTGGGCGGGTGGTGGCGGCTGGGGCTGGTGTTCCAGATCATCCCGCGGCCCTTGCGCGACTGGGCCTATGACATGATCGCCCGCAACCGTTACCGCTGGTTCGGCAAGACCGCCGAAGCCTGCGCGCTGCTGACGCCGGAGCAACGCGCGCGGCTGCTGTGAAAGTGCCAGCTTGACCCGCGCCCTGCGGACGGGCAGCTTGCTCCCAGATGAACAGGGGCACGATCATCGCAGGGGTGCTGGCGGCGTTGCTCGCAGGTCCGGCGCTATCCCAGCCCGCAGCTGCCGACTCCAACCAGCCGCCGCCACACACCTTGCCCTATCCCGATCTCGGCAGTGGCAAGGATCGGGCCGAGCGGCGCAAGTCCTATGATCTCAGCCCCGAACTTCAACGCGGAGTCTCCGCCGCCGCAATCCGCGCGCAGCAGCGCCGGTTGGATGCCGCGCTGGCAGCGCTTCCCGCCCAGCGGCCGGGGGTGCCTGACGCCTACGTCGTCACCATCGCGCTCGACAGCGACCCGGTGTTCGCGCGGGAGGCGCGGGAGGCCGCGCGGGTGCTCGGCGCACGCTATGGGGCAGGGGGACGCACGCTGACGCTCGCCGGGCCGGACGGGACACGCGACGATGCCCCGCACGGCTCGATCACCGCGCTGCTGCTGACGCTGGCGCATCTCGGCACTGTGATGGACGGGGCCGAGGATGTGCTGGTGCTTTACACCACCAGCCACGGCATGGATCTGGGGCTAGCCTACCACTACGGCGACAGCGGCTACGGCGTGCTGTCCCCGGTCAAGCTCAAGAGCGCGCTGGAGGAGGCGGGGATCACGCGGCGGGTGCTGATCCTCTCGGCCTGCTATTCGGGTGTGTTCGTGCCGGTGCTCGCCAGCCCGGACACCGCAATCCTGACGGCAGCGGCAAGCACGCGCACCTCATTCGGCTGCGTCGCCGAGAATGACTGGACCTTCTTCGGCGACGCGCTGATCAACCGTGCGCTGCGCCAGCCGGTCGCATTGGAAGAGGCGGCGAAGATGGCGACCCGTTCGGTCGCCGAGTGGGAAGCCAAGGCGCGCTTTCTCGCCTCATTGCCGCAAGTCAGCATCGGGGCCGGGGCCAAGATGTGGCTGCCGGGGATCGAGGCGCAGATGCCCCGCATCGCCAGCGCGCCAGTGGGACGGCCCGCTTTCGCTGAGTAGTATTTGTTTCTGGACGCTTCTTAGCGGGCTTGACCGCGTGCCGTGCTAATGTATCCAGTGGATACATTGTCAATGACAAGCAGGATTCGCCCATGACCCCGTTTGATGCCCTCAAGGCCCAGCTGTCTGCCGTCGTCCCCTTTGCGGCCTATGTCGGTGTGGAGATCACCGACATCGGCGAAGGTACGGCGACGACCGTCCTCACCCAGTCGCAAAATACCAGCAACCATATCGCCACCATGCATGCAGGCGCGCTGTTCACGCTGGCCGAGGCGGCTTCCGGCGCGGCGATGGCGGGAATGTTCCTTGAACGGCTCGCCAGCTTGCGCCCGGTGGCAGCGAGTTCGACCATCGATTACGTCAAGCCCGCGCGCGGGGCGATCACCGCCTATGCCGAGGTCGATGGTGCCAAGTCCGCGCTGCTCGCCGCGCTCGAAAGCGAGGGCAAGGTGCGCTTTCCGATCACCGTCCGCATGGAGGATGCCAATGGCCGCGAGGTCGCGCGCATGACCGTGGACTGGCACGTTGCAGCGCTGGCCCGCGCGGCCTGATGGCGCCTCGCGATGCCTATCACCACGGCGATCTGGCCGCTGCTGCGGTGGACGAGGCGCTGCGGTTGATCGATGCCGATGCCAGCGCCAGCTTCTCGCTGCGGGCGCTGGCAGAGCGGCTCGGTGTCGCACACCGGGCGCTCTATAACCACTTTGCCGACCGCGAGGCGCTGCTGGCAGGTGTGGCGGCACGCGGGTTCGATCTGCTGGCAGATGCGCTGCTGCTGGCGCCCGATGCCCCCCGCTTCCTCGCCGCCTATGTCCGTTTCGCGCTTGCACGCCCGGGCCTCTATGACGTGATGATGGGGCGGCGGCATACGGCGATCAACGGCGATCCGGGCTTGCGGGCGGCGGTCGACCGGGTGATCGGCGCGGCGGTGAAGGCGCTCGCAACCCCCGGCGCGGATGATGAGACTCAGCGGCGCGAGGTTATGCGCATCTGGATGATCGCCCACGGCGGGATCGGTCTCCACCGAACGCGGATGCTTCGCCTGCGCAGCTACGCTGAATTTGCTGAGGAAATCCTGCGCATCGCCGGGTTTCCTGTCCCCGATACCGATTTTGCACCGGAGCCCAGCTGATGACGATGAACCCTGCCGATGCCATGCCGTTCTCCAAGCTGATGGGCGTGCGGGTCACCGCCGCCTCGGCCGAGGAGGTCGAAGGCGAGATTATCGTGCGCGAGGACCTCTGCACCGCTGGGGGGATCATGCATGGCGGGGCGATCATGGCGTTTGCCGATGCTCTCGGCGCCGTGGGTGCGGTGGCGAGCCTGCCGGACGGGGCGGGCGGAACCACCACGATTGAGAGCAAGACCAACTTCCTTGGCGCCGCGTCGGTTGGCAGCATGGTCAAGGGCCGCAGCGTGCCGCTCAAGACCGGGCGGCGGATGTCGGTGTGGCAGACGATGATCGAAACGGCGGAGGGCAAGCCAGTGGCCGTCGTGATCCAGACCCAGCTGGTGCTTTAAGGCGCCGTCCGCCGCGCCGAAATGATGCGAACCGGCTCGGCCAGCATCTGGCCCTTCATCACCCCTTCGCCCGCTGCTGCGTCGCGCGGAGCGACCTGGGCGGCGGCGACCACTTCCATGCCCGCGGTGACATGGCCGAACACGGCAAAACCGTCCCGCCAGCTCGGATCGCTTGCCTTGGGATCGGCGTCGAAGCCGGTCTGATCCTCGATCATGATGAAGAAGTCGCCATCGGCCGTGCCGGCACCAGCGCTCGCCATCGCCAGCGCGCCGTGGACATGGCTGAGGCCGGTTGTGCTGGTCGGCTCGTGGATGATCGGGGGCAGGATACGCTGGGGATCGCCGCGCGTGCCGCCTTGCAGAATGCCGGACGGCTCGCGCTCACCGGGCAGGTTCATCGCGCGGTAGAAGGTTGCGCCGTCAAAGCGCCCTTCCTCGACATAGCGCAGGAAATTGCCAGCGGTCACCGGTGCGCGTTCGGTTTCGAGCGCTATGGTGATGGGGCCGAGGTTGGTTTCCAGGACCACGCTCACGCTCGCCGCCTCGGGGAAGGGACGGGTGGCGGGCCGGGCGGTCAAGCTTCCGGCGAAGTCTGCCGGGGTCAGCGCCGCCGCGCCGCCGGGCGGGGGCTTCACCTCGAACTTCATCAGCAGCGTGCGCTGGCAGCCGGGCTTGGGCTCGGGATCGCAATTGCGGAAATTGTCGTCAGAGGCGAGGTAGAGGAACGTCTTGCCCGGCGCCTCGCGCACGGCCAGCCCTTCGAAATTGTCGAGCTTCAGCGGCGGGGCGAGTACGGCCAGCGTCCGGGTGCTGCCATCTGCCGCCAGTTCGACAATCGCGGCGCGGTTGCCCTCGCTTTCGCTGTAGCTGCGAAACAGCACGTAACAGATGCCGCTGGCCTTGCAGGCCGCATCGGTCGGCACGCCGCCGACTTCGGCGATCCCTGCGGGCGCGGCGAGGTGGAAGGGGGCCGCGCCCGCTTCGGTGATGCGCAGGCAATTGGGGCGCGCCGGGTCGGCCCATTCCCCGCAGGCGAGCAGCCCGCCGGGATAGGCGGCGAGCGTCTCGATCCCGGCATTGGCCTCGGCCCCGGCGATCAGCGCGGCGGCGCGGGTTTCCTCGCCGGTCGCAGGCGCGGTGATGTCGGCATAGCGCCAGATGCGGTGCTCCTGTTCGAACGCGACCAGCCATTCGCCCGAGGGCAGGCGGGTGATCGCTTCGGCATCGCCGCGCGTCTTCGATCCGAGCGCCTTGCCCTTGGCATCGCGCAGCGAATCGATGCGGAGCGCCGTCACATCCACCAGCCGCACGCCCAGGTCCTCAGGGGTCAGAATGATCCAGCGGCCATCGTCGGTGACGGCGTAAAGCGCCCCATCGTCCCACGCGAGGCTGGAAATGCCGCCGATGTTCCCGGCATCGGGCGCGATGGCAATCCCGCCGCGAAAGATGAGCTCGCCCACTTCGGTCGCACCGCCCTCGTCCGACAATTCGGCCGAGCTGGTGACCGGCAGGAACGGTTCAGTCGCCCACGCCGGATGTGCAACGGCGAGTGTGGCGAAAGCCAGCAGGGGGGTGAGCGCGCGCGTCCATGTCATTCGTCCGGGTGTATCGCCGCTTCAACGAAGCGCAACCCGGTCCGGCACCTGTTCAGCCACGCGAAAGATTTACAAATGTAATCGCTATGACTACAGGTGTAATCACAAACCGAGGGAGACCCCCTGTGACCCCGTCCGACGACGCTCTAGGCGAACGCATCACCGAAGCCGAACATGCGGTGATGGAAGTCCTGTGGGACCGCCCGCGGCAGACCGCCGCCGATGTGTGCGAGGAGGTTTGCACCGCGCGGGGCTGGAGCCTCGCCACGGTGAAGACGCTGCTCTCGCGCCTCGTCCAGAAGGGCGCGCTGGCGGCTGAACCGGACGGCCGCCGCTTCCTCTACACCCCGACCATCGCCCGCGAGGCCTATGTCGGGGGCGAGTCGCGGCGGCTGGTTGACCGCCTGTTCGGTGGCAGCGCCGCCTCGCTGGTGGCGCATCTGGCCGAGACCGAAGCCCTGACCGAGGATGACCTCGCCGAGATCGAGGCACTGCTGAAGGAGCTGCGGCCATGACCGGGATGTTGCTGCACACGCTGGCGTGGACCGGCGTCTTGATCGCGCTGGTGCTGATGCTGCGGCGCTCGGTCACCAAGCATTTCGGCCCCGAGGCGGCTTACGCTCTGTGGCTGATTCCGGCGGCCCGTCTGGTGCTGCCGCCGGTCACGCTTCCCGCCTGGATGGCACCCAAGGTAGCCGAGCCAGCGTCAGCCGCGCCTGTAGAATTGCTCGCCGAAGCACCGTCGCCTGCTGATCCGATGATCTGGGAGGCCGCGGTTCAGGCCCCTCCCGGTGCCGTGCCTGCGCCGCTGACCGTGCCGATGGAAGCCGCGCCGCAACCGGCCGGGTTCGATCTCTTCGCCACGCTCGCCGACCTGCCGATCATCGAAGGCTTGCTGCTGATCTGGCTCGCCGGGGCAGGGGTGACGCTGTGGCGGCGCTTTGCCGCTTACTTCGAGCTGCGCGACATCTTGCTGGCCGAGGGCCGCGAGGTTGGCCGGGCGCATGGCCTGCTTGGCAAGGTTCGGCTGATCGAGACCCCCGCAACCACCGCTCCGCTGGCGATGGGCGTGTTCGATCCGGTGATCGCGCTGCCCCCCGGCTTCATGGCGCTGCATGACCGCCCGGCGCGCGATCTCGCGCTGGCGCATGAACTCGCGCACCACCGCGGCGGGGACTTGCTGGTCAATGTGCTGATCCAGCCGCTGTTCGCGCTGCACTGGTTCAATCCGCTCGGCCGCTATGGCTGGCTCGCCCTGCGCCGCGATCAGGAGGCTGCCTGCGATGCGCGGGTCATGGCCCGCCGCTCGGCCCAGGAACGCGCCGCCTATGCTGCGCTGATCGCCCGCTTCGCCGCCTTGCCCGGCGCCACCCACAACGCCGCCCTGACCGCGCCGATGGCCTGCCCGGTGCTCGGCGAGAAATCGATCATTCACCGCTTAAGGAGTCTTGCCATGTCCGACCTGTCCCCTCGCCGCCGTCTGGCTGGCCGTGCGCTCCTTGGCGCCGGGCTGCTGGCTTTGCCGCTGACCGCCTCGATCAGCTATGCCGCGACCGAAGCCGTGCTCGAAGCGCCCGAGGCGCCGGAGCCCCCCGCACCGCCTGCACCGCCCGAAGCCCCCGAGCCTCCGACGCCGCCCGAGGCGCCCGAACCGCCGACGGTGATCATGATGGGCGGCGATGGTGCCAGCGAAACCGAAGTGACCGAGCATGTCTGGCGCGATGATGAGGGCAAGGAGCGCCGGATGAAGATGGTGTTCCGCGGCGGGCCTGACCGTGAAGCGCTCGCCCGCGAACTCGAAGCCGCGGAGGGTTTCGACAAGGCCAGCCGCGACGCCATGTTTGCCGCGCTTGAAGAAGGCCTCGCCGAAGCCGACCGGGTTCGCGCTGAATTGCCCCAGATTATCGCCGAGGCCATGGCGTCAGCCGATGCAGCGAACGCCGCCGCCGGTCAGCAGCGCGTCATCGTCAAGCGCGAATGC
Source organism: Porphyrobacter sp. SLTP (assembly GCF_009905735.1). Lineage (GTDB taxonomy): Bacteria > Pseudomonadota > Alphaproteobacteria > Sphingomonadales > Sphingomonadaceae > Erythrobacter. Next base: position 26,819 of record NZ_JAAALE010000022.1, read on the forward strand.
CAGCCGGGCAATGACGAGGTGAGCGAAACCACCAACAAGGATGGCGTGCAGGTCATCTCGATCTGTCACAAGCGCATCTTCGCGTCGGCCCGCAAGGGTCTCGAGGAAGCCCGCGCTGAAATCGCCAGCGACAAGGACATCCCCGAAGACACCCGCAAGCAGTTGCTCCGCACGCTTGACCGGCAGATCAACCGCTGGGCGGAAACGGAAGGCTGAGCCGCTGGGGCGGCGGCGGTTACTTCCCCGCCGCCTTGGTCCGGGCCGGATAGGCGCAGCCCTTGCCCTGACCCAGACCCTTGAGGAAGGCGCGTCGCGCCATCCCCGCAGTGAAGGCAGCACGCAGGGCGCGGTCATTGCTGGCCGCGCCCGTCACTTCGCGCAGGATGCCGCGGAACGGGATCACCGAGCCGACGATGCTCTGGCCGATCCGGCCTTCGCTCAGACGGTCCTTCCCGTCATCCTCGGCGATGTCGTAATCGGCGCCCAGTTCCATATCCAGCGCGGCGATTTCGGTGACGAGGTCATTGCAGCGCCCTCTGCCCGGCACCGCATAGGGATTGCGCACGGCGGCTTGCAGGATTTCGGGAATGTCGCGCGCGTCGATGTTGAGATCGCGCAAGGGGGTCTTGGCGACTTCGGTGGCATCGGGCTCGGGCATGGACTGCGCGTGGGCCGTGCCTCCGGCCAGGCCAGCGAGACAGGTGAGAGCAGCGAGCGCGGTAAAGGGGAGGGGGCGCTTCATGTCAGGTTCCTTCAAAGAAAACGTTGCAGGCGGAATCATTCGTGCTGTCGAGCCCCAGCCTGAGCGCGGTCATGCGCTGGCGGCTGGTGCCGTGGGTGAAGTTCTCCGGATTAATGCTCTGTCCGGCATTGCGCATTAACGTATCATCGCCAATCGCGCTGGCGGCCTTCAAACCTTCCTCCAGATCGCCCGGCTCGATGAGGTCGCGGTTCTTGCCGGCCCACATTCCCGCATAGCAATCGGCCTGCAACTCCATCGCCACTTGCAGGCGATTGGCCGCCGAAGGATTGCGCTGCTGTTCGCGCCGCACCTGATTGGCAAGGCCGGTGATGTTCTGGAGATGGTGGCCATATTCATGCGCGATGACATAAAGTCGCGCAAAATCGCCACCGGTGCCCGACATCTGGGCCAGTTGGTCATAGAAGCCGGTGTCGATATAGATACCCTTGTCCGCCGGGCAGTAGAACGGCCCCGCCGCCGATGTCGCGCCACCGCAACCTTCGGTCCGCACCGCGCCGCTGCGATAGAGGTTCAGGAACGGCTGTTCGAACGGCATCCCGGCCCGCTGGAAGCTTGCCTGCCACGTCGCATCAAGGCTGGTGAGGGCGTTGCAAGCCTCGGTCGCATAGGCGCTGCTGGTGCAAATCTCGTCTGCGGTCATATCCGCGCCGCTGCCGGAGCCGCCACTGCCCGCAGGCGCGCCCTGCTGCTGGACGCTTTCGACCATGCCGATGGTTTGCATCGGGTCGAGCCCGAACACCACCGCACCGATCAGCGCGATCACCAGCGTCCCGCAGCCCACGCCGCCCGCGCGGCCCATGCCGCCGCCCCCGCCGCCGTCATTGCTGGAGCGGACATTGATTTTTGATGTGTCAAATGGGCCTAATCGCATGGGAAATCCTTCTGCTTCGGCGCTCGCTTCAGCAATTTGCTGGACAGCCGCCAACCGCACGGCAAAAGCGAACACCAATAGGCCGAACGTGCAGGAGATGCGGCGAATGCTCAAGAACCGGCGTGCTCTCGTCACCGGATCCACCTCGGGGATCGGTCTCGCGATTGCGCGCGCGCTAGCGGCCGAAGGGGCCGAGGTGATTCTCAACGGGCTGGGCGATCCGGCTGAAATCGCCACGCTTTGCGAGGAATTGGGCGCCAGCTACAACGGCGCGAACCTGATGGACCCGCAGGCGATTGCGGGGATGATGGCGGCGATCGGGCCGGTGGATATCCTCGTCAACAATGCCGGAATGCAGCACGTCTCGCCGGTCGAGGATTTCCCGCCCGAAAAGTGGGACGCGATCATCGCGTTGAACCTGACAGCGGCGTTCCACACCACGCGCCTCGCAGTGCCGGGGATGAAGGCGAACGGCTGGGGGCGGATCATCAACACCGCCAGCGCCCATTCGCTCGCCGCCTCGCCGTTCAAGAGCGCCTATGTCGCGGCCAAGCATGGGTTGGCAGGTTTTACCAAGACCATCGCGCTAGAACTGGCGACCTGCGGCGTCACCGCCAATTGCATTTCGCCCGGCTATGTCTGGACCCCGCTGGTGGAAAACCAGATCCCTGACACCATGGCCGCGCGCGGGATGACGCGCGAGCAGGTGATGAACGACGTGCTGCTCGCCAAGCAGCCGACCAAGAGCTTCGTCCTGCCCGAAGATGTCGCCGCGCTCGCGGTGTTCCTGTGCGGCGATGCGGCGCGCAACATCACCGGCGCGAACTACACCATCGACGGGGGTTGGACCGCCGAATGAGCCTCATGCGCGCCCGGCTGCTGGTCACTTTGCTGGCGAGCCTGTGGCTGGCCGCCTGTACCCCCACGCCGATCAAGGCCGTGCCGGACGCGGCGCAGAGCGACATTGCTGCACGCCTGCAAGCGGATATCGACATGCTCGCCAGCGACCAGTTTGGCGGGCGCAAGCCGGGCACCGCAGGCGGCAAGGCCACTTACGAATATATCGAGCGGCGGATGGGCGAGGTCGGACTGGTGTCGGGCACCAATGATCCCGGCTCCTACTGGCGCCTGCCGGTCGACCTGGTCGAGGCTGTGCCGCAGACCGGGCAGCTGACATTGGGGGTCGGGCGCAGGGCGGTGACTCTCACCGAAGCCGAAGCAGCGGTCTACACCCCACGCCGCCGCGCGCTGGCTGCGGGCGGGCCGGGGACGGGCGTGCCGGTGGTGTTCGTGGGCTATGGCGATGGCTCGGTGCTGGGGGATGCGCTGGCCGGGGCCGCCGCCCTGATGCTCGCCGATCCGGGCCGCGACAGCGCGCGGCGCGAGGCCTTGTTCCGCCAGCGCGCTACGGCGGTGGTGACGGTCGTGCCCGATACCGCAGCGCTCGCCGAAGTGCGCCGCAAGGAAGAACGCGGGCGGGTGGAACTCGCCAGCGAGCAGATGGATACGCTCTCGGCCTATATAACCGATGCCGCGATTGGCCGGGCGGTGGGAGAAAAGCGCTGGGAGCTGTGGAAACGCGAAGCCAAGCAGGCGGACTTCGCTCCGCTCGAACTCAATATGGCGGTGACGATCGAGGCAACATCGGATCGCCGCGAGTTTCCCAGTCAGAACATCATAGGGATGATCCCCGGCACCATCCCCGGATCGGGTGCGGTGCTGCTGCTGGGGCATTGGGACCATCTGGGCGAATGCGGCCCGCCCGAAGCGGCTGACCGGATCTGCAATGGCGCGGCCGACAATGCCAGCGGGATTGCGATGATGCTGGAACTGGCGCGGCGGCTGAAGGCCGGTCCGCCGCTGGGCCGCGATATCTATGTCCTTGCCACCAGTGCGGAAGAAGCCGGGTTGCTGGGCGCGCGCGCTTTCGTGAAGACGCCGCCGCTGCCGCTGTCGAGCATTGTCGCTGCGTTCAATTTCGACATGATGGCGGTCGCGCCCGAGGGCAGTCCTGTGGGCATCATCGGTCGCGGCCACACCCCGGCGCTCGATGCCGCAATCCTCGACATGCTGGCTCGCAAGGGGCGTCTGCTCGGCGACCAGAGCCTTGCTGACAGCTTCCTCCAGCGCCAGGACGGCTGGACGCTGCATCAGGCGGGCGTGCCCAGCGTGCTGGTGTCGAGCACCTATGGCAGCCGCGCGATCCTCGATCCGTTTCTCCTCAGCCGCTATCACCGGCCTGATGATGAAGCGGCCCAAATCGAGTTGGGCGGGGCGATCGAAGACCTGCTGCTGCACGAGGAGCTGATCCGCCAGTTGGCCGACCCAGCGCGCTATCCGCCAGCCGCCGCCCCGCAGCCCTAGCGCAATCGGGCAAGTGCGGTTACATGGGCCGCCACGATTCTCCGGCGCATCAAAGGTGCGAGGGGAACCTCCTCTCGGTCATCAGAAAGTGGCGCTCATGGATATCCCGCTCGGTCTTACCTTCGACGACGTGCTGCTCCGTCCCGCGGAAAGCAGCGTGTTGCCGAGCATGGCCGATACCTCGACCCGGCTGACGCGCGAGATTGCGCTCAACATCCCGGTGCTGTCGTCAGCGATGGATACCGTCACCGAAGCCGACATGGCGATTGCGATGGCGCAGCTGGGCGGCATCGGCGTCCTCCACCGCAATCTCGATATCGACGCCCAATGCGCCGCCGTACGCGCGGTGAAGCGTTACGAAAGCGGCATGGTGGTCAATCCCATCACCATCCACCCCGATGCGACGCTGGGTGAGGCCCAGACCCTGATGCAGCTCCACCGGATCAGCGGTATTCCGGTGGTGGACGCGGGCGGCAAGCTCGTCGGCATTCTCACCAATCGCGATGTGCGCTTTGCTGAAAACCCGATGCAGCCGGTGCGTGAGCTGATGACGACCGAGAACCTCGCCACCGTCCCGCTCGGCACGGGGCAGGAAGAGGCGCGCCGCCTGCTGCATGCCCGCCGGATTGAAAAGCTGCTGGTGGTGGATGATGCGTTCCGCTGCATCGGCCTCATTACGGTCAAGGATATCGAAAAGGCGGTCAACTACCCGCACGCCACCAAGGACGGCACCGGCCGCCTGCGCGCGGCGGCGGCGACCACTGTCGGCGATGCCGGGTTTGCCCGCACCGAAGCGCTGGTTGATGCCGAGGTCGACGTGATCGTGATCGACACCGCCCACGGCCACAATATCGAAGTCGCCCGCGCCGTGGAGCGGGTGAAGAAGCTGTCGAACCGGGTGCAGGTGATTGCGGGCAATGTCGCCACCGCCGAAGCGACCCGCGCGTTGGTCGATGCGGGCGCGGATGCGGTCAAGGTCGGGATCGGCCCGGGCTCGATCTGCACCACTCGCGTGGTGGCCGGCGTGGGCGTGCCGCAGCTGACCGCGATCATGGAAAGCGCCGCCGAAGCCGCCAAGTCCGGCGTACCGGTGATCGCCGATGGCGGCCTGCGCACCTCGGGCGATGCGGCCAAGGCGCTGGCAGCGGGGGCGTCCTCCGTGATGATCGGATCGATGCTGGCTGGCACCACCGAAAGCCCGGGTGAAGTGTTCCTCTACCAAGGCCGCAGCTACAAGGCCTATCGCGGCATGGGCTCTGTCGGCGCGATGGCGCGCGGCTCGGCCGACCGCTATTTCCAGCAGGATGTCAGCGCGATGAAGCTGGTGCCCGAAGGGATCGAAGGCCAGGTGCCGTTCAAGGGGCCTGCGTCCGATGTCGTCCACCAGCTCGTCGGCGGGATCAAGGCTGCCATGGGCTATACCGGCTCCTCCACGATTGCCGACTTGCAGGCCCGCGCAAAGTTCGTGCGCATTACCAATGCTGGCCTATCGGAAAGTCATGTCCACGATGTCGCAATCACCCGCGAGGCTCCCAATTACCCGACCCGCTGAATCCTTCCCGTCCCGGGAAGGGGGACCGCGACCCGCAGGGTCGGGGTGGAAGGGCGAGCGACGGTTCTCCCCTCCACCATGCTGCGCATGGTCCCCCTCCCCTGAAGGGGAGGATCGATGACCCCCGCCGCACGGGTTGAGGCGGCTATCGAGCTGCTCGACGTGATCATTCCCGCCGCGCGCGGGAAGGGTGCGCCTGCCGACCGGATCATTGCCGACTATTTCCGCGCCCGCCGCTATGCCGGGTCCAAGGACCGGCGTGCGGTGCGCGATCTGGTCTATCGCGCGATCCGCCTGTGCGGGCCGGTGCCGGATAGCGGCCGGGCAGCGATGCTGGCGGTCGCCGGGCAGGACGAGGCGGTCGCAAGCCTGTTCGATGGCTCGCCCCACGGCCCCGCGCCTCGCGCCGAGGGTGAGGAAGCGGCCAAGACGGCGCTGGCGCCCAAGTGGCTCGCCGCAGCCCTGCGCGCCTCCGGGCTGGGCGGGGTTGAAATCGCCGCGCTGCTGGGCCGCGCGCCGCTCGACCTGCGGGTCAATGCGCTGAAGGCCGACCGCGACAGTCTGACGCTGCCCGAACCGGGCGAGCCGCTCGTGTCAGCGCAAGGATTGCGCTTCGCATCCGGCACGGCGGTCGAGCAGTGGGAGGCTTACACCGAAGGCCTGATCGAAGTGCAGGACCTGGGCAGCCAGCTCATCGTCGAGGCGCTGCCGATTGCGGCTGGCGATACCATCATCGACCTGTGCGCAGGCGGCGGTGGCAAGACGCTGGCGCTGGCCGCACGGCTTGGGAATGCGACGAACATTATCGCCGCCGATACCGACAAGCGGCGTCTCGGCAATCTGGCTCCTCGCGCTGCACGCGCCGGGGCGGCGATCGATTCGACCGTTCTGCTCGATCCGGGCCGCGAAATGCGGGCGCTGGGACCGTGGGCGGGGCGGGCCGATCATGTGCTGGTCGATGCGCCATGCTCGGGCAGCGGAACCTGGCGACGCAGCCCCGAAGGGCGATGGCGGCTCGATCCGGCGGAACTGGCGCGGCTCAACGCCTTGCAGGACCATGTGCTGAAGCTGGCGACGCAGCTGGTGCGGCCCGGTGGTTCGATCGGCTTCGTCACTTGCTCGGTGCTCGATGCCGAAGGGCCGGACCGCATCACCGCCTTCCTGGCGCAGCATCCCGGCTGGTCCGCCGAGCCGCTCACGCTGCCGCTCGGTCGTCCGCGCGGCGGTGGCATCCGGCTCGATCCGCACCATGACGGAACGGATGGTTTTTTCATCGCCTGCTTGCGTTCACCATGATAGCTTCGCATGATATGACCCAGCCTTCCGGTTCCCGGTCTCATGCACTGAAGGAGCTTCTGATGCGTTTTGCGCCTGCTGCCGCCGCGCTGTCCCTGTGTCTGGCCATGACGGCGAGCATCACGATTGCAGGAGATGTCCGCGCGCCCGATCCGCGCGCCGCCGCCTTGATCGCGCAAGGTCAGGCCGCTTTGGCGGCAGGCGAGAGCCAAGCAGCCGTCGATGCCTTCGAAGCCGCACTCGCGGTCGATCCGGGCTACACGCCGATCTTCATCGATCTCGCCGAAGCCGCGCGCCAGCAAGGCCTGCAAGGCAAGGCGATTCGCTATTACCGTGACGCGCTGGAGCGGGACCCGGGCAATTTCGCCGCGATTTCGGGCGAAGGCGCGGCGCTCGTGGAAAAGGGCGCGCTCGAAAAGGCCAAGCGCAACCTTGCCAAGCTGCAAACCATGTGCGGGGATGCTTGCCCCGAAACCGTGGCCTTGCAGAGCAGCATCGCACGGGGGCCTTCGCCGCGCCTCGCGATCGAAAGCAGCACGGACACGGCGCCCGCGTCCAACTGAGCGATCAGATCAGGTCGCGGAACTCCGCCACCAGCGTTTCATAGACCTCGCGTTTGAACGGCACGATCAGCTCGGGCAGCTGATCGGGTGCGACCCATTTCCATGCGTTGAATTCGGGCGGATCGTGGGCTTCCAAGTCAATATCGGCATCCGTGCCGAGGAAGCGGCCGAGGAACCAGTATTGCTCCTGCCCGCGATACTTGCCCTTCCAGACCTTGCCCAGCAGCTCGGGCGGCAGGTCGTAGAGCAAGGGGCGTGAGGCGGGCGCGATGACCTCGACGAGATGGGCCGCAACGCCGATTTCCTCGTGCAATTCACGCAAGGCAGCGTCCTGAATATCCTCGCCCCGGTCGATCCCGCCCTGCGGCATCTGCCAGAAGCCGTGCGCCGACGGATCAATCCGCTGCCCGACGAAGACAAGGCCCTCGGCATTGACCAGCATGAAGCCCGCGCAGGGGCGATAGGGGAGGCCTTCGGGGCTCATGCCGGGCTGCCCAGCATGAACTGCATCGCGGCGATGATGCGTTCGAGATCGCGCTGCGTGCTCGGCACCGCGCCGCGCAGGTTGGTGAAGGAGTGCGTCACCCCGCGCATTTCGAGGAACACGCAATCCCGCCCCGCATCGACCAAGGCCTTGGCATAGGCGCGGCCCGAATCGCGGATCGGATCGAGGCTGGCGGTGACGACGATGGTGGGCGGGGCGGCGGAGTGATCGCCAAGGATCGGGAAGCCGCGCGGGTCGCTGCGGTCTGCGCCGTAGGCGGCATCGAAGAAGGCCATAGTGTCGCCAGTGAGCAGGAAGCCATCCGAGAACGCCGCCATACTGGCTGACCCGTTCGCATCGGCGACCAGCGGGAAGATCGGCACTTGCAGCACGACCGGCACGGCGGCGGGGTTTGCGCCCAGCAATTGCCCGACGACCACCGTGGCATTGCCGCCCGCGCTGTCGCCGATCGTGATAATGCCCGAGGCCTGGCGGCCCAACTCGGCAGGGTTGCCCGCCACCCACCGCGTCGCCGCCTCGCAGTCGAGGATCGCGGCGGGGAAGGGCGCTTCGGGCGCGCGGGCGTAATGCACCGCCACCAGCGGCAGATCGATCAGCGCGGCAATCTCGGAGCACAGCGCGTGATGGGTGTCGAGATCGCCGATCACGAACCCGCCGCCGTGGTAGAACATCACCACCGGCGAGGCTTCGTTGCGGCTCTCGCGGGCGTCATAGAGGCGCAGCGGGATGTCGCCGTTCGGGCCGGGGCAGGCGAGGTCGCGGATTACCGGGAGCGCCCGCGCCGGACGATCAGCGATGCCGTGCATCTTCACATAGGAATCGCGCGCTTCGGCCAGCGTCATGTCGACCAGCTTGGGCCCGTTCACCTGCGCCATCATGTCGAGGAAGGCCTTCATGTCGGGGCGGATGTAAGGCGCGTCGGTCATTGTGGTTCTCTCCCGGGTCTTTCGCGGTGCGATAGGCGAGGGAGGGGCCAAGTTCCAAGCATCTTTGCACTCGCCGCGCGCGGACGGGCGCGCTAACTCCCGAAGCCATGGACAATCTGACACATAGCCTGGTCGGCGCCGTGCTGGGGCAGGCGGGGTTAAAGCGCACCACGGGCCTCGCCATGCCGGCGCTGATCATTGGCGCAAACCTGCCGGACGTGGATGCGGCGTGCTTTTTCTGGCTGGAGGGCACCGAGCACCTCGCCTTCCGCCGCGGCATCACCCACGGCCCGCTTGCGCTGGTGCTGCTGCCCTTGATATTGGCGGGGATGCTGTGGGCGTTTGACCGCTGGCAGACGAAGCGTGGAACGCGGCCCGAGGCGCGTTTGCCGGTGCGGTTTGGCTGGCTCTACGCGATGGCGTTTGTCGGGTGCCTCAGCCACCCGTTCTTTGACTGGCTGAACGTTTACGGCATCCGCTTGTTGGAGCCGTTCTCCTCGCAGTGGTTCTACGGCGATACGCTGTTCATCATCGATGTGTGGCTGTGGGCGGTGCTGATTGCGAGCATCTGGTGGTCGCGGCGGCGGGAAAAGGAGGGGGCAGAGTGGATGCGGCCTGCGCGGGTGGGGATTGCGGTTGGGCTGGCGTATATTGGGGTGAATGCTGGAATATCGGCGTTCCTGGCTAGGCTCGTTGCGGCCGATGCGGTTTTTGCTGACAGCGTGATCATCAGCCCCGTGCCTTTGGCATTTTGGGACCGCGACATTATCGTCGGGCTCAATGGTGCTTACAAATTCGAAAACTCGCCGAGCATTCAAGTAAGCCCCTCGCAATGCGATCTTTCAGCCGCGCGGACAACAAACACGCAGCTCGATGCCTTCCTGTTCTGGTCGCGCGCGCCCTTCCTCACTCGCGCGGAGGATGGCGCGGTGGTGCTGCGCGACGCCCGCTTCACCGACCCGCGTATCGAGGACAGGTTCAGCCTCGCGCTGCCCGATGTGAAGTGCGAGGAACTTACCCCGCCCTAATTCGTCAATACGAGCGAAGCGAAGCAATCCAGAGCGGCACGTGATGCACTCTGGATTGCCGCGTCGCCTTCGGCTCCTCGCAATGACGAATTCTTGAAAGTCCACAATGACCCAACTCGTATGGCTGCGCCGCGATCTGCGCTTGGCCGACAATCCTGCGCTCTACCACGCCGCCAAGGCCGGGCCGGTCATCGCCGTCTATGTGCTCGACGACGAAAGCCCCAAGCATCACGCCTATGGCGGCGCCTCGCGGTGGTGGTTGCATCATTCGCTCAGCAGCCTTGCCAAGAGCCTCGAAGCCCAGGGCAGCAAGCTGATCCTGCAGCGCGGGGAGGCGGTGGCGGAACTCACCAAGCTGGCGGCTGAGACTGGCGCGACGACCATCCACGCCAACCACCATTACGAACCGTGGTGGCTCAATGCCGAGCGGAAGCTGGCGAAGTCGCTCGACCTGCAACTCCACCACGGCAACTATCTGATGCCGCCGGGCAGCATCACCACCGGCACGGGCGGGCAGTATAAGATTTACACCCCCTTCAGCCGCGCCGTGCGCGCCGAGTTTCCGCCGCGCGACGAACTCCCCGCACCCGAAAAGCTGAATGCGCCGGATTGCTGGCCCGCCAGCGATGACCTCGCGTCGTGGAACCTGCTCCCGACCAAGCCCGACTGGTCGGGCGGGATGCGCGACTTCTGGCACGTCGGCGAAGATGCCGCGCAGGAACGCCTCACCGCTTGGGAAGCGGATGTCGACGACTACGACGACAAGCGCAATCTGCCGAGCGTCGACAAAGTCTCGCGCCTCTCGCCGCACCTGCATTTCGGCGAAATCTCGCCGATCCAGATCTGGCACCGCTTCAAGCACAAGCGGTCGGACGGCTGGCGCACCTTCGAGGGCGAGCTGATCTGGCGCGACTATTCGCAGAACGCGATCCTGCAATTCCCCAAATACGCGACGCAAAACTACCGCGAGGATTTCGACCGCTTCCCGTGGCGCGATCCCGCGACCGACCCCGCCGCCGCGCGCGATCTCAAGGCGTGGCAAGAGGGCCGCACCGGCTATCCCATCGTCGATGCGGGGATGCGCCAGCTGTGGCAGACCGGGTGGATGCACAACCGCGTGCGGATGATCACCGCGAGCTTCCTCATCAAGCACCTGTTGATCGACTGGCGCGAGGGGGAAAAGTGGTTCTGGGACACGTTGTGCGACGCCGACTATGCCTCCAACGCCACCAACTGGCAGTGGACGGCGGGGACGGGTGTGGACAGCAATATGTTCAGCCGGATCATGGCCCCGCTCAGCCAGTCGGAGAAGTTCGACGCGGCGCGTTATATCCGGACTTACGTGCCGGAACTGAAGGGCATCGACGAACCTTACGTGCACGATCCCGAGGAGTTCGGGCGCAGGCCCGCAGGCTATCCCCGCAAGATCGTCCCGCACCGGCAGGCGCGTGAACGGGCGCTGGCGGCGCTCAAGACGCTGAAGGACGGCTAAAGCGGGCTTGCCCGGAAGCGCTGCGTCCGCCTATGCCCGCGTGAGAGAAAAAACGGGAGGACGGGATGATGCGCGCGGATCGGCGATTGGCAGGAGTGGTTTCGGGTCTGGCGCTGGCGGCGCTGCTCGGCGGGTGTGCGGCAAGCGCTGACACCGCGCCCACGGTGGCTGCTGGCCCCGCGGCGCCCGCCGTGCAGCTCACCCAGCCACCCGCGCGCGATCCTTCGGAGCTGGCCGTGCTGTTCTGGAATGACAGCCAGCGCTCGGAGCGCTTCCGCGCGATGGAGCAATGGTTCGCCGGGCACGAAGTCCCCGCCGCCAAGACGCCGCGCGCGCTGCCCAAGGGCACGCCGCTCAGCCCTGCCTTGCAGGCCGAGATCACCGCCTTGATGCAGGCGACCAAGACCGCCGGCGTGATGGTGCTGGTCGATGGCAAGGTCGTACACGAGGAATACGGCCTCGGCCTCAAACCCACCGACCGCTGGACGAGCTTCTCGGTCGCCAAGAGCTTCACCTCCACGCTGCTCGGCGCGGCGGTGAAGGACGGGTTCATCACCAGCCTCGATGATCCGGTGACCAAGTATATCCCCGGCCTCAAGGGTTCGGCCTACGACGGCGTGACCGTCCGCCAGCTTGCGACCATGACCAGCGGCGTGAAGTGGAACGAGGATTACACCGACGCCAATTCCGACGTCGCTCAGATGAACCGCTTTGTGGTGGAATACGGCCCCGAGGCGATCGTGGCGCAGATGAAATCGCTGCCGCGTGAGGCCGAACCGGGTGCAAAGTGGGTCTACAAGACCGGCGAGACCAACCTCATCGGCGTCCTGGTCGAGAACGCGGTTGGCGAGCCGTTGGCGGAATATGCGCAGGCCAAGATCACCGAGCCGGCCGGGTTTGCAGGCGGGCTGTTCTGGATGGTCGATCCGCGCGGCGGGAATATCGGCGGATGCTGCCTGTCGATCACGCTTGGCGACTATGCCCGCATGGGCCAGTTCGTGCTGGAAGGCGGTAAGGGTGCGGTGCCCGAAGGCTGGTTTGCCGAGGCGACCGACAGCGCGGTTGATTTCGGGACGAGCGGTTTCGGTTATGGCTACCAGTGGTGGACCTATCCGCAGGGCACGTTCGGAGCTCAAGGGATCTTCGGTCAGGGCATCACGCTGTTTCCCGACAAGCGCGTGGTCTTCGCCTATGTCGGCAATTGGGCCACGGCCAGCGGCGGGCCGGAGCGCGGCCAGTTCCTCGATCTGAGCCGGAAGGTCGCGGCAGAGGCGAAGTAAGCGCCTTCGCTGCCCTCAGATCATCTGCCGATAAACGCCGACGTTGCTGTAACGTTGCAGGATGTTGTCGTGGACGATCGGGCTGAGCAGCTCGCTGAAGGCGCAGCCGACGATGCAGTTGTCCCACCACACGACCTCGGCCTGAAGCGATTCGAGGCCGGGCAGCGTCAGCCAGCACATCTGGCCTTCGTGCATCCGGTTGATCGACGCGGCCGAGAAGCCGGAGATCGACAGGTCATGCACCACGCTCTGGAACGCACGTCCGCCCGAGGCGCGCAAGGTCGCCGGGATCGTGAGCCGCGTCCGCGGGCTGCACCGATCTTCCTGCGCTGCGGAGCTGTAGGGATCTGAACTCAGGGGCATTGCTTTAGCCTTGTACTGAAAGCTGTGGTCTCTCCGGGCGATGTGGTCCACGCGGGAGTTTGCCCCAGCGATCGTAAAGCGCGGGTTTCAGCAAATGGTTAACGCAGGCGTAAGCAGGCGTGGTTTCAGCCGATCCGTTCACGGTGGAGGCTGTCAAAACCCTCCACCAGCAGCGCCAGCAAGCGGTCGGCCACCACTTCGGGGGCCTTGACCGTTGCAGGGTCTTCGCCCGGATAGGCCCGCGCGCGCATTTCGGTGCGGGTGGCGCCGGGATCGATGATCGCGACGCGCAGGGGGCTGAGCCGCTCGACCTCGGCGGCATAGGTTTCGAGCAGGTTCTCGAACGCGGCTTTGGTTGCGCCGTAAGCGCCCCAATAGGGTCGCGGCGCGGCTGCCACGCTGCTGGTGAGGCCGATGATCCGGCCTGCCTCGGCGCGGCGCAGCAGCGGGTCGAACCCGGCGAGCAGCGCCTGGGTGGCGACCACATTGGTCAGCAGCGCCTGATTGAACGGCTTGGGTTCGATCTGCGAGGTGGGCGTCAGTTCGGGCAGATAGGCCGCCGCCAGCACCATGATGTCGAGCGTCTGCCAGCGCCCCGCGATCGCCGAGGCGAGGCGGGTGACGGCATCCGGCTCGGTCAGGTCGATCGGCGCGATGGTCGATGTGCCGCCAAAGGCATGGATTTCGTCCTCGACCGCTTCCAGCGCCTTGACCTTGCGCGCCACCAGAATGACGTGCGCGCCTGCGCGGGCCAGCGCCTTGGCGGTGGCAGCACCGATCCCGCGGCTGGAGCCGGTGACAAGCGCGGTGCGGCCGGAAAGCGGCTTGGCAATATCGGTCATGACGGGTCAGGCAGCCTTGGGATCAGCAAAGGGAAGTTCGGCGCTCTTCTGTTCGGCGAGCGCCAGGTCGGTCAGCGACGTCGGATAGTCGCCGGTAAAGCAGGCATCGCAGAATTGCGGGCAGGTTGTGTTGCGCGCCTGTGATCCCACCGCGCGGTAAAGCCCGTCAATCGAGATGAAGGCGAGGCTGTCGGCCTTGATGAACTGGCGCATCGGCTCCAGCTCCATCCGTGCGGCCAGAAGCTTGGAGCGTTCGGGCGTATCGACGCCGTAGAAGCAGGAATGTGCGGTCGGCGGACTGGCGACGCGGAAATGGACTTCCTTGGCGCCTGCTTCGCGCATCATCTCGACGATCTTCATCGAGGTGGTGCCGCGCACGATCGAATCGTCGATCAGCACGATGCGCTTGCCTTCGACCAGTGCGCGGTTGGCGTTATGCTTGCGCTTTACGCTCGAATGGCGCGCGCCGTCCGATGGCTGAATAAAGGTCCGCCCGACATAGTGCGAGCGGATGATGCCGAGTTCGAACGGCAGACCCGATTCCTGAGCAAAGCCGATCGCCGCCGGCACGCCGCTGTCGGGCACCGGCACCACCAGATCGGCCTCGCACGGGGATTCGAGCGCGAGTTGCATCCCGATGGCCTTGCGCGCCTCGTAAACCGAGCGCCCGGCAAAGACAGAATCGGGGCGGCTGAAATAGACGTGTTCGAAGATGCAGGGGCGCGGGGCGGGGCTGCCGAACGGGCGGACCGAGCGGATGTCTCCGGCAAAATCGACCAGCACCAGCTCGCCCGGTTCGATCTCGCGGATCACTTCGGCGCCGACGACGTCGAAGGCGACGGTTTCGGAGGCGAACAGGATCGCATCACCCATGCGGCCCATCACCAGCGGGCGGATGCCGAGCGGATCGCGGCAGGCGATCATGCCCTCGGGCGTCATCACGATCAGCGCATAGGCACCTTCGACCAGACGCAGGGCATCCACCAGCCGGTCGGCAATGGTGGGATAGCGGCTGGTGGCGACGAGGTGGATGATCACCTCGGTATCGGAGGTCGACTGGAAGATCGAACCCTTGTTCACCAGATCGGTGCGCAGGCTCATCGCATTCGAGATATTGCCGTTATGCGCGACCGCGAAGCCGCCGCTCGCCAGATCGGCGTAGAGCGGCTGGACATTGCGCAGGCCCGATCCGCCGGTGGTGGAATAGCGCACATGGCCCGCGGCCATCTGGCCGGGCAGGGCGGCGATGGCTTCGGACGAGGAGAAATTCTCGGCGACATGGCCAAGCCCGCGGCTGGCGAAGAATTCCTTGCCGTCAAAGCTGACAATCCCGGCGGCTTCCTGCCCGCGATGCTGGAGCGCGTGGAGGCCCAGCGCGGTCGTCGCCGCCGCGTCATTGGCGCGGACCGCGCCGAAGATTCCGCATTCCTCGCGCAGCTTGTCGCCATCGACATCAAGGAAGGGGTGAGTCACATTGAGGGGCGTCATCGGCATCACCAGACCTGTCCGCGAACCATGCTGCTGCGGCGCAAGGCTCCAATGGCGATGTGACGGATCAATTACAAGTCAAAGCACGCTCATCTGCCCCGGCTTTTTGCTGACTGGCGTGTGACAGGCCGGTGCGGGGGCAGGTCGCAACATTGGATTGCCGCGAGCAGACAGGCGCTCTACAGGCAGGGTTCAGCCAATAACGGGCAACCCGCACCTCTCATGCTCTCCCCCTTCGAATGGATGATCGCCAAACGCTACCTCTGGCCCGGCAAGGGGGAGGCATTCATTGCGCTTGTCGCGGGCATATCGGTCGGCGTGGTGGCGCTTTCGGTGGCGCTGCTGGTGGTCGTGATGAGCGTGATGAACGGCTTTCGCGGCGAATTGCTCGACAAGATCGTGGGGCTCAACGGCCATGCGGTGGTGCAGGGTTATGATGGCAAGCTCAACGACTGGCGCGATGTCATGGCCGATATCGAGAAGACACCGGGCGTGGTTGAAGTCTCCCCGCTGATCGAGCGCCCTTTGCTCACCAGCTTCGGCGGGCGGGTTGAGGCGATCTTCCTGCGCGGCCAGTCCGACAAGGATATTGCCGCTTTGGGCGAGAAGGTGCTGCTGGGCGATATCCGCAGTCTGGCCGAGCCCGGACCGGACGGCATGGGCCGGGTCGCGATTGGCAGCCGTCTGGCGCAGAACCTCGGCATCCGGGTGGGCGACGTTATCACCATCATCAATCCGGCGGGGCGCACTACACCCTTCGGCACCTCGATCCGGCAGGTCGGCTATGAAGTCGGCGCGATTTTCGAGGTCGGGATCTACACCTTCGACGAGAAGTTCGTGATGCTGCCGCTGAAGGATGCCCAGCAATTGCTATTGATGGGCGATTCCGTCGCGCAGATCGAAGTGACGGTGGATGATCCGGACAAGGTCGGCGAAATTCTCGCCCCCGTCTCCGCGCGGCTGACCGGCAAGGCGCTGATCGCTGATTGGAAGACGATGAACTCGGCGCTGTTCGAAGCCTTGCAGGTGGAGCGGGTCGCGATGTTCTTTGCGCTGTCGTTCATGGTTTTGGTTGCGGCGTTCAACATTCTTTCCAGCCTCGTCATGCTGGTGCGCGCCAAGACCCGCGACATTGCGATCATGCGCACGATGGGCGCGACGCGGCGCTCGATGCTCAAGATTTTCGTGACGACCGGCACCACGGTGGGCGCGATCGGGACGATGACGGGTCTGGCACTCGGCGCGATCATCCTGTTCTTCCGCGAGCCGATTGTCGATTTCATTGCCTTTGCCACCGGACAGGAAATCTGGGACCCGCAGGTGCGGTTCCTCTCCACCCTGCCGTCGCGCACCGATCCGTGGGAAGTCTTCGGCATTGTCATGCTGGCGCTGGGGATGAGCTTCCTGGCGACGCTCTATCCCGCGCTCAAGGCGGCGAACACCGATCCGGTGCAGGTGCTGCGTTATGAGTAGTCCGCTCGTCACCGGGGCGCCGATCGTGTCCCTGCGCGGATTGAAGCGCGCCTTTGAACAGGGCGGGCAGCGGATCGAGGTGCTGCGCGGCATCGATCTCGATATCATGCCGGGTGAGATCGTGGCGCTGCTGGGACCGTCGGGCTCGGGCAAATCGACCATGCTGCAAGCCGTCGGCCTACTCGAAGGCGGGTTCGAAGGCTCGATCAGCGTGGCGGGCGAGCGTGCCGAAGACCTCGCCAGCGATCAGCGGACCCGGCTCAGGCGCGAACATCTCGGCTTCGTCTACCAGTTCCACCACCTGCTGCCCGATTTCAACGCGCGCGAGAATGTGGTGATGCCGCAGATGATCCTCGGCGTGGCGCGGCCAGAGGCAGAAGCGCGGGCTGACAGCTTGCTCACCAGCCTCGGCCTCGGCCAGCGCCTGACCCATCGCCCGAGCCAGCTTTCGGGCGGAGAGCAACAGCGTGTCGCCGTCGCCCGCGCGCTTGCCAACCGGCCCACACTGGTGCTGGCGGACGAGCCGACCGGCAACCTCGATGAAGTCACCGCTGACAATGTGCTGGCCGAGTTTCTCGCGCTGGTGCGGGGTGAAGGCAGCGCGGCGCTGGTGGCGACCCACAACGAACGCCTCGCGGCGAAAATGGACCGGGTGGTGCGCCTCAAGGAAGGTGTACTCGTTTAGTCGCATTAACAGGGGATCACGGACATGACGACGATTGCCGACTTCACCGTCACCACCAACCGGGGTGAGCCCCTCGACCTCAAGGACAAGCTTGGCACGGTGCTGCTGGTGGTCAACACCGCGAGCAAATGCGGCTTCACCCCCCAGTATGACGGGCTGGAAAAGCTGTTCCAGCAATACAAGGATCAGGGTTTCGAAGTGCTGGGCTTCCCCTGCAACCAGTTCGGCGGTCAGGAACCCGGCAATGCCGACGAGATCGCCGAATTCTGCAAGGTCAATTTCGGCGTCACCTTCCCGCTGATGGCCAAGATTGACGTCAACGGCACCAAGGCCTCGCCTTTGTACGACTGGATGAAGACCTCGGCCAAGGGGCTGATGGGGTCGACCTCAATCAAGTGGAACTTCACCAAGTTCCTGATCGGACGGGATGGCAAGGTGGTGAAGCGCTACGGCCCGACCGACGCGCCCGAGAAGATCGCGCGGGATATTGAAGCGCTGCTGTGAACTTTTGCGCCGGCCTGTGCACAGGATAAGCGGCGGGGCGCTTTGAGAATCGCTGCGAATTCCTAGATTGCGAAGGATGCCCTTTGCTCCCTTCGTCCCCCTGCGCGTGCTTTCGTCCTATTCGATGCTCGAAGGCGCGATCGATCCCAAGGACATTGCCAAGCTGGCGAAGGAGCGTGGCTATCCGGCCATCGCTATTTGCGACCGCAACGGGCTCTACGGCATCATGGCCTTCGCCGCCGCCTGCAAGAGCGAAGGCGTGCAGCCGATCATCGGCGCATTGCTGGGCGTGGCGCGGGATGATGAGCGCGGCGGGGTCGATTACCTGCCACTGTTTGCGCAGGACGACGCGGGCTATGACAACCTGTGCTACCTGGTCTCCTCCGCACACCTCGACCGGCCGCTCGAACGCGATCCGCATGTCACGCTCAATGATCTTGAGGGCCGCACTGCTGGCCTGATAGCGCTGACCGGCGCGGGTGAGGGCGGGCTCACGCGGCTACTGGCGGAGGGGCAGCATGAGGCCGCCGCGCGGCTCGCTGACCGGCTGGAGGCGCTGTTTCCGGGGCGGCTCTATCTCGAACTCGCGCGCCACGGCGATCCGGTGTGCGAACGCGCCGAGGATCCGCTGATCGACCTCGCCTACGCGCGAGGCCTGCCGCTGGTGGCCACCAACCCGGCCAACTTTGCCGAACCGCATATGCACAAGGCGCATGACGCCATGCTGTGCATTGCCAATTCGACCCAGATCGATGCGGATGATCGCCCGCGCTCCAACCCGCAGGCCTTCGTCAAATCGGCGGCGATGATGGAGGAGGCCTTTGCCGACCTTCCCGAGGCGACCGCCAATACCCTGGTGATCGCCCAGCGCTGCGCCTTTGCGCCGCCGTACCGCAAGCCGATCCTGCCCAGCCTCGCCGGCGATCTTTCGGGCGAGGCGCGGATGCTGGCGGAGGATTCGCGCGCCGGGCTTGAAGCGCGGCTTTCTGCCTATCCCGATCTCACAGAGGAAGAGCGCAAGGTCTATTTCGACCGCCTCGAATTCGAGATCAATGTCATCGTCAACATGGGCTTCCCCGGTTACTTCCTGATCGTTGCCGACTTCATCAAGTGGGCCAAGGATCAGGGCATCCCCGTGGGGCCGGGGCGCGGGTCGGGGGCAGGCTCGGCGGTGGCATGGGCGCTGACGATCACCGATCTTGATCCGATCCGGCTGGGCCTGCTGTTCGAGCGCTTCTTGAACCCCGAACGCGTGTCGATGCCCGACTTCGATATCGACTTCTGCGAAACGCGGCGCGGCGAAGTGATCCGCTATGTGCAGCAGAAATACGGCAGCGATCACGTCGCGCAGATCATCACCTTCGGCAAGCTGAAAGCGCGCGCGGTGCTGCGCGACTGCGGGCGTATCTTGCAGATGAGCTATGGTCAGGTCGACCGGCTCTGCAAGATGGTGCCCAACCACCCGACGGACCCCTGGCCGCTGCCCCGCGCGCTCAACGGCGCGGCGGATTTCCGGCGCGAGTATGACAACGACAAGGACGTGAAGCGCCTCGTCGATCTGGCGATGCAGCTGGAGGGCTTGCCCCGCAATTCCTCAACCCACGCAGCGGGCGTCGTGATCGGGGATCGTCCGCTGGCGCAGTTGGTGCCGCTTTACCGCGACCCGCGTTCCGATATGCCGGTGACGCAATTCGACATGAAGTATGTCGAATCCTCAGGCTTGGTGAAGTTCGACTTCCTCGGGCTGAAGACCCTGTCGGTGCTGCGCAAGGCGGTCGATCTGCTGGAAGCGCGCGGCATCACCATCGATCTGGGCGCGCTGCCGTTGGACGACGCGCAGGTCTACAACCTGATGCAGACCGGCAATACCGTCGGCGTGTTCCAGCTGGAATCGGAAGGGATGCGCCGCACGCTGAAGGCGGTGAAGCCGACCAATTTTGGCGACATCATCGCGCTCGTCTCGCTCTATCGCCCCGGCCCGATGGATAACATCCCGCTGTTCGGCCAGCGCAAGGCCGGTGTGGTACCGATCGAATATCCGCACCCCAAGCTCGAGGGCATCCTCGCCGAAACCTACGGCATCTTCGTCTATCAGGAACAGGTCATGCAGGCCGCGCAGGTGCTGGCGGGCTATTCGCTCGGCGATGCAGACCTGCTGCGCCGCGCGATGGGCAAGAAGGTGCAGGCCGAAATGGACGCCCAGCGCGGGCGCTTCTGTGAGGGTTGCAAGGCAAGCTCTGGCATCGAGGCCAAGCGCGCGAACGAGCTGTTCGACTTGATCGACAAGTTCGCAGGCTACGGCTTCAACAAATCCCACGCGGCCGCCTATGCGCTGCTCGCTTACCAGACCGCGTGGCTGAAGGCGCATTACCCGGAAGAATTCTTCGCCGCCTCGATGTGTTTCGACATGCACCAGTCGGAGAAGCTCAACGTCTTCGTTGACGATGCGCGCCGCTATCCCAACGGCCATGGCGGGGTTGAGGTGCTGGCGCCCTGCATCAACGCCAGTGAAGCCGAGTTCACCGTCGAGCAGACGGATACGGGCTACGCGGTGCGCTATGCGCTCGCGGGCATTCGCAATGTCGGCGAAAAGGCGATGGATGCGATCGTGGCCGAGCGCGCGGCGAACGGGCCTTTCGCCAGCCTCAAGGACCTGTTCGAGCGCCTGCCGCAAGGCACGATGAACCGCCGCCAACTCGAAGGGCTGATCTGCGCGGGCGCGTTTGACGGGCTCGAGCCCAATCGCGCGCTGCTGTTCGCCAACGCCGATCTGCTGATGGCCGTGGCCGATGCCGCGATCCGTGAGCGGTCGAGCGGTCAGGTCGGGCTGTTCGGCGGCGATGCAGGGCCGGCGGAAGATTTGCGCCTCCAGCCGTGCGAGCCGTGGTCGCGCACCGACCGGATGGCCAAGGAGCGCGAGAATTTCGGGTTCTATTTCTCCGCCCACCCGGTGCAGCAGTTCCGCGATGTCGCCTCGGCCAATGGCGCGCGCACCTATCAGAGCCTGATGGAAGCGGGCGCGCCTGCGGGCGGGCGCGGGTCGGCGGTGATGGCGGTGATGGTCGAAGGCATCACCAAGGCCCGCACGCGCAAGGGTGGCACCTTTGTGCGGGCGGATTTCTCCGATAGTTCGGGGCAATTCTCAGCCGCCTGTTTCGAAGAGGCGCTCGTCCCGCAGTTCGAACGCTGGGCGGCGGATGGCGAATGCCTGCTGCTGACGGTGGAGCTGGACGCGCCAAGTCCGGACGAGCCGCCCCGCCTCACCGTGCGCGGCGCACGCCCCTTGGCCGCAGTAATCGGTTCAACGGCCATGGAGCTTTCGGCCGATATTGCCTCGGTCGAAGCCTTGCGCGAACTCCAGATCGAACTTGCCGCAGCCCAAGGCGAGCGCCCGACCGGCTCCGGTGAAGTGCTGGTGCGGTTGATGCTGGCCGACGGCGATCAGGTGCAGATGCGGCTTGGCAGCAATTTCGTGCTGAATGGCGAGCTGGCCGAGCGGCTGGCTGCGGTCGAGGGTATCGCCAAGGTTGCGCTGGTGCCGCTCAAGAAGCGCGGCAACCTGCGACTGGTCGCCTGAGCGGACACGAAAAAGGGGGCGGATCGCGCCGCCCCCCTCTAATTCATCCGTCAGACGGCGTGAGGATTACATCCCCGAACCCGGGCCGTAGCTCACTTCAACGCGGCGGTTCTGCGCTTCGCGCACGCCGTCAGCGGTCGGCACGCGCGGCTGGCTTTCACCAAACGCTTCGCCCGAAATCTGACCCGAAGGAATGCCGCGACCGGTCATGTAGCTGCGCACAGCTTCGTTACGACGTCCGGCGAGCGCCATGTTGTACTGCGCGCTCCCGGCCTTGTCGGTGTGACCGGCCAGCATCACGCGCGCCATGCCGCAATTGGCATAGGCGGTAACCGCGTTGTTCAGGATCGTCGACGCTTCGGGCGAGATGTCCGAACGGTCGAAATCGAAGAACACGATGTACGGGCCGGTGTTGCACGCAGCCTTGGGCGGCGGCGGGGGAGCGACCGGAGCCGGCGGCGGCGGCGTTGGTATTGCCAACATGAAGCTCCCGGTCGACGTGGCTGGCGTTGGCACCGTGATTGACGACA
>NZ_JAAALE010000023.1 GCF_009905735.1 Porphyrobacter sp. SLTP
GGCGGGCGCTTGCCATCGGCTCAGCCGCGTGTCCGGGCGAGCTTGTGGTGAGCGCTGGTGAACACTCCGCTGGCAATCGCCGCCATGATCGAAATCTCGCCCGCAAGGCACAGCCCGGCGCTGACCTCGGCCAAAGCCCGCGCCTTGCCGCTGCCTGCCAGCCCCATCAGCTCCAGTGCCGCGCGCTGGTGCGGCATGCCCGTACCGCCGCCGACCGTGCCGACCATCAGATTGGGCAGCGTGACGCTCATGAACAGCGCGCCATCCGCGCGCGGCTCCATCCGGGTGAAGCCGACCGCGCTCTCCGCCACGCAGGCTGCATCCTGCCCCGTGGCGATGAACAGCGCGGCGAGCCCGTTGGCGAAATGCCCCTGGGCGCCGATCTGGCCCGAGAGCGTCGCCCCCAATTGCGCCACCCGCGCATAGGCCAGCATCGTTTCGGCATCGGTGCCCAGCGTGCGGCGGATCACTTCGGCAGGCAGCGTGACGCTGGCCGAAACCTTGCGCCCGCGTCCGCCGATCAGGCCGAGGTAACTCGCCTTCTTGTCGCCGGAGAAATTGCCCTCGATGAACCAGTGCAGCGGCTGCACGGGGGTATGCGCGATGATCCAGCGGCACATCGCCTCGGTCGCAATCGTGACCATGTTCTGGCCCGAGGCGTCGCCGGTGGTGTAGCGGCACACCAGAAACACCGTGTCGCTGTCGATCATCGGCTCGATCGCTTGCAGCCGACCGTGGCGAGTGGTGGCATGGGCGGCGGCGGCGAGATCGGCCTCGTGCCGGGTCGCCCAGGCGACGAAGCTGCCAGCCTCTGCCAGCGAGGCGAAGACGAAGGCCGGTGCGCGGGCGACATTCTCGCCCAGCAGCGCCGCGCTGGTGCCGCCCGCCTGATTGATGGCGTGGGCGCCGCGCGCATAGGAGGCGACCAGCGCCGCCTCGCTGGTGGCGAGCGGCAGCCAGTAATCACCGCTCGCGTGCAATCCGTTGACCCTGAGCGGCCCGGCCACGCCCAGCGGCAAGGCGGTCATGCCGATCGGGTTTTCGATATTTCCGGCGCATTGGGAGAGCACCACAAGCGCCGCGTCATCCGCCAACGGCCCCGGAGCCACCGCTGCGTCGCCGCTCCACCAGGCGCGGATCGCAGCAATATCGACCCCGCGCCGCACTCTGAAGCGCCCCGCAGGCGGAGCCCCGCCGCGCAGCCGCGCGCTCAAGGTGTTCGCCGCATCGGCACCGCCCAGCGATTCGATGAAGGCAAGCAGGCGCCGGGGAAACAACACGCTTCGGGACTCCCATGTCCGGCACGCCCGGCACGTTGGCGACATAAACCACCAGAGCTTAAATTTATGCAATGACAAAGCATCAGCGCGCTCGCCTTGGGCGTCTCGCGGCCGCAGGGCGGCAATCGCATATTGACCCGCCGCCCGGAATCATGGCAAGCGCGCCGCACTTCACCAAGCGGCCCACGCCGCTTGCGCGATGCGGGTGTAGCTCAATGGTAGAGCAGAAGCTTCCCAAGCTTACGACGAGGGTTCGATTCCCTTCACCCGCTCCAGCGCTGCTGCTCCACTTTCTTTGGATTGTTGTACCGCTGCCAGTCAGGCCACGTGGTACCGGGTAAAGTCCACCTGCAAGGCGGTGAAGGCGCTCGCCAGCGGGTTGGCGTCCATGTCGAAGGCGTGGATCCCGCCTGCGACTTCTTCGTAAGACACTGCCACGCCCGCTTCGGCGAGACGCGCCGCATAGTCGCGCACTTCGTCGAGGAAGAGGTCGCAGCTGCCGACGCCCACCCATGCCGGGGGGAGGCCTGACAGATCCGCGCGGCGTGCTGCGGCGGCGTAAGGCAGGGCCTGCGCATCGCGCTTCCCGCCGAGATAGGCGGGCCAGGCGAAGCGGTTGTTGGCGTTGCTCCAGATGCTGTGGCGCGGGGTATCGAGGTCGCGGCGCTGCGCTGTGCGATCATCCAGCATCGGGTAGATCAACAACTGCGCGGCGGGCTGCGGGCCGCCCTCGTCGTGCAGTCGGTGCACCAGATTGGCCGCAAGGCCGCCGCCCGCGCTGTATCCGCCGATCACGATCTTCGCCGGGTCGATCCCCAGCGCCTCGGCGCGGGCGAGCACGCGGTGCCAGGCGGCGTGGCCATCATTGAGCGCGGCGGGAAAGGGGGCTTGGGGCGCGAGCCGATAGGCCGGACAGATCACCGGCACGCCCAGCGCCTTGGCGAACATGGCAGCCTTGGGGAAAATGTCCTCAGGCCGTCCGAACACAAAGCCGCCGCCGTGAAACAGGATCAGCGCACCATCGCCGCGACGCGTCTCGGGCGTGATGATCGCGATCCGCTCGCCCCCGGAATGATCATATTCGAGGCTGACACCGGCGGGATCAAACGGCGGGCGCACAAACCGTCCCAGCAGCCGGAGCAGGCGGTAGGTGAAGCGGTTCACCACCAGCTTGCCGAGCTTCTTGTCGAGCGCCGCCAGTTCGGGGGCGATCGGCGGCGGATTGGCGGAGCTGTGCGGGTGCTGGTGGGGGTCCGTCTGCGCGCTGATCGTCATCGGGAGCCCCTCTGCCACTGCTGGCGCATCGTAGCCGCGCGGCCGTCGGGCGTGCAAGCTATCCTCTCTGACAGGCGCGGGCAGGGTCGCCTGTGCAAAATACACAGGTCTCTTGGCCCCGCGCATCGGCTAGGCGGAGCGTGATCGCAGCGCCCCAACCAACAGGACCGGCCATGACCCAGGACTACACTTCGGATCTTGCGCTTTTCATCAATGGCAGTTGGCGCAGTGGGGAGGGGCGGGAGACCTTGCGCGTGCTCAACCCCGCGCTTGGGTCAGGTATTGCCGATCTGCCGGTGGCGACCCCGGCCGATCTGGAAGAAGCGCTCGCTGCCGCCGAGCAGGGCTTCACAGCGTGGCGCATGGTCGATGTCGACACGCGCGCGGCGATCTTGCGCAAGGCAGCAGCGCTCATCCGTGAACGTGCCGATAGCATCGCGGTGCTGCTGACCACCGAACAGGGCAAGCCGAAGGCCGAAGCGCTGGGCGAGATCATGGGTGCGGCGTCGTTTTTTGACTTCTATGCCGAGGAGGCCAAGCGCGCCTATGGCCGGGTGCTGGTGCGCCCCACCGGCCAGCGGGCGATGGTGCTGAAGCAGCCGGTCGGCCCGGTGGCAGTGTTCACGCCGTGGAATTTCCCGGTCTACATGCTGGCCAAGAAGCTCGCGCCCGCGCTGGCGGCGGGCTGTTCGGTGATTGCCAAGCCGGCGGAAGAATGTCCTGCTTCGTCTTCGGCGCTGATGCGGTGCCTGCTGGATGCCGGGGTGCCGGCCAATGCCGCGCAGCTGGTGTTCGGCGTGCCCGACATGATCAGCCGCACCCTGATTGCCTCACCCGTGATCCGCAAGGTCAGCTTCACCGGCTCGGCCGCAGTCGGAAAGCACTTGATGCGGCTCGCGGCGGACGGGTTGAAGCGGATCACGATGGAGCTGGGCGGGCACGCGCCGGTGCTGGTGTTCGACGACGTCGATCTTCCCAAGGTGCTCGATGTGCTGGTGGCGCAGAAGTTCCGCAATGCCGGGCAGGTCTGCGTCGCACCGACGCGCTTCTATGTGCAGGAGCGGATTTACGAGGCCTTCCTCACCGGCTTTGCCGAGCGGGCAGCCGCGCTCAGAGTCGGCAATGGGCTGGAGGAGGGGGTGCAGATGGGCCCGCTCGCCAACCCGCGCCGCCCGGCTGCGCTCACCAGCCTGATCGGCAATGCGACCGCCCGCGGCAGCCGGTTGCTGACCGGGGGCGCAGCCTATGGTGAGGGGTTCTTTTTCCAGCCGACCTTGCTCGCCGATGTGCCCAATGAAGCTGCGATCATGAACACCGAACCCTTCGGCCCGGTCGCTGTCACCCGGCCCTTTGCCACGCTCGACGAAGCGATTGCCGAGGCCAACCGCGGGCCGTTCGGCCTGGCCGCCTTTGCCTTCACCCATGATCTGCGCACCGCCAATCTGGTGGGTGACGCGCTGGAGGCGGGGATGGTCGGGATCAACAGCTTTGCGATCTCGGTCGCTGATGCGCCGTTTGGCGGGGTCAAGGAGTCCGGCTTCGGCAGCGAGGGCGGTTCGGAAGGGCTCGACAGCTATATGGTGGTCAAGGCGATCCACCAGGCCTGAGGGTCGGCGTGCGGGTCGGGAGCTAACCCGCGCCGATGGCCTGAAAATAGGCGTAGGACAGGTCTTCGCGGTCCGCCCGGCCAAACGCCATCGGGCCGGGATCGGCGCGGTCGAAATTGTCGGTGGAGGCGCCGGTGCGGTTCCAGTCATAGACCGCGTGACGGCGCAGCACTTTCCACACGCCCTCGCGCCGTTCGAAGGTATCGAGGTAACGCCCGGCCGCCACCATGAACAGATCGCCATCGGGGCCTGCCAGAGTGTGATGGGCGATGAAGTAGCTTTCCCCCACCGCGCGGTCACCGTCGACCGCGATCAGGCTTTGACCGATGACGTGCTGGGTCTGCTTCATTGTCGCGAGCAGGGGCATGACCCACGCGACAAATTCTGTCGCCGTGCCGCTGAACAGGCCGTGGTCGTCGGTCGCGTCGGGGTGGAACAGGCTGGCCAGCAAGGCGGCATCGCGCCGGTCAATCGCCCGCGCCATAGTGGCCACCAGTTCGGCGCATTCAAGCTTGTCCGCCGCCAACGCCAGTCGGGATTGCGTGTCCATCTGCGCCTTCCGCTGCGCAAGGCGGGCCCGAACGCGAACGTCCGGGCCCGGTTGCTTTAGAACTCGATGCTCAGTTCCACGCCGCCTTCGCGGTTGGCGCTGACCACGCCGAAGTAGAACACCCCGGCATCGAGCGTGTTGGTGATGCGGTTGCCCTTGTTGAGCAGATCGCGGCCATAGACGGCGATCCGCAAACGCTTGAAGGTGTCGCCCGAATGGATGAACGCGAGCGAGGCATCGAGCGTGGTGTGCGCCGCGATAGTATCCCGGTTGCGCCCGGTCGGGTCACGCCGGGGCGAGGTGAAGAAGTCATCGAGATAGGCAAGGTTGGTGTTGAAGTTGATGCTGTTGCGATCATCCAACGCCTTGTCGTAATCGAGACCGACATTGCCCGTCCATTTCGGCGCGCGGCGGAAGTTGGCGACATTGGTGATGTCGACAAATTGGCCGGGGTTGGCGAGATTGGGGATCAGGAAGTCTTCGTATTTGGCCGAGAGGTATGCCCCGGCTGCCCGGAAGGTCAGTTCAGGCGTGGCCCGGGCAATCAGTTCAAGCTCGATACCCTTGGTCTCCGCGCTGGCGGCGTTATCGACGATGGTTTCGGTCCCGCCACCCGTGGCCGGACGGATGATTTCTTCCTGCTTGTCGTTGTACTTCACGAAGAAAGCGGCGGCGTTGAGCTGGATCTTGCCATCGGCAAATTCGGTCTTGGCGCCCACTTCGAAGCTGTCGACGGTTTCCGGTTCGTACGGGCCGATGGCGGCGGCGGTGGTGGCGCGGCCGTTCCAGCCGCCGGAGCGGAAGCCCCGCGACCAGCTGCCGTAGATCAGCGTATCGTCGGTCGGCTTCCAGTCGAGGATCACACGCCAGGTCGGATCGCGCCAGGTCTTCTTGCCATCCGCGCTGAACGGCACGGCAAGGGTCTGGTTGAGCTCGAACTCCTTGGTTTCGATGGTGTAGCGCCCGCCTGCGGTGAGGCGGATATTGTCGCTCAGCTTGAAGATCGATTCCGCGAACACCGCGAAGGAGCGCAGATCCTGCGCCGCCGTCGCGCTCTGGATCGGCACATTGATCAAGGTCGGCGCGGGCACTGCCGGCGGGAAGAGCGGCACGGCCAGATAGGCAAGGCCGCCGCGCGTGCCGTTGAACAGGTTGGGCTGAATCGAATAGCTGGTGTTGAGGTAATAGACCCCGGCCACGATATCCATCCAGTCGGTGATGTCGCCTGCGACACGGATTTCCTGGCTGAACTGCTTGTAGTCCTGATCGCGCGCGGCAACGAACAGCGGAACGCCTGCTCCCGGCACCCCGGTGTAGGAGGCGGGCGGCGTGCCGGTGTTTTCTTCGAGCAGCTGGTCGTTGGATTTGCGGAAGCCGGTGATCGCCGTCAAATTGAAATTGCCGAGCTTGGCGTTCATTTCGAGGCTGGCGGCCCAGCCTTCGAAGAAGCTTTCGAACGGGATGCTGGTGTTGGCGAGGCGGAAGTTCTCCGTCGCCTGCCGCACCGCGCCTTGCGTGTCGCAGCCCAGATCGCCGAGGCCGATCGCATTGGTGTAGTCACAGATGTTCCCGCCTGCACCGAACGGGAGGCCGGAGGCGCGCGTCAGGTTGATTGCGGTGGGAAACTTCGAACGGTCCTTGTTGTAGGCCACGCTCGCCAAAGCGGTGAAGTCGCCGAGTTCCAGCAGCGCCGTGGCGCTGAGGTTGTAGATGTCGCGCCCGTCTTCGCGTTCGTTGGTGTAGCGGTTGATGGTCGGCGAATCCGATGTGCGGCGCAGGCCCGCCAGCTTGATCGACAGGGCATCGCCGATCTGGGGCAGGTTGAGCACGCCTTCGAGATCGAGCGCGTTGAAGCTGCCATAGCGCGCCTTAAACTTGCCGCCGAGCTCGCCCGTGGGGCGGGTGTGGCGCACGCTGATGGTGCCGCCGATGGTGTTGCGTCCGAACAAAGTGCCCTGCGGCCCGCGCAACACTTCGATCGATTCCAGATCGTCGAAGTCGATATTGGCGCCGGTGTTGGTGCCAAGGAACACGCCGTCGATCACCACGCCAATGGCGGGATCGAAGGTCTTTTCCAAGTCGGCGAAGCTGATCCCGCGGATCGACGCGCCGAGCGCCTGACCGCTGAAGTTGATCCGGCTCAGCTGCACGTTGGGCAGCAGGCGTTGCAGGCTGTTGACGTCGGTGATGACGACCTGTTCGATCGACTGGGCCGAGACCGCGCTGATCGCGATCGGAGTGTCTTGCAGCGTTTCCGTCCGGAACCGCGCGGTTACGACGATTTCCTTGATCGAATCGTCATCCGGTGCCGCTTCCTGCGCTGCGGTATCAGCCGTCTGCGCGAAAGCCGTGGTCGCTGAAAGGGCTGTGCTCAGAAGGGCCGCCCGAAGAAACGTCCGTCGCGCGCTGGTCGTCAATGTCATCCTACTCTCCCCAAGATGAAATTCTCTTGCGCCTTTGTCTTGCAGCGCAGAGCGCGCTGCCGCGGCTTTAATTGCAAGAATTGCATAGTATCACGGCACCAGCGGCAACTGTCCAAATTGAGCGGGTCGCCTTGTAACACCGCTTGCCGTTACGTTTCGCGGGTTTTGACCCGTCTAGTGGGGCCATGCACCTGATATTTCTGGGGGCAGTGGGTGCTGGCAATATTGCTATAACTGCAATGAAATCGACCTAGCGCGTCTTCGAAAAAGAGGCTCCAGCCATGAATGCACCCGGCACAATCCTCCCGCAAAACGGGGCCGATCCTTATGGCCACCCCGGCTTTGACCCGGTGCAGACGGAGCTGCGCGGTGTGCCGCTGGTGATCGAGGGGGAGTTGCCGCCGGAACTGGACGGCGTGTTCCTGCGCAACGGCACCAACGCCCGCTTTCCCCCACGCCGCCGCCGCCACATGTTCGATGGCGAGGCGATGCTCCACATGATCGAATTGCGCGGCGGCGAGGCGCGCTATTCCAACACCTATGTCCGCACCCCGCGCTCTGCCTGGATCGAGCAGGCGGGGCGAAACCCCTTCATGGGGATCGCCGATCTCACCAGCGGCGGCAAGGGCGCGCTGGCTGGGCTGATGGTCGAGCGGCTGAAGGTCCGGTTCGGCCTGCTCCCGCGCCTCAGCGCCATCGAAGCGGGCAGCAATGGCACGGCGGTGCTGCACCATGACGACCGGCTGTATTGCTTGCAGGAGACGGCGCTGCCGTTCCGCCTTGATGTGGCGCGCGATGCGCAAGGCTGGCTGACGCTGGACGGGCGCGGCGCGAATGAGACCTTCGGCGGCACGCTTGCCTGCCCCTTCAGCGCCCACCCCAAGACCGACGCGACGACCGGCACGGTCTATTCGATCGGGCAGGATTTTACCTCAGGCACGACTCATCTGACCCGGCTGGAACGCGGCGGGGCAATCCAGACCAGCACGGTGATGCAGGCCAAGCCCGCCGCTTTCTTCGTGCATGATTACATTCTGACAGACACGCACATCATCTTTCCCGACAGCTCGCTGCGCTTCAATCCCGGCGGGCTTGCGGGGCCCGATGCCAGCGTGGCGCAGTTCGATGCCAAGCAACCCCTGCGCTTCGGCGTCATCGCGCGTGACCACCGCGACGGCGATCCGGTGCGCTGGTTCGAGACCGCTGCACCCGGCCATATCTGGCACATCGCCAATGGCTGGAAAGCGGACGGCGCGCTGCATGTCTATGCCCCGGTGTTCCGCGACTATCCGCCCTTCATGCCGATCCACACCCCGGCCGAGCCTCACACGCAATTCGTCCACTGGCGGCTCGATTGGGCGAGCGGCGAAGTGACCGAGCGTGTGCTGCTCGATCACCACTATGAACGCCCCGGCATCGACTGGCGCCGCCACGGCGAGCCGGCGCGCTACACCTGGCTGCTTGATGAAGCGGGCGGGGTGATGGGGCAGGGCGTGCTCAAGTACGACCTGTTTGAGGAGCGCGAGGCCGGGTATCTCGATTACGGCGGCCTGCTCGGTGGGGAGCCGGTGTTCGTGCCGCGCGGTGAGGGTCAAGGCGAAGATGAAGGCTGGCTGGTCGACCTGCTCGCCGATGGCACGCGCGCGGTGCTGATCGTCGCCGATGCCGCCACCATGACCGAGCAATGCCGCATCCCGCTGCCGCAGCCCGTGCCGTTCGGGGTCCACGCCCTGTGGCTGGATCGCGCCGCGACCGATGCCCTCATCACGGGGTGAGATGCCCCTCATAATGCTAGCAGAAGGCTGCCTCCCGGTGTGGCAGCTTCGCCCCAAACCGGAGCAGGAACCATGACTCAGCCGTTCTTCAACCACCCCTATCTGTCGGGCCATCACGAGCCGGTGCGGTTTGAAGCGACCGCGCCTGATCTGATTGTCGACGGCGATCTGCCCGCGGATCTCGCCGGTGTGTTCTACCGCAATGGGCCAGAGCCGCTCTATCCCACGCGCGAGGGGGATTATCACTGGTTCGATGGCGACGGCATGGTCTACGCCATGCACTTTCAGGACGGGCGCGTGTCCCTGCGCAATCGCTGGGTGCGCACCGAAAAGTTTGAACTGGAGAAAGCCGCCGGTCGCCGATTGTTCGGGATGTTCGGCAACCCGATGACCTCCGACCCTTCGGTGCAGGGCAAGCATTACAACACCGGCAACACCAACATCATCCTGCACGGCGGCAAGTTGCTGGCGCTGATGGAAGGCTCGCAGCCGGTGGCGATGGACCCGTTCGAGCTGACCACGCTGGGGGTGCATGATTATGACGGCACCATCGCCTCGACCTTCTCGGCCCACCCCAAGATCGATTATGCCACCGGCGAGCTGGTCAACATCGGCGCCAACATCAACGGTTGGACCGGCGAGGCCGCGCTGCAATACACCATCACCACCGCCGAGGGGGTTGTGCGCCACGCGGTGACGATCCCGATCCCGCACTTCGCGCTGATCCACACCTTCTTCCTCACCGAAAACTGGGTGGTGATCCCGGTCGTGCCGCTCGACACCGATATCCAGCGCGGGATGCGCGGCGGGCCGATGACCGCGTGGAACACCGGCCGCCCGACCAAGCTTGCGATTCTCCCGCGGGAAGGCACGGCGGATGATGTGCGCTGGTTCGAATTCGATCCGCGTCACATGTTCCACGAATGCAATGCCTGGGAGGAAAACGGCCAGATCATCGCCGATGTCGCCGCCGCCAATGGCACCGCGCTGTTCCCCGATCAGGATGGCAACTGGCTGACCCACGCCGACACCAAGATGTCGCTGCGCCGCTGGACCATCGACATTGCCGGCGCGAGCATGAAGGAGGCCACCCTCAACGATCGCGACATCCAGTTCCCGCGTCCCGATGACCGGATGATGGCGCGCAAGACCCGCCACGCCTATGGCAACATGAACCTCTATTCGGTCGATGGCCGGGTCGACGGGATGGACGCGGTGCTGCATTACGACACGGCGAGCGGCAAGGAGGACTTCTACCACTTCGGCCCCGGCTCAGCCGCAGGCGAGCTGGTGGTCGCCCCACGCGTGGGCGCGACCCACGAGGCTGATGGCTATGCGATGACGCTGGTGCACCGCGCCAATTCGCCCACCAGCGAACTCGCGATCTTCGCCGCCACGGATATTGCCGCAGGACCGATTGCAACCGTGCGCATCCCCTTCCGGGTGCCTTCGGGCTTCCACTGCAATTACTATTCGGCGGACAATCCGTTTTACGAAGCGGTGGCGAAGGCGGGGTAGGGGTTAGGCCCTGGTGATCCCGGCCGCATCGGCGGGGGTTTCGACGGGCGTGCCTTGTTCCTTGCGCTCAGAGTAGCGATCCACCAGCTGCGCGGCATGGGGCCGTAGCAGGACGGTGAAGCGCACCAGTTCCTCGACCACGTCGACGATCCGGTCGTAATAGCTCGACGGGTTCATCCGCCCCGCCGCGTCGAATTCCAGATAGGCCTTGGCGACCGAGGACTGGTTGGGGATGGTGAACATCCGCATCCAGCGCCCGAGAATGCGCAGCGTGTTGACGCTGTTGAAGCTCTGCGATCCGGCGCAAACCTGCATCACTGCCAGCGTGCGCCCTTGTGTCGGGCGCAGGCCCTGATAGGCGAGCGGCAGGTGGTCGATCTGGGTTTTCATGATCCCGGTGATCTGGCCGTGACGTTCGGGGCTGCACCACACCTGCCCTTCGGACCACAGCGAGTGTTCGCGCAATTCGTGCACCGCCGGATGATCGTCGCCCGCGATGGCGTCCGGCATCGGCAGATCGCGCGGATCGAAGATGCGGGTCTCGCACCCGTAGAATTGCAGCAGCCGCGCCGCCTCCTCGACCACGAGCCGCGAAAAGGATCGCTCCCGCAGGGAGCCGTAGAGCAGCAGGATGCGCGGCGGCGGATCGAGCGGGCCGAGGCCGAGCGCCGGGCGGCGATGCGCATATTCCGGCTTCAGCGCGGGCAGGTGCGCCGGATCGGGCAGGGTTCTGAGCCACTGGTATTCGGTCATACAGGGGTTCCGGGAAAGCGCGCGCGGGTGCGGTTGGCGAAGGCGACCAGTGACAGCATCACCGGCACTTCGACCAGCACGCCCACCACCGTCGCCAGCGCCGCGCCGCTCGACAACCCGAACAGCCCGATGGCAACCGCGACCGCCAGTTCGAAGAAATTGGACGTGCCGATCAACGCGCAGGGCGCTGCGATATTGTGCGGCACCTTCCACGCAAACGCCCAGGCATAGGCGATGACGAAGATGCCGTAGGACTGGATGATGATCGGGATCGCGATCAGCACGATCAGCAGCGGATTGGCAACAATCGTCCCCGCCTGAAATGCGAACAGCAGCACCACGGTCGCCAGCAGCCCGATGACCGACCACGGCTTCAGCCGGGCGGTGAAAGCGTCAATCGCCGCGTCGTCACCGCCATGTGCGGCAATGACCCGGCTGCGGGTAAAGGCTCCGGCGACCAGCGGGATCACGACATAGAGCACCACCGACAGCAGCAGCGTCTCCCACGGCACGACAATGTCGGTCACCCCGAGCAGCAGCGCCACGATCGGCGCGAAGGCGATGATCATGACGAGATCGTTTACCGACACCTGCACCAGCGTGTAGGCGGGATCGCCCCGCGTCATCTGCGCCCAGACAAACACCATCGCGGTGCAGGGTGCAGCGCCGAGCAGGATCAACCCGGCGATGTATTCCTGAGCGTCGCCGCGCGGCAGAATCCCGGCATAGAGATAGTCGAAGAACAGCACCGCGAGCGCCGCCATGGTGAAGGGCTTGATCAGCCAGTTGATCACCAGCGTGATGACGAGGCCCTTGGGCTTGCGGCCAATATCGCGGATGCTGCCGAAATCGACCCCGACCATCATCGGGAAAATCATCGCCCAAATCAGCACCGCGACCACCAGATTGACCGAGGCATATTCGAGCCTGGCAAGGACGCCGACCGTGTCCGGCGCCGCCATGCCCAGCCCCAGCCCAGCCAGAATGGCGAGCAGCACCCAGACCGAAAGGTAACGCTCGAACAGGCCGAGCGGGGTGTCGGTCATGCTGTCCTCAGCCATGGGGTTCGCAGGCCAGTCCGGCCATCAGGTCGGAGCACATTTCGGGCGCGCCTTGGCAGCAGTCTTGCATCAGGAACGTCAGCAGGCGGCGCATTCCGGGATAATCGGCGCGGTAATGGATCAGGCGGCTTTCGCGTTCGGACTGCACCAGCCCGGCGCGTTCGAGCGTCGCCAGATGATGCGACATGGTCGAGGGCGGCACGCCCTGATGTTCGGCGATAGCACCAGCGATCATGCCGTCCGGGCCAGCCTTGACCAGCATCCGAAACACCGCGAGCCGCGTTTCGTGGGCGAGCGCACCCAGCGCATCCACCGCCCAAACCTGCGTGTCAGGATCGTCCATCGCGCCACCTTTCGAGAATGATCGAAATAACGGAGGCCGCGCCCAAGTCAATCGTCATTTCGAGAATCGTCAAATTGTCCGGTGCCGGTAGCTCAGCAGCCCAGTTGATCGGCGAGGTCGGTCAGGCTGGTGGCGGACCATTCCCAAGCCTGCGCGTAATGGGCATCGGGTGCGGGCGCGCCGCCATATTCGTCGGGGCGATCGACATAGGCGGTGAGCAAGCCGCAGGCGCGGGCAGCGGCAAGATCGCCGTGGTGCGCGGCGACGAGGCTCAGCTCGCCCGGCGCAATGCCCAGCAGTTCGGCGGTGCGCAGGTAGGCTCTTGGGTCGGGCTTGTAAGCCCCGCTCACCTCCGCGCCGAGGATCGCGTCCCACGGCAATCCGCCATGCCGCGCCATCGCCACCAGCAGCGCGACATTGCCGTTCGAGAGGGTCACAATCGGGAACCGTGTCTTGAGCCGGGTCAGCCCCGCCACCGCATCGGGCCACGGGTCGAGCCGGTGCCACGCCCGGTTCCAGTCGGCCAGCAGCGCCTCGTCAATCCGGCCGGGATCAACGCTCCATTCGCGCAAGGTCGCCTCAAGCATTTCGCGGTGCAGCACATCGAGCGGGACGAAGGTCCGGCCCGATTTCTTCATCCCGATCATCGCCGAGATATACTGCCGACGCCAGGCATCGGCGAAGGCTGCGGCGGTGCCGGGATCTTGCCCGATCCGCTCCAGAAACACGGCGGATTCGCGCATGACGCTGGTGCGCCAGTCGACCACCGTGCCGAACACATCAAAGGCGAGCGCTTTGGGCAGGGTGGGTGCTGGCATGGTGGCTCGGCCTATTCGGCGATGCGCTTGGGCTTGCTGATTGCGGCTGCGGCGATCTCGGCCTTGGCAAATGGCAGCCGGTGCCATTGCTTGGCCGCATAGGCGCGGGTCTGGTCAGCGGCGTGGGGCGAGGCGGGGTTGGTCGACTGCGAATAGCTCAGGATCGCGTCCGCCACCGGGCCCTTGTCGTCGAAGCCAACGATCTGGATATAACTCGTCCCGTGCACCGGCATCAGTCCGCCATAGGGGGCGGGGCGCGATTCCTGCATATTCAGGATGCCGAGCGTGCCGGGCCCCCCGTGGATCGCGATGGCGTCGTTCCCGGCCATGACCCGCTGCACGTCGCCCCACGGCGCATCGAGCGGGATGTTGGCCTTGTCGAGGTCAGCCACGGCTTCAGCCAGCGCCGCCAGCAGCTTTTCGCCCTTGGTTCCATCGACTGCGAGCGCACGCGGGGTGTTCACCGGATCGGCGGGATCGAACGGCACCTGCCACAGGCTCGGCAGGCGGCCTGCCTTCGCCCAGAAAGCGCGGAACAGCGCCGCGCCGCGGCTGGTCGCCTCGAAGCGGCGATCCCATCCGGCCAAGGCAGTGCAGCCGCGCACCGTCGCATCGGGCAGCCCTTCGGTCACGGTGCACAGCACCTTGATCTCGTCCAGTGTCATGTCGGCGGCGAGGCTCTTGTTGGCGAAGGCATGGGCCTGCGCGCGCGCATGATCCACCTTGCCCCCGGCCAGCAGCGCCGCTGTCTCGGTGAAGTTCGACCGGGTGCGCAGGCTGCGCGCGGTGCCATATTCGCCGAGGATCGGCGACAACTGGCGATGCGGCATCGCCGGGTTGCTGATCCAGTAGGAATCATTCGAATTGGTGAGGTAGCTGCGCACGATAGTCGCCGCCTGATCGCCCGCAGGCATCAGGCCGGGGGTGGGTGTGCCTGCCGCCACATCCCAATCACAGGCCTCGCGCGTGCCATCGAGCAGCACGGCGAGTTCGGCGAACAGGCCCGAAATCGGCGTTGAGCAGGTCTTGATCTTGTCCGCCGAAACATTCGGCACCGCGGTCACATCGGCGTGAAGCGCATCGCCGTAACGGTCAGACGCGATGGTGTTGACCCACGGAATGCCGAGCGTCTCGGTCACCGCGGCCTTCACTTCGCCGACATTCTTCGCCTCACCGATGCGCAGCCAGGTTTCGATCCCGCGCTGGTTGCTGCGATTGGCATCGCGCACCGCAAAGGCCGTCGCCGCGCTCCAGGTGACACCGCGCGCGGGGATCACGAAGACCGGGCCGAAGCGGGTGCTATACAGCGTGCGGGTGACGGCGGGCGTGCCTTCCGGCATCGGCACGGTGACGGTCTGGCGCGTCATCGGCGTGCTTGTCCCATCGACCATGTAGCGGGTCGGGTCCGCCGGATCGAGCGTCAGCTGGAACAGGGTGAAGTGCTTGGCCTGCGTAACGGTATGGGTCCAGGCGATGTCCTTGTTGAAGCCGAGCGTCGGCAGCGGCGTGCCCGCCAGGCCCACGCCCATCACGTCATAGCCGTCCGGCCCGGTCACGTGCATCTGCCAGAAGCGGCTGGGTCCCTTCCACGGGAAATGCGGATTGCCGATCAGCATCCCGCGCCCGTTCGCGGTCACATCCCCGCCGAAGGCCCAGCCGTTGCTGCCAAGGCCAAGCTCGTCAGGCTTGGGCATATTGATCGCAACTTTGGGGGCAGGGCTGCCGGGCGGGGCTGCATTAGCAATCGCAGGCGCGAGGTTGAGCGAGCTTGCCAGCAGCATCTGCTTTTCATTCAGCCGCAACATATCGTCGCGGGTGATCGGGCGGACCCAGGCCTTGCCGCGGCACTCCGCCGGGATGCCGTCTGCTCCGGCATCCTTGAGGAAGCGGTTATAGCCCGCGACGTAACCGTCCAGCAGGCCAATAACCCGCGGAGTCAGCGACTTGGCCCCCTCACGCAGCGTGGGCAGATCGATGATCGAGCGGAAGAACACATCGGAGGAGAGATTGTCGACCTGCTCGAACCCGAGCGTGGCTGTAGCTTGCGGGCCGAAATGGAGCGAGCGTTCGCCCGCCACCGTGGCGAATTCCTCGGCCAGCAGACACAGATTGTCCTCGGCATAGGCATAGGCCACGCCGTAACCGACGCCGCGCCAGTCGCGCGCTTCGATATGCGGGATGCCGAAGGTGGTGCGGGTGATGGTCGCTTCGTAGCGCTTGCCCGCCAAGGCCTCGCTCGCCGGAACTGCCAGGAGTGCGGCCGTCGTGGCCGCCAAAATCGCCTTGCGCATCGTCAATCCTCTCGCTCGCCCGTTATCGGGTCTCGACGAGCAACCTATCGGCAAGGGGCTGCGCAAAGTAAAGGGGCGCTCCGCCGCGATGGCAGAGCGCCCCTTGTGTCATTCCAAACCGATCAGAACGACGCGGTGACCGAGAACACCACCGTCGCGTCCGAGATCGAATCGCCCGCCAGCGTGGCGAAGTTCGGACGGATGAGGTTGGCTTCGGCTTCGGTGATGTCGGTATCGACATAGGCAACCGACAGCGTCAGGCCCGAAATCGGCACGATGTCCGCACCGATCAGCCAGTCGAGATAGGTGCCGGTCGGGGCGACGCTGGTGCCGTTGGGGCCAAGGCCGGGGTTCCCGTCCGAATAGCCGATGTGAGCCTTCAGCGTGATCGGGGCGCCGCTGACGCCATAGGTCGCGTCGCCCGAAAGGTAGAGGTTGTCTTCCTTGTCGCCCGGGTTGGGCGGGCCGCCGACCGGGAAGGCATTGCCCAGCGCTTCCTGCTTCGGCGCATAGGCGACGCCGGCGGTCAGCCCGATCGGGCCAACGCTGCCCGAAAGCTTGGCATAAAGTTCGGCAAAGTCGGTTTCGTCCGCGCCGCTGGGATACATGTACCAGGTGCCGCCAAGGTCCAGCGTGCCTTCGCCGACGGGCAGCTTGTAGCCCGCGTAGATATCGAGCTCCATGTTGGCGCCGCCGAAGGTGCCCCAGCCCGACAGGTTCGAGCCCCAGGTGCCGACATAGAAGCCGCTGGAATGCGAGAGGGTAAAGCCACCCTGGATCGCCATACCTTCATCCGACTGCGACACGCCGCGGAAGCGGTAGTCGCTGGTGAGGGTGGCCGAGCCCGAAAGGGTGATGGCGGACTCTTCGTCCTGGCCCGTGGCAGTGGCAAGGTCGATGGGTTCGATAGCGCGCAAGGCAACAGCGGCCTGATCGGCCTCGGTCACGGCGATTTCGGTTTCATCAGCCGGGCCAGCGAGAGCGGCTTGCGTTTCACCTGCAAAGGCAGGCGTGGCAAAACAGGCGATGAGAGCGACGGCCGAAGCGGCCGAGGCAAAACGAATGGACATAAGGAACGCTCCATAGAGAGGTTTGGATCGTTCCACCTGCGGGCCGTGCAGGAGATTTTATCCGATGAATCGGGTTCCCGTCACGTCCGCGTCATATTCCCCCAACCGGCCATCGCGCACAAAGGTTATGTGAGAGGGGGGTTTCACATTATCTTCTTGCGTGTCTTTCCTGCCACAGTTTGCAAACAGGTATAATCATAGGTCGTCCGACAGAGCGATACGTCATGTCGCCACCGCCGGCTCCGCGCGCAGGCTCTCCATGTCGATCACGAAGCGGTACTTGATGTCGCTGGCCTCCATCCGGTCGTAAGCGGTCTGGATGTCCTGCATCGCGATCACTTCGATATCGGGGAGGATGTTATGCGCGGCGCAGAAATCGAGCATCTCCTGCGTCTCGGCCAGCCCGCCGATCCCGCTTCCCGTCAGCACCTTGCGGCCCAGCAGCACGCCGGTGTGGAGTTCGGGCATCATCCCGATCAGCCCGACCAGCACCTGCACCCCGTCAATCCGCAGCAGGTGGAGGTAAGGCACAACATCATGACGCACCGGGATGGTGTTGAGCACCATGTCGAAATAGCCGCGCTTGGCCTTCATCGCGGCGGCGTCATCAGTGTTGAGAAAAGCGTGGGCGCCCAATTTCTCGGCATCCGCGCGCTTGCTTTCCGAGCGGCTGAGGACGGTCACTTCCGCACCCATAGCCGCCGCCAGCTTCACGCCCATGTGGCCCAGTCCGCCGAGCCCTGCGACCGCGACCTTGCTGCCCGGCCCGACCTTCCATGTCCGCAAGGGGCTGTAGGAGGTGATCCCGGCGCACAGCAGCGGGGCAGCTTCGGCCATCGGCATCCCGTCCGGCACCTTGAGGACGAATTCCTCGCGGCAGACGATCCGTTCGGAATAGCCGCCGAAGGTGAGGCTGCCGTCGCGCCGGTCCTTGCCATTATAGGTGCCGGTCATCCCGCCATCGAGGCAGTATTGTTCAAAATCGGCGTCGCAATGTGAGCACTCCATGCACGAATCGACCATGCAGCCGATCGCCACCCGGTCGCCGACTGTGTGGCGGGTGACGCCGCTCCCGACCGCGCTGACAATGCCTACGATCTCGTGACCCGGCACGATCGGATAGGTGGTGAAGCCCCAGTCGTTGCGCGCCGAGTGCAGATCGGAATGGCAGATGCCGCAATGGCTGATCTCGATCAGCACGTCATCGTCGCGCAAGCCCCGCCGGGTGATGGCCATCGGCCCGACGCCGCTGTCAGGCGCGGTCGCACCATAGGCCTTGGTGGGGTATTCGTTGGTCTGGGTAGCCATAATTCTTACCTCGTCATTGCGAGCGGAGCGAAGCAATCCATGATCGGCCGGTTCCACTTGCGGAAAGGTCTGTTGATGGATTGCCGCGTCGCCTGCGGCTCCTCGCAATGACGACGCGGTGATATTGAACCTACTTCGGCGGCATTCGGATCGCCCCATCCAAGCGGAACTGGTGGCCGTTGATGTAGCTGTTGCGGGCAATCTCCAGCACCAGCGAGGCAAACTCTTCCGGTTCGCCGAGGCGCTTGGGGAAGGGCACCGAGGCGTTCAATTGCGCCCACATCGGCGGATTGCGGTCTTTCATCCCCAGCATCAGCGGGGTGGCGAAGATGCCCGGCATGACCGAGTTCACCCGGATGCCCATGTCCATCAGATCGCGCGCCATCGGCAGGACGAGGCCGTTCACCCCGGCCTTGCATGAGCCATAGATCACCTGTCCGATCTGCCCGTCCTGCGCCGCGACGCTGGCGGTGAGGATGATCGCGCCGCGTTCGCCATCATCATTGACCGGATCGGCATTGGCCATCCCCAGCGCCGAGATACTGGCGACGCGGTACGAGGCGATGAGGATACCCTCGGCCCCGAAGGCGTAATCTTCAGTGGAGAGGCGCTTGTACTGGCCGCTTTCCTTGTCCCACCCCAGCGTCTTGCCGCGGCGGCTCGCCATCGCGCAATGGAGCGTCACGCGCTCTTGCCCGTGGGCAGCGCGGGCAGCGGCAAAGCCTGCCTCGACGCTCGCCTCATCCATGATGTCGACATGGTGGAAGGTGCCCCCGATGTCGCGCGCATGGGCCTCGCCGGCTTCGTCGTTGATATCGAAGATGGCGACCTTCATGCCCGCATCGGCAAAGGCCTTGGCGCTCGCCTTGCCCAGCCCGCTCGCGCCGCCGGTGACCACCGCGGCCATGCCCGGTTCGATTTTCATGGGTTTCCTCTCCTGTGGTTCTTTTGCCTCTGGCTAAGCGCATAGCAGGTGCGGCGCTAGCTCTCCAATTGAGGCATTTGCGCCACAGCGCCGCCAAATTTGGCTTGGCGCGCTGTTGTAACAGCTCCGTCACCGTCCGGTCGCCCCTGTGTCATGGTCGCGGATTATCGGCGCCCTCAACACGGTCCCGATTCCCGGGAGACCGCCAGGGGGAATACCGATGCTCCGCACCCAGCTGCTTATCGGCAGCGCCGTCACCGCGCTTGCCACCATTTTTGCCGCACCCGCGCAGGCCGCCGAGGCCGACCCGCAGCAACTCGCTGCCGCCGTCCAGTCGGGCGGCGCGATTGCCGAGACCGAGGAGACCGAGGACGACCAGATCCAGTCGGCCAAGGAAATCGTGGTCCAGGGCTCGATCGGCTTCCGCAACCGCTCCGACTCCGCAGAGCCGGTGCTGGTCTATGACGAGGAATACTTCCAGCGCTTCGAACCGCTGACCGCAGGCGATGCGCTGAAGCGCGTGCCGGGCGTCA
Organism: Porphyrobacter sp. SLTP; assembly: GCF_009905735.1. GTDB lineage: Bacteria > Pseudomonadota > Alphaproteobacteria > Sphingomonadales > Sphingomonadaceae > Erythrobacter. The sequence goes on from NZ_JAAALE010000023.1 coordinate 19,531, forward strand.
CCTTCCTGTCCGACGTGCTCGAAAGCGATGGCGCGCGCCTGCGCGGGCTTGATCCGGGCTACACCCAGATCCTCATCAACGGCGAGCGTGTCCCCGGCGGCCAGTCCGACCGGTCGTTCTTCCTCGACCGCATCCCGGCTGAGCTGATCGAGCAGGTCGAGATCGTGCGGTCTTCCTCCGCCCGCCGCACCGGCGATGCGGTCGCAGGCTCCCTCAACATCAAGCTGCGCGATGGCTTCGCGCTTGATGGCGGCTACCTGCGTGCGGGCGGGCTGTTCTTCGACGATGGCGAGTTCAAGCCCTCGGGCGGCTTCTACTATGGTGGCGAGCTCGGCGGTGGCCGCGTGCTGGTTGGTGCCAACGTGCAAGGCCGCTACAACCCCAAGGAAAAGTCGAGCCTGCGCTACGGCGACAGCCCCGAGAACAACCCCAATTTCGCGACCGACGATTTCGACAACCGCGAAGACCAGACCGACGTGCGCGACGGCACCGACTATGCCTTCAACGCCAGCTGGGGCATCGAAAGTGAAACCACCGAGTTCGAACTGCTCGGCAATTTCGTCCGCACCGAGCGAACCGAAACCGAGCGGTCGTTTGAATATAATGATCCCACCGCGATCAACGGGCCGGTGCGCGCTACGCCTGCGGGCAATCTGCTGACCGACAACGCCAACGTCTCGGACATCACGCAGGAAAGCTTCGCCATCATCGGCAAGCTCGATCACGAATGGAGCCTTGGTGAAACCCAGCTGCGGGTCGGCTATTCCAGCTTTGACGAACAGCGTGACGAGTTCGAATATGAAGTCGATTTCGACCGCAGCGCCCCGCGCTTCACTGGCGATCTGATCGACCAGGCGATCAAGGACACCGAGCTGTTCGTGAACCTCGAGCATGAGTTCGAGTTGAACGACAATCTCGAATTCGCGATCGGCGGCTTCGTGCAGAACAAGGACCGCGACACCGATCTCCAGACAGTGCGCAGCCGCTTCAATCTGACCGCCGCCAACCGGCAGGGCTATGACCAGTTCACCCGCAACCCGGCTGAATTCGCCCCGGCGACCTTCCCGCCGCTGGAGCCCACCACCACCCGCATCGAAGAAGACCGCCGCGATCTCTACGCGCTGGTTGAAGGCGAATATGACAACCTCACCTTCGAGGTCGGCATTCGCTGGGAAAACACCGATGTGACGATCACCGATCTGGTGGCCGCTGGCGCACCGGCGATTAGCAGCGATTATGACGAATTCCTGCCCTCGGCCTCGATGAAGATCGAAGTGGGTGAGGGCCGGATCACGCTATCGGGTGCGCGCACGCTGCGTCGTCCCAACTTCAACTTCCTCACCCCCGGCACGCTGGAAGCCGAGTTTGGCGACAACGACTTCCTCGGCAACCCGCTGCTGCTGCCGGAAACCGCATGGGGCGGCGATGTTGGCTATGAACACAAGATCGGCCGCACCGGCGTGGTCGGCGTCAATGTGTTCTACCGCGACGTCAGCAACCTCACCGAACTTTCGACCCTGCTGAATGCCAACGGCACCCCGGTTGAAGGTTCGGAAGGGCCGGGCACCTTCGTCTACACCCCGCGCAACACCGGCAGCGGAGAGGTTTACGGGATCGAATTCGACGCCTCGTTCAGCCTCGCTTTCCTCGGCCTGCCCGATACCGGCGTGTTCGGGAACTTGGCGGTGCTCGACAGCAAGATCACCGATGAATTCGGTGAGCGGCGGTTCAACGACCAGTCGAAATTCGTCTACAACTTCGGGGCGATCCAGAACATTCCGCAGTTCGGCGCGGCCTTCGGGGCGACCTATCGCAAGCAGGGCTCGGCCTTCGGGCGTCTGGTGGGCGAGGAAGTGACCACGCGGTATGGCGCGGATCTTGAAGTCTTCATCGAAAAGCGGTTCGGTGACAGCTTCACCATCCGCGCGGTGGGTTCGAACCTACTCGACAGCACCAAGGACGAGGTGTTCAACAAGTTCGCCACCACTGGCGATCAGGTGAGCCGCGATTTCGACGAGTACGAAATCGAAAGCGAGCGCGCCGGGCCGGTGTTCCAGATCGTCGCGAGGTATGCATTCTGATGCTGCGTCCCTTCCATGGCTTCGCCCTGCTGTCTCTCGGGATCGCAGGGGCCTGTGCCACCGTTCCGCCGATCACCGGCGATCCGGCGGTAACCGTGACCGCGCGGGCGGAAACCCCGCCGGTCGGCACGGCGCGCGAGGATGCGGCGGATGATCCGGCGATCTGGCGCAATCCGGCCAATCCGGCGGCGAGCCTGATTGTCGGCACGGACAAGAAGGGCGGGCTTTACGTCTATGACCTCAAGGGCGCACAAAAGAGCTTTCTCGCCGCACCCGGCCTCAACAATGTCGACCTGATCGATATCAGCGGGGGCCGCGTGCTGGTGATTGCCAGTGACCGCAGCGATCTGACCACGGTCAATCTGTTCATGGCGCTGCTCGACACCGCTACGGGAAAGCTTGCGCCCGCGGGCAAGATCGCGGTCGGGCCCGGCGAGGGCTATGGCATCTGCATGGTCAAGCCCGCCGGAGTCGACGGCGTGATCGCCTTCAGCGCGCCCAAGAGCGGGACGATCTACAAGACCGTGATCACCGAGGCGAACGGGGCCTTCATCGGCACCACCTCGACGCTCGCACAAGTGCCGACTCAGACCGAAGGCTGCATCGCAGACCCGCGCAGCAGCACGCTCTATATCGGCGAGGAAGACGCCGGGATCTGGGCAATCGACACCGTCACCGGGGCCAAGCGCATGGTCGCGGCGATCGACAACAAGCTGCTGGTCGCCGATGTCGAAGGCCTCGCCATCGCGCCCGAGGGCAAGGACGGCGGCTACCTTGTCGCGTCGTCGCAAGGGGACAACGCCTATGCCGTGTTCCGCCTGCCGGATGTGACGCCGGTCGGACGCTTCCGCATCGCCCAAGGCGCGTTTGGCTCTGTCGAGGAAACCGACGGGATCGAACTCGACAATCGCGATTTCGGCCCCGATTTCCCCAAAGGCATTTTCATCGCGCAGGACGGAGTGAACGCGCCCTCGGCCCAGAACTTCAAATATGTCCGCTGGGACGAAGTGCTTGCCGCGCTGGAGGCGGGCCGGTAATCCCGCGGGCATGACCCAGACCCCCGCTTTCGAAGCCAGTCGTCGCCGCTTCCTCGGCGCGACCGCCACCGCCTTTGCCGCGCTGACCGCCAGCGGCTGCATGACGCGGGGTGCGCCTGCCACCTCGGCCGCTGCGGGCACATCCGCCAAGGCCAGCGGCTTTGCCGGGTATGGCGCGCTGGTGCCGGACCCGGCGGGCTTTCTCGATCTGCCCGAAGGGTTCTCCTACCGCGTCATCTCGCGCCTGGGGGACACAATGGACGACGGCGGCACCGTGCCGGACCGCGCGGACGGGATGGGCTGCTTCGATCTCGGTAACGGCGAAATCGCCTTGGTCCGCAACCACGAATTGCAACCGCGCCACGATGCGGGCGGGCCGATTGCCAAGGGTTTTGGCAAGCGCAACGGCGCCTTCGTCCCCGGCGGGACCACCACCATCGTGCTCGACGCGAAGACATTGCAGGTGAAGCGCCAGTTCCGCAGCCTTGGCGGGACGATCCGCAATTGTTCGGGCGGGGTGACGCCGTGGGGCAGCTGGCTGACCTGCGAGGAAGCGCCGACCGGCCCGGGCCAGCCCTATGGTGACGGGCTAGAGCGCGATCACGGCTGGGTGTTCGAAGTCCCCGCCTCGGCGCGCGGGCTGGTCGATCCGGCGCCGCTGACCGCAATGGGCCGCTTCAATCACGAAGCTGCCGCCGTCGATCCGGCAACCGGCTATGTCTACATGACCGAGGACCGCGATGACGGGGTGCTGTATCGCTTCATCCCCAAGACCCCCGGCAAGCTCGCTGAGGGCGGGCGCTTGCAGGCGATGTCGATCGAAGGCCTGCCGGATTCGCGCAACTGGGCGACGGCGTTGATGCCGCTGCGCAAGCCCTATCCCGTCACCTGGATCGACCTCGATGATCCCGAATCGCCCAAGGACGACCTGCGCCTGCGCGCCGCAGCCAAGGGCGCGACACTGATCGCACGGGGCGAAGGCCTGCACATGGGGGTCAATCGCGGCCAGTCCGAGGTGTTTGCTTGCTGCACGAGCGGCGGGGCGAAGGAGCTGGGCCAGATCCTCAAGCTCAGCCCGGGCAATGCCGGTGCGCCCGACCGGATCGAGCTGTATTTTGAAAGCGAGAGCACCGATCAGTTCAACTTCGGCGACAACCTCACCGTGGCCCCGAATGGCCACCTGATCGTGTGCGAAGATCAATACACCCCGATCGTCGACAACCATATTCGCGGCATATCGCCCGAGGGTCAGGCCTATACGGTCGCGCGGCTCAGGGCGCAGACCGAGCTTGCGGGCGGGTGTTTCTCGCCCGATGGCAAGGTGCTGTTCGTCAACGCCTATGACCCGACAGCGACACTGGCGATCACCGGGCCCTGGGCGGCCTGATCCAAAGCCAGACCCCGCGTGGACGGCTTCCTGATCGCTGTGCTGCTGGTCTCCGCGCTGGCGATGGGCGGGCGCGATCAATGGCTGGTGGCGCAATGGGCCGATGTGCTGGAACGCAGCACCGCGCTGCTCGCGGTTGCCGTGCTGTGCGCCTGCCTCAGCGCCGGGGCAATGGCGTGGATCGGGGCGGAGTTTGCCGAACTTCTGCCGCGCCGCGCTGCGCAAATGCTGGTCGCCTTTGCGCTGGCGATTGCCGCTGCCGAGCTGGCATTTCCGGTGCGGGTCAAGTCGCCGCAGGAGCCCACCCGCTCGCTGGGTGCGATCGCGATTGTGCTGCTGGCGCGCCAGATCGGGGATGGCGCGCGCTTTGCCGTTTTCGCGCTCGCCGCATGGACGGTTGTGCCGCTGACGGCGGGCCTGGGCGGCGCGCTGGGCGGAGCGGCGGCGGTGGCCGTCGGCTGGTCGGTGGGCAGAGAAACCCTTGCCCGCTGGCCGTTGCGTATCGTCCGGCTGGTGCTGGCGGGATGCCTTGCGCTTGCCGCACTATTCATCGGATTGAACGCTCGTTTCGCCGCCTTCTAATCGCCTTGCCCGATTACCGCGAATAGAATTTTCCTGAAACCCAATCTATGTTCGTGCATTGATATAGTCACCAGATAGGCGACATCACTTGCTCGCACTGAACAGAATAATGGAGAATATCATGGCCGATAAGAAAGCCAATTCGAAAGCCGCTCTGGTTGATGAACTCAACGGACTGCTCGCCGATCACTTTGCACTGTTCATCAAGACCAAGAATTTCCACTGGCATGTCAAGGGCCCGCGCTTCCACGACCTGCACCTGTTGTTCGACACGCAGGCACTCGAAGTGCGCGATCAGATCGATCTGATTGCCGAACGCGTGCGCAAGCTGGACGCTGATACGCTCACTTCGATCGGGACGATGGGCAAGCACACCCAGATCAAGGATCAGGACAGCACCAAGCTTTCCGCCGAGGACATGGTCGCCGAACTGCTCGCCGATAACGAAGCCGTGATCGGACGGCTGAAGGGCATGAAGGATCTGGCCGAAGAAGCGGGCGACAATGCCACCGACGGGCTGCTCGACGAATGGACCGACATGGCCGAACAGCGCGCCTGGTTCTTGCGTTCGATCCTCGCCTGATCGCTGCCGCAATAGCTATTCACAAGCGGGCCGCACCCATTGCCGGGGGCGGCCCGTTTGCTATTGAAGCGGCTATGCATGACGTGACGATTATCGAAGGCGCGGATCAGGCTGCGATCGCTGGCTGGCTGGCGTCACGGCTTGGCGGGAGCGGCGCCATCACGCTTCCCGGCGGTTCGACCCCCTTTCCGATCCTCGCGACCTTGATCGAACAGGGCGGCATCGACTGGAGCGGGTGGCAGATCTGGCCCAATGACGACCGGATCGTGCCCGAAGATCACGAGGCGTCCAACACCGGCAAGATGCGCGCGCTGCTGGCGCCTGCGGGCGCGCAGATTGTTGCGTTGGCCGAAGATGCCATCCCACCGCATTTCGCGCTGACATGGCTGGGCATGGGGTCGGATGGGCACATCGCCTCGCTGTTCCCCAACACCGACCCCCAGATTGATGATCCGCTGACGGTCCGCCGCCTCACCCCCGATCCGCTCCCGGCCCATGCGCCGTTCGACCGGATCACGCTGACGATCCCGGCGCTGCTCAACACCAGCGCGCTGGTCTTCACCCTCGGCGGCGCGGCGGACAAGCGCGCGGTGTTCGATGCGGCCTCGCGCGGCGAGAACGACCTGCCCGTTGCCCGCCTGCTGCGCAGTGCGCAGGCGCGGGGTATTCCGGTGACTGTCTTCACCTGATGCCAAACTTCCTCCCTGCCGTGCTCCACCGCGCGCTGATGCCGCTGGCGCATTGGGTGCGGCATTACTGGCGGCGCTGGCGCAAGACCCCGATTGCGGGGGTGAGCGTCGTCATCACCAACCTCACCGGCGATGTGTTGTTGCTCAAGCATTCCTATGGCCCTGGAGTCTGGAGCCTGCCCGGCGGCGGCCTGGCGCCCGGCGAGGACCCCGAGGCGGCGGCACGGCGCGAGGTGCGAGAGGAACTGGGCGTCGAACTTGCGCGGATCGAACCGGTCGGCACGCTGGAAGAGGTGCTGTCCGGCTCGCCCCATACCGCCCATGTTTTCGCCGCCGTGTGCGATCAGCGCCCCAAGCCTGACGGGCGCGAAGTGACAGAGGCGCGGTTCTTCCCCTCCCACTCCCTGCCCGAACCGCTCGGCCGCACCACTCGCACGCGGATTGCGGCATGGCGCGCGCGAGGGGTGGGGTGACATTGGCGTCCCTCCCCGTCCCGGACTTGATCCGGGATGGGGAGGTGGCACCGCGGAGCGGTGACGGAGGGGCTTGCAGGGCCGGATGATAACCCCACCGTCAGCCGCCTGCGGCGTCTGCCACCTCCCCATTCGTTCCGAACGGAGAGGGACTGTTCACAGCAGCCGCAACTGCGCTTCGTCCCTTGGCGGCTTGTCATCCTCGGCCCCTTCCAGCCCCGACAGGGTCAGCCCCATCAGCCGGATCGGTCCGCGCAACGGCAACTCCGCTTCCAGCAGCGCGCGGGCGAGCTTAGCGAACTCCGCCTTCCCGCTGACGAACTCGGGGAGCGAGGTTGCACGGGTCATGATCTGGAAATCGGTGAATTTCATCTTGAGCGTCACCGTGCGCCCTTTTGCGCCCGCCGCCTCGATCCGCTCCCACACGATATCGATGATCGTCTCCAGCGTGTCGCGCAAGGCACCGCCGCTGCCGATATCGTCCGAAAAGGTCCGCTCCCCGCCGACCGATTTTCGCACCCGGTGGGCGGCGACGGGGCGCAGGTCGATGCCGCGGGCGGCGCGGAACAGGTAATCGGCCATGCTGCCGAAATGCTGGCGCAGGAAGGCGATGTCCTTGGCCGCAAGGTCCGCGCCGGTCAGGATGCCGAGCTTCTGCATCCGTTCCTCCGCCTTGGGCCCGACCCCATGGAACCGCCGGATCGGCAGGCCTGCGACAAATTGCGCGCCTTCTCCGGGGCGGATCACGCATAGGCCGTCAGGCTTGTTCTGATCGCTGGCGAGCTTGGCGAGGAACTTGTTGTAGCTCACCCCGGCGCTCGCGGTGAGCCGGGTCTTGGCGCGGATTTCCTGGCGGATCAGTGTGGCGATGCGGGTGGCGCTGCCGATGCCGAGCCGGTCTTCGGTCACATCGAGATAGGCTTCATCGAGGCTCAGCGGTTCGATGATCGGGGTGTAATGCTCGAACACCCGGCGGATCTGGCGGCTGGCTTCCTTGTAGGCGTCGAACCGCGGGCGCACGAAGATGAGGTCGGGGCACAGCCTTTGCGCCGTGACCGAGGGCATGGCGCTGCGCACCCCGAACTTGCGCGCTTCATAGCTGGCAGCCGCCACCACGCCCCGCCCGCCCGCGCCGCCAACTGCGACCGGCTTGCCCATCAGCGAGGGATCATCGCGCTGTTCGACGCTGGCAAAGAAGGCATCCATGTCGACATGGATGATCTTCCTGAGACCCGGCGCGGTCTCGGTATCGGGGGGCAAGGGCGGCGGCTCGGCCATCCTTTCGCAAATAGAACCTTGTCGCCGACGAAGGAACTGTTGCTGGAACAATTCACCTCACAGGTCATTTTGTGCACATGCGAAAAGAACAGTGGTCTTCGGGCGAACCCCTCGGCAAAGGCCCCGCCATGGCCACCGCAATTGCTCCCTCAACGCCCCTGCGCAAGGCGCTCGGAGAGACCGAGTTGCTGTGGATGATGGCGATGCTGATGGCGCTGAACGCCTTCGGGATCGACGCGATTCTGCCCGCGCTCGATGCGCTTGCGGCGGATCTTTCGGTCTCGGGCAATGACCGGCAATTCGTGATCGGCGTGTATCTGCTCGCGGGCGGGCTGGGCTCGCTGGTGCCGGGCGCGCTGGCTGACCGCTTCGGGCGGCGGCCGATCCTGCTGGGTGCTGTCGCGGTCTATATCGTGCTCTCGATCCTGTCGGCCTTGGCACCGAGCTATGACGCGTTGATCGCGGTGCGTGCGGCGCAAGGCTTCTTTGCCGCTGGCATCGTCGCGCTCCCTCCAGCGATCATTCGTGACCGCGTGGGCGGGGACAAGATGGCCCGCATGATGAGCATGATCTTCGTGATCTTCCTGATGGTCCCCGCCATCGCGCCGACCATCGGCGAAGGCATCCTGCAAGTCGGCAGCTGGCGCGCGATCTTCGGCGCGATGGCGGTGCTGGGCGTGGTGATGGGCGCGTGGGTCTATATCCGCCTGCCGGAAAGCCTGACTGACGAAAACCGCCAGCAAATCCACCTGCGCACCATCGGCGCGAACATGGGCCGCGCGCTCGCCCTGCCGAGCACCTTTGGCTACGTCATCGGTTCCGCACTGGTGTTCGGCGCGCTGTTCGGCTTTATCAATTCCTCGCAGCAGCTGATCACCGAGACTTTCGGCGCGGGCGATATCTTCCCGCTGGTCTTCGCGATCTGCGCCGGGTCGATGGCGTTCGCCAGCTGGTCGAACTCGCGCATTGTCGAGCGTTTCGGCGCCCGCCGGGTGAGCCACACCGCGCTGTTCTTCTTCATCGCGGTGAGCGCGGTGCAGGTGATGTTCGCCTTCCAGCCCGAGGAGCACCTGTGGGTGTTCGTCCCGCTCATGGCGACCAACATGGCGCTGCTCGGCTTCATCGGCAGCAATTTCGGCGCAATCGCCATGAACCCGTTCTTCAACATCGCCGGCGCGGCGAGCTCGGCCCACGGATTTGTGCGCATGACCATGGCGGCGCTGCTGGGCGGCGCGATCGGCTACGCGTTTGACGGCACGGCGCGCCCTCTGGCGCTGGCCTTGCTGGCGAGCGGGCTTGCCTGTCTGGTGCTGGTGTTGCTGAGCGAGAAGGGCAAACTGTTCGGGCCGTCAGATGCGGAGCTGGGGATGCGCGAGCCCTAACTCCTCTTTTCCTCGTCATTGCGAGGAGCCGAAGGCGACGCGGCAATCCATGGACCGCCGTCGCAATCTGCCGCGATGTCAGATCATGGATTGCTTCGCTGCGCTCGCAATGACGAAGCTTAGGTGTCAGCCCCCAACCGCCGCCACGCGAGGCCCGCAAACTCGCACAGCAGCGGGCGCGTGTCGCGCGGGTCGATGATGTCCTCGACATTGAAGCGCTCGGCGCTGCGGAACGGCGAGGTGACTTTCGCCAGCCGTTCGCGGATGTCCTCCAGCAGCGCCTCGGCGTCGTCGGAGGCTTCCAGCTCCGACTTGTAGGCGACCTCCAGCCCGCCCGCGATGGGAAGCGAGCCCCAGTCTCCGCTCGGCCAGCAATAGCGGTATTGGTAGCGTTCCGCATTGCTCATCGCGCTGCCCGCAATGCCATAGGCGCGGCGCAGGACAATGCTGGCGAGCGGCACGGTGGCGCGGTAGATCGCGTTCATCGCATTGACGCCGTAGCGGATAGTCCCCGCCATCTCCGCCTCGCGCCCGATCATGAAGCCGGGGTTGTCGACGAGGTGCACGATGGGGAGCCGGAACTGGTCGGCGAGGCGGACGAAGCGTTCGACCTTTTCGGAGGTCTTGGCCTCCCACGATCCACCGAGGTAGCTCGGATCAGAGGCGATCACGCAGACCGGCCAGCCATCCAATCGCGCAAAGGCGGTGATCGCGGCGCGGCCCCAGTGCTTGCCGATCTCGAACACGGTGCCGTGGTCGAACAGCATCTCCATGCAGCGGCGCATCGAATAGACCTGTTTCGGGTCACGCGGGACGAGGCTGAGCAGCGCCTCCTCGCGGCGATCAGCAGGATCATCGCAGCCTGAGCGGCGGGCGGGTTGCCCGACATATTCGGGCATGAAGCTGAGAAAATGCCGCGCGCGGGCGAAGGCCTCGGCTTCGCTGGCCACCTCGTCATCCACCACGCCGTTGCGAGTGTGGATCGCCGATCCGCCGAGCGCTTCCTTGGCCTCCTCATGGTTGGCCGCGCCGCCCTTGTAGGCCTCGCCCAGCCCATCGACCACGGCGGGGCCAGCCGCGAAGATCTGCGAGAGGCCCTTGACCATGATTGAATAGTGGCTCGCCACGGTCCGCGCCGCGCCGAGCCCCGCCGTGGGGCCAAGCGCCAGTGCTACCACCGGCACGGTGTCGAGGTTCGTCACCACATCGCCCCAGCCGGGCACGGCGGGAATATAGGTCGCGCCGATCTGTTCGAGGGTCTTTACGCTGCCGCCGCCGCCCGTGCCGTCGATCATGCGGATGATCGGCATCTTGAGCTGGTGCGCCATCATCTCGGCCTGCACCATCTTGCGCGCAATCCCCGCATCCGCCGCGCCGCCGCGAATGGTGAAATCGTCCGCCGTGGCGACCACGGGGCGACCGTTGATCAGGGCCTTGCCGAACAGGAAGGGGGCGGGGGTGACGGCTTGGAGGTCGCCGTTGGCGTCATACTTTGCGCTGCCTGCGATCTTGCCGATCTCGCGGAAGGACCCCTCGTCCACCAGCGCCGCGAGCCGTGCGCGGGCGTCCATTTTGCCGCGCCCATGCTGCCGCGCAACCTTGTCCGCGCCGCCCATCTGCTCGGCCAGCGCCTCGCGGTGGCGCAGTTCTTCGAGTTCCTTGGCCCAGGTCATTCCCTCTCCCTCACCTCGTCATTGCGAGCGCAGCGAAGCAATCCAGAGCGGCAGCGCGCAGCGGTTCTGGATTGCCGCGTCGCTTCGCTCCTCGCAATGACGAAAAGGAGATGAAGCGGGGCTATTCCCCCGCGGGCACCACCCGGCACAACACCGCCTCGACCTGCACCTGCCCGCCCGCGCTGACGACCAGCCCCTCGACCACCCCGTCGAAGGGCGCGGTGAGGGCGTGTTCCATCTTCATCGCTTCGAGCACCATGAGCCGCTGCCCGGCAGTGACGGTCTGGCCTTCTACGACATCGACCGCGATGACCTTGCCCGGCATCGGCGCGATGATCGCGCCGTCGGCGGCGGAAACTTGGCCCTCCCCATGCGGATTATGCTGGCCAATCGCGAAGGCGAGGCCCTTTGCGCTCACCAAGGCCATGGTTGGCGTGGCAGATGACGACCAGATCTCGTCGTACCAATCATCAGGAATGCGAGTTTCGACGGGGCCGGACTCCGTTGCCAGAAGCACCGACTTTTTGGGATCGGCGTTCAAGCGAAAGCCCGTAAGGGGCGCTTTCTGGACACCGACATATTCGCGCTGAAGGTGCAGCGCGGCTGTCTCAAGCATTGCCTTGGTGGGATGACTGTCAGGGATCAAGCCATCACCGCGCGCGGCGATGAGACCTGTGGTCATTGCTCCCTCAAGAAACTCGGCATCCTCAAGCAGCCGATAGAGGAAGCCCGCGTTCGATTTGACTGGCCAAACGGCAGTTCCGTCCAGAACTTGCTTCAAGCTCTGGATGGCTTGTTGGCGATCCTGAGCCGACGCGATGATCTTGGCGATCATCGGGTCGTAGAAGGGGGAGACCGTCGCGCCTTCTTCGACACCGGTGTCGATCCGCTCGCGATCCGGGATATGGAAGCGTTCCAACCGCCCCGTGCTCGGCAGAAACCCCTTCGCCGGGTCTTCCGCATAGAGCCGCGCTTCGATCGCATGGCCATTGATCGACAGCTCGTCCTGCCGCTTGGGCAGCCGCTCGCCGCTCGCCACGCGCAGTTGCCATTCGACCAGATCGACCCCGGTGATTTCCTCGGTCACGGGATGTTCGACCTGAAGGCGGGTGTTCATCTCCATGAAGAAGATGCGGTCGGCGCGCAGGCCGTCCGAGGCATCCGCGATGAATTCGATCGTGCCTGCGCCCTCGTAATCGACCGCCTTGGCCGCGCGCACGGCGGCGGCGCAGATCGCTTCGCGGGTGGCTTCATCCATGCCGGGGGCGGGGGCTTCCTCGATCACTTTCTGGTGGCGGCGCTGGAGCGAGCAGTCGCGCTCGAACAGGTGGACGACGTTGCCGTGGCTGTCCCCGAACACCTGCACCTCGATATGGCGGGGCGAGGTGATCCACTTTTCGAGCAGTACCTCGTCGTTGCCGAAGCTCGCCTTGGCCTCGCGGCGGCAGGATTCGAGGCTCGCGGTGAAATCGGCGGGCGCATCGACCTTGCGCATCCCCTTGCCGCCGCCGCCCGCGACCGCCTTGATGAGGACGGGGTAGCCGATCGCGTCAGCCTCTTTGGTGAGCCGCTCGACCGACTGGTCGGAGCCGTCATAACCCGGCGTGACCGGCACGCCCGCCGAGCGCATCAGCTGCTTGGCCGCGTCCTTCAGACCCATCGCGCGGATGCTGGCGGGCTTGGGGCCGACCCAGACGAGGCCAGCGTCCAGCACCGCCTGCGCGAAGTCGGCGTTCTCGGACAGGAAGCCGTAACCCGGATGAATCGCATCCGCCCCGGTCTGCTGCGCGGCGGCGATGATCTTCGCGCCGACCAGATAGCTCTCCGCCGCGGGCGAGGGGCCGATATGCACGCTCTCGTCGGCGCTCCGCACATGCAGCGCCTTGGCATCGGCATCCGAATAGACCGCGACCGTCGCCACCCCCATGACCCGGGCGGTGCGCATGATGCGGCAGGCGATCTCGCCGCGATTGGCGATCAGGAGCTTCTGAATCATCGTGCGAACTCGAAATGGCTGTTTACTTCAGCGACCGTGTCAGCGCAGGCCTCGGGCGCTTCCATGGTGAAGCTGGTGTTGGCGACCAGCCACCGGCCCTCGCGCTTCACCATGCTCAAGGAATTGATCCCGCAATGGCTGAGGCTGCCCGCGATGGTGAAGTAATATGGTCCCCACACTTGCGCCATGTCGCCATCGACCCGCACGGATTCGATATACATGATCTCGGCCACCTCATCGGGGGACGTGAGCCAGTTCTCGAGGTGCTTGGCGACCGGGACCATCGCGAGCCGCGGGGCATCGGGGGTGCGCCGGTCGTGAATGAAGATCATGCCCTCAGGGATCATCTGGCGGGCGAGCGCAGTCTTGTCGTCGTTGGAGAGCGCATCGAAGAAATCGCTGACGCCTTCCATCACCGCAAGGGCCTCGGGGGTCGGCGTGTTGGCAGCGAGCGGCGCGGCGGCGAGAGCGGCGGCGCCAAGCAGGGCGGGAGCGAGAAGGGCTTTCATGATCGCTCTGCTAGCCCAGTTTTTTCGTCATTGCGAGGAGCCGTAGGCGACGCGGCAATCCAATTTCAACCGTTCCAGCAGGCGTGAGTGTCCGATGCTGGATTGCTTCGCCTTTGGCTCGCAATGACGAATGTCACGCCCGGGGCGGTGCGGATGGCCGATAATCGGCAATCCCCCAGTGGATGCCGCCCGCCGGCATCTTCTCGCGGTTGATCACCGCAGAGAGGAACGCGCGCACGCCGTACAGCGCCTTTTCCGCGCGGGGGACATAGGTGCGGCTGGCCCAGGCTTCAGGCCCGCGCTTCCTCACCTTGCGCCCGATTGCCCCATAGATGCGCGCCGCCGACAGCACGGCCCAGCGGCTGCGGAACGGGAGCTTCGCCGCGCCGACCCGCGCGGCGGCCTCGTGCTTTTCCACCAGCGCGACCAGCCGCGCGGTCATCGCGGCGAGCTCCTTGCGGTGATGCGGCTTGGTATGCTGACCGGGCTCGATATCCTGCTCGACCAGCCAGATTTCGGGCAGGTAACAGCGGCCCACCGCATCATCCTCGACAATGTCGCGCGCGATGTTGGATAGCTGGAAGGCGAGGCCCAGATCATTCGCCCGGTCGAGCGTCTCCTGATCGTCAGGCGAGACGCCCATCACCACCGCCATCATCACGCCCACCGCGCCCGCCACATGGTAGCAATAGCGCAGCATGTCGGCCTCGGTGCGCGGGCGCCAGTCTTCGGCGTCCAATTGGAAGCCCGCGATCACGTCCTCGGCCATCTGCGGGGTGAGGCCCACCTCGGCGGCGACTACGCCGAGCGCGTCGAAGGCCGGATCGCCCGTCGGCTCGCCTGCGAAAGCCAGCGCAGTCAGGCGGCGGATCAGGGCGAGGCGTTCGGCGAGGTCGGTCTGATCGCCCAGTTCGCCGCCCATGTCCTGATTGTCGGCAATGTCGTCCGCGCGGCGGCACCAGGCATAGAGCAGCCACGCGCGCTCGCGAGTCTCTTTGTCGAACAGGCGCGCTGCGGCGGAAAAGCTCTGTGAGCCGCGCTTGATCGACAGCCGCGCATGTTCGACCAGCGCCGCGCGAGTGGTGGCATCGACCGCCATCGGGATGCCTAGAGCTCCTCGGCCTTCATGCGGAAGATCGGCGTGTGCGGCTGATAGGCTTCCATCTTGGCGAGCAGTTCGGGGATCGAGGTCGCCGCGATCAGGATGTTCTGGTGCGCAGGCCGGACGAAGCCGACCTCGGCCATCTTCGCGTTGAAGGCGAGCAGGTGGTCGTAGAAGCCGAAAGCATTGAGCAGGCCCACCGGCTTGGTGTGATAGCCCAGCTGCGACCAGCTGATCGCTTCCCACAGCTCGTCCATCGTGCCGACTCCGCCGGGGATGGTGACAAAGCCGTCCGACAGGTCAGTGAAGCGTTGCTTGCGCTCGTGCATTCCGCTGACTGTGACAAGCTCGTCGCAATCATGGTTGGCAACTTCGGCCTTGACCAGCGCTTCAGGGATGATGCCGATGACTTCGCCCCCGCCTTCCTTGGCCCCGCGCGCAACCGCGCCCATCAGGCCGAGCTTGCCGCCACCATAGACAAGGCCAATCCCGCGCGCGGCCAGTTCCGCGCCGACATCATAGGCCAGCTGGACATAACGCGGGTCTTCAGGCGAGGCCGAACCGCAATAGACGGCGAGACGTTTCACGCGCCCACCTTCGCCAGATCCTCCAGCATCAGCCCCGCAGTCGCTTTCGCGCTGCCGACCACGCCGGGGATGCCGGCGCCCGGGTGGGTGCCTGCGCCGACGAGGTAGTAGTTGTCGATCACGTCGTCGCGGTTGTGGCCGCGCAGGTATGCGCTTTGCCACAACACCGGCTCAAGGCTGAAGGCACTGCCCATGTGGGCGTTCAAGTCCTGCTTGAAGTCCTTGGGCGCGTAGCTGAACTTGGTGATGATCCGGTCGTGGATGTCCGGGATCAACCGGCGGCCCAACTCGTCGAGGATCATCTTTTCCAGCTTCGGGCCGACTTCGTCCCAATCGAGCGGCATCTTGCCCATGTGGCTGACGGGGACGAGCGCGTAGAAGGTGCTCTTGCCCGCGGGCGCCATGCTCGGATCGGTTACGGTCGGGTGATGAAGGTAGATTGCGAAATCTTCCGGCACGACCCCGTTCTTGTAGATGTCGTCGAGGAGGCCTTTGTAGCGCTTGGCGAACAGGATCATGTGGTGCGGGATGCCGGGCCAGGTGCCTTCCAGCCCGAAGTGCACCACGAACAGCGACGGGCTGAAGCTCTTGCGATTGAGGCTCTTGGCCATTTTCTTGCCGCGCTCACTGCCCGACAGCAGATCCTTGTAGGAGTGCATGATGTCCGCGTTCGATGCGACCGCGTCGAAGCGCTGGCGGAAGCCGCTCTTGGTCTCAACCTCGGTCGCCTTGGTGCCCAGCGTGTGGACCTGCACCACCGGATCACCGACGATCATTGTGCCGCCCAAACGCTCGAAGTGGCGCACCATCCCGGCGATCAGCCGGTTGGTGCCGCCGCGCGCCCACCAGACGCCGCCATCCTTCTCCAGCTTGTGGATCAGGGCGTAGATCGACGAGGTGTTCATCGGGTTGCCGCCGACCAGCAGCGAGTGGAAGCTGAAGGCCTCGCGCAGCTTGGGGTGTTCGATATAGCTCGACACCATCGAATAGACCGAGCGCCACGCCTGCTCCTTGATCAGCGCAGGTGCGGCCTTCAGCATCGACTTGAAATCGAGGAACGGCTTGGTGCCGAGCTTGAGATAGCCTTCCTCGTACACGCGTGCCGAATATTCGAGGAAGCGCGCGTAACCGGCGACATCCGCTGGGTTCAGCTTGGCGATCTCCGCGTTGAGCTGTTCTTCGTCGTTCGAATATTCGAAGTTGGTGCCGTCGGGCCAGTTGAGCCGGTAGAACGGCATGACCTTCATCAGCTCGACATCTTCGGAAATGTCGTGGCCGGTCAACTGCCAGAGTTCTTCAAGGCAGGGCGGATCGGTGATGACGGTCGGCCCGCCATCGAAGGTGAAGCCGTCACGCTCCCAGAAATAGGCGCGCCCGCCGGGCTTGTCGCGGCTCTCGATCACGGTGGTGGCAATGCCCGCCGATTGCAGCCGCACGGCGAGCGCCATGCCACCAAAGCCCGCGCCGATGACGCAGGCGGTCTTGCCCGCATAACGTTCGGCCATGGCGGGGTTGATGCCCTTTGCGCCGGGGATGTTGATCTTCACATCGGCGTTCATGCCGGGGTCTCCATGTTGAGAGGCTTGCCTGAGGAAAACAGTGCGCGAATGGCGCGCGGGATAGCTACGGGCGGCTTGCCCGTGAGGATGCGCAGCCTGTCAGGCCAAGTGGAACGACCAGCGTAGAACCGCTCGACCAGCTTGCCTTGCAGGGCGTAGAAATGTTCGAACACCACCACGCGCTTGTCCGGCTCGGCAGCTTCGAACAGCATCCGGCTGAGCATCCGGTAATAGGCGGTGGTGCGCCAGTGGCGTTTGGACCGGCGCTTGCAGAAATCGGCGAGCTCCTCGCCCGTCAGCGCCGGACGGCTGGCGATCAGATGCGCGATCGCGAGTGCATTATCGACGGCAAACGGCAGGGTGTAGCTGGTGAGCGGATGCGAGAACCCGCCGCGCGCACCCGCCAGCGCGACGCCGGGGATGGCGACTTCGGCCAGCGCGGCATTGATATCGCCGCCCGAGATCACCGGCAGAATGCCTGCCTCCTGATCGACAACTTCGCCCCTCCACCCGTGGCGGTGGGCATATTCGGCGACCCGACCTTTCAGCACGTCAGCGTCCATCTTGGGCTGGTCGGCGTAGTAGGTGTCCTCGATGAAGACATCGGTGGGCGAGAGCGGGAGGACATAGACGAAGCGGTAGGCCGCGCCGTTGCCGTGCGGGGCGAGCTGGTCGACGCTCGCATCCATGATGACGGGGCGGGTGAGGCCGTGCGGCGTCTCGCAGCGGAACTGCTGGCCGAGGAACACCTGCCAGCCGCCCGACAGCGCCTTTGAGGGCTTGAACGGGCGGCAATCGATCACGCGCTTGGCTGGCAGCCGCGTGCCATCAGCCAGCGTCACGCCGCCGGCATCAAGCGATGCCGCCTTGGTTTCCAGCATCACGCGCTCCGCCGGGAGTTCGGCGATCAGCTTGGCATGAAACTCGGCGCTGGCGAGCGAGCGGTAGGATGTCGGCAGGGTGCGGCCAAGGCCGGGGAAGGTGATGTCATAGCCGTCGTCCCAACCATTGAGATCAAAGCCCGCCATCAGCGTGCGCGCCTTGGGGCGAATGTCGGTCTCGAACCAGCTCCAGCGGTGATGCCCGCCGAAGCTGCGTCCGGCCTCGATGACAAGGAAGCGACAATCGGGCGCATGGCGGTGCAGCGCCAGCGCAATCAGCCCGCCCGCGAGCCCGCCCCCGACGATGATCACGTCATGGGAATCGGCGCCCTGTGTGCCTTTAGCTTGCGGTGAATCGACCATGCCTCAGTGCCCTAGGCGAGGGCGAGGCGAACGGCAATCTTGCAGCGCACATAGGATGTTGCAACGTCACACAAAAATAATAGGATGCCAAAAAAATCTCCTTTCGAATCACACTTATAAGGATCGCACCCTCATGACGCTTCGCACCGTTTTCGGCCCCTTTGGGCCTGCCGTTTCTGTGGCCGCCTTCTGCGCAATCTTTGGCACCGCACCCGCCCTTGCCGCCGAGGCCGAGGCCGAGGCTGACGCAGAGGCGATCGTCGCCGAAGTCGAAGCGGAGGCCGAGCCTGTCGCGGTCTCTGTCCAGACCGCCCAACCAACCGGACCTGCCGGTGCGCCGCCGTCCGGGTTCAGCAAGCCGGTGTTTGACGAGACCTGGGCGACCATCGGCCTCGGCCTCGGGATGGTGCCGAGTTATGCCGGTTCCGATGATTACATCGCCTTCCCGCTGCCGCTGATCGTGGGCCGCATCGGCGGAGTGGGGATCAGCCCCAATGGCCCGGGCTTCGTGCTCGATGTCAATTCGCCCAAGCCCGCCTTCGGTCCGCGCAAGGGCGCGCGGATCGCCTTTGGGCCGGCGTTCAGCTTCCGCAATGATCGCAACAACCGCATCAGGGATGACGTGGTCGCGCGCGCAGGCAAGCTGGACGCGGCGCTGGAAGTGGGCGGCAATGTCGAGCTGGCCCTGCCCAACGTCTTCAAGAACTTCGATCAGCTGAGCTTCGGCGTGCAGGCGCGCTGGGACGTGCTGGGCGCGCATGACGGCATGATCGTCGAACCGCAGATCACTTACCGCGCGCCGGTGGGCCGCAGCTTTGCGCTACAGGTGCAGGCGAGCGCCGAGTTCGTCGATGACAGCTTTGCCGATTATTACTTCACCGTCAGCCCCGCGCAGGCGCTGGCCACCGGCCTGCCGCAGTTCCGCGCCGAGGGCGGGCTGAACCGGATCGGCACCGTCGCGATCCTGACCTATGACCTCGACGGCAAGCCATTGAGCGGCGGCTGGGCGATCACCGGGCTGGGCGGCATGTCGCGGCTGCTGGGCGACAGCGCCGACACGCCCTTCACGGCGCAGCGCGGCGATGCCAACCAGTTCATCGTCGGGCTGGGGATGGCCTACACCTTCTGAGGCCAATCCCCCTCGGCGCCCCTGTCGCTATTGCGGGAAGCGCTTTACAAAGGTCGCCTCCACCACCCGGGCAATCTCGGCATCCTCCTCGGGGGTGAGCGGCTCGTTCTCCATTTGCGCGCGCAGCCGCTGGATCTGCGGATTGACGTTCTGGAGCTTCAGCAGCGCCGGATTGGCGAGCGCCTGTCTGCCCATCTCGGCCAGATCGCTGGCGTCCATCTGGCTGATCCCCTGGGACACCGCGCTGTTGATGTCGGCGCGCACATCCGCTTCGGTGATGTCCTTTTCCGCCACGGCGCTCGACAGCGTCTGCTCCATGTCGAAATTCGCCACCACATTGCCCATCAATCGGCGGCCGATGTCGGAGCGGTAGAACCCGGCCACATTGCGGGCCTCGTCCGGGGTGAGGTAACTCGCCATCGCCGCGATCATCTTCGGACGGTAGAGCGCCGACACCCGCAGGTTCTGGCTATTGAGCACCGGGCGCATCCCGGCCAGGATCTCGTCGATCAGGCCCGGACTGGCCCCCTCAGCTGCGGCCAGATCGGCGTTGGCCAGCATCTCGCGCTTGACCGCCTCCAGCCCGTTGTTGAGCAGGACATCGCGGTTCACGGTGCTATCGATCGCGTCGATCAGATCGGCATAGGCCGGGTGGCCGGGCTGGGGATTGGCGATTTGCGCGGCCATCGGCGGGGGCGGCGCGCTGTCCTGCGCCATGGCAGCCGGTGCAACCGGCAGCAGAGTCAGCATCAGGCCAGCGCAGCGCAGAGCGGAAAGTCGGATCATGGAAAAGCCCCCATCAACGCAAGTTATAGTCCCGTCGGCATAACGGCCCGCCTCCCCGCGCCCAAGCGAATAGTCTGATTGGCAGCGATTTTCACCGCTGCGCTTGCCTTGGCGGCGCGGGCGGGCCATCAACCGGGCGGGCCATGTGAGGCAAGGGGAGAGACAATCATGCAGGCATTCAAGGGCGGGTTGATGGCGGGGCTGGCGCTGGCCGGGACGCTGATGGCAGCGCCGCTCGCGGCCGAGACCGTGGCGATCCGCGCGGGCGCGGTGATCACCGATGCCGCTGCCGAGCCGACCGGGGCTGCGACCATTCTCGTCACCGACGGCAAGATCGTGTCGATCACTGCAGGCCACGGTGCCGTGACCGCCGACCGTGAGATCGACCTCAAGACCAAGACCGTGCTGCCGGGCCTGATCGACTTGCACACCCACCTGACCGGCGATCCGGGCGGCGATTTCTGGAAGGAAGCGACCGAACCGGACGAGTGGGGCGTCGTGGTCGGTGCCAAGAACGCGCGCCTAACCGCGTTGGCAGGGTTCACCACTGTGCGCGAAGCGGGCAGTGGGCGTGACACCGCCTTCTCCCTTCGCCGCGGGACGGCCGAGGGCATGGTGCCAGGGCCGCGCATCGTTGCGGCAGGCCCAGCGCTGGCGATTATCGGTGGCCACGGCGACGTCAACGGCTTCCGCTCCGAGGTCAACGAGCTGCTCGATTCGGGCTTCACCTGCACCGGCGCGGTCGAATGCGCCGCAAAAGTGCGGCTCGCCAGCCAGAACGGCGCGGACGTGATCAAGATCACCGCCACTGGCGGCGTGCTTTCGCAGCAGGGCCGGGGCCTCGAAGCCCACTTCACCCCCGCCGAAATGAAGGCGATTGCCGACACCGCCCATTCGCTCGGCCTCAAGGTCATGGCCCACGCCCACGGTGCGCGCGGCATTCAGCAGGCCGCCGAGGCCGGGATCGATTCGATCGAGCATGGCACCTATCTCGATGAAGCGGCGGCCAAGGCGATGAAGGCCAACGGCACCGTGCTGGTGCCGACCCTGATGGCGCTGGAAGGCGTCAGCGAGGGGCTGGGCAAGGGCGTCTATACCCCCGTGGTCGAAAACAAGATCCGCGCGGTGCAACCACTGATGGCCTCACTGGTCAGCCGCGCCCGCCAATACGGCGTCACCGTCGCCTTCGGCACGGATGCGGGCGTTTACCAACACGGCCGCAATGGCGAGGAACTCGGCCTGATGAAGAAGCAGGGCATGAGCGACCGTGAAGTCCTCGCCAGCGCCACGACCGTCGCGGCCAAGGTGCTCGGCATGGACAACCAGATCGGCAAGCTCGCACCCGGCTATTCGGCGGATATCATCGCGGTTGACGGTAACCCGCTCACAGATGTGACCGTGCTGGAGGAAGTCGACTTCGTAATGGTCCGAGGGCGCGTGATCGAATGAGCGGGCGCTAGGGTCTTATGGGCGCGCTCATCCCCAACCGCCGGACGGTCATCGTCTCGCTGGCCATTGCGGCGTTCACCATCATCATCCTGCTCGCCATGGGCCGCGCACCGATCTGCGAGTGCGGCTACGTCAAGCTGTGGCACGGGCAGATCAATGATAGCGGCAACAGCCAGCATATCGCCGACTGGTACACGCCCAGCCACATCATCCACGGAATGATCTTCTACGCCTTCGGCTGGTGGATGTTCGTGAAGCGCGGCTGGGGCGGGGCCGAGGCGTTCCGCTGGGGCCTGCCGCTCGCCGTGCTGCTGGAGGGCGCATGGGAGGTGCTGGAAAACACCCCGATGGTGATCAACCGCTTCCGCTCGGTCACCGCCAATTTCGGCTACACCGGCGACTCTGTGCTCAATTCGGGCGCTGACCTTGCGTGGATGGCGTTCGGCTTCTGGCTGGCGCTGCGTCTGCCGGTCAAGGTAACTCTGGCGCTGGCGATCATTGGCGAGCTGGTGGCGGGATATGTCGTGCGCGACAATCTGACCTTCAATGTCATCATGCTGGTCTATCCGATCGAAGCGATTGCCGAATGGCAGGCAGCGGGCGGGGTTGCCTGACGCCGCACTGGACTCACGTTCCGCCTTGTCCTAATCCTTGCCCATCCCCGGGGAGCCGCTTGGCTGAGAGGGGCGGTTAGCACCGTCCGACCCGTCGAACCTGAACCGATTAGCATCGGCGGAGGGAGTGGGCTGGTCGCTGTGCCATAGGTCCGCTCGCCCTCCGTCCTGGAGAGAGAGCAGATATGGCCGACATCAACAGCCCCGTCGAAATTGGCGTCACCACCGGCCCGATCCGTGGCAGCCGCAAGATTTATGTCGGCGCGCGCACCGGCAGCGGCATCCGCGTTGCCATGCGCGAGATCGACCTTGAGGGCGGTGAGCCGAGCGTGCGCGTGTACGACACCTCCGGCCCCTATACCGACCCCGATGCCCATATCGACATCAACGCAGGGCTCCCGCAGCTGCGCCGTGACTGGATCATGGCGCGCGGCGATGTCGAGGCTTACGATGGCCGCGAGATCAAGCCTGAGGATAATGGCCAGCTTGGCCCGGACCGCTCCGGCGGCGTCCCGCAGTTCCCCAATGCGGTGAAGCGCCCGCTGCGGGCCAAGGCGGGCATGAATGTCAGCCAGATGCACTACGCCCGCAAAGGCATCATCACCCCCGAAATGGAATATGTCGCCGAGCGCGAGAACCTCGGGCGCGAGATCGCGGCTGACATGGTGCGTGACGGGCAGAGCTGGGGCGCGGACATTCCGACCATCATCACGCCCGAATTCGTGCGGCAGGAAATCGCGCGTGGCCGGGCGATCATCCCCAACAACATCAATCACCCTGAGTCCGAGCCGATGGCGATCGGGCGCAACTTCCTCGTCAAGATCAACGCCAATATCGGCAACTCCGCCGTAGCCTCCAACGTCGCGAGCGAAGTCGACAAGATGGTGTGGGCGACCCGCTGGGGCGCGGACACGATCATGGACCTTTCCACCGGGCGCAACATCCACGACACCCGCGAATGGATCATCCGCAATTCCGCCGTACCGGTCGGCACCGTGCCGATCTATCAGGCGCTCGAAAAGGTCGGCGGTGTGGCCGAGGAGCTGACGTGGGAGATCTTCCGCGACACGCTGATCGAGCAGGCCGAACAGGGCGTCGACTACTTCACCATCCACGCGGGCGTGCGCCTCGCCTATGTCCCTATGGCGGCCAAGCGCGTCACCGGGATCGTCAGCCGCGGCGGCTCGATCATGGCCAAGTGGTGCCTTGCCCACCACAAGGAGAGCTTCCTCTACGAGCACTTCGACGAGATCACCGAGATCATGAAGGCCTATGACATCGCCTACAGCCTTGGCGATGGCCTGCGCCCCGGCTCCATCGCCGACGCCAATGACGAGGCGCAATTCTCCGAACTCTACACGCTCGGTGAACTCACCCACCGCGCCTGGGCGCAGGATGTGCAGGTGATGATCGAAGGGCCGGGCCACGTGCCCATGCACAAGATCAAGGAGAACATGGAAAAGCAGCTCCAGGTGTGCGGCGAAGCGCCGTTCTACACCTTGGGCCCGCTCATCACCGACATTGCGCCGGGGTACGACCACATCACCAGCGGCATCGGCGCGGCGCAGATCGGGTGGTATGGCACCGCCATGCTCTGCTACGTCACGCCCAAGGAGCATCTGGGCCTGCCTGACCGCGACGACGTGAAGGTCGGCGTGATCACCTACAAGCTGGCAGCCCACGCGGCGGACTTGGCCAAGGGCCACCCGGCCTCGCAGGTGCGCGACAATGCGCTGTCGAAGGCCCGCTTCGAATTCCGCTGGCGCGACCAGTTCAACCTCAGCCTCGACCCCGAAACCGCCGAGCAATATCACGACCAGACGCTCCCGGCCGAAGGCGCGAAGTCGGCGCATTTCTGCTCGATGTGCGGGCCGAAGTTCTGCTCGATGCAGATCAGCCAGGACGTCCGCGACTTCGCCGCCAAGCAGAACTCCAGCCCCGAAAGCTTCCTCGCCTCGGAAAAGCTGGGCGCGGACACCGCTGAGGCCAGCCGTCAGGCTGCGCTCAAGGGCATGGAGGAAATGAGCCGCCGCTACAACGAAGGCGGGCGCGAGCTCTATGTCGGCGCGGGCGGGCGCGAGCACGACTAACGGCAATCCCCCACCAAGGGCGGCGCTGGATTGACCGGCCCGGTGAAAGGGCAGACACCCTGCGCCGGGCCGTGTTCCGTTGGGGGGATCGACGTATGAATGCCTACCGCTTGCTGCAAATCCTGCTCGTCGCCTTCGGGGCGGTGTTCTGCCTTGTCGGGCCGCTGGCGATGGTCTGGCCGAGCGGCTGGGCCTGGCACGAAGGGCCGCCGATGGCCTCGCAATATTTCATGATGATCGTCGGGGTCTATGCGACATTGGGCGTGTTCATGATCCTCGCCGCGCGCAATCCGCTCGGCAATGTCTCGCTGATCTGGTTCGTCGCGGTGTCGAGCGCGGTGCACGCCGCGATCATGGCGGTGCAATCGCTGAGCGCGCCGATGCACCAGGGGCACCTGCTGGGCGATGTCCCCGCGCTGCTGCTGGTCACCATCGCCTTTGCCGTGCTGCTGCCCAAGGCCCAGCGCAGCGGCGCGTGATCACCAGCCCCAGGGCGCAGGCGGCGGGGTGACGGGCCGGGTGAGATCGAACTCGACCCGGAACAGGCGGCCGGCGCGGCTCAGCTGATAGGTGTAGGTCGCCGGGGTGATCTCGACCCGCCACACATTGGTGACCGACGCCGTCAGCCCGCCCGCGCGGAACATCGCGATGCTTTCCTGATCGACCGGGAAGTCCTGCGCGGCCGCCGTGCCGCCATCCGCCGTGTCCCCGCCATACAGCGTCACCGCATCATGCGAGCCGTCGGCGTGGCGGTGATCGTGCTTGAGACGGAGCCCTGCCGCGGTGCGGGTGATCAGCCAGGTGCGCGAGCGGTCCCACGTGCCATCGGCCCCCTGCACATGAAACGGGATCGCCATGCGGTCGGCGGAGCATTCGCGAAAATGCACCACCATCGCCGCGCTCGCCATGTCGGCATCGGCCGCGTCGGTGGAGACGAGGCGACCCGCATAGGCCTTGCCGCAATGGCTGGCCAGCGCGGCCATGAAGTCGCCTTGGGGATCGCTCCGGCCTGTCGCGGGGGAAACGCAGGCCGCCAGCGCCAGCAGCGGAGCGAGCAGGGCGGCAGGGCGAAGCGCGGTGGCCCAAAAGGCGGGGGTGACATGCATCATGCCGCCCGTCCTGAAGGCTGGCGACGCAAATGGCAAATCCGCGCAAGATTACCCCCCTCCCCACGGG
>NZ_JAAALE010000024.1 GCF_009905735.1 Porphyrobacter sp. SLTP
GGACCACCGAAGGTGGTGGAGGGGCGGGCTACCGCGATCCGTAAGGTGATCTTGCGGGGCAGCGCCGCTTGCCCCTCCACCATGCTGCGCATGGCCCCCCTCCCCGTTCCGGGGAGGATTGCAAACATCCTTAAACTCGCGCGCCGCCGCCCGTCCTCACGATCATGACCACGACCTCCGGCTCATCCATCATCTCCGCGCTTGGCGCTGGCAGCGGCGTCGATTTCATCAAGCTGGCGCAGGATATCTCCGCCGCCAGCTTTGCCGCGCAGCGCAATGCCATCACCGCACGCAAGACCGCGCTGGAGGCGCAGATTTCTGCCGCCGGTAAGCTGCGCGGCGCGATTTCCGGACTGGTGAGCGCGCTGGGCGACCGCATCCGCAACGGCGATCTTGCGCCCAAGCCCGAACTTGCCAACCCCGCCGTCGCCAAGGTGACCGTGCCCGCTGGCCTCAACCCGCGCGGCAATTTCGCGCTGGAGGTGACCCAGCTTGCCCAAAGCCAGACGCTGGTGGGCCGTCCCTACGCCAATCGCGATGCGCTGGTGGGTCAGGGCACGCTCACCCTGCGGTTCGGCACGGTCAACGGCGCCAGCTTCACCCCCGATGTCGCGCGCGCCGCTGCCACCATTACCGTCACCGCGACCGATACGCTCGCAACGCTGGCGACCAAGATCAATCAGGCCAGCGGCGGGGCGGTGCAGGCCTATGTCGCCGAGGGCGCAAGCGGCGCGCAGCTGGTGATGAAAGGGGACGAAGGCGCGGCCAATGGCTTCGTGCTCGAAGCCGCGGGGGCGGGCGGCGCGGCGGCTCCGGGCGATCTCAGCTATAGCGGCTGGCAACCGGCGACCAATGCGGGCGAGTTGCAGACCGCCGCGCGCAATGCGGTGTCCCGGCTCGACACGGTGGAGCGCACCAGCCCGACCAACCGCGTCACCGACCTGCCGGGCGGGTTCGTCCTCAACCTCACCGCGACCAATGCCGGCGCGCCGACCAAGCTCAGCTTCGCCAGCAACACCGAGGCGATTGCCAGCGTGATGACGGATTTCGTCGCCGCGCTGAACGATATCGTCAGCCAGCTCGCCGATGTCGCCGCGCCGATTGGCGGGGAGCTCGGCAATGATCCCGGTGCGCGCGAATTGCGCCGCGCTCTCGCCGGATTGGCGGGCCAGATCGTCATGCCCGGCGCTGCCGAAGGCGAGCCGCGCACGCTCGGCGATCTCGGGCTGGCGCTGAACCGTGATGGCAGCTTCCGATTGGACAAGGCGCGCCTGAATCGCTCGCTTGAGACCAGCCCCGATGCCGTCGCGGCGATGTTCACCACCGGGGTCTCCGGCATATTCGCGACAATGGACCGCCTCGCGCGGGACAACAACCTGGTCACCGATCCCGGATCGCTGGGCGGATCGCTCAAGCGGTTCGAGGCGCAGAAAGCCGCCAGTGACGCGCGACTGGCGAAAATCACCGAGCAGCAGGACAACCTACGCGAACGCCTGACCCGCGAATTCACCGCGTCGGAGCGCCGTGTCGCAGCGTCGCAATCGACTTTGGCGTTCCTGCGCCAGCAGGTCGATATCTGGTCGAACAGCAATCGGTAACGGGGGCCTATAATGCAGATGTTCAGCCAGAACCCTGCCGCTGCCTATCGCCGGGTGGCGCTGGAAGCCCGGATCGAGGCTTCGGGCAGCGCCGATCTCACGCGCATATGTCTGGAAGAGGCTTACGCCGCGCTGGGGCAGGCATTGCGCGCCATAGAGCAGCAGTTGCCCGGTCATAGCGAGGCAGTAGCGGGGTCTTCGCGGGGTTATCGAGACCCGCTGAGCCGGGCGCAGACGATCCTGTTGTGGCTCGCCGGGTCGGTGGCGCCGGGCCATCCGTTGGGGGCAAGCCTCACAGCGTTCTATGGCGGACTGGCGAGCCAGACCGGGGTGCAAATCCAACAGCCGGACGCGCGGCGGATCGCCAGAATTCGTCAGGATATCAGCGATTTACTAGAGGCTGCGGCGTAGGGTTTCGCAGTGTTTCACGTGAAACATTTGACGAACATTGGCGCTCAGTCGATCCATTCCGCGATGATCCGCGCCGCGTCTGCCGGGTCCTGAAACGGGTGGAAGTGGGTCATGTCGGGCCGGTAAAGGTCAGTCCCCTGCGGCAGGACATTCGCCAATTCGGGCCAGGTCGGCGAGCTCTTGAAATCGTTGAGATTGGTCATCTGCGCCCGCACCACCAGCACCGGAATATCGACTGTCCGGGCGGTCTCCACGATCGCGCCGTTGCTGCGGCTTGAGGCATAGACGCTGGCTTCGACTTCGGGGGCGCAGGCCAGTTCCAGACCCTCGCCCGAGGCGGCTTGGGTCAGGCCGTAGCGGCAGTAATCGGCGAAAACGCGGGGGTCGAACAGGTTGTAGGGATCGCGGGTCTGGAAGCGCTCGATCATCGCGTCGGCGCTGGCGAAATCGCGCTTGCGGCGGATCGCGGGGTGGGGGTTGTCGGCGGTATAGAGCGGCTGGCCGTCCCCGTAGAACTCGGGCGCAAGGATCACCGGATCGAACAGCACGAGCCGGCTGAACCGTTCGGGCGCATCAGCGGCGACTTGCAGTAGGGTGTGCGCGCCCATCGAATGGCCGATGCCGACGGCGTCGGTGATGCCCGCCTGGGCGAAGAAATCGGCAACATCGCTGGCAACGACGCGCCAATCGTCAATCGGCCCGGCGCGCGATTGCCCGTGGCCGCGCAGGTCGATGGCGTAGGCGGGATGATCAGGGAAAGCCTCGACAATCGCGTCGAACACCCGCCCATGGAACCCGGTCGCATGGGCGAAGACGAGCGGCTTGCCGTCTCCGTCAGAGGCCCATTCGTGCACGGCAAGTTCGATGCCGCCAGTGGGGTAGAAGCGGGTGACGGGGGCGGGGCGGGTGGTGCTCATCCGCCTGCCCAACCGTATCACCGGCTCCAAGTCAATCGCACAGCTTTGCTAGGGGTCATTCGGCCGGAGCCGGTTCCGCCTCACCGCGATTGCGCAGGAAATGCAGCGCTTCGGCCAGCCGGTCCGGCGCGATCAGGTGGAGCGCGCCGAGGTACAGACCCACGCCGAGCAGCACGGCGCTCGCCAGCGCGGCGATGTCCGGCACCTCTGGCAAGGCCCGCAGCATCAGCCCCACGCCCGCCGCCATCACCAGCGCCGCAGCGGCCGGGGGTGCAATCGCGCTCGCCAGCCCGGCATAGCTGAAGCCCAGCACGGGGCGCGACAGCAGGATCGTCGCCCCGGTCAGCACTGCCATCCCGCCGACCCAGCCCCAGGCAAAGCCGACGAGGCCCCAGTTCGAACCGGTCAGGAATGCCAGCGGCATCACCACCGCGCCCAGCATCGTCACCTTGAGCGCGATCCCCGGAAAGCCGCGCGCATTGGTCGCGGGCGCGAACAGGATTTGCAGCGTCAGCATCGCCATTGCGCCCGCCAGGATCGGCAGCAGCGGGACGATCTGGATCCACTTTTCCCCCAGCAACACCGGCACCAGCACCGGGGCGACCACCGCGATCCCGGCATAGGCGGGCAGGCCGACCATCATCACCAACCGGATTGTGGCGAGCAGCGCGGAGGAACCCCAGTCGCTCTGCCCCTCACCCTGCTGGCGCGCATAGGCGGCGTAGGCGACTTCGTTGATCGGCGGGACGAACTTGGCCGCGAGCAATTGGGCGAGGAACAGGCCGGTGGTGTAAACGCCCAGACTGTGCGCATCGAGCACACGCCCGGCGATCATCACATCGGCCTGGCTCTGCACGAACCAGAACAGCTGCGTTGCGGTCATCACCCCGCCAAAGCCCGCGATATGGCCCGCGCCGGTAAAGCGGAAGATTGGGCGGATCGGCGCGTGCGCGGCCCAAGTCATGCCGACCGCTTCGGTCAGCAGCATGATCATCGGCGCGGCCACAAGCGTCCACACGCCCCAGCCGCTCAGGGCCCCGGTCAAAGCGGTCACCGCACCCGCCATCGCCGCCGCCAGCCGCACCTGTGCCGGGCGGCGGAAGTCCATCTTGCGGCTCAGCATCGCGTGCGGCAGCGCGCAGAATGGCACCGCGAGATAGAGCAGCGATTGCACCCGCAGCAGGTCTGTCACCATCGGCTGTTCGAACCACAGGGCCACCAACGGCGCGGCCAGGAACTGAGTCAGCGCCAGCCCGCCATTGAGCAGGATCAGCATCCCCAGCGTCTGGCGCAGGCGCTCGTCCGTCACCTCCTCCTCGCGGATCAGGGCACTCGCCAGACCCCAGCCATTCATGGTGCTGAGCAGCGTCAGCATCACCTGCGCCATCGCGAACAGGCCATAATCCTGCGGCGCGAGCAGGCGGATCACGATCAGGGTCGAGGCCCAGGACACGATCTGGGTCAGCACCTGACTGCCCGAGCGCCAGATCACCGCCGTGCGCACCTGCGCGGCGAGCGAGGGTTTGGAGATGGGGTCAGCCTCAGCCATCAATGGTCCTGCACGGCATGATCGCGGCGGTGGCGGGGGTGGGCGCCAGTTCGTCGCCCCAGGCTTGCGCCAGCATCCGCGCGGCGGAACGGCTGCGCACGAACAGCAGATCGGCCATCGCGTAGCCTTCGACCGCGCCCATGTCTTTCTTGTAGCCGGTGTCGCCCACGCCCATGTCCATCACGCTTTGCCCATCGGCAATGGCGTCCTCCATCGCGCGGTAATTGGTGAGCTTGCCGATGCCGAGGTGCTTCAGGTCTTCGACATAGCTGCCGGCAATGCCATATTGCACCGCGCCATCGTCGAGATCGAAGCTGAAGGCGACCGGGCGATCACCCATCATCAGGATCGTGGCCGAGAGATTCGCGGCGAGGACGGGATCGGTCAGCACATGGCTCCACAAGGCGCGCTGGGCGGGGGTCATGAACTTGGCGCCGCTGCCGTCGGTGGTGCGGCCGATCCAGCTTGCGGCTTCGATCCGGCCCATGTCCTCCAGCGCGCCGGTGTCCCAGCCCGTCCCGCGCACATAGCGCCAGCGCGGGGTGCCGTGCTCGTCGAGCTTGCGCCACGCGGCGCGCAATTTGCGGGCGGTCGAGGCGCTGGGCCAGCCCCGCTGGCGGGCAGCGTCGAGGTCGATCACCCAGCTTGTCCCGGCGGGGCGCGACAGCACGGTCCAGTTGGCGAGCTGGGCGGCGGCAATCAGCAGCGTCGTCGCCGGATCGTCGCACCGCGCCGGGCCAACCCGCCACACCGGGCCAAGACAGCGCGCGGCGGTGTGGTCGAGCGCATGGGCGAGTTCGAACACGTCGCAATCGGGCGCGAACAGCGGACTGCGCAGCGGCCAGTAGGATCCCGGCACCTTGCGTGCGCGGCCAATCATGGGGCCGAAAGTGATGGTCGGGATCGCGGCGAGCACTGTGCCGTCACCGCCGCGCCGCAACAGCAGCGTCCGCCCACGATTGGGCGCGCGGGCCGCATACCAGGCCGCGCGCAGGAAACCGTGTCCGGCAAGATTGCAGGATGCAAGCGTGTTGATTTCAGGCGGGAATCCCTCCACCGCTGCGACCGTCAGGCGGCTCGATGCAATGCTGCTCTCGTACATTCCTCACCTGCATGGCCCGTGTGGGCGAAGCGCAAACCTTGCCATAGCGGAGGGGCGTAACCACGCGGTTAACCACAGGCCTGACAATCGGGCGCTTTTGCCTGATGCCGCTGGAACCGTGGGCGGCGGTATTGATTGACACAGTGGGGCGGTATGCCGATGACCCCGGATGCGCGCCTGTTCCTTGATCGCCGGAGACCTTCGTGCCTGCTTCTGCTCCGGATATCTCTGCCGAAACCCGCGCGTTCCGCCAGCTGATGGGGCAATTTGCGACCGGTGTGGCGGTTATCTCGCTGGTGCCGCCCGGCGGCGGCGTGTCGGCGATGACGATCAATTCGCTGGTGTCGATCTCACTCGATCCGATGCTGGTGAGCTGGAGCTTGCAGAATTCGGCGAGCCTCTATGATGCCTATGCGGGCGCGGAGGCGTTTGCGTTCAGCATTCTGGCCGATAGCCAGCAGACGCTCGCCCGGCGCTATGCTGCGCGCGGGGACAGCGCGCTTGATCCGGCGGATTTTGAGCCGGGGCCGAGCGGGCTGCCGGTGATCCGTGGCGCGCTCGCCCACATCGCCTGCCGCCGGTTCGCGGTGCATCCAGCGGGCGACCATACGCTGATCCTCGGCGCGGTGACCGGGATCGCGCAGGCTGACACGGGCAGTGGACGCCCGCTGCTGTTCTTCGGCGGGCGGTTTGGCGAAATGGCGCCCTAGAACACCACCACGCTGCGGATCGACTTGCCTTCGTGCATCAGGTCGAAGGCGGTGTTGATCTCTTCGAGGCCCATGACGTGGGTGATCATCGGGTCGATCTGGATCTTGCCGGTCATGTACATGTCGACGATCTTGGGCACGTCGGTGCGGCCCTTGGCCCCGCCGAAGGCTGTGCCGCGCCAGTTGCGGCCCGTCACGAGCTGGAACGGACGGGTGGCGATTTCCTTGCCCGCTTCCGCAACGCCAATGATGATCGAGGTGCCCCAGCCCCGGTGGCAGGCTTCCAATGCGGTGCGCATCACTTCGGTGTTGCCGGTGGCATCGAAGGTGTAATCCGCGCCGCCATCGGTCATCTCGACGATCCTGGCGACCACCTCCTCGCGGCTCATGCCCTTCGAGTTGAGGAAGTGGGTCATGCCGAACTGGCGGCCCCAGTCCTCGCGCGCCGGGTTGATGTCGACCCCGATGATGAGGTTCGCGCCCGCCAGCCGTGCGCCCTGGATGACGTTGAGGCCGATGCCGCCGAGACCGAACACCACGACATTGTCGCCGACCTGCACCTTGGCGGTGTTGGTCACCGCGCCGACCCCGGTGGTGACGCCGCAGCCGATGTAGCAGGCGCTCTGGAACGGCGCGTCCTCGCGGATTTTGGCCACGGCGATTTCGGGCAGGACGGTGAAGTTCGAGAAGGTCGAGCAACCCATGTAGTGGTAGATCGGCTGACCCTTGTAGCTGAAGCGGGTTGTGCCATCGGGCATCAGCCCCTTGCCCTGGGTCGCGCGGATCGCGGTGCACAGGTTGGTCTTGCCGCTGAGGCATGACTTACACTGGCGGCATTCCGGCGTGTAGAGCGGGATCACGTGATCGCCCGGCTTCACGCTGAAGACGCCGGGTCCGACTTCGCGGACGATCCCTGCGCCTTCGTGGCCAAGCACGGAGGGGAAGATGCCCTCGCTGTCGAATCCGTCGAGCGTGTAGGCGTCGGTGTGGCAGATGCCGGTCGCCATGATTTCGACCAGCACTTCGCCCGCCTTCGGCCCCTCAAGGTCGAGTTCGACGATTTCGAGCGGCTTTTTCGCTTCAAAGGCAACGGCGGCGCGGGTCTTCATGGGGCGGATTCTCCGGTTGGTCAGCGGCGCGTCGGTACGGCCTCGTGATCGTAAGGGCAATGCCGACACGCCGATCCGCAACACTTCCCGCGCGCCAGATGGGCGACGCGGGTGAACACGGTGTAGCCGGTGTCGGGATCGCGATAGGTCGCCTCACCGCGCGCGCAGGCGGCTTCGTGCAGGGCGTGCCATGGTGGCTGGGTCATGGCGGCAAGCGATAAGGGACAAGTGTTCCGGATGCCATGCCTGAAACAAAATTGCCGCATGGGGCAGGATACCGTCTTGCGCGCCCGCCGCTTTTGCGCTCTCAAACGCCCCTGCCATTTTCCCGGAGAGCGCCCTTGCGTTTCGTGCTGTTTGTCGCCGCCCTGCTGTTCGCCGTCCCTGCTCACGCGCAAGGGGTTCAACAGACCAAGGGCAATTTCGAGGACAAGTTCCGCCAGCTGGACGAGGTGCTGCCCGACGCCAACACCTACCGCAACGCCAGCGGTGCGCCGGGGCATGAATACTGGCAGCAGAAGGTCGATTACAAGATCACGGCCACCCTCGACGAGACCAAGCGCCGCATCACCGCGCGCGCCACGGTGCGTTACACCAACAATTCGCCCGACAGCCTGCCGTGGCTGTGGATGCAGCTCGATCAGAACATCTTCAAAACCGATTCGATGGCCGAGCTGACCGATGCCTTCGGCGGCCCCGGTCGGCGCGGGCCGAAGGTGACACTGGGTTCCGGCAGCGAGCCGACCAAGCTGTCCTTCGAGGAACTGCGCCGTCAGCAGGCGATGGCCGACAACCAGTATGGCTATGACATCAGCGCCGTGAGATCGCTTGCGGGTGCGGACCTGCCGCATACCATCGTCGGCACGCTGATGCGGATCGATCTGCCCGCGCCGCTGGCTTCGGGTGAGACCACCGAATTCGCGATCGAATGGGCGTTCAACATCGTCGAGGAAGACGCCGTCAACGCACGTTCGGGCTACGAGCACTTCCCCGATGATCCGCGCAAGGGTGGGAACGACATCTTCCTGCTCGCCCAGTGGTTCCCGCGCATGGTGGTCTATTCGGACTACGAAGGCTGGCATAACAAGGAGTTCCTCGGGCGCGGCGAATTCACGCTCGAATTCGGCGATTACGAGGTCGATCTGACCGTGCCGTCGGACCACATCGTCGCCGCAACCGGCACGATCCAGAACCCCGACGCGGTGCTCACCGCCGCCCAGCGCCAGCGGCTCGAAACCGCCAAGAATGCGGATGCCCCCGTCTTCATCGTCACCCCGCAGGAGGCCGCTGCTGCCGAAGCGGGCAACCCCAAGGGCACCAAGACCTGGACATTCGCCGCCGCCAATGTGCGCGATTTCGCGTGGGCTTCCAGCCGCAAGTTCATGTGGGACGCGCAAGGGGTGAAGCAGCCGGGCGCGGAGAACGAAACCGTCCTCGCCATGAGCTTCTGGCCCAAAGAAGGCGGCGATCTCTGGAAGAAGTATTCCACCGCCGCCGTGGTGCACACGCTGAAGGTCTATTCGCGCTTCAGCTTCGATTACCCCTATCCCACCGCGCAGTCGGTCAATGGGCCGGTCGGCGGGATGGAATATCCGATGATCACCTTCAACGGCCCGCGCACCACCCTCAACAAGGATGGGACGCGCACCTATTCGCTGGCCGAGAAGAT
This sequence comes from Porphyrobacter sp. SLTP, assembly GCF_009905735.1. Classification (GTDB taxonomy): domain Bacteria; phylum Pseudomonadota; class Alphaproteobacteria; order Sphingomonadales; family Sphingomonadaceae; genus Erythrobacter. The sequence continues at coordinate 9,066 of NZ_JAAALE010000024.1, forward strand.
GTTCCTGGTCGGCGTGGTGATCCACGAGATCGGGCACATCTACTTCCCGATGACGGTCAATTCGGACGAGCGCCAGTGGACCTGGATGGACGAAGGGCTGAACTCCTTCCTCGATTCGGTTGCGGGTTACGAGTGGGACCCGAAGATGCCGTGGACCCGCAGCCTGCCGCGCGACATGGTCAGCTACATGGTGTCGAACAACCAGCAGCCGATCATGACGCAGTCGGACTCGGTCACGGACCTCGGCGCCAATGCCTATGGCAAGCCGTCGGCGGCCTATCACCTGCTGCGCGACACGATCATCGGGCGTGAACGCTTCGACTTCGCGCTGAAGGAATATGCCCGCCGCTGGAAGTTCAAGCGTCCGACCCCGGCTGACTTCTTCCGCACCATCGAGGAAGCCAGCGGCACCGATCTCGACTGGTTCTGGCGCGGCTGGTTCTACACCACCGATCACGTCGATATCACGCTGGATTCGATCTACCGGCTGAAGATGGACAGCAAGAACCCGGACATCGACCTGCCGCGTCGCCGGGCGGAACGTGCCGAGGAGCCGGAGGTGGTCGGCATCGGCCTCAATGAACAGCAAGGCCTGCCGATCTGGGTGCTCGAAAACCCCGGTGTGACCGACTTCTACGACAAGAATGACGAATTCACCGTCACGCCGAAGGACCGCAAGGGCTACACCGATTTCCTCGAAGCCCTGCTCCCGTGGGAACGTGCCGCGTTTGACCGTGCGGTGAAGGAGGACGCGAATTACTACGTCCTCAACTTCACCAACAAGGGCGGTCTGGTGATGCCGATCATCCTCGGCCTGACCTTCAAGGACGGCTCCACCGAGAAGCTCAACATCCCGGCGGAAATCTGGCGCCGCAATTCGCGCGAAGTCGCCAAGCTGCTGGTGTACCCCAAAGGCAAGGAGCTGGTGCAGGTGGTGGTCGATCCCGATTGGGAAACCGGCGACGCCGATCTCGAAAACAACCACTATCCGCGCCGCATCATTCCGAGCCGGATCGAGGCCTTCAAGGACGAAGCGTCGAAGTCGCGCGTCAGCCGCGATCTGATGGGTGAAGCCGCCGGGGCTGAGCCGGACAAGAAGAAGAAATGATCCGCCGCCTGCTGATGCTGCTAGCCTTGGTGCTGGCCCCGATCGGGGCTGGCACCGCCGGCGCGCATCAGCAGAAGTTCACGATCAGCACGGTCAGTCTCAACCCACGCACCGGCATGATCGAGATCGCGCATCAGGTGCCGGTGCACGATGCCGAGCATGCGCTGGTGGTGCAGCGGACGGGCAATCCCAACATCCACACGCCCGATATCATCGGCAGCGAGGACAGCCGCGAGGCCTTTGCGCGATATGTCACCCGGCGCTTCCTGCTGGTGGTCAATGACGCAATCATTACCCCCGATTACGTCGGCAGCGAGATCACGGGGGGCAGCCTGTGGGTCTATCAGGAGACGCCCGCACCTGAAGGTGAGGCCATGATCCGGGTCAATTCGCAGATCCTGACCGATGTCTGGGCGCGGCAGGAAAACCGGGTCAATATCGGCGGCGGCACCAGCGTGCAGACCTTCATCTTCAAGTCCGGAGACGTGGCCCAGACCACGCCGCTCACGCGGTAATCACGCCCGGCGGCGCTGCGCCGTTCCGGCCCCGTCCGTATCGGCAAAGCGCGCCTGCAAATCCGCCAGCAGCGCCGGTCGGCCATAGCGATAGCCCTGCACATGGCGGCAGCCGATGGCGCGCAGGAAGATTTCCTGTTCCTCGGTCTCGACCCCCTCCACCACGACGCGCAGGCCCAGGCTGTAGCCCATCTGCACAATCGCCTGAATGATCAGCCGCGACTGGTGATCCTCGCCAATCCCGGCGATGAAATCGCGGTCGATCTTGACCTTGTGGATCGGGAAGGCGCGCAGGTGGGTGAGTGACGAGAACCCGGTGCCGAAATCATCGAGGCAGATGGTGAAGCCGCATTCGTCCAGCATCGCCAGCGACGCGCGCAGCTGCCCGCCCGCGTCGATCAGCATGGTCTCGGTCACTTCGATGGTGATGTTCTGGGGGCTGAGCGGGCTATCGTCGATCACGTCGATCAGATGCTGCACGAAGTCGCCGCGCCGCAAATCGGCTTCCGACAGGTTGAGCCCGATCCGCGTGTCAGGCCCGAACAGAGCGAGGATTGCGGTGCCATCGGCCACGACCGAATCGAGCATCACCCGGCTGACCCGGCGCGACAATTCGGGATCGAGCAGGGCGGCAAACACGTCGCTCGCAGCCAGCAGGCGTCCATCCTCGTCGCGCAGCCGCAGCAGCGCTTCGACCGAGACGACTTCGCCGCTCTCCAGATCGACAATCGGTTGATAGGCCGCCATCGCCCGCCCGCTGTTGAGCGCCCCGCGCAGCTGCGCGATGGCGGTCTGGCGTTCGGACTGGCGCGCTTCGATGTGATGGTCCCAGCACACCACTGCGCCGCGCCCGGCCTCCTTGCCGCGATACAGCGCAAGGTCTGCCCGGCGCATGATTTCTTCGCTGCTCGCCGAGGTGCTCATCTGCGCTATGCCGCAGGTCGCGCCGATCTTGAGCATGGTGCTGCCGAGCGGCGGCATCTCCTCGAATTCGGCCAGCAGGTCCTCAAGGTAGCGGGTCACTTCGCCAAGCGTCATCGCGGGCGGGAACAGCATGGCGAATTCGTCACCACCCCAGCGCGCCAGAAACATGCCCGGCGCAATCCGCATCGTGAGCTGTTCGGCGATGGTTTCCAGCACCCGGTCTCCGACCAGATGGCCCAGCGTGTCATTGACGTCCTTGAACCCGTCGAGATCAAGCAGGGCGATCGTGACCGGCTCGGCCTCGGCCGCCTGCATCGCCTTGGCCAGCCTGCGATCGAAGCTGGCGCGGTTATAGAGCCCGGTCAGCCGGTCACGTTCGGCCGCACGGTTCAGGGCAACATTGCGCAGGTGTTCTTCGGTGCAATCAAGGATGATCCCGGCCACACATTCGGGCTGCCCGTCGACATCCATCCGTTCGCCGACCACGCGGATCCGGCGCCGTTCGCCATCGCGGCGGCGGATGGTGGTCTCAAAGCTGAACGGTTTGCCGTCCTCGATGGTGTCGTTGATCGCCTTGCTGACCATCGGGCGGTCTTCGGGCTGATAGAGCTGGACCACATCGGGGACGCTGACGGATCGGCCTGGCTCGAGTCCGGCGATATCGAACACCTGATCGGACCAGTGCAGCCGCCGGGTGGCGATATCGACCCGCCAGCTGCCGACATTGACCGCGCGTTCGGCCTGGCGAAACACTTGGGTCGACTGCTGGAGCGCAGCATTGGCAAGGCTCAAGGCGCGGGTACGGGCATTGAGCGCGAGGCTTTGTTCGGCAAGCTCGGCCAGCATTGCCAGCTGCGTGATCTGCTCGGGCCGGAAGGCGTTGGCTTCGGGCGAGATCACACACAGCGCGCCCAGCAGCACATCCTCGTCCGAACGGATCGGCACGCCGAGATAGGAGCGAATCCGAGGGCCGCCGGTGACAAGTTGGCTGTCACGCAGCCTATCGTCGGCTCGTGCGTCCGCGATCAGCAGTGGATCCTGGTTCAGCACGCAGACGGTGCAGAACGGGTCTTCGACCGGGGCTTCCAGCACGTCTGCGCCGGTGCGCCCCAGCACGCAGTGCTGTTCCTGCTCGACCACCGAGAGCAGCGCAATCGGGCAATTGAACATCGTGCTGGCGAGATGCGTGATGTGTGAAAAGACATCGCGCTCAGGAATCGCCTGAGCGCCGCGGTCGCGGATGGCAGTGAGACGGTGCTGATCCTTCACCCCCGCACCCATGCCCGAAAGCCCTTAATAAACCGTCGATAAGGGTCTGGGTATCTGACGAAGGTTAGTTATTGGCCAAGCCAGGGATGCAGCCGCCTCACGTGTCGAAGGCTTGGAACTAGTCACACAAGGAAGGTTCAACGCGCTCCGCATTTCGCGGCGCGGAAAGATCCCGACTGGCTCTGGTATTGAATGCCGCAAATTCGGTAATCGGCGAGGTTTCCACGCCCGTTACGGGGAAGATGGGCTCGTAGGTGTAGTAGATTTCGGTCACCATGACTGAGGTGCCGGCAGGGGACTGCACGCGCTGGTTCGGCGGACCCATGCCTTCGAAGGATGTGCCCCTTTCTCCCTGACCTTCGACACCATAAGCGGAGCTGAAGGTGCCTGCGCCATAGCATCGTTGCCACGCAATCCATTGGCCTCCATCGGCATTGCGTTGGAGACTGGACAGTATGATCCGTCCATTCCGTTCAAAATCCGGAAGATTGTCTTGCAGCTGCGCTCCGACGAACACATCGTTGATTTCGGCCTCGGAGATCTGCTGGACGCTTAGGCCTGCGCTTCGGGTTCCCATTCGCGACGCATTATCGGTGACCAAAACCGCGAGATCTCCGACCCTTTTTATAGCCAGGACGTAGTTCGCCAACTCCAATCCGAACGCCGCCATAACCAGCAAGATCGGGAGCGCGAAGGCAAACTCCGTTAGCGCTACGCCCCGGACATCCCGAAGGATATTCCTCCTGCTTGGCCCAGTGCCTCGTGTTCTTTTCGCAGAGACCATCACGCACACACGCCCGAAGTCGGCTGCGACTGCTGATCGAACGGTTGGTTCTTCAATATCGTGCGGGCTTGGAGCTCGACATCATTATCCATGCCGAAGAGCGCAGCGAGCGGGAAGAATCGGGTGTACCGCAAGGTCGCCGTGTAGATGACAACATCACGCGCGCCTCCTCCTCCGGCTCTGGCCCCGTTCAGGTCGAACCGGCTGTTGCCATTCAAATCGAGGTAGCTTTGCCCAGCGTCGCAGGTATCGTTATCATTGCCATCCACGAAAGGTTCGACGCGCGTTTGGGCTCGGCCGTAAGTATTGAACGACTCTCGGTCGAAGGTGACTGTGCCATCCGGCACGATCAACCTGACCTTTTCAGCGACACGAGCATCCATGTCGGCTCTTCTCTGATCCGTCGCAGTCTCAAGCGCTGAGGCGCGCCCCACTGCATTGATCTCTCCGCTCAATATAGAGCGTGCGTAGGCCATAAAGCCCAAGTCAAAAATGAACATTATGATGCCGATAAATATCGGAGCAACAACGGCAAATTCGACTATTGTCGCACCCGACGTGTCGCGCCCAAGGGTTCGATTGTTCAGGGGGGGCGAATAAGCATCAATCCGTCAACCTGAGCTCGGCCATCTGAGTTGCAATTTCGGTAAAGGTCTCGGTCAATTCGGCCGCGTTTCGTGCTTCGAAGGCTTTGCCTGGTGAAGCACAATTGATCAGAAGTTGATCGAGCTCGGTCCCGAAAGCGATCACCCAGAGCGTGATGTTCTTATTGTTCTTAGCGACGGAGCAAAGCTCACTGAGGCGCTGTTCCGATATGGAGTCTTCCTCCGTTCTCGAAGGAAAGGAGCTTGTCGGTGTGCGACGTCGTGCGACAGCAGCAATGCCCCACGCTGAATAGGTGAACGGCCTTGTGTCCTTCTGCCCATCCACCATCAAAATCATGTGTCTCTGCACGGCGCCGCCAGCATCGGCCTGACGGTGTTCCGAACTGAACAGCCCCTCACGCGAGATCAGGCGAAGGCCCCAGAGCATGCCGATCTCGTGATAGGTATATCCCTGGGGCCGCAGTGAGGCCATGTACGACTGGAGTTGCCCCCTGGACATTTCACCAAGCTTGCGTGCGGGCGAGGGACAAGCGCCCTCATAATTGGCAAGGTTGCCACCAAAAGGATTGAAGTAGTTGTAGGTCGATTGCAGCTTGATCCGCCGGGTGTAGGTCGGAGCCAATTGGCTAAACACCCACTGCCCATCGGTAAGCGGATTGTTTGAGACGCGGGTCTCTCTTTCCCGATTTCCCAATGACACGTTGCGTGCGTAAACCAGCGCCGGCAGGTAAGGCTTCCATTGCGTGTCGGGATCCGAACTGTCCGGCAGGAGGTCGATTTCCATATCGTAGCGCGGCGTCAGGAATGTTTCATTCGTTCGCCGCGTCGCCCGCTCCTCGATGCAGGCACGATCGCCATCCGGCCATCTGATGGTCCGGTTCGTCTGGTCATCGTTCACAGGTGCGGTGAAACTTCCGCCAGAGACAAGGGCATCGCCGGGACCGGAGCCCTTCAGAGGCCGAAGATCATACTGCACCGGTCGATAAATCCAGTGACGTGCCATGTTCGTGGACGGAGCGGTACCGGGACGTGTGTTCTGGCGGACCGTTTCAGTCTGTCGTTCGCGATAATTGACCCAATCACGGGGTGTAACCCAGCAATTCCCGCTGGCATCGCGCTGGACGGTAAATTGCGTGCCATTGAGCGTTCGGATGCGCGTGCGCGATCGCGGGAGCGACGTGGACGAAGGGTCCCAACTGCTCCATGCCGTAAACGTCTCGCTCCAGTTCTCCCGCGGAATGCTGGTCGGGCAATTTTCCGACGGCGCCCGATAGCGAGGACGCGCCGTGCTGGTGCCGCTCAGATAAGTGGCCGTTGTCTGACTTGTGGTGCTGGGGGGCGCGCTTCCGGAGGTTGTCCAGGTGTGAATGCCATCGGGCTCCCGCGAGTCATAGGTCCCAAAATCCTGAACCCAATCCCTCCTGAGCAACGTGCCCACGTTTACGGTCTGGGAATACGGCACGAAGCCGTAGCGGATACGCGCCCCTTCGGGCTTTGCGGCCTCCAGCGTATCAAAGAATGATGTGACGGCATTCGTAAGTGCATCAATGCGTCTGATGCTGTCACCCGGATTGGCGTCATTCATCGACAGGGTCGTATCCAGGACCATCATGACATCAGTATTGGGCAGGTTTAAATTCGCCGAGCAGGTGACGGTGACTTCCTGTGTCTCAATGCCGAAGAAGGTCATCAGGGTCATCGGAACATCAGCCGCAGCCGTGCCTTCCACCGCGCCGCCGGTTCTGGCCGCAAACGTCGCCGTCAGGTCGCCCGTGGCGTATTTTCCTTCGGGAAAGTTTGCGCGAAAGTAATTGTCAGCGACCTGCCGCGTTTCCCTTGTCCAATTCAGGCCGCTCATTGAGCGCCGCGACGCCAAAGCGCCAGCATCGCAAGCCGACTGAAGCCGCGACTGCACGAGATACATGCGGCTGAGATCTATGCCGCCGCCTATCAGCGCCATGATGGGAACGATGGCGGCTGCGGTCATCACGAGGGTGTTGCCCGCGTCGTTGCCAACGACGGACCGAATGAATGACAATCCGAGCGATCTCCGAACCATATTCAAACGCGCCCCTTGTAGATTAAGTATTCATCCGAAGCTGCTGAATAAAATAGTCAGACAACGGTGTTCGGATTTTCTACCGGCTGATCGTAAATAAATGGTTAACGGGTCCGATCAAGACTCTGAAATTACGCTGTATTATAGCGTCAGCGATAAGCCGCGCGAACGATGGCTGGTCTGTTGAGGAATTCAAACCTGCGATACTCGATCGCATGGATTACCGCGGAATACCTTGCTAATCAGGCCAATTAGTCTGCTTTGGGGCACGTTATGGCTTGATCGATTACATTCCCGCCACAATGAGAATAGTATTTAAGTCTATTCAAACATTTTTAGGGTCAATTCATGCTCTTGTCTCCGCCAATAGGCGGCGCTTGGGGTCGCCATGCATCCGATTGACAGCCCGAGCAGGAGCAGCGGAAAAATATGTAGCGACAGCCAAGTGAAGCTTTCCCAATAGAGCGACGGGAGCTGGATGTAGAGCGACATCTTTACGATTATCGAAGCCCCAATAAGCACGACTGCAATAAAAAGTCGCTGCACTGAGGCGAGATACCAAAGTATCAGGCTCGACAAGAAACAGAATGACGAGGAAATCGCGACTCGAATCGAGGCCATTTCAGGGCCAGGATTTCGGATGTATTCGATAATCGCGGCGGCTTCTAGTAAGAAGGCGCACCAAAACAGAAGATCGAATATCCACACGGTGACAGGTTTCTTCTGCGCCACGACTAATCATCCCATTGGATCATCGCATGACGGGGGCGAGCAAATCGCTGGTCGAACCCACCAATCCACTTTTCGCGCGCTTCGGCCATTACGAGGGCGTTGCCCGCGCCGTTGCGAACGACGGGCCGACACAATGCCAATCCGATCGATCTCCGAGACATAATCAAGAGTACCCTTTATCGCTTAAGTATCTATCCAACTCGGATAAATGAAATAGGAACGCACACGCGTCTGAATTCTTGTATCGGCTGATCGTAAATGGAGCGTTAACGCGAAAAATCAACATACTGAAAGAACCTGCAAATCTAGAAAAATGCATCATCTGGCAAACGTTGGCCGGCTTCTCGGGAACTTGAAGTGGGCGATTTCGACCCGCTTGGTTGGTGTCAGAACGGATTGATAATAAAGGTGTTTGTGCGGATTTTGGACACATTGTGCGCTAATGAAGTGCAATTTTTCCAAAGTGAGAAATGAATGTAAGTATATGGTCGCATTTAGTCGGTATGAATATGCTCTAATATTTTGGATAAGGTAGCTCGTGGTGCCGTCATACACACCGTTGCCAGGATCAATAGGAAAATCAGAAAAATCTGTCGCGACAGCGAGGCCTGCTCGCGGGTTGATGCCGAACCTGAGATCGAGTCCACCAGGCAAGAGACGCCCGGACGCGAAGCTATGGAGCGACAAGCGCCCGGTCGCTGGACAGACAAATCGCAAACGCGTCAGCCTGATCGCGGAAGCGATGGCCGTAGGAGACCTGCAGCTCTCCGATTGTTAGCAGGCGCAGGAATGGATGTTGGAGCACGCGGCGCAACGCAGCGCCGCGGCATCTGCGGCCCACATTCTCCTGATAGAGATAGGGCAGAGAACAGCCGGGATATCCGGCGCTTTCTTCATGCTGGGGCACAGCACGGCTGATCACAGCCCCAAAATCCCGCAGACCTGCGCCACCTTTCGCGCCGCCGCGGGCCCGAAGGCAAAATCTCGATTTCGGGAGAGACTGTTTGGTGCGGTCGAGAAGACTCGAACTTCCACGGGCTTTCGCCCACAACGACCTCAACGTTGCGCGTCTACCAATTCCGCCACGACCGCACTCGGGTTTGCCGGGGCAGCAAAGTGCTGGCCCCGCGGTAGGAGCGCGCCCCTAGCAAGGGGTATGGCGCCGCGCAAGCTCTTTGACGATGGCTTGCGATTGGCGCGTCATCTGCCGCTCAGTTGGGCGCCCAGCCGATGGCAGCCTTGGCGGCGCCGGGTGGGATATTGGTGATGGCCTGCGTCACAGTGATGGTCTCACCCGGGGCGAGGCGGCGCTTGGCCGGGGTGACCGGCCAGTCACCGATGTTGCGGTCGCGCCGGTCGCTGAACACCACCAGCAGGTTGGGAACATCAAGGCTTTCGCGCCCATTATTGGTGATCGTGCCGCGCACCCCGAAAATCTCCTCGCCGGTTTCGAGCATCTTCTTCTTCTGCTCGGCCGGGGGGAAATCGAGTTCGAGCCCCGGACGGCTGACACCGAAAGTCGGGCGGCTGATCGGCACCCATTCGGGTAGGCCGTAGTAATTCACGGCGACGATGGTACCCAGCACCATCGCTGCAAACAGCATGGCCGCCAGCGTCCACATCCGCAGCGTGTTGCGCCGCCGGGTGAAGGGCGCGCGGTACCCGAATTGCGAGCCGCCGTCCTCGTCATTGTCCTCATCCTCGAAGGGCGGGTCAGACATGTTGTCAGAGAGCGCGGGCGGCTCGGGCGGTGCCGCGTCCACAGGCGTTTCGCCGCGCGTACCGAAGCCGCGCCGTGCCACAGGCGCGTCTTCGTCGATAGCGTTCGGCGCGGCGGGCGGCTCGGGCGAGCGCCAGTGGCTGACCGAGGGACCAGCGGTTTCCGGTTCGGGAGCGGGCGCTGCCGCAAAGGGTGCAGGTGCCGGCGGGGGCGGAGGCGGAGCGACCGCCACAGTCTCGGCCACCTGCGACGGCGCGGGCTCAGCAACGGCGGGCTCTACTGAGACCGGCGGAGGCGCTTCCGACGCTGGCGCGTCCTCAGCCGATGGGGGCGGGTCCTGGAACCAGCTGTGCTTGCACTTCGCGCAGCGCACGGTGCGGCCCTCACTGCCGATGGCGGCATCGGGCACGGCGTAACGGGTGCCGCAGGCTGGGCAGGCGATGATCATGTCACAAATTGCATACTCGCCACACTCTTGCGCACAAGACCAACTGCGGCAGAGCCCCCTATTTACTCTCTGTTTTCCACATTACGGGGCGTAAATCAGCCGATCGATGGCCTGCATTGCGATCTCCGGCTTCCCCCGTGCCTGCCCCCCTGATAGGTGCGCGACATGAATGATCGCCTCGCGGGACAAGTGAAATTCGACAATGTCGGCTTGCGCTACGGCACCGATCCCGAGGTGCTGAGCAATCTCAGCTTCACGCTCTATCCCGGAAGCTTCTACTTTCTCACCGGCGCGAGCGGCGCGGGGAAGACTTCGCTGCTGAAGCTGCTCTACTTGGCGCAGCGGCCATCGCGCGGGGCAATCCGCATGTTCGGGCAGGATCTGATCACCATGCCGCGCGAACGCCTGCCGGAGTTGCGGCGGCGGCTGGGGGTGGTGTTCCAGAACTTCCGGCTGGTCCCCTATCTCACCGCCTTCGACAATGTCGCGCTGCCGCTGCGGCTGGCGGGGACGGACGAGAAGAAGGTGGTCAAGTCGGTCGGCGACATGCTCGACTGGGTCGGCCTGTCGCACCGTGCCCATGCCGTGCCGCCAACCCTGTCGGGCGGGGAGCAGCAGCGTGTCGCCATCGCCCGCGCGGTGATCGTCCGGCCCAAGATGCTGATTGCCGACGAGCCCACCGGTAACGTCGACCCCGACATGGCGCTGAAGCTGCTGCGCTTGTTCGAATCCCTCAACAACCGCGTCGGCACGACCGTGGTGGTGGCGACCCACGATGTCCACCTGCTCAAGAAGGTGCCGGATTCGCTGATCATGCGGCTGCACAAGGGCCAGTTGTCCGACCCCACCGGCGCGCTGCGCTATCCGCCGCGCGCGGTCTCCCCGGGTGGAGGCGAGCCGGAGTGAGCACGCTTCCCCCGCTCGCCGCCGAGCCTGAGACCGAGGAGGTCAAACCCGCGCCCGTCCGCCCGCGCGGACGCGCCGCAGCGCGGCTGCTGCCCCCGACGCGGCTGACCGGGCCGATCCCCTGGGTCATCGCGATCCTGATCGCCCTCGTGGTGATCGCCGCGGCGGGCGGCCTTGCCCTGCGCAACCTTGCCACCAACGCGCGGGCCGATCTGTCCAGCGCGGTCAGCGTGCAGGTGATCGAGCCCAACCCCGATCTGCGGGCTGCGCGCGGCGCGGCGGCGGTCAAGGTGCTGACACGGATGGAGGGCGTGCAATCCGTACGGCTGGTGCCCGAAGCGGAGCTGGTCGCCTTGCTGGAGCCCTGGCTCGGCGAAGGGGCGACCAGCAATGACGTGCCGATCCCGGCGCTGATCGATGTCGAGCTGACCGGCAGTGCCAGCCGCGCGGACATCACCCGGATCGAGACCGCGCTCGCCGCCCAGGTCCCCGGTGCGCGGGTCGATGCGCAGGGCGATTTCCTGCGCCCGGTCTATGAGGCGCTGTCCGCCATGCAATATCTCGCGCTTGGCCTGATCGCTCTGGTCGCGCTGGCGACCGCAGCGGCGGTGTGGCTCGCGGCGCGCAACGCCTTTGCGGGCGCGCGCGACACGGTCGAGATCATGCACCTGCTCGGCGCCAGTGAGAAGCAGATGTCGGCGGTGTTCCTGCGCGATGTCCTGCGCGAGGCGGTGTTCGGCGCGCTGGCCGGCGCTGGCCTGGGCGTTGGCGCGGTCTGGCTGCTCGGCCAGCAATTCGCCGCGCTCGACAGCGGGATGGTCGGCAGCGGCGGGCTGGGGCTGACCGATTGGCTGGTGATCGCGATGATCCCGCTGATCGGGGTGCTGCTCGCATTGGTGACAGCACGGATCACCATTGCACTTGCCTTGCGCGACATGCTTTAGGCTCTGACCCATGATCCGGCGTCTCTTCTCCTTGATGTTCCTGGCGTGGGCGATCGGCTTCCTGTGGTTTGCCGTGGCCCTGCCCAAGCCCGTGGTCGGGTCCGTGACCACCGACGCGGTGATCGTCGTAACCGGCGGGCCCGGACGGATCGCGCGCGGGCTGGAGGTGCTGGACAAGGGGTTGGCCGACACAATGCTGGTCAGCGGTGTTGACCGCGAAGTGCGTCCGGGCGAATTTGCTGCCGAGTTCGGCGTCTCGCCGGCCGAGATGGCGTGCTGCGTCACCTTGGGCTTTGCGGCGGTCGATACCCGCAGCAACGCCGCCGAAACCGCCAAGTGGGTCGCGCAGAAAGAGGTCCGCTCGTTGCGGCTGGTGACGACCGATTGGCACATGCGCCGCGCCGCGGGGGAGCTTGACCGGACCCTGCCCGATCATGTCACCGTGATCCGCGATGCCGTGCCCTCGCAGCCTGATCTCGGCACGCTGTTCCTCGAATATCACAAGCTGATCGCGAGCCGTGCGGCGGGTCTGGCTGACCTTTGACCTGGTTGCTGGCGGCCCTGCGATCCTTGGTCTTTTATGTGCTGTTCTACGGGGTCAGCGCGGTGCTGGTTATCGCGTCGGTGGTGGCCGTGGTGGCGCAGCGCCGCTGGCTCGGCCCGATTGTGGAGCGCTGGGGGTATTGGCACCTGTGGTGCGTGCGCCATCTGCTCGGCATCGAGGTGGTGATGGACGGCGCCTTGCCCGATGGCCCGGTGCTGATCGCGATCAAGCATGAGAGCTTTTTCGAAGCGATCGACACCCCGCGCCTGTTCACGCTCCCGGCGGTGTTCGCCAAGCAGGAGCTGTTCGCGATCCCCGGCTGGGGCTATTCGGCGCGGACCTATGGGCTGATCCCGGTGGCGCGCGACAAAGGCGCCAAGACGCTGCGCGCCATGCTGGCACTGGCCAAGCAGCGCGTGGACGAGGGCCGCCCGCTGGTGATCTTTCCCGAAGGCACCCGCGTCGCCCACGGCACCCGCCCGCCTCTGCAAGCGGGCTTTGCGGGGCTGTACAAGCTGCTACGCCTGCCGGTGGTGCCCATCGCAGTGGATAGCGGCGCGGCCTATCACCGTCTGGTGAAGCGGCCCGGGCGGATCACCTACAAGGTCGGCGACACAATCCCGGCGGGCCTCCCGCGCGAAGAGGTCGAGGCGCGGGTGCACGCGGCGATCAATGCGCTGAACGGGTAGTGTCGGGCTGCGGCATGTCCGCTTTCGGGCGACGAGGGATGCTGCGTTGATGGCGGAAGGTGGGTGGAGAGCAGAATGGCGGCTTCTCAACAAATTGATTTAGATTCCGGACCCCTACGTCGGCTCTGCCAAGGTAAGATGATTCCTCCGCCAGCGTTGAATTTCCAGCGGATCGACGTGCCGCTCTCGACCAGCCGACCGTCAACTAGTTGCGTTGGACTTTCGTGATCCAGTCTGACGGCTGCGCCGCAACAGGGGATGGCTTCAGTCCGAGCAGCGGCCGCATCCAGTTCACCCGACGCGCGACCTCGTAAGTCAGCGCGCAGCCGAGGATAGTCGTCAACAGAATGACGCCGAAAGCGAGTTCAGGCTGCGCGCCGACTTGCTTAAGCCAGAAGCCTGCGGCGACGATGATTGTCTGATGCGCGATGTAATAGGGGAAGATTGCCTCGGTCAGGTATCGCCGCACCGGGCCATCGTGATGCAGGCGGGTCTGAGCAAAGCCTAGCAGTCCGATGATTGCGCTCCACGCCAGCACGGAGCGGGCACATGCCCGGGCGATATCCCACACAGGCGTTGCGTCGCTCAGGCGATGCACCGTGAACAGCGCGACACAGGCGATTGCAGCAAGGCTGAGCAGCTCGCGCCAATAGCGAAGAATGGTCGTCCAGGCCGCTTGCGAGCCCGCCAGCGCCACGCCGAAGAAGAAGGCGAATCCATAGATCGCATGGGCATAGGGATCATCGACCAGCGCATGAGTCTCGCCGAACACCGGATGCAATTCCAGCCGAGCGAACGTCAGCCATACGATTGGGAGCGCCACAAGGCGCCAGCCGGAAAGCAACGCGTCGAAACCGTCCTGCAGTCGCGCTCGCATCGTGGTTGGGAGTGCAGCTAGCACGGCCAGCATCAGCGAATAGGCCCACAGATAGGCGACGAACCACAGGTGGTTCCACGTCGGCAGAGGCGTGCCGCGGGTGCCGCCGAACTCGAAGTAATCGTTGAGCCAGAAATGCACGAAACCTGCATCATAAGTTCCGCGGTCGCGCAGCTCGAACCATGGCTGTGGGGCAACAAACAGGATCATTCCTGCCAACAAGGGCACCGCAAGGCGCACCGAACGGCTGACGGCAAAACCCTGTGGCGCAGCCAGCTTGATCAAGAGCGCGCGCGACACCACGCCCGAGATCACGAACAGCAGCATCAGCCGCCATGGGCTGACCGCCATCATCGGCCAAACCGCCCATTCGACCGGAGCGGCGGCTTTGACGTGCCAGCCCCAAGGCACAAAGAACATGCCGATATGATAGAGGATGAGCAGCGCAAAGGCGCCTATCCTGAGCCAATCGAGGCCGTATTGCCGGCCATTCATCACCGTCGTGGGTTGCATGTCGCGTCTCCATCGCATCTAATCTGCGAGCAGATGTGCCTCCCTGACCGCGCTGTCGCGGCTTGGGTGATGGGCGGCGGAACCGGTGGGACGGAATGCGGGGCGGGTTGTGACGAGTGGCGGCGATCGAGGGCTGAGCGGTGAGCGGCACAATCCCGGCTTCTTGCGCGATCCCCGCGCGATTGCCGCACTGGTATTCACCGGATTCGGATTGCTCTACATGGTGGTCAATGCTGCCAGCCTGATCGACCAGCGCCGCGCGCTCGGGCAGCCAATTGCGCCGTGGCAGGCGTGGGTGCTCGAAGGCACCAGCTTTACAGCTTGGCTCGCGCTGCTGCCGGTGGTGCTGATATTCGCGTCCCGGCTCGCATCGCGTCCGCTGCCTCAGGCTGCGCTCGGCCATGCAGCGGGCTGCCTTGCGGTTTCTTTGGCGCACACCGCACTGATGGCGGGATTGCGGATCGCATCCTTCGCGCTGGCAGGCGAGGACTATGCACCGACTGAACCTTGGTCCGACCGTCTGCTGTTCGAGGCGCGGAAGGACATCATTACCTATATCTCGATCCTTGCGGTGTTCCTGTTGGCTCGGCAGCTGGCGGTTCCCGCCATATCGTCAAAAACATCCCCATCCGATGCGACGGCGTTGGTCGAGGTGCGCGACGGCAGCCGAGTTGTAATGCTACGTGTCGAGGAGATTGACTGGGTGAGTGCGGCTGGAAATTATGTCGAGCTACACGGAAATTTTGGTAGCGAACTGTCTCGGCGGACGATGGCGGATATGGAATCGGAGCTGACACCCCATGGCTTCGTTCGCATCCATCGTTCGCGCCTTGTGCGGCGGACAGCAATCGCAATCACGGAAACGCGGCAAAGCGGGGACTTCGACATTACCTTGCGTTCAGGCACGGTGATTAGCGGCAGCCGCCGGTTCCGACAGAACCTCGCCTAGCCGGCACGGAAGGCTTGAGCATTTACTTTAGGCGTAACGCTGCTGCGTGTCCTGTGACCGATTTGGGGTCGCTCCCCGAACGGCAGGTTTGTTCCGCAGAGCAGCAAATGCCGCCGTCCCGTCACGCCCCGTGTTCGCGTCCGAAGTCGGGCCGCTCGTCGTCCTGGCCTTGCTCGATCACCTGCCGCCGGATCGCGCGGGTGCGGGTGAAGAGGTCGAACAGCGCGTCGCCGTCGGCGGAGCGGATCGCGCGCTGCATGGCGGTGAGGTCTTCGGTGAAGCGGCCCAGCATCTCCAGCACCGCGCCCTTGTTGCTGAGGAACACGTCGCGCCACATGACGGGGTCGGACGCGGCGATGCGGGTGAAGTCGCGGAAGCCCCCGGCGGAGTACTTGATCACCTCGCTCTGGGTCACGTCCTCCAGATCGCTGGCGGTGCCGACGATGGTGTAGGCGATGAGGTGCGGGATGTGGCTGGTCACGGCGAGCACCAGATCGTGGTGCGCGGCGTCCATCAGCTCGACCTTGGAGCCGAGCGCAGTCCAGAATGCGCTGAGCGCCTCCAACTGCGTCGGATCGCAGCCTTCGGGCGGCGTGATGATGCACCACCGGCCTGCGAACAGCGTGGCGAACCCGGCATCCGGCCCGCTCTGTTCGGTGCCCGCGACCGGGTGGGCGGGGATGATGCAGGCGCCCGGCAAAGCCTCGGCCAGCGCGGTGGCGACCGCTTCCTTGGACGAGCCGACATCGCTGATGATGGCGTGCGGCGCGAGGCCCGGCGCAATCGCCCGCGCCGCATCGCCCATCGCGCCGACGGGGACGCACAGGATCACGAGGTCAGCGGCGGCTACCGCGTCTTCGGCGGTCGCGCAAACGGTCTCCACCAGCCCGCGCTCCGCCGCGCGTGCGCGCACCGCGGGGTCACGGTCCCACCCAGTGGTGGCAATGGCGAGGCTGCGGGCCTTCACCGCCAACCCGATCGAACCGCCCAGCAGCCCAAGGCCGATAATGGCAACGCGGCGGATCGTCATGCCGCTTCCCCGCACAGAGCGCGCAAGGTGGCGATCACTCGGGTCATATCGTCCGACTTGCCGATGGTGATGCGCACCGCATTGGGCAGGCCCTGACCCGGCAGATGCCGCACGGCGTAACCCGCCTCGGACAAAGCTTCGACCGCATCAGCCGCGCTCACTTCGCCCTCGAAATGCACCAGCAGGAAGTTGGCCTCGCTGGGGGAGGCGGAGAGGCCGTGGTTGCCGAGCATCGCGATGGCGTCGGCCAGTCGTTGTCGCTCCGTTGCATTGTGGTCGCGGCTGCGTGCGACGAATTCCTGATCGCCCAGCGCGGCCAACGCCGCCTTCTGCCCGCTGACCGAGACGTTGAACGCGCCGCGCAGCCGGTTGACGAGATCGATCAGATGCGGCGCGCCGGTCACCCAGCCGACCCGCTCCGACGCCAAGCCATAGGCCTTGGAAAAGGTGCGGCTGACCAGCACGTTCTCGTGCGCGGCGGCGAGCGCGAAGGCGGCGTGTTGCAACCCCGGATCGACATATTCGCCGTAAGCCTCGTCCACCACCAGCAGCACGTCACTCGGCAGACCAGCGTGAAGGCGGGACACCTCCGAAGGCGGCAGGAAGCTGCCCACCGGGTTGTTCGGGTTGTCGAGCAGCACGACCTTGGTAGCGGACGTTACGGCGGCAAGCAGGTTGTCGACGCTCGCGGCGTAGCCCTCGGGATCGGCAAACACCGGGGTCGCGCCGATTTTCTGCGCCAGCAGCGGATAGAGCGAGAAGGAGTAGCGCGAAGCCAGCACCTCGTCCCCCGGACCGGCCAGCGCCTGCACCGCGCAATGCAGCAGCTCGCCCGAGCCTGTGCCGCACACGATCCGGTCGGGATCGAGGCCGTGCACCTCGGCGATCTTCTCGCGTAGCGCGCGGGCGTCGGGATCGGGATAGTCGGCCGCCACATGCCCTTCGGCCAAAGCCGCCAGCGCCGCCGGGCTGGAGCCGAGCGGGTTCTCATTGGCCGAAAGCTTGGTGAGCGGCTTCCCGCTCGCCGACTTGGACTTGCCCGGCACATAGGCGTGGATCTCGCTGATCCAGGGTTTGGGTTGGGGTCTTGCCATTGTCATCGTGATGCGCCGCTTGAAGAAAAGGCAGTGCTTCGACAAGCTCAGCACGAACGGATTATGGAAAAAATACCCCTTACCGCGTGGCTCACGCTTGTCGAAGGGCTGTTTTTCCGCTTTCGCAGCAATTCTGTATGAACGCCGCCCCGATATCTCAGGTCTATGCCATCCCCGAACCCCTGCCGCTCGACAGCGGGCAGGTGCTGGAGCGTGCAGAAATCGCTTACGAGACTTACGGTACGCTCGCGCCCGATGCTTCGAACGCGGTGCTGGTGTGCCATGCGCTGACGGGTGACCAATATCTCGCCAGCCCGCACCCTATCACCGGCAAGCCCGGCTGGTGGGAACGGATGGTCGGCCCGGGCAAGCCGATCGACACGGACCGGCACTTCGTGATCTGCGCCAATGTCATCGGCAGCTGCATGGGATCGAGCGGCCCGGCCAGTCTCGCCCCTGATGGCGAACCCTATGCGATGCGCTTTCCCGTCATCACCATCCGCGACATGGTGCGCGGATTGGTTGCGCTGCTTGACGGGCTGGGGATTGCCAAGCTGCACGCGGTGGTCGGCGGATCAATGGGCGGGATGCAGGCGCTGAGCCTCGCTGCCAATTGGCCCGAGCGCGCGGCGCGCGTGCTGGTGATTGCCTCCACGGCGCGGCACTCGGCGCAGAATATCGCCTTTCACGAGGTCGGCCGGCAGGCGATCATGGCCGATCCCGCCTGGGCCGAGGGCAATTACTACGCGAGCGACGCGAAGCCCGACAACGGCCTCGCCGTCGCGCGGATGGCGGCGCATATCACCTATCTGTCCGAAGCGGGCCTGACCGAGAAGTTCGGCCGCCGCTTGCAGGACCGCGAGGCCAAGGGCTTCGGCTTCGACGCCGAGTTCCAGGTCGAAAGCTACCTGCGCTATCAGGGCAGCGGCTTTACCCGCCGGTTCGATGCCAACAGCTATCTCTATATCACCCGCGCGATGGACTATTTTGACATCGCGGAAGAGCATGGCGGCAGACTTGCCAATGCCTTTGCCGGGACGCAGGCGCGGTTCTGCATTGTCAGTTTCGATACCGACTGGCTCTACCCCACCGCCGAAAGCCGCCACGTGGTCCACGCGCTGAATGCGGCGGGGGCGAAGGTCAGTTTCGTGGAACTCAGCGCGCCCAATGGGCATGACAGTTTCCTGCTGGAACATGATCAGCTTGACCGGGTGGTGAAGGGGTTCGTGGAATGACCTTGCGTCCCGACCTCGCTGCGATCGCCGCCCATGTCGCGCCGGGCAGCCGGGTGCTCGATATCGGCTGCGGCGATGGGGCTCTCATGGCCGAACTGGAGAGCGTCAGCGGCTGCGATGCGCGCGGGATGGAGCTGGACGGCGCACTGGTCGAACGCTGCGTTTCCCGCGGCCTCAGCGTGGTGCAGGGCGACGCGAACCTCGATCTGGCGAACTACCCCGACAAGGCGTTCGACTACGCGATCCTCAGCCAGACGCTTCAGACTGCGACTCGGCCCGACCTGATCCTTGATGAATTGCTGCGCGTCGGGCGGCGGGCGTTTGTCTCGTTCCCGAACTTCGCCCACTGGCGCACCCGCGCTGCACTGATGTTCGGCGGGCGGATGCCGGTCACCCGCGCGCTTCCGGTGAGCTGGTACGAGACCGAGAACATCCACCACGTCACGGTCGAAGATTTCCGCGATCTGGCGAGGATGAAGGGCGCGACCATCGAGCGCGCGTGGTTCTTCGCCAATGAAAAACAAATCGGCGCGCCAGCCGCTAACTGGCGCGCCGAATTCGCGGTATTCGAACTCAGTCGGTAATTAGCCCGCGCGGTGCAGCATGCACAGCTTGTGGCCGTCCAGATCGAGCACGTAGCCGAGGTTCATCGTGCCCATCGCGCCGGTGCGCGGGCCTGGGGGGTCTTCGATCGACTTGCCACCCGCAGCCACCGCCGCATCGTGGAACGCCTGCACCTGTTCAAGGCTGTCACAGGCAAAGCCGATGGTCGAGCCGTTGGCGCAGGCGGCGGGTTCGTTGTTGATCGGCTGGCTGATCGCGAAGATCCCGCCATTGTGGAACCAGAACGCGCGCTTGTGGCCGGTGGCCGCTTCGTTGATGTTGCCCGGACCGGCGCCGAGCGTGGCCAGCACGGCGTCATAGAACGCCTTGGCGCGGTCGAAGTCATTGGTGCCGACCATAATGTGACTGAACATGGAAATCCGTCTCCTCTCATAAGACCAGTTGCGGATTAGGACGGAATTCACCTGCCCGCAATCGGCATTTCCGGGCGGAATTCGGTAGCGCCGCGTTCATAATGCAGGGCATAGGATGCGCCATGCTCACCTCTCTTCTGGCCCCCCTGCTCTTGGCAGCACTGGCGCTGCAATCCGCCCCTGCGCTGGTCGCCCCCGAACCTGCGCCACTATCGCAGGAAAACCGCGCCCTGCTGCGCTGTGCGGCGGCCTTTGCGCTGGTGGCGCAAGGTCAGGTGGCGGGCGATCCGCAGGCCAAGGCCTGGCCTGATCTGTCCGAGCGGGGGCGGGAGTTCTTTGTCCGGTCGATGGCGCAGCTGATGGACGAAACCGGGCGCGACCGCGCGGGCATAGCAACGCTCGTCAATGCCGAAGCGCAGGCGCTGACCACCAGCGGCGACCTGCATAAGGTCATGCCATCGTGCCTGTTGATGCTGGAAGCCGCGCAGCTCTGAATACTCCCCCGTTACTCGTGTCGCGCGCTGGATTTGCCCTGCAAAATGCGGCAGAGCTTGGGGCCTTATGTGGCTCCTCTATCAATTCCCTCTGTGCCCCTTCAGCCGCAAGATTCGGCTGCTGCTGAGCGAAAAGAACGTGCCCTTCGATCTGGCGCGCGAGGATCCGTGGGCGGCGTCGGACATGTTCTTCAACCTCAACCCGGCCGGGCGCACGCCGGTGATCGTCAATGCCGAAAAGAACATCACCATCCCCGATAGCCGCGCGATTGCGGAGTATTTCGAGGAAACGGTTGATCGCAATCCGATGATCAACGGCACCGCGACCCAGCGCGCCGAAATCCGCCGGCTGGTCGCGCTGTTCGACGAGAATTTCTACGCCGATGTCACCGGGCCCTTGCTGTCCGAACGCATGAAGAAGCGCATCCTGCGCCAGCCGCCAGATAGCGGTGCGCTGCGCAATGCGATGAAGATGGCGCACGGGCATCTCGACTATCTCGACTGGCTGATCGACAACCGCCCGTGGGTGGCAGGGTCCACCATGAGCCTCGCCGATCTGGCGGCGGCAGCGCAGATTTCGGTGGCGGATTACCTTGGCGGGATTGACTGGGCGGGGCACGAACAATCGCGCGGCTGGTATGCGGTGTTCAAGAGCCGCCCGAGCTTCCGTCCATTGCTGACCGAGCGGATGGAGACGATCAAGCCGCCGCCGCACTACGCACTGCTGGACGGGTAACGGCATCCCTGACGCTTGCGAATTGCCCCTGCCGCGCCGATATTGCGCGTGAGCAGAGAGGATACTCCATGGACAACCCCGACCCCCGCAGGCTGACCGACGCCGAATGGCGCGAGAAGCTCGACCCGATGCAGTACCATGTGTTGCGCGAGGCCGGGACGGAACGCGCCTTCACTGGCGAATACGACAAGTTCTACGACGAGGGTGAATATCACTGCGCCGCCTGCGGGACGCAGCTGTTCTACTCGACCGCCAAGTATAACAGCGGTTGCGGCTGGCCCGCCTTCACCAAGCCCGCTGATGACGAGGTGATCGAAGAACACCGCGATGTCAGTTACGGCATGGTCCGCACCGAAGTGCGCTGCGGCACATGCGGCGGACATCTCGGCCATGTGTTCCCCGATGGTCCCCCCGAACAAGGGGGCTTGCGCTACTGCATCAATTCGGCTGCGCTGATCTTCACTCCGGCTGAAGGCTGAGGCAATCCGCCGTTGATGGGGGAGAGCACGGTAAACCCGGGTTCACCCCCGGTTACAACTTGCCTATGCATGGGCGCGCGTCCCACGTGTCAGCGGTGGGGATCAGATTAGGCGCAAGCAATGTCGAAACGGGGTGAGCGGTTGCAGAACAAGGGCGGACGCGGAACGCGCCGGGCAGCGACGGAACGATCGGCTGCGCCCGACGGCGATGGCGGCGCGCCGCGCTCGCGCTGGAAGCTGTGGCTGAAGCGGCTGTTCCTGTGGGGCGTCGGGCTGGCGGTGCTGGGCCTCATCTTCCTCGCCTTCGCAGTCGGCTTTGCCGCGCAATCCCTGCCGAGTTACAGCACCTTGCAGGCGACCCAGCCGGGCCAGACCATCGTCATCCGCGCGCGCGACGGGCGCGAATTGGTCGAGATCGGGCCGAGCTTCGGCGAATGGCTCAAGTATGACGACATCCCCGAAAACATGACCAACGCGATGGTCGCGGTGGAGGACAAGCGCTTCCGTTCGCACTTCGGGGTCGATCCGGTCCGCTTGACGGGCGCGCTGATCGAGGGGGTTACCGGCTCGCGCTCACGGCTCGGCGGCACATCGACCATCACGCAGCAGCTCGCGCGCAACCTGTTCCTCAACAACAACCGCTCGCTCGACCGCAAGGCGCGCGAGGCGGTGCTGGCGATGGCGCTGGAATGGAAGTTCTCGAAGGAAGAGATCCTCGAACTGTACCTCAACAAGGTCTATTTCGGTGGCGGCGCTTATGGGATTGATTCTGCGAGCCGCAAATTCTTCAGCCACCCGGCCAACGACCTCAGTGTCGAGGAAGCAGCGATCATTGCCGGGCTGGTGAAGGCGCCCAGCCAGTATTCGCCGACCGCCGATGTCCAGGCCGCGGTTGACCGGGCCGAAGTGGTGCTCGAGCTGATGCGCGAACAGGGCTACATCACCGCTGACCAGGCCCAGGTCGATGTCAGCGCGGTACAGCTCAAGGAGCAGGCCGGGCAGAATTCGGTGCGCTATTTCACCGATTGGGTGCTGCCGCAGCTCGATATCATCCTGCCCGAAACCTACGAGCCGATTGAGGTGTGGACCACGCTCGACATCGGGATGCAGCGCGCTGCCACCGCTTCGATTGAGGCCAACACGCCCAAGGGCGCACAGGGCGCGCTGGTCAGCCTTGATAGGGACGGTGCGATCCTCGCGCTGGTGGGCGGCACGGATTACGTCGCGAGCAATTTCAACCGTGCCACCACCGCGATGCGCCAGCCGGGCTCGGCGTGGAAGCTGTTCGTCTATCTCGCCGCGCTGGAGGCAGGCTACAAGCCGGAGGACAAGGTCAACGACACCCCGGTGACGATTGACGGGTGGAGCCCGCGCAATTCCAACGGCCGCAATGTCGGTGAGACGGATCTGCGCACCGCCTTTGCCTATTCGATCAACACCGTCGCCGCCCAGCTTGGCAATGAAGTCGGCTTCGGCACGGTCGCGTCGATGGCGCGGCGTTTCGGCGTCAATTCCAAGGTCGACACCAACCCGTCTATGGTGCTTGGCGCGTCCGAGATGCGGGTGATCGAGATGACGCAGGCCTTCGCAGGGATCGCGGCCAAGGGCGTGGCGGTCGAACCCTATGGCATCACCAAGGTAACCGGCGCGAGCGGCGAGGTGCTTTATCGCCGCGAAGCATCGTCTGGATCGCCGGTTGTGCCGGATTACGTGGTCGCCGGGATCACCGATCTGCTGCAAGCCGCCGTGCAGACCGGCACGGGCCGCGCCGCACAGATCGGGCGGCCGGTCGCGGGCAAGACCGGCACCACGTCCTCGAACAAGGACGGCTGGTTCATCGGCTTTTCCAGCGGCATCACCACCGGCGTGTGGATGGGCCGCGACGATGCGAAGGCCGTCCCCGGCCTGCAAGGCGGGCGCGCGCCGGCGCAGGCCTTTGCCGCTTATATGCGGTATGCCGTCAAGAGCCGCCCGGTTGAGGAATTCGACGTTACGCTCGAACTGCCGGAATGGCAGCTGGAGCCGGATGCCGAAGCGATGTTCGGTGAGCCTGATGATTATTACTACATCGACGAGCAGGGCAATATGATCCAGCCGGGCCGCGATGAGTTCGGCCCCGAGGACGAGCGCGGGCCGGATGCACCGCCTGCCGCCAGTCAGGACTTCCTTGAGGAAGCCACGGGCGGGGCCCTGCCGCAGCAGAGCCAGCGACCCCAGCGCGAACCCCGCCGGCCGCCGCCGCAGCCCGCGATCAAGCCGGGCGAATAAGGGACTGCGCATGAAAAAAGGCGCCGGGATCTGCTCCCGGCGCCTTTTTCGTTGGGCGCTATGGCGTGCTGGTGCCGATCAGCGGATCCGCACGGCCACGAAGGCGGGCGGCTGCGTGCGGCGCTGGATGCGCAGCAGGAGGGCCTCACGCTTTTCGGTGGTTGCGGCAGTGATCTGCGCCAGCAATTCCTCGACCGTGGCGGTCGGCTGGTAATTGGCCGAGAGGATGATGTCGCCGCGACGCAGACCCTTGCGCGCCGCATCCGAGTTGGGATCGACCGCAGCGATCACCACGCCCTTTGTATCGGCCGGCACGCCCAGCGAGCGGGCGATAGCCGCCGTCATCGGGGTGACCTGCATACCGAGCTTCTGTTCGATGGTGCTGTCCGAGGTGCCCGGCGCCATCGGCTCTTCCGCGTCGGGATCGAAGGTCTGGCCCTGTTGCAGCAACTCTGCTTCGGGCGGGCGCTTGCCGAGCGTGACGCTGAGCGCAAGACGCTCGCCGCTGCGCAGCAGTTCGACCGGCACCTTGGCACCCGGCTGGAGGTTGGCGACGAGGAAGGACACGGTCTGATCCGCGGTCACATCCTTGCCGTTGACCTTGGTCACGACATCGCCGGGCCTCAGCCCTGCGCGCGCGGCCGGACTATCGTCCTGCACGGTCTGCACAAGCTCACCACGGCGCTTGGGCAGGCCGAGCGAGGCGGCAAAGTCCTCGTCAATCGGCGCAAGGCCGACGCCGAGATAGCCACGCTCGATCTCGCGGCCCTCGCGCAGCTTCTCGACGATCGGCGCGGCGATTTCGGCGGGGATCGCAAAGCCGATCCCGACGCTGCCGCCCGAAGGCGAGAAGATCGCGTTGTTGATGCCGATCACATTGCCGCGCATGTCAAACAGCGGGCCGCCCGAATTGCCGCGGTTGATGCTGGCATCGGTCTGGAGGAATCGGTCATAGGGACCGCCCTGGCCGGTGTTGCGATACACCGCCGAGATGATCCCGCTCGTGACCGTGCCGCCAAGGCCGAAGGGGTTGCCGATTGCGACCACCCAGTCACCCACGCGCGCCGCGCTCGAGTCCCCGAAGCGCACGAAGGGGAAGGTGCGGTTGGCGCGGATCTTGAGCACCGCGAGGTCCGAGGCCGCATCCGCGCCGACCAGATCGGCTTCGTATTCGGTGCCATCGGGCAGGGTGATGGTGATCGATTCCAGCTTGGCGCGGGTATCGGGCGGCGAGATCACGTGGTTGTTGGTAACCACATAGCCATCGGCCGAGATGATGAAGCCCGAACCCAGCGACTGTGCCTCGCGCGTTTGCGGCTGACCGCCGCCTTCACCGCCGCCGCGGCGGTTGAACAATTCGGCAAAGGGTGTCCCTGCGAAGGGATTGTTCGCGACCTCGACCCGCTGGCGCGTGGCGATGTTGACCACGGCGGGCTGCAACTGCGCCGTCAGATCGGCGAAGCTGGCCGGAGCGCCGGCGACCGGTACGACGCGGTCCATCACGGCATCATCGTTCTGCGCCACCTGCGCGCCCAATGGCGAGCCGGTGATCAGCGAAATGGTAGCGCCGCCCACCAGCAACGCGCTCGTCAGTCCGTATACATAGCGCACTTTGTTCACGTCCTCATGGTCCTTATTCTTGGCAGGAATGCGCAGGGGTACCGCAGCGTTCCTCAAAGCCGTTGTCGGGGCCGACCACATGGGCCGGTTTCGCGCCCCAAATGCCCTTTTCCGGGCTGAACGCTGATTGAACACCTGCGACGTTCAGCGCCGCTTGTAGGCGCTTGGTCGATTGCTTAGCGGTCACCCTTGAACTGGCGGAAATATTCGCTGTCCTCCGACAGCACCATCGTGCTTTGCCCCTCACCTTGCAGGAAGGTTTTGCGGTAGCTCTGCATGGCCCGGTAGAAGTCGTAGAACTTCGGGTCTTTTCCATAGGCATCGGCATAGATGCGCGCCGCTTCAGCCGAGGCTTCGGCCTGGATGATCTGCGCATCGCGTTGGCCGGCGGCACGAATGGTCGTCGCCTCTTCCTCGCGATCGGTCTGCATCCGGGTAAAGGCGGCATCGAGCGGGCGACCTTCGGGAAGGTCAGCCGCCTTGATCCGCACGTCGAGCACCTGCGCCCCATAATTGCGCGCCTGCTTGTCGAGCGTGGCGGTGATGTTGGTCATCGCTGTCCCGCGCTCGGCATTGATCAGCGCCGAGAACGGCCGACGACCCAGCTCCTGCCGCAGCACCGAGGTGAGGATCGGCAGCAATTGGGATTCAAGCTGGGTTTCAGAACCGGCGCTTTTGACCAGCTTGACCGGATCGATGATGCGGTAGCGTGCATAGGCATCGACTTGCAGACGCTGCTGATCGTTGGAGAGCACTTGCGTGCGCTCCATGTCGAGATCGAGCACCCGGCGATCGATCATCCGGACTTCTTCGATAAAGGGAATGCGCAGCTGCAACCCCGCCCCGGTCTGGCCGTAGGGCACATCGGGACGGAACTGGTTGAAGGTTCGCACCGGCTTACCGGCCTGCACCACCACGCCCTGATGGGTTTCGGGCACGATCACCACGCTGGAGAGCAGGGCCACGGCGACCACAATCGCACCAATGACGAACGGCTTGTAGGTCTGAAACAGGTTGGTCATGTCCT
Organism: Porphyrobacter sp. SLTP; assembly: GCF_009905735.1. Classification (GTDB taxonomy): domain Bacteria; phylum Pseudomonadota; class Alphaproteobacteria; order Sphingomonadales; family Sphingomonadaceae; genus Erythrobacter. The sequence goes on from NZ_JAAALE010000024.1 coordinate 35,612, forward strand.
TACTCCCCCTGCGGCGGCGGCGGAGGCGTTTGCGCACGGCGCTTCAGCTCGGGCAGCGGCAGGTACGGCGTCACATTGCCGCCTTCGACGATGGTCTTGTCGGTCTTGGACAGGATCTGCTCCATGGTCTCGTAATAGAGGCGGCGACGCGTCACTTCGGGCGCGAGCTTGTATTCCTCGTAAATGTCGTTGAATTCGCTGGCGTCACCCTGCGCGCGGGCGAGAGTTTGCTGCGCCACCGCGCGCGAACGGTTGATCGCGGCGTCGGCATCCTGCTGCGCGGACGAGACGTCCTTGAACGCCTCTTCGACACGGCTCGGCGGATCGACTTTGTTGATTTCGATGCCCTGCACCTTGATCCCGGAGCGATAGGCATCGAGCCGCGCCTGCATGGCGGCGCTCACGTCCTGTTCGATCTCGGCGCGGCCGGCACCGGTCAGCACGCTATCGAGCTTCTGCCGCGCCACAGCCGCGCGCATCGCGGCCTCGCCGATTTCCAGCAAGGCGTTGCGCGGATCGTTGAGCTGATACTTGTAAAGCGCCAGATCGGAGATGTTCCAGCGGATCAGGTAGCTTAGATCGACGAGGTTCTGGTCGCCGGTCAGGATCAGCTTTTCGGTCTTCGTGCCGGGCACTTCCTCAAGCCGGACCTGCGTCACGTTTTCCTTTTCGACCATGTGGATCGGCCAGGGTGCGGTGAAGCCGGTGGATTCAAGCGTGTGCGAATACTTGCCGCCCAGCCAGGTCACGACCGCCTGTTCGCCGGGCTGGATGAAGTGGAAACTCGTCACACCGGCCCACACCAGCGCAATCCCACCGATGATCACAGGCGCCCAGCTCTTGCCATTGTGACGCTCAGGCAAGCGGAAGGTCGGGCCGCCGCCACCACCGCCGCCTGCACGGCGCGGGCCTTCGGGGCCACGGCTCTTGAAGATGTCCTCGATGCTGGCGGAACGCCGCTTGCCGGGTTCACCGCCGCCGGGCAGCCACGGGTTGCGCGGGCCGCCGCCGCCACCTGCATCGCCATCGCCTGCGGGCCCATCCCCGCCGGGTTCGTCACCGCTTCCGCCGCCGCCCCAGGGGTTGTTTTTGCCAGCCATGGCGAAGCCTTTTAGGCCAGCGCCAAGTCGTTCTCTCCAGCCGTCTAATCTTTGCATAAGGTGTTTATAGGCACGCGTTCTGGCGAAAAACAGGGGTTCGCTGCGTGAATTTGGTGGTAGAGGCGTGCCGAAATGGACAAGTCACCCCAAGAACCCCGCCAGCCCGCTGCCGAAGAAGCGCTGATCCGCGCCGCCTTGACCCCGGAAATCAACCATCGGCTGCGCTCCGCCCGCATCGTTGTACGCCGTGCAGTGATCGTTGCCGAGGCCGGTGACCTGTCCGATTCCGCCCGCGCCGAACTCGAAACGGCCATCACCGCCGCGCTCCTTCCTCTGACGGAAATCGACGAAGTGCGGATCGCGCTGACCGGTGAGCGGCGGCGGCGGCGGTTGATTGCCGTGGGATCGGGCAAGGGCGGGGTCGGCAAGTCGACCTTGACCACCAATCTCGCGGTCGCACTCGCGCGGATGGGCCGCAAGGTCGGCGTGATCGACGGCGACATTTACGGTCCTTCCCAGCCTAAGCTGCTCAAGACCGAAGGCATCAAGCCCGGCGCGACCTCCGATGGCGCGCAGCTGGTGGCAATCGACAGCCCCTATAACGTCAAGGTGCTGTCGATGGGTCACATCGTCGCGCCTGGCAAGGCGCTCGCATGGCGCGGGCCGATGACCGGCAAGGCGCTCACCCAACTGGTCGATGCCGATTGGGGCGATACCGATCTGCTCCTGATCGACCTGCCGCCCGGCACCGGCGATGTGCAGCTTTCGATGCTGTCGGCCCACCGTCCGGATGGCGCGGTGCTGGTGTCCACCCCGCAGGATCTCGCGCTGATCGACGCGGCGCGCGCGGGACAATTGTTCGAGCAGGGCGACGTGCCGATCATCGGGCTGGTCGAGAACATGGCAGGCTATTGCTGCCCCGAATGCGGCCATATCAGCGACCCGTTCGGTTCGGGCGGGGTCGAGAAATTCGCCACCGCACTCGAAATCCCGTTCCTTGGCCGCGTGCCGCTGACCCTCGCCACCCGGATTGCCGGCGACAAGGGAGAGCCTCCCGCCGCGGGCGATGACGAGACCGCCGCGCCGTTCCGCGCCATTGCGGAAAAGCTGGGGCGCTGGCTCGATACCGGGACGGTCTGACGGATGGAGCTGACGCGGCGCGGATTGCTGGCAGGGGCAGCGGCGGGCGGCGGTCTGATTGTCGCCTGGTGGCTGATGCCCCGCAATTACGCGACCCCGCTGGTGGCAGCCAAGGGCGAGCATGTGTTCGGCGCCTGGCTCAAGATCGCTTCCGACGGTGTGGTGACCGTCGCCGTGCCGCAGCTCGAGATGGGACAGGGCATCACCACGTTGCTGCCGCAGATTGTCGCCTACGAACTGGGCGCCGACTGGCGGCAGATCGCGGTCGAGCCAGCGCCGGTTTCGGGTGCCTATGCCAATATCCCGCTGGCGACCAAGTGGATGGCGCTGTGGGACCCCTTCGGCGCCGGCCTGTCCGGTAGCACCGATGCGCTGATCGCGGCGCGCTTTGCCGGGTCGCAGCGCTTCAACGCGACCGCCGACGGCACCTCGCTCGCTGCCTATGAACAGCCCTGCCGCGAAGCCGCCGCCGCCGCGCGTGCGATGCTGGCGCAAGAGGCCGCTTCGCGCTGGGGTGTCGCGTGGGAGGAATGCGAGGTCGAAGGCGGCTTCGTGACCCACACTGACAAGCGCGCCAGCTTTGGCGAACTGGCCGAGGCTGCGGCGGACTACACCCCGCCCGACCTCCCGCCGCTGCGTCCCGAGCCTCCGCGAGAAAAGCCGCTGCCCGCCGATGTCGACGGCGCACCCGCTTTCCCGCGGATCGATCTGCCCTCCAAGGTTGATGGTTCCTACCGCTTCGCCGGAGACGTGCGCCTGCCGGGGATGGTGTTCGCCTCGATCCGCCACGGGCCGGTCGACGGGTCGGAACTGACCGGGTTCAACCCCAACGGAGCCGCCGGGATCAAAGGGCTGGCCGGGATCGTCGAAAGCAAGCGCTGGCTCGCGGTTGCGGCCGACACGTGGTGGAGCGCCGATCAGGCGCTCGCCGCAATGAAGCCCAAATTCGCCAACCCCACCCCGGTCAACAGCAACGAGATCGCCACGAAGCTCGATGCGGCGCTGACCGGCGGCGAGGCCCATACCATCGCCGAGACCGGCTATGGCGGCGAAGCGCTCCAGCGGGTCGATATTGGGCGCCGCTACGAGGTCGAGCCTGCCTATGCCGCTCCGGTCGAAACCGCGACCGCTGCGGCGCGCTATGCCGATGGGCGGCTCGATCTGTGGATTGCGTCGCAAGCGCCCGAACAGGCGCGCATCGCTGCCGCCCGCGCGATCGGCATTTCGACCGAGGACGTGGCCCTTTACCCCATGCCCGCCGGGGGCAGCTTCGATGCGCGGCTGGAACATGACCACGCCATCGAGATCGCGCTGATCGCCAAGGAACTGGGTCGTCCGGTGCAATTGACCTGGCCGCGCCGGGACGAACTGATCCGGGCCCGCCCGCGCGCGCCCGCCTGGTTGCTGCTCGGCGCGCAGCTGGCCAAGGGCGGGGCCAGCGGGGAAGGCGGCGCGATTGACGCGATGCGCATTCGCATCGCCACGCCGCCCGCCGCGCGCGAATTCGGCAAGCGTCTATTCGGCAATCTCACCAGCATGGCCGCGATCCGAGAAACTAGCGGCGAACCCGATCCGCTCGCCTGCGAAGGCGCGGTGCCGCCCTATCAGCTCCCGGCGCTGCTGGTGGAGCACGTCCCGGTCGAGATCGGGCTGCCGGTCGGCCGGGTGCGCGGTAATTCCTACGGGCCGACAGTGTTCGCCATCGAAAGCTTCATCGACGAGATCGCCGCCAAGGCCGGGCGTGAGCCGCTGTCGTTCCGCATGTCGATGCTGGGGAGCGATGTCCGGCTGGCCGCCTGCTTGCAGCGCGCGGCGCAGCTGGCCGGATGGGATGGCGGCGCGGACCAGAGCGGGCAGGGTCTCGCCTGCGCCCGGATTGGCGAAGGGCCGGAAGCCGGGCGCATCGCTTGCGTTGCCACCGCGCGTCAGGGCGAAGGCGGCGTGCGGGTGATCCGGCTCTCGGTCGCGGCCGACATTGGCCGGATCGTAAATCACGACATCGCCAAGCAGCAGATCGAGGGCGGGCTGGTGTTCGGCATGGGCATCGCGCTCGGCAATGCGCTGCGGCTGCGCGGCGGCCTGCCCGAAGGCGGCGATGATTCCGGGCTCGGCCTGCCGGTGCTCGCCGATTGCCCGGAGATGCGGATCGAGTTTATCGCCAGCGAAGCCCCGCCCGCCGACCCCGGAGAGCTGGGCACGGTGGTCGCCCCGCCTGCGATTGCCAATGCGCTGTTTTCGGCTACAGGGTTGCGCCTGAGACGCCTGCCCCTACTTTCGGACGGCATATGACCCGCACAATTTTGCCACACCGAGTCCGGGCGATGGACTTTGCCCGGAAACGAAACGCCTGCCGACCGTTAGGCGGGCTATGACTTGGCAGACCCAGCGCCTTCCGGGCGACCATCCTCCCGCCAAGAGCGGCCAGATCGGCGTATTGCTGATCAACCTCGGCACGCCCGACGGGCCTGATCCGGAGTCGGTGAAGAAGTACCTCAAGCAATTTCTGTCCGATACGCGGGTGGTGGAGATTCCGCCGATCGCCTGGCAGCTGATTCTGCGCGGGATCATCTTGAACACCCGGCCTCAGAAGAGCGCGAAGGCCTATGCCAAGATCTGGACGGATCGTGGATCGCCGCTGGCCGACATCACCTCGCGCCAGGCCGAAGCGATGGTCGGTCGGTTTGGTGACAAGGTCGTGGTCGATTGGGCGATGCGGTACGGCAACCCGTCGATCGAGAGCCGCTTGACCGCCTTGATGGCCGACGGCTGCGACCGCATACTGATCGCGCCGATGTATCCGCAATACTGCGCCGCGACGACCGCGACCGTGTTCGACGAGGTCGCGCGTGTGCTCAAGAAGATGCGCTGGCAGCCGGCGCTGCGCTTCGTGCCGCCCTATCATGACGAGCCGACCTTCCTCGCCGCACTGGCGGACGACCTGACCCGGCAGGTGCGCGCGCTGACCTTCAAGCCTGAAGTGATGCTGCTCAGTTTCCACGGGATGCCGCAGCAAACGCTGGAAAAGGGCGATCCCTATTATTGCCACTGCTCCAAGACCGCGCGCCTGCTGCGCGAAGAATTGGCGACGCGGCCTGAATTTGAAGGCGTCCGGTTTGAAACCACCTTCCAGTCGCGCTTCGGCCCGGCCGCGTGGCTTGAGCCTTCCACCGATGCGACGCTGATGGCGGAAGGCGACAAGGGCACCAAGCGACTGGTGGTTGCGGCTCCCGGCTTTGCGGCGGACTGCGTGGAAACGCTGGAGGAACTCGCGCTGGAAGGGCGCGACGAATTCATGGAGCACGGGGGCAAGGAATACGCCGTGCTCGATTGCCTCAACACCTCGGATGATGGCCTCGCGATGATCGACGCGATGCTGCGGCGCGAGCTTTCCGGCTGGATTTGACCGCGCGGAGTATTTACATCAGAGTCAGTTGCGAATCCGAACCTTCACCGGAGCATCAAGACCCTCATGGCTACCCTTGCCGAAGCCCCGCAGTCCCCTGACACCGCGCCCGCAAATGCGCCCCGCCACTGGAGCGAGCTGCGCCTGACCGAGGCCGACCTCGCGCATATCCCCGGTGAGGCGGGCTGGCCGGTGGTCGGCAACACCTTCACCATGCTTGCCAACCCGCACGCCTTTGCCGAGCGGATGATCAAGACCCATGGCAAGGTCTATCGCAACCGCGCCTTTGGCGGCTGGCAGGTCGCGCTGATCGGCGCCGAGGCGAACGAGCTGCTGTTGTTCAACAAGGACAAGATTTTCTCCAGCGAACAGGGCTGGGGGCCGGTGCTCGATCAGCTGTTCCCGCGCGGGTTGATGCTGATGGATTTCGACCATCACCGGATCGACCGCCGCGCGCTCTCGATCGCGTTCAAGCCGGAACCGATGCGGCACTATTCGGGCGCGCTGAACCGCGGGATCGCCCGCGAAGTCGCCGGCTGGGCTGGGCCGAAGGAGTTCTATCCCGCGATCAAGAAGCTCACGCTCGATCTGGCGGCGGACAGCTTCATCGGCCTCCCTTGGGGGCCGGAAGCCGACAGGATCAACGAGGCTTTCGTCGACATGGTGCAGGCCTCTGTCGCCCCGGTGCGCAAGCCGCTGCCCTTCACCAAGATGAAGAAGGGCGTCGATGGCCGCGCCTTCCTCGTCGACTACTTCACCCGCGAGACGCTGCGCCGCCGTGCGGAAGGCGGCGGGCAGGACATGTTCAGCCAATTCGCCACCGCCACGCGCGAGGACGGGAGCCTGCTCCCGGTCGACGAAGTGGTCGATCACATGAACTTCCTGATGATGGCCGCGCACGACACCATCACCTCCTCGGCGACCTCGCTGATCTATCACCTCGCCACCAACCCGGTGTGGCAGGAGAAGCTGCGCGAAGAGATCATGGCGGTCACCGGCGGGCCGGATGGCGACGGCAACCCGCGTCCGCTCGACTATGATGATCTGGCGAAACTCGACCTGACAGAGATGGCGTTCAAGGAATCGCTGCGGATGATCCCCCCGGTGCCGTCCATGCCGCGCCGGGCGCTGCGCGAATTCGAATATGGCGGCTACCGCATTCCGGCGGGCGCGATGGTCGGGATCAACATCTACTGGACCCACCATTCCGAGGAATATTGGGAGAACCCCTTCGCCTTCGATCCGCTGCGATTCACGCCGGAGCAGGTCAAGGCGCGCCACAAGTACGCCTGGGTGCCGTTCGGCGGCGGGGCGCATATGTGCTTGGGCCTGCACTTCGCCTATATGCAGGTGAAGATCCTGCTCGCCCAACTGCTCCAGCGCTATCGCATCGAGGCCGCGCCGGGTTACAACCCCGAATGGCAGGACTGGCCGATCCCGCAGCCCAAGGACGGGTTGAAGGTGGAATTCAAGCCCCTGTGATCTGGCGATGATGTTCCACGTGAAACATCATCGCGCCTGATACGAAAGCGCATCCGCCTCGTTACGACGTGACAACGGCGTGGCTACGCGGTGCGCTGATCAGAAATCGACGGCGATCCCGTCGCCCCGCTCCCAGTCCCCGTATCGGGTCGGGGAGAGCTTTTCGTCGTTTGTGACCACCTTGGGCGCGGGCACCGGATCATTGGTCCAGTGGGCGGGCTTCTTGAAGGCCTTGGCGGCTTCGGACTTCTCTTTGGTCATGTGATGCAAATGCCCATGCTGGCACTTTGTTTCAAGGACGGTTAGGGGCGGGTCATGTCAGCCACCCCCGGACTTCCCGTGCGCCGCGCCGCGCTTCGCTTTCTTGATGCCGTGTTCCGGCGGGGCGAGACGCTCGAACAGGCGGAAGGCGGCGCGCTTGGCGATATCCGCAAGGCGCCCGACCGTGCGCTGGCAAAGGCGATTGCGGGCGAGACCTTGCGCTGGCTGACCGATCTCGATGCTTTGATCGACAGCGCGACCAAGCAGAACCTGCCCGATGATGCGAAGGCGCGGATGGTGCTGCGGATCATGCTGGCGCAAGCGTTGCGGCTCGACACCCCGCCCCACGCGGTGATCGCGACCGGGCTTCCGCTGCTGGCGGGCGGGCCGCGCAGACTGGCGCATGGCGTGTTCTCCGCGCTGGTGAAGCCCGGTGTGGGCGTGCTGCCCGAAGTTCCGAGTTTGCCCGAACGTGTCACCGAACGCTGGGGCGCAGAGAAGGCCGCTGCCATTGCCCCTGGCCTCGCCTTCCCGCCCGAGCTTGACCTCGCGCTCAAGGACGCGGCCGAGACCGAGACCCGCGCCGTCGCAATGGGCGGTGTGACGCTCGCCCCCGGCCATGTCCGCCTGCCGCGCGGTGCGGCGGTGGAGAGTCTTGCCGATTACAAGGCGGGCGACTGGTGGGTGCAGGATCTGGCCGCTTCGATCCCCGCGCGCCTGCTCGGGCCGGGCGAGGGCAAGAACGCGCTTGATCTCTGTGCGGCGCCCGGCGGCAAGACGATGCAACTGGCAGCAGCAGGGTGGAAGGTCACCGCGCTCGACAGTTCCAAGCGGCGGCTCGAACTGCTGAAAGACAACCTCAAGCGCACGGGCCTCAAAGCCTCGCCCGTGCGGGCTGACGCGCTGACGTGGGAGCCGAAGCACCGCTTCGACGCGATCCTGATCGACGCGCCCTGCACCGCGACCGGCACCTGCCGCCGTCACCCCGATGTCCTGCACCGCATCGGCAAGGGGCAGATCGCCGAAATGGTCGAACTGCAACGCGCACTGGCCAGCAAGGCGGCCGAATGGCTGAACCCTGGCGGCGCGCTGGTCTATGCGGTGTGCTCGCTGGAGGCCGAGGAGGGCGAGGAACAGGCGGCGTGGATCGACGCCGAACTCGGCCTTGCGCCGATGCCGATTACGCCGGGGGAACTCCCGGCAGGCCTCGCCCCCACCAACGAGGGTTGGCTGCGCACCCATCCGGGGATGCTGCCGGATGAGGGCGGACTCGACGGGTTTTTTGTAGGGCGGTGGGTGAGAGTCTAGCCGGCTGGCTTCGGATCAAGATAGGACGCGCTGTCGAGCGCGATCAGATAATCGACACGCGTCAGTTTGCCGTCACTGAAGGTATAGGCCACCAGCTTGTGCGGGCGATCGGGATGCCAGACGATGTCCTTGGCCAGCGGAAGCCAGAATTCTTCGACAACAATACGGTTCTGCCGATCGCGCCAGAACTTTTCGCGCAGCATCTGGAAACGTTCGACCCGCCCGCTGGCCAGTCCCTCGCGCCACGCAAGCCACGCTGTGCGGTTGTTGAACATCGGCTCGCCTTCGTTAGTGACGACCAGATCTTCAGCGATCATCACCTTCAGCGCGTCAGAATGCTCACCCGGCATGATTTGCGGCAAGGCCTCGAAGAAGGTCTGTTCGGCCGCCACCACGCCGGGTGGCGGCCGAACAGACCTTCTTCGAGGCCTTGCCGCAAATCATGCCGGGTGAGCATTCTGA
>NZ_JAAALE010000025.1 GCF_009905735.1 Porphyrobacter sp. SLTP
GGGGAGGTGCCACCACAGAGGGCGGCGGCGGGGCCTTGGCCAATTGCTCCGGCGCGTTCTTCGCGCAGCCAGCCATCACCGCGCACAGCGCTACCGCCGCTACTACCCGTGTCCCTCGCATCACCTTGTCTCCCCGCTCTTCCAGCGGTTCGAGAAATCGTAGCCGGGCCGTGAATAGCGAATGAACGCGTTGCAGCCCCGCTTTGCCTTACGCCAGATCAGTCTCGGGGTTAGGGACGACCTGCTTGCGGAACAGCACCTTGTCCCCGTCGTCAAAGCCGCGCCGCCAGATTACCAGCGCATAGGTGCCAAGGATCGCCGGCACGCCGAACACCAGCTCCATCCATTCGGGCAGCCAGGTGAAGGCATAGCCCACCACCACCGCGGGCGCGGCGGCATAGACCAGGGCCCAACGCCAATTGCTGACGGGCGCTTTGAGCAGATGCTTGAGCAGCAGCGCCTTGACGAGGCTCGACATCGCCAGCGCGATCATCAGCGCGCCCGCTGCGCTGGCCGCCTCGTAGCCCTTGCCGAGGCCATAGGCCTCCGCCCCCTCGATCAGCGCGATGGTGAGCACGGCCTGGAGCGCAATCACTGCCACCGAAATCGCCAGATTGCGCTTCCTCGCGATGTAGACGAGCACGCTTTCCGAGACGACCGCCATCGACGCGGCGACCTCGGCCGCCAGCAGGAACGCCAGCGCGGCCGTGCCCGCGACATAGTCCGGCCCCCACAGGCCCATCACCGCCTCGCCCGGCATCCCCAGCACCAGCGCGATGCCGAGTTGAATCGCGATGATCCAGAACCCGACCTGCCGCACCTGCGCTGCTATGGCGCCCATGTTGCCGATGCGCAGATTCTTGGTGATGACCGGGGAGAGGATCGGCTCGAAACTGGTTTTGAGCTTCTGCGGCAGCGATGCGATCTGCTGCGCGGCGTAATAGATGCCGACCGCTTGCGGGGGTGCGAAAAAGCCGAGAATGAAGATATCGAGCAGCCGCGTGCCGCGCTCGATCGCATCGGCGCCCACCAGCGGGAAGGCGCGGGACGACATGGCGAGCAACGCACGGGCCTCGGGTCGCCAGCCTTTGGGCAGGCCATAGCCGCGCAAAAACGGCCAGAGGGCGGACAGCAGTCCGCAATAAATCGAGGTGATATAGGCCAGCGCCAATCCGCCATCGCGGGTGGCCGGGATGAAGAAGAACGCGCCCGCCCCAATCGCAATCGACCACGGTTCGACAATCGCGCGGGTGCGCACCATTGTGGCGATGTCGTAACGATAGGCCTGGGCGGCGAGCAGGATCTCGGTGACGGCAAAGGCGGGGATCGTGGCGACCAGCCAGATATCCCAGTGGCTGTTGGTCCCATTGGGAAACATCGGCTCGGGGAAGGCGATCAGTAACAGCGCTGCGACACTGGAATAGGCGAGCGCCAGCAGGATTCCGTCATAGACGAGGTTGCTTTCTGCCTCGCGGTTCTCGCCCGCGCCTTCTGACAGGCGCTGCGCCAGCCCGCGCTTTTCGCCCAGCGAGCAGATCAGCGCGACAATCTCGATCACGACCATCGCCGAGGCAAACCGGCCCAGCGACTCCGCTCCATAAAGGCGTGTGGCGATGACGAGGAAGGGGATGCGGGCGATCAGCCGGATGGCAAAGCCCAGCGTATTGGTGCGCCCGCCCTTCGCCAGCTTGGCGATGTCGTCCTGATCGTCAGCCGCCGTGGTCACGCACCGGCTTCCCATTCGGCTTTGAGCGGACGGGCGAGCAGCGTCTGCACCACATCACGCGCCGGAGTTCCGGCGAGCAGATCGGCGACGGCTTTGGTGATCGGCATCTCGATCCCGCGCTCCGCTGCGAGCTGTGCGAGCACGGGCGCGGTGTGCGCGCCTTCGGCCACGGTGCGTTTGTCCGCCAGCGCTTCGGCGGCGCTCATCCCCTGGCCCAAGGCCTTGCCGAGCGAGAAATTGCGGCTGGAGGTGGACGAACAGGTCAGCACCAGATCGCCGAGGCCACACAGACCTGCGATCGTGTCGAAGGTGGCACCATAGGCGGCACCGAACCGCGCCATTTCGGCAAAGCCGCGGGTGATCAGCGCCGCGCGGGCGTTCTGGCCGAGCCCGAGCCCGTCGACCACCCCGCAGGCGATCGCTAGCACATTCTTGACCGCGCCGCCAATCTCCGCGCCGATGACATCGTCGGAGTAATAGGGCCGGAAGGTGGGCCGGGCGAGGGCAGGGGCGAGCCGTTCCCACTGCGCTGCGCCCTCATGGCAGGCGAGCGTCACTGCGGTTGGCAATCCGGCGGCGACCTCATGCGCGAAGGTCGGGCCGGAGAGAACTGCGATGGCGCTACCGAGAGCCGCCTCGCGGGCAACGTCGAACATCATCCGCCCGGTGCCGGCCTCGATGCCCTTGGAGCACAGCACCAGATCGCGCGGGGCTGTGGTGAGGCCCGTCAGCACCCGGCCAAGCACCTGCGCGGGTGTGACCACCAGCACGGTTTCAAGCGCAGCAATCTCGGCCAGATCACCGGTCGCGCGGATGGTGGGGGCGAGGGCGGCGGAGGGGAGGTAAAGCGGATTGCGGTGCTCGGTGTTGATCGCAGTGACCACCTCAGGCTCGAACGCCCACAGCAGCACGTCGCGCCCGTCGCTGGCGAGCATCTGGGCGAGCGCCGTGCCCCACGCGCCTGCGCCAATGACACCCAGAGTTGCGGGCGTGCTCATGCCTTTACTCCTGCGCCGCGCACGGTCTCCGCCGCCGGATCGAGCGGCCAGCGCGGGCGAGCGAGAAAATCGAGGGGGTCACCGGCAAAGACCGCGCCGGACTGCCAGCCTTCCGCTGCGAGCCGCTCGCACCCGGCCCAGGCGATCATGGCCGCGTTATCGGTGCACAGCGCCAGTGGCGGGGCGGTAAAGCGCATGGCGTGTTTGGCGGCGAAGGCTTCCAAGGCGGCGCGCACAGTCCGGTTGGCCGCGACCCCGCCAGCGACGACCAGCGCGGGGAAGGGGCCAGCCCGCTCCAACGCCTGATCGAGACGGTCGATCAGGCAATCGACGGCGGCTTGCTGGAAACTCGCGGCGATATCGGCTGGGTCGTGCGAGCCACTTTCGACAGCCCGCAGCACTGCACTCTTCAGCCCGGCGAAGGAGAAATGCGGTTCGGGCGAACCCTTCAATGGGCGCGGCAAGGGCACCGCTTTCGGATCGCCCTGCAAGGCCAGCCGCTCCACCGCTGGCCCGCCGGGATAGCCGAGGCCGAGAATCTTGGCGGTCTTGTCAAACGCTTCCCCCAGCGCATCGTCGATGGTGGTGGCAAGGCGGCGATATTGTCCCACGCCGTCGACGGCGAGAATCTGGCAATGGCCGCCTGACACCAGCAGCAGCAGATAGGGGAAGGCGAGACCCGCGTCCGCCAAGCGCGGGGAGAGCGCATGGCCTTCGAGGTGATTGACGGCGAGCAGCGGCTTGTCGGACGCCATCGCCAGTGCCTTGCCGCTCACCAGCCCGACCATGACACCGCCGATCAGCCCCGGCCCGGCGGTCGCGGCGATCGCGTCGATGTCGTCAAGACCAATGCCCGCCTCGCCCATCACTCGCGCGATCATCGGAGCGAGCCGTTCGGCATGGGCGCGGGCGGCGATTTCGGGGACGACCCCGCCATAGGGCGCGTGCTCGGCCTCCTGACTGGCAATCGCTTGCGCAACAATCGTCCCATCGCCGCGCACCAGCGCAACGGCGGTTTCATCGCAGCTGGATTCGATGCCCAAAACCAGCGGGGGCACGATGCTAGTATCAGAGGTGTGCGTGACCGATCCCATCCCGCTTCCATCTAGACTTTGTGAAGGCTAGAGCAAGCATAGCTATGACTGAAACTGAACGAACCGCTCCCCGCCTGCGACTTGGAACGCGCAATTCCCCTTTGGCTATGGCGCAGGCGGTCGAGACCCGGGCGCGCCTGTGCGCCGCCCACGGCTGGAGCGAGGACGCGGTTGAACTCGTCCCTGTGCTCGCCAGCGGCGACAAGGTGCTTGATCGCCCCCTGTCGGAAATCGGCGGCAAGGCGCTGTGGACCAAGGAGTTGGACCAATGGCTGGGCGAGGGTCGGATCGACCTGTCGGTCCACTCGGCCAAGGATGTCGAGACGATCCGCCCCGACACGTTCCATTTCCCCGCCTTCCTGCCGCGCGCGGACCGGCGCGATTGTCTGGTGGGGGCGGCGAGCATTGCTGCGATCCCCGAAGGCGCCGTGGTCGGCACCAGTGCCCCGCGACGGGCGGCGCAGCTTTTGAACCTGCGCCCCGATTGCAAGGTGGTGACCTTCCGCGGCAATGTCGCAACCCGATTGGCGAAATTGCAGGCGGGGGAGGCTGATGTGACCTTCCTTGCCGCGGCCGGATTGGAGCGTCTGGGCCAGAGCGCGGTTGGCGCGCCGCTCGAACAGGATGAATGGATTCCGGCCGCTGCCCAAGGCGTGATTGCGATCGAATGCCGCGCCGATGATGCGACAACAACTGCGCTACTGGCCGCCATCGACCATGCGCCGACGCGCGCGGAACTCGAAGCCGAGCGCGCTTTGCTCGCCGAACTCGGCGGCACCTGCCATTCGCCGGTTGCGGTGCTGTGCTCGCCTGCCGATGGCGCGCTTGTGATGCGCGCGGCGCTGTTCAGCCCGGACGGCGCCGAACGGATCGAGGGCACGGCCAGCTTCGCGCCCGGTGACCATGCTGCGGTCAAAGCGCTCGCTGCCGAATTGCTCGCCCGGGCCACGCCGGCGATTGCCGCGCATTTCCGCAAGGCCGGATGAGCTTCCATCTGCTCGCGCTGCGCCCGCAGCCGGGGCTTGACGCGACGCTCGCCAAGGCCCGCGCCATGGGTCTTGCGATCACCGGGCTGGCCCTGTCCGAAATCCGCGCCGTTGCATGGGATTGCCCTGATCCGGCAGGCATCGATGGCCTGCTGATCGGCAGCGCCAATGCCATTCTCCACGGCGGGGAGAACCTCGCCTGCCTCACCACCAAGCCGGTCTATGCCGTGGGCGAGGCCACCGCCGCTGCCGCGCGCGCGGCCGGGTTCACGGTCGCCATGACCGGGAGCGGGGGGCTGCAAGGCGTGCTCGATGCCATCGCTCCGCCCTGCCACCTGCTGCGCATCGCGGGGGAGGAGCACGTCCCGCTCACTCCGCCTGACGGCGTTACCTTTGCCGAGGTGATCGCCTATCGCAGCGTTCCCCTGCCGCTTGATCCGGTCACACCATTGCTGACGGACGATGAGGCGCTGGTGCTGCTCCATTCCGCCGCCACGGCGCGCCATTTTGCCGAGGAATGCGACCGGCTCGGCGTGCCCCGCGCGCGCATCACGCTCGCCGCGCTCGGCCCGCGAATCGCCGCTGCGGCGGGCGCGGGATGGGCCGCGGTCCACATCGCACCGCAGCCGGATGAAGCTGCCGTGTTGCAATTGGCATTTGACTTGTGCGGCGAGCCGCGCTCCATTCCGCCCGGCTTGTCCGGACAGCCGTAAGAACGGCGCTGGCGAGTGGGAACAGACGGTCGCAAAAAGAACGGATCACGATGGCAACTGAGCCCGGATCATCGCCATTAGACATTCCGCCCAAGCCCAGGACGGGCCGGGCGCTGATGCTTGCCGCCTTCGCCGCGTTCATCGCGGGCGGAGCGTTGGTGGGCTGGGTGATGTGGTACAATCTCCAGCCCGGTCGCCCCGGAGCGCCGCGCCCTGACGTGGTGGCCGAAGCGGGGACAGGAGCCGGATCTGCGGCCCAGACGCCGCTCACCGCTAAGCCAACCCCGATGGCCGCGACCGAAAAGGCGGTCGAGCGGGTGGCCGAACAGCAGGGCGGCCTCGATCAACGTCTCGCCGCTGCCGAACAGCGCCTGACCCAGCTCGATCTGCAAGCGCAAGCCGCCGCCGGCAATGCTGCGCGGGCCGAAAGCCTGCTGATCGCCTTTGCCGCCCGCCGCGCGGTCGAACGCGGGGCGGAGCTTGGCTATCTGTCGGATCAACTGCGCCTGCGGTTTGGCGACCAGTGGCCCAATGCGGTCAGCACCATCATCGAATTTTCCCGCAATCCGATCCGCCTCGACAGTCTGGTCGCGCGGCTCGAAGGGCTGGGGCCGCAGTTGCGCGATAGCAGCGAGGGCCCGTCATGGGCCGCGTTCCAGCGCGAGGTTGGCCAATTGTTCGTGTTCCGCCGCGAAAGCACCCCCTCGCCGCAGCCGCAGCGCCGGTTGGATCGAGCGCGCTGGGCCTTGGAACAGGGCCGCTACCGCGCCGCGATTGACGAAGTGAAGGGGATGCCCGGCGCCAGCAAGGCCGACGCTTGGATCGCGGACGCCGAACGCTATCGCAAGGCGATGGAAGCGATGGAAGTGATCGAAACCGCCGCCGTGCTCGACCAGCGCGGACTGCGCGACGGGGCGGGCAATCCGGTCCGGCAGCTGAGCCCGCTGATCAGGCCGTGAACGCACCTTCCGTCCCTCCCCGTTCGCTTGCGAATGGGGAGGTGGCAGCCCGCCTTGGGCGGCTGACGGAGGGGTTCTTCTTCGCGTTTGACCCCTCCGTCAGCGCGTTCCGCGCTGCCACCTCCCCATCCCTTCAGGACGGGGAGGAGCGTAGGCCAACCTAGGCCCGCAAAATCTCAGGCAAGTCCCCGGAAACCCCGCGCGCTTCGTCCATGAAGAAGCTCTTGAGCATTGGCGTGCGTTGCACCGCTGCCATGCCGAGCCGCCGCACAGCCGATGCAGCCTTGCCCGGAACGCCGAACAGCCGGGTCAACCCATCGGTCGCCAGCGCCACCATGAAGCTGTCGAGCCCGCGCCACGTCTCGTAGCGCTTGAGCAGTTCGGGGTCGCCCGGATCGAGGCCCAGCCGCGCGCCATCGGCCAGCACTTCGACCAGCGCACCGACATCGCGCAGGCCGAGGTTCAACCCCTGGCCCGCAATCGGGTGGATGCCGTGGGCCGAATCGCCGATAAGCGCGAGGCGTTCGGCCGTGATCTTGGCGGTGTGATGGAAACCCAAAGGCCAGCTTGACCGGTGGCCGACGGTTTTCACCTTGCCCAGCACGCCGCCCATCCGCTTTTCAACCTCGGCGAGGAACGCGCGGTCGCCGAGCTTCATCACGCCCGCGCCGTCCGCCTCGGACACGGTCCACACCAGCGAGGAGCGGTGCGTGCCGTCCGCATCGTCGTTAAGCGGCAGCAGTGCAAACGGGCCAGCGGGGTAGAAGATTTCCCACGCGACATTGCCGTGCGGCTTCTCGTGCGTCAGCCCGGCGATGATCGCGCGGTGCTTGTAATCCCACTTGGCGATCGAAATGCCCGCCTGATCGCGCGTGGGAGACTGGCGGCCCTCCGCCGCGATCATCAGTCGGCCTTTGAGCTTCTGCCCGTCTGCCAGCACGGCGGCGACGCCATATTCGCTGCGCTGACGCTCTGTCACGTTGGCCTTGGCGACCCAGTTGATCAGCGGTTCCTTGGCAGCCGCTTCAAACAGCGCGAGCCGCAAGCGGCGGTTTGGGAACATCCGCCCCAGTGTGCCGCCGCCTTCACCGGGGACGAAGTCGAGCCGCCCGGGCTTGTTCTGATCGGTCACCGCGATCGCGGCGATGTCGCAGGCGAATTGATCGAGCCCTTCGGCAATCCCGATATTCTCGAACAGGTGCCAGCTCGCGGTCGAGATCGCGGTGGCGCGGTCATCAAAGCCTTCGGCGGTGAGTTCGGCGGGATCGGCGCGGTCGATCACGTGGCTCGACATCCCCTTCTTCGCCGCCGCCAGCGCCAGCGTCATGCCGACGAGCCCGCCGCCCAGGATCACCAGATCGCGCGTATTGTCTGTCATTGCTGTCACGTCTCGCGCTCCGATTGCGAAGTATGGTGGTGAAGCCTAGAGGGTAGCCCGTGCCGCACGCAAGATTCTTCCCGTCCATCATCCGACAATTCGCTGCATGGGTGCTTGCGCTGGCCGCAAGTCTGATGCTGGCAGGGGCGGGCTTTGCGCAAGCAGCAGCGCCGCAGCCCGCGCGCGGCGGGCCGATTATCGGGTCCGACAAGATCGCGGTCGCGCTCTACGCCGATGGCGCTCCGACCGAGGGCGAGGAATGGATGCTGGCGCTGCGCTTCACGCCGAGCGCGAGCGAATGGCACGGCTATTGGTCCAACCCCGGCGACGCAGGGCAGGGGATGCGCCTGTCGCTGAACCTGCCGCCCGACTGGGAAGTGGGCGAGGCGCGCTATCCGGTGCCCAAGCGGCTGCTGATCAGCGGGCTGATGAACCACATTTACGAAGGCCCCTACACCGTGCTGGTGCCGGTGGTGCCGGGGCCGAGCGTGAAGAGCTTTGCCGGAACTCAGGTCGAAGGCACCATCGAATATCTCGCCTGCACCGATGAGATCTGCGTGCCGCAGGCGGCTGCGTTGACGGTGCAAGCTGGGGGCGATTTTGCGCGCTGGCGGGCTGCCGTCGCGCCGCTGATCGACGCCAAGGCGCAGTTCGCGATCACCGGCAAGACCCTGCGCATCGCGATTCCCTTGCCCGCCAGTGTCGGCCTGACCGATCCGCATGTGTTCATCGCCAACGACCGTCTGGTCGCCTACTCTGCGCCGCAAACCTTCCGCCGGGCAGGCGATGTGCTGGTCGCCGAAATTCCGCTCGACGAATACGGGACGGGCAAGGCCGCGACAGTCAGCGGCATCCTTGCCTTTGGCGAGGGCAGCGGCGTGCGCTTTGAAGCCGCCCTCGGCTCAGTGCCGGTCGGCGGCGAGGTCATCGCTGGCGCACAGAATGCATCCGTCCCGCCGCTATGGACGCTGATCCTCGGCGCGCTGGTGGGCGGTTTGCTGCTCAACATAATGCCCTGCGTCTTCCCGATCCTGAGCCTGAAGGCGATCGCGCTCGCCCGTGCCGGTGAGAGCGAGGCCAAGGCGCGGGCCGAGGGGCTCGCCTATACTGCTGGCGTGGTGCTGGCCTGCGTCGCGTTGGGCGCGCTGCTGCTGGCCTTGCGCGCAGCGGGCGAGCAGGTGGGATGGGCGTTCCAGTTGCAGGAGCCGGGCGTGGTCGTCGCCTTGCTGGTGTTGGCAGCGGCGATCACGGCGAACTTTGCCGGATTGTTCGAGCTGCCGACGATCTCCATGAGCATGGGGGGCGAGCGCACCGGCGCGTTCGCCACCGGGCTGCTTGCCGCCTTCGTGGCGACACCCTGCACGGGCCCCTTCATGGCGGCGGCGCTGGGTGCGGCACTGTTGCTGCCGGTGCCCCAAGCTTTGCTGCTGTTCGCGCTGCTGGGGCTGGGGCTGGCCCTGCCATTCCTGCTGCTCGGCTTCGTGCCGCCGCTGCGCCGGCTGCTGCCCAAGCCCGGCGCGTGGATGGAGCGGTTCCGCCGGATCATGGCGATCCCGATGGGGCTGACCGCGCTCGCGCTGCTGTGGCTGACGGTGCAGCTGGGCGGTCGGCCCTTCGGCCTCATCGCGCTGGTGCTGGTCGTGGGCGTGCTCCTCGGGCTGTTCGTGACCGGCAAGCTGCAACGCGGCGGCAAACTGGCATGGCCCGCCTTCGGCCTCGTCGCCGCCCCGTTCCTCGCCTTCGCGGTGATCGCCCTGCCTTCGGTCTATGAAGCCAAGGGAGCCGAGGCCAAGGCCAGCATCCACGATCCGCAGACCTTCAGCCGCGATGCGCTGGCCAAGGCCCGCGCGTCGGGCAAGCCGGTGTTCCTGTGGTTCACCGCCGATTGGTGCGTCACCTGCAAGGTCAACGAAGCCAGCTCGATCGAGCGCGAGAGCGTGCGCGAGGCCTTCGTCAAAGCGGGCGTGGTGCCGATGGTGGGTGACTGGACAGTGCGCGATCCCGAGATCACCGCCTTCCTCACCGAACAAGGCGCAGCGGGCGTGCCGCTTTACCTGTGGTATGCGCCGGGGGCAGCCAGCCCGCAGCAATTGCCGCAGGTGCTTACACCGGAATTGCTTGCGCGACAGGCATCAGGGAACCGGTGACGGCTCTGGGGTCGGCGGCGTGAACAGCTCCAAAGCGATCGGCGCGTTTTCGCGCGCCTCGTTGCGGCATGTGGTGACAAGCTGCATCGGCAGCGGGCTGGGGTTGAGCCGCACCAGCCCTGCGCCCGGCACCGTTACGGTCGCCTCACGCTCGGGCTTCAGCGCATCCCATTCGCGGGTCAGAGCGGGCACTTCGCCCTGCCACAGCACGCGCCCCCCAACCGCGGTCGCATCGACCGGGAAGCGCCCGATCCAGCCATTCCCGATCAGCGCCAGCAGCGCGGCGGCACCCTCGTCCGCTGGCGCATGGCGGGTGATCCTGAGGCGCGCTTCGGGCTTGGCGGGGTCAAGGCATTCAAGCGCCAGCAGAACTGGTTGACCGGGGACGCCATAGACCAGCCGCAGCGGCTTGGCCGTGCTCGCCCAGACCGCATCGGTCGTATCGGGCGAGGGCAACGGGGCGGACGGCCCAGCGGTCGGTGCGAGCAGAGACACGCGCGCTACGGCGGCATCGGTCGGGGGCGGCTTGCACGCGGCCAAACCGGCCGCGCCCGCAAGCGCGGCGCATAACGCCAGGTGGCGGATCATCGCGCGCGGATGAACGCGCGGATATCGGCCGAAAGCTTCGCGCGATCCTCGTCGCGAATATACATCATGTGCCCGGCGTCGTAATATTTCCACGTGATGCGGTCCTGCGGGATCCCGTAGCGCTTCAACGAATATTCCGCCCCGAAGAAGGGCGTGGCGAAATCGTAATAGCCTTGCGCGTTGAACAGGCGCAGCTGCGAATTCTGCCGCAGCGCCTGCCCGATCAGCGGTGCGACGTTGAGATAGGCCGCCCGACCCGAACCGTCGAGGCTCCAGTCCCAGTTGCGCCCCGGCTCGCGACCGATTGCCTGATATTCGCGATCAGTCTTGTATCCCAACGTTTCGCGCGCCCAGCTGTTGATCGCGGCGGTGTAGCCCGCATCGATGCCGTAGAAGCTCGGATCATTGTCCGGCGTCTCGCCCGCATTGTCGTAATCGGTCCCCGTGTAGCGCGAATCGAGCCGGCCCACGGTCAGCCCGCGATCGCGCAGCAATTCCTTGTAGAACCGCTGGTCGGTGACGCGCAGGTTGGCTTGGTCGAGATATTCTTCCGACAGGCCGGTGAGGCGCGACAATTCTCTGCGAACGCTCGCGCGTTCCTCGGCGGGCAAGTCCTGTCCCTTGAGCAGTGCGGTGGCAAACGGCCCGATCGCAAAGCGGCGCGCTTCCTCCGCCACCGCTTCGACCGAAGCGCCTTGCACCTTGCCGTGATAAAAGGCGGTGGTCGCCATGTTGGGCAGAGTGACGACATAGGCCATCTCGTTGCCGGGAGTCGTATCCTCAGCCCCGAAATCAAGGATGGTCGAGACGAGGATCAACCCGTTGAGGCCGACGTCGTTATAGGTGCTGCCTTCCAGCTCGTCCGCGACCATCGCGGTGCGGGTGGTGCCGTAGCTTTCGCCGCCGAGGAACTTGGGGCTGTTCCAGCGGCCATTGTCATTGATCCAGCGCCGGATCACCGTGGCAACGGCGCGGCCATCCTGACGCAGGCCGTAATACTTCTTGGGATCGGTGCCTGGGGTGAGGTGGCTGAAACCCGTACCTGGCGGGTCGATAAAGACGAGATCGGCGACATCGAGCAGGCTCTCCGGGTTGTCGACCAGCGGATAGGGCGGCGCGCCATCGTCTTTGGCGTCCGAGGGAATTGCGACGCGCTTTGGCCCGAAGGCACCCATCTGGAGCCACACCGAGCCCGAGCCCGGCCCGCCATTGTAAATGAAGAACACCGGGCGCGACGGGTCCATCGGGGTTTTCACATAGGAGGTGGTGACGATCACCGCCTCGGCCTTGCCCGCCTCGTCCGCCAGGATCGTGTCGGCGATAGTCGCGCGATAGGCGATGCGTTGCCCGCCGAAGGTGCCGGCAAGATCGCGGGTGCGCACCTGCGCAGCGGGCGCGGGTTTGGCGGCGGCCTCAGCCTTGGGCGCGTCCTGCGCGGCGGTGGGAAGGGCGAGGGCGAAGGTGCTGGCAGCGGCCAGCGCGGCGAGGAATCGGGCGTTCATGGCGGTGAGGGTTGGCAGGGTTGGGGACGGGGTTCAAGCATCCCTCAAGCCTTGCCACCAAACTTAATTCCGTATGTCAGGCAGCGCGCGGTTGGATACGCTCCAACTCCCCATTGAGCGCGCGCTTGGCCGTGCGGAGATCTGCGCTAGTCTGAAGCCTCAGGAAAAACCCCTCAGACATCCGGAAGTAGCGCGAGAGGCGCAGGTCGAGTTCGCCGTCGATGCGAGTTTTGCCGTCGATCATCGCTTGCAAGCGCGCGGGGTCAACCGAGATGGCTTGGGCCAACGCAGGCGTATCGAGCTTCAATGGCTCCATAAACTCCGAAACCAGCATTTCGCCCGCGTGCGGGATGTGCAGCCAGTCCGATGTGTCAGTGGTAGTCGACGATTTCGACATCGTATGCACTTCCGTTGTTCCAGCGGAAACATATACGCCATTTCATGTTAATTGAAATGGAATGCTGACCGGCGCGGTCGCGCTCCAGTTCATGCAAGCGGTTGCTCGGCGGGAGCTTGAGGTCGTCGAGCGTGTCGGCAGCGTCGATCATGTTGAGCTTCGCCAGCGCGCGCTGCTGAATGTCTGCAGGCAGCTTGCGGCTAAGGCTGCCTGACCAGAGGCGTTCGGTCTCAATGCAGGAAAAAGACTGGATCATGGCTGCCTCGGTTAAGTGCAGCCAATCAGTAATCAGGCAAATTTCTTTCGTGCAACAGTTTGATTTTAAAAAAAATGAAATTTTCCTGTTGACTGCCTTCTAACCCGCAGCGTGCTTCGCGGTACAATTTACTGGCTACGTATAACTCTTGTGGAGAACTACGGCTTCCCGCCCATCCGCTTCGCCCGCACCTTCCCATACCGCGTCTTCCGCGTCCCTGGCTTGCCTTCGTTGCTCCGCCCCACAATCGGTGCGCGCTTGTCCTTGTCGGGGATGCCGAGCTCGTCTGCTTCCAGCCGCCGGATTTCGTCGCGCAAGCGGCCCGCTTCTTCGAACTCCAGGTTCGCCGCCGCATTGCGCATCCGCTTTTCGAGGTCTTCGATGTAGCTGCGCAGATTGTGCCCGACGAGGTTGTTGCGCTCCGGATCGCCGGTATCCACCAGCACAGAATCCTGCGCGGCGGAATGCGCGACAATGTCGTGGATGTTGCGCTTGATCGTGGTCGGCGTGATGCCGTGTTCGGCGTTGTAAGCCTCCTGCTTCGACCGGCGGCGGTCGGTCTCTGCCAGCGCGCGCTCCATGCTGCCGGTGATGCGGTCGGCGTAAAGGATCACGCGGCCATCGACGTTGCGCGCCGCGCGGCCGATGGTCTGGATCAGCGAGGTTTCGCTGCGCAGGAAGCCCTCCTTGTCCGCATCGAGGATCGCCACCAGCCCGCATTCGGGAATGTCGAGGCCTTCGCGCAGCAGGTTAATCCCGATCAGCACGTCATAGACCCCGAGCCGCAGATCGCGGATCAGCTCGATGCGCTCCAGCGTCTCGACGTCGGAGTGCATGTAGCGCACCCGTACCCCGGCTTCGTGCATGAACTCGGTGAGGTCTTCAGCCATCCGTTTTGTCAGCGTGGTCACCAGCGTTCGGTAGCCGAGTTTGGCGGTGGCTTTGCACTCGACGATGCAGTCCTGCACCTGATCTTCGACCGGGCGGATTTCGACCGGGGGGTCGATGAGGCCGGTGGGACGGATCACCTGTTCGGCGAAGACGCCGCCGGTCTGCTCCATTTCCCAGCTGCCGGGCGTCGCGGAGACCGCAAAGGTCTGGGGCCGCATCGCGTCCCATTCGTTGAAGCGCAAGGGCCGGTTGTCGATGCAGCTCGGCAAGCGGAAGCCATATTCGGCCAGCGTCAGTTTGCGGCGGTGGTCGCCCTTGGCCATCGCGCCGATCTGCGGCACGGTCTGGTGGCTTTCATCGACGAACAGCAGGGCGTTTTCAGGGAGGTATTCGAACAAGGTCGGCGGCGGTTCGCCCGGCAGGCGCCCGGTGAGGAAGCGCGAGTAGTTCTCGATCCCGGCGCAGCTGCCGGTGGCCGCGATCATCTCCAGATCGAAATGCGTGCGCTGTTCCAGCCGCTGGCGTTCGAGCAGCTTGCCCTCGGCCTCCAGCTCCTTGAGCCGTTCCTCTAGCTCGAACTTGATCGCCGCCGCCGCCTGCTTCATCGTCGGCCCCGGCGTCACATAGTGCGAATTGGCATAGACCCGCACCTTTTCCAGCTTTGCACCCTTGGTGCCTGTGAGGGGATCGAATTCGGCGATCTCCTCGATCTCGTCGCCAAAGAAGCTGATGCGCCATGCCATGTCCTCATAGTGTGAGGGGAAGATTTCGAGGCTGTCGCCGCGCACCCGGAAATTGCCACGGGTGAAGCTTGCATCGTTGCGCTTGTATTGCAGCGCGACCAGCTTGCGGATCAATTCGCGCTGGTCGACCGTCTCGCCCAGCTTGATGTCGAAGATCATCGCCGAATAGGTTTCGACCGAGCCGATCCCGTAGAGACACGACACCGACGCCACGATGATCACATCATCGCGTTCCAGCAGCGCGCGGGTGGCCGAGTGGCGCATCCGGTCGATTGCTTCGTTTACGCTGGATTCCTTCTCGATATAGGTATCGGAGCGCGGCACGTAGGCTTCGGGCTGGTAGTAGTCGTAGTAGCTGACGAAATACTCGACCGCGTTTTCGGGGAAGAAGCTCTTGAATTCGCCATAGAGCTGCGCGGCGAGGATCTTGTTGGGCGCGAGGATCAGGGCAGGGCGCTGAAGTGTCTCGATCACCTTCGCCATCGTGAAAGTCTTCCCGCTGCCGGTCACCCCGAGCAGAACCTGCGTCTTCTCGCCCGCGAGCGCGCTTTCGGTCAGTTCCTTGATCGCGGTCGGTTGATCGCCGGCCGGCTCGTATTCCGACACCAGCTTGAACGGGATGCCGCCCATCGACTTGTCGGGGCGTTGGGGGCGGTGCGGGGTGAAGTCCGCGCCCGTTTCGGGCTCGTCCAGTCCGCGGCGGATCACGAGTTGGGCCATTTTATTGTTATGGGGAACAAAGCAGGGACGTGCAAGGACGCTCCCAAGCACCTGCGCGCTTTTCGTAACGCGATTTGCTGCTAGATCGGTTATCACCGCGTAACGCAGGAGGAGACGACAACATGAAGCGCATCACCATTCTCGCCGCAGCCGGTGCGGCGCTGCTTGTCGGTTGTTCCGGCGGTAAGACCGATGCCGACGGCGATGGCGAAATCAGCGCCAAGGAAGTCGCCGACAAGGCCCAGGCTGAAGGAATCAAGCCGCAGCCCGGGCTCTACAAGGCGACCATCACCATGACCGGTATCGACGTTCCGGGAATGCCTGCCGAAATGAAAGGCCACGGGGCCGGCGCGACCACCACCAGCGAAGATTGCCTGACGGCTGAAGACGTCGACAAGGGTTTCGAGGAATTGGTCAAGAAGGGCCAGAATGGCGAGTGCGCCTATGAAAGCTTCAACCTCAACGGCGGCAAGCTCGACGCGGTGATGGTCTGCAAGACCCCCGAGGGCGAAGCGCGCATGTCCATGACCGGGACCACCACCCCCACCTCGTCCGAATACAACGCCAGCACCAAGATGAACTTCGAAGGCATGGGCGAAGGCACCATGAGCTTCAAGGTCAAGCACGAGCGGATCGGTGACTGCCCCGCGAAGTAAAACGCCGTAATGCGCGTTTCCTTTGTTACACTTCAGGGAACATTAATCGGTTTCGCTCTTTAAACTGTCACATGACACCGCAGCGCTTCGTTCCTGAGCTTTCACGCCTGCCGTCCCCGCTGGTTGCAGCGGCGACGGCTGCGGGCGCGCAGGCGAAGCAGGCCTATGCTGCGACGGCGATGGCCCGGCGGGTCGCGCTCGCGCGGGAAGCCTGCCCCGAGGAATTCGAAGCGGGCAAGCCGCGCCTCATGCGCTTGCTGGGCGAAGCCGACGTGCTGCTCGAACCGCTGCGCCGCGCCAAGCGCAAGCCTGCCGCCGTAGCCACCGCCAATCCACAGGTGGCAATGATCATCCCCGGCTTTGGCGCCAGTCCGCTGCGGATGCGCTACCTTGCGCGGCAGCTCGAAAGCGCGGGCCATGTGGTCAAGCGCTGGGGGCAGGGCCGCAATTGGGGCCCCGATCCCGTCCGCTTCGACCAGATCGAGGCGCGCTTGCTCGAACTGCACGAGCGCCACGGGCGCCCGGTCGTCCTAATCGGCTGGAGCCTCGGCGGGCTCTACGCGCGCGAGATTGCCAAGCGTCAGCCGCAGGCGGTCGCCAAGGTCGTCACGATGGGCTCGCCCTTTTCAGGGAGCCCGCGCGCGAACAATGTGTGGCGCGCCTACCAGTTCATCACCGGCCATTCGGTCGATGCCCCGCCGGTCGAGGCCATGCTCGCGGTCAAGCCGCCGGTCGAAACGGTCGCGCTGTGGAGCGCCAATGATGGCGTGATTGCTCCGCGCTGCGCGGCAGGGCGTCCGGGCGAGCGTGACCGCGCGATCCCGCTGCGCTGCACGCACATGGGCTTCACCTATGATGCGCAGGTAATCGCGACCCTGCTCAGCGAGCTCGAATCTACCCGCATCTGACGCTTTTTCGGCGATCTTGCGCAAACTGACATGGCCGCTTTCCTTTTGTGAAAGGCCGGTTAGATTGTGCGCTGCACCTAAGGGCAATAGGCCCTGATACAGCGTGCGGGGGCCAATGAACGCGGGTAGCAGCAATTTCGACGAGATGTTCGATAGCGATGGCCGGACCCGGCCCGCCTATGCCGAATATTGTCGCTGGTATAACGAGCAGCCGCCCGAATTCCTGCGCCGCAAGAACCGCGAGGCGGATGACAGCTTTCGCCGCACCGGCATCACCTTCAATGTCTATGGCGAGGATGCGGCGGAAGAGCGCCTGATCCCGTTCGACATGGTGCCGCGGATCATCACCGCGAGCGAGTGGCGCAAGCTGTCGCGCGGGATCGAACAGCGCGTGCGGGCGCTCAATTCCTTCCTCTATGATCTTTACCACCGGCAGGAAATCGTCCGCGCCGGGCGTCTGCCAGAGCGTTTGCTGCGCACCAATGATGCCTGGCTCGCCAACATTGTCGGCTTCACGCCGCCGGGCGGGATTTACACCCACATCGTCGGGATCGACCTCGTTCGCACCGGGCCGGACGAGTTCTTCGTGCTGGAGGACAATGCGCGCACGCCATCGGGCGTCTCCTACATGCTCGAAAACCGCGAGACGATGATGGGGATGTTCCCCGATCTGTTCAGCCGGGTGGCGGTGGAGAGTGTGTCGAATTACCCGCGCCGCCTTGCCCGCAGCTTGGCCGCGTGCGTCCCGCCCGCCTTTACGGGTGGCAAACCGACCGTCGCGGTGCTGACGCCGGGGATCTACAACTCGGCCTATTTCGAACACGCCTTCCTCGCCGACCAGATGGGTGCCGAATTGGTAGAGGGCAGCGATCTGCGCGTGGTGGGCGGCCGGGTGCAGATGCGCACCACGCGCGGCTACCAGCCGATCGACGTGCTCTATCGCCGGGTCGATGACGACTATCTCGATCCGCTGACCTTCAACCCCGATAGCGCGCTCGGTGTGCCGGGGATCATGGATGTGTACCGCGCGGGCGGTATCACCATCGCCAATGCGCCCGGCACCGGGGTCGCCGACGACAAGGCGATCTACAGCTTCATGCCGGAAATCGTCGAGTTCTACACCGGCGAAAAGCCCCTGCTGCCCAACGTCCAGACCTGGCGCTGCGCGGACAAGGACGCGCTTGGCTACGTGCTCGACAATCTGGCTGAACTGGTGGTCAAGGAAGTGCACGGATCGGGCGGCTACGGGATGCTGATCGGACCAACCTCCTCCAAGCGCGAGATCGAGGCGTTCCGCGCCAAGCTGGTTGCCCGGCCCGAGAATTACATCGCCCAGCCCACGCTCGCGCTGTCGACCTGCCCGATTTACACCGCCAAGGGTCTCGCCCCCCGGCACCTTGATCTCAGACCCTTCGTGCTGGTCTCGCCCGAGGGGATCGACATCACGCCCGGCGGGCTCACGCGCGTGGCGCTGAAGAAGGGGTCGCTGGTGGTGAACTCCTCGCAGGGCGGGGGCACCAAGGACACCTGGGTGTTGAAGGACTGATGGTGGGGGACGCATCATGCTAGGCCGCACCGCCAATGGGCTGTTCTGGATGTTCCGCTACCTTGAGCGGGCCGAGAACACCGCACGCCTGCTCGAAGCCGCGCTGCGCATGGCGCTGACCCGCGATCTGGCCACGGCGGAAGCGGAATGGCGCTCGGTGATCGCGACGCTGGGTCTGAGCAAGGCCTATGAGGCGCTGCACGAGAGCTATGACGGGATGCAGGTCTGGAACTTCGTCCTGCGCGGACCGTCCAACCCCGGCAATGTCCGGCTGATGTTCGGTGCGGTCCGGTCGAACGCTCGGACAGCCCGCACCAATATCTCGTCCGATGTCTGGGAAGCGGTCAACGAAAACTGGATGAAGCTCGACGCGCTGCTCGCCCGCCCCGTGGGTCAGGCAGGCGTGGGCGAAGTGCTGGCCGCGATCCGCCGCGCCGGCACGCAGGTTCACGGCGCTTTCGACGGTTCGATGCTGCGGGACGAAGGCTACCACTTCAGCCGCGCGGGCACCTTCATCGAGCGCTCGGATTCGACCGCGCGCATTCTCGACATGAAGTATTTCCTGCTGCTGCCTTCGCTGTCCTATGTCGGATCGAGCCTCGATACCGGGCAGTGGGAACAGGTGCTGCGATCGGTCGCGGGGGCACGGGTCTATAGCTGGCTCAATGCCGGGCAGATCGAAGCGCGCGGGATCGTAGAATTCGTGGTGCTTGATGATCGCTTCCCGCGCAGCCTCGCTTTCTGCCGCAATGCCTTGCGCGATTGTCTGGGCGCGCTGGCGCGGATGCACGGGGTTGAGGGGCGCGCCGTTGCCCTGATGCGGGATTCTGACACCCGGATCAGCCACCTGTGCGTCGACCAGATCTTCGAGCAGGGGCTGCACGAATTCCTCGTCGATTTCCTGTCCCGCAACGCCAGCATCAGCCAGGCCATCGCTGAGGATTACCGGTTCCACGCATGAGCAAGCTGACTCTCTCGATCCGGCACACCACCCATTATGCCTTCACGCAGCCGGTGGTTCACGCGCTCCAACGGCTGCGCCTTACGCCAAAGGAAACGCAGGGCCAGCGCATCGTCGACTGGCGCATGACCTTCGACAACGCCCATGCCGAGCTGCAATATGACGATCAGCATTTCAACCACGTCACCCTGATCGGATTGGAGCCGGGCGCGCGTGAGGTGACGGTGACCTGCGAAGGCGTGGTCGAGACCGAGGACAATGCCGGGGTGATCGGCCGCCATTCGGGCCACTTGCCCTTGTGGAGTTTCCTGCGTCAAACCCCGCTGACCCGCCCCGGCGCCAAGCTGCGCGGCTTGCTGCGCGAGGTGCAGGGGCCAGCGGACAAGGCGCCGCTCGAATTTCTTCATTCCCTGTCCGATCTGATCCGGGGACGGATCACTTACGAAGCGGGGCGCACCCATTCCGGCACCACGGCCGAGGAAGCGGTGATCCACGGCTTTGGCGTGTGTCAGGACCACGCACATATCTTCATCGGTGCCGCTCGCGCGAACGGCATTCCGGCGCGCTATGTCAGCGGCTACCTGATGATGGACGACCGCATCCAGCAGGAGGCGACGCACGCCTGGGCCGAAGCCCATGTCGAAGGGCTGGGCTGGGTCGGCTTCGATGTGTCGAACGGGATCAGCCCCGATCCGCGCTATGTCCGCGTGGCGACGGGGAGCGATTACCGCGATGCCGCGCCTGTCACCGGCATCAGCTTTGGCGGGGCGGCCGATGAGGTGCTGACTGTGGGCGTCGCGGTTGAGGCGAAACCTTCGGCCGGGCAATCGCAGAGCCAAAGCCAGAGCCAGGGCCAGTCGACGCAATAACCGAAAAGCCGGGGCGCAGGCTTTGCGCCGAAGCGTGCCACGCGCTAGGGCGCGGAGCACGAAGGCTCAGGCCATAGGGTAGGGGCAGGGGAGGATGACGGCATGACCTATTGCGTTGGCATGGTGCTTGAGAAAGGCCTCGTGCTGATGAGCGACACCCGCACCAATTCGGGCGTCGACAACATCTCGACCTTCCGCAAGCTGTTCCACTGGAGTGTGCCGGGCGAACGCATGATCGCGGTGATGACGGCGGGCAATCTTGCGACCACGCAGGCGGTGATCAGCCAGCTGGAGGAACGCACCAAGGCGCCGTCCGAGCGTGACAACGCCCTGCTCAAGGGGCCGACCATGTTCCAGGTCGCGACCGAGATCGGGCGGTTGCTGCGCACCACCATCGAAAGCGCGCAGGCCGTCAACGGCGAAAGCGGCAAGGGGCGCTTTACTGCGACCATGATCGTGGCCGGGCAGATCAAGGGAATGCAGCCGCGCCTGTTCATGATCTATCCCGAGGGCAATTTCATCGAAGCGAGCTGGGACACGCCCTTCTTCCAGATTGGCGAGACCAAATATGGCCGCCCGATCCTGATCCGCGGCTATGACCGGGACATGAGCTTTGAAGACGCGGTCAAGCTGCTGATGGTGAGCTTTGATTCGACGCTCAAGGCAAACCTTTCGGTCGGCCTGCCGCTGGATCTGCTCGTGATCGCAAAGGACGGATTTGTCGCCAGCCACGAACATCGCGTGACGGCCGAGGATGCCTATTTCGACACGATTTCATCGGGCTGGGGCAATGCGCTGCGATCGGCTTTCCACTCGCTCCCATCCTATCGCTTCAGCGATGATGCCTAGGCCTTTTTGCCTGATATAGCTCCGATATGGAGATAAATAAGCTATATAAATCAATGATATTTTGAATTTAGGGAATTGTAGATTCTCCGGATTGGCGGTGCTTTTGCGTGTATCTTGCAAGGGGATGGCGCAGACATCCTTGCATGACACGCAAACTATCCCTCCACATCGTCGATTCCTGCAGCCGCCAACGCGCAGAACTGGCCCGGGTGGGCTTTGCGCTGGGGCACCATTGCGAAGTGTACGGGGATCTCTCCGAACTCGCCGTGCACCCGCCGCGTGTCGGGATCATCATCGCCCGCGACACGGTTGAGGAAGGCGGGGTGGGCATCATCCTTGACCGGTTGGGTCGGCTCGGCATCTGGTTGCCGATGATCGCGGTCGATGTGCAGCCGCGTCCCGGCCGGATCGTCGAGGCGATCAAGGCTGGCGCGCTGGATTACCTCGCCCTTCCGCTCGATCCCGAACGCTTCCAGCGCTGCCTTATGCGGATCGAGAAGGAAGCCGAACAGTTCGCCATCGCTCGCCGCCGGATGATCGAAGCGCGCGACCGGATTTCGACCCTCTCGGCGCGGGAGCGTGAGGTTCTCGATTGGCTGGCGGAGGGCAGCAGCAACAAGGTCATTGCTCGCGAACTCGACATCAGCCCGCGCACGGTCGAAATCCACCGGGCGAATATGATGACCAAACTCGGCGCTCGCCATGCGGCAGAAGCGGTGCGGTTGAAACTGGAGGCGAGGCTGGAGCCGAAGCGGCGGGCCTAGGGCCAGAGCAGGTTTCTCCTCAAGCGGACACGGCGCTGTTGGTTCAGCAGGCCGGGGCCGCGAGACCTTTTGTGCATCAGCGGCAGAATGTCGCGCCGGTGCCCTCAAGGTGGAAGTGATCTTCGTGCGCGGCGTTGTATTCGGGGCCGAGCACGGTGCCGAAGCGCTTGCACGCGCTCTTGTGCACGATCCGCAGGAATTCGCGCGTGGCCGCATCGCCGCCGTCCCAGTCGCGCTTCAGCACGATCCGCCGCCCGTCTGCCAGCACAAAGGCCGAGACGTCGATCGCCTCGGCGCGGGCATGGGCCGAGCGACGCTCGCTCCCGGCGACATTGCGGCAGGCGTAGCTGCCCATCGTCTCGATTTTCGCGACCGGGCTGCCGAGCAGCTGACGCGCGGCGCGGTCCACGCCGAAGCGAGCCCAATCGCCGAACGCCTTGGCGACGCTGCACCGCACCGGCCCCAAGTTGCTGAGGGTGAGCGGCGCGCGGTCTCCCGCCAGCGCCATCAACTGCACTGTGCCGAGCTTGTTGCAGCCCGGCGCGGCATAGGTATCAGGGAGAGGATCGAACCGCGCCCCGCTCGCACCCAAGTCGGCGAGGCAGCGCGCATCTTCAGCGCGCGGGACATAGCTTTGCGGGGCCGAGGCCACCGGAACTTCGGGACGGGCCGATGCGCGCGTGCTTTGGCTGGCGTTGCCCGGTGCAGCGCCGCTGCCACCGCCGGGGATCAGCGATCCGCATCCCGTGAGTGCGAGTGCGGCTGCCGCCAGTGTCCATCCGCGAATCTTGCCCTTGGCCTCCATAGCTAAGGAGTATCTCGCAGAAATGGTTAACAGGCCGGAAACGAGGCCGGATCGGCGACGATTTGCGGCAGGCTATGAGTTTGATGCAGGCGGCCACCCGCGTCAGGGCAGTTCGTCAGCGACCTGTTCCCACAATTCGATCTTCACCCCATCGGGATCGAGCAGCCAGGCAAACTTGCCATAGCCTTCGTCCGCTTCGCCGAGGATGTCTGCTCCTCTCGCGCGCAGCACCGCGACAAAGCCGTCCAGATCGTCGACCCGCAGGTTGATCATGAAGCCGCCGGTGCCCGGCTGGATATAGGCGTCATCAGTGAAGTGGCTGATGAGCGAATAGGGGTTCGCGCGCGGCTCCCCCGCCCAGGCGAGTTGCGGGCCGTAGGGGCCGTCGATCCCCAGCATCTCACGATACCATGTGCGCGAGACTTCAGGGTCGCGCACCACATAGAACACCCCCCCGAGCCCGGTGACACGGGGAGAGGTGTCGCTCATGCCTTCGCGCCTTCGCGCATGGTGCCCGTCATCCCGCTCACCAGCACGATCGCCAGGAGTGACGCGGCAAAGCCCGGGACGATTTCGTAGAGGCCGGGGCCGCCGCCCAGCGCAGAGGGCAATGCCTTGTTCCAGCCGAGTGCAATCCATCCCGCGACCACACCTGCGCCCGTTACCAACCCGGCAATTGCGCCCGCGCCGGTCATGCGGTTCCAGGTCAGCGCCAGCAGGATCAGCGGGCCGAACGCCGCGCCAAAGCCCGCCCAAGCGTTGGAGACGAGGCCGAGCACTTCGCTTTCCGGATCGGCGGCAATCACCATTCCCGCCGCTGCAACCAGTGCCACGCTCAGCCGCCCGATATTCACCGCCTCGGCTTCGGACGCATTGCGGCGCAGGAACAGGCGGTAGAAATCTTCCGTCAGTGAGGAGGAGGACACCAGCAGCTGCGATGAAATCGTGCTCATGATCGCGGCCAGCAGCGCGGCATAGAGGAAGCCGGTCACTGCCGGGTGGAACAGCAGGTTGGCAAGGATGATGAAGATCGTCTCGGGATCCTCGACCACCAGCCCGTTGGCCTGAGCATAGGCGCGCCCCGAAAGCCCGACGATCACGGCCCCGGCCAGCGAGATCACCATCCAGATCATGCAGATCCATCCGGCCGTTGGCACGTTCTCCACTTTGTCGATGGCCATGAAGCGCACGATGATATGCGGCTGACCGAAGTATCCCAGCCCCCATGTCACGGCGCTGATGATGCTGATGAGCGTCGCTCCCTGGGTCAGGCTGAGAAAGCCGTCCTGCGGTACGGCCGACAATTGCACGGCCGTTTCGCTGCCGAAGAAGATCACCAGCGGCATCACCACCAGCGCCACCATCATGATCATGCCTTGCACGAAATCAGTCAGGCTGACTGCGAGGAACCCGCCGATCATGGTGTAGACCAGCACGATCCCGGCGGTGATGAAGATGCCGAGCATGTAATCGCTGAGGCCCGTGTCCGGCAGCACCCCGGCAAAGGCCGTCGCGAACAGCTTGCCCCCGCCGACCATTCCGCTCGCGGTATAGACGGTGAAGAAGCCGACGATGATCACCGCCGAGATGACGCGCAGCAAGGTCCCGCTATCAGGGAAGCGGTTGGCGAGGAATTGCGGGATTGTGAGCGCATCGCCCAGTCGCTCGGTCTGTTCGCGCAGGCGCGGGGCGACGATGATCCAGTTGAGCGCCGCGCCGACTGTCAGCCCGATGGCGATCCACGCCTCGACCAACCCGCTGGCAAACAGCGCGCCCGGTAGCCCAAGCAGCAGCCAGCCCGACATATCGGAGGCCCCCGCGCTCAAGGCGGCGACCGAGGGCGTAAGGCTGCGTCCGGCAAGCAGATAGCCTGAACTGTCCTTGACCGTTTTGCGCCAGGCATAAACCCCGATGCCGAGCATCAGGGCGAAATAGATAGCGAGCGAGCCGAGAGTGAATGGGTTCATGGCGCGCAGGCCTAACAAGCGCCGCCGCCAATGGCCACCCATCCGGCCAAGTTTCCCCATGGGAGTCAGCCTGCGGGCGAGCGCGAAAACCGCCAGCCCATTTCATCGCAATTTACGCACATCTCTCCGCCCAAATGACGTGGCCGCAAGATGGATCGCGCGAAAACTAACTCATGAGTTAGAAACAATATCGGAATTGCGACAGAGAGCATCGGCAATTGAAATAGGTTGCAAAAAGTTCATTTCCGAATCCGGAGTTTTCAATAATGTCGCTACGTTACTTCACCCCGGCAGTTGGTATAACTGCATTGCTGCTTTCGTCTGCTGCCTTTGCGCAGGAAGATGAACGCTACTTTAACGGCCCATACATTTCCGGATCGATTGGTCTTGAATCTGTTGAGGATGGTCGCAGCGATACGATCGTGTTCGACACCGATCAGGACGGCGCATTCAATGACAACGTGAATACGGCGGCAGGTGCCAACGCTTTCTCGCCGGGCTTCTGCGCCGGCACGCCGGTCAGCGCGGCGGCTGCGGGTTGCCGCGGCAATCGCCAGAACGAAGGCTATGCCGTTCGCGTCGGCTATGACCAGCACTTCGGTGACAGCCCGTTCGTCGCAGGCATCCTGGTCGAAGGCGCGCGTCCGGGCGTGGAAGAATTCACGACCGGCTTCAGCACCACCCCGGCGTCCTACACCTTCGGGCGTGAGATGGATTGGGCCGTGACTGCGCGTGCCCGTCTCGGCATCTCGCCGGGCGAAGGGCGCGGCCTGTTCTATGCCACCGGCGGCGCAGGTTATGCCCGCATCGACCACTCGTTCAGCACCAGCAATGGCGCCAATTCTTTCACGCCCGACAACGAGCGTGACTGGCAGTTCGGCTGGCAGGCCGGCGGCGGCGCTGAAGTGATGCTGACGCGCAACCTCGGCCTCGGGATCGAGTATCTCTACTCGCGCTTCAACGATGACGATTATGTCGTCGCCGTGGGCCCGGGCACTGCGCCTGCGACCAACCCGTTCCTGCTGGAATCGGGCGGCACCGATATGCGTCTGTCGAACGACAAGTTCGATTACCACGCGCTTCGCGCATCGGTGAACCTGCGGTTCTAATCCGCCGCTTTGGCTTCGGCTGAAAAAATAACCCCGCGCGAGGTCATCCTCGCGCGGGGTTATTTGCGTTTGGGGCAAGCGGCTAAAGCCGCCGTGCCTCAGCTTTCCTTCTTGCGGCGCATCTTCTTGCGCTCGTTCGGGTCAAGCTCGGCCTTGCGCAGGCGGATCGACTGCGGGGTCACTTCGACCATTTCATCGTCGTCGATGTAAGCAATCGACTGCTCCAGCGTCATGCGGCGCGGCGGGGTGAGGCGGATCGCGTCATCCTTGCCGCTCGAACGGACGTTCGACAGCTGCTTGGCCTTCATCGGGTTGACTTCGAGATCGTCCGGCTTGGCATTCTCGCCGATGATCATGCCCTGATAGACCTTCATCTGCGGGCCAACGAACAATTCGCCGCGCTCTTCGAGCATGTTGAGCGCATAGGCATTGGCCTCGCCATCGCCGTTGGAAATCAGCACGCCGTTGATGCGGCCTTCGATCGGGCCCTTGTAGACATCGTACTTCTCGAACAACCGGTTCATGATCCCGGTGCCGCGCGTGTCGGACAGGAATTCGCCGTGGTAACCGATCAGGCCGCGTGACGGGGCGGAGAAGGTGATGCGGGTCTTGCCGAGGCCCGAGGGGCGCATTTCGGTGAGGTCGGCCTTGCGACGCTGCATCTTCTCGACAACCGTACCGGAGTGCTCGTCATCCACGTCGATCACGACGGTCTCGTACGGCTCCATGCGCTTGCCGCCTTCTTCGCGGAACAGCACCTTCGGGCGGCTGATACCGAGCTCAAAGCCTTCGCGGCGCATGGTTTCGATCAGCACGCCCAGCTGCAATTCGCCGCGCCCTGCAACTTCGTAGGCGTCCTTGTCCTCGCTCTCTGTGACGCGGATCGCGACGTTGGTCTCGGCCTCGCGCAGCAGGCGGTCACGGATGATGCGGGTGGTGACCTTGCTGCCCTCGCGCCCGGCGAGGGGTGAGTCATTGACCGAGAAGCGCATCGCCAGCGTCGGCGGATCGATCGGCTGGGCGGCAATCGGCTCGGAAACCGAGGGATCGCAGATCGTGTTGGCGACGGTCGCCTTTTCCAGACCGGCGAGCGCGATGATGTCACCCGCCTGCGCCGATTCCACCGGCACGCGCTCCAGCCCGTCAAAGCTCATCAGCTTGGTCGCGCGGCCGACTTCGACGACCTTGCCGTCCATGTCGATCGCGTGGATCGGGTCGTTCACGCGGATCGTGCCCGACTGCACGCGGCCGGTGATGACGCGGCCCATGAAGTTGTCGCGGTCCAGCAGTGTCGCAAGGAAGCTGAACTTGGCATCGGGATCGAGGCCGGGGGGCGGGACGTGCTCGATGATCTTTTCGAACAGCGGCGCAAGGCTGCCTTCGCGGCGATCCTGATCTTCGCTGGCATAGCCATCGCGGCCCGAGGCGTACAGCACCGGAAATTCGAGCTGATCGTCAGCGGCATCGAGACTCACGAACAGATCGAACACTTCGTCGAGTACTTCCTGCGGGCGGCCATCGGGACGGTCGATCTTGTTGACGACGACGATCGGACGCAGGCCCAGCGCCAGCGCCTTGCCGGTCACGAACTTGGTCTGCGGCATCGCGCCTTCCGCGCTGTCGACCAGCAGGATCACGCCGTCGACCATCGAGAGGATGCGCTCCACCTCGGCCCCGAAGTCGGCGTGGCCGGGGGTGTCGACGATGTTGATGCGGGTGGTATCGCCGTTGGCACCGTGCCATTCGACACTGGTGCACTTGGCAAGAATGGTGATCCCGCGTTCCTTTTCGAGATCGCCCGAATCCATGGCGCGTTCTTCGACGCGCTGGTTCTCGCGGAAGGTGCCCGACTGGCGGAACAACTGGTCAACCAGGGTGGTCTTGCCGTGGTCAACGTGGGCGATAATCGCGATATTTCTAAGGGCGGACGACATGCGCAAAAAACTTCCGGTGAAAGCCGGATGCGAGGCATCCGGGGCAGGGTAAACGAGCAACGCGGATCGGGGGCGCTGCGTTAGGCAGTGTTTATGGCGGGTTAGCGACAGCTCCGGACGCTACGGCAAGCGTGGCCGATGCATCCATGTGCTGCGTTGCAACATCGCCGCGGCGCCTAGCGCAAGGATGCGTTCGGGGCAAGCGTGGGGCGCATTTGGGGCGGTGTTGCTACCGATTCCAGTGTGACTCTGGCGCAACAATAACCCTTATTGGCAGAGGAAAGCGCGGGTGGGCCGCTTGTCGCTGACGCAACACTGGCTTATCACCGCCGCGACACGATCACGGGAGAGAGCGCACGAGTAACGTGCGTGCCCAACGGGCGCCGGGGTCGCGGGATATTTTGGAGAGGAGCTTCCATGCGTTCGACCATCACCGGCATTGCCGGCGCATATCGATTCACCCTGCTTGCAGGCGCTGCCACCTTTGCCCTGGCCATGCCGGGCACGGCATTCGCTCAGGAGCAGGACCCTGAAGTCGAAGCGCCTGAGAGCAGCAACGTCATCATCGTTACCGCGTCCAAGCGCGAACAGACCCTTCAGGAAACGCCGATCTCGGTGTCGGTGACGAGCGGCGAGACGCTCGAAAACGCGCAAATCCGCGACGTGCTCGACCTGCAAACCGTTACACCTTCGCTGCGCGTCAGCCAGTTGCAGAGCGCTTCGGCCACCACCTTCATCATCCGCGGCTTCGGCAACGGCGATAACAACTTCGGGATCGAGCCTTCGGTCGGCGTCTTCATCGACGGCGTGTTCCGTTCGCGTTCGGCCGCCGCGCTGTCCGACCTTAACATGGTCAGCCGCATCGAAGTGCTGAACGGCCCGCAATCGACGCTGTTCGGCAAGAACGCGTCGGCCGGTGTGATCTCGGTCGTCACCAAGGAGCCCGAGTACGAATTCGGCGGCGTCGTCGAAGCCAGCTATGGCAATTACAACGCGATCGTGGTGCGCGGCGAAGTGACCGGCCCGATTTCCGAGAATATCGCCTTCTCGCTCGACGGGAGCTACAACAAGCGTGACGGTTATGCCCGGATCGTCAACCTCGATGAGGACCTTTCCGACCGCAACCGCTGGTCGGCCCGCGGACAGCTGCTGATCGAGCCGAGCACGGATTTCAAGGTCCGCATTATCGGTGACTACGGCCGGATTGACGAAGTGTGCTGCCAGGTCTCGACCCTCGTGGCCGGCCCCAGCGCGCCTGCGGTGTTTGCAGTGGGCGGAGCGCTCGACACCAACTTCTTCAGCTACAACACCTTCCTCAGCCAGGTTCCGCGCAACACCGTCGACAACTACGGCGGCTCGATCCAGGCTGACTGGAACGTCGGCAACCTGACCGTCACCTCGATCACCGCCTACCGCGAGTTGAAGAACTTCCTCGATCAGGACGTCGACTTCACCAGCGCCGACGTGGTCAGCGAATTGCGCGATCAGAAGGTCGACACCTTCACTCAGGAACTGCGGATCACATCGGACTTCGATGGCCCGATCAACTTCCTGCTCGGCGGGTTCTACTTCGATGAATCGATCTCGCAGGACAGCCGCCTGACCACGGGCGCCGATACCCGCGCGTTCTTCAGCCTGCTGGCTGGCAACCCGCTGGTCTTCAACGGCGTCGAAGCCGGTCTCGGCCTCCCGCAGAACTCGATCTTCTCGCCCGGTCCGCTGACCGCCGAGCAGTTTTCGATGGATAACAAGTCGTGGTCGGTGTTCGGCACCGTCGATTTCGAGCCGGTTGACGGCCTCGTCTTCACCGCCGGCTTCAACTACACCGACGACAAGAAGGACTTCGCGCTCGCTCAGCAGTCGTTCGACGAGCTGTCCAACATCAACCTCGTCGATGCGTTCATCACGGGTGCGACGTTGCAGAACCCGAACCTGCCCGACGTGTTCACGCGTGCGCAGTTCCAGGCTCTGCCCGGCGTTGTCCAGCAGCAGCTGCTCGCTGCCGCCACCAACCCGGCGACCAACCCGCTGCTCGGCCTGACGCCGTTCCAGTTCCAGCCGCCGTTCCTCAACCTGCCCAACGCGGTCGAGCCCGGCCGTACGCAGGATGACCAGTTCACCTACCTGCTGCGCGCGGCCTATGAGGTCTCGAACGAGGTCAACATCTACGCCAGCTATGCGACCGGCTTCAAGGCGAGCTCGATCAACCTGTCGCGCGATAGCCGTCCGGCGTTTGGGGACTACATCCCCGGTCCGGGCCGCTCCAGCTTTGCCGCGCCGGCCTCGCCGATCACCACTGGCGGGCTGGGCGTAGCCAACCTCACGACGGGTTCGCGCTTTGCCGGACCGGAAAAGGCGGAAGTCTACGAAATCGGCATGAAGGCGCAGTGGGATGGCTTCGGCTTCAACCTCGCGCTGTTCGACCAGACCATCAAGGGCTTCCAGAGCTTCCTGTTCACCGGCACCGGCTTCCAGCTGAACAACGCGGGTGAACAATCGGTTCGCGGCTTCGAAGTCGATGCCACGATCAACCCGACCGACGGTCTGGTGTTCACCTTCGCGGCGACCCACCTTGATCCGAAGTTCAACAGCTTCGATGAAAGCCCGGTCGGCAATCTGACCGGCGCGCGTCCGGGTGGTATCCCGGCGTGGAGCCTTGCCACCTCGGCAACCTACACGCTTGAGTTCGGCGACAGCGGCAATGCGCTGGTCACCCGTGTCGACTACGCCCACGAAAGCAACGTCGCGATCAACAACGGCCTGCCGACCTTCAACGCTGCTCTGGGCAACACCCGGATCTTCCAGCG
Source organism: Porphyrobacter sp. SLTP (assembly GCF_009905735.1). GTDB lineage: Bacteria > Pseudomonadota > Alphaproteobacteria > Sphingomonadales > Sphingomonadaceae > Erythrobacter. Next base: position 30,274 of record NZ_JAAALE010000025.1, read on the forward strand.
TGAAACCAACCTTGTGAACGCCTCGATGACCTTCAAGCTCGAAAACGGGCTGGAAATCGGCGCATGGGCGCGCAACCTGCTCGACGATCAATACATCATCACGGTGTTTGACGGCGTCGCTCAGGCCGGCACGGTTTCGGGCTACCCGAGCCAGCCGCGCACCTACGGCGGCCTTGTGCGCTTCCGCTTCTAAACGAAACGCCATCGGCTAGAATATGGGCCTCGCACCACCGGTGCGGGGCCCTTTTCGTTTGCATGCCGAAGCCAAATGTGATGCTTTGCAAGGGCTTCACAAGCAACAGGGGGGATCACACATGGAATGGATGCTTATGCCGCTCAAGCGGTATGCCGATTTTTCGGGCCGCTCGCGGCGCAAGGAATACTGGATGTTCGTGCTGTTCCAGATCCTGTTGCTGGTGCCGCTGATCCTGATCGCGATGGCGCTGGACGGGGGCGGCTCGGGAAGCGGGCTCTTTCTGATTGCCGTGGGCGGGCTTTACTTCCTTGTGTTCCTGATCCCCGGCCTCGCCGTGCAGGTGCGGCGCTTCCACGATCAGGACAAGTCGGGCTGGCTCGTGCTGCTGGGCCTCATTCCCTATATCGGCGGACTCATCCTGCTCATCTTCATGTGCCTTGAAGGCACGCGCGGGCACAACCGCTTCGGGGCCGACCCGAAGGACCCCTATGGTGAGAACGTGTTCGAGTGATCCACACTGTGATGGAGCAGGGTCGACGTTGGCCCTTGCTCCAAGCGTGTGCGCGTTGCAGTTTACCCCTGCGGGGCGGGCAAGCCCGCTAGGGGGCTTCGCATCATGGATATCGGCCGCGTTTTTTCGATCAGCTTTGCCATGTTCCGGCAGCGCTTCTGGCTGCTGCTGGGGATGTGGCTGGTGTTTCTGGTGATCCAGTTTGCCGCCGCGATCGCGATGTTTGTCGGCGTGATGGTGATGGGCCTCGCCGGTATGGCGGGCTTTTCGGCAGGCTTGGATGATCCGGCTGCTCTCACGGGACTCGGGATCGGGATGATCGCGGTGGTCGTGGTGTTCTACGCTGGCTATATCGTGATCCTGCTCGCCCAGCAGGCGGCGATGGTGACAATCGCCTCCCCGCTGGAGGAGCCGTCGTTCGGCGGGGCGATGGTGCGCGGGTTCCGGAGCGCGCTGCCGTTCTTTGCCCTCGCGGTGCTGATGCTGCTGGGATATTTCGGCCTTGCACTGGGGGTTATGGTGATGCTCGGCGTATCAGACGCAGTGGGCGGCTCAGGGGGCGGGGTGCTTGCTGCGATCCTGCCGCTCTTGTCCCTGCCCGTCTTGATCTATCTGGCGTGCCGGTTTGCCGTGCTGATTCCGGTGGTCGCGGTCGATCAGGTGTTCAATCCGGTGAAGGCGATCCGGCGCAGCTGGTCGGTGACGCGCGGCAAGGCACTGGCGATCTTGCTCGCTCTGATCGCCTTTGTCCTGGGGTCGCTGGTGGCTTTGGGCCTACCCGTAGCGCTGCTGTTTGCCGCGACGGACGCGGCCAGTGGCGGTTCGGGCGCGGCGATTACGCTGTCGATCATCGGCGGACTGCTGATCATCCCGCTGATGATTGCTTATGCCATGTTCACCTCGGCCTTCACCGCCTCGCTCCATTCCGAAGTCACAGGCGGCGGATCGGACCGGCTGGAAGAGGTGTTCGCCTAAAGCTCCCGCGCTTACAATTCCCTCAGGGCCCGCGCCGGTTTCGCCCGCAAGAGCGGCAGTGACCCGGCAAGCGCGAAGCCGAGCACCAGCGCCACGCCGAGGCCGAGCACACCCAGCACCTCGCCCCAATCGGGCAGCCAGTCGAATTCGAACAGCTGGGTAATGACCACCCACGCCAACCCGCCGCCGAGGCCCAACGCCACCAGCGCCAGCACGCCGGCGAGCAAGCCATATTCGGCGAGCTGCAACAGCAGGATCTGCCGCCGGCTCGCGCCCAACACGCGCAGCATCACTGTGTCATAAGTGCGCGCCGCCCGCGCCGCCGCAATCGCGCCCATCAGCACGGCGAGACCTGCCAGTACCGTGACAGCCGCCGCCGCCAGCGTGGCAAGGCTCACCTGCTGGAGCAAATTGCGCGCCTCGACCAGAATGCCGCCCACCTCGATCACCGAGGATGAGGGCATCTCCTTCACCAGCGCCCGCAGCAGCTTGCCGCGCGCGGCGGTGTCTGCGCCTTCGGGCAGGTCAATCGTCGCCGACAGGTTATGCGGCGCATCCGAAATCGCATTGCGGCTGAACACCAGCGCGAAGTTGAAGCCCATGCTCTCCCAGTCGATCTCGCGGATATTGGCGACCCGCGCAGTGCGCTCCACGCCGAGGATGCCGATGGTGAGATAATCGCCGACCTTGAGGTCCACAGCCTTCGCGAAATCGGCATCGACCGAGACCAGCGGCTCACCCTTGTGGAACGGGCTCCACCATTGGCCTTCGATCACGCGGTTGCCCTCGGGCAAGGTGTCGGCATAAGTCAGCCCGCGCTCGCCCCGCAGCGCCCAGGCGCCCTCGGGGATCTCTTTCAGGTCGGCTACGCGGATCATCTTGTCCTTGGGCCCATAGGCCAGCACCGCACCGCGCATCGTCGGCACGGTGCGGATCGCGGCCTTGGGGAAGTCCTGCTGGATCAGTGCGAAGAAGCGCGGCTCCTTGGCGGGTGGCACATCGAGCACGAAGTAGTCTGGTGCCGCCTGCGGCACGCGCTGCTGGATATTGCCGTCAATCGCGCTCTGCACGGCGGCGAGCAGCACGAAGGCGGCAAGGCCAAAGCCCAACGCCGTCACCAGCGCGCCCGTCGGCGCCCCGGGGCGGTGGATGTTGGCGAGCGCGCTCCGCAGCAGCGGATTGCGTGGACGCGGCAGGCGGCGGGCGAGGGTCTGGATACCCCAGCCAAGCCCCGCCAACAGCACCAGAGCGCCGCCCGCGCCGAGCAGGAACCCGCCCGAGAGCATTGGCTGATCGGTCGTCAGCAGCGCCAAAGCGCAGATCGCGGCCAGGCCCAGCGCGGTCGCCAAGAGTGCGCGCTTGTCGCGTGACAGTGGCACGATGCCCGACCGCATCAGCGCCATCGCCGGGAAAGTCCGCGCGCGCAGCAGCGGCGCGGCGGCAAAGGCGAAGGCCACCAGCAGCCCGTAACTCGCCGCCAAAGCCAGAGCGCCAGGCGCGATGATGAAGCCGCTTTCGACCGGCAGCAGCCCTTGCAAGGCGCCCGCCAGCAGCGGCGTGACCAGCACGCCTGCCGCGAGACCCGCGATACTCCCTGCCAGCGCCGCCACGCCGATCTGCATCGCATAGATGCGCACGATATCGCCCGAGGTCGCCCCCAGCACCTTCAGCGTCGCGATGCTGGTGCGGCGCTGGTCGAGATAGGATGACACGCCGCCCGCAATCCCGATCCCGGCAATCACCAGCGCGGCCAAGCCCACCAGCGTCAGGAAATCGCTCATCTGCCGCACGAACCGGTCCGCGCCGGGTGAGGCGCGATCACGGGTGCGGATGTCGAACCCCGCGGTCGGGAAGCGCTTGGTCAGCGCCTCTTCCACCACGTCAGGGCTCTGCGCGGCATTGGCGAAGGCGATGCGGTGCTTGCTCTGGTAGAGCGAACCGGGTTGCAGCAGACCGGCCTTGGCGGGGATATCCTGCGCGACGATGATCGTCGGGCCGAGCTGGAAGCCTTCTGACAGGCGGTCTGGCTCGTCCTTGATGATGCCTGCCGCGCGCAAGGTGACGGTGCCGACCTCGAAGATGTCGCCCGGCTTGATGCCGAGCCGTTCGAGCGCGGTCTGCGCGATCCACGCATCCGTGCCGCTGGGCGCGCCGACGGTCCGGCCATCGGTCAGAAGCAATGTGCCAAACATCGGCCACTTGGCGTCCACCGCCTTCAGTTCAATCGGCGCCGCCGCATCGGGCGTGCTGGCCATCGCCTGCATCCGGTAGCCGCTGGAGATGGTGCCATATTCGCTCAACGCTGTGCGTTCATCGGGACGCAGATCGCGCTGCCACACTTCGACCTCAAGGTCGCCGCCCAGCAACTCCTGTCCGCTGGACTCCAGCTCCCGCTCGATCGCGTTGGTCAGCGTGCCGATGGCTGCCAGCGCCGCGGTGCCGAGTAAAATGCACACCAGCAGCAGCCTGAGGCCGCGGAAGCGCGCATTGAGGTCGCGGCGGGCGATGCGCCACGCTGTCTTGAGCGGAAGGCTCATGCGCGGGTGCCAGCCGTGTCCGACACGATCACGCCGTCCGCCATGGTCAGCACCCGCTCGCAGCGCGCGGCAAGGCTGGCATCGTGGGTGATGATGAGCAGGGTCGCCCCGGTTTCCGCGCGGCGGGCGAAAAGGAGGTTGATGATCTCCTCGCCTGTCGCGGCATCAAGGTTGCCGGTCGGTTCGTCGGCGAAGATCAGATCGGGGCGCGGTGCAGTGGCACGGGCGATGGCGACGCGCTGCTGCTCGCCGCCCGAAAGCTGGGTGGGGTAGTGGCCGGTGCGGTGTCCGAGGCCGACCGCTGCCAGCTCCGCCAGCGCGCGGGGGCTGGCGTCCGGCATCGCGGCGAGTTCCATCGGGGTGGCGACATTCTCGGCCGCGGTCATCGTCGGCAGCAGGTGGAAGGCTTGCAGCACAATCCCGATCCGGCCCCGGCGCGCGGCGGCAAGGCCATCCTCGGTCAGATTGGTGAAATCCGCGCCCGCCACAGTCAGCGTCCCGCCGCTCGCGCGTTCGAGGCCGGACAGCACCGCCATCAGCGAGCTTTTGCCTGAGCCCGAGGGCCCCAGCAGCGCCACGACTTGCCCCTGCTCAATGTCGAGGTCGATACCCCGCAGGATCGTGACCGGCGCAGCATTGCTGCCGAGGGTGAGGGTAAGATTGCGAGCGCTGATTGCGAGAGAGGGACTTGTCACACGGTTCCGATGGCATAGGTGGGGGATAGCAACAAGCTACAGCTAAGGATGGTGTGCGGATGCACAAGCGCGGTTGGTCGAATATTGGCGTCGTTGGTGCCGCATTACTGGCGTTGGCGGCCTGCGGAGACGCGGCCGAGGATGCCGCGCCTGCGGCCGAGATCGCCGAAGACGGCAAGCCCGCACTCCCGGCGATCCCGGTGATGGGCCCGGAGCGGAAGATTATCGCCTTCGGGGACAGCCTGTTTGCCGGCTACAACCTCGATCCGCGCGATTCCTATCCCGAGAAGCTGGAGAACGCGCTGCGGGCCAAGGGGATGAACGCCGATGTGATCAATGCGGGCGTTTCGGGCGATACCTCGGCAGCGGGGTTGCAGCGGCTGGAATTCACGCTGGCGGCGCAGGAGACGCCGCCCGCGCTGTTCATTCTGGAGCTGGGCGGGAATGACCTGCTGCGCGGGCTCTCGCCGGAAGAGACCAAGGCGAACCTTGGCAAGATGCTGACGATCCTGCGCGACCAGAAGGTGCCGGTGCTGATTATGGGGATGCGCGCCCCGCCGAATTACGGGCCGGAGTTTCAGGCTGAGTTCGATGCGATCTACCGCGACCTCGCCAAGGAATATGGCGCGGCGCTGATCCCGTTCTGGCTTGAGGACATCTACCGCGAGCCCGCGCTGTTCCAGGCCGACAAGATCCACCCCACCGCCGACGGGATCGAGCGGCTGGTGGCCTCGACGCTCGACGAGGTCGAGGGCGCGCTACCACCGGCGGCAAAGTAATCTTCGTCATTGCGAGGAGCCGAAGGCGGCGCGGTAATCCTTGACACGGCTTTACTCGTGGCGGGAAGGCTGGGCCATGGCTTGCTTCGCCTGCGGCTCGCAATGACGAGCAGTATCTATATCCGCTCCACACCTCCACCAGACACGCGCCACACCGCCGCCTCGCCGCGGATCGCATCGAAGGGAGCGAGTTCTGTGCCGGTCATCCAGACCTGCGCCTTGCCTTCCCGCAGTCGCCGGAACAGTTCGGTCCGGCGCACCGGATCGAGATGCGCGGCGACTTCGTCCAGCAACAGCACGCTGGGACGACCAGCAGCGGCAAGGATGCCGTGGGCCAGCGTAATGGCGATCAGCATGGCCTTCTGCTCGCCGGTCGAACAGGCAGCGGCAGGCTGGCCGGTTGAGGCCATCTTGACCTGCAACTCATCGCGCTGCGGTCCGGTGAGCGCGCGTCCGGCCGCCCGGTCACGCGGGCGGGCGCGGGCGAGTTCGGCGCGCAAGGCGGTCTCATCCAGCGGGCCGCCGGGGAGGTAGGTGAGGGCGGGCCGGGCGAAAGGCTCAGGGGGCAGGGCGGAAAGTTCATCCGCCAGTCGCAAGACAAGGTCGGCCCGGGTCCGCGCGACCGCCGCGCCGTGATCCGCCGCCTGTGCCTCGATCGCGTCCATCCAGCGCGGATCGCCGCCCGCTTCCAAGAGCTTGCCCCGCTCCCGCAGGGCGGTCTCCAGCGCGTTGACCCGCCGCGCATGATCGGGCGCGATGGCCAGCGCCATGCGGTCCATAAACCGCCGCCGCGCGCCCGCGCTGTCGGTGAATAGCCCGTCCATGGCCGGGGTGAGCCAGCTCATCGCCAGCCATTCGGCAAGGCTCGCCGCGCTGGCGGGCGCGCTGTTGACCCGCACCAGCCGCCGCCCGGGTTGGCCGTCTTCGGTATAGGTGCCGATCCGTGCCGACACGGTACCGGCCTCGGTCAGGCTCGCTCCGATGGCAAAGGGGAGGGGGGGATCACCCGGAACCGCCCGCCGCGCCAGATCGCCAAGGTTCGCGCGCCGCAGCCCGCGCCCCGGCCCGAGCAATGACAGCGCCTCCAGCAGGTTCGTCTTCCCCGCGCCGTTCTCACCCACCAGCAGGTTGAAATGCGCCGTCTCGCCAAGCGTCGTCGCGGCGTGATTGCGGAAGTTTTCAAGGGTGATCCGGCTGAGGCCCATGGCGCACTCGCGGTTAGCACAGGGGCCAGATTTGGCCAGAGCAGCGCTTCTGAAATCGCCAATCCTAACCCTTGGTAGATTTTCCCAATCTTTCGCTTGGCTGAACGGGTTGTTTGCGGGCTGAAAGCATAGAAACCGCAGAATTCCGCCATTTTTCTAGTTTGGCACGCCCCGTGCAATGTACTTTGCATCCCCGGGATGGTCCCGGAAAACACTGAAAACACCAGAAGGAGACTTCACATGTTCGCCACCGAAACCTCGAACCGCCTGTTCGCCGCCGCTTTCTCGATCGTCATGTCGGCCGCGTTCTTCGCCTACGCCATCATCCCGGCCAGCCCGACCCTGATCGCTTGATCGCTGCCTCACCAAACACTCGACTCAAAGGACCCAAGACCATGTTCGGCTCTGACAACCTCGCCCGCCTCGCTTCCGCTGCCTTCGCTGTCGTTCTGACCGTTGCCAGCTTCGCCTATGCCATCGTTCCTGCTAGCCCCGGCATGGTCGCCTAAGCTGGCAACACTTTCTCACGGAGACTGACTGACATGAACAACATCACGGGCAATTCCGGCGGCAAGCCGCCCCGCGCGAACTTCCGCCTCGACAAGTCCAACGCCAAGGTCTTCGGCGTCTGCGCCGGGATTGCTGACTACTTCGGGATCGACACCATGCTGGTGCGGATCGGCTTCGTTGCCGGCGCGCTGCTCGGCTTTGGCAGCTTCATCCTGATCTACCTCGCGATCGCGCTGATCGCGGATTGAGTGCAGCGACGAAAAGCGGTTCCCGGTTTTCGGGCCGCTGCACCTGATTGGAACAACCGGGAGGGGCCTTGTGTGGCCCCTCTTTTTTACATGGCCGAGATTCCTCCATCCAGCTTGAGCTCGGCGCCGGTCATGAAGCGGCTTTCATCGCTCGCCAGATAGAGCACCGCGTTGGCGATATCGTTGGGCTCGCCCACGAATTTCAGCGGGATCTGCCGCGCCAGCTTTTCCAGCAGCACATCCTTGTCGAGCGAGGCGGCCTTGGCCGTCCCGTCGAGGATCGGCGTATCGACAAAGGTCGGGTGCACCGAATTGCAGCGGATATTCATGCTCTTCTTGGCGCAGTGGAGCGCAATCGACTTCGACAGCATCCACACCGCCGCCTTCGAGGCGTTGTAAGCGGGCATGGTGTCGCTGGCGATCAGGCCTGCGATGGACGAGATATTGATGATCGACCCCGGCGCGTGTTCGCGCATCAGCGGGAGGGCCTTCTGGCAGCCGTGGAAGATCGAGTTGACGTTGATATCAAAGCAGCGCTGCCAGTCCCCGAAATCACACGCCTCGATATTGCCCGGCACGCCGATCCCGGCATTGTTGACCAGCACGTTGAGCCCGCCGAGATGCTCGCGCGCGGCATCGACCGCGGCTTCCCACTGGGCCGGATCAGTCACGTCATGCGCGATCCCGAAGGCGGTGCCTTCGCCCATCTCGGCATTGATGATCGCGGCGGTTTCCTCCGCGCCCGCGCCGTTGATATCGGTCGCCAGCACCCGCGCGCCTTCCTGCGCCAAGCGGATGCAATGCGCGCGGCCAAGGCCCTGCGCGCCGCCCGTGACGAGGGCCATCTTGCCCGCAACTCTGCCTGCCATAACTTAATCCTCTCCCAAGTATCCCGGTGTCAAAAGCATCGCTATGCGCACGTCGACCGCGTGCCCTGCGCGCCGCCACTCGGCCACGAAGCGCGAAAGATCGCGCAGCGCAACCCGGTGGACGGTGATATTCTCGCCCTCGGTGCCGCCGCCTTCGCCAATGCGTTCAAGGCTGGTCGCTTTCAGCAGCGTGAAGCATTCCGAGACCATCCCGGGCGAGGAGTAGAACTCCCCCAGGACCTCAAGCTTGGCCGCGCGGTAGCCGGTTTCCTCCTCCAGCTCGCGCGCGGCGGCGGTGAGGGCGCTTTCGTCCTCGCCGCCCGCGTCATCGCCGACGAGGCCCGCGGGGACTTCGAGACTGAAGCGCGAGAGCGGCACGCGGTACTGGCTGACAAGAATCACATGGCGGGTGCCATCGGCGTCCTCGTCCAGCGCAATGATCGCTGCGGCGCGAATGCCGCGCGCGCGTCCGACATATTCCCACCGCCCCCGCTTCTTGGTGGTGATGAAGCGGCCTTCCCACATTACCTCTTCGGGCAGATCGGCGTCGCGGTCTTTTTCCAAAATGCAAAACCCCGTTCATCCTGCGCTTGTCGAAGGATCGTGCTTCTTCGGCGCTGGATCGGAAAGAAGGAGCGGCCCTTCGACAGGCTCAGGGCGAGCGGGTCAAGGGCGAATTGCGGCAGGTCGGGTCAAACCTCGATCAGGCGGTCTGGGAGCTCATTTTCATCGTCGCTGCCGCGCGGGAAATGTTCGGCCAGGACATGGCCGACATCGCTGATACCCACGGCCAGCCCCTCAGCCACACGGCCCTTGCGGATGTGGACAAGCATATCGCCCATCGCCTCGCCCCACACTTCGGCGGGCACTTTGGCCGCGATGGTTTCATCCGCGACGATTTCTGCGCGGTGTTCGCGCATCGAGAGGTAGATCATCACGCCGGTGCGCCCGGTGGTGCGACGTTCCGCGCCAACCTTGAACTGGCGCACCGCCTGATTGTGGACCCGGATCGTCTTGAGCGGGCCGGGGATCAGGAAAAACTTCAGCGGTTCCCATTGCTGCACCAGCATCACAGCAACGAATTTGATGAGGCCGAGCGCGATCACCATGCTGGCGAGCTCTCCGGTGGTCCATTCATGGCCCCACCCACCAAAAGCCGCATCCCACGCGTTGAGGAAAGGCAGGGGGAAGGCCGCAAACACGCTCATCGCTGTAAACGCCGCACCTGCCGCCCACAGCAGCGCCACATCGGTGTACCCGTCCGAGCTTTCGGCCAGCACCGTCACGATCTCGCCGGAAGTCGCGCTTTCGGCAGCCGTGACCGCTTCGCTGACCCGCTGGCGTCCGGCGTCATCAAGATAGGCCATGGCTTACCATCCCCC
>NZ_JAAALE010000026.1 GCF_009905735.1 Porphyrobacter sp. SLTP
GGTGCAAGGGGGTGGGGGCTGGCAAATCAGCGAGGCAGCAGCAGAATGCGCTGCGCGATCCCTTCCAGCTTGCCTTCGTCCACGACCGCTGCGGCATTGTTCCAGCCCAGCGTCAGCACCCAGTCGCGCCCGGCTTTGTCGGTGAGCAACCACGTGAGGTTCATCACGCCAGGCTCGCTGCCGCCCTTGAAACCGATATAGCGCCAATTTGCCTTGATCGCCGCCGTGGCCGAGGGGCTGATCGCCATGATCTCGAACACCTTGGGATCGGCAGTGCGGCGCATGTAGGCGAGCAGCTTGGCGAGATCGGCGGGCGAGGCGAACCATTCGATGTCGAGCGCCTTGGGCCCATTGGCAAAGGCGGCGTTGACCGCGTCGAGAGATGGCTCTTCCTCCGCCGCTTGCACAAGCGCGATCATTGCCTGTTTCGCAGGGTCACCGCTACGCCAATCAGCAAGGGTCTGCGCATCGCTGGCCTTGAGGATGAACAGCTGTCTGGTCGTCAGGAAGGGATCATTCGCGTCCGGATCGGCGTGGCCGCTGTCTGTCATCAGCCTGAGGATACGCTCCTTGCCCAGCACCTTGATCAGCTGGTCGGTGGCGGTGTTGTCGCTGATCGCGATCATCAGACTGGCGAGGGTGTGGAGCGTCACCGGCGCACCCTCGGGCCAGTCCTGCAACTGTCCGCTGGGGTAGCTCTTTTCGGTGAGGGCCACGACGTCGCTCCACTTGCGACGGCCTGCCTTCACATCCTCAGCCAGCGCGGCGAGGACATAGAGCTTGAAGGTTGATCCCAGTGCGAGCGGTCGGTCCGCCCCCATGCTGATGAGCGGAGTGCCGTCCCCAAGCGGGCCGAACCATGCGTTGACGCTGCCCGGCAGCGCGGCGAGATCGGCGGCGATCTTCGCAGGGCTGTCATCCGCGATGGCGAGCGAATCCACGCTTGTGAAACGTAGCTCGTTCACGCGGTTGCTATCCGCCGGGTCGATCGCAATGCCCCCCTTCGCCAGCCCGCGCTCGAAGCGGATTTCGAGAGCGGCCCGCGTGCCGTCTCTCGGGGCCAGCAGCGCGACCTCGGTCGCCGGACCAAACTGCGCCACAAGGCTCGCGCTCAGGGTCACGATCTGGGCATCGGCAACGGCCGCACGAAAGCCTGCGGTGAAGATTTCGGCGGGATCGGCCTTCCCGTTGAGCAGGGCCACGACCTGATCGGCGCGCATTTCAAGCGGCGTCTGCTCGGCGGCGGCCGCGGCCGCGGCGGGCGGCTCGACCTGCGCCGCGAGGGGCGCTGCGGTCAGGGCCAGCGCTCCTGAAGCCAGCATTGCAAGGACATGGCGCATCTCGGTTCTCTCCCACCTGTGGCTGCCCGCCAAAGCTGCCACGGAATTTCCCCACATGCCAGCGCTCCCCGACAATGGACATGCCTGCGAGCGCGCGGCAGGGATACGGCATGGGATGGGATGTTCTTCGCAAGGCAGAATGGCTCGGCGCGGATCGGGCGCGCGGCTATCTGGTGCTGCTGGCGCTGGTCCAAGCGGCGACGCTGGCGTTCCTCTTGCTGACCGCCAATAACGGGATCGACCGCAACGGCTTTCTGATCGGCACGGATTTCATCAGCTTCTGGACATCGGGGCGGATGCTGGTGGCGGGTGCGAATGTCTATGACACGCTCGCCCATGTTGCCGCGCAGCGCGAATTCTACACGCTGCCGGGCGAATATACCGCGTTCTTTTACCCGCCGAGCTTTCTGCCCTTTGTCTGGCCGCTCGGGTTCCTGCCCTATTTCCCGGCGCTGGCGGTGTGGTTGACGCTGACAGGCGCGGCTTTTCTCGCAGCGGTGCGGGCGTGGTTCGCGGCGCTCGGGCTCAAGGGCCCGGCGTTGGTGCTGATCGCGGCCTTCCCGCCGGTGATCGTGACGCTGACCCACGGGCAGACCGCGTTTCTGGTGGCGGCGCTGCTCGGCGGCGGATTGTTGCTGGTGCGCAAGCGGCCTTGGCTGGCGGGCGTGCTGATCGGGTTGGCAACGATCAAGCCGCAACTCGGCCTGTTGGTGCCGGTGGCGCTGCTGGCGAGTGGGCAGTGGCGCACGATTGCGGGCGCGGGCGGGGCGACGTTGGGTCTGGCGGCTATCTCGGCGCTCGCTTTTGGGCCGCAAGTGTGGGCGGATTGGCTGGCGATCACGCAGACCGCCAGTAGCGCCACCGACAGCGGGACCATCGGCTTTGCCAAGATGGTGAGCCTGTTTGCGGGCCTCCGCCTGATCGGCGTCCCAAGCGGCCTTTCAATGGCGCTACAGGTCGGCGTCGCGCTGGCTGCGGCAGCGATGGTGGCAGCGGCGTGCTGGCGGCGCGGCTTCACGCTCGGCATGGGCGCGCTTGTGCTGGCAGGCGCACCGCTCGCCACGCCTTTCGTGCTGGATTACGACATGGTGCTGACCGCATTCCCGCTCGCCTACCTGTTCGCGCGCGGGCGGGCCGAGGGATTTGCTGATTGGGAGCGGATCACGATCGCCGCCACCTTCGCCGCCGTCGCCTTGGCCCGTCCCTTGGCGATCACGGTTGGCGTGCCGATCATGCCGCCGCTGCTGATCGCGTTGTTCGTGCTGGTGTGGCGCAGGGTGCGGGCCGAGGCCGTCTTCGCCTAAATCACGCGTCGATCAGATCGCGGTCAATCTCGCCCGCGCGGTTCTGGATGAAGTTGAAGCGATGTTCGGGGTTGCGGCCCATCAGCTCGTCCACCAGACGCGCCACACCCGCCCGGTCCTCGAACTCCTGCGGCAAGGTGATGCGGATCAGCCCGCGCGTTTCGGGCGCCATGGTGGTTTCGCGCAACTGCTGCGGGTTCATTTCGCCAAGGCCCTTGAAGCGGGCGACTTCGACCTTCTTGCCCTTGAACACCGTGGCTTCGAGCTCCGCACGGGCAGCCTCGTCACGGGCGTAGCGGCTCTCCTTGCCTGCGGTCAGACGATAAAGCGGGGGCTGGGCGAGGAACAGGTGCCCGCGCTTCACGATATCGGGCATTTCCTGGAAGAAGAACGTCATCAGCAGCGTGGCGATATGCGCACCGTCCACGTCCGCATCGGTCATGATGATCACGCGGTCGTAACGCAGATTGTCGGCGTTGCAGTCCTTGCGGGTGCCGCAGCCCAATGCCAGCGCAAGATCGGCGATTTCGGAATTGGCGCGGATCTTGTCGGCGGTGGCGCTGGCGACGTTGAGGATCTTGCCGCGGATCGGCAGGATTGCCTGGCTCTTGCGGTCACGCGCCTGCTTGGCGCTGCCGCCCGCAGAGTCGCCTTCGACGATGAACAATTCGGTCTCGCGCCCGCCTTCGCCCGAACAATCGGTGAGCTTGCCGGGCAGGCGCAACTTCTTGGCGTTGGTGGCCGTCTTGCGCTTGATCTCGCGCTCCTGCTTGCGCTTCAGGCGCTCATCCATCCGCTCCATCACCTCGCCGAGCAGCGCTTTCCCGCGCTCCATATTGTCGGTGAGGAAGTGGTCGAAGTGGTCGCGCACCGCGTTCTCGACCAGCCTTGCGGCCTCGGGCGAGGTGAGGCGGTCCTTGGTCTGCGACTGGAACTGCGGATCGCGGATGAAGACCGAGAGCATCACTTCGGCGCCGGTCATCACATCGTCGGCGGTGATATCCTTGGCCTTCTTCTGGCCCACCAACTCGCCGAAAGCCCGAAGGCCGCGAGTCAACGCAGTGCGCAGGCCCTGCTCGTGCGTGCCGCCATCCGGCGTTGGCACGGTGTTGCAATACCAGCTCGTCGCGCCGTCGGAATAGAGCGGCCAGGCAATCGCCCATTCGGCGCGGCCTTGCCCGAGCCCGTCCACCATCGGGAATTCCTGCAAGCCGGTGAAGGGCTGGGCAGTCACACATTCCCGCGTGCCGACCTGTTCAGCGAGATGATCCGCAAGCCCGCCGGGGAACTTGAACACGGCCTCGGCTGGGACATCCTCGCTCGCCAATGCGGCTGCGCATTTCCAGCGGATTTCGACGCCCGCGAACAGATAGGCCTTCGACCGGGCCAGCTTGAACAACCGCTTGGGATTGAACTTGCGGTCGCCGAAGATCTCCTCGTCCGGGACGAAGCTGACCGTAGTGCCGCGCCGGTTTGGCGTCGCGCCGAGCGTCTGCAACGGGCCCTGCGTGACCCCGCGCGAGAATTCCTGCGCGTAAAGCTGCTTGTCCCGCGCGACCTCGACCCGGGTGTGCGCCGACAGCGCGTTGACCACGCTGATGCCGACACCGTGCAAGCCGCCGCTGGTGGCATAGGCCTTGCCCGAAAACTTGCCGCCCGAATGGAGCGTCGAAAGGATCACCTCCAAGGTCGACTTGCCGGGAAACTTGGGGTGCTCATCAACCGGCATCCCGCGCCCGTTATCGGCGATGGTCAGGCGGTTGCCTTCGTCCAGACGCACTTCGATCCGGGTCGCGTGGCCGGCGACAGCCTCGTCCATCGAATTGTCGAGCACTTCGGCGGCGAGGTGATGGAAGGCGCGGTCATCCGTGCCGCCGATATACATGCCGGGGCGGCGGCGGACCGGCTCCAGCCCTTCGAGCACCTCGATCGCGGAGGCGTTGTAATCGCCGCTGGAGGTTGGGGTATTGGCAAAGAGATCGTCGGGGGTGGTATCGGCCATGCGCGGGTTATAGGCCCTCTGCGCGCAGCCTCACAAGCCACCCCCCGTGGTTTTACTCACTTGCCGAAGCCGGTGGGGGCAGGGTCCACCGGAGTGACTTCGCCGCCCTTGACCTCGCGCACTTCGAGCGCGCGTTCGATCACGCCGTTGCGGGCAAAGCGGAAGGCACCGTCGACCCCCAGAAAACCGCCCTTGTCGTAGAGCTCGGCCTTGGGGAAGGGCGTGCCGACCTTCCAGTCGCGCGCCACGCGCAAGGTCAGCAGCACCGCGTCATAGCCCAGGGTCGCCGCTCGGTAAGGCTGCGTGCCGAAGCGGGCGGCGTAGCTGTCAGCAAAACGCTTGTAGCGCTGGTCCGAGACGGCAGCGAACAGCGCGCCTTCCAGCGCCGGGGCACGGGCGAGAGCGGCATCACCGCTCCACAGTTCCGTACCGAGGATGCGCGCCCGGGTGCGCACACCACGCTGCAATTCGCCCGCCGCATCGATCCCGAGCCGGGCGCTGTCGGCGACAAGCACGGTGTCATAACCGCCCGCCGCCCGCAGTCTCGCTGCCGCGCTGACGATCGAGGTATTGCCGCGCGCATAGCCTTCCCTGCGCACCAGCGTTCCGCCATAATCGCGCAGCGCATTCTCCAAGGCCGAGAAGGCGCGCGCGCCATAATCGCCCTCGGGCACGAGCACGGCAAAGCGCGCCGCGCCGCGCGCGCGGGCGAAGGCGACCGTGCGGCGGATCGATTGTTCCGGCATGTGGCCGATCACGAAGACATCCGGCCCGGCAACCGCAGCGTCATTGGCAAAGGCGATCACCGGCACACCGGCGGGGCGTGCGGCGGCTTGAACGGCGGGAACGGCGTCGGCGGTCAGCGGGCCGAGGATCAGCTTGTTCCCGTCCGCGATGGCTTTGCGCGCCGCGGTCGCCACGCCTTCGGAGGTGTCATAGGTGGTGATGCGCAGGTTATCGGCGGTGGTATCGAGCAGCGCCATCGTGGTGGCATTGGCGATCGCCTGCCCGACCGGGGCGGTGTCGCCGCTCATCGGCACCAGCAGCGCGATGCGGTGGCGGCCGGTATCGGTGGGGAGCGCGGTCGCCGAAGGCTCGGGCGCGGGGGCAGGCGGCGGGGCCGTGGCCACGTCGGTCTTGGGGATCACCTGACAGCCCGCCGCAAGCATCGCCGCTCCTGCCAGAGCGACATTGCGCCCGCGCAGGCGCCGCGCCGCATCCATCAACCAACCGGCCCAATCCGGTGTGTTCCAAAGCTTCATTCTTGCCGACCCCTCAGTCGTGCTCCATGGACAGATCGATGACCGTGGAGCTGCCATCCATTCCCGCAAACATGCCCGAGCCCGGGCTGTATATCGTTGCCACCCCCATTGGCAATCTTGGCGACATCACCCTGCGCGCGCTTGGTGTGTTGCAAGGGGCCGCGATGATTGCCTGCGAGGATACGCGGGTGACAGGCAAGCTGTTGAAACATTTCGGGATCAAGGGGCGGCTGCAGCGGCTCGACGATCACGCCTCGCCCGAAACCCGCACGTGGATCATCGACGAAGCGAGGCGTATGCCGGTTGCGCTGGTGAGCGATGCGGGCACCCCGCTGATTTCCGATCCGGGCTATCGCCTCGTGCGCGAGGCGCGCGCGGCGGGCGTCAATGTCGTGAGCATCCCCGGCGCATGCGCGGCGGTTTCGGCTCTGTCGATTGCCGGACTGCCGAGCGACCGCTTCCTGTTTGCCGGCTTCCTGCCGGTCAAGGACAAGGCCCGCAGCGAGGTCTTGGCAGGGCTGGCCGATGTCGCCGCGACGCTGGTCTTCTACGAAACCGCCCCCCGGCTCGAACGAACCTTGTGCGCCATTGCCGAGCTGTGGCCTGACCGTGAGGTGGCGGTGGCGCGCGAACTTACCAAGCTGCACGAGGAATGCCGCAGCGGCACCGCCGCGAGCCTCGCCGCGCATTACGCCGCGCACCCGCCCAAAGGTGAGATCGTGCTGCTGATCGGCCCGCCGACTGATGCCGAAGCGCCGGTGCTTGATGCCGATGCCATGCTCAAGACGGCGCTCGTGGACGCCGGGCCGGGCAAGGCCGCCGGGATCGTCGCCAAGGCCACCGGCATCGACCGGGCGACGCTTTATGCCCGCGCGCTGGAATTGAAGGGCGAATGAGCGAGAGCCGCAGTCCCGAAAGCCGCCGCGACGCTGATCAGCGTGGCCGCGAAGGCGAAGCCGAGGCAGCGATGTATCTCGCGCAGGCCGGATGGCGCGTGGTCGCTGAGCGGGTCAAGACCAAGGCGGGTGAGATCGACCTGATCGCCCGCCGCAGCGGCCTTGTCGCCTTCGTCGAAGTCAAATGGCGCGCGCGCAGTGTCGCCCTTGCCGACGCCATCGACGAACGCCGTCTCAAGCGCGTCGCCGCGGCGGTCGAATGCGTGTGGCAGGACTACGCGACCAATGGCGAGGACATCCGCATCGACGTCATCCTGCTTGCGCCCGGCCGCAAGCCCACCCACATCGAAAATGCCTGGATGCCGTTCGGCTGATCCCTCGGAGTGAATTCATGACATTGCGCATAGCCGTCCAGATGGACCCCATCGACCAGATCAATATCGCGGGCGACAGTTCCTTTGCGCTGATGCTCGCCGCCCAGGCGCGGGGGTATTCGCTCTTCGAATATCACGTGGAAAGCCTGACACTGGACGAGGATGACCGCCTGTTCGCCCATGCCTTCCCGGTGACGGTGCAGCGGGTGGTGGGCGACCATTTCACGCGCGGCGATCAGGTGCGGCTCGACCTTGGCAAAGATGTCGATGTGGTGCTGATGCGGCAGGACCCGCCGTTCCATATGGGCTACATCACCGCCACCCATATGCTGGAGCGGATCGGCGCAGAGACGCTGGTGGTCAACGATCCCGCCAATGTCCGCAACTCGCCCGAGAAGGTGATGGTGCTCAACTACCGCCGCTTCATGCCGCCGACGCTGGTAACCCGCAGCGTGGACGAGGTGCGCCGCTTCATGGCCAAGCACGGCGCGATCGTAGTGAAGCCGATCCACGGCAATGGCGGCAAGGCGATATTCCGCATTGGCGAGAATGGCGAGAACCTCACCGCGCTGTTCGAGGTGTTCAACCAGACCTGGCCCGAACCGCACATGGTGCAGCCCTTCCTCCCCGAGGTCGCGCAGGGCGACAAGCGGATCGTGCTGATTGATGGCGAGGTAGCGGGCGCGATCAACCGCGTGCCGGGCGAGGGCGAGTTCCGTTCCAACCTCGCCATGGGCGGATCGGCGCAGCAAACGGAACTGACCGAGCGCGAACAGGAAATCTGCGCGGCGCTCGGCCCGGATCTGAAACGCTTGGGCCTCACCTTTGTTGGCATCGACGTGATCGGCGGGCAATGGCTGACTGAGATCAATGTCACCTCGCCCACGGGCATTGTCGCGATTGACCGGTTCAACAACACTGATACGGCGGGCATGATCTGGGACGCCATCGAACGCCGGCTTGCCGAGCGTGCCGCTGCTGCCTGATTGCCCCTGCTAGACGAGAGATCGAGACCCGATGACCGCTTTCCTTCTCGAACTGCTCAACAAGGGCGGCTACCTCGGCATCTTCCTGCTGATGGCGGCCGAGAACATCTTTCCGCCGATCCCGTCCGAGGTGATCATGGGCGGCGCCGGGGTGCTGGTCGCCAAGGGTGAGATGACCTTCTGGACCGTGTGGATCGTCGCCACATTCGGCACGGTGGTCGGCAACCTGTTCTGGTACTGGATCGGGGTGCGCTGGAGCGAGGAGCAGTTGAAGCGCATCATCGACCGCTGGGGCCGCTGGCTGACCTTCGAGTGGGACGAATTCACCAAGGCGCGCAACATCTTCCGCAAATATGGCGATGGGATCGTCTTCGTTCTGCGCTTCTCGCCGATCCTGCGCACCATCGTCTCGCTGCCGGCGGGTCTGGCGCATATGAAACTGTGGCGCTTCTGCCTGTTCACCTTTCTGGGGTCGGGCATCTGGAATGCTGTCTTGATCTTCGGCGGGCGCGCGGCAGCGCCGTTGATCGAACGGTTCGAGAAGCTGGCGGGTTACGGCGTGGTCGCCATGGTGCTCGCCGGGGTGCTGTTCTATGTCTACCGCGTGGTGACGTGGAAGCCGGTCAAGGCCCACGAAAATCAGGACTAACTGCGATCCGCCCGCGGGTGAGCATTGCGATAATTTTCAAGCAGGCTGGCCGCATCGACGCGGGTATAGATCTGCGTTGACCCGAGCGATGCGTGGCCGAGCAATGCCTGCAAACTTCTGAGGTCAGCCCCGGCGCTGAGCAGGTGCGTGGCGAAGGAATGGCGCAGCGCGTGCGGTGTCGCGGTCTCAGGCAGGCCGAGCGCGCGGCGCGCCTGCGCCATCACCCGCTGCACCATCGCAGGCGAGAGCGGCCCGCCCTTGGCGCCGCGAAACAACGGTTCTGCCGGGGTGAGCGGCCATTTGCACAGCCGGACATAGTCCGCGACCGCCGCGCGGGTGATCGGCAGGATCGGCACCACCCGCTGCTTGCCGCCCTTGCCGGTGATGTGCAGCACATCGCCCAGCATCGCATCGCGCCCGGTCAGCGACAGCGCCTCGGCAATCCGCAGTCCTGATCCATACATCAGCAGCAGCACCGCCCGGTCGCGCGCGCCGATCCAATCGTCGGCGGCGAGCGTGTCGACCAGTTCGGTGAGATTGACCGCTTCGTCCGGGGTGACGGGGCGGGGGAGGCCCTTTTTGATCCGTGGCCCACGCAGACGGGGTGCGGCGGGCTCGGGATCGCCGCTTTGCTGACGGGCAAAAGCGATGAAGGCTTTGAGCGCGGACAGTTCGCGCGCCGTGCTGGCATTGCCCAACCCCTCGGCCCGGCGTGCGGCGAGGTGGGCACGCAAGTCATGCGCCTCGGTCCGGGCGACCGCGGCCCAGTCCTCCAGCCCGCCTGCGACCACCAACCGCTCGGCAGCGGCGACATAGGCGCGCACCGTGTGGGGTGAGCGGCGGCGGTTATCGGCAAGGTGCGCGCGCCATTCTTCGATCAGCGCGCCCCTGTTCATGCTGCGACCAGCGTATCGGCGACCAGCTCGGCAAGCAGCGCATCCAGCAGACCACGGCCGGGCGGCGTCACTCCCATGCGCGACCCGTCCAACCATACCAGCCCGAGTGTTTGTAGCCGAGCAAGCGCGGCCTCATCAATCAAACCCGCCCGAGGCAAGCCGAAGCGGGTCGATAGCGCCGCAAGGTCAATCCCCTCGGTCAAGCGCAACCCCATCAGCAGCGCCTCGGCAGCCTGTTCCGACACTGCCAAGGCGCGCGCTTCGGCGATGCCATTGCCCTGCCGCGCGACAGCGGAGAGGAAGTTCTCGGGCTTCTTGTGCCGTACCGTCGCCACACCCCCGCGCCGCCCATGCGCGCCGGGACCGATCCCGGCGTAATCCTGATAACGCCAATATGCGAGGTTATGGCGGCTCTGCTCACCTGAGCGAGCGTGGTTGCTGGTCTCGTAGGCGGCAAGCCCCGCCGCATCGGTCAGCGTCTGCGTGATGTCGAACAGTTCGGCTGCTTCATCGTCGTCAAGCGGCACCAACCGCCCGCGCCGGACATCGCTGGCAAACCGGGTGCCCGGCTCGATTGTGAGCTGGTAGAGCGACAGGTGTCCTGTGCCGAAACCCAGCGCGCGGGTCAGGCGGTCGTGCCACAACTCGGGCGTATGGCCGGGCAGGGCGTAGATGAGATCGAAGCTCACGCGCTCGAAATGGGCCTGTGCTGTTTCGAGGGCCTCCAGCGCCTCCGTGGCCCCATGCAGCCGCCCCAGAAACTTGAGCTCGGCATCATCCAGCGACTGTACGCCCAGCGACACGCGGTTGATCCCGGCTGCGGCCAGCGCGGCGAAGTTGGCGGTCTCGACCGAAGAGGGATTGGCCTCCAGCGTGATCTCAATGCCGTCAGCAAAGCCCCACAGGCGCTCGGCCTCCGCCAGCAGCGCGGCGACCAGCGCAGGCGGCATCAGCGAAGGCGTTCCGCCGCCGAAGAAGATCGACGTCAGCGGCTCTCCGCCAGCCAGCTCGGCCTCGGCACGCATGTCGGCCAGCAAGGCGGACTGCCACGCTGCCACATCCACACTTTCGCGGACATGCGAGTTGAAATCGCAATAGGGGCATTTCTTGGCGCAGAACGGCCAGTGAATATAAAGCGCGCGGGCCACGGTTGGAATTTTCAGCCCCGCTTAATCACTGGCGGATAGATCGAAATCATGCGGAGTTCCTGTCTCGTGTCCATCATTGCCCGTGCCTTTGGCCTTGCGCTGGTTATGACAGCCGCGCCCGTGCAGCCGCAAGCCTTTCACTATCCTTCGCCCGCCGAGCGCGATTTTCTCACCGCGCACAATCTGGCCCGCGTCGATGCTGGCGCTACGCCCTTGGTGTGGAGCGAGCAACTCGAACGTGACGCGCAGGATTGGGCCGAACACCTTGCCGCCAGTGATCGCTACGATCACGCCCCACCCGAAAGACGCAAAGGGCAGGGCGAGAACCTGTGGCGCGGTCCGCGCGATCGGTGGTCGCCCTGGGAAATGGTCGGCTTCTTCGTCGAAGAGAAACGCCATTTCCGTGAGGGTGAGTTCCCCAACGTCTCGCGCACCGGCCAGTGGAGCGATGTCGGGCATTACACGCAGGTGATCTGGCCGCAGACCCGCGAGGTGGGTTGTGCCATTGCTCGCACGCGCACGGACGAAGTGCTGGTGTGCCGCTATTGGCCTGCGGGGAATGTCTGGGGTGCGCGGGTGGAAACTTCAGGCCGGCCCTCGCGGCGCTGACGCATCAGCCGAATTGTTCGGCGACGAGTTTGGCAAAGGCGTCCGCGCGGTGGCTGATCGCGTGCTTTTCCTCCGGCGCGATTTCTGCGAAGGTCTGTGTTCGGCCGACCGGCACGAACACCGGGTCATAGCCAAAGCCAAGCAGCCCGCGCGGCGGCCATGTCAGAGCGCCATCGCAGCGGCCTTCGTAAATCGCATATTCGCCATCCGGCCATGCCAGAGCGAGCACGCAGTGGAACGCGGCCGAGCGGTCCACGTCGGCGCCCTTTTCCGCGAGCATCCCTTCGACCTTGCCCATCGCCATGTACCAATCGCGGCCCGGAGTGCCTTCGAACCATTGTCGTGCGGCCCAGTCGGCGGTGTAGACGCCGGGGCGACCATCGAGCGCAGCGACACTGAGCCCGCTATCGTCCGCCAGCGCTGCAAGCCCCGAAGCCTCCGCCGCAGCGCGCGCCTTGAGCAGCGCGTTCTGGGCGAAGGTGGTGCCGGTCTCGTCCGGCTCGGGCAGACCGAGCGACCCGGCGGACAGGCATTTGACCCCATAGGGATCGAGCAGCGCCGAAATCTCCTTCAGCTTGCCCGCATTATGCGTGGCAATCACCAGAGACCCGGAGCCGAGGCGGCGCGTCATTTTACCGCGTCCAACTGCGCGGCAAAGATGCGGTCGCAGCCGATGCGGGCGAGTCGCAGCAGGCGCAGGAGCGCCTCCTCGTCATAGGTCGCACCTTCGGCGGTCGCCTGGACTTCAGCGATCTTGCCGCCCGACAGCAGCACGAAATTGCCATCCGCCTCGGCGTTCGAATCCTCGTCATAGTCCAAGTCGAGCACCGGGGTGCCCTTGAAGATGCCGCAGGAAATACCCGCGACCTGCGCCGAGATCGGATCATGCTTGATATCGCCCGATGCCATCAGCCCGTTGATGGCGAGCCGCAGTGCAATCCACGCGCCCGAGATCGCAGCGGTGCGCGTGCCGCCATCAGCCTGGATCACGTCGCAATCGAGCGTGATCTGCCGTTCGCC
Organism: Porphyrobacter sp. SLTP; assembly: GCF_009905735.1. GTDB lineage: Bacteria > Pseudomonadota > Alphaproteobacteria > Sphingomonadales > Sphingomonadaceae > Erythrobacter. Next base: position 12,487 of record NZ_JAAALE010000026.1, read on the forward strand.
GAGCTTTTGCAGGTCGACCACTGCGCGCAAACTGCGCCCGATCAACCGCTGGATTTCCTGCGTGCGGCCCGACTGCTTGCCCTTGGCCGCTTCGCGTGCGCCGCGAGTGTGCGTGGCGCGCGGGAGCATCGAGTACTCGCCCGTCACCCAGCCTTCACCCTTGCCGCGCAGCCACGGCGGCACGCCGCGTTCGACGCTGGCGGTGCAGAGCACCTTGGTGTCGCCGAAGCCGATCAGCACCGAGCCTTCCGCGTGGCGGGTGAAGCCGGTTTCGATCGTGATGGCGCGCATTTCATCGGGCGCGCGTCCTGAAGGGCGCATGGGTGTTCCTTTGCTGTTTCGCGGGCCATTAAGCGGCGTGCACTTGCCGCCGCAAGCGCAAAGACTAAACATTGCGCGCATGACCTCGCTCCCCGTCACCGAACTGACCCACCGCGCCCGCGAAATTTTTCGTCGGGTGGTGGAGGGGTATATTGATAGCGGGCAGCCGGTCGGGTCCAAGACGCTGGCGGCGGATGGCACCCTGAACCTCTCGCCCGCTTCGATCCGCAGCGTGCTGGCCGATCTGGAGACTGCAGGCCTTCTCGCCGCGCCGCATACCAGCGCAGGGCGGATGCCGACTGACGCGGGCCTCAGGATTTTCGTCGACGGGATGATGCGCGTCGCTGAACCTACGGCGCAGGAGCAGGCGGCGATCGAAGCGCGTCTCGCGGAAGCCGGGCCGGTCGAGGCTGCAATCAAGCAGGCGAGTGCGATCCTGTCCGACCTGTCGGGTGCGGCGGGAATGGTGCTGGTGGCGCCGCGCGAGCAGAAACTGGCGCAATTCAGCCTCGTCGATCTGGGGCAGGGCCGCGCGCTCGCGGTGCTGGTGGGTGAGGATGGCGGCGTCGAAAACCGCGTCCTTACCATCGGCGGCGCGCTCAATCCGGGGGCGCTGGACCGGGCGAGCAATTACGTGACCGCGCGGCTTGCGGGCCGGACGCTCGCCGAAGCGGCGCAGGCGATGCGGGCCGAAATCAACGCGGGCAAGTCGCAGCTCGATGATGCCTCCCGCGATCTGGTCGAGCGCGGGCTGGCCGTCTGGAGCGAGGACGCTGCCGCACGCCCCGTCCTGATCGTGCGCGGCGCAGCCAACCTGCTCGATGAAAGCGCCTTGGGTGATATTGAGCGCGTCCGCAGCTTGCTGGAAGACCTCGAAAACAAGCAATCGGTCGCCGAACTGCTCGACAGCGCGCGCGAGGCCGATGCGACCCGGATTTTCATCGGCTCGGAGAACCGGTTGTTCGCGCTCTCGGGCTCGTCCGTCATCGCCTCACCCTATCGCGATCGCGAGGGCCGGGTGGTCGGCGTGCTGGGTGTGATTGGCCCCACGCGGTTGAATTACGCGCGGGTAGTCCCCATGGTGGATTTGACCGCCCGTTCGCTGGGCAAGCTCATCGCTTGAATGGAAAGCCATAAGAAATGACCGAGAATGAAAAGCCGCTGGATCAGGCGGTTGAAGACGAATTGAAGGGCGTACCCGAACATCTGCGCGAAGGCGGGGACGCTGATGACGTGGTGACCGAAATGCTCGAATCGCTGCGCCGCGATCTCGAAGGTGCCAAGCAGGAAGTGCTCTACGCGCAGGCCGAAACGCAGAACGTGCGCCGCCGGTTGGAGCGCGAGAAGGACGAAGCCCGCGCCTATGCCGCGACTGGCTTTGCGCGCGATATTCTGTCGGTCGCTGATAACCTCGCCCGCGCGGTGCAGGCGATCCCCGAAAGCCTGCGCGCCGATGACAGCATGAAGGGCCTCGTGATCGGCATTGAAGCGACCCAGCGCGAGCTGGAAAAGGTCTTTGCCAGCCACGGCATCACCCGCATCGCGGCGGTCGGCCTGCCGCTCGACCCGAACCAGCATCAGGCGATGCTCGAAGTGCCAACTGCGGATCATGAGCCCGGCACGGTCGTCTCGGAAATGCAGGCCGGGTGGATGATCAAGGACCGCCTGCTGCGCGCTGCGATGGTGGCGGTGGCGAAGGCGCCTGACTGATCGCAACCCAAGCACGGCTCACCCCCGGCCATGGCTTTTCTGCGACGGACGGGGGAATAATCACGGCGTTTCCTGCGTTTAGGCAATGGGTCTGAACATCAGGAGACAGTCATGATTACGCGTATGAAGACCACCGCTCTCGCCGCTGCCTGTGCGCTTAGCCTTGGGGCCTGTGCTGGCAATTATGCTGGCGAAGGGGCCTTGGGAGGCGCCTTAGCGGGTGCTGCGGGCTCGGCCGTCACCGGCGGCGATGTCGCGACCGGGGCCGCGGTCGGTGCTGCGGTTGGCGGCGCGGGCGGGGCACTGATCAAGAAGAACGGCCGCTGCTACCGCGTCGATGATCGTGGTCGGGAACGTCGGGTGCGGTGCTGATGTCCCCCGCTAAGCGGGAATGAAGCGAAGGATCGATTGATAGGCCGAGAGCGGCGGAGCGCCTGCGACTTCTACACCTTCGCGTAGGAGAAAGGCGTGGCGCACGATCTCGGCCTGCTGCTCGATCCCGTAGCGCTCCAGCGTCCAGCCCGGCCGCAGGGCGTAGTCATACCGGCACCATGGGTGGCGGCGCAGCACCAGATACCAGCGGCCGAGCCTCTGCGCCTGCCACACATGCACCATTTCGTGGATGAAGTGGGCCTGCCGCTCCACCGAAGCGCCAGCGAAATCGTCGCAATAATGCGCCGCGCCAGGGTGGAAGTGGAGGTGCCCCATGGGCGCCATCGTCACGCCTCTGGGATGCAGGGGGAAGAACTTGCGGCGCTTCACCTTGACGTCGCGGTAGTCGATCGCATCGCCAAACACGCTGCGGGCCAGCGCAACCTCGCCTGCCGTCAAAAGCCGCTCACCACCGGCCGGGCAGGCGGGAGCCGTGTTTGCCACCTCCGCCCTCCCGTCCACCGGCGGCTGCACGGTCAGCGTTGTTCCCCGGCCGCGCGTACCGGTGCGTCTACACTGATGCCGCTGCCGTCTGAAAGCTGGAGCGTCAGTTTGGCAGTGCCGCCAGCAGTCAACGCATCGGACGGCTCCATCGCCATCACATGCAGGCCGCCCGGCGCAAATGTCACCGGCGCATCTGCGGAAAGCGGGACCGCATCGGTCATCGTCATCTGCATCTTGCCTGCGCTTTCGGCATAATCATGGATCATCGTCATCCCCGCGCCCTCAACCGCAACGCTGGTGAGAGTTACGGGCGCTGTGCCACTGTAGGAAAGGTCGAAATAAACCGCTGCCGGATTGCCCGCGACTGGGGCGAGCACCACCCGCGCATTGGTCACCGTGAGGCTGGTGGCGCCCTCGGCCTCATCCGCAGGCGCGTCAGCCGCGCCTGAGCAGGCGGCAAGACCGGTGAGGCTTAACCCAAGGGCAATTGCCAGTGCGGCGCGTCGGATCGTGTTCACCGTGAATGTCTCCCTTGTGGAATGGCCGCAAAACTAGGGGCCCCGGTCTCTTGTGCCAAGCAAAACCACACCTATATCGCCCTCACAAACGAGCCGCCAAAGCGCTTTGCCCATATCGGGGAAGCCTACCGGCGCGGTGTCCAACAATTGTCCTATGGATGGGGTAAAAATGGCTAAAGTTATCGGTATCGACCTCGGCACTACCAATTCCTGCGTTGCTGTCATGGATGGCGGCAAGCCCAAGGTTATCGAAAATTCCGAAGGCGCGCGCACGACGCCGTCGATCGTCGCTTTCACCAAGGATGGCCAGCGCCTGATCGGGCAGCCGGCCAAGCGTCAGGCGGTCACGAACCCCGACAACACCCTCTTCGCGATCAAGCGCCTGATCGGCCGCCGCTTTGAAGACCCGCTGACCAAGAAGGACATGGGCCTGGTTCCCTATTCCATCGTCAAGGGCAAGAACGGTGATGCCTGGGTCAAGGCCGGTGAGGAAGAATACAGCCCGTCGCAGGTCTCGGCCTTCATTCTCCAGAAGATGAAGGAAACCGCCGAAAGCTATCTCGGCGAAACCGTGACGCAGGCTGTCATCACCGTGCCCGCCTATTTCAACGACGCCCAGCGTCAGGCGACCAAGGATGCCGGCATGATCGCCGGGCTTGAAGTGCTGCGCATCATCAACGAGCCGACCGCGGCTGCGCTCGCCTATGGGATGGACAAGGAAGATGGCAAGACCATCGCCGTCTATGACCTTGGCGGCGGCACCTTCGACGTGTCGATCCTCGAAATCGGGGACGGCGTGTTCGAAGTGAAGTCGACCAACGGGGACACCTTCCTTGGCGGTGAAGACTTCGACAATGCGATCGTGGAATTCCTCGCAGATGCCTTCAAGAAGAAGGAAGGCATGGATCTGAAGACCGACAAGCTCGCGCTTCAGCGTCTGAAGGAAGCGGCGGAAAAGGCCAAGATCGAACTGTCGAGTGCGGCCACCACCGAAATCAACCTGCCCTTCATCACCGCGCGCATGGAAGGTGGCACCACCACTCCGCTGCACCTGGTGGAGACGATCACCCGCGCCGACCTCGAAAAGATGGTCGACGGGCTGATCCAGCGTACGCTTGATCCGTGCAAGAAGGCGATGGCGGATGCGGGTGTGTCTAAGGACCAGATCGACGAAGTGATCCTCGTCGGCGGTATGACCCGTATGCCCCGCGTGCGCGAAGTGGTGGAGCAGTTCTTCGGGGCGAAGCCGCACACCGGCGTGAACCCGGATGAAGTCGTCGCCATGGGTGCGGCCATTCAGGCGGGCGTGTTGCAGGGCGACGTCAAGGACGTGCTGCTGCTCGACGTGACCCCGCTGTCGCTCGGTATCGAGACGCTGGGCGGCGTGTTCACCCGCATGATCGACCGCAACACCACCATCCCGACCAAGAAGACCCAGACCTACTCGACCGCCGAAGACAATCAGAACGCGGTGACGATCAAGGTCTATCAGGGCGAACGCGAGATGGCGGCGGACAACAAGCTGCTTGGCAATTTCGACCTGATCGGCATTCCGCCTGCACCGCGCGGCGTGCCGCAGATCGAAGTGACCTTCGATATCGACGCCAACGGCATTGTGTCCGTGGCGGCAAAGGACAAGGGCACCGGCAAGGAGCAGACGATCAAGATCCAGGCTTCGGGTGGCTTGTCGGATTCGGACATCGACCAGATGGTCAAGGATGCCGAAAAGTTCGCTGAAGAGGACAAGAAGCGCCGGGCTGCCGCGGAAGCGCGCAACCAGGCTGACAGTCTGGTACACGCCACCGAAAAGCAGCTCGAAGAGCACGGCGCGAAGATCGACGCTGCGACCAAGACCGAGGTCGAGGAAGCCATCGCGGCGGTCAAGACCGCGCTCGAAGGCGGCGATGCCGATGACATCAACGCCAAGGCGCAGGCCTTGACGCAAGTTGCCATGAAGATGGGTCAGCAGATCTACGAACAGCAGCAGGCCGCAGGGCCGGATGCCGCTGCCGAGACAGCTGGCGAAACGGCCGCCGACGAAGACGTCGTCGACGCCGAGTTCTCCGAGGTCGACGAAGACAAGAAGGGCTAAGCCCCGATGCAACCCAGTGCGCAGCAGATGCAGCCGGTTCCTGGTTCCGGCGCATCGGCTGCGGCTGGTCACGGGGAATAGGTCAAAGACATGTCCACCGCTCAGACAGATTACTACGCCACGCTCGAATGTGCCCGCACCGCTGATGGCGCAGCGCTCAAGAGCGCCTATCGCAAGCTCGCCATGAAGTATCACCCGGACCGCAATCCGGGCGATGCCAGTGCGGAAGCCAAATTCAAGGCGATCAGCGAGGCCTATGATTGCCTCAAGGACCCGCAAAAGCGCGCGGCCTATGACCGCTATGGCCACGAAGCCTTCACGCAAGGCATGAACGGAGGCGGCGGTGGTGGCTTCGGCGGCCGGGGCGGCGGCGACTTCGCCGATATCGGCGACATCTTCGAAACCATCTTCGGCAGCGCCTTTGGCGGCGGCGGTGCGCAGCGCCAGCAGAAGCGGCGCGGCGCGGACCTGCGCTATGACATGCAGGTCACGCTCGAAGAGGCCTTCCACGGCAAATCGACCGAGATCGAGATCGAAGTCAGTCAGGCCTGTGACACCTGCGATGGCAGCGGCGCGACCCCTGGCACGAGCGAACGCCAGTGCAACCTGTGCAATGGCATGGGCAGCGTGCGCGCCAAGCAGGGCCTTTTCGTGATCGAGCGTCCGTGCCCCACCTGTAGCGGGCGCGGCAAGGTAATCGAGAACCCGTGCCGGGTCTGCGGCGGCGAGGGACGGGTGGACAAGCCCCAGACCCTCAAGATCGATATCCCCGCAGGCGTCGACACCGGCACCCGCATCCGCCTTGGCGGGAAGGGTGAAGCCGGTCAGCGCGGCTCCCCCGCAGGCGATCTGTACATCTTCCTCCACGTCAAACCGCACCGGGTGTTCGAACGCGACGGCACCACGCTCGCCACCCGCGTTCCGGTGAGCTTCACCACGGCGGCGCTGGGCGGCTGCGTGGAGATTCCCGATCTCGATGGCTCGACCAACCGGCTCGAAATCCCCGCCGGTATCCAGTCGGGCAAGCAGTTGCGCATTCGCGGCGCCGGGATGCCGGTGCTGCAAGGGCGCGGGCGCGGCGATCTGGTGGTGGAAATCGCCGTCGAAACGCCGACCAAGCTCAGCCGCCGCCAGAAGGAAATCCTCGAGGAATTCAAGGCGACCGAGACCGGGGACGAATGCCCCGAGAGCCGCGGCTTCTTCGACAAGCTGAAAGACGTGTTCGGGGGCTGAGGCGCTATAGCCGCGCGGGCCTGAAAGATGTCCCGCCAGACCCGGACCGCAGCGCGGCGTCGCGCGGTGGCGATTTCAACCCATCCGCTCCCGCACTTCGAGCCGGATCTGGTCGATCAGCCCGCGCTGGCAGCGGCCGGACAGTTCCTCTTCCTCCAACACCGCCAGGAACACCGCGCGCTTGGCTGCGGTGATGGTGTCGACAGGAACGCCGCCCGGAACCGTCGAGGCGACGAGATCGATCATCCGCTCCGCGCCGTGCAGGCGTCCCCACAGGTAATCATTCTCGCGGTAATCGCGGCTGAAGAACGCGCCGAAATTGTAGAACTCGATCCCGCGCAAGGTGGCTGCCGTCCCGCCATCCCGGATCGAGCGCGCGTCGTCGGGCGAGATGCGGTCGATCTTGACCGGGTTGAACTCGTCCAGCCCCTCGCGCCGCGACAGGGGCAGAGTGGCGACGTCGTAGAACGGGAACCCGAGATAGGTCAGCAGCATCCGCCGCTTGAGGCTTTTCGGCATGTCCTCCAGCGCGTCGATCAGCATCTCCTCGGCGGCGAGATCGGTCGCGGGCAGCAAGCGCCCGGCGCTCAAGTAATCGATCACCGCAGCAGGAGCCTGCAAGGCGTTGGCCGCCAATTGCCGGAAGAGCGGGGCGTGCAACACATCCTCGTCCGCGCGGTAATAGAGCGCGAGAATTTCGTAGAGCCGGTCGCGCGCGCGGTCGAGCGCATCCTCGGAAATCTCGGGATCGACCTGCCAATCGCGCGCTAGCTTGCGCGACAGCATTTGCAGCCGGCGGATGCGAAAGCCGGTGTCATGCGCGCGGAAAAAGGTAATCGCCCCCAACGTCGCGCCGCCCTGCGCGCCGGTGAGCTGATGCAACCCGCGCGCCTCAAGCTCGCAGCGCAAGACCTCGATCAGCGCGCCGGTATCGGCCATCGGCTGCCCGGCGGCGCGCAGGATCAGTGTCGCTAACTGGCCGAGGATGCCGTCAAACTTGGTGAGCGCATAGGCGCCAAAGGCATAGCCCGCCCGCTCGGCCGCGGCCTGCTGTGCTCTTGAGCGCCAGGCCGCAAGCCTTTTGGGTGTGGGGCGATCAAGCAGGAAGGTGTAGCCGAACAGCTTCTCCACCGCGCGGTCGATATCGGGCTGCAAGTCCATCACGATCCGCTTCAGCCGCGCGGCGTCACGCGATTGCTGGTCGATGCGTTCCAGATCATCGCGGATCGGCTGTTCGCGCGGGATGGTGGAGAGCGAGCCGAAGATCGCACCGAAGAAGCCCACCTCGCGGGTGCGGGTGCCCGGCGCGGGGCGAGTGCCATCGGGGCGCGGGTCGAGATAGACGAACCGCCGGTCAACCTCGCGCTGCGCCGGGCGGCCATGCAGCGCGGCGAGGGCGGCTCCGAAGGGCGCGCCGACCAGCACTGCCCCGTCGATGAGAGCGACCTCGGCCATGCTGCCGCGCGCGACATGGGCGGGCATGATCCGCGCGAGGAACGCGTCACGGCTCGGCCATTCCTGCCCCTCGGCAGCGGCCAGCGCGTCGATTTCGGCAAGGGTCAAGGGCGGAAAGGCGCCAGGAAAGCTCGCCGTCGCGCGGGCAGCCAGAACCAGTTCGAGCGGATCGGCCAACATTCCCGGCATTCCGCCCCGGCTGCCTTCGCCCACCCGCGCGCGGAAGCTGATCGGCAAGCGGTGCTCGGTCTCCTCGACATGGGGCGGGGAATTCAGCCGCAGCCGTTCGGGATGCCCACGAAAATCGGTGGCGGTGACGGTGAGGTCAATCGGATAGCTGGCGGGCAGCAAGGGCAGGCCATCCCCCTCTGCTTCCATCTTCGTCAGTGCTTCATACAGCATCGCCGAGAACCGCGATCCCGAGAACGGCGGGCTGAACCAGCGCCCGCGCACCAGACGCGAGACTTTGGCGCGCACCTCGGCGCGGGTTTCGGGCGAGACCGTGGCGCTGACCGCATTGCCCGGCCGGCTCAGGAACCACTCGGCAATCGGCTGCGCCCACAGCTTGCCATAGCGCCACAGCGGCTCGGCATCGGGATCGGTCAGCTCGCTCGCGTCAGCATTGGTGAGCCACAGGTCGGTGAGCGGCTCAAGACTGTGCCCGGCATAAATTGCCTGCGCGAGGAACACCGCATTGATCCCGCCTGCGCTCGCCCCGGTGAGGATATCGGGCAGCACCCGCAGCCGCAGCGCATGATCGCGCTCTACCGTGCGCAGAAAATCGCGATAGGCGGCGGCGACACCGTCCAGCGGAACGGCGGCAGGATGGTGGAACGCACGGCTCGCCCGGGCGAGGTGCCACACCTCCTTGGTGATGCCGTGCATGTAGACCGCCAGGCTGACCCCGCCGTAACATACCAGAGCAAGGCGCAGTTCCTTCTGCCGCATCGCCACTGTGTAGCGACCAAGTCCACAGCAATGCAATTGCGTTCGTCATCTGTTCTCGTTATTGCGCGCTCCTATGGCAAAATCGAAACGCCGCTTTGTGTGTCAGGAATGCGGCTCGGTATCTCCGCGCTGGCAGGGGCAATGCGCCGATTGCGGGCAGTGGAACACGCTGGTGGAGGATGTGCCCGCGACGGTGTTCTCGCAGAAGCACGACCTGTCGACCGGCGGGCGGCCCGTGATGTTCGAGCCGCTCAATGCGCCGACCCAGCTCCCCATCAGAAAGTCGACCGGGCTTGCCGAGTTCGACCGCGCACTGGGCGGCGGGTTGGTGCCGGGGAGCGCGGTGCTGCTGGGCGGCGATCCGGGGATCGGCAAATCGACGCTGCTGTTGCAATGCGCGGCCACCATCGCGCGCGGCGGCAATGATGTCGTCTATGTCAGCGGTGAGGAGGCGGCCGGGCAGGTGCGGCTGCGCGCGAGCCGCATGGGCATGATCGATGCACCGATTCGACTCGCGTCGGAAACCTCGGTCCGCGACATTCTGACGACGCTCGGCAATGGCGAACCGCCCGCTTTGCTGGTGATCGATTCGATCCAGACGATGCATTCCGACACCATCGAAGGCGCTCCCGGCACTGTCAGTCAGGTGCGCGGCTGCGCTTTGGAGCTGATCCGCTACGCCAAGGAAAGCGGTTGCGCGGTGGTGCTGGTCGGCCATGTTACCAAGGACGGCACCATTGCTGGCCCCCGCGTGCTGGAACATATGGTCGATGTGGTGATGAGCTTTGAAGGCGAACGCTCGCACCAATACCGCATCCTTCGCGCCTTGAAGAACCGCTTTGGCGCGGTTGATGAGATCGGCGTATTCGCGATGGCGTCCGAAGGGTTGGAGGAAGTCGCGAACCCCTCACTGCTGTTCCTGTCGGGCCGCGAGACGCCGCTGGCAGGCAGCGCAGTGTTCCCGGCATTGGAGGGCACCCGCCCGGTTCTCGTGGAAATTCAAGCGCTCATCGTTCGCCTGCAATCCGGCGCAACCCCGCGGCGCGCCGTGGTGGGGTGGGATTCCGGAAGGCTCGCGATGTTGCTCGCCGTGCTGGAATCGCGCTGCGGGCTGAATTTTTCGTCGGCTGAAGTCTATCTCAACATCGCGGGCGGATACCGTCTGACCGACCCTGCGGCCGACCTAGCGGTGGCCGCTGCGCTGGTCTCGGCGCTGGCGGACCGGCCGCTGCCGGACAAGACCGCGTGGTTCGGCGAGGTCAGTCTCGCGGGCGAGATCCGGCCGGTTGCCCACGCCCCCTTGCGGATGCGCGAGGCGGCCAAGCTCGGCTTCGCCCGGTGCTATGGCCCGGCTGGCGGCGCCACTGGCAGTGCTGGCGCGGACTACCGTGGTCTGGCCGCACTGGCGAACGTCGTTGACCAGGTGATGGGCAGCGCATAACCTTTGCCGCCTATGGCCGGTCTCGACATCATCATCGCCATCATCGTGGTCATCGCTGCCGTTGGCGGGTTCATGCGCGGGTTGGTGCAGGAAGTGCTCTCGCTCGCAGCGTGGGTGCTGGCGGCCTTCGCGCTGCATTTCCTCCATCCCGAGCTGACCAAGGGATTGCGGATGCTCTATCCGGTCGAGCCGGGGGATGCGCTGCTTGCATTCGTGCTGCTGCTGCTGATCCCCTATGCCGCGATGAAAGTGATCATCGGCACGGCCAGCGGCGCGTCCGACGGGGCGGTGCTGGGGCCGGTTGACCGCGTGCTCGGGTTCGGCTTCGGCGCGGTCAAGGGGGCGCTGATGGCAGTCTTCGCCTTTGCCTTGCTGGTGACCGGGTATGACGAAAGCTGGGGTTACACGGGCCGCCCGCAATGGATGACCGAGGCGCGCACCTATGCCGCTGCCGATGCCTTCTCGCGCCAGCTGCTCCCGGCCATCGCGGTGCGGCGGGACCGGCTGCGCAGTGAGTTCGAAGCACGGGAGGCCGCGGCCAAGCGGGCCGCCCGCTGACCGCCGTGACCGCCCGCCCTGCGGCCAAGCTTTATTCGCCCGCGCTGCTCGGGCTGGCGACGGAGCTTGCCGCGTTCCCGCTCGATGACACCCTGCCGCTGCGCGCCGACGCCCGCTCGCGCAGCTGCGGCAGCGTGATCGCGCTCGGACTGGCGCTGGCGGAGAACGGGCACGTCGGGCAGATCGGCATGACCGTGAGCGCCTGCGCCATCGGCCAAGCCTCAGCCGCGTTGCTCGCTCGCAGCGCTGTTGGGGCCGACCCTGCCAGGATTGTCGATACAATGTCCACGCTCACCACGTGGCTGGCGGGCGAGAGCGGCTTGCCCGATTGGCCGGGACTGGATGTGCTCTCTCCCGCGCTTCCCCATGCCGGACGGCACGGCGCGCTACTATTGCCGTGGAAGGCGGCGTGCGAGGCGCTTTCAAGCGGCGCGGAGCAGGGCTAGGGACACACGCAAGAGGTCGCCCGTCAGGGGCAAAGGGGATGTAACAGACATGGCAGAAGCCGAAGCGCTCGCCGCACGTGAGCCGAGCGAGCAGGAAATCCGGCTGGTGATCGGCGCATCAAGCGCGGGCACCATCTTCGAATGGTACGATTTCTTCATCTACGGCACGCTCGCCTACATCCTCAAGGATGCCTTTTACGCCACCGATAACGAAACGCTGGGCTTGCTGCTGGTGTGGTCGACCTTCGCAGTCGGCTTCGCCTTCCGCCCGCTGGGCGCAGTGCTGTTCGGCTTCCTCGGTGACAAGCTGGGACGCAAATACACCTTCCTCGTGACCGTTACCCTGATGGGCATCGCGACGGCGGGGGTCGGCCTCATCCCGACGGTCGACACCATCGGCATGGCCGCGCCGATCATCGTGATCCTGCTTCGGGTGTTGCAGGGCCTCGCACTGGGCGGCGAATATGGCGGCGCGGCGATCTATGTCGCCGAGCACGCTCCGCCCGAAAAGCGCGGCTTCTACACCAGCTTCATCCAGGCGAGCGTGGCGGGCGGGTTCGTGCTGTCGATCATCGTCGTACTGGCCTGCCGCGCGCTGATCCCGGCGGATGCCTTTGCGGCGTGGGGCTGGCGCGTGCCGTTCCTGCTGTCGATCGGTCTGCTCGCGATCTCGCTGTGGATGCGGTTGAAGCTGTCCGAAAGCCCGGTGTTCCAGGCCATGAAGGCGGCGGGTGAGACTGCGGGCAATCCTTTCATCGAAAGCATGACCTACCCAGGCAATCCCAAGCGCCTGTTCGTCGCGCTGTTCGGCATCACCGGCATTCTGACAACGGTGTGGTACACCGGCTTCTTCTCGGCGATGAGCTTCCTGCGCGGGCCGATGCATGTTGACGATCTGACGGTCGAGCTGGTGCTGCTGGTCTCCGGCCTGATCGTGATGAGCTTCTATGTCATCATCGGCAAATGGTCGGACCGGGTCGGGCGCAAGAAGCCGATCATCATCGGCGCAGCGCTGAGCCTCGCGCTGCTGTTTCCGCTGTTCTGGCTGATGGGAAGCTTTGCCAACCCGCAGCTGGCCGCAGCGGCAGAGGCCACGCCGATCGTGGTGAGCGGGCCGGCTTGCGAGACCGATCCGTTTGCCGAGATGTTCCAGCGCGATCAGACCGATTGCGGCAAGATGCTGGAGACGCTCACCGCCTCGGGCGTGGCTTACACCCTGACACCAGGCGAGACTTTGAGCGTGACAGCGGGCGGCAATCCGATTGCCATTGATCCGGCGTGGTTTGCCGATGGCGCAGCGCGACGCGCGGGGCTGCACGCAGCGCTGGGCGCATACGGGTTCGATTTCGCCAAGCAGCAGCCGCCGCTTGCCAATGTGATCGGGATCGTGGGCGTCTTGCTGGCCTTGGGAATGCTGTCGGCGCTGACCTACGGGTCGGTCGCAGCCTTGCTGAGCGAGATGTTCCCGCCGCGCATCCGCTATTCCTCGATGTCGATCCCCTACCATATCGGCGCAGGCTATCTCGGCGGGTTCCTGCCGCTGATCGCCGGGGTGATCGTGGCGCGGACCGGGGATATCTATGCCGGGTTGTGGTACACGTGGGCGGTCGTGGCCTTCGGGCTCGTCGTGGCATGGTGGGGCATTCCGAGCGGGCCGCCGCGAGATTTTGCTGATGACTGACACTGCCTCGGGCAGCGAGCGCGCCGATCATGGCGTGCCCTTGCCGCCCGCCAGCCTGCGTTTGACCGTCGATAGGGATGCGCTCGCCGCCAATTGGCGGGCGCTTGATGCGCTTTCGGGATCGGCCAAGGCGGGAGCTGCGGTCAAGGCGGATGCCTATGGGCTCGGCGCTGCGACCTGCGTCCCCGTGCTGCGCGATGCCGGGTGCGACACCTTCTTCGTCGCCCATTGGAGTGAGGTTGCCGCTGTGATCGCCCATGTCCCGCCGCAGCAGGTGGCGGTTTTGCATGGCGTTCTGAATGACGCGGAATGTGCTTACGCCCGCGCGATTGGGGCGGTGCCGGTGATCAATTCGCTGGAGCAGGCAGCGTTGTGGACGGCGAGCGGGGGAGGGCGCTGTCACCTGATGGTCGACACTGGCATCAACCGGCTCGGCATTGCGGCCAGCGCGGCGAACGAGGCTGTGATTGCCGCGCTCGACATCGACATTCTGATGAGCCACCTCGCCAGTGCCGATGAAGCGGATAGCGCGATGAACCCGCGGCAATTGGCGGCGTTCCAAAGCGTTTCGGGCGCAATCCCCCATGGCCGCGCCAGCCTCGCCAACAGCGCGGGGATTGCGCTGGGGGCGGATTATGCCTTCAACCTTACCCGCCCCGGCCTCGCGCTCTATGGCGGCGTGCCGCGACCGGAACTCGCCGCTGCGATCCGGCCGGTGGCGCAGGTGCAGGCTGCGATCCTCCAGACCCGCACGCTCGCAGCAGGCGAAAGCGTCGGCTACAACGCGACCTTCACCGCGCCCGCACCGATGCGGGTCGGGACCGTGGCGATGGGCTATGCCGACGGATTCCTGCGCGCCCGCGGTCCGGGCAATGCCTTCTCGCACCACGGCCGCCGCCTGCCGATCCTGGGCAAGGTGTCGATGGACATGGTGGTGATCGGTCTGACCACCGCCCCCGATCTGGCCGCCGGAGACTGGGTCGACGTGCCCTGGAACATCACCGATGCTGCGCAGCAAAACGGGCTGTCGCCTTACGAAATGCTGACGGTGATCGGCGGACGGCTCAGGCGCGACTGAGCTGTCAGACCGGTGTGTGTTGCACCGCAGCTTGTGCAGATGCTAAGAGATGGGTTCAGGGCGCATCTAACGGGATCAAAAACACAATGGTCGGCAGGGCAAAAGCAGCATCGGGCGAAGTCGGCGATGCGATTATCATCAAGAAGTACGCCAATCGGCGGCTCTATAACACGGCCTCGTCAAGCTACATCACGTTGGAAGATCTCGCCCGGATGGTGCGCGAGAATGTCGATTTTCAGGTGCTCGATGCCAAGACCGGCGACGACATCACCCATGCGATCCTCACGCAGATCATCATGGACGAAGAAGCCAATGGCGAGCAGATGCTCCCCGTCAGCTTCCTGCGCCAGCTGATCGGCATGTACGGCAATTCGATGCAGGCGATGATGCCGTCCTATCTCGAAGCCAGCATGGCCAACTTCCGCGACAATCAGTCGAAAATCCGTGAAGCCTTCGAAAAGGGCCTCAGCGCGACGCCGTTTGCTGCGATCCATGAAACCAACATGGCTATGATGCGCGCGGCGGCGGATGTGTTCCTGCCGGGCATGGGCAAGACCAAGGACAAGCCCAAGCCGGCCGCGACCGATGAGCTTGCGGTGCTGCGCGAGCAGATGGCTGCGATGCAAAAGAAGCTGGACGAACTGGGCAAATAGCGCTGATAGCGCGGCGCCTTCGCGGCGCTGCGTGCCGCACCCGTTCAAATCAGGAAAAAGTCCCGTGTCCCAGATCCGCCACGCGCTCACCGTCAAGCGCGAAGACGACTTTGCCAAGTGGTACCAGGAGGTCATCAGCGCCGCCGACCTCGCCGAGGAATCCGGCGTGCGCGGCTGCATGGTGATCAAGCCGTGGGGCTACGGCATCTGGGAACGCATCCAGCGCTTGATGGACGACCGGATCAAGGCGGCGGGCGTGCAGAACTGCTATTTCCCGCTGTTCATTCCGCTGTCCAATTTCACCCGTGAGGCGGAGCATGTCGAAGGCTTTGCCAAGGAAATGGCGGTCGTCACCCACCACCGCCTGATTGCGGACGGGAAGGGCGGGCTGATCCCTGATCCCGCCGCCAAGCTCGAAGAGCCGCTGGTGGTGCGCCCGACATCGGAAACGATCATCGGCGACGCGATGGCGCGCTGGGTGCAGTCGTGGCGCGATCTGCCGCTGCTCACCAACCAGTGGGCCAACGTGGTGCGCTGGGAGATGCGCACGCGGATGTTCCTGCGTACCAGCGAGTTCCTCTGGCAGGAAGGCCACACCGCGCACGAGAACCGCGAACAGGCGCTGGCGGAGACCCACCGCGCGCTCGAAATGTACCGCGCCTGCGCCGAAGATGATCTCGCGCTTCCCGTGATCGCGGGCGAGAAGCCCGAGAACGAGCGCTTCCCGGGCGCGGTCGAGACCTGGTCGATCGAGGCGATGATGCAGGATGGCAAGGCGCTCCAGGCGGGCACCAGCCACTATCTCGGCACCAATTTCGCGCACGCGGCGGGCATCCAATATCAGGATCGCGAAGGCACCCAGCAGTTCTGCCACACCACCAGCTGGGGCGTGTCGACGCGGCTGATCGGCGGGGTGATCATGACCCATGGCGACGACGACGGGTTGCGCGTGCCGCCCGCGATTGCGCCTCAGCAGATTGTCATCATCCCGATGCTGCGTGAAGCGCCCGAAGACGCCGAGCTGATCGCCTATTGTGAGGCTGTTCGCGCCGCTCTCGCTGGGCAAACTGCGCTCGGCGAACGTATCCGGGTGCTGCTCGACGTGAAGCCCGGCAAGGCGGCCGCCAAGCGTTGGGACTGGGTCCGCAAGGGCGCGCCCGTCATCATCGAGGTTGGCACGCGCGACATGGCCGAGGGCAAGATCGCTGTTCTGCGCCGCGACCAGCTGTGGAACACGGCCAACGGCAAGCCCGCCTTCACCTATCCCGCCCACGCCGACTTTGTGGCCGAGGCCAGCACGGTGATCGAAGCGATCCAGTCCAGCCTCTACGAAGAAGCCCGCGCGCGGCGTGATGCCAACATCACCCGCGGTGTGACCGAGTGGGCGGCTGTTGCCGACCATTTCGAAAACGGCGGAAAGTATCCGGGCTGGGTCGAAGTTGAATGGTCGAAGCCGACCGGTGCGGCGCTGGACGCCGTTGTCGAGAAACTGAAGGCGCTGAAGCTCACCATCCGCAACGTCCCGCGTGGCGGCGATGCGGCGACCGGCACCTGCATCTTTACGGGCGCGCCAGCGGTGGAGCGTATTCTGGTGGCGCGGGCTTACTAACATCCCCGTCGCCCCCTGCTTGACACGGGGCTTGGCTCCCTATCGCTGAGAAAAGCCAAGCCCCGGATCAAGTCCGGGGCGACGAGATTGTTGCGTTTGTCGATCTGCACGTCGAGAAGACGGAAATGCGCAAACTGATCCTCCTCGCCGCCGCCATCGCGGCCGCTCCGCTCGCCGCCCAAACCCACCCCGCCGATGATGTCTCCGCCGAAAGGCTGGAGAAGGACGTAGAGAAGCTCGTCAGCTTCGGTACCCGCCACACGCTCTCATCGCAGACCGATCCGAAGCGCGGGATCGGCGCGGCGGTCGATTGGGGTCTGGCGGAGTTCAAGCGCATTGGCGCCAAATGCGGCGGTTGCCTCGAAGTCTTGCCCGTGGGCGAAACCGTCACCGGCTCGCGCGTCCCCACACCGACTCTCGTTCGCAACGCCGTCGCGATCCAGCGCGGAACAGAGCGGCCGAACGAGGTCGTGATCGTGCAGGGCCATATCGACAGCCGTGTCAGCGATGTGATGGACGCGACCTCCGACGCGCCCGGCGCCAATGACGATGGCAGCGGGACTGCGCTGGTGATCGAGGCCGCGCGCGTTCTCAGCGGCACCAGATACCCCACCACCATCATCTACGCGCTGCTCTCGGGCGAGGAACAGGGGCTCCACGGCGGGCAAATCCTCGCCAACTGGGCCGAGGCGCAGGGCTTTACGGTTAAGGCGGTGCTCAACAATGACATCGTCGGCAATTCCTGCGGCAAGGACGGCTATTGCGAGCCGAAGGTCGTGCGCGTCTTTTCCGAAGGCCCGCGCGCCGATCTGACCGCCCGCCTGCGCGCGGCGCAGACGCGGTTCGGGGGCGAGAACGACACGCCCGCGCGCAACTTGTCGCGCTGGGTGGCAGGTCTCGCTGAAAAGCACCCTGATGGTCTGCAAGTCCGCCAGATCTGGCGCACCGACCGCATGGGCCGGGGAGGGGATCAAGTGCCGTTCCTGCAAAAGGGCTATCCCGCGATCCGCTTTTCCGTGGGGGTCGAGGATTACGACCACCAGCACCAGGACCTGCGCACCGAAAACGGCGTGTTCTACGGCGACACCATCGAGGAGATGGATTTCGATTATCTCGCGGGAGTGACGAAGCTGAACGTGCGGGCGCTTGATGCGCTGGCCCGCGCGCCGATGCCGCCCACGGTGAGCGTGGATGCAGCGGTGCGCGTGGATACCGAGCTGGCATGGAAGGCCGTGCCCGGCGCGCAGGTCTATATCGTCGCAACCCGCGCGACCGACGCGCCGGAATGGCGCGAGGACGTCGCGCTCGTGTATATCGATGGCTCGAAGGCCGATAATGATAAGGCCGCGGCCGAAGGGCGCATGTTCAAGCACGTCAAGAAACTGCGCGGCGATGACTGGATGTTCGGCGTGGCGGCGTGTGCGGCAACCTATTGCTCGCCCGTATCCAGCGCAGTCCCCGGCGGGGCGTTTGAGCCGGTGGGGAAGGAATAGCCACCGTCATTGCGAGCCGCAGGCTCCGCGGCAATCCACCGACCGGCGGCGCGCCCCGACGAAACGGCAGTCCATGGATTGCTTCGGCTGCGGCTCGCAATGACGAGGCTTATGGGCTAGGGCCTTCCCATGCCCAAGCCCCCCAAACTTCCCCAAGGAATGCCGACGCCGCAACAGGTGATCGACTTCATCCAGTTCTCCGACATTCCCGCCGGCAAGCGCGAGATCGCCAAAGCCTTCGGGCTGAAGGGGCAGGAGAAGATCAAGCTCAAGGCCTTGCTCAAGGACATGGCCGAAGACGGGCTGATCGATGGCAAGAAGAGCGCCTTCCACCGCATGGGCGGGGTGCCGAAGGTCACGACGCTGAAGATCGTCGACATCGACGATGGCGAGCTGATCGCCGAGCCCGACAATTGGGACCCCGAAGCCCCCGGTAAGCCGCCGCGCCTCACCATCCGCGAACCGCGCCCCAAGCCCGGCGTGAAGCGTCCGCCTGCGCTCAAGCGCGGCGACCGCGTGCTCGCCCGGACCGAGGAGACCGAAACGGGCTGGCGCGCGCACGTGATGAAGAAGCTGCCCTCGCGCACCGAGGGGCTGATGGGCGTGGTCGAGATCGACAAGACCGGCAAGGCATGGCTCGCGCCGGTGGACAAGCGCGTGCGCCAGTCCGCGCCGATTGCCGACGTGGGCGGGGCCGAGGCTGGCCAGCTGGTGATCGCCGAACGCGTCGGTCGGTCTGACCGTGCCGGCGTCAAAGTCATCGAAGTGATCGGCGATCCGCTCGCTCCGCGCAGCTTCAGCCTGATCGCCATCGCCAAACACGGCATCCCCAACGTCTTCCCCGAAGAAGTGCTGGAAGAGGCCCCACGCTCTGCCAAGCTCAAGCTATCGGAAAAGACGCGCGAAGACCTTCGCCACCTGCCCATCGTCGCGATCGACCCCGCCGACGCGCGGGACCATGATGACGCGATCTGGGCCGAGCCGGACGGGCAGGGCGGCTTCAATGCGCTGGTCGCTATCGCCGATGTCAGCTTCTACGTCCGCCCCGGCTCGGCGCTCGACCGTGAGGCGCGGAAGCGCGGGAACTCGGTCTATTTCCCCGACCGCGTGGTGCCGATGCTGCCGGAGATTTTGTCCGCCGACGTCTGCTCGCTCAAAGAGGGCGAGGACCGCGCGGCGATGGCCTGCCACCTGCACATCAACGCCGATGGCAAGGTATCGAGCTTCCGCTTCACCCGTGCGCTGGTGCGGATTGCGCATAACATCGCCTATGAGGATGCGCAGAAGGCGGTCGATAGCGGCAATCCGCCCGAATATCTCGCCAATCTATGGGAAGCATGGCGCGCGCTCGCCGCCGCACGTCAGGCCCGCGATCCGCTTGAACTCGAATTGCCCGAGCGCCGCGTCGTGCTTAACGAGAAGGGCCAGATCGCCGAAATCGCGATCCGCGAGCGGCTCGATGCGCACCGCGTGGTCGAGGATTTCATGATCGCTGCCAATGTCGCCGCGGCCAAGGCGCTGGAGGCCAAGACCGCGCCGGTGGTCTACCGCATCCACGAACCGCCGAGCCGCGAGAAGCTGATCGCCTTGCGCGATTACCTCGCCACGATGGGCAAGAAGCTGGCGTTGGGGCAGGTGGTGACGCCGGGCCTGTTCAACCGGATGCTGAAGGATGTCACCGACGAGGCGGAAAAGGCGCTGGTGATGGAAGCGGTGCTGCGCAGCCAGACGCAGGCCTATTACGGCCCGGCCAATGCGGGGCACTTTGGCCTCAGCCTCGGCTCCTACGCCCACTTTACCTCGCCCATCCGCCGCTATTCCGACCTGCTGGTGCACCGTGCGCTGGTCGATGCCTACAAGCTGGAGCAGCCTGCGCCGCCGGGCTCGATCCCCGCGACCTCGGGGCTGTCGGATCGCGACCGCGCCTCGCTCCAGCAGGTCAGCGACGCGATCAGCCAGACCGAGCGCCGCGCGATGGAGGCCGAGCGCGACACCATCGACCGCTATGTCGCAGCGTGGCTCTCGGCCCGTGTGGGTGAGGTGTTCGACACCCGCATCACCGGCGTGCAGGCCTTCGGCTTCTTCGCCACAATCGTCGGCCTTGGCGGCGACGGGCTGGTCCCGATCTCCACCCTCGGCGGCGAATATTTCCGCCATGACGAGGCGGCGCAGGCGCTGGTCGGATCGGACAGCGGCACCACCTATGCGAGCGGCGACCGGCTCAAGCTGAAGCTGGCCGAAGCCAACCCGCTCACCGGCGCGCTCAAGTTCGTGCTGCCCGATGCTGATGCGAGCCGGATCGAGACACGCGGCGCCCGTCCTGACGATCGCGGCAGCCGGTCCGGCGGGCCGCGCAAGGCGGGCAAGTTCATGGTGGGCCAGCGCGGGCGGCCCGGCAACATCCGTCACCAGGGCCGCAAGAAATAGCGCCTAGACCTGGTGGTCGCTCTTGGTCTCGTCGTAATCCGCGGGGATGATGTAGAGCGGGCAGGGCAAGTTGCCCGCAGCCGCCGAGAAATGCGACACCAGCGGCCCCGGCGCCGCACCCTTGGCCGCGCCGAGCACCAGCGCGGCGACTTCCTTGTGTTCGGCCAGGAATTCGCTGACGATCTTCTGGCCTTGCCCGATCTTCACCGAAATGGTCGGCATGATCCCGCTCTCGGCCAGCAGATTGCCCGCCACACCATGTGCCAGCATCTCGGCGCGGTCCCGCGCTTCAGCCTCGATCGTCGCTTGCACCGCACCGAAGGCGCTGAAGTTCTGCTGCGCCACCAGCGCCAGCAGATGCACCGCGCCGCCCACCGCGGCCGCGCGCCGCGCGGCGTAGCGCAAGGCCGAGGTCGCCTCCTCGCTCTCGTCGATGATGACCAGAAATGTACGCATATTGCTGAGGCCCCGTTGGGGTGCAGGGTATCAATGCATTCGTATGGATTGGCAAGTCCCCTGCGGTTTGCCTCTATTCTGGGCCTTGCCCGCCGCTAGGGAATTGGCCAGAGACGCAGGCAACGGATCGTTTACGGGAGTTTCGCGGATCATGGCCTTGGACATCAAGATGCCGGCTTTGTCGCCCACCATGGAAGAAGGCACGCTCGCCAAATGGCTGGTAAAGGCGGGGGACACTGTCCGCTCCGGCGACGTCATGGCCGAGATCGAGACCGACAAGGCGACGATGGAGTTCGAAGCGGTCGATGAAGGCGTGATTGCCGAGATTATCGTGCCTGAAGGCAGCGAGAATGTGAAGGTCGGCGCGGTGATCGCGCGGCTCACGGTCGAGGGCGAGGAAGCCGCGCCTGCACCGGCTCCTGCTGCCGCCAAGGAAGCCGCTCCGGCACCTGCGGCAAGTGCGCCCGCAGCCGCCCCGGCCGCTGATGGCCCCGCTGCTACGCCGACCGCGAAGAAGCTCGCCGAACAGAACGGCATCGATCTCGCCAGCCTGACGGGCACCGGCCCCAAGGGCAAGATCACCAAGGAAGATGTCGAGGCGGCTATTGTGGCGGGTGGTGGTACGCCTGCGCCGGTTGCCGCAGCGGCTCCGCCGGCTCTGGCTCCAGCACCCGCTCCGGCAGCGACGGGCGAGCGCATCATCGCCTCGCCGCTGGCCAAGCGGATTGCAGCGGACAAGGGGATCGATCTTGCGCTCGTCAAAGGCACCGGCCCCAATGGCCGGATCGTCAAGGAAGACGTCGAAGGCTTCACTCCCGGCGCTGCGGCGGCATCTGCTCCGGTAGCAACGGCAGCGGCGGCCCCCGCATCTGCACCGACGCCCGCACCGGCACCCGCCATCGAAGGCGGCGCGCCCTTTGCCGAGGAGAAGCTGTCGGGCGTCCGCAAGGTCATCGCTCGCCGCCTCACAGAGAGCAAGCAGACCGTCCCGCACTTCTACCTCACCATCGACATCCGCTTGGATCCGCTCTTGGAACTGCGCGCGCAGCTCAACAAGTCGCTGGAGCCCGACGGGGTGAAGCTGTCGGTCAACGACCTGCTGATCAAGGCGCTCGCCCGCGCGCTGATCCGCGTGCCGCAGTGCAATGTCAGCTTCCACGGCGACACGCTGCGCCGCTACAGCCGCGCCGACATCTCGGTGGCGGTGGCCGCGCCTTCGGGCCTGATCACCCCGGTCATCACCAGCGCCGATACCAAGGGCCTCGCCGCGATCTCAACCGAGATGAAGACGCTCGCGGGCAAGGCGCGTGACGGCAAGCTGATGCCGCACGAATACCAGGGCGGGACGGCGAGCCTGTCCAACCTCGGGATGTTCGGGATCAAGCAGTTCGACGCGGTGATCAACCCGCCGCAGGGCATGATCCTCGCGGTCGGCGCGGGCCAGCAAGCGCCCTATGTGGTGAACGGCGCGATTGAGGTCGCAACCGTGCTCCACGCCAGCGGCAGCTTCGACCACCGCGCCATCGACGGCGCGGACGGCGCGCAGCTGATGGAGGCAATCAAGCAGCTGGTGGAGAACCCGATGGGGTTGGTGGTGTGACCTCTCTGCCTCTCCAACTTCGACTAGCGGGCAAGCCCGCAAGTCTCCGTATCCTCTCCGGCAAGCGGAGAGGAAAGCGTGGCTGACCTGACCTCAAACTCCTCTCCCCCTGCGGGAGAGGAAGGGGCCCACCGCGCAGCGGTGGGAAGGAGAGGGGGCAAGCGCAGCCTTCTACCGCTAGCTAAAAAGATGCGGCGCGAACCGACCGAGGCGGAAGCAAAGCTGTGGTCGATGCTGCGCGGAGCTCGTCTTTGCGGGTTGAAGTTCAAGCGGCAGGAGCAGGTGGGGGATTACATCGTCGATTTCGTGTGTTTCGGCGCACGGTTGATAGTCGAAGCTGATGGCGGGCAACATGCGGAAAGCGTACACGATGCCGTTCGGGATGATTGGTTGAGGGCTCAGGGTTTTCGCGTTTTGCGTTTCTGGAACAATGATATCCTTGGCAATCCGGACGGGGTGGCGCGCGTGATACTCGACGCAGCGCAAGGCCCTCTCCCCAACCCCTCTCCCGAAATGGGAGAGGGGCTTTGACGGCTGCCAACCCCGCGTTAGCCCCATCGCGGCATAAACCTCCTCTCCCCTTGCGGGAGAGGAAGGGGCCCGCCGCGCAGCGGTGGGAAGGAGAGGGGCTATGAGCACTCGCATCCCCCAGATCCGCGTCACCGCCATGCCGGCCGACACCAACCCCTATGGCGGGGTGTTCGGTGGGTGGCTGATGGCGCAGATGGCGCTCGGCGCGGGAAGCCTCGCAAGCCGCGTGGGGCAGGGCAAGGCGGTGGTGGTCTCCGCGACCGACTTCGCCTTTCCCGGCGCGATGGCGGTGGGGGATGAACTCAGCGTCTATTGCGACCTCGTCGCCACTGGCACTACCTCGCTCACCATCGCGGCGGAAGCCATCGCCCGCGAGCGCAACGGCGAGGCAACCCAGACCGTCGCGCGCGGCACATTCAAGTTTGTCTTGCTCGATGAGAATGGTCGCCCGCGCGCCGCAAGGGCGCACAGCGAATGACGGTTTTCCTACTTCGCACCGGGTCTATAGGGGTGAGGCGTGTTGAACCTCCGCCCCATCCCGATGTCCGCGCGAAAAACTCTTTGTCCGTCCGCTCCGGCAATTTCGATACAAGACGCTGATGTATAAATAGAAATCGGGACGGCTGGAGGTTGACGCGTTGTAACCTTCGTAACCTTCCCAACAGCATTTTTCCCACGTGAAGGCAGAATAATATGTCCACTTCCTATGACGTGATCGTGCTCGGCTCTGGCCCCGGCGGCTATGTCGCGGCGATCCGCTGCGCGCAGCTCGGGCTCACAACCGCGATTGTGGAACGCGAAAACCTCGGCGGCATCTGCCTCAACTGGGGCTGCATCCCGACCAAGGCGATGCTGCGTTCGGCGGAGATCTTCCACTACATGCAGCACGCGGGCGATTATGGCCTGGTCGCGCAGGGGATCGAGGCGGATCTGGCCGCTATCGTCAAGCGCAGCCGCGGGGTCGCCAAACAACTCAATCAGGGCATCGCCCACCTGATGAAGAAGAACAAGATCACCGTGCATATGGGCACCGGCACACTGACCGGCGCGAACAGCCTGACGGTGAAGGGCGATAAGGGCGAGGAGCAACTCACCGCCAAGCACATCATCGTCGCCACCGGCGCACGTGCCCGCGACCTGCCTTTCGCTCCGGCTGACGGCAAGCGTGTGTGGACCTATCGCCACGCCATGACCCCGACCGAACTCCCGGCCAAGCTGCTGGTGATCGGATCGGGCGCGATCGGGATCGAGTTTGCGAGCTTCTATAACGATCTCGGCAGCGAAGTGACGGTGGTGGAAATGCTCGACCGGATCGTGCCGGTGGAGGACGTCGATGTCTCGACCTTCCTCGAAAAGTCGCTCCGCAAGCAGGGCATCAACATCATGACCGGCGCGGGGGTGGACGCGATCAAGGTGAGTGATGCCGGCATTACCGCCACCATCAAGGACAAGGCCGGCAACGCCGCCACCAGTGACTTCACCCACGTGATCGTCGCCATCGGCATCGTGCCCAATACCGAGAATATCGGGCTCGACGGGCTGGCCGAAATGGACCGCGGCTTCATCCAGATCGATCCCTATGGCCGCACCAAGACCAAGGGGTTGTGGGCCATCGGCGACTGCACGCCAGGGCCGTGGTTGGCACATAAGGCAAGCCATGAAGGCGTCACCTGCGCCGAAGCCATTGCGCAGGAACTCGGCAACACCGAGGTTCATCCGCATCCGCTCAACCGCAATGCCATCCCCGGCTGCACCTACTGCCACCCGCAGATCGCCAGCGTCGGGCTGACCGAAGCCAAGGCGAAGGAAGCGGGCTATGAGCTCAAGGTCGGCAGCTTCCCCTTCATCGGCAACGGCAAGGCGATTGCACTCGGCGAGGTGGAGGGCTTCGTGAAGACCGTGTTCGATGCGAAGACCGGCGAGCTGCTCGGCGCGCATATGGTGGGCGCGGAAGTGACCGAGCTGATCCAGGGCTACACGGTCGGCAAGGTGCTTGAAACGACCGAAGCGGAACTGATGCAGACGATCTTCCCGCACCCGACCTTGAGCGAGATGATGCACGAAAGCGTGCTCGACGCTTACGGGCGGGCGCTGCACTTCTAGACCCAAAAAGGACCATCCGCATGACCCAGACCGGACCTGAAGCATTGCAGGGCGAGGATTGGGCAGGGGAGATGGGCGAACGCTGGCTCGCC
>NZ_JAAALE010000027.1 GCF_009905735.1 Porphyrobacter sp. SLTP
GGGCATGGCGGGATCCAGCGCAAAGGGCGCAAAGCGTGCGCGCAGCCGCGGCGGGCTCCGGCGGCGCTGGCTGCTGCGGATGGCGGCGCTTGCGATTCTGTTCGGCCTCGCTTTTGCGGGATGGCTGTGGTGGGACATGCGCGCCTGGCGCCCGGACGAGACGCTTTACCCCGAACAGGGCGCGTTGGTGCCAGCGGGCGGCGGCGAGGTGCGATTTGCGACGTTGAAAGCGGTGGGCGCGCAGTTCGTCTATCTGCCCCTGTCCGCAGGCGCATCCGGCGGCTTTGCCGACCGCTTCGTCCGCGCGCGGGAGGCGGGCTTGCAGGTCGGCGTGGCGCTCGAATTTGATCCCTGTCTGGGCGCGGATGCGCAGAGCGGGATGTTCGCTCAGATGGTGCCGCGCGATGCCGATCTGTTGCCACCTGCCATCGGGCTTGCGCGGCTGGCGGATAATTGCACCCCCAAGGTCAGCGATGCGGCGGTCGAAAGCGAGCTGATGACGCTGATCAACCAGATCGAGACCCATGCCGGCCGCCCGGTGATCCTCAAGCTGTCCCCCGCCTTTCAGGACCGTCACAACACCGCGACCACGTTGGCGCGGGACCTGTGGCTGGCGCGCGACCGGGCGCGGCCCGACTATGCAGGCCGTCCGTGGCTGCTATGGAGCGCCAACAGCGCGCTGGTGACAGAGGCTGCGGCAGAGCCGGTTGAATGGGTGGTGGTGCAGAAATGATGCTCGACAACGCACAGGAACAGGCCCTGATCATCGCCGCCTTCGCTGCGGCCGAGCAGGCCTATGCGCCCTATTCCGACTACCCGGTCGGCGCGGCGCTGTTGTTCGAAGACGGCGCGGTCATCACCGGCTGCAATGTCGAGAACGCCAGCTACGGCCTCGCCCTGTGTGCCGAGACGGTCGCCGTCGCCAAGGCGATGGGCGAGGGACGGCGCGGCGGATTGGTGGCTGTCGCGGTGGTGGGACTTAAGGCCGATGCCGAGCCGATCACGCCCTGCGGCCGCTGCCGTCAGGTGCTGAATGAAGTCGCCGCACTGGGCGCCACCGATCCGCTGGTGCTGTGCGTCAGCAAGGACGACGTGCGGCGCGTCACGCTTTCCGCGCTGCTGCCGCACGCATTTGGGCCGGGGCATCTGGCCTAGGCGTCTTTCCCTTCCAGCCACTCCACCAGCGCCGCCATGCATTCGCGGCCCAGGAGCTTGCAGCGTTCCGGTGACCAGCCCTGTTCCGGCTCGGGGAAGTCGGCCAGGTCCTTGTAGGGCATTTCCAGCGTCATCGCGACCGCGCCGAAGCGTTCGGCGACCTGGTTGGTGCTCATCGACAGGTTGGCCCGTCCCGGGGAAGCCTTGGGATAGCCGAGCTTCGTCTGGAAATCGGGCGTGCGGCGGTCGAGGATGCGCTGATAGCGATCATAGCCATCGCCCTGCGCCTGCGTCCACGAGGGGATGCCGTCGAACCCGGCGATGAAGACGGCCGGGATCGCCTCGTCCGCGTGAACATCCATCGCGAAGTGGACACCGGTCTGGTCCATCCGGCCCAGGATCGCCAGCACTTCGGGCGAGCGCTCCGGGGTCGGTTCGGCCCATTCGCGGTTGAGGTTGGTACCAACCGCATTGGTTCGCAGATGCCCACGACGCGAACCATCGGGATTACAATTGGGCACGATGTGGATGCGACAGGCCTTGCGCAACGCCCGCGCAACCGGATCGGCGGGATCGGTCAGGCATGCGATCGCGCCTTCCATCCACCATTCGGCCTGCGTCTCGCCCGGATGCTGGCGGGCATAGAGCCACACCTGCGTGTCGCCGTCGCCCAGTTCGAGGCAGTCGATGGGCTGCCCGTCGAGCGTGGTGCCGAGGCGGACGTAGCCGACCCCCTCGCACGACGCCGTCTCGGCGATCAGATCGTGGTGCCGCTCCATCGAATAGGGCGCAAAGTAGGCGCACCAGAACACATCGGTGGCGGGGAGGTAACGCACTGTCAGCGTACCGTCATCCTCGTCCTTGTCGAAAGAGCTCTCCGCGCGCGCCCAATAGGCGCGGTCTTCGCTGACGCAGGCGTTATAATCCGGCCAGCCACCCGGATAGGCGCTGGCATTGAGGCCGGTGAGCTTGAGCACCACTTCCTCGCCCGCCTTCGCGCTCACCCGGAAGTGGAACCACTGGAAAAACTCGGATTCGTTATCGCGCCGGATCGCCAGCCGCGCGGTCGCGCCATCGATCCCGAGCACGTCAATATTGCCGCTATCGAAGCCGGCATCGATGAAAAGAGAGGTCATTATCGTCCTTGAAGCTTCTTGACGTCGATCGTCACAGTCTCGCCATTGCCACCGGGAAAGTCCTTGAACAACCCGGCGGCGAGCGTGCGGGCGCTGGCGTCGACCTGCGAGTAGGGCGACTTGACCCCGGTGGCCAGCTGCGCGCGGCCTTCCCACAAGGTCGTGCCGTTTGTCTGACCGATCCGCACCGATAGCTCGGTCATGGTATTGGCGCCTTCACGTCCGCCACCGAGATTGATGCCGACTCCCATGCCGAGGCCTGAACCGAAGCTGCCGGTCTGCCCGCCAACGCCGACGCTGACCGGGCCGCGTTCACGCACGGGAGCGGCGGCAATCGGCGAGCGGGTGGTGCGGATCGCCGCGACCTGCGCGGCGGGCGTGCCTTCCGCGACCACGGTATAGCCCAGCTGCGCCAGCTGCGCGCTGACGGCGGTGGCAAAGGCACTGCGCGCGTTTTCGTTCTTCACCTCGTCGGGGAAGGTGATCGCGATCGTGCCTTGTCCCAGCCCTGCCGGGCTGGACGCAACAAAGCGCGTGACTTCGACCGGGCCAGTGTAAGGTGTTGTCGCACAAGCCGACAGCGCCAGCGCGGCAGTCGCGGCGAGAGAGGCAAACAGGCGGGCAGGCAGCATGGCACAGGTTCCTTTTGTGGCCAGCAGACTATAGGGCGCAGCAGGCCCGGTGCACAGACCCGTGTGTGTGTGTGACCCAGGTTGAGAATTTTGAAGTGCATTGCATGATAGGGCCTTCGTCCATGACCTCTCCCGGCAAACCATCCGTGCTCGTGACCGGCGGCGCGGGCTATATCGGCAGCCACGCGGTTCTGGCCTTGCAGGATGCAGGCTGGCCGGTGGCAGTGATCGACAACCTGACCACGGGCTTCCGCTTTGCGCTGCCCGACGGCGTGCCGCTGTATGAAGGCGATATTGCCGATGCGGACTTGCTGGCGCGGATCTTTGCCGAGCAGGGCACGGGCGCGATCATGCACTTTGCCGGGTCCATCGTGGTGCCGGAAAGCGTCGCCGATCCGCTGAAGTATTACCACAACAACACCGCCAAAAGCCGGGCGCTGATCGAAGCGGCGGTCAAGGGCGGGGTGCCGCACTTCATCTTCTCCTCGACCGCGGCGACCTATGGCATGCCCGATGTTTCCGCCGTCAGCGAAGACACGCCCCAGCGCCCGATCAATCCCTATGGCTGGTCAAAGCTGATGACCGAGCAGATGCTCGCCGATGTTGCGGCGGCCCATCCGCTCAATTTCGGCGTGCTGCGCTATTTCAACGTCGCGGGCGCCGATCCGCAGGCGCGCAGCGGGCAATCGACCGCTGGCGCAACCCACCTCATCAAGGTCGCGATTGAGGCGGCTTTGGGGATGCGCGAATCGGTGAGCGTGTTCGGCACTGATTACGCCACGCCCGACGGCACCGGGGTGCGCGACTATATCCACGTCAGCGATCTGGCTGCGGCGCATGTGCTGACGCTGGAGGCGCTGATTGCCGAGCCGGCCCGCTCGCTGACGATGAATTGCGGCTATGGCCGGGGGTTCTCGGTGAACGAGGTGCTCGACGCGGTCGATCGGGTGACGAATCGCAAGCTTGATCGCCGGATCGAAGGTCGGCGCGCAGGCGATCCCGATTCGCTCATTTCCAACCCCGCGCGGCTGAAGCAGACGCTTGGATGGCAGCCTGCCCATGCCGAACTCGACACGATCATCGCCCATGCACTGGCGTGGGAGCGCAAATTGCGCGATTTGCGGCGCTGACAGGGGCAGGTTCGCATTGACGCCGCAGACCGGTGTCGCTAACGGCACGCTTCGATTTAACGCGCGTCGGCCCTGTCCGGCGCGCTTCTCTTTTGGAAACGAGCGCCATGAAGATCGTCAATAGCCTGAAGTCGCTGAAGGGCCGTCACCGCGATAACCGCGTGATCCGTCGCCGCGGCCGCACCTATGTGATCAACAAGACTGACCGTCGCTTCAAGGCCCGTCAGGGCTGAAGGGCGCGGCTGCCCGGCATGGGCAGCGACGAGAATTGGCGGCCCGCCTCCTTATCGGAGCGCGGGCCGCAGTCATTTGGGGCTTAGAGGTTCGGGGTTGTGATGCAGAAAGCCGTGGTGTTCGATGTCGGGCGGGTGCTGTTCGAATGGCAGCTGGCTGCACTGTTCGAAAAACTGATCGACGACCGGGACGAGCTCGACTGGTTCCTCGCCAATGTCGTGACCGAGGAATGGCATTTCGAGCATGACCGAGGCCGCGCGCTGGCGGATATGGTGCCCGAACGGATCGCGCAGTTTCCCGCGTACGAATCGCACATCAACGCCTATGCGACCCGCTTCAACGAAACTGTGCCGGGGCCGGTGCCGGGCTCGCATGCCATTGTCGCGCGTTTGGCGGAGGCGGGCGTGCCGCTGTTCTGCCTGACCAATTTCGGTGATGAGTTCTGGCGGCTGTTCCGCCCGACCCAGCCGATCTTCGATCACTTTGCAGACATCATCGTCTCTGGCGTCGAGAAGATCGCCAAGCCCGAACCGCGCATCTACGAAATCGTCGAGCAGCGCAGCGGGCGCGCGGGCGCGAATCTGTTCTTCACCGACGACAACCCCGCCAACATCGCGGCCGCCCAAGCGCGCGGCTGGGACGCGCATCTCTTCACCGACGCGGCGAGCCTTGAGGCACAATTGGTCGCAGCAGGCCTGCTTTAGACCGCGCGAGGACTCGCATTGGCTCCAGAATCCAAAACCCCCGGTCACGCTCTGGGGAAAGCGTGCCGGGGGTCGTGGAGCTCTGTCACGGAGGGAGAGGAGGGCCGTGCAGAGAGGGACTTATGTCAGTCGGCAATCAGCCGTTGCACTTGGCCAGTTCTTCAGCGGCCATTTCCTGACCATCGACCTTGAAGGTCGCGATTTCGCCGAACTTGCGGTTCAGGCCGCGGCACACGCGCAGGGGGCGAGCGGTGGTCTTGCCAGCGACGCAGGTCGCGTCCTTGCAGGCCCAGGCGACGCCGTCAGCGACAGCCTTGGTCTCGCTCGCCGGAGCCGACAGCGTGGCATGGTAATAGGTGGTGCCAGCCGCCTGAAGCGGGGCAGCGCCGGTGGCGACGCCGAAGCTGAGGCCGGTGTAAACCAGCGCCGAGGCGAGGATGGCGAGCTTGCCGGTGCGGGGGATGGAGAGGGTGTTGATCATCGGGGTATCCTTTGCCTGTTGCCTTGGAGGGGGGGTGCCCCTGTGGTCTCAATCACTGTATTTTGCAATGCAACATTTCGATTCGAAACCAGTTGCTATTCGCTACCTAACCAACTAGGTTGCGGGTTGCAACTGAAAACTGAAATTTTTTTGTGAGGCCGCCAAAAAGCGGTTACACATCACCCCGGAAGGGGAAGGGACACGACCTATGGGTGAATTGAGAGAACCGCTGCGCGAACTTATCGAATGCGGCTTGCCGCAAGCGCTGGAGGTCATGGGTGAACGCTGGTCGTTCATGATCCTGCGGGCGAGTTTCAACGGTCTCAAACACTTCGAGGAATTCCTGAGCGAGCTGGGCATTGCCCGCAACATCCTTTCCAACCGCCTCGCCAAGCTGGTCGAACATGGCATTCTCAAGCGCGAACCCTGCGCCGATGATCGCCGGAAGATCGAATATCGCCTGACCGAAAAGGGTTTCGATCTGCTCCCGGCGATGCTGGCTTTGCGCCAATGGGGACAGAAATACGGCACCGAAACCGTGGTCGAGGACCCGGTTCTGGTCGACGAGCGGGATCGTTTGCCGATCGGACCGGTCTCGATCCTTGCGCATGACGGGCGTATTCTCGGCCATCAGGACCTTTGGCTCACGCGTCCCGCCAACCTCGGCCGCCGCGCCGATGGTACGATCGCGACTCCGGGCGCGGCGCTCGGCAAGGGTGATGTGGTCGATCTGGTCGAAGCCAAGGCTGCCGCCGCACGATAATCGGTCGATAGAGCGCCTGTATCGGGTGCCTTCGCTGCGTTTGATCGGCTAGGGCCGCGACCATGAGTGTGGTCGCCCCTCCCGAATGTCATGATGTCCTGCGCCGCACCTTCGGCTTTCCCGCCTTTCGCGGGCAGCAGGAGGCGGTCATCAGCCGGGTCATGGCGGGCGATCATACCCTCGCCCTGATGCCGACCGGCGCGGGCAAGAGCCTGTGCTATCAGGTGCCGGCGCTGGCGCGCCAAGGCACGGCCATCGTCATCTCCCCCCTTATCGCACTGATGCACGACCAGATCCGCTCCGCCAGTGCAGCGGGCATCAGGGCGGCGTCGATGACGTCGGCCGACAGCGACAATGCCGCCACGGCAGAGGCCTTCCGCAACGGCACACTCGACCTGCTCTATGTCGCGCCAGAACGCGCCTCGACCCCCGGATTTCAGGCGCTGCTGGAGCGCGCCGACATCTCCTTGTTCGCCATCGATGAAGCGCATTGCGTGTCCGAATGGGGGCATGACTTCCGGCCCGATTACCGGATGCTGCGTCCGGTGCTCGACCGCTTCCCGGATGTGCCGAGGCTCGCGCTCACCGCCACCGCCGATCAGGCGACGCGGGCCGATATTCTGCGCCAGCTCGGCATCCCGGATGACGGCCTGATCGTTGCCGGGTTCGACCGGCCCAATATCCGTTACGCCATCACGCCAAGGGACAATGGCCCGCGCCAGATCACCGATCTTCTCGCACGGATGGAAGGCGCAGGCATCGTCTATGCGCCAAGCCGCAAGGCGACCGAGGACATCGCCGCCCAGATCGCCCGCACCGGGCGCGAGGCGGCGTTCTATCACGCCGGGCTTGAGCCGGAACGCCGCGCGGCGGTGCAGGCGCAGTTCGTCGCGTCCGAAAGCATGGTGATGGTCGCCACGATCGCTTTCGGCATGGGGATCGACAAGCCCGACGTCCGCTTCGTCATTCACGCCGGCCTGCCCAAATCGATTGAGGCCTATTATCAGGAGACCGGCCGCGCTGGGCGCGATGGCGACCCGGCCGAGGCGCATCTGTTCTGGGGCGTCTCTGACTTTGCCCGCGCGCGCCAATGGCTCGGCGATGTTGAGCCCGAACGGCTCGCGGGCGAACAGGCGCGGCTCAACACGCTGGCGCAACTGGTCGAGGCGCCTGACTGTCGCCGGGCGATCCTGCTCAAACACTTCGGCGAGCACCCGCCCGCCCGCTGCGGCAACTGCGACAATTGCGACAACCCGCCGCAGGTGATCGATGCGAGCGAGCTGGCGCGCAAGCTGCTCTCCGCCGTGTACCGCACCGGGCAGAGCTTCGGCATCGGCCACATCGAAAAGGTGCTGACCGGTCAGAGCGACGAGCGGATCACCACGCGCGGGCATGACAAGCTGTCGGTGTTCGGCATCGTTGGTTCGGGCGAGGCGGGTTTGCTGCGGCCCCTGACGCGCACATTGGTGGCGAGGGGTATGCTGGCGGCGACCGAGCATGGCGGGCTGATGCTCGGCCCCGAAGCGCGCCCCGTTCTGAAAGGCGAGGCTGGAGTCAGCATCGCCGAGCCCCCCGTCCGCGCCCGCCGGAGTCGCCGCTTGCGCAGTGGTGGGGACGTGCCCAACCCGATCGGAAGTCCGCTGTTCGAAGCGCTGCGGAACAAGCGCAAGCAGCTTGCCAGCGAACACGGCATTCCGGCCTATGTCATCTTCCACGATTCGGTGCTGCGCGACATGGCCAACCAATGCCCTGAAACGCTCGCCGAACTGGGCGGGATCGCGGGCGTGGGGGCGAAGAAGCTCGAGACCTGGGGGCCGGACTTCATCGCGGTGATACGAGATCACCTGAGCGGTTAGCGCGGCGCCTTGCGAATCGTGTAATCGATCCGGATCCGCACCCATGATCCGAACTGCTCGCGTCCATTGACCCGCGCCGGGCGCACCCGGAACTGCCATGCGGCGGCTAACACCGCGCGGCCCATCATCGAACCCTGCGGCCCTTCGCTCTCCAGCACGCAATCCTCGACGTAATAGCCCGCCACGGTCTTGCAGGCG
Organism: Porphyrobacter sp. SLTP; assembly: GCF_009905735.1. GTDB lineage: Bacteria > Pseudomonadota > Alphaproteobacteria > Sphingomonadales > Sphingomonadaceae > Erythrobacter. The sequence goes on from NZ_JAAALE010000027.1 coordinate 8,290, forward strand.
ATTAGCGCATAGCCGGGGCCATTCGCGGTGGAGAGGTAACCGGCAAGCTCCTGATCGGTCGGCTCGCGGTACCAGCGCGCGGCATAGAGCGGCTCGCCATTGGGCGCGGTGCCAACGCGCTGGCTGTCACCGGCGGTGCGCGGGTTGCCGGTGTCGGCCGGGCCCATCGTGCGCCCCGGCCTTATCCGCGCGCCAATCTTGGGCGAGGGGCTGGACTGCGGCTGGGGCTGTTGCTGGGGTTGCTGCTGCTGCGGGGCAGGTTCGGGCGCGGGGCTCGGGTTGATGGCCAGCGGCGAGGGCCGCAGCGGCTCGGGCGCGAGTTCCTGCTCGGTCACCGGGGGCGAAGGGGTGTCCGGCGCGGCGGCGCTTTCACTTTCGGGCTCGGCGGGGGCTTCCGGCTCGGGCGGGGCGGCAAATTCGATCGCGGTCATGGTCACGACCTCTTGCCCATCCTCCTCCCCGGCGAATTGCTGGCCAAGGGTCAGGAGCAGCAGCAGGATCAGCGCTTCGAGCGCGAACGCAATCGCAAGGCTCGTCAGCTTTCGGCGTCGCGGCGTGTCGCGCACCGCTTGCCACAGCGCGGCCAAACGCGTTGCAAGCCCGCGCGGCTGGTCCGCCGCCAATGCTGAAGGATCGTCCGAAATCGCCAATGCGCCTTTGCGTCGGCCGGGAGGGGGAGCCAGCCTCGGGAGCGCTCCTTAACCGGTCATCAGCCGATAGGATAGCGCCTCGGCAATGTGGACGCGGCCAACGGTTTCCGCACCGGCCAGATCGGCGACGGTGCGGGCGACGCGCAGCATCCGGGTGTAACCGCGCGCGGAAAGGTGCAGCTTCTCGGCGGCTTGGAATAGCAGCTTGCGGCCCGCTTCATCGGGCGTGGCATAGTGTTCGAGCCGCTCGCCTTCCAGTTCGGCGTTCGAGCGCACCCCGCGCTCCACTTGCCGCGCGCGGGCGGCAGTCACCCGGCGGGCGACCTCGGCGCTGCCCTCGGCAGGCGGCGGGAGCGCCATGTCGAGCGCGCTGACCGCGCCGACATGGACGTGGAGGTCGATCCGGTCGAGCAGCGGGCCGGACAACCGTGCCTGATAGTCGCCGATGCAGCGCGGGTATTTGTTGCAGTTGCGCGCCGGGTCGCCCGCGTATCCGCAGCGGCACGGGTTCATCGCCGCGACCAGCTGCACCCGCGCGGGGAAGGTCACATGGGCATTGGCGCGCGCGACATCGACCTGGCCGGTCTCCAGCGGCTGGCGCAGCGAATCGAGCACCGGGCGCTGGCATTCGGGCAGCTCGTCGAGGAACAGCACGCCCAGATGCGCCAAGCTGACCTCGCCGGGCCGCACCTTCAGCCCGCCGCCAGTCAGCGCCGCCATGCTGGCCGAATGATGCGGTGCGCGGAAGGGACGGGCGCGGCTGATCCGGCCGGCCTCCAGCGTCCCCGCGACCGATTGCACCATCGACACTTCCAGCGCCTCGGCTGGCGTCAGGTCAGGGAGGATGCCGGGGAGGCAGCTGGCCAGCAGGCTCTTGCCCGATCCCGGCGGGCCGACCATCAGCACTATGTGCACTTCGATACCCATTGATCGAAAGGTACCGATAATGCACTGGGCACAGATGGCCAAAGTTTACAGCTACACACGCTTCTCCACGCCTGAACAGGCCGCAGGCGATAGCGCTCGCCGCCAGATGGCCGCTGCTCACAAGTGGGCAGAGGACCGGGGCATGGTGCTGGATGATCGGCTATCGTTCGCCGATGAGGGCGTGTCGGCGTACCGTGGTGGCAATGCGGACACCGACAGGGGTCTAGGGGCGTTCTTGTACGCTTGCCAGAACGGGCTTGTGGAGCCAGACAGCTACCTCCTTGTCGAGAGCCTAGACCGCCTCAGCCGCATGTCTCCTCGCAAGGCTGCGAGACAGATTGACGATATCGTGGAAGCAGGTGTGACCATCGTCACTTTGTCCGACGGGCAGGAGTACACCGCTGAACGCCTTGAAAATGACCCCACTGCGATGCTCATATCTCTCATGGTCTCTCTGCGCGCTCACGAGGAAAGCAAGACCAAGGGTCGCCGCGTTGCGGCGGCGTGGGCTGAGAAGAGGAATAGGGTCCGCAAGGGTGACGACGCCAAGCTCACCAGCCGCGCACCCGGTTGGCTGCAATGGTCCCCCGACGGCTTCCGGCTGATCGAACCGCACACCAGCACCGTCCAACGGGTCTACCGCATGACGCTTGACGGCGTGGGTGAACACACCATCGCCAAGACCCTGAACGAGGAAGGCGTATCCGTCATGGGCCGGGGCAAGGCTTGGCACCGCTCCACGATCGCCAAGCTTCTTCGGAACCCGGCGGTAATCGGAAAGCTGACGCCCGGACACATGGAGTTCGACGGGAAGGGCAAGAAATGGCGCGTCACTGAGGAGCCAATCGCCGGCATATTCCCGCCCGCCGTTTCCGCTGATGATTGGACAGCCGTCCGGGCCATCAAAGAAGGAACCGGAAGGGCACCGTCGGGGCGGGCTGCGGCGAGTCCGGTGCAGAACATGTTCGGCGGGCTGGGCCGTTGTCCTGACTGCGGCGCGGCCATGACGCGAGTGTTCAAGGGCAGAAATAACGGTACTCCGAAGTTGGTCTGTACCATGGCCAAGGCTGGTAAGGTGAAGCACTACGCCTCTGTCTCGCAGGATGATGTGGAGACCGCCTTCCTTCGAGACTGGCAGCGGCTGATTGCCGACATGCCCGCCCCGCCTGTCGATGATCATCTCAACCGACTGGCTGATGACCTGCATGGCGAAATCAGCGCGAAGGAAGACCATCTCGAAGACGTGGTGCAGGAAATGGCGGGCGGGGACGTTCAGAGCGCCGCGCGCGCCGCCCGCAGGATCGAAGAGGAACTGCGGACCCTGCGGGTGCAGCTAGGCGAGGTGCAGGCCCGTATCGAGATGGCTGACCGTGGAGTAACTGCGACCCGGCTCGAAGGTCTGAGGGAGATCATTGAGCCGGAAGAAGGAAAGGTCGACCGTGCCCGCGTCAATGCTGCATTGCGGGTGCTGTTCGAAGGCGTGACCATCGATCATCACACGGGCTTCCTGCGGTTCCACTGGCGGCAAGGTGGGGAGACCGGTCTGATGTACGCTTGGCGAGATTAGCAGGCCGTACAGCGCCATGCCCCTATGTGCTCCCTCAGACTCCACTGAGTCCCTCTGGACGTAAGTGGCCCTCACGGTGCCGGGCGGCTCTTGTCGAATCCCTAGGGCCTCTGGCGGGGCGCTGAGGGCATGCCAATTAGTCCGCACTATGGGACAAGGAACATTCATTTTCGCGCTGCATTTTTCGGTGCCGCTAGGTCCGTTTTGAGGTAGCAGCGATCCGATGTCGCCCTCTCCAAACACTGACAGCGCGGCAGCACTCACTTGGTCCCGTGCGCCGATCTCCGGGCCAGCCGCTCGGGCCACAAACTTCCTGTTTCTGGAACTCGAGGCATCGGAAACCCGGCAACGTGCGCTTCGTAAGGAGGACAGGGAACGTCTTGAGGCGACAGTTCACGCCTTCTCGCTCGAACTGTATGCTGCTTGTCGCGACGGCGGCAATGGACGGCGGCGATATAGCCGGGCGCAGGACAACTATCGCAAGCGGGACCGCTACTCGGCATGGCCCGTTACCCACAGCACGGTCTGCAAAGTCGCTGACTGGCTAGTCGGTGCAGGTTACGCTGATGCAACCCTTGGCCATTATCGACGATATCCTGAATTCGGCAAGCACGCCGGGGACGGAAAGCAATCGCGTATTCGCGGGACTGCCAAGCTCATCGACCTATTCGAACAAGATTTCGACATCACGCCGCATCACATTGGCTTCGCGCCTTGGGTCGAACTGATCGTGCTCAGGGAAGGCGCCGATGAGCTTGGCGGGACGAAGCGTGACATCGACTACGATGATACGCCTGAGACGGCCCGGATGCGGGAGAACCTGCGGCGCATAAACACCTCCCTTGCTGGATTTCGAATTAGCTTGGCCAAGGCTGACGCGCCGATTGTCGATCTGCCGCCCTTCATGCTCCGGCGAATATTCAGCCGGGGTTCGTTCATGCTTGGCGGTCGCTTTTACGGGGGCCAGTGGATCGATTTTCCCGGCGAGGACCGGGCAGCACTTTTGATCGACGGAGAAGAGGTGGTCGAGTTGGACTTCTCAGGCCTTCACCCTCGGCTCATTTACCAGATGGAGGGCAAGCCCCTGCCAGCGGATGCCGACCCATATGCCGTCTCCGGTTGGACAGGCCAGGAGCGTCGAGGGTGGGTCAAGACAGCTTTCCTGCAAGTCATTAACGGCGACAAAGATGCGAAGCTCCACAAGCCGCCAGACGTTCCTGCCGCTAAGATTGGCAAGGGTGGTTGGGACAAGCTGAAACAAGCGATGTCAGAACATCACAGGGAAATCGAAGGCTGGTTTCGCTCAGGCAAAGGCCTCGAACTGCAGCGCCTCGATAGCGATATCGCTGAGGCAACACTGCTCTTACTTGCTGATCAGGGCGTATGCTGCCTTCCGGTCCATGACAGCTTCATCGTACCTCGGTCCCATGAAAGCCAACTCCGTGTTGCCATGACGCAGGCGTACCATGATGTGCTGACCGAGCGGGGTCATGGAGGGACTGATCCCATCATCCACACGCGATGATCCCTCCATCCTCCTTCACTTACTAGGGGCCGTAAGGACCTGTCCTAGCGGTTCCCCGGCCATTGGCAGGGCATGCTGGATCGCTGACAGCACAGAAATCCGAGACCTGGAATACGTAGCGGACAGCGGCGAGTTACCCCCGTGGGGGGCGTGTGGGCACATGAGTCCTATCTGCTGAACATTGAATGCGCTCAGGGCAGATGGGGAGGTATTCGGTCTGAACCGTTGCTGCCAGTTTCCTCGCCTATTCAATGATGTTACTCCTACGGTGTAGGGGGAGGCACCAAGATGGAGTCGTGGGTCTGGGCAGCGGCACTCATTGCGCTGGCGTGGTTTGTCTTTCTCAGACGTGATGGAGCACCGACGGAGAGGGGCAGCGACGCGCGGCCTGCTATCCCTGATCTGATCAAGTGGGCCAAGAGCAAGGCCAGCAACCTAGAGCCAACCGAAAAAGCAGAGGTTGACCGCGCAGTTCAAGAGCGGAAGCGGCTCGAGGGGGAGGCTAGGCAGGCCACTGTTGCCGACGTTGAAGCCTCCAAAGCAATCCGCCAGAAGATTGCCCGCGCCAACAAGATTGTCGCGGAGGCTGGCCTCGGGAAAGATCTGGCCGACCTATGGGAGATGGTCAGGCCGTGGCCAAGCTGGGCGAAACGTCAGACAGGCTGGGAAGCGCCTGATGGCTTCAGCGAGATTGCTGGTAGCGAAAACTCCGCAATCGAGGACAGCGTTTCCCAATGGAGTTGGGGGGGGAGGCGGTATGAACTTCGCTACGTCAGAAAGCAGAGCTTCTCCCCTGATCCTGACTGGAATCCGCGCGACATCCACTTGTCCGTCGACGGTGAAGAAGTGGCTGTTCTGAACTATGACCAAGCATACCATGATTACGGCTCCAGCCTACGTCACATCGGTGTCGACGCGCTCACCGTTGGCCCTTGGATGGCTGACATTGTCCGCATGGTCGGGCGGCTAAGGCAGGAGCAAGAGGCTAGGTATCGCAAGTCTACCGCTGATCTGGATGCGGAAAAGGCGGCTCGGCTCAATCTCTAGGCTTTCGACAAATCGGGTTGCCCCAGAGTGAAGCTGGAAGACAGATCAGGCGGCCAACGGAACCATCTCAGGTGAGAGGCTCACAAGTTGTAAGTTCAGCGCCTAGCGCACAAGATATCTTGACAGGCTTAGTGAGCTGGTATTAAGAGCTGGGTGATCGCCACCCCTATCTTGTGAGCCACACCATGTCGCACCGCATCGCTTACTACCGCGTCTCCACCGCAGACCAGTCCATCGAAGCGCAGCGCGCCGGGATGGGCGGGACGTTCGATCAGGAGTTTTCGGACGAGGGCGTGAGCGGCGGTGTGCTGGCGGCTGATCGCCCCGGCTTCGCTGCCATGCTGGCAACCGTCCGTGAGGGCGACACCATCCATGTCTATGCGGTGGACCGGCTAGGGCGTGATGCACTGGACGTTCAAGCGACCGTGCGCCGCCTACTGGACATTGGCGTGACCGTAGACGTTCACGGGCTTGGCCCCATCGGGCGCGGCGTAGGTGAGCTAATCCTCGCAGTGCTGGCACAGGTGGCGGAGATGGAGCGCCGCCGGATTGCAGAGCGCACGGCCTCAGGACGGCAGGCGGCCCGTGCGGCACTGCAGGCCACTGGGCGGACCCATAGGGGGAAGGAGAGCCTCGGGCGTCCCTACGCAGCGGATGCTGCAGCCGTGAAGGCGTGGCGCAAGGCCAACAGCGCCAGCATCGCTCAGACTGCCCGGCAGTTTAGCCTCTCTCAGGCGACCGTGAAGCGGTACTGTGCGGCTGATTAGTCGGCCTCACGAGTGTATTGATCGTATAATACACCGGCCTGTGATGCCCTGCTTTGTTTTGTTCCCGTGGTTGATCGCGACCGTGCCGCTAAACGAGCGCCTCACGCGGCTCATCGTCGGGGAGCCTGATCAGATATAAATCCTCAACGTACTTACGGATCGTCTCATAGTTCGGACAGCGAACCTCTAGAATATGATCGAATTGAGTCGGGGACGCCCAATAGACACTGTGCTCCTCCGCTACCCTCCGATAACGAACCTCACCATAGGTTTCGTGCCGTGCAATCTCGACCGAACCAGTGTGATCGAAATCATGCGCAGTCCACTGGTTTCGGGACGGCAAAGTCAGCAGCGCTTGGCTTTCACGGTCAAGGACCCCGTAGATTGTGTCAATCGCGAGCGGCGTACGTGCATCGGCTGCGTTGATGAGGGCTTGGTTTGTGTCCGATGGCGGGTACATCAGTTGAACGAACATCCCCTCGCGAACGAGGGCGTCAAGGAGCGGCTTAAAGTCGATATCGCTCGCAATGAAAGTCGCGCGCTCCATGTTTCCGCGGAAGGTGTGTGTCAGCATATCGACTGCGATCATCACGTCGACTTCCTTTTGCTGCACTTGATTTCTACGGATGCGGCTGTCCCCCTCGTAGACGTGAAAGCCCGCAAGCGTCGCTATGTGATTGTGGAGTTCGACACGCGGCTGTACGCGCTTGGTGTATTCTAGCTCCGTCTCCTTCGGTTTCATTGCGGGTATGGCATCATAGTAAAACGCCTTTATGTGGTTGCCTCTCAACTGAGTGAAGTTGATGCGCAACTCGCGCCCGTCGAAGTACCTCTCCGAGACTTTTTTGAGCGTTGCCCTAAGGCACCCGCCATCAATGAACAGGTACTTGACCTCCATATGCCTCCTTCGGTGTGCTGCGCTTGACGATAGGCCATTGAACCCCAAGCCAAGCCCTAGTCCTAACCCCATCGCGCAGCCTTATCGCTAAGGGGTTTCAATGGACCCCCACGCCTATTGGCTCCTGTAGTACCCGCGAACATACTTGCCGTCGCTCCTGAAATATCCCGGAACGTACACCGTTTTGGGCTTCCCGGTCGCGGGGCTGATCTCACCGTAGCAGCTGCCGCTCTCGCTGCAGCCATAGCGGGGCAGCGATGCTGGTGCTGGGGGAGGGACCAGATAAACCGGGGGGCTGTAAACGGGAGGCTGAGGGCGACTGTAGCTTGGGGCAACTGAAGAGGCCGTAGGGGGAGCTGGGACCGTACCAGTGTTTGTGTCGGCCATCGACTCGACGGCTACCCAGCTGCGGAAAAGGCTGCGGAATCTTGCGTCCCCATTTTCAGGGGTTTCGATTCTGTCAGGCGAGTGGGTGGAGTAGTCCGAGGGCGTTGCCTCGTAGGTCTGGCCGTGCGCCAAGTTTGCGGTGAGCAGCGCACAAGCGCCTAGCAGCCACTTGCATAGCGCCCTTCCGCCTTTGTTGCCGCCCATCACCGACTCCTGTCTCGCGATAGGCTCTAGCAGGAAAAACCGTGAGTTACTAGCAGCGTGGCAGGCCGAGGGGCGCGAGCGCTGTAAGGTGGCGCGACGTAAGTCACAAGACGAGCGTGCGCCTCAAGCGACCTGCAGCGGCGGGTCGATTGTCGGCCCACAAAGCTGGCCCACAAAGCTGGCCCACAGCGACCGCTTCGCGACCTATAAGCATCTGTAATATATAAAGATTACGATGCTGGCTGGGGCGGAAGGATCCCAAGGCAGCTGTTCTCTTGCCCCAACATCTAGGGTGAGGTGAACTTATCCGCTCCGGCAGCTTCCGACGGAAAGTGACTAAAACCTGCTGTCCAGCTTGCGACCCCATAGCAGTCATTAGCGTCACGGCGGCTTGGCGCCTTAAAAAAGGTGATTAGTCCGCAATCTCTTATTGTCGGAATGCCGTCGTACGAGCTGCCCGTAGCTGACGGCTAATTTCAGCCACGCGGCGATAGTCGCGAGCCGCCTAGTCCTCGTCGATGTCGAGGAACACGTCCTGAGGCTTGCCGGAGGCTGGGCTCTTCATCTTCTGTGGCGTTGGGCTTGGAGCCGTCGGATAGTCCTCATCATCAGGGAGGCTGTCGAGGTGCTCCTCGATCCGCTCGAACAAGCGCTGGAAGCCCTCCGCGCGCTCAGGGCTACCGAAGTGCCGTTCGGCGCGCTCCATGTTTTCCTTGAAATCGGTAAACAGTCCGCGCTCGTCGGTTGACGAGATGTGGTCGTTGAACTGGTCGAACGTCGACGAGAGGTCATATAGCCACTCGTCCTGATACTCCCTTTCGAGCGCGTTCAACTCATCGGACGTGAACAGGGTGTGCAGACGCTTGTTGTCGAAGACAGACGTGTCGCAGAACTCTAAGGCGTACTCGGTTAGGCGCTCGACAATCTCTCGTCGCCTCGCTTCTGGGAGGAGGCCCGCGCGGTGCAGGGCGGCGAGGAGCATCTCCGAGCCTGACGTCAATGACGACACCCAGGTGCCATCCGCCCACTCCAGAACCTCCGGCCGTTTTTTACGAAAGCCCGGAGGAAGTTATCATCGCACCGTTGTCCTAAGAATGATCGGAGTGTCTCGTCGAGGGAGTGGTCGGCGAGGCGCGCGCGGATGGCCGGATAAAGCGAGACAGGCACTCTGATGTGGGCGCCCGCGATCTCCTTGGGCGCGCAGACAACCTCCCGCACCAGCCGTTCGATGCGTGCGCCCCCGACGTAGAGTTCCACCAGCTCGGAGGATCGTCCGACGATGGTCGCAAAGGCGTCGGTAATTGTCGGATGACGGAACACCCAGCGCTGACCTTCCTCGCCTTGGACACGCCTTGTCAGGCTGTCATCTAGCGCGACGAGCGCCGCGGAAATCTGGGCCTGCTGCGCGCCGGTTAGGCGGATTACGGTGTCGAGCGCATGGCCGTTCTCAATGGGGGACGGGACGCCGCCAGCGGGATGGAGGAAGATGAGCGCGATCGCGGCGCGGCTGGCGTCGTCGAGGCCTTCGAGCGTCTCGACGAGGAACTCGACCGGATGTTCGACGAGCTGGACTAGGCGCTCGCGCGTAATCGCGATCTTGGACGTGAAGAACGGGTCGCCGAGGCGCCGTGCCGTCTCTGGGATGAAGCTTGGGCTCTCGGCCACAGTGGGCAGATGCGGCTTGAGCCGCGCGCGCATGGACTTCGGCTGCTTGCGGCGGACGTGATTATAAAGGATCTGCGAGCGTTCGGTGGAGGTGAGCCCCTGCACGTCGATGACGACCTGGCTCTCCGTGAGCAGGGGGAAGTCGCGGCTGCGGAGGAATGGGCGGGCGGCCGACCAGATGTAGTTTCGCGACGTGAAGATCACACGCGTTCCGTTGGCGATTGCCGCCCGGAGCTGGGGGAACTCGGTGTTCCAACGGTTGATGCGGGCGACGTCGAACTGGTTCGCGCCGAACGCGTCATCGACCCAGAGCACTTGGCGTTCGGCTGGATGCCAGAGGTTGAGCTGATCAGGACTGCTGATCCGGACCGCGCCCGAACAACCATGGTCGAGCGAACCGAGCGCGAGCAGGGCCGCTATCGTCGACTTGCCCGAGGCGGGATCCCCGAGCAGGATGACGAAGCGGTGGTCGTCGAGAGCCTTGACCGCGGCGCGATAGGATGCCGTCGGAACGAAACAGGCGAGGTCGGGACCCATCTCGTCGAGGATCGCCTTTGCCTGCTCCTGTGCGTGCGCAGTGACGATGTGCGATAAATCGCCGATTCCGTAGACTCTTGGCACGAGCATCCGGAGCCGTGCGCTGGCCTTGATCTGCTCGACGATCCAGTCGCCATGGTAGACCCGGCACACCTTCACGCCCTTGGCTTCGAACGCCTTGCAGATCGCCGCCTCCGAGACGCCGGTAACGCCCGCGTTCGTGATGATGACGTAGTCTTCGGCGAGGCCCTCGGCCACCAGCGCCTCGACTTTCGTCAGCTCCCCCACGAGCTTGCCGAGCGTCAGTCGGGCACCGGGCCCGGCGAGATACTTCACCTGGATCGCCGACTTCAGCGGTCCGTCCGCGCCTCCCTCCAGTTTGCCGAGGAACGCGCCGTCGCGTCCGCCGTCCTTCGATCCGAGGAACGTCTGCACTGGGCGCTGCAGCACCTCGGCGGCGACGGCGCTGGCAAGATCCTGGAATGCCTTCCATCCGAGTGTCGTGAGATCATAGGCCATTACGCAGCCTTGTGCCGACCCGACGGACCGCGGCCAGTCGAACTTGATCTGACAACGCTTCTGCACCCTGAGGATTTAGCTGAACAAACGGCTCGATTAGGAAGGAAGGCATACAATCCGCATGGCGCTTGCTGGTTAGCGGTTCAAGCGAATCTCTAACGAACTTCTCCTTTCCATCTCTCGCCACCAGAAGCGGCCTTTCCTCTGTCGGCTCATTATCGGTTTCCGAACTGCGGCTGTCATGTCGGGCAAGCATGATTGAGATGCCGCCCACGAATCCCGCGGCCGCCTCGGTCGTTGAAAAATCCGACCATTCCCACGCGGGGCGAGCGCTATGAGTAACGGCGATCGGCCTCACTGCCAGCCCGAATCGTGATCGTAACCGAGCTTGCCGGCAGCGGCTTGACCTTCTCGGTATCGAGGCCGGCCCGCCGCGCGCGCTCACCAAGCGCGTCGATGAGGGCGCGGCAAGCTGTGGGGTCACCGTCGATAACGCCTCGTGCACGCGAGACGCTCGCGTTACCCCCGCCGCTATCGATATTCAGAGCTCCGCCAAAGTCACGAATCTGATGACGGAGCGGGCTGCGCGACTGGAAATGTGACAGCACGAACCATGAGAAGGGGTGCACGCGCGTAAAGGCTGACTGATGGAATGAAAAGGTGTCCTGGGGCGGAATGTCGGTTCCGCTAAGCCACATGCCAGCATTGACACCAGGCTTGTCGCGTACCGCGTCGCGCAGCGCTAGCCCTAGGGCATAATCAAAGATCATCTCGCCGAACGCGAAGTTATGAAAGGTGCGAATCGCAGCTTCGGCATTTGCAGTGAATCCGCTGACCGGCGGACAGTAGAAGATATATTTGACAACCTCCTCGCCAAGCTCGCCCACGAGGTCGCGTAGCCGCTGATGCTGTTCGGTATTAGCGCTGTCGAATCCGGACGTGAGATCATACTCACCAGACTTGGCTGGAAACAGACGCTTGGCCTGCATCAGATAGGCAGCAATCCAATTGAATCGCGAGTCCGACAGATTTTGATATTCAAGCACCAATCCGAAGTCGGACTGTGAGACATTGGCTTCGAAATGCGCGCTGTGCGGCCGCGTGTCGATCCGAATGTCCGCTTGCAAATTATCACCCTGCGCCGCGAGCGCCGCATTGAGGTGATCGATATTGAAGCGGGGGAGTTCCTCGCGGCGCTGCGTTGCTGCATCCATCAGCGCGCCGAGCGACTGAGTCAGCGTGGTCTCCGTTGCCGGCGTCGGACGCAACAATTGTAGTGCAAGGCACAGGTCAATACCATCAAGGTAGCGCAACAGCAGCGGATAATGTTGGGGGCCCAGCATTTCGCCGGCTTACCAAAGATGAGGCTGGTTGACGAGCTCTCCCCGATCCACTCCGGGAGCGAACGGCAGATTTCTCGCATCATCCAACCAAAACCTGTCAGCCCGCTTGTGGCCCACAAGCCGATTGCTGCGGGCCAAGATTGAACGGCAGCGTTCCACCCAAGAGCCGGCCTAGACCTTAGCATGGCGAAGGCCCAAAAAGCGGTCGAACGCTGAGGGTCTTGACGTTTTTATAGTGAGTAGGACGCGCCCATCCGGGATCCCTCTGGCTCCGCTCAAACGCCGTATCGCTTGTTTCCGCCACTGGTTATGCAGTACCGCCCGCCTCTGGGGCCAATGCAGATGGTAGGCCCGCTACAGGGGCAAGATCCGCCACTAGCTCCAGAGCGCCTGCTTCCTTGACGTCGAGAGGGTTTGCTGGCCGTACGGGAGCGGCTCGGTTTCGCTCGTGTCGGTGTCCGCATGCTTCCGCTCCTTGCGGAAGGGCTGCCCTGCCGGCTGCCAGAATACGTTGTGGCAGTGGATGCGCTTTCGCCCCTGGAACCTTGGTCAATGTTCGACCCGGGCTCGTAGCCCGCACGTTCGGCGCTCTCAAGAAACTCCGAAGCAATCCAGCAGGTTTCGCCATTGGCAAGCGTAGCCTGCGACCAAGCTCCTTCCGATGCAATGACTGTGACAGTCTTCCCGCGCGTGACTGTCGTGACAACTGGGGATGATAGGCTAGGCTCTTCTCGGCAGTTGACCTTTGTCGCGCTCACTACTTCCGCCCATGCGGGTGCGGCCGCAATAAGACCGCCCGCCATGATTAGTGCCTGAATGAACTGCCTCAAGTTTGTCCCCCTTGGTTTGGCGCAACCGATGTGTGTCTCTGAGCCCCTACGAATGCAATGCACCCAGACATTATCAACGGCTTACCTAATAAAGGGTTCAAGCTCAGGTCCATCTTTTGCGACTCAAGCTTCCCCTTCGGTCAAGGGCAGGTGTGGCGACCCCAGTACTTCTCCCACCGCAAGGCCTTGCCGGAGGCCACCATGGCGCAACTCAGATCCACGCCTAACGCGGTGGTGCACCATGCGGCGGTGCGTGAGCCTCCACCCCCGCCAACGCTTAGGCAGGCGAGCGGCGGAGCTGAGACCATCACGTGTCCTGTGCCCAGTCTTCCCATCGCCCCCCCTAGAAGACGCACCAGTTCATCTCGGGCAGCCTCCGCGCTCGCCTCCGGACAGGGGTGGCCGGGGCTGCAAGTTCCATCCATCTCACGGGCTGCAATGCCTGCTAGCCTTCCTCACACCAGATCGGTCCATCCCCGTCCCAGACAGCAACGGGGGTGCAGGTGAAGGTCTGTCCTGCGGGCACAACATTGGATCGACTGGCCAGCGCACTGGCGGTTCCAGCGGTCACCAGCAAGGCTACACAAATCGCTTGAAGGGCGATTAAGCGGCGCATGGGCCGACTTCCTCGCAGGCCCCCGCCTATCATGGACACGGGGGTAGGGTCTTGACGTTCTTAAAGTGAGCGGATCGCGGCTGCCAGATGCAACGTCTCTTGAAGGAGAGGCTCAGGGAACCCCAGGTTAATAGGGGCGCTGTTGAAGATCCGACATCTTTTCGGGTTCCGAGCGTTGGCACGCGAATACCTCTGTTAGCGTTAGTCGTCCTCTAGATCAGTCCGGTAGAGGGCTCGAATGGCTGCTTCAGATACGTCGATTCCTCGCGCTTGCAAGCCGACTGTCCGGCGCTGGAGCAAGTTGGCTGCAATCGAGGAGCGCTGCGCAGCGCGTCCGTGGTGAATTAGCCGATGGCAGTTCGGGCAAAGGGCGATAATGTTTTCTGGTACGTCCAGACTGTGGATGTGGTTTACTTGTTCCCCCATGGGAATAAGGTGATGGGCCTCGACAAAGTTCTGCCCAGTCTTTCGGGCCGTAAATGTCGTATGTGACCCGTCCCATTCGCACCTAAACTGGGCAGACCGCAGGGCTTCGGCAGCCATCCGCGGGTCGCGTCGATAACCCCCTTTAGTAGTCGTGCGCAGATGACTTTGGGGGGGCAAAGGGCCACCAGGGATCCGCGGAAGTTCAGTCTTCGGCTTATTACCGAGTTCGGTTGCCGCGGCTTGGAACGGGCCCTCTGTGTCCGGAAACAAGGCCAAGAGGTTGTCTCCGACTTTCCTCTCCAGGTAATCAAGTATCTCAAGCAGGCGGCGGAAGTCAGAGCCTAACGCCGCTTCTGTCGGTTCATTCGGAGCGCTATAATAGCGACTGACGATCGCACCGGCTTCATAGCCCCTTCCCAGGTTGGTAGTTGCGACCAAATCGATCGGCCCTTCGCTGAACCCCGGAGGGATGTCTATCAGGTGCGCCAAGATCCGCGCACCGACCTGCGCCTGCCTGCGCGCCATACCGTCGTTCACGAACGCAGCTTTGTACTGGGTATAGCCCTGATTCAAAGACAACCAGCATCCCGCCATGTCCTCGCGAAACAAAAGGACGATGAAATAGCCTTCTTGCACCTTCTGGCTGACCGAGCGCTTGCAAGCGCCCACCCATGGGACCTTCGCGAATGTCCGATTTGGTTCGCCGTATCCGCCATAGCAGCGAAATGCCTCCGCATCTCGGCCGGTAATCCCAATCTGGTGATCAAAATGTGCCGGGAGAGATCTCTTTAATGCAGCTAGTGCTGGCGTAGTTGGGGTGCCGGGGACACTCTTGAGGGTGGCGGCTGTTTGGACGTATCCGGCATAAACATCTTTGAAGGCGATCATTTACCTGTCCTTTTTCCAGCCGCAGCCGTCCTCTCCCATCCAGAAGCTGCCATATACCGTCGCATCTAGATATCCCCGAAATCGTCGAATGCAGGGGTCTTGACGTGCTAATAGTGAGCAGGTTGTGGCCGCCCGCCGCCGCAATCTCCAAGGCGCGCTTGGCGGTCTCCTGCCCTTTCACCTGCCTCAGATCATTGCCGCTGACCGCCTCGGCCACCGCGCCGCGCGCGGGCTCGGGCAGGACGAGCGATCCCTTGAGATGACCCAACAGGCTCATCAGATCGCGCGGGGCGAGCACGGGCACCCCGCTGGCCCAACGCGCCTCTGGCCCTTGCTCGGCAGGGCAGATCAGGCCCGTGCCCGATTCGCTGGCATAAAGCGCAGCGATCAGCACGCCGGGGCTGGCGACCACCCGGCCATCCAGCGCCAGCTCCCCCACCGCGATCCAGTCACCCAGCTGCTCGGCATCGGTCACGCCCATCGCCGCCAGCAAAGCGAGCGCGATGGGGAGGTCGTAATGCGATCCGTCCTTGGGCAGGTCGGCAGGCGAGAGGTTCACCGTGATCCGTTTGGGCGGCATCGCCAGCCCCATTGCCGACAGGGCCGCCTGAACCCGCTCGCGGCTCTCGCTCACCGCCTTGTCTGCCAGGCCCACCACGTTGAAGCGCGGCAGGCCGGGGCCGACGTGGCACTGCACCTCGACTTCGCGCGCCTCCAGCCCGAGGTAGGCAACCGTCCTCACCAGCGCGACCATCTGCAACCTCTACTCACCCCTGCGGCAGGATTGTGCAGGTTTTGCAGTTGCTTGTCGAGCGGTTCGCGGGGCGCCGCGCGTTTCCTCACGCCATCGAACCGTGCCCCTCCGCACGAATACTAAGGCTTTTTTAAAGCATAAATCTTGGCGAATTGGCAGGCCGCGCGGGCCGACAAGGGCACTGTGAACCGCGCTATTGCCCTTCTGCTTGCCGCCTTTGCGCTGCTGCTTCCCGGCGGAGCGGTGTGGGCGCAATCCGGCGCGCGGGTGGTGGAGCGCATCACCTGGGTCGAGGAATGGGACCCGGCCACGCAGCAATGGGTGCGCGTCGATGAGAGCCCGGCACCGGCCGCGCTGGCAGAGGTCTCCACCAGCAGCCTGCGCGCAGGGAGTCTCACCATCACCGAGACCGTCCACCACGAACCAACCCGTTTCATCGCGAGCGCCTTGCGCGGCCCCGCCCACAGCGCTGGGATCGCCCGCTTCGGCCCGTTCCGCGTCATCGATGGCAGGCGCGCCGCGCTCGTCGCGTCGACCGATGCGGCCAGCCCGCAGGCTTTCGCGGCGATGCTGGCGGCCTATCCGGGCCTTGAAGTGATCGAATTCGCCGATGCGCCCGGCACCAACCATGATCTGGCCAACCTGCGCCTTGGCCGGGCGATCCGGGCGGCGGGGCTTGCGACTCACGTACCGGCGGGCGGCTCGGCCCGTTCGGGCGCAGTTGAGCTGTTCCTTGCCGGCACGCGTCGCACGATGGACCCGGGCGCGCTGTTCGCGGTGCATTCCTGGCGTGACGAGCGCGGACGCGAACCCGCCGACTTCGCCCCCGATGCGCCGGAAAACCGGCTCTACCTCGATTACTATGCCGAAATGGGCATGACGGCGGACGAGGCCAGCGCCTTCTATGCCATGACCAATTCGGTGCCGCACGCAGGCGCGCTGTGGTTGCAGGGCGAGGACATGGCGCGCTGGATCGCGCCTGAGACCCGCGCGCCTGCAACCCGCATGCTCGATGCCCCGTTGCAAAGCGCGCTGCGCCTCGCTCTCGTCCGTTCCGGCGGTGCTGTGCTGGAGGCGCTACGTTCACCCGTGATGCTGCGGGGGGGCTCTGCCCCTGTTGCGCCCCGACTCGCCTATGCCGATCCGGGCGCCAATCCGAGCACGGGTTTGCTTGACTCCGTTCCGGCTTTCCCATAACGGCGCCGGTCTGTTTCGAGGTCGCAGGTCTGCGGCCACGGTGGGCGCGTGGGGGAAACCCCGGGACTGACCTGCCGGTAGCTTTTTCGAGGATGATATGAAGCGGACGTTCCAACCCAGCAATCTCGTGCGCGCCCGTCGCCACGGTTTCTTCGCACGCAAGGCGACTCCGGGTGGCCGCAAGGTGCTCCGCGCTCGCCGCAATCGCGGCCGCAAGAAGCTCTGCGCGTGATTCGTTTTCGCACCCGCATCCGCGGGTGCGATGTCCTCGCTCATGCGATTTGAAGATCGCGTCGCTGCGGGCGGCCGGTCGGCCTTGCGGGCTCCCTTAGGGGGCCCGTTTGTCGTATGATGACCCTGTGATCTCGGTTCTTACCAAACGCGCCGATTTCCTGGCGGCGAACAGCGGCACTCGCAATGCGCGGGCCGGGTTTGTGCTGCTGACCCGGCCGAATGACGGCAAGGGCATCCGCTTCGGAATCACCGTCACCAAGAAAATCGGCAACGCCGTGGTGCGCAATCGCATGAAGCGGCGCTTCCGCGAATTGTTGCGTGCGGCGCTGCCGACGCAGGGATTGCCCGATCACGATCACGTGCTGATCGGCCGCGCGGGCGGGGTCGAGCGGGACTTTCACCTGATGGCCGAGGAACTCGCCAAGGCGCTCGAACGGGCGCGGGAAGGG
>NZ_JAAALE010000028.1 GCF_009905735.1 Porphyrobacter sp. SLTP
GAATGAGCCGCCACCGCCCGAAAAACCGCCGCCGCCGCCAAATCCGCCACCGCCGCCACGACCGCCGCCGCCCGAGATCATGCCGCGCGCGATCGCACTGCCGACTTCCCACAGGATCACATCGCGCGCTGTGTCTCCGAGACCGCGACTGCCCCACGGGCCATCACCCTTGGAGCGATACTTGCGCCGCCGCCCGCGCCCGGCGAGGATCGGGAGGACAAAGAAGAAGAACATGAAGGCAAGCCAGATAAGCACGCCGATCGGAAAGCCCCCGTCGCTCTCGCGCGCGCTGCCCGCCTCGGCGGCCACCTTGGCGGCTTCCTCGGGCGGCAATTGCAACTGGGCGATGATCGCGTCGGTGCCTGCCTCGATCCCGCCGGGGAAATCGCCATCGCGAAAGGCGGGCAATATCTGATTCTGGATGATGAGCGAGGACAGGGCATCGGTAAGATAGCCTTCAAGGCCATAACCGACCTCGATCCGCACCTTGCGATCATTCGGCGCGACGATCAGCAGCGCGCCGTCGTTGCGGGTCTCGTCGCCAAGGCCCCAAGCGCGGCCCAGCTGGTAGCCGTAGTCGGAGATGTCGTAGCCTTGCAGGTCGGGAATCGTGGCGACCACCAACTGCCGCTGCGACTGCGTTTCCAGCGTCTCCAGCTTGGCGGTCAGCCGCGCTTCGACTTCGGGCGTGAGGATATCGGCATTGTCGACCACGCGGCCCGAGAGCTCGGGAAACTTCGGCTGCGCCGCGAGCGGAGACGCGAACAGCGTCCCCGCCAGTGCGAGCAGGATGAGAAGCGACCGGATCACGCCGCTCAGTTACTCGTCATGTCGAGCTGCGGGGCGGCTTCGGCGCCCGCTGTCACGGCCTTGTAAGGCACCATCGGTTCGGCGCCATGGATGATGTTCGCGCCGATTGAATCCGGGAAGGTGCGGATCGTGGTGTTATACTTGCGCACCGCCTCGTTGTAGTCGCGGATGGCGACAGCGATGCGGTTCTCGGTGCCTTCCAGCTGGCTTTGGAGCGCAAGGTAGTTCTGGTTCGACTGGATGGTCGGATAGGCCTCGACGCTGGCGAGCAGGCGGCCGATCCCGGCGCCGAGTTGGCTCTGCGCGGCGGCGAACTGTTCCATCTTTGCGGGATCATTGAGATCATCGCCGGTGATATTGACGCTGGTCGCCTTGGCGCGGGCTTCGGTCACCTGCGTCAGGATCGTGCGCTCGTTCTCGCCCGCACCCTTGGTCACTTCGGCAAGGTTGGGGATGAGGTTGGCGCGGCGCTGGAATTGCGCTTCGACATCGGCCCACTTGGCCTTCGCCTCTTCCTCGGCGGTCGGCACCGAGTTGATCCCGCAAGCGGCAAGGCTCATCGCCGCGACAGCCGCAAAAGCGCCGCGCAGCATGATGGAAAATTGCATAGGTCGATCCCTCCTCAACGCACGGGCGGACCCGGCAGCGTGTTCCTGTATTGTGGATATAGCACACCACTTGGCCGGTTCAAGCGGTGGACGGGCAGCATGCGCGGCTTGGCAGGCGCAGATGTGAGTGCCAGAACATGGTAAAGACCACGCATAAAGGGGATCACCATGCTGTCGGAATTCAAGGCATTCATCGCCAAGGGCAATGTCATCGACCTCGCCGTAGGGGTGATTATCGGCGCGGCATTCGGGGCTATCGTCAAGTCGCTGACGGATGATATCATCATGCCATTCATCGGCTGGATCGTCGGCAGCATCGACTTTTCGGACATCTACATCGTGCTGTCGGGCAATGTCGCGCCCGGCACGTCTCTGGCTGCTGCGCGGGAGGCTGGGGCTGTGGTGCTCGGCGTGGGGGCGCTGGCGTCGGTTGTGATCAATTTCCTGATCCTCGCCTTCATCATCTTCCTGATGGTGCGCTATGTGAACAAGGTCACCGCGCAGTTTTCGAAGTCTGAGGAAGCGGCCGCACCTACCGGTCCGACCGAGATCGACCTGCTGATCGAGATTCGCGACGCGCTGAAGAAGTAAAAATATTGCTGTGAGCCCCCGCAAAGGCGGGGGCCTCGCACAGCTTGGTGCTGGGTCGTCGGGAGGTTCCCGCATGCGCAAGAACGCACAATCAGGCTACTCACTTCACATTCAGGATTGCCGCGCTATATCACTCGGTGCCGGTTTCGACCGGATATGGCGATAAATTGCTGCGTGCAATAGATGCAACGGACCCGGGGGCAGTACCCGGCGGCTCCACCAGAAGCGGCGGTCAGAAATGACTGACCACAACTCCTGACGGGGCCGAACCAGGATCGACGTGTGTTGAAAAGCGTAGTTTTTGCCCGGGCTGAGTAACCCGCATAAGGCTCAAAAACCATAAGTGCCAACGATAACGAAGCACTCGCAATCGCTGCGTAATTGATGGGCTAACGCCCTTCTTTTACTAGGCTAAAAAGCGCGGTTGGACCGAACCGGGCAACAGAATCGGAGACCGGGCGTCCGGGGGTACGTAGCAACAGAAACCCCCACCTGATTTTTTCACACAAAGCCGCAAAGACACAAAGAGGTGCGCCGATCATGGGCGGGGGCCGGCGTCATATCCGTTGGTGATGCGCTTTAGGCCGTCCTTGAACAGCGGCTGCCCGAAATTCATCAGCAGACCGAGCGGCAGCTTCGTGAGCCGCAGATAGGTCAGCACCTGTTTGCTGTAGGCTGGGTGAAGGCGTTCGACCGACTTTAATTCGACAACCAGACGGTTAGCGATCAGGAGGTCGATTTTGAAGGCATTCTCGATGAGAATGCTATCATAATCAATGTTGATCGGCAGCTGTCGTGCGACCTCAATACCGCGCTGGCGCAGCTTCTCGAACAGGATCATTTCATAAGCGGATTCGAGCAGACCGGGACCGAGGTCCTGATGTAACCGAAAGCCCATATCGATGACCACAGTGACCAGCGCCTCTAGATCGTCATCACGCGACATCTTTGTGTCTTTGCGGCTTTGTGTGAACCTAATCGCCCGGCGCGGTCTGCGTCCGCAATTCGCGTAATTCCGCCACTTCTTTCTCCAGCTTGATGCAATCGAGGATCTTCGCGCCGGCAAGGAACACCGCGCCGGTGGTTGCGAGAAACAGCAGTTTGCCGCCAAAGCCGGGATATTCATGGAGATAGACCATGCCCCGCGCGCTCGAGCCCAGCGCAAGCGCGTAGATGATCAGAAACGCTTCAAAGCGGTTCTTGATCACAAACAGCCTTCCGAGCTTGCGCAGCATGGCGTCTCCCGATTGTTCTGCGACTGGGCTACGCCTGAGTCGCTTTAAGGTTGAGGTAACCTTAGGCGCGGAGCGCTCTCCCACCAAATGCGTTAACCAAGCTGTGCCAGATCGAGCGCATCCAGCAAGGCCAGCCGTGCGGCAATCACGCTGGCCGCCAGACTGTCTGAACCAATATCGGATGGGTCAATTTGTTCAGGCCACGTCCGGGCAATGACGCTTTCGATGAGGTCGGCCTTGGCTTCATCAAGCAGGAAGCGCGGATCGACCGTCGCAGGATCGCAGACCACACGCAGGCGCAGGCACGCAGGGCCGCCGCCATTGGCCATCGACTGGCGCACATCGACGGGGATAACTTGCCGGATCGGGCCGTTTCCAGCGAGCATGGTTTCGACCCAGCCCCACACGCTCGGGCTTTCGCGGCATTCCTCGGGCACGATCAGCGCCATCTCGCCGGAGGGCAGGGTGAGCAGCTGCGCGTTGAACAGATAAGTGCGGATCGCCTCCTGCAAGGTGACCGCGCTGGATGGCACCTCGACCACTTCGAGCGCGGGGAAGGCGGCACGGATCGCATCGTAGGCACCCTGTTGGTCGGCAAAGGCCTCGTCATGGGTGAACAACACGCGGCCATTGGCGACCGCGACCACATCATTGTGGAAAGCGCCGGCCGCAATCGCATCGGGGTTCTGTTCGATGAACACGGTGCGCGCCGGATCGAGCCCGTGGCGGCGAGCGACAATGCGGCTGGCCTGTTCGTGCTGACGCGCGGGGAAGCGGCCACCGGTCTTGCCGTAGACAAAGACCTCGACGCCGGGGGTTTCGTGGCTTTCGCACAGCCGCATGTGATTGGCTGCGCCTTCATCGCCGAAGGTGGGCGGCACGGCGTCGTGGATCGCGAAGTGGCGGGTGTCGCCGAACGCGACCTCAAGCTGGCGCTTGGTGTCCGGCCATTCCTGCGCGCGGTGGAGCATGGTGACAAGGTTGGCGGCCGTCAGGTGGCAGCGCCCGTCGGCTGTGTCGGGTGCGGGGCTGACAGTGGCGGCATTGGCGGTCCACATCGACGAGGCGGACCAAGCCGCGGCGCGCAGCTGCGGCGGGGTGGTCTCGTCCAAGGCCAGCGCATCGAGCAGACCGTGATTGGGGCGGGGCAGCGGCAACAGGAAGCCTTGCACCCCCAATCGCGCCAGATTGCCGCGCATCTTGGCCATGCCTTGCAATGCCGCGGCGCGCGGGAAGGACGGATCGCCCGCATTGTTTGCGCTAGCGATATTGCCGAGGCTGAGGCCCGCATAGTTGTGCGAAGGGCCGACGATTCCGTCGAAATTGATTTCGGTGAGCATTCCTCTGTCCGTTCGGTTCGAGAGAAGTCGAGAACCCCCTGCTTGGCCGTGTCTCGACTTCGCTCGACACGAACGGGGACGGGTCAAACTAGCGCGCCACGCTCCACACCATGTCGCCTTCGCACACATCGAGCAGATCGGCGCTGGCCGAATCGATCGCGATGCCGCCCTCTGCATCAAGCACCCGCGCTCCGAAGCACGCCCGGAAGGTGCCGAGCCGCCCGGTCGCCAGAATCGCGCGCTCGCCCTCGGCCACAGACAGCGCGGTGACTTTGCGCAAGGAGCTGTTCTTGACGCTGGTGACGCTGTCGGTGCGCGCGACCATTGTCGGCCCGCCGTCGAAGATGTCGACATAGCCTTCGGCGCGGAAGCCTTCGTCCTCCAGCATCCGCATCGCCGCGCGGCCGGTGGGGTGGGGGACGCCGATGACGCTCCGCGCATCCTCGCTCAGCATGGCGATATAGACCGGGTGCTTGGGCATCAGGTCAGCGATGAACTGGTTGCCGTTGATCGCGTTGAAATAGTCCGCGTCCTGGAAGCTCATCCCGAAGAACCGCCCCGCGACCCCGTCCCAGAAGGGCGACCCGCCGCGCTCGTCGATGATGCCGCGCAGCTCGGCCAGAATACGGTCGGCAAAGCGTTTGCGGTGCATCGCCACGAACAGATAGCGCGAGCGGGCGAGCAGTAGGCCGAGGCCCCCGGCGCGTTCATTGGGATGGAGGAACAGCCCGCCGACCTCGCTCGATCCTTCGAGGTCGGTGACGAGGCTCAGCAGTTCGGCCCGCACCGTGCGGTCAAGCTCCTGCGAATACTGGGTCAGAGTGTTGAGGCGATAGGAGTAGAACGGCCAGCGTTGGCCAACCTGGCTCATCAGCTGACACGTACCGCGCACCGCGCCCGTGCGGGCGTCTTCGAGCACAAGCACGAACAGCTCGTCGGCCAAGGTGTCGGTATCCTTGGCAAAGGATGCCTCGGCCCGTTCGAGCTTGTTCTTGAGCGCTGCGCGGTCAGGCGGGAGGTTGGTGAACCCGCCGCCCGTGAGCTTGGCCATTTCGTACAGCGCTTCGAGATCGGCAGAGCGCGCGGCGCGCAGACGGAAGGTCAAGACAGGGCTCCTTGAGCAAGTCGGGTGATGACGCGAGCAGACAGGGCCGCGCGGGACACAAGGCTGGGGACGATCAGATATTCGTCCGGGCTATGGATCGCGCCGCCGCGCACGCCCATGGTGTCGACCACCGGGACGCCGCAGGCGGCGATATTATTACCGTCACACACGCCGCCGGAGGCTTGCCAACGGATGTCTTCGCCCAGTTCGGCCCCGCAGGCGCGCACCAGATCGAACAGCTTTTGCGCCTTGGCATCGACCTTTTTAGGCGGGCGGGTGACACCGCCATGGCGATGAGTGGCGACGCCGTGCGCGGCCTGAATGTCGATCAGCAAGTGGCTGAGCGCATGATCGAACGCCGCGCCCGCCTCGACCGTCCTGGGGCGGATGTTGAAGCGCAGCACGGCATGATCGGGCACGACATTATTGGCTGCGCCGCCTTCCAGCTTGGCCGGGTTGATCGTGATTTCCGGCGTTTCCAGCGCCTTCAACCGCAGGATCAGATCGGCCGCGGCGACAATCGCGTTGCGCCCCTCGTGCGGATTGCGCCCGGCGTGAGCGGACTTGCCGGTGACAGTGATCGAATAGTTCCCCGTCCCCCCGCGCTCATGCGCCAGGGTGCCATCGGGCAGGGCGGCGGGTTCATAGGTCAAGGCGGCGAGCTTGCCTGCTGCCAGCTCGGCAATCAGCGCGCTGCTAGCGAGTGAGCCGGTTTCCTCGTCCGAATTGATCAGCACATCATAGCCGAGGCCCGAGGCGCTGGCGGTCTGCTCGAACGCCATCAGCGCGTGGAGCATGACGGCGATACCGCCTTTCATGTCAGCAACACCCGGCCCGTTCAGCGTCTCCGCGTCGAGCCAGCGCAGACGCTGGAAGGCATGGTCGGCGGGGAACACCGTGTCCATATGCCCGGTCAGCAGGATACGGCGATTGGCTTGGGGCCGCACCCGCACCACCAGATGCTGGCCGTGGGGTTTCTGGATGGCAGAACCATCGGCGGCGATCGCGGTCACAGGCGCGGGGTCGACCAGTTCGACCGTGCCCGGGAGCACCGCAAAGGCCTCAGCCAGCGCGGCGGCTTGCTCGGCGAGCCCGGAGAGATTCGCGGTGCCGGTGTTGATCGCGCTCCACGCTTCGACCTGCGCCAGCATGGCAGCGCCGTCGATCGCGGTCAGGGTCCCATCCTCTCTCATGCCCCCCCTCTAGCCGTGCGCGGGCGCGGGGCCAACCCGTTGCAATCGCGTCTCCCCTGCGCCATAGCGCCAGCCGTCCTCTCCTCCCCAGGCCACGCCCTTTGCTAGCCCCACGAGGACACCAATGACTGACATGACCACCCGCGCCGGTTTCACGATCGATTCCCGGCTGGCGAGCTTCCTTGAAGCCGAGGTGCTGGGGCCGTTGAGCCGCGACGTGGAGGCCTTCTGGCAGGGCTTTGCCGCGCTGCTGTCCGCGTTCGCGCCGCGCAACCGCGCTCTGCTCGACAGGCGCGAGGCGTTGCAGGCACAGATCGATGCGTGGCACATGGAGCGGGCCGGAAAACCGCATGATGCAGCGGCATACAAGGCGTTGCTCACAGATATCGGCTACCTTGTTCCCGAGCCGGGCGACTTCCAGATCGGCACGCAAAACGTCGATCCCGAGATCGCCACGATGGCGGGGCCGCAGCTGGTGGTGCCGATCCTCAACGCCCGATTCCTGCTCAACGCGGCGAATGCCCGCTGGGGGAGCCTGTATGATGCGTTCTACGGCACTGATGCGCTCGATGCGGCTCCGGCGCGGCCCGGCGGCTATGACCCAGCGCGCGGCGCAGCGGTGATCGCGCGGGGGCGGCAGTTCCTCGATTCGGCGTGCCCCTTGGCCACTGGCAGCTGGGCCGATCTGGCAGGCCGCGAAGCCATCACGCTCGCCGATCCTGCGCAATACATCGGTGAGACGAAGAAGGGCGTTCTTCTCAAGAACAATGGCTTGCACATCGAAGTGGTGTTCGATGCCAGCACGCCTGTGGGTTCGACTGACATGGCGGGTATCGCCGATATCATCGTCGAAGCCGCGCTCACCACCATCGCCGACTGCGAAGATTCGGTCGCGGCGGTCGATGCTGAGGACAAGATGCTGGCCTATACCAATTGGCTCGGCATCATCCGCGGCGACTTGTCGGAAAGTTTTGCCAAGGGCGGCAAGACGCTCACCCGCACGCTCGCGGGCGACAAGAGCTACACTGCGCCCGATGGCACCACCCACACGCTTCCCGGCCGCAGCCTGATGTTCGTGCGCAATGTCGGCCACCTGATGACCAACCCAGCGATCCGCCTGCCCGATGGCTCGGAAATCCCCGAGGGCATCATGGACGCGGTCTTCACCTCGGCGATCAGCACGCTCGATGTGGAAGGCCACGGCAAGTTCGGCAACTCGCGCTGCGGCTCGATCTACATCGTGAAGCCCAAAATGCACGGGCCGGAAGAATGCGCCTTCACCAATGACCTGTTCGATGCAGTGGAAGACCTGCTCGGCCTGCCGCACCACACGATCAAGGTCGGCGTGATGGACGAGGAGCGCCGCACTTCAGCTAACCTCGCCGCCTGTATCCACGCCGTGCGGGACCGAATCGTGTTCATCAACACAGGCTTCCTCGACCGGACGGGCGATGAAATCCACACCTCGATGCGCGCCGGGCCGATGCTGCGGAAAGGTGCTATGAAGGGGAGCGATTGGCTCAAGTCCTATGAGGCGAGGAACGTCGCCATCGGCCTCAAGCACGGCCTGTCGGGCAAGGCGCAGATCGGCAAGGGCATGTGGGCGGCGCCTGACCTGATGGGGCAGATGATGGTCGAAAAGATCGCCCACCTGCGCGCGGGCGCGAACACCGCATGGGTGCCGTCGCCCACCGCCGCGACGCTCCACGCGCTGCATTATCATGCCGAGGATGTTTTCGCGGTGCAGAAGGGGCTGCCTGAGCCGATGGGCCTCGACGCGCTGCTGAGCATCCCGCTGGCGCAGGGTGCGAACTGGTCCGAAGCGGAAATTGCCGAGGAGCTCGACAACAATTGCCAAGGCCTGCTCGGCTATGTGGTGCGTTGGGTCGATCAGGGCGTCGGCTGTTCCAAGGTGCCCGACATTAACGATGTGGGCCTGATGGAAGACCGCGCGACCTTGCGCATCTCCTCGCAGCACCTCGCCAACTGGCTGCTGCACGGCGTGGTTACCGAGGCGCAGGTGATGGACTCGCTCGCCCGCATGGCGGCCAAGGTCGACGTGCAGAACGCAGGCGACCCGCTTTACGAGCCGCTCACCGGCAACGAAAGCGGCGCGGCCTTCAGCGCGGCCAAGGAGCTGATCTTCAAGGGGGTCGAACAGCCCAGCGGCTACACCGAACCGCTGCTTCATGCTTGGCGGTTGCGGAAGAAGGCGGGTTAGGTCAGCGCCCGCGCCAGGGCCGTAAAATCCGCCACGCTGACCGTCTCGGCCCGCCGCGTCTCGTCGATGCCCAGAGCCGCCAGCGCTTCCAGCGCGCCCGGCACGCCCTTGAGGCTCTGGCGCAGCATCTTGCGGCGTTGGCCAAAGGCGGCTTCGGTGAGGCGTTCGAGCATCCGGGCCGAGACGCCCTCGGGCATGGCGGCGGGGGTGACGTGGACAATCGCGCTCATCACCTTGGGCGGCGGGGTGAAGGCGCTGCGGTGGACCTTCATCGCCAACCGCGCCTCGGCCCGCCATTGGGCCAGCACGGCGAGGCGGCCATATGCGTCGTCTCCGGCGTCCGCGACGATCCGGTCGGCGACTTCGCGCTGGAACATCAGGGTGAGAGACTGCCAGAGCGGCGGCCATGCCTCGCCCGAAAGCCAGCGCACGAACAGCGCGGTGCCGACGTTATAGGGCAGGTTGGAGAGCACGTGGAAGGGCGCGCCGTGCATCAGCGCATTGTGATCGAGCTTTAGCGCATCGCCCTCGATCACCGTCAGCTGGCCGGGGAAGGCCTCGCCGAGTTCCGCCAAGGCAGGCAGACAGCGGCGGTCCATCTCGATCGCGGTGACGCGTGCGCCCGCGCGGAGCAGAGCCCGCGTCAGGCCGCCGGGGCCGGGGCCGACTTCGAGCACCTGCTGGCCGGTGAGGTCTCCCGGAAGCGCGGCAATGCGGGCGAGCAATTGCTCATCCAGCAGGAAGTTCTGCCCCAGCGCTTTGGACGCGGCGAGGTTGTGGCGCTGGATGACCTCGCGGATCGGGGGGAGATCAGGCACCGGCATTTGCTCGCGCGACGGCCATTTCGGCCGCCATCACAATGGCTGCTGCCATCGCACCGGGATCGGCCAGACTTTGCCCCGCTATGTCGAAGGCGGTGCCGTGATCGGGCGAGGTGCGGATGATCGGGAGGCCGAGGGTGACATTGACGCCTTCGTCGAACTCCAGCGCTTTCAATGGGATAAGCGCCTGATCGTGATACATGCAGAGCGCCGCGTGATAGCCCGTGCGGGCCCGCGGCGTGAACAGCGCATCGCCGGGGACGGGGCCGAAAGCGGCGATCCCCTCGGCCTGCAAGGCGGCGATGGCTGGGGCGATGATCCGCGCTTCCTCATCCCCGAACTTGCCGCCTTCGCCCGCGTGCGGGTTGAGTGCCGCTATCGCAATCCTGGGATGCAATATTCTGAAATCCCTGCGTAATCCGGCCGAGACAATGCGCGCTTTGTGGGTGATCAGCTCGGCCGAAATCAGCGCCGGCACCTCGGCCAGCGACACGTGGACTGTCAGCGGTACGGTGCGCAAGGACGGGCCGGCCAGCATCATCACCGCATCGCGATAGGGCCGCCCGCAGGCGTCGGCGAGGAATTCGGTCTGTCCCGGATAATCCCAGCCGATTGCGGCCAGTTCCCCTTTGGAAATCGGTGCGGTCACCAGCCCTGCGGCGACTCCCGACAGCGCGAATTTCGTGCCCCATTGCAGCGAGGCAAGGGCCAACCGGGCGCCATCCACTGCGGGATGACCGGGCAATGATATGCCATCCAGTCCGGCAAGAACCGGCAACCCGGCGCCGGCAGCGAACATCGCTTCGGCCGGGTCGGCAATCGGCACGATCGGGCAGTCGATTCCAAGCCGTTCGGCCAGCCCGCGCAGCAATTGCGGCCCGCCGACCACGAAGGCGGGAGGCGCGCGGCGTTCAGCCCGCAAGCGCATCCATGCGCCAAGGATCACCTCCGGCCCGATCCCGGCCGGATCGCCGAGGCTGATCGCAAGCGGCGCGGCCGGGGATGGGGCGTGCGGCGTCAATTGTATTCGATGTAGGCGTCGTTACGCAGATCGCGCAAGAAGCGCTGGGCGCGCTTGTTGACGCGTTCTTCTTCCAGCTGATCCATCACGGCGGCAAAGGTCGGGGCGCCCGCATCCTTGGGATCGTCGCGGCCGCACAGCATGAACACCCGCACGCCTTCCTGGATATTGCCGAACGGCGGGGTGGTCTGCCCGATCTGAAGGTTGAGAATGATGTCGCGCAGCTGCGGCGGCAGCACCTCGGCCTTGATCTGGTCGTTGGTCACGACGTCCGCGCCGATTTTGGCCGCGCTCGCTTCAACATCGGCGCAGCCGCGCAGACCGTCAACGAAGGCGCCGAATTCATTGACGCGCGCTTCGGCCTGGGCCTGCGTGACGCCCGCCGGGAACATGACCGAGATTTGCTTCAGGTTCAGCACCGCCTCGTTCGGATCGGCCATCAGCACCTGACGCTTGTTGATGAGGTACAGGATCGAGAAGCCGCCCGGAATTTCGATCGGCCCCTGCAACTGCCCGGCGCTCATCGTGCGGGCCGCCGCGGCGAGCTGCGGGGGAAGCTGGCCCAGCCGCACCCAGCCCAGATCGCCGCCGACGACGGCAGTGGTCGCTTCGGAGTACTGGCGCGCATAGGCAACGAAGCTGCCGCCCTGCTGCAATTGCTGGACGATCTGCTGGGCATTGGCGAGCACTGCCGCGCGGTTTTCGCTGGTGGCGGACAGGAAGATTTCGCCCAGTCGGTATTCGTCGGTGCCCTTGGCTTCGTTCATCCGCTTGAGCGAATCATTGACCTCTTCGGCCGAGACATTGACGAACGGCATGATGTTGCGGCGCAGGAGGTTCTCCCACGCGGCTTCGCCTTCGATCTGGCGCTTGAGCGAGGCGGGAGAGGAACCGATCGAAAGCAGATATTCGTCCATCTTCTTCGGATCACCGCCGAAGTTCTGGGCGGCAAGCTGCTGGTAGGTCTGTTCGACTTCCTCGCGCTTCACTTCCATTTCGGCGGCGGCAGCGGCCTGGATCTTGAGCGTTTCGTCGATCAGGTTGCGCAGCACCTGCACCCGCAGACGCAGCATTTCCTCGTCGGAAATCGCGGCATCCGATGCCGCCGTCACCAACGCCACGCGCATATCAATATCGGTGCCGGTGATAACGAAGCCATTGACGATGGCGGTCGCCGTGCGGCGGTCGGGATCGGCCTTGCCGAACAGGGTGATGTCTTCGGGCAGGCCGAAGGGATTGTCCGCGGTCGGCACGGCGACGGTCTGGGCCGGAGCCGCAACCGGCGTCAGCGCAAGGCCGATCATCCCGGCCACCGCCAACGCGGTTCCGGTTCGGGCAAACAACGCCTTGGAAAACAGCTTTACACTCACTCGTTCATTCCCGTTCTTTAGCCTGACGTATGGCCAACCATGTCGCGCGACCCCTCACGCAATGTGCCGCCAATGTTCTCTACCGGCTTAATGGAAGCTGAGCCTCGCCCGATCCCAATGGCGTGGTCGGCTTGCTTTAGGCGGCTTCCTTAACGCCATTTGCCAAGCCTGCCAATTCGCGCCGATCAGCGGAAGCCCAGATTGCGAATCGCGAAGAACAGCTGGAACGCATTGCCGCGCCGCGCATCGCCCGCATCGATGAAATCGCGCCGCCAGGTGGCACCGAATTCGATACAATCGTCGGCATAGGCCACGCCGAGCCGGGTGCGGATCGGTTCGAACCCGTCGGGCTGGAACACCGGATCTTCGTCCGCGTCGGTGAGGTTGAACACGCCCGATCCGAACACCGACCATTTGCGGCCGATCGCAACCCGGGCCGCCGCGCGCAGTTCCTCGCGGTCGCGCAAATCTTCCACCGTGGCGATGTCGCGGTTCAGCCGCAGGTAGCCAACTTCCAGATAGGTCCGGCGCGAGCCGACGGTCGCGTCGATTTCGTTGCGGCGGATCGCGAAGTTGTCCTTGTCGAGCCGGAAGCGGTGGGTGAAGCTTACCAGATTGCGGAACCGGACTTCGGTGCGACCGACGAAATCGGACACCCGTTCGGACAGGCCGGTGCCTTCCGGGAAGATATCGTCACGCGGGGCCTCCAGCCGGAACGACTGGCCGATGGTCGACCGCACCCGCCAGCCGGGACGCTGCAATTCCCAGTCGACGCCCCAGGTGACGCGGCTGCCATCCTCGACCCGGTCGTAGCCGGGGAAGCGGTTGAGCGCGAACAGGTTGGAATCTTCCAGATCAATCGCGCGCGCATCTTCATTGGGAACGTCGAGATTGCGGATCTTGGGGCTGGCGACGATCTGGACGCGCGGCTTGAACACCTGCGTGCCGCCGAACGCCTCGCCCACGAAGGGCCATTCGATGTCGAGCGCCGCTGTGGCGATGCCGCGCGTCGTCCAGCCTTCGGTGCCGCGGTAGCTGGCGGTGGTGGTCGCGATGCTGTTGTTGGTGTTGTACACATCGCCGCGCACCAGCGCAGTCAGGGTGACGACTTGCCCCAAGCCGGTCAGCCGCTTCAGATCCCACTGCGCCCCGGCAAAGGCACGTTGGGTGTCCTGCCCGTCATTGCGCAGGAGCGCGAGGCTGTTTGCCTGAAACTGGACATTGCCGCCCAGCACCGGATCAGCGAGCTTCTGGCGGAAATCGATCGCGGGCAGGGCCAGCGGCACCTGCCCCTGATCGGCGTTCAGCCGCAGCGTCTGGGTCGCCCAGCCGGCCACCGACAGATAGGAGCGGTCCGTGATCCGTTCGAGATTGACGGTCGAACGCAGCCGGTCATCGCGGCTGATATCGTAGCGGCGCAGGAAGGTGCGGTCCGATGCCAAGCGGATCGAGGAGGTGAAGCTCCAGTCGGGCGAAAACTGGAACCGGCCATTGGCATCAAGGTAGCCGCGCGGATCGCTCTGGAAGCTGTCCGCCCCGGTGAAATCGGTCAGGCGGTCGCTGAAGGTGCCATAGCCGGTGATCTGGTAGGCGCCCTTGTCAGTGAGGTGCCGCCACTTCGCGCTCGCCATCGGGGCCACGTTGGAGAAGACATAGGCGCCCAGCGTCAGATCGCGGTTGTCGCCGAAGCGCCAGTAGTATTCGCCGGACAGTTCCAGCCCGTTGACCTGCGTGATCCGCACATCGGGAACGAGGAAGCCGGATGTGCCCTTGCCGTCCGTCCGAAACCCGAGACCCGGCAGCGGCAGGATACGCGCGCCGAACAGTTCGAGCACCGCACCCGAAAAGCTGACGACGCTGGTCTTCTGATTGTAAATTACCCGCTTGGCCGTGATTCGCCAGCTGGGATCGGTAGCGCAGCCTTCGGCATCGACCACCGGGCAGGCGCTGTAGGCGGCATCGGTCAGCACGGCGACGCCGTCCTCCCCGCGCTCTGCCGATCGCGCGGCGAGCCGGCCACCGGCGCGCAGGGCGATGAGGAGTTCGCTCATCGCGCCGGTATCGAATTCTTCGGTGAGTTCGACCTGGTCGGTGAACAGCTGGTTGCCTGCCTCGTCCACCAGCCGGATATTGCCGCTGGCGATGATCCGGCCCGACGTGCGGTCCCAGACCACCTCATCGGCGCGCACCGAGCGGTCTTCCGAGCGCAGGATCACATTGCCGCGCGCGGTGACGGTTTCCGTTTCGTTGTTGTAGCTCAGCTCGCGGGCTTCGAAATCGATCTTCCGCGGCGCGTCAGCCTCGGCGGGTTCCGACGGGGCGGGTTGGGGCGCTTCGGCTTGCGCAACAGCACCTGCGTCCTGCGCGGCGAGCGGCGCGGCTGTCCCCAGCAGGGCCAGCACCAAGGCCCAAAGCGGCGCACCAGCCCGTCCCGGAACGCGCTGGGCATGGCACGCGCCGTCCCGCGATCCGTCTGACAAGCCTCCCGACATGGCCTTGCCTATTGCACCGCTCGGGCCTAATCGCAATCGCGTTTGCGCCCCCCGGCGCGCGGCTCGTCGCACGTGCTGGACACCATGACCGCATGACCGACCCTATGCTTCTTCGGAGTACCCATGCAAATCCATCTTACCGCCACCCC
The DNA here is from genome assembly GCF_009905735.1 of Porphyrobacter sp. SLTP. GTDB lineage: Bacteria > Pseudomonadota > Alphaproteobacteria > Sphingomonadales > Sphingomonadaceae > Erythrobacter. Next base: position 14,957 of record NZ_JAAALE010000028.1, read on the forward strand.
TCCCACCGATATTCGCCTGCACGCGCGGGTGATCAATCAGGGGGCGGCGATCTCCGGCCTTGATGCGACATTCGTTGAAGGCGCGGCGGCTTCGCGTTTTACGGGCCGGGCCGGGCAATTGTTTGAAGGCTTTGCGAACCTCGGCGGTTCGGTCAAGCGGATCGCGCTGGCTGGCGCGGGGGAAGCCGATGCCGCTGATCGCCGCGCGAACTTGGAACGCGCAGGCGCCGCGCTGACCGCGAAGTATTTGGCTTCGGGTGAGACGGCGATGGTGGTCGATCTTGCCAATGCCGGGCTTTCGGCGGACGACGCGGCGGCCGTATTGCTAGGCCTGCGCCTGCGCGGCTGGCGGCACGACAAGTACCGCACGCGCCTTGCAGCGGACAAGCGCCCTTCGCTGACCACGGTGCACGTCACCGGCGCGCCCGAGGGCACGGCCGCTGCGTGGGAGCGGGAATCCGCGCTCGCCAAGGGGGTGGAGTTCACCCGCGGACTGGTGACCGAACCGGCCAACATCATCTACCCCGAAACCTTTGTTGCCGCGTGCGAGGAAGCCTTCGCTGGCACCGGCGCGGAACTGACCGTGCTGGGCGAAGCGGAGATGACCGCGCTCGGCATGGGCGCGCTGATCGGCGTCGGGCAGGGCTCGGAGCGCGAATCGAAGATCCTCGCGATCCGCTGGAACGGCGGAACGTCGGGCGACAAGCCGACCGTGTTCGTTGGCAAGGGCGTGACCTTCGACACGGGCGGTATCTCGCTGAAGCCGCCGCCGGGCATGGAAGATATGAAGTGGGACATGGGCGGCGCGGGCGCGGTGGTCGGCGCGATGTTGGCGCTGGTCAGCCGCAAGGCCAAAGCGAACGTGATCGGCGTCGTCGGCCTCGTCGAGAACATGCCCGATGGCAAGGCGCAGCGCCCCGGCGATGTCGTCACCACGATGAGCGGCCAGACCGTCGAAGTGCTCAACACCGATGCCGAGGGCCGGTTGGTGCTGTGCGATGTTCTGCACTGGGCACAGGAGCAGTATGACGCGGCCCGGATCGTCGATCTCGCCACGCTGACCGGCGCGATGATCATCAGCCTCGGCAATGAATATGGCGGGATGTTCGCCAATGACGACACGCTGGCGGCGCAGCTCTCGGCAGCGGGTCTGACCAGCGGTGACAAGCTGTGGCGGATGCCGCTCGGGCCGAATTACGACAAGCTGATCGATTCGCCGATCGCCGACATCAAGAACGTCGGCCCGCGTGAGGCTGGCTCGATCACCGCCGCGCAGTTCATCCAGCGCTTCATCAAGAACGGCACGCCGTGGGCGCACCTCGATATCGCGGGCATGGTCTGGTCGAACAAGCCGGGTCAGACGTGGGAAAAGGGCGCGACCGGATACGGCGTGCGTCTGCTCGACCAGTTTGTCCGGGATGTGGCGGAAAGCTGAGCGGGAGGTTCCGTCATCCCCAAGATGCGGAAAAAGTCGGATTTGCCGACCAAAACCTGCCTCGCCTGCGGGCTGCCCTTTACGTGGCGCAAGAAGTGGGAGCGGGATTGGGACAATGTGAAGTATTGTTCCGATCGCTGCCGCGCGAATGCGAAATCGGGCGGCGAGGGGCGGGGGACGCAGTGATGCGTAAGGCTGTGCGGCTCGGTTTGGCAGCGGCGATGCTGGTGACGGCAACGCCAGCCATGGCGAGCGACTTTTCGGGCATCGGGCGGTTCTTCCAGTGGGGAATTGCCGCCATCATCGTGCTGATCGCGATTCCAGTTGTCCTGATCGCGCGCAGGCGCCAGCCGGGCAGCCGCGAAGGTAGCGCCTGCCTCGCCGCAGCGACCAGCATCATGTTCGCGCCCGCAATTGTCTACCGCGATCACGATCAATGGGTGCCCATGCCCTTTCCCGGCTCGCTGGTAGCGATGGTCGACGGGTCTTGGGCGGAACTGTGGCCGGTGCCGCTGATCTCGATGGTGGTTGGCGCGGCCGGGCTGTTTTGGCTGTTCGAGCGCAGCAATTCGGCCAGATCTGACCCCGATAGCGCGCCATGAAGCTCGATTTCTGGCAATACACCCATGACCCGCTCGAAAAGGTCGTCGCCCTGATCGCCAAGCGCGCGCTGGGGGAGGGCGAGCGGGTGCTGGTTGTCTCTGCCGATGCCGAACAGCGCGCCGTGATCGCTCGGGCGCTTTGGCAGGCGGGGCCGGAGACCTTCCTCGCCAATGGTGAGGCGGACGCGCCGGGCGCTGAGCTTCAGCCGATTCTGCTATCGACCGACATTGCCGCCAGCAACGGGGCGAGCCACCTGATCCTGGCCGATGGGACTTACCGCGAAAGCAGCGGATTTGCGCGCGTGTTCCTGCTCTTCCCGCCCGACGCTGCCCCCGCTGCCCGGCTCGCTTGGCGGGCGCATGACGGGCGCGAGGATGTTACACGCGCCTATTTTGCGCAGGAAGACGGGCGCTGGGTGAAGAAGGGCTAGCGCGCGAAGAGGGGCGGAGGGGCTTGCACCCGCGCTTGCGATAAGAGATGCTGCCGCCCGCTGCGATAGGGGGGATTTGGGCAATGAAACGGTTGGCATTGGTGATGGTGTGCGGCGGCGCTTTGGCGCTGGCGGCTTGCGGATCGGAAACCTCGGGCGAATTCACCACGGCAGACGGCGAGAATGCCGAATACACCATCGACAAGGACACCGGTGAAACCAGCATGACGATCAAGGGCGAGGATGGCGAGGCCACCTTGCGATCAGGCGCGGATGTGCCGGTCAGCCTGCCCGCGGGCTTTACCCTGTTTCCGGGTTCCAAGGTCATCACCAACACGGTCGTCAATCAGCCCGACGGACAGGGTACGATGGTCGCGTTCGAGGCCGACGCGCCCGCCGATAAGGTGGTCGCTCACTACCGCGATGCGGCCAAGGCGGCCGGGTTCGACATCCAGCTGGAAATGACCACCAACGGCACCGTGATGATCGGCGGTGAGCGCAAGGCGGATGAATCGTCGATCTCGGTCACCGCCACCACCGGCGATGACAGCGCGACCACCGGTCAGATTATCATCGGCACCAAGAAGGGCGGCTGACCGCTTCAGCCTTCGCCGAGAACGATGTCCCAGCGATAGCGGTCAGCTTCCGCCTGCGCCGCCATGGCGGTGACGGCATCTTCGCCAAGCTGGTTGTAGAGCGCGTCCTTGCTGTTGGTGGCGTGATCCTCGCTGAAATACATCTGCGTGATCAGACGGTGCTGGCGGCCCTTGATGTCGAAATGGATATGCGGCGTGCGGTGGCCGATCGGGCTGTCATAGCCTGAAGGCTTGATCGTGGTGATCCGCCATTCGCCGCTCGGCCCGGTCATCAGCCGGGCATAGCCCTGGAAATTGGGATCGAGCGGGGCGGTCGCGATGTCGCCCGGATGGGCATAGCGTCCAGCCGCGTTGCACTGCCAGATTTCCAGCTCAGAGCCGCTGACCGGATTGCCCTTGCGGTCGAGCACGCGGCCCGTCACCTCAATCACCCGGCCGAGCGCACGCCCGCTGTTGCCCTTGATCAGGGTCATGTCGAAATCATCGTCGCCCGGGCGCAGGATCGGATAGAACGGCCCGATCGGCCCGCTGGCGGTTTGCGCGGGTGTGGCGGCGCGGGCGATGCCGCCGGTTGCGACCAAACCGGCGGCAGTGAGTGCCGCACCAGCAAAATGCCGACGCGAAAGCGTGTGGTTGTAATCCATGATGTTCCCCCCGGAGCGCCCTGTCGTGGCCATATCACACCGCCGTCATGAACGAAACCGCGCCGAAGCAAACGTCGCGCGTGCGGGGATGCTTGCCATTTTGCAGCGCAGCATCTACGGGGCGCGGCCAATATCCCCCTTACCAGAACAGACGTTCACAGGAGCATTATCATGGCGGTCACCCGCACCTTTTCGATTATCAAGCCCGACGCCACCCGTCGCAACCTGACCGGCGCCGTCACCAAGATGCTGGAAGACGCCGGCCTGCGCGTCGTCGCGTCCAAGCGTATCCACATGACCCGCGAACAAGCCGAAGGCTTCTACGGCGTGCACCGTGAGCGTCCGTTCTTCGGCGAACTCGTCGACTTCATGATGAGCGAGCCGGTGGTGGTGCAGGTGCTCGAAGGCGAAGACGCCGTGACCCGCAACCGCGACATCATGGGCGCGACCAACCCTGCTGACGCTGCTCCGGGCACGATCCGCAAGGAACTGGCGCTGTCGATCGGCGAGAACACCGTCCACGGTTCGGATTCGGAAGAAAACGCCGCGATCGAAATCGCCTTCTTCTTCAACGAAGACGAAATCGTCGGCTAAGGCTTTGCGCCTTGCGACATTGAAAGGGCCGTCCCGATGGGGCGGCCCTTTTGCTTTGGGTCACACTCCGTTCGTGTTGAGCGTCGTCGAGACACTTTGCTATGGCCTCTCGACTGCGCTCGACACGAACGGAGTGCGGTGTCAGTCCGCCCCCGCAAACCGCGCCAGTTGCGCGGCGTGGGCGTGGTGCTGGCCCGCTTCGCTCGCCGCCATCACGTTGTGCATCGCCAGCAGCGCAGACCCGGTCAGCGTGATGCCAAGATCGGCATAGCAGCGCGCAATCGCGCCCTCCCAATCGGCGTTGAGGTCTTCAAAGGTCAGCCGCGCAATCGGCCCCTGCCAGTCCGCCAGCGCCTCCGCCATGCGTGCTTCGCGCAAGGCGATCTTGTGCCGCCAGCGCGCTTCGATGCTGGCGAGGTCACAGCTGTCCGACTGGATCGCCATCTGGTTCGCCGCGAGTGACACCGCGCTGCGCAGCACTGCGTCATGCGCGCGGTGGGCGATCACCAGCCGCGCATCGGGGAACAGCGAGAGCAGCGTGGTCAGATCCTCGGCAAAGGCAGGGACTTTAAGCACGCGCGGCTTGTCTGCCACGCTGCGGATAGCGGCATCGGTGCGCAGGATGCGGGCAAACTCGCGGTAGACCGGCGCCGGGTCGCGTGCCTCACTCCACGCCGAATAGGCCGGGATATGCCACTGCGATTCGTAGATCGAATGGTGCAGCGCGGCGCTGAGCCAGGCCAGTTCCTCCTCGACGCCGCTCGCCGCCATCGGGTGGATCGACTGCATCCACGGATTGAGCGCGCCGAGCATGACCAGCTCCAGCGCCGCCTTGAACCGGTTCATGCCGAGCCGCGCAGGCACGGGGTGATAGGCATCGCAATAGCGGGTGTGCGAAAAGGCCGGATCGGCGGCGAGCAGCGTGTGGATGCGGGTCGTGCCGCTGCGCATATGGCCGATGACGATGATCGGCGGCGCGAGGGGTGTCTCCAGCAGTTCGGGCCGTTCCAGCCACAAGGCGCCGAAGGCCAGCCGGTTCTTCACCACCCGCGACAACTGCCCCCAGGCCATCGCGCGCCCAAGCGGGTTGAGATCGGCCTCCTGCGCTGCGGCCGCGATCAGCCGCGTGAGCCGCTCGCGGAAATCGGCGACATCGTCGTCCGAGCGCCCGCCATGCTCTGCCGCCTCGGCCCGCGCGCCATAGGGCTTGGCGGCCAGTGCCCACAGCGTGTCAGGATCAAGCGCAGGCGGAGGCAACCAGCCACGCTCCCACGCCTTGCCGAGAAAGGCATTGGCGCGGGTCGCGAGCGGGCCTCGGGCCAGGAGGTGATCGCGGGTGGGCGCCATCAGAATTCGTCCGCGATGTCCAACATCCGCGTCAGCCGCTTGGGTGCGATACTGCGCCAGCTGCGCTGGAGCCACTCGGCGATCGCGTCCCAATCCACCCCCGGGCGGTTGAGGATGATCCCCACCCATCCGCTCGCGCCGTAATAGGCGGGTTTGAAGTAGACCTCGGGCTGGCTTTCTACGAGGCTGAGCAGCTCGTCCATGCCCCCGGTGCGCACCAGCAGGGCGATGTGCGGCGTGCCGTGGTGCTGATCGGCGAAATAGGCGAAATACTTGCCGGTCTTCTCGCCCCCGACGCGAAAGCCGGGGCTGCCGTGGCTTTCGCGCTCATCGGTTTCGGGCAGGGCGAGGGCGAGCGCGCGGACGCGGGCCAGCAGCGCGGCAGGGTCGCGCCAGCGCGACACGTATTCGGCCACGGCGCGGGGGTAGAGCTGATGTTCGGCCAGCTTCACCCGCTCGGCGAGGCTGTCCGGCGTGTCGCCCGCCACAATCGGCACGCGCACCTGCGCCAGCACCTCGCCTGCGTCCAATTCCGGCGTCACCAGATGGACGCTGGTGCCGCCATGACTGTCGCCTGCTGCGATGGCGCGGGCGTGGGTGTCGAGCCCCTTGTACAGCGGCAGCAGCGAGGGATGGATGTTGAGCATCCGGCCCTGCCAGCGTTCGACAAACCCGTCCGAGAGGATGCGCATATAGCCCGCCAGCACGATATGATCGGCGCCCGCCTGCCGCACGGCGGCTTCCATCGCGGCATCATGCGCCTCGCGCGACAGGCCCTTGTGTGGCAGGGCGAAGGTGGCGATCCCCTCGGCGGCGGCGAGCGCGAGGCCGGGAGCGTCAGGATCATTGCTGGCGACCAGCACCACCTCATAGGGGCAGTCGCCAATCCGGCTGGCATAGACCAGCGCGGCCATATTGGTCCCCGCGCCGGAGATGAGGACGGCAATGCGGGCCTTTTCAGCCAAGATGCGTCGCGCTCCAGTCAGCTTTGGCGGACCAAGTTTCGACCGACCCGCGCACGGTGCAGCCCTTGTCGCCCGCTTCGATGCGTCCGACCGGGACAACGGTCTCTCCCGCCGCTTCGAGCCGCTGGGTCACTTCAGCCACGCGGTCTTCGGCCACGGCCAGCACCATGCCGACCCCGCAGTTGAAGGTGCGCGCCATTTCCTCGGGCTCGATATGCCCTTGCGCTTGCAGGAAGGCCATCAGGCGCGGCTGGGGCCATAGGTCGGCATCGACCACCGCGTGCGCGCCATCGGGCAGAATGCGCGGAATGTTTTCGAGAAGACCACCGCCCGTGATGTGGGCGAGGGCATTGATCAGACCCTCGCGGATCAGCGGCAGCAGGCTCGCCACATAAATCCGGGTCGGCGCGATCAGGGCGTCGATCAGCAATTGCTCCTGATCGAACAGGGCGGGGCGGTTGAGCTTCCATCCCTTGTCTGCCGCCAGACGGCGCACCAGCGAATAGCCATTGGAGTGCACGCCCGAGGACGCGAGGCCCAGCAGCACATCGCCGGGGGCAACCTTGTCGCCGGTCAGCTGCTCGCCGCGCTCCACCGCGCCGACGCAGAAGCCCGCGAGGTCATAATCTCCCGGCGCATACATCCCCGGCATTTCCGCTGTCTCGCCGCCGATCAGCGCGCAGCCGGCCATCTTGCAGCCCTCGGCAATCCCGGCGATCACGCGTTCGGCGACGCCGTTCTCCAGCTTGCCGGTGGCGAAATAGTCGAGGAAGAACAGTGGCTCGGCGCCTTGCACGATCAGATCGTTGACGCACATGGCCACCAGATCGATCCCGACGGTGTCGTGCCGGTCATGCTCAATGGCGAGCTTCAGCTTGGTGCCCACGCCGTCATTGGCCGCGACCAGCAGCGGATCATGATATCCGGCCGCTTTGGGGTCGAAAAACCCGCCGAACCCACCAAGTTCGCTGGTCGCGCCGGGGCGCGCGGTGGCCTTCGCCAGTGGGGCAATGGCCTTCACCAGCGCATTGCCCGCCGCGATCGAAACGCCCGCGTCGGCATAGGTGTAGCCGGTGCCTTGCGGCGGGTTGCTCTCGTTTGTCCCCGAAGTCATGCGCAGTCCCATAGCCTTTCGCGCTTGGAATTCCACTCGCCATTGGGCAAAGGACATGGCGTTTTCCCCATGAGCGCGTCTCTTTCCCTTCAGAGCCCCGGTGCTGCCCTGTCTCGCCCCTTGCGGCGATGGCTCGGCGGTGGGGCTTTGGCGCTTGCGCTGCTGGGCGGCGGCTATGCCTTGGTGGCGCAGGTTGCGGGCGAGCGGGGCATTGCGCCCACCGCCGCCAGCGCCGACATCGAGGTCAAGGGCATCACCGTCGATGCGAAGGGCAAGAGCGCCGAAGATGCCCGCGCCAATGGCTGGCGCGAAGCGCAGCGCAAGGCGTGGGAGCAGTTGAAAGGCCCCAAGCTGTCTGACAGCCAGCTCGACGGTTTGGTCTCGGCGATTGTGATCGAGCAGGAGCGGTTGGGCCCGCGGCGGTACATCGCCACGCTGGGCGTCGTGTTCGATCGCCAGCGCGCAGGCTCCTATCTCGGCGGCGCGGCGCAGCAGGTGCGATCAGCTCCGCTGCTGCTGATTCCGGTGCAGGATTCGGGCGGCGCCTATATCACCTTCGAACAGCGTAACCCGTGGCAGCGCGCCTGGGCCGAGTTCAATCCGGGCGCAAGCCGGATCGACTATGTCCGCCTGTCCGGGGCAGGGGGCGATTCGCTGCTGGTCAATTTCGGGCAGACGGGCAGGCGCAGCCGCGCGTGGTGGCGCTCGACGCTGGATCAATATGGCGCGACCGATGTGCTGATGGCCTTTGCCCGGCTCGATCATCAATTCCCGGGTGGGCCGGTGAGCGGCACCTTCACCGCGCGCTATGGCCCCGACAGCCGCCCGCTCGACAGCTTCACGCTCAAGGCCGAGAGCGCCGATGCGCTCCCGGCGATGCTGGCGCAGGCGGTCGAGCGTATGGACGGCATTTTCACCGCCGCGCTCAATTCCGGCACTTTGCGTCCTGACCCGAGCCTGCGTTTCGGGGCCGGGGGCGAGATTGATCCCGCAATCCAGCGGCTGATCGAGATCGGGCGCGCCGCGCAGGCACGCAAGGCCGCAGAAGCGGCAGCGGCCGCCGGCGCGGTGCCGCGGATCGAGGCGGAGCCGGTCGCCGGGGTCGAGCCGGGCGAGGCTGCGGTGCGGAGCATCACGGTGCAATTCGCCACGCCCGATGCCGCCGCGTTTGATTCGGCGCTTGGCGCAGTGCGCGGCACAGGCGGTGTGCGCGGCGTGGGCGTCACCAGCACAGCGATCGGTGGCACTTCGGTGATGTCGGTAAGCTATGCCGGGTCGCTTGAAGACCTCGCCGCGGCTCTGGAAGCGCGCGGGTTCAGCGTGCGGCGCGGGGCCAACGCGCTCGCCATCAGCCGCTAAGGGCGCCGCAATGGGCGAGCCGTCCCAGATTGCCCTCCCGCTGGCGGCGCGTGCGCCTGCTGGCGCGCTGCGGATCGTGGTCGGATCGGCCAATGCTGCGGTGATCGAGGCCTTGCAGACGCCCGAGCGCTGGCCGTTCCATGTCGCCGTGCTGATCGGCCCGCCGCGCTCCGGCAAGACGGTGCTGGGCCGCTGGGCGCAGAGCCTCCACGGCGTAGGCCAGCTCGACGTGATCGACGATGCGGAAACCTTGGACGAGACAGCCCTGTTCCACCGCTGGAACGCCGTGCAGCAGGGCGGGTCGCGCGAGGGC
>NZ_JAAALE010000029.1 GCF_009905735.1 Porphyrobacter sp. SLTP
GCCCTGCCCCGCGCAAGGATGCCCCCGCCGCAGCGTTTCCGCGCAAGGATGCTGAGCCTGCAAAAAGCGCCCCGCGCAGAGGTCCGGCTGCTGCGCCTGCGCCGCGCAAGGGCGCCGAGGCCCTGACCAACGCGCCGCGCAAAGGCGCTCGCGATGGGCCTCGCCCGCCCCGCTCGGGCGCTGGCGCGCGCAAGCGTCCGGCACCGACACGCGGCCTCACGCCGCCGCGAGGTCCGCGCAAATGAGGATCATCGCAGGCGAATGGCGCGGTCGTAAACTCGCCGCACCGAAAGGCGACGGCACGCGGCCCACGGCAGACCGCGCGCGCGAAACGCTATTCGCGATGCTGACGAGTCGTCTGGGTGATTTTGACGGATTGCAGATTGCGGATCTGTTCGCTGGCTCCGGCGCGCTCGGGCTCGAAGCGCTTTCACGCGGCGCAGCGCATTGCCTCTTCGTCGAACAAGACCGTGCGGCAGTGGATGTGATCCGCGCCAATATCACAGCGCTGGGCGCACAGGCCCGTTCGCGGGTTGAGGTGGGCTCGGTGATGCAATTGCGTGCGGCTTCGGCACCGCTCGATCTGATCCTCGCCGATCCGCCCTATCAATCGGGCGCGGGCGAGGTGGCACTGGATCGTTTGTTGCGATTAGGCTGGATTGGTCCGGAGACGTGGATTGCGGTCGAAACCAGCTTCAAGGAAGATGTGGCGGTCAAAGGCCTCACGATCGAAGCGGAACGCCGGGTCGGCAAGGGCAAGCTCAGTCTGTTGAGACTGGCCGCATCCGATGCCGACCCGGGTCCGTCTGAGAGCGGCGCTTAGCTGCTCAGAGCGTCAAGCTTGGTCTTGATCTGAGCCCAAGCCGTTTCGCGCTGCGTATCCGTCAGCTTGGCCAGGGTTTCCTTGTCGCCATCAGTGAGACGCCAGAACATTTCCTGACGTTCATCGGTCAACGACCAGAAGTAGTTCTGTGCCGCAGGCGACCAGGCCTTGTACGCGGTCTGCTTGTCAGCTGGCCACGACTCCACCTGGGCAACCTGCTCCGCTGTGTGTTCCGGAGCCGGGATCGGCGCAGGCGCTTCGGTTGCGGACGGCGCAGTGGTGTCCGGCATGGGCGGTGTTGTCGCATCGGACGAGGGCGAGGCGGTGGTATCCGGCATCGGCTCAGACGCAGTCTGCTCTTGTGCACCGGCCATTACCGGGGTCATCGCCAGAGCGATAGCTGCGCTAGCGAGGCCGAACTTATTCAGAGACTTATGCATGGGTATCTCCATTTCCAATTGACCCAAGCACAACGAACGCAAGAATTCTGTCTGGTCGCTCAGTCCCCTGCTGACCTGACATGACTGAGTATGGGGCGGAAAGCCTGAGAGGCAACCCAAGCCCCGGCCAGACATCCTGCCGAGGCCACAGCCCATCGGCAATTGTGGCTGAAAGGCGGCAAGCCGATGCGCCGCTTACCGCGCGATGTGGGCAAAGCGGCACCTGGCAGCTTGCCCCTGCATGAATTGTTCCCTACCTGTTCGCATGAGACCATGAGCACCAACTTGCCCTCCCCAACGCCAGCGCGCGATTCCGGCTCCGTGCCCGCTTATGCCGCACGGCTGAACCCGCCGCAGCGCGCGGCCGTGCTCGCAACAGAAGGCCCGGTGCTGATGCTGGCGGGCGCCGGGACGGGCAAGACCGCCGCACTGACCGCGCGCCTCGCACATCTGGTGGCGACCGGGCGCGCATACCCTTCGCAGATTCTCTGCGTCACGTTCACCAACAAGGCCGCGCGCGAGATGCGAGAGCGGGTGACGCATCACCTCGGCCCGCAGGCAGAAGGGCTGCCGTGGCTCGGCACATTCCATTCGATCTGTGCCAAGATGCTCCGCCGCCATGCCGAATTGGTCGGTCTCCAGCACAATTACACCATCATCGACACCGACGATCAACTGCGCCTGCTGAAGGCCCTGATTGCCGAGGCCGATCTTGACGAAAAGCGCTGGCCCGCGCGGCAATTGGCCGGGCTGATCGACCGCTGGAAGAACCGCGGGCTAAACCCCGCCGATCTCGATGCGGTGGAGAACGAGGCCTATGCCAATGGCAAGGGCACCGCGCTCTACACCCGCTATCAGGAACGGCTGAAGGCGCTCAATGCCTGCGATTTCGGCGATCTGATGCTACACATGCTGAACATCCTGCGTAGCCATCACGACATCCTCGCCGATTACCAGCGCCGCTTCCGCTACATCATGGTGGACGAATATCAGGACACCAATGCCGTCCAGTATCTGTGGCTGCGGCTGCTGGCGCAGGGGCACAAGAACATCTGCGTGGTCGGCGATGACGACCAGTCGATCTATTCGTGGCGCGGGGCGGAAGTCGCCAACATTCTCAGGTTCGAGAAGGATTTCCCGGGCGCGGAAGTGATCCGGCTCGAACAGAATTACCGCTCGACTCCGCACATTCTGGGCGCGGCGGCGGGATTGATCCGGGCGAATTCACAACGCCATGACAAAACGCTGTGGACCGAGGTCAACGGCGGCGACAAGGTCAAGGTTATCGGCGTGTGGGACGCGCCCGAAGAAGCCCGCCGGGTGGGCGAAGCGATCGAGCGGCTGGAGCGCGAAGGCGCGGCGCTCAATCAGGTCGCCATCCTCGTGCGCGCGCAATACCAGACCCGCGAGTTTGAAGACCGCTTCATCCAGATCGGGATCAACTATCGCATTATCGGCGGCTTCCGCTTCTATGAGCGTGCCGAGATCCGCGATGCGCTCGCTTACCTGCGTCTGATCGCGCAGCCGCAGGACGATCTCGCCTTTGAACGCATCCACAACCAGCCCAAGCGCGGGCTTGGTGCCAAGGCCTTGGAGCAGATGCACAGCCACGCGCGCCGCACTGGCCTGCCGCTGGCCGCCGCTGCGCTGCAACTGGCGGACAGCGACGAATTGCCCAAGCGCAGCGCCATGACAATTGGCGGGCTCATGCGCCAGTTCCTGCACTGGCGCGAGGCGTCGGAGACACTCTCACCCGCCGATCTGCTCAGGCTGGTGCTGGAGGAATCGGGCTACAACGCGATGCTGTCCGCCGACCGTTCGCCCGAAAGTGCGGGCCGCGCCGAAAACCTCTCCGAACTCGCCCGCGCGATGGAGGAATACGAGACGCTTGGCGATTTCCTCGAACACGTCAGCCTCGTGATGGACAATGACCGGTCGGACGCCGAGGAAACGGTGACGATCATGACGATCCACGCCGCCAAGGGGCTGGAGTTCGACAATGTCTTCTGTGTGGGCTGGGAAGAAGGCGTCTTCCCCTCGCAGCGCGCGATTGACGAAGGCGGGTTGGCCTCCTTGGAAGAGGAACGCCGCCTCGCCTATGTCGCAATCACGCGCGCGCGGCGGCACTGCACCATCCTCCACGCGGCGAACCGCCGGATCTACGGCCAGTGGACCAGCTCCATCCCCTCGCGCTTCATCGAGGATCTGCCGGAAGAGCATATCGAGCAGGAAACCACGCTAACGGGTGGAGCCTCGCTGTGGCGCGCCAACTGGAGCGAACAGGACGATCCCTTCGCCCATGTCGCACGCGACCGGCCTGATCGCGCGCAGCAACGCGGCCCTGGGTGGCAGCGTGCATTGACGTCGGGTTACGACACCAAGCCCGCCCGGGTCCGGGAGAACACCCGCTCAGCCGCGAGCTTTGCCGCGCCCGCCCGAAGCGACATCGCGATTGGCGCGATGGTGACGCACACGAAATTCGGGACTGGCTGCGTGATCGATCAGGAGGGCAACAAGCTCACCATCATGTTCGAGGACGCAGGTGAAAAGCGGGTGCTCGACAGTTTCGTGACGGTGGTGGGTTAGGCCTCAGCCGAAGCCCACATCCAAAAACCCCGGACGCGGGCCGTTCCATTCGCCTGCGGGCACGGGTTCGTCGTCCTCGTGATAGCGCCGGCGCGGCTTTTGATCGTCACTGGCGGTGACGCGGTCGGTGCGGGGGCCGGGCTTTTCGCGGCGAGGACGTTCCTCGCGCGGGGGACGGGCTTCGCGGGGTGCGCGTTCCTCCCGCGGAGCACGTTCTTCGCGCGGGGCACGCTCTTCGCGGTCTTCGCGGGCACGGCGGGGCTTGCGTTCGGGACGTTCCTCGCGCGTGTCTTCGGTGCGAGCTTCAGGTTCAGCCTTGGCCTTGGCCGCTTCGGCCTTGGCGATCACTTCGGACAGGTCGACGCGCACGTCCTCCTTGCCGAACACCTTGATCGCGCTGCCGGTCAGCTTCTCGACGTTGCTGATCGCCTCGGCATCTTCTTCCGATACGAAGGTGAAGGCCCGGCCCTTGGCACCTGCGCGGCCGGTGCGGCCGATCCGGTGGACGTAATCATCCGGGTGCCACGGCGTGTCGTAGTTGAAGACGTGGGAGACGCCCTTGATGTCGAGCCCGCGGGCCGCGACGTCCGAGGCCACCAGAATATTCACTTCGCCCGCCTTGAACCGGTCAAGCTCCTTGATCCGGCTCGACTGATCCATGTCGCCGTGGATCTCCGACGAACGGAAGCCTAAGCGATTGAGGCTCTGGTTCAATTCGCGCACCGTGGTCTTGCGGTTGGCGAAGATGATCGCGGTTTCGATCAGGTCATTTTCAAGGAACCAGCGCAGCGTGTCCTTTTTGGTGCGGGCCTTCACCGGCACCTTGAAGGCGGTAATGTCAGCATTGGTGGAAGCCGCGCGTGTGGTTTCGATCCGCTTGGGATTGTTGAGGAACTTCTTCGCCAGCTTCTCGATCGGCGCAGGCATGGTGGCCGAGAACAGCATGGTCTGACGGGTTTCGGGCAGCTTGGAGCAGATGAATTCGATGTCGGGGATGAAGCCCATGTCGAGCATCCGGTCGGCCTCGTCGATCACCAGCAGCTCGCAGCCGTTGAGCATGATCTTCCCGCGCTCGAACAGGTCCATCAATCGGCCCGGCGTCGCGATCAGCACGTCGACCCCGTCGGACAGTGCCTTCAACTGGTCGCCCATTTGCACGCCGCCAATCAGCAGCGCCATCTTGAGATCGTGGTTCTTGCCGTACTTCTCGAAATTCTCGGCCACCTGAGCGGCGAGTTCGCGGGTCGGCTCAAGGATCAGCGACCGCGGCATCAGCGCGCGCCGGCGGCCTGCGGCCATCACGTCAATCATCGGGAGCACAAAGCTCGCCGTCTTGCCAGTTCCGGTCTGCGCGATGCCGATCAGATCGCGCATCATCAGCACGGTGGGGATCGCCTGTGCCTGAATCGCGGTCGGCGTAGTATAGCCCGCGTCTTCGACGGCTTTGAGCAATTCAGGCGAAAGGCCGAGATCGGCGAAGGTCATGCGGTGTGTGGTGTCCGAAAATAGCGGGCAGGGATACTGCCGGGATTATGGCCCTGCGCGCGGTTAGCGTAGCATCGGGCTGCCGCGCCTTTCCTGCAAATGGCCGCAAAAGTCAAGGAATCGCGCGGGTCGCGCGCGATTGGTCAGTCGCGCACTTCGACCAGTTCACGCATGGTATCGACCTCGCAGCGCGCGCCCGTGCGCGATTGCAGCTTGTCCCGCTCGACACACAGGCGCCCATCCTTATTCTTCTCGACATAGAAGCCGGAGTAGAAGTCGCGGGCGCGGCACGATTTTTCGAGGTTGACGGAGATCATCCGCCGGTCCCGCAGGAACAAGACAAGCCGATTGCCGCTGCCGGTCTGAACGCCAGCGATCCCGTCAAGCGCGACGCATTTTTCCTTGCCACCTTCCTCGAACTGCGGAGCCACCGCGCGCTGCGGAAGGTCGGCGAGCAAATTCCGGCGCGAGCTGGCCGATTGCGGGGCAATTCGGACAACGACACGCTGTTCAATGCGGACTTGCCGCACAATAGAAGACTGGCGCAGGGCCGAAAGCGGATTGATCGCGGTCGGCTTGATCGCCTCATCCCCCGCCGCAGCTACGTCGCATTGCGGCGCGGAAATCGCCGATTGCTGCCCGTCGTCCGACACATCAGCCGCCTCTGCCACCAGCGGCAGCAACAGCGTCAGCGGCGCTGCAAGGGCAAACAGGCTGTGCATGGCCGGGGAGGATTCTCCTGGAAACGAGCAAATCCGGCAAGCGCGCTTCGCATATGTGGCGCGATTGGGAAGGTCTAGCCGTAGCATCCTCAATTGAACCATGCCTTAACTGTCGGTCAGCTGAGGTCGAAAGCGGTGGCAAAATGATCGCGGAGTGTGGCATGGAGGCAACAATGAATCACCCCGCCCCGCCCCGTCACGTTCAAGCCGATGCCTTTCTCGCCGAGGCCGCAGCCTTGCTGGGCGAACGCGGTCTGACCACCGATCCAGAGCGGGTGGACGCCTGGCTGACCGACTGGCGCGGGCGCTATACCGGCCGCGCGCTGGCCTTCGCCTCGCCCGCCTCAACCGCTGAAGTGGCCGCGCTGGTGAAATTGTGCGCCGCGCATGGCGTGCCGATCGTGCCCCAAGGCGGCAACAGCGGCATGGCAGGCGGCGCAACCCCCGACGCCACCGGCACGGCGATCCTGCTCTCGTTGCGGCGCATGGACCGGATACGTCAGGTCGATCCCGCCACCGGCCAAGCCGTATGCGAGGCTGGCGTCATCCTCCAATCCTTGCATGATGCTGCCGATGCCGCTGGGCTGCGTTTCCCCCTCACGCTTGGCGGCAAGGGATCAGCCACCATCGGCGGGCTGATCGCGACCAATGCGGGGGGCACGCAAGTGCTGCGACACGGCACCATGCGCGCGCAGGTGCTGGGGCTGGAGGCGGTGCTGGCGTCGGGCGCGGTGCTCGACTTGATGACCCCGCTCAAGAAGGACAATCGCGGGTTTGATCTCAAGCAGTTGCTGATCGGCTCGGAAGGGACACTCGGCATTGTTACAGCTGCCTGCCTCCGGTTGCTGCCAGCGCCGATTGGCCGGGCGACGGCATGGGTGGGTCTTGGCGGGATCGTCGATGCGCGCACGCTGCTGCGGCAGATGGAGCGCGCGCTGGGCGAGGCGCTGGAAGGGTTCGAGGTCGTCCCGGCGCATTGCCTTGCCTCGGTCCTCGCGCATCAGCCGACGGCCCGTGCACCGCTGACCGAACCGCATGAGTGGAACGCGCTGATTGAATGCGTCTCCCCCACCCAAGACAGCGCCGCCTTGCGCGAGCGGCTGGAAGCGGGGCTTGGCACAGCGCTCGAACAGGGCCTCATCGCCGATGCCGTGATCGCCGCCAATGACACCCAGGCCGAAGCGTTCTGGGCCCTGCGCGACGGAATTTCAGCGGCCGAGCGCGCGCTTGGCCCGGCGATGCAGCACGATATTTCGGTGCCGGTCGAAAAAATGCCCGAGTTCATCCTTGCCGCTGCGCCCGCGATCGAGGCCGCGTTCCCCGGCACCCGCGCGGTCGCATTTGGCCACCTCGGCGACGGCAACGTCCACTTCCACGTCCTCGCCCCCGAAGGCGCTGTGCGCGGGGTTTGGGAGGAAGCAGACGGCAAGGACGTCAGCGCCCGGGTTTATGACCTTGTGACGCAATGGGGCGGCTCGATCAGCGCCGAACATGGGATTGGGCAGATGAAGGTCGAAGAGCTCGCCCGCCTGCACGATCCGGTCGCGCTGGCCTTGATGGCGCAGGTCAAAGCGGCGCTTGATCCGGGCAATCTGCTCAATCCGGGCAAACTCCTCCTCAGCCCGCCTGCACGCGAAGCCGCACGGCTTGCGCGCACGGCGGCAAAGGCTTAAGGGCCGCGCTTTCGACAGCGGGAGCAATCCTTTTCCGCTGAGGGGATCAACCACCACCGTTTTCGGAGACGATGTCATGGCCAGCGCGCCGCAACCGCAACTTCCGTTGTTCTACAAGGACCTTCTGCCGCTCAACAGCCGCGACCATGCGGACTGGAAAGCCGGCACGCTTGAAAGCGCAGCCTATCTCGCCGCAACCCATGCGATCCCGCTGACTTCGGACGAATTCGTCGATGCCCAGCGCGATTACCCGATCGTCTTCACCGCGGGCGACAGCCCGCTGCCGATCGCGCTGTTCGGTCTCAACGAAGGTGTGAACACCTTTGTGGGCGAGGACATGAAGATCAACGAGGTCGTCTATATTCCCGCCTATGCGCGCCGTTACCCCTTCATCCTCGCCAAACTCCAGCCGACCAGCGAAGACATGTCGCTGTGCTTCGATCCGTCTGCCGGCCTGATTGGCAAGATGGACGAAGGCCTGGCGATGTTCGACGAAGCCGGGCAGCCCACCGAATACACGCAGGGCGTGCTCGAATTCTGCCGCCGCTTCGAAGAAGCCGGCCAGCGCACCAAGGTGTTCATGGACGAACTCGCCAAGCTCGACGTCCTGATGGACGGCGAGATTGCGATCACCCGCAATGACATGCCCGACACGCCGTTCATCTATCGCGGCTTCCGCATGGTCGACGAAGCCAAGCTGCGCGAACTGCCGGCGGACAAGCTGGAAGAGCTCACCAAGAACGGCATGCTGATGCTGATCTATGCGCACCTGTTCTCGCTGAACCTGATGCGCTCGCTGTTCGAGCGTCAGCTTGCACAGGGCAAGGTGCCGACGCCGGGTCAAGGCGCCGGAGCGCCCGCGCTCAACTGATCCAGCAGACCGGGGCGGCAACGCTCCGGCACTGGTTTGTGAAACATGACGGGCAGGCAGGCCTTGGGCCGCCTGCCCGTTTTGCGTTTGGATGGCTCAACGCACTATTCGGCGGCTTGGCGCAGGCCTTCATGGCCGCCGAGCAAGGCCGTCTCGGCTCCCAGCTCGCGGGTCAAGGCGGCGAGCTGCGCGGCCACAGCGGGCAGGCCCGGCCCCGGCTCGGCCATCTGGCGATCGAGATAGGTCGCGCGGCACACTTCGATCTGCAACGCATGGACGCCCGCTTGCGGCTTGCCATGGCGATCGAGGACATAACCGCCCGAATAGGGGCGGTTCTGCGCGGCGGAGACACCGCGCGTTTCCAGATGGGTGAGCGCCCGGCCCATCAGCGCGCTATGACACGATGCCCCGAACCGGTCTCCCAGCACGAACACCGGCGCGCGCGCTTCGCCCTCAGCTGGACGCAGCGGCGGCATGGAATGCAGGTCAATCAGCAGCGCTGCGCCCCACTCCGCGCGAATCTGCGCAAGCGCTGCATCGAGCGCCGCGTGATAGGCGCGGTGTATCCCCTCGATCCGCGCATCAAGTTCAGTCGGAGCGAGCCGTCCGCGCCAGATCTCACCCGATCCCGGCAGGCGGCGCGGTACGAGCCCCAAACCGCTCCGCGCGCGGGCATTGCCACGCTGACCCGGTTCTGACGTCATGACGCTTTCGGGTCGCCCGCCCTCGACCATATCCCAGTCGATATCGTCCTCGGCGCGGTTGAGATCGAGCAGCGCGCGCGGCGCATGGGCGACCAGCAGCGCCGCGCCTGTCTCGCGCACAATCGCCACACCGAGCCGATCAACATGGCGATCTTCCAACCGCAGCTGCGCCAGCGCAGAATCGCGCATCCGGGCGATAATCGCGGGAGGATAGGCGCGGCCAGCGTGCGGGACAGCCACCAGTACCGGTAGGCTCATGCGCGGCGGGGTTGTCAGCGTGAAGGCTGGCGCATCGTTCAGACCCGGCACAAACCCGCCGCTCAGCGAAGCGCGAACCGGGGAGGATGCAGAGCGGGAGGAGCGGGAGGGCGATGACATTCCGTTGCCCTTGCTGACGGGTTTGCACAGGCCTGTCAAAGCCTGATCGGCCACTTCGCATTTGCCGCGCGTGTGCCAATTCGCGCCACTTCGGATGCAATCTGTCGCACGCACAAAGATTTCTTAAGCCGGTCCTGCTAATGCGCCTGACATGACAGCGACACGCACCCCCCGCATCCTGCTCGCCGAGGACGAAGAGGCGATGCGCGCCTATCTCGAACGGGCGCTCACCAATGCCGGCTACTTCGTCAGCGCGGTCGACCGCGGCACTGATGCTGTGCCGCTGCTGGAAACCGGCGATTATGATCTGCTGCTCTCGGACATCGTGATGCCCGAAATGGACGGGATCGAACTCGCCCAGCGCTGTGCCGAGATTTCCCCGCGCACCAAAGTGATGTTTATCACCGGCTTCGCCGCCGTAAGCTTGCGCGCCAGCCGCGAACAACCGACGGCCAAGGTGTTGTCAAAGCCGTTCCACCTGCGCGATCTGGTGCTGGAAGTGGAACGCGTGTTCGAGGAAGCCGACGCACTGCGCGGGTAACAGTTCCGAATCGCTTGCACCTTCCCGGGGCTTGCGTTAAGGGCCGCCTCCGCCCCGGAAAGGGGCCGATCCGATGGTGCGGGCGTATAGCTCAGTGGTAGAGCACTATGTTGACATCGTAGGGGTCGCAAGTTCAATCCTTGCTACGCCCACCATCGTGTGATCCAAGACAGCCCGCCCCTTCGGCGGGCTTTTTTGTGCCCTGCGTCCACTGCACCGGCTGTTGCGTTTCATTCGCATGTGCGGCGCTTGCAAGCCTGCCCTCCTCTGCTAAAGCCGCGGCGGGATCTGTGAGCCTTTGGACGGGCTCGAAACAACTTCCTGTCGGTCAATCACCACAGCCCTGCGCAGACGGGGCAAGAAGGATAGGGCAACAGCCATGCAAAAAATCAAAGTCGCCAACCCCGTCGTCGAACTCGATGGCGACGAGATGACGCGCATCATCTGGCAATGGATCCGCGAGCGGCTGATCCTGCCCTACCTCGATATTGACCTGAAGTATTACGACCTCTCGATCGAGAACCGCGATGCGACCGACGATCAGGTCACCGTCGATTCCGCCAACGCGATCAAACAGTATGGCGTGGGCGTGAAGTGCGCGACCATCACGCCTGACGAGCAGCGGGTCGAGGAATTCGGTCTCAAGAAGATGTGGAAGAGCCCCAATGGCACGATCCGCAACATCCTTGGCGGCGTCGTCTTCCGCGAACCGATTGTGATCGACAACGTGCCGCGCCTCGTGCCGGGCTGGACTGACCCCATCGTGGTCGGCCGTCATGCCTTCGGCGACCAGTACAAGGCGACCGACACCCTGATTCCGGGCCCCGGCAAGCTGCGTCTCGTCTTCGACGGCGATGATGGCACCAAGATCGATCTCGACGTGTTTGACTTCCCCAGCGCCGGCGTGGCGATGGCGATGTACAATCTCGACGATTCGATCCGCGATTTCGCCCGCGCCAGCTTCAATTACGGCCTCAACCTCGGCTGGCCGGTGTACCTCTCGACCAAGAACACCATCCTCAAAGCCTATGACGGGCGCTTCAAGGACCTGTTCCAGGAAGTGTTCGACACCGAAGGTTTTGCCGAGCAGTTCAAGGCCGCCGGCATCGTCTACGAACACCGCCTGATCGACGACATGGTCGCCTCGGCGCTCAAGTGGTCGGGCAAGTTCGTCTGGGCGTGCAAGAACTATGACGGCGATGTGCAGTCAGACACCGTGGCCCAGGGCTTCGGCTCGCTCGGTCTGATGACCTCCGTGCTGCTCTCGCCCGATGGCAAGACGGTCGAAGCCGAAGCCGCACATGGCACCGTGACCCGTCACTATCGCCAGCACCAGCAGGGCAAGTCGACCTCGACCAACCCGATCGCCTCGATCTTCGCCTGGACCCGCGGGTTGATGTATCGCGGCAAGTTCGACGGGACGCCCGAAGTGGTGAAGTTCGCCGAAACGCTGGAGCGCGTCTGCGTCGAGACGGTCGAAAAGGGCCATATGACCAAGGATCTGGCGCTGCTGATCGGCCCCGGTCAGGCATGGCAGACCACCGAACAGTTCTTCGAGACGGTGGCGCAGAATCTCGAAAAGGAAATGGCCAGCTGGGCCTGATCCAAACCCTGATGGGAGGGCGCGCCGGTCTGATGATCGGGGCGCCCATCCTGCTGCTGGCCTCGCCGCTGCTCGCCCCGCAGCTGCTCGCCTTCCCCTACCGCACCGAGACCGCGATCGGGACCATCTGGTCCGAGCAGCCGCTCGACAAGACGATGCTCGATACCGCGGCGCGCGATGTGACCGCAAGGATGGCCTCGACGCCGCTCGCCAGTAAAGCCGAGACCCGCCCGATCTTCGTGACGGAGGGCGGGTGGCGCTGGACCTGGCTCGCCGTGTCGTCCCGCGGCGCCTTTGCCTTCACCCGTCCCCTGACCCGCGCGGTGGTGGTGAACGCCACCGATCCCGTTTCGGGCGAGATTCGCAACGGCCGCGATATCGGCGGCACGCGCGCGCTCGGCAGCGTGCTCGCGCATGAATTCACCCACGGGTTGATCCGCCGCCGTTATGGTATCCTGACCGCCACGCACATGCCGACGTGGAAGGTCGAGGGCTATTGCGACCATGTCGCGGGCGGGAGCACGCTGAGCGATGCCGATGTCGCAGAGCTCATGAGCGCGGGGCGCGATCACCCCGCGCTTGCCTATTACCACGGCCGCAAGCGGGTCGAAGCCACGCTTGCGGCCAATGGCGGCTCGGTCGACGCACTGTTCGCCGGAGAATAATATGGCAAGCCGATCTACTGCGCGTCTCGAAATCCGTCAGGCCAAACTGAAAGACGTGCGGGCGATCGGCGATCTGGTGCGCCGGGCCTATGATGATCTGCCCGCTTATACGCAGGGCGAAATCCGCGGGCAGATCAACAATTACCCTGAAGGCTGCTTTGTCGCGCTGTTCGATGGCGCGGTGGTGGGATACTGCGCCTCGATGCGTCTGGACGAGCGCGTGGCGCTGTCGGATCACACCTGGGACGAAGTGACCGGCAACGGCTTCGGCAGCCGCCACGATCCGACCGGCGACTGGCTCTACGGCTATGAGCTTTGCGTCGATCCGGCCGTGCGCGGCACCCGGCTCGGGCGCAGGCTCTACGAGGAACGCCGTGCTTTGGCGGAACGGCTCGATCTCACCGGGATCGTGTTCGGCGGCCGGATGCCCGGCTATGCCCGCGCCAAGCGCCGCAAGGCGAACCGTGCGGATACGCCGCAGGAATATCTCGACCTCGTGATCGAGAGCAAGATTCACGATCCGGTGCTCCGCTTCCAGCTCGCCAACGGATTCGAAGCGGCGGGCATCATGCCCAAGTACCTGCCCGAGGATAAAGCCAGCCGCGGCAATGCCGTGCGGATGATCTGGCGCAACCCCTACGTGGATGGCGACGCCCCGCCCAAACACCGCCTGCCGCGCGATGTCGAAAGCGTACGGATCGCGACCTGCCAGCTGCAATCACGCGCGGTCTCCGGCTTCGATGAATTCATGAAGCAGATCGAATACTTCGTCGATGTCGCTGCGGATTACGAAGCGGACTTCATCGTCTTCCCCGAGATGTTCACGGTGATGCTGCTCTCGGCCGAGCCAAAGGAGCTCACCCCGCTCGAAGCCATCGAGACGCTCAGCGACTACACCCCGCGCATCCGCCAGCGCCTCTCGGAAATGGCGCTCGCCTTCAACATCAATATCATCGGCGGATCACACCCCACACGGATGCCCGATGGCGACATCCACAATGTCGCCTATGTCTGCCTGCGCGACGGATCGATCCACGCGCAGGAGAAGATCCACCCCACCCCTAACGAAGCCTATTGGTGGAATATCAAGGGCGGCGATTCCATCGACGCGATCCCCACCGATTGCGGCCCGATTGGCGTGCTGATCTGTTACGACAGTGAATTCCCCGAACTCGCCCGGCGGCTGGTGGATGAAGGCGCGCGGATCATCTTCGTGCCGTTCTGCACCGACAGTCGGCAGGGCTATATGAGGGTGCGTTACTGCTCGCAGGCCCGCGCGATCGAAAACCAGTGCTTTGTTGTCATGAGCGGCAATGTCGGCAACCTGCCCAATGTCGCCAACATGGACATTCAATACGCCCAATCCTGCATCCTCACCCCCTGCGACTTCCCCTTCGCGCGTGACGGGATCGCGGCCGAGGCCTCCGAGAATGTCGAGACGCTGACAATCAGCGACGTCAACCTCGCCGATCTCAGCTGGGCACGCGCCGAAGGCACGGTGCAGAACCTCGCCGACCGCCGGTTCGATCTCTACCGGATCGAGTGGGACAAACGCGTCGGCAACATCAAGGACCCGCTGGGCGAACAGCACGTCACCGGGCAGAAGCAGCCAATCGGACCGCACGGCGCAGGCGGTGGATGACAGGGGCGCAGCGCCACGTTAAGCCGAAGGCGTGGCTGGCGAACTGACCCTCTCTCCCTTCCTGTCCGATGCGCTGGTTATTCTCGGCGCGGCGGGAATCGTGATTCCGGTGTTCGCCCGGTTCCGCATCACGCCGATTATCGGTTTCATCCTGATCGGGGTGCTGGTCGGCCCGTTCGGCCTCGGCTCGCTGGTCGAGCGGATACCCTGGCTCTATTACGTTACCATCAGCGATCCTGAACGGCTAACGCCCTTCGCGGATTTCGGCATCGTGTTGCTGCTGTTCGCCATCGGGCTGGAGCTGAGCTTCAACCGCCTGTGGGAAATGCGCAAGCTGGTCTTCGGACTAGGAGCGCTTGAGGTGCTGATCAGCGGCAGCGCGCTGGCACTGTTCGTGGGTTTGGCAGGCGCCATGAACTTTACCGCCGCCCTCGCGCTGGGCTTTGCGTTAGCCTTCTCGTCGACCGCGATTGTGCTGCCGATTTCCGGCACCCGCACGCCGGTCGGGCGCGCCGCGCTATCGATGCTATTGTTCGAAGATATCATGATCGTCCCGATCATCTTCATCCTCGGCGCGTTGGCGCCCAATGCGGCGGATGATGGCTGGGCCGGGATGATCGAGACCTTGTGGCAGGGCGGGCTGGTGATCGCTGTGCTGCTGATCGTCGGCCGGTTCGCCCTCCCCCGCCTGTTCGCACAGGCCGCGCGCACCAAGAACCCCGAGCTGTTCCTTGCCGCCTCGCTGCTGGTGGTGATCGGCGCGAGCTTGGCGACCGCGCTGGTCGGCCTCTCGCCCATCGTGGGCGCGCTGATCGCTGGCCTGCTGATCGCCGAGACCGAGTATCACACCGAAGTCGAGCAGATCATGGAGCCGTTCAAGGGCCTCGCGCTCGGCGTGTTCCTGATCACCATCGGCATGAGCGTCAACCTGTTCGATATCGGCGCGCATATCGGCGAGATCGCGCTCGCGGTGGTCGGCGTGCTGGTGTTCAAAGCGGCGGTTACCGGCGTGTTGCTCCGCCTCATGGGCGCGCGGCGGAGCACGGCGGCGGAAACCGGCGTGCTGATGGCATCGCCGTCAGAAACCACGCTGATTGTGCTTGCGGCCGCGACGAGCGCGCTGGTGATCGACGTGGAAACGGCGCGCTTTTGGCAGACCGTCACCGCCATTGGCCTCACCATCACGCCGCTGCTGGCGAGGCTTGGCGCCATGATCGCGCGCCGGGTGGACGGGGTCGCCGCGGTCGGCGGCACGGATGAGAGCGACGATGTCCGTACCATCATCGTTGGCGGCGGCCGCGTCGGTCGGCTCGTGGCTGACATGATGCAGACCCACGGCAAGCCCTATGTGATGATCGATTCCAACCCCGATCTCATCGCTGATGCCAAGCGCGACGGCTATCGCGCGATCTTCGGCGACGCCGCTCGCGGCGATACGCTGGCCCGGCTCGGGGTCGAGGTTGCCCCCGCCGTGGTGCTCACGATGGACGAGCCGGTGCTGGCCCAGCGGCTCGTCACAAAGCTGCGGCAGACCTATCCCGACTTGCTGATTGTCGCCCGCGCCCGCGACACGGACCATGCCGCGGCCATGTACCGCGCCGGGGCGAGCCATGCGGTGCCCGAGACGCTGGAAAGCTCGCTCCAGCTATCAGAGGCCGTGCTGGTCGATATCGGGGTCGCGATGGGCCCGGTCATCGCCTCGATCCACGCGAAGCGGGACGAATTCCGTGAGCAGTTGGAGCGGGACGGTGGGCTGAGCGAAAAGCCGAAATTGCGGACGTCGACCAACGCGGCAGCTTAGTCCTCGGCGATACGCCAATGCGTCACCCAGACATACGGCCGCGCCTCGGGTGGCTTGCGCAGGCTGAAACCGCGCCGCGCCTCCCGGCAGGTATCATAGGCAATGCGCGCCGTGTTACTGGATCGCACCGGGCGGCAGGTCGAGACGCGGCCCTCTTCGTCGAAGCTCACGGCCACAATCACCTGCGCCTCGATTTCATTCTGCAAGGCATCGCGCGGGTATTCCATCGATCGGTATTGGAGATCGGCGAGCGAAAGGCGCTCAGTCTCCGGCGGGATCGCATAACTGCCAAAGGTCACGGGCCGCCGTTCAAACGGATAGCCGATTGAGGCCCGAAAGGTCGCCTCGCCCTTGATCGGCTGGCCGGTGTGGCTGCGAATGCTCAGCCGGTAGGTTGCGCTTGCATAATCGAGAACCAGCCCCGGATATGGCGTGAACCGCCCCACCCGCTGCGCCTGCGTGCAGAGCGCTTTGCCCGCAGGTGCAAGCTTCTCGTTTGCGTCAAACCGGCAGTCCTGCACCGTGCCCGCAGCATTGATGATGAGTTCGACATCGAGCCGCTCGCCCCCCTGATCAAAGGCGCGGCGGAACGGCATGAGCGCCTCGTCAAGAATGCCGAGGTCAAGCACCCCCGCGCCCGTGACATCGAAGACATCGCCGCCGAAAATGATCTCCGTCTGGTCCTGCGCTACGGCGGACATGGCTTGCAAAGAAGCAAGCACCGCCGCCAGAGGGCTGGCACCGCGAAGCGTCATCCCGCCATAACGGCCTTCACCGCCGCTAGCGCGTCTGCCGCCTTGGCCCCATCCGGCCCGCCGCCCTGCGCCATGTCGGGACGGCCACCGCCGCCCTTGCCGCCGAGTGCTTCCACGCCCGCGCGCACCAGATCGACAGCGCTGAACCGGCTGGTAAGATCGTCCGTCACCGCTGCCGCAATGCTCGCCTTGCCATCATTGACCGCGATGATCGCCGCCACGCCCGATCCCATGCGCTGCTTGGCCGCATCGAGCAGCGGACGCAGTTCCTTGGGGTCGAGCCCGTCGAGCACCTGACCGCTGAAGGCGACCCCGGCGATGGCTTCGTCCGTCGCAGCCGCGCCGCCGCTTGCACCGCCGCCGCCCAGCGCCAGCGCCTTCTTCGCTTCGGCCAGTTCCTTTTCGAGCCGCTTGCGCTCATCGAGCAGCGCCGCGAGGCGTGCGGGCACTTCCTCCGGCGTCGCGCGGATCACGCCCGCCGCCGCCTTGAGTGCCTCTTCGCGGCTGACCAGCCATTGGCGCGCGCGTTCGCCCGTCATCGCTTCGATCCGTCGGACGCCCGAGGAAACCGCGCTTTCCGACACGATCCGGAACACGCCAATATCGCCGGTGGCGCGCACGTGGGTGCCGCCGCACAATTCGACCGAGTAGTTCCGCCCTTCCTTGCCCGACCGACCCATCGCCAGCACACGCACTTCTTCGCCGTACTTTTCACCGAACAGCGCGAGCGCTCCGGCGGCAACGGCGTCATCCGGGGTCATCAACCGGGTCGAGACCTGCTCATTGGCGCGGATTTCGGCGTTCACTTCGGCTTCGACCGCCGCGATATCATCGAGCGTGAGTGCCACCGGATGAGAGAAATCGAAGCGCAGGCGATCTTCGGCGACCATGCTGCCCTTTTGCGTCACATGCCCGCCCAGACGATTGCGGAGCGCAGCGTGAACCAGGTGGGTGGCGGAGTGGTTGGCGCGGATCCGGTCGCGGCGGTCGGCATCGACCTTCATCTCGACCGTGTCGCCAACCGCGATTTCGCCCGCTTCGATCCGCACCTGATGGGCGTGGAGACGGCCCAAGGGCTTGGACGTGTCGGTGACCACGCCCTTGAAGCCTGCGAGGCTCGCCATGGTGCCGGCATCGCCAGTCTGGCCCCCGCTTTCGCCGTAGAACGGAGTCTGGTTGGTGAGGATCACGACCTCGTCGCCCGCAGCGGCGCTGGCGACTTCGGCGCCGCCCTTGACGATGGCGACCACCCGGCCTTCTCCGCTGGTGGCGGCATAGCCGGTGAACTCGCTCGCGCCTTCGCGTTCGGCGATGTCGAACCAGACTTCGCCCGAAGCCGCATCGCCGCTGCCCTTCCACGCGGCGCGGGCGGCGGCCTTCTGCCGCGCCATCGCGGTGTCAAAGCCGTCCTTGTCGACCCCGATGCCGCGCGCGCGCAGCGCGTCTTCGGTAAGGTCATAGGGGAAGCCGTAGGTGTCGTAGAGGCGGAAGGCGATTTCGCCATCAAGCTCGCCGCCCTCGGCAAGGTCACCTGTGGCTTCGTCGAGGAGCTTGAGGCCCTTGTCGAGCGTGCGGCGGAACTGGGCTTCCTCGCGCTCAAGCACTTCGGAAATCAACGCCTGCCCGCGGACAAGCTCGGGATAGGCCTGGCCCATCTCGGTGACGAGCGCGGGGACAAGACGGTGCATCAAGGGCTCGGCCGCGCCGAGTAGGTGCGCGTGGCGCATCGCGCGGCGCATGATGCGGCGCAGGACATAGCCGCGGCCTTCGTTGGAGGGGAGCACGCCGTCGGCCATCAGGAAGCTGGTCGAGCGCAGGTGATCGGCGATCACGCGGTGCGAGGCCGCCTGTTCGCCTTGCGCGGCGACGCCCGTGAGCGCTTCGCTGGCGGCGATCAGCGCCTTGAAGGTGTCGGTATCGTAATTGTCGTGCACGCCCTGAAGCACCGCGGCGACGCGTTCGATGCCCATGCCGGTGTCGATCGAGGGCTTGGGCAGATCGCGGCGGGTGCCGTCGGCCTGCTGCTCGTATTGCATGAAGACGAGATTCCAGATCTCGACGAAGCGGTCGCCGTCCTCGTCGGGGCTGCCGGGAGGTCCGCCGAAGATGTGGTCGCCGTGATCGTAGAAGATTTCCGAGCACGGACCGCAGGGGCCGGTGTCGCCCATCGACCAGAAATTGTCGCTGGTGGCGATGCGGATGATGCGGTCATCGGGCAGGCCGGCGATCTTGCGCCACAGGGCGTGGGCTTCATCATCGGTGTGGTAGACGGTGACGGTCAGCTTGTCCTTGGGTAGGCCCCATTCGCGCGTGAGCAGGGTCCAGGCGTGTTCGATCGCCTGCTCCTTGAAATAGTCGCCGAAGGAGAAATTCCCGAGCATTTCGAAGAAGGTATGGTGGCGCGCCGTGTACCCGACATTGTCGAGGTCATTGTGCTTGCCGCCCGCGCGGACGCATTTCTGCGAGGAGGCCGCGCGCGGGGATACGGGGGTTTCCAGCCCGGTGAAGACATTCTTGAACGGCACCATCCCGGCGTTGACGAACATCAGCGTCGGATCGTTGTACGGCACAAGCGGCGCCGAAGGCGTGGCGGTGTGGCCAGCCTTGCTGAAATAGTCGAGGAAGGAGCGGCGGATTTCGTTCGTCGATGTCATGGCGGTGCAGTTAGGCAAACCGCGGGGATTTCGCAATGGAGCGCGCAAAATCGGACGTCACACTGCCACAATGACCCCGCAATGATGATACAATGACCCAGCAATGGCCCGCGAACGCCCCGCAGCGAAAAGCCGACCAGCACCCCACGGCGGGATGGTGATCGGCTTCACGGTTGTCCGGGTGGCAAGCGCGCGATGCTTGCCCGATACCCGCTTAGGGATCAGTCGTCAGAGTCCGCGTCCGGCCCTGTCATCATTTCCCCGGCGACCTGATCGGTGCGGCTGCGGATCGCAGCTTCCAACCGGTCGCAAACTTCAGGATGTTCCTTGAGATAGGTCTTGGCGTTCTCGCGGCCCTGGCCGATGCGGATGCTGTCATAGGAGAACCAGCTCCCCGACTTTTCGACCAAACCGGCTTTCACGCCGAGATCGATGATCTCACCGATCTTGGAGATGCCTTCGCCGTACATGATGTCGAATTCGACCTGCTTGAACGGCGGGGCGACCTTGTTCTTGACCACCTTCACGCGGGTCGCGTTGCCGGTAATCTCGTCGCGGTCCTTGATCTGTCCGGTGCGGCGGATGTCGAGGCGGACCGAGGCGTAGAACTTCAGCGCGTTGCCGCCGGTGGTGGTTTCCGGGTTGCCGTACATCACCCCGATCTTCATGCGCAGCTGGTTGATGAAGATCACCATGCAACGCGAGCGGCTGATCGAGCCGGTCAGCTTGCGCAGGGACTGGCTCATCAGGCGGGCCTGAAGGCCAACGTGCGAATCGCCCATTTCGCCTTCGATTTCCGCGCGCGGCACCAGAGCCGCGACCGAATCGACCACCAGCACATCGATCGCGTTGGAACGCACCAGCGTATCCACGATCTCCAGCGCCTGCTCGCCCGTATCGGGCTGCGAGACGATCAGCTCGTCAATGTCGACGCCGAGCTTCTTGGCATAGACCGGATCGAGCGCGTGTTCCGCGTCCACGAAGGCCGCCGTGCCGCCCATCTTCTGCGCCTCGGCAATGACGTGCAGCGCCAGCGTGGTCTTGCCCGAGCTTTCCGGGCCGTAAACTTCGATCACCCGGCCGCGCGGCAGGCCGCCGATGCCGAGCGCGATGTCCAACCCGAGCGATCCGGTCGAAATCGCTTCGACCTGCATCGTCTCCTTCGAGCCCAGCTTCATCGCCGAACCCTTGCCAAAGGCACGGTCAATCTGTGCAAGCGCAGCTTCGAGAGCCTTTTGACGATCCACGGCTTTTTTGTCCTCTTCCACCAATTTCAATTGGGTAGCCATCGCACGCGCTCCTTCGATTGACCAGAGGCGGCAAAACAGTTTTCCGCCGCCCGGTGGAGCCTATGTATCGCATTTGTTCTCGTGGAACAAGTAGGGAACGGAAAATTTTTCCGCAGGGGTCGCGCAGCCCGTGCCTACTCGTCCGCAGCCTCGCGGTGTTTCCAGTCAAAGGCCTGGGTCTGATTGGCTGGCACGGTCAGTTCGACCGTCTGGTAGCCGTTCTTCACCTCGACCTTTCGGCCCGGGAACCGGATGTCATATTCGCCCGCATAGCCCACTTGCAGGCGCAGCGTGATGGGGTGCGGATTGGCGTTGGTGATGCGGGCGCGCATTGGCGTCCATTGGCGCGCATTCTTGGGCGGGCCCTTATCGGTGGCCCCGCCGCAGCGCACGAAGACCTGCGCACTGGTGCCAAGGTCGAGCTCGATATCCTGCCCGCGCGCATAGTCGCGCAGGTTCACCTGCGCGGCGAGCTGCGGTCCGCGCGTTGTGGGCTCATACAGCGTCATCGCGCCTTGCGGCAGAGCGATGCCAAGGCCCTTGGTCTCTTCGTTCTTGGTCACCAGCAGCAGGGTCGCGGCGACGAAATCCTCGTCCTCCGCGTTGTCCTCATCGGCCCAGTTCCACGGATCGCAGTTGCCTGCCTGATAGAGATAGCGCGCCTTGACCGCGTCCTTGTTGAGGAAGGCGACCTGCTTCATCCCCTTGGCCGAGACATCGACCCGTTCGGGCACGCGGAACAGCTTGAGATCGCCGAGGTCCTCTTCTTCCGCGGTGACGACCGAGGGGGATTCGAAGACCTCCTCTCGGCGCGAAGCGGTGACCATAATCGTGCGGTCTTCCATCGCCATCATCGCGGGGGCGGGATAGGCCATGTCCGGGGCGTACATGACCGGAGGCGGTGGCGGCGGCGGGATGCCGCCAGTGGTGGTTGTCCCCAGCGGGTAGCAGGTCAGCCACAAACCCTCAGCCACCGGCGGATCGGCGAGGCTTTCATAGTCGCTGTCGACATTGAGCTTGCCGGCGATGATCTGGAGCCGGGCTTTGTCGAAGCTCTGGCCGTTGTCGTTGACGAGGGTGAGCCAGCTCAGGACACCCATGTCGAAGTCCCCCGCCCCGCCCTTCTCCGTCATCGTGGCGACGTAATTGGCCTGCCAGTCGAAGCCCCAGGCAAGATAGGTCAGCGTCACATCATAGGTGCCGCCTTCGGGCGAACGGGTGTCGACCGAGAAGACCGGGCTGGCGTAAAGCCCGGCAGGCACGCGGTCGTAGGTGAGGGTTTCGGGCAGGCCCGAACATTGCACCGCTTCGAAGCCCTGGCTGGTTTGCAGCACCAGCCCGCCATCCGCGCGCGTCCGCACCACCGCCTGCTCACTCACCTGCGCACCGCTGGCGGGGTTCATGCGCGTGATCGTCACCCGATTGCCCAGCGTCCCGTCCACCAAGGCGGCGGGCGAGAGGAGCTGCGCGTTGCGGTTCTTCTCGATCGTGCCGCCGGGAAGTCCTGTGACGATGGCCGAGACGCCGATCATGCCCTCGGCCACGCCTTCGAAGCGGATGGTCGATTCGCCCTTGGGCAGCGTCACCCGGCGGATCTCGCTAATCATGGCGAGGCCTTGGGGGTATTCAGCCTCCAGCGGCTCGTCCACCTCGCGGTCGGGGTCGCGGTAGATGGTGACGGCGATGTCGGATGGCGGCGCGGCGTCGATCACCTCGCGCGCGGCAAGGGGAGCGGCGAGAATGGCAAGTAGGGTCGCCGCAAGTGCTGCTCTCTTTCTCCCCTCCCCTCGGGGAGGGGTTGGGGGTG
>NZ_JAAALE010000003.1 GCF_009905735.1 Porphyrobacter sp. SLTP
GAGCCACAACCGGCGGCGGCGGCGGCGGAGCTTCGCCACCGAAGTTGTAGGTGATCGAGCCGAGGATCGAATGGCTGCTCAGCTTGGTTTCAAGCGAACGGCCAATCGGGTCGACGAGACCCACGTCAGGAACATTGAAGTAGCGATACTTCAGACCGACGTCCCACGAATCGCTCAGGGGAGCGCGAACGCCTGCCAGCAGCTGCCATGCGAAGCCGGTGTCCGAATCGTTCCACACGCCCGGGCCTTGCTGATTGACGCGGCCTTCCATGTCGACGCGAGCCACACCGACACCACCGCCAGCGAAGGCTTGAATGCCATCATCGGAGCCGAAGTCGAACAGGCCGTTCAGCATGAAGCTCAGCGCGTTGACTTCGCCAGCTGCGAGACGGGTGCCGCTGAAGGTGCTGGAACCGGCCGTCTGCGGGACAAGCACGAGACCCTGGTTGCCGGCCTGCACGTCATCGAGGTCAGCAGCGCGATAGCTGGCTTCAGCTTCGAGGCGGAACGCACCGAAATCGTAGCCGACGATACCGCCGAAATCGTAACCCGTGTCATAGTTGGCAACCGCGTTGTCGGCGACACCGTTAACATCGAGGCTCTGGTCTTCGACGAGCATCACGCCGCCATCACCCTGAATGTACCACTGGCCTTCACGGGCCATGGCAGGTGTGGTCAGCGCGGTCGAAGCCATCGCCATCCCAATGACGAGTTTGCGCATTCTAAAATTCCCCTTTGTATTGGACTTGAGGCACCGGCCGTCTCTATCTTTTCCCCTTGCATGAGGCAAGCAATCAATGGCCTATTGGTGTTGCAAGAATGTCGCGAAGACATGCCTGTGGACAAAAATGCAATCGCAAAACAGGCCTGATTCCGCCAATCTGTGTGTTTAGGGCGCTTCAGTCGCAAGTATGCCCACTGCCAACAAGGCCTGTATCAGGGATGTGATCGCGGCGCGGGCTTGGGTGTCGATAATGGTGCCGCCGGCAGGCTCGGCAGGAGCGGCGGCGCTTTCCCACTCCGACCGGTAGACGATGGCGTGGCCCGCCGACAGGTCGAACACCTGCATGCCTTCGCGCGGCGCGACGAAGTGCCAATCCCCGCCAATCCGGACCGCAAGCGTGCCCGTATATCCGGCCCACGCGCCTGCCGCCGGGGCGGTGACTCGGAAACAGTCGCCTTCAGTCGGGCTTTGCGGCGGAGCGGGCTGAGAGGCAGTGACAGTTCGCGGGTGCAAGGCGTCGAGCAGGCATAGGGCCTGGTTGACGAAAAACTCCTTCTGAGCCTGACCCGGGATCAAAAGGGGCAGGCCAATGGTGGGCGAGGTGCTGGCAAGGGCGATCGGATCGGACATGCAAATCTCCCGGTGTTCAGGACAATGAAGCGAGCAGCAGCGGCAGTGAACGATCGAACGTCCCGACCTGCCTGACCCAAAGCGGCGCCGGACCGTGTGCGGCAATCAGCGCCGTCCGCTCCGCCAAAGTCAGGCGCAGCCAGGCGGCGTCGCGCTGCCAGGCGGCATGTGGAGCATCGACCGGGCCGTAACCGACGAGATAGGCCTCACGCTCCTCAACCAGCGGCACTTCGACGCTGTCCTCCCACCGCCATTGTCCTCGCCCGCGCCGGGTCCAGCTGAAGAGGCTGGCCTGATCGGCTTCGATGCACAGACGCGGATGGACGGGGCACGGCGGTCGGCGCGACAGGCCTGCATTGGCGAGCGGGGCGATGATGGTTTCGGTATCGCCCGTCCCGATTGCGGCAATACGCGAGGTTGCAAGGGGCGGGACCAGTTGCGGATCAAGCGGGACCAGAGTGTCGTCGATCGCGATGACCCGTGTTTGTGCGGGGTGGCCGCGGGCAGCCTCCGGCTCGGTACCGCCTCGCCCGCGCAGCAGCCCGGTGAGCCGCCAGCGATCTTCGCCGACAGGCTCCGCGCGCAGGAATTGCACCAGCTCACCGCCGATCAGGACGCGGTTGGCACCGGCGGCAAGGCCCGCAAGGTCGGTGTCCGCCAGTTCGAGATCGCCTGCGACCAGATCAATCACCGCCGTCGCTGCGGGTTCAAACACAAGCGCCGAGGACGGCTCCAACGGTGCGCCGAGCGCGCCCATCACCGCGCGCTGCGTTCCCGTGGTGCCGAGATCGACCAGCGCGGTGCCCTGAACGGCGAACAGGGCTGCGCCCCGCCAGGCGCTGTTTGCAGCTGAAGCCGCTGCAAAGATCAGCGGGGTGGCCGGGTTGCTGCTGGCATCAGGTGGGACCTCGAAGGCTGCAAGCTGGGTCGGCGGAATGACCAGATCGGTCGGCGACAGGCTCTCCCCCGGGTCGCTCTGGCGCGCGGCACCGCCTGCGGGGGCGAGTCGCTCCAGCTCAAGCGCGATGCCGCGATCCAGCCATTCCCAGCTGCGCAGCAGCCAGTGGCCGGGCATGTCTGGCAGACGCACGACGCGACCTGGTGTGATCCGCGGGTCGAGTTCACCGATTCGCCAGCTGACGGTCTCGTGCTGCCATCGCGAGCGATTGGCGCTGTCATTGGCGAGACTGCGCGCGCCGCTGGCGGTCAGGGTTGCGGGCAGGTCGATCATCAGTTCGCGGCCCGCCTGACGGGCGCCGGATGCGCGCTGCACCCCGGTCTGATAGTCGCGATCCTCGTCGTAATAGCGCAAGGCCGCAGGGGAGCGTTCGGGCACGCCGGCGCGCTGCTTGTGCGATGCTTCGTCTTGCTGCCGGTCATCTGTCGCGAGTTGGCCGGGCAGGGTCACGATACCCTCCCCTGCCGAGTCGCGAACGGCGATGGTGAGGCCCTCGCTGCCTGACATGCAGACCAACGGGATCACCTGATCAACCGCCGCGAGCGTCGATGCCAGCGGCCCGCCCTCATCGGCAAACCCGCGTGCATGGGCCAAGGGTGCGGGGGTGGCGGGGTCTTTCGCGTCCGGCACCAGCTGCGCCAGCGACACGCTTGCATCCCCGCCATCGGCAAAGATTTCGAAGCTGAGCGCGGGGATGCGGTTGCCGTAATCGCCCAGTTCGAGATTCTCGAACACGACATAGGCGCAGTCACGGAAAGCAGGTGCGGCAGGGCCCTTGGCTGCGGCGATCAGCGGGTCGACCGGATCATCGCCGAAGCCGCGATAGACACGTAAAGTGCCGCCAACCTTGAGATCATCCTGCGCGCCGCGCAGCAGGTTGCCATCGGCCCAGATCCGCCCGACCCGGTCAATCGGCGTGCTCGACAGCGCCACGGCAAAGGAGGCGGTATAAGAATAGACCGTGGTCGAAGGCTGGCCCTTGCGGCCCTTCTGCTTGCGTTTGCTTTCCACCAGATCGGTTGACCAGATCACCGTACCGGGCACCCGCATCCGTCCGAACTGGCGCGGGATCGGCTGGCCATAGCTGGAGGTGCTGATCGCCAGATCGCGCAGGCGCGGCCCCTCGCGCCCGCCGGGGGCAAAGATACGCGAATCGATCTGCTGGCCGATCAACGCGCCGAGGGATGCACCGATCGGGCCGCCAATCGCCGTGCCCAGCGCTGTCAGAACTATCGTCGCCATGAACTAGCCTTCCCTCTGAGGTGCGAACCGCCACTTGGCAGCCACCTGCCAGGCGGGATCGAACGGCTGGAGCACCACGCGCCGCAGCCCGGCGTGGGCATGGATGACAGTCACTGCATCAGCGGCGATCACGAGGTGGTGCTGGCAATGCGGGAGCGCGATCAGCAGCACCTCGCCTGCGCCAATGGCGCCGGGTGCGGGCACCAGTCCCGACTTGCGTGCGAGCGGCAACCACTGGGCGATATCGAGATTGCGCAGGCCATAGCCGCTCGGCACCACCGGGCGCACACCGCTTGCCGCGAGCGCGGCCGAGACCAGTCCGACGCAATCGAGCCCAGTCGCCGGATCGCGGCCGTGGAGCCGGAATGGACAGCCAATCAATGCCCGCGCCGCCTCGGCCAGCGCGTCGCCGGGCGCAGTCATCGCTGACCGTAGCGGGCGAGCAGATCGTTGCCCGGCAGGAAGGGTTCTCCGCGGAAGTTCGCGGCATTGCCGAACCGCGCGGCGCAGGTGGCGATGATATGGTCGCAGCCCTCGCGCAATTCCGCCCGTGTGCCGAGCGGGGTGCCGGCCACCAGCGGCCGGTCGAGCACCAGCCAGTCCTCCGCGGCATCAATAATCCCGAAGGCCACCCCGGTCTGCGGTCCGGCCATGAAGCGCAGCCGGCCATCGATATGGGACTCGCCATCAAGGCCAACAAACCGCACCCGGTTGGATTCGAGATCAATCGCGGCCACCGGCTGCACCGCGGTAAACCGCACCGCCGAAAGCCCGCACCCGCGCCCGCAGAACTCGGCGCGGCAGGTGGGGCTGGTGCGGGGGACGAGATCCTGTTCGAGCAGGCTCTTGGTGGACCGCAGCTCAGCCGAAAACTGCGTGTTGTCGTCCTCGATCCGCCCGATCTGCCCGGTATAGAGCGTGTGGTGATCAAGGCTGATCCAGTCGACCGCGCCGATGGCGATCGCGGCTTCATCGAACAGCCCGGCGGCCAGTTCGTCCGCGCGAATCGAATCGTGGTTGAGCACGCCCTGCACCTCGGCGCTGTCATTGGCGAGTTCGGAGGTCAGCCGGATCGCGGCCGGAATCATGCCGGGAGCAGCAAGATGCCGGATGCCGCCGAAACTGAGGTCGCGGTCATGGCTGGTGAAGGCCAGCGCCGCTCCGTCGCGGCGATAGATACGCCAGAAGGTCGCCACCGTGTCGAGCTCGCGGTCAAAGAACACGCGCATCAGGCGGACTCGCGGATTTCGATCAGCGGGACCGAGGGCGCTTCCCCGGCGGCAAAGTTCACCGCTGCAACATCGAGCCGGTCTTCGGCGAATCGCACCGGCACATCGAATCGGAAGCCAGCGCGCACTTCGGCCCCTGCGGGCGGAGCGGTGAGGAAGCGCAAGGTGCCCTTCTCGCCCAGCGTCCAGGCGGTGCTGGCCGCGCCGCCGACGCTCACCACCAGCGTTTCAGCGCGCGGGCGGGTGATCGGGCGCACCTGCGGCTCGGCCCCGCCATAGGACTTCACCAGCTGGAAATCGGCGCGCACGCCATCGGCAATGCCGAGCAGCTGATCGAGCATCGTCGGCACGCCCGTCATCCCGTTCGAGCTGTTGTCAAACGGGTCCATGATCCGGAACCCCCGCGCCGGGCCGCGGCGGGCGCGGAAGAAGGCGATCAGTTCGGACAATTCCTCTTCCGAACGGATGCCAGGGCCGACATCGAAATGCAGCCGTGCGTCCGACCACAGCGAATTGCGCCGCTCATGCCCCGAGGCGGTGATTGCGATCGAGGTCGAAAACTCGGGCGCGACCGAGGCACTGCGCCCCAGCGCGAAGGGGTAAAGCACGTTGTCGAAGGGATCCATGGCTTGCTCCGGCGGAGGGGCGAGGCGGGTGTAGCCGTCGCGATTGACCTGCGGCAGCGCCCAGACGTAGCGCCGGGTGATGCCGCGCGCGGCGGCTTCGCCCAGCCCGCTGTCGATGCGCGCCCACATCACGTCCGCATCGGCAGGATCGAGCACGAAACCGGCGAGATAATCCTGATCGGTGAGCGGATAGCCGAGCCGCGTATCGACCAAGGCATAGGCTGCCCGCCGGGCGGCATCGGCGCCGGCGGTGAGCCAGTCGTAATCTTCCAGCTGCAACCGGTCGAAGGCCGGGGCCGCCCAGCCGGTCGGGAGATTGGCCCGGTAAAGCTCGGGTGTGGCGGGATCGAGGATCGTCGGCGTGAAGGCGAGCAGCAGGACCTCGGACGGCCCTTGCGCCGCGGCGCGCACGACGGCGGTCAGCGCGGCGGTCGACTGCGCGAGCAGCGCGCCCGCCGCATCAAGCAGCGATGTTGCCGCCGCATCGAGCGGCGCGGCGATATTGCCGATGACCGGCGGATTGCCTCCGAAAGCCGCCTTGGCCGCATCGTCATAAAGGCAGATTTGCCGAGCGGGCGTCACCCACCACCACGGCTCCCCGATCTGGAAGCGGACGGGCAACTCCGCGTCCTGGAGCAGGGCGACAAAGATGCGGGCCACGTCCCCCAGCCAGCCCATGGCCTGCGGATTGGCGGGTGACAGCAAGGTCGAAGGCGGCATCCACCCGGTCAGCGCCGGAGCGCCGCTGGCGGTGCGTTGCTTCCAGCTTTCCGGGCAATAGGCGTCAAACAGCTCGTAGGAGAGCGAGGCAATGACCTCGAAGCCGCCTGCCTGCGCCAGCGCGAACAGGTTGCGGTGCCACACCACGGCAGGCTCGCACAATTCGCCCGGCGCCGACACAAGCAATCCGCCATCCGATTGGCGCGCGAGCCGCATAAAGTGGCTCATCCCGACATAGTGGACGATATCGCCGCGGTAGCCGAGCCCGGTCACCGTCCGCAGCAGCCGTGCCGGGGTCTGGTTGTAGGCATCGTCATAAGCCGTCGCCATCCGCTCGCCGTGCGGGGGGACGAGCACATCGCCCAGTTCCAGCATGGCCCGCGCGCCGTCGGCGGCGATTTCGGACATGGTGACCGATCCATCGAACCGCGCGGGCAGGGGCGCGGTGCTACCCCAGACGAAGCCGGGTGCCACCAGCGAGATGAACATGCGGTCGATATCGCTGGGGTGGATCGGCTCGCCCGGCAGACCATAACCGCTTTCCAGCGCGGAAAACGGCAGGCTGATCCGCGCATCCGTCGGCGTGCCTTGCGCATAGTTCCACAGCCGGATGTACCAGGTGCGCGGCAGCCCCGCAGCATCGCGTCCCTCGATCGTCAGCGTTGGCCCATTGGGTTGATCGAGCGCGATCACGCCATCCGATTGCCAGCGAAAGCGCAGCGTCGTGCGCGCATAATCGCGGTCGGTCTGGTAGGCGAGCAGCGGGTGATCGAGCGTGTCGGCGCTCTCCCAGATCAGCCCGACCAGCTCGCCTGCATGATGCAGTTCGAGGTCGACCCGCAATGAATCCGGCCCGGTCGTCACCACCGAGGCCATCGCGGGCCGGGGAAAGTTGACAGTCCAGAAGCGCGGATCGAAGCGCTGGATGAAGGTGCTTTCCTGCGCGCGGCGTTCGCGGGCGAGCCAGAATGCCATGGGAAATCCCCTTGCTCAGGCCTGTTGCAGCGCGCGGCGCACGGCGCTTGCGATCTGGCGGGAGGAGCGCTGCATCGCGGTGGGTGCGGCCTGGCCGCGCGGGACGGCGACCTGGATCGCCACGCGAACATCGCGGCCGGGCGCGACCATGCCGGTCTCGACGCGGCCGGCGGCGGTGGGCACGAACACCTCCGGTCCGCGCTCACCGACGAGATAGGCCCGTCCCGGCGCCACCGGTCCGCCTGTGGCTCGGCCCGGCAGCCCGAACAGCGCGCCGATCGATTGGCCGAGCAGATTGCCCAGACCCCCGCCTCCGCCGCCAGTGCCGCCGAACAGACTGCCGATCCCCGATTGGAGCGCATAACCGGCGATCTCGGCGAGCGCGCTGAAGGCCACGCGTTTCAGATCGTCGAACCCCAGGCTCCCGCGCCGTAGCGCGCCGAGCAGACCCCGCTCCAGCACATTGCCCGCACGGCTGAACCCGTCGAGCAGCGAACCATCGAGCGTGCGGCGCATCGCTTCGACATCGCTGGCAAAGCCATCGGTGCTGGCGCGCACATCGATCACCAGTTCTTCGAAATTGTCAGTCATCGGCGTCGCGCTCCATCATGCGGGCGATTGCCTCGCGGCTCGGCGGGGACGGGGTGTTCGGATCTTCGGGGGCGGCGAGCGCCATCGCCAGTTCGGCCGGGGTGGCGCCCCAGAATTCGCCCGGCCGCCAGCCGAGCAGGCGTGCGGCGAGCGCGCACCAGCGGGCGGACGCGCCACCGAAACTGTGGGTCATGCCTCGCCCTGAAGCACCTGGGCGAGCACCGCCCGCACCGGGGCGGTAGCCCCGACCAGCCCCATCGCCAGCACCGCCATGCCGACCGCGACCCGCTCGGGTCGGCCCTCGGCAGGCAGGCAGTGCCACAGCAGCGCGGTCATCTCGGTCAGGGTCAGCGCGCCGCCTGCCGCCCGTTCCACCAGTGCGAACAGCGAACCCAGTTCAGCTTCGGCCAGCACCAGGTTTTCGAAGCTGGGTCGCAGCACATAGTTCACACCGGCCACGGACAGCGCGCATTCGCCGCGCAAGGGATTGGCGGCGGCGGTCATGCCGCCACCACCGGCCCGGAGCTTTCAAGCTGGAGCGTGTAGCTGCGCTCCCCATTGAAATCCCCGGCATAATCCAGCCGCTGCACCAGAAACCGGCCTCTCAACTTCTCGCCGTCTTCGAACGACAATTCGTATTGGTCGAGCGTTCCGGCCAGCGCATGGGCACGCACAGTGCTTTCGGCGGTGCTGCCGAGGAAAATCCCCGCCGCGCTGACCGAGACCGAGCGGGTGCCCGCGCCTGACAGCAGGTCGCGCCAGCCGCCTGATTGCTTGTGGGTGACGACCACGGTGTCGCCATTGATCGACATCTGCGTCGTGCGCAGGCCAGCGATGGTCTGATAGGCCGGAGGCGAGGCGCCGTCGGCGATCTTGAGCAGGAAGGCGGCGCCGGATTGTGCGGGCATAATGGCTTACTCCTAAAGCGGGGCGAACAGGCGGAAGCGGTATTCGAGCAGGGCGGCGCGGCGGTTGTCGGCGCGGGCCTCGCTGCGCGAGCGCAGGAAGCGGATCGAGGCGAGTTCGAAGCCCGGCTGGAACGGCGGCAAGTCGAGCACGCGCTGCTCAATCGCACTGAGCAGACCGGCATCGCCCGCCGTCAGATCGGTGTGGCTTTCAAGTTCGAGCGCCACGCGCACCTCGCGGCCTGCGCGGTCCTTGGTGCCCCAGTCGATCGAGGCGCTGGCAGCAATGCCAAGCCACGGCGGGGTGGCGGAGAGGGGGGCCTCTTCCTCGATCGCGTTGATCGCTGCCAAGGCCGGATCGGCGGCCAGCCACGCGATCAGCGCGGCGCGCAGGTCATTTTCCATCGCGGGGGTCTCCCAACAGATCGGGCCACAGCGCGGCGGCCGAATGCCAGTCCGAGCGCGCTGCCGGTCGCCGCTTCGCGGCACGGAGCGCGGCGATCCGCGCGGCGCGGGCGCGCAGGCGCTGCACCAGCCGGTCCGCTCGGGCCGAGGCGCGGATCATCCGAACCGCACCTCGCGCCAAGGCCGCCACAGGGCCGTGACGCTGGCAGGCGGGACGGCGCTGGCGCTGGTTTCGCCGTGGCCTTCGCGGTGGCGGAAGTGATGGGCGGCGAGGCGGATGATGCCATGCCGCAAGGGGGCGGGCAGTCCGCTCCAGTCCTCGGCGATCCCGACCACAAGTTGCAGCGCCAGACCTTGGCCTTCCAACGGGCGTTGCAGCTGGATGCAGGCCGAGCCTGCGATGCGCCATTCCAGCGCGTCCGTCAGCGCGGCGATCACCTCGCGGGTGTCGTCCGCTTTTATGAGCTCCGCGCCGGTCACCTCGCGAACCGGGCGGGAGACCAGCTCCTGCCATCCCCCCGCCAGCGGAATGATTTCCTCGACTGTTTGCTGAAGCGGCGTCTTGCCGGTGAAGGCTTCGCAGATGGTCAGGCTGGCATGGAGCAGTTGCCCAAGCGTCTCGTCGTCATTGGGGCGGCTGATCCCGAGCCAGTGCTTGAGCTCCGCCAGCGCAGCCTCGCCCGGCACCGGGGGCTGCACGATTATCCGCTGCATCGCGGTGTCTCCCAGTATGTGGTTCACACGAAATGCGCCCGCATCGCTGGTGTCAGGCGGGGGAACGGCCTGAGGCGATGCGGGCGCGAGAGCCCGGCGGCCGCGAAGGGGACACGCAGCCCGACGGGGGAGGAGGTCTGGCGCTGGGCCTAGAGCTCGATCTTCAGCAGCTTGATCGCGTTCGAATCGAGCACCTTCCCGCCGATCCGCTTGGTCGCGTAGAAGTGCACGAAGGGCTTGTTGGTGAAGGGATCGCGCAGCACCTGCGTGGCACCGCGCTCCGAGATCAGATAGCCGGAGCGGAAGTTACCGAAGGCAATCGGGAAGGTTCCGGCGGCGACATCAGGCATATCCTCGGCCTCGACCACCGGGTAGCCGAGCAAGCGGTCGGGCTGGCCTTCGACCAGACCCGGCTGCCAGAGAAATGCGCCATCCACCGTCTTGAGCTTGCGAATCGACGCCAAGGTCGCCGAGTTCATGACGAAGACTGCGCCCTGGCGGTAACCGGCCTTGAGCAGATGGACCAGATCGATCAGCTTGGTGTCGGGCGTCGTGCCGAGCCCAGTGGCGTTGCCCGAGCCGACATATTGCAGCGTGCCGAAGGCGCGCGTGGCATCGGGGGTGATGGCTTTGGCGGCGGTGAGGAAGCCTTCAGGCTGATTGGTGCCCGTGCCCTTGACGAAGGCCGTGCCTTCGGCGCGCGCGAACTCGACCGCGATCTCGCTGGCGAGCCAGGTTTCAATGTCGAACCCGGCGTCGTCGAGCATCGCCTGGCTGGCTGCCGGATTGGCGTAGAGATCACCCATCGGCGGGGCGATTTCCGCGAATTTGGGCGTCCCGGTCTCAGGCCGCGCGGCAGCTTCGCTGACCCAGCCTGAGGCCGTGCCGCTGGTGGTGATCAGCTTGCGATAGCCTGCCGTCCCGGTCTGAACCACCTGCGCGATGGCGCGGATCGGGCTGATGCTGGTGAGCACATCTGCGATCAGCGCATCGATCTGGCGCGGGACGGCAAAGCCGCCATCCGCCGCGACGACTCCAGTGACCGACTTCAATTCGGTCTCGCGCCCGCGCCGCAGATAGCCATCGACGAAGCTCTTGAGCTCGGGCGCGTCGGCGGCGGGGGCCGCGCCGCCCATCGCGGGACGGCTGGCCGCGCGG
This sequence comes from Porphyrobacter sp. SLTP, assembly GCF_009905735.1. Classification (GTDB taxonomy): domain Bacteria; phylum Pseudomonadota; class Alphaproteobacteria; order Sphingomonadales; family Sphingomonadaceae; genus Erythrobacter. Next base: position 10,878 of record NZ_JAAALE010000003.1, read on the forward strand.
GCAACCTTGTCGAGCCGCGACTTCACCTCGTCAACATCGCCGCGCAGCGCGGTGATATCGGCTTCGGCCTGATCCTGCCGCGCCAAGAGGTCGAAGCTGGCGTCCAGCGGGTCGGTCGCGGTCGTCGGGGTGGGGGTATTGTCCATGGGGCAGGGGCCTTTCGGTTGGGCAGAAAAAAGGCCGCCCCAGAGGCGGCCGGTGGAAAGGGGGTTGGGGCCGGCGCGCTCAGGCGACCAGATGGACCCGCGCCAGATGGTGGAGCGGGTTGGTCACAAGACTGACCTCGAACAGGTCGATCTCCAGCAATTCGCGCCCCGCCGCCGATTGCCGCGCTGCGCGGGTGCGGAAGCCGAAGCTGAGGCCGTTGACGTGGCCCGCCGCCAGCAGATGCGCCGCGCGGCTATCGGGCCGGTCGATCCGGGCGATAACGCGCAGGCCGCGATCATCCTCGGCAGCCTGTTCGATCACGCCAATCGGCTGATCTGGTCGGTGTTGCCAGAAAAGCGGCAGCGGCTGCTCACGCGCCGCGAGTGTGCGGGCAAAGGCGCCGCGCCGGATCGTGTCGCGCCCGGCATCGGCAATGTCGAACAGGGCGGCGTAGCCGGCAAAGCGCAGCGGGGCGGACGCGCTCACAGCCGGTCCCACATGCCGAACCGCACGGCGATCCCGATCAGCAGCACGGCGAGCGCGCCGCGCACGATCCAGTCCACCAGTGCCTTCCACGCGCTGGTCTTGGCATCGCGCCACGCCCGCAGCAGCTCGCGCAGTTCGACAAGATCACCCTCAGCGCCCGCATCGCCAAGCCCGAGCCGTTCCAGTGCACGGTCAGTGGCGAGCACGCTCGTCTCCTCGATGATGGCGCGCAAGGTGACCACTTCGGCCCCTTCTTCGCGCGCCTGCGCCATCAGGCTGGCGAGGATGTCTTCTCGGCTCATGGGGCAGTCTCCTCAGGCGGCAGGCCCAGCATCTGGCGCTTTTCAGCGCGGTTCAGGAAATCGGCGTCCGCGACCTGCGACCACAGGCGCTCACGGTCTTCCGAAAGGGCTGGTACCCGGTCGAGATCGATCCTGAGCTCGGCGTCCGGGAACCACAGGGCGAGGCCTTCGCGCAGGGCGGCAAACAGCTTTTCGGCGAGTGGCAGCAGGGTCAGCCGCCACAGCGCGCGGCTCGCCTCGCGGTAATTGGCGTAGGTGTTGTCACCCGGCAGGCCGAGCAGCATCGGCGGCACGCCAAACGCCAGCGCGATATCACGCGCCGCCGCGCTCTTGAGTGTCGCAAAGTCCATGTCCGCAGGCGTCAACGCCATGCTCTGCCACTTGAGCCCGCCGTCGAGCAGCATCGGGCGACCTGCATTGACCGCGCCCGAAAAGGCCACGTCGAGCTCGCGCTTCAGCCGGTCGAACTGTTCGAGCGTCAGCGCCGCGCCGTCGCCCGAGTCGTAAACCAGCGCCCCCGAAGGCCGCGCCGCATTCTCCAGGAGCGCACGGTTCCAGACGGTCGCCGCATTGTGGATCAGCACCGCCTGCCACGCCGCCTGAAGCGCGCCTGCGCCACGGTGATCGTCAAGCGGGTGCATCGTGCGGATCGCGATCACGCCGGGCCACCCGTCCTCATCCTCGATCGGCAGGCGGCTGGTGTGGCCGCCGACGATGTAATCATAGCCGCACGGCCAGCCATTGTGATCAAGCACCACCTTGACCCGATCCGGGCGCAACGCGAACAGCTCGACCGGCGTGCCGCTCGCATCCTTGAGAATCTGAACATAGCCATTGCCATGCAGCAGCAGGTTGGCCGCCAACGTTTCGATCAGCGATTGGCCCGCGCTGGTCGCCGTCACCAGCGCAGCCAGACGCGGGTCGGAGCATTGCAGCGGTGCCTGTCCGACCCCCTCGGCCAGCAGCCGCACGGAACGCTGGGCAATCGGATTGGCCAGGAACCCCTCGGTGATGGCCTTGGCATAATCATAGCCGCGCAGCCCCGGACCGGGATCGAACGTCGGCGGCCAGCCCTGCATGGCGCCATGCGCCAGCGGCACGCGGGTACGCTCCCCGCCCTTGAAGGCGGAGAGGATAGTGTCGAGCAAAGCCATCGCAGTTCCTTCGGTTAGATCTGCCGCACGCTGGGGCGAAGCTGGCGCCCCAGCAGCAATTCGGTGAGCGCCCAGACGGCGGCATCGGCGCGGTCGGGGCTGTTGCCGGGGCCGGCGTAGGTGCCGCCCACCAGCAAGCCGCACAGCTGGTCCTCCAGCCGCGCGAACACGCCCACATGCCGCACGCGCCCGGCAGCATAGAGCGCCGCGACCGGCTCGGCCCGGGCGACCTTGCCGCGGCTCGCGTGCACCAGCTTGACCGGCAGCGCCTGATCGGCGGCGCGCAGCACGCTTTCGACCATCGCGCCGCCCTGATTGGCTTCGGCCACCACGCGGTCGGCGTTCCATTCGCGTGCGCTATCGGCCACCCGCTCAGCCCATTCGGCCGGAGCCGCGCCGCTCACCGAGCAATCGGCCAGCACCCGCGCGATCCCGTCTTGCCCGAGTGCAGCGACGATGATCCCGCATTCGTCGCCGCGCGTGCTGGCGGGTGGGTCGACCGCGACCACGATCCGCACGGCTTCCGGCACCGGGCCCTGTTCGCGGGCCTGTTCGAGCAGCCAGCGGGTCCACAACGCGCCTTCGACATCTTCCAGCAACTCGCCGTCGATCTCCTGCCGGGCCAACTGCGTTCCGCCGAATTCGCTGGTGATCGCGTCGATAAAGCGGTCGGGCAGGCGGCCGATATTGTCGTCCGTCGTGCCGCGGCTGATAACGACCTCGCCCGTCTCAGCGGCTTGCTTCACCAGACGCTGCACCAGAGGCACGGCGCGCGGCGTCGTGGTGACGGTGATGCGCGGGTTCTGACCCAGGCGAAGGCCGAGCAGCAGGTTCTCCCAGCACCGCGTCGCCCGGTCGTGCGCCAGCGGCCACTTGCCGATCTCGTCACACCAAGCGTGGCTGTGCTGCGGACCGCGCAAGCTGTCGGGCTCGGCGGCCGAGAACAATTGCGCCTGCGCTCCGCTGCGGAACCGGATGCGATGCAGAGACGGCTCGAAGAGCGGGCGGTGATTCGGGCGGTAGATCGCCAGCAACCCGCTTTCACCCTCGACCATCACCGCGCGCGCCTCGGCCAGCGAGGATGAGACCAGCGCGATGCGGGCATCGGGATTGGCATCGGCGATCATCCGCACCCATTCAGCGCCCGAGCGGGTCTTGCCGAAGCCGCGCCCGGCCATGATCATCCACACCCGCCAGTCGCCTTCGGGCGGCAATTGCTCGGGCCGGGCAACGTAATTCCACAGATATTTGAAGGCGTTCCGTTCAGTCTGGTCGAGCTTCTCGCTGAGTTCGCGGCGAGCTCTGGGGCCCTTCTTGTTGTCCTTGTGGATCATCCATTCGAACGGCTCGCTCATCCGGATTTTCCTTTGACTGCATCCTGGCGCGCCATGCGTCGCCGAATGTCCTCGATCTTGCGGTCGATCGAGGCGCGGACTTCCTCGGCACTGACATCGCGCACCTGGCTGGCCCCGCGCGCGGCATTGTCACGGTGCGCGGTGAGCAGGCGGATCGCATTGGCAAAGTCGAACTTTCCGTCATCGATGGTCTTCGCGTCGCCTTCGCGCAGGCGCCGGACCACTTCCATTTCGAGATGCAGATAGCCTTCGGCCAGCGCCACCAGCCACTGGCGGGCGAATTCGGCCTCTTCGCGGCGCACCTTGTAGGCACGGCTGATGCTGATTCCGGCCTTCCGGGCGGACAAGGTCACGTTCGACGTTTCGGCGAGGTGGTCGAGAAACAGGCGACGCCAGTTGTTGTTGATGCGATCGCCTTCGCCAAGCTTGAGAGACGGGCGGATGGCGATACGCTTGCCGGGACTTCTGGCCATGGGGGTGTCTCCCGCCGCGAACACCAAAAAGGCGGCACTTCCGCTGGGAAGGCCGCCTTGTGGCGAATCGCTATTTCTCGACTATGCCTATTTCTAACCAGATAGCGTCACGATGTCAAGAGAAATAACCAATATGGTTCGCTAGCGGGGTTAGATGATCCCGATCGTCTTGCCGGCCCGTTCGAACATGCCGAGGATGGTTTGCACCTGATCGGCGGTATGCTCTGCACATAGCGAGCAGCGCAGCAGGGTCATCCCTGCAGGCGTTGCCGGGGGCCGGGCGAGGTTGACGTAGAGACCCTCTTTCAACAGCGCCTCCCACATCATCGCGCCCTTTTCGAGATCAGGCATGATCACCGCGATGATCGCGCTTTGCGGGGTTTCGGTGCCGAGCTTGAAGCCGAGTGCACGAAGCCCGCCGTGCAGCGTGCGGCTGTTCTCCCACAGATGCGCGCGCTTGTTGCCGCCGTGCATCAGCTTGCGGATCGAGGTCGCCGAGCTGGCCATCACCGAGGGCGGCAGGGCGGCGGTGAAGACATAAGGACGGCATACCAGCCGCAGCACTTCGAACTTCGGGTGGTTGGACACGCAGAACCCGCCGACCGTGCCCACGCTCTTGGAGAAGGTGCCGATGATGAAATCGACATCGTCCAGCACGCCCTGTTCCTCGGCGACGCCGCGGCCATGTTCGCCGATGAAGCCCATCGAGTGCGCCTCGTCGACCAGCACCATCGCGCCGTTTTCCTTGGAGACGCGGACCATCTCCTTGAGCGGGGCGACATCGCCCATCATCGAATAGACGCCTTCGAGCACCACCAGCTTGCCCGCGCCTTCGGGGATACGCTTGAGGCGCTTTTCCAGCGCTTCGACGTCATTGTGCTTGAACGGCACCACTTCGGCATTGCCCATCGCGCAGCCATCCCAGATCGAAGCGTGGCTATCGATGTCGAGGATGATGTAATCGCCCTTGCCCGCCAGCGTCGAGATGATCCCGAGGTTCGCCTGGTACCCGGTCGAGAAGACCATCGCGTGATCCATCGCGTAAAATTCGCGCAAGGCCGCTTCGACATCGCGGTGATCGCGGAAGGTGCCATTGAGCACGCGGCTGCCGGTCGTCCCCGCGCCGAAATCCTCCATCGCCTGCTTGCCCGCCGCAATCACGTCGGGATCGAAGGTCATCCCCATGTAGTTGTAGGTGCCGAGCAGGATCGTATCGCGCCCGTTGCAGATCGCGCGGGTGGGCGAGAGCACCTCTTCCATCACCAGATTGAACGGATCTTCCACCCCGGCGGCCAGCAAGGTCTCCCGGGTCTGGATGATCGGATCGAACTTCGACAGCAGGTCGACAGGTTCGGCGGCGCCAAGGGTCTCGGTCATAGCGGTCGCCATTATCAGCTATCCTGCAACTTGTGGACGGCCGCGACGAGCTGACCCCAGTTTTCGATCTCGGCCTGCTGGTTCATCGAGATGATCACGTCGAATTCGTCTTCGATCTCGGCGACGAAATCCATCACGGTGAGGCTGTCAAATTCGAGATCGCCAGCAAAGGTGGTCGAGTCCTCGATCGTGACGCCCTTTTTGTTGAAGGGTTCGATCAGCGTGCGAATACGATCTTCGACTTCGGCGGGGGTCATGGGCAGCTATGCTTTCTGTGCGTCGGTTGTCGGAGGGGCTATCACCCAGTAATACGGCTGCAAAGCGGCGGTTGATGCAGCTTGTCAAGTTTTCGCCGCGCCGCAAGGGGCAGGGCGGCCTGTCCGGGGGGATATGATGGCCGAAGATTTACCGCAGGCTGAACCGGTCAAAGCATCGCCTTCCGTGCCATCGCCCACGGGATTTTCGAACCACGCGATCCATCTGGTGCGCACCACCCAGCAAATCAACATGATGCTGAGCCAGATGGCCGACGCCAAGGCTTCGATCCTGATGGGCGCGACGTTCCTGGTCTTCACCATCGCCGTGGGACAGGCGCGGGGCGGCGATGTGCCGTGGTCGTTGGGCGTGCTGGCGCTGTTCGCTTTTGTCTCGGCCATGTGCGCGGTGTTCGCCGTGCTGCCCTCGGTCAGCGGCCCGGATCAGGCGAAGAACAGCCATGGCACTCCGAACAAGCTGTTCTTCGGCTATTTCACCCATATGGACGAAGCCGAATGGACCGACAGCGTGCTTGATGATCTGCGCACTGACGAAACCGTGTTCCGCGCGATGCTGCATGACATCTACCAGAATGGGCAGGTGCTCCAGCGCAAGAAGTACAAATACCTCGCCTATGCCTACACAAGCTTCATGATCGGGCTCACCCTGACAGCGATCACATTTGCGGTGGAATATGCGACGCGGTTTGGATGACGTCGGACTGTAAGCAAACCATTGATACCTTGTTTTAAATCGCCAATATTGGTGCCTGACGAAAGGAGGTGGCCATGAAACTGCGCGAACACTTCCTGTTCTGGCTCGATAGCCAAATCTCCGTCGGTTCCCTCTTCTGGAGCGACATAAGGTGGCTGCTTTGGGTGCCCTTGTGGCTCTTCCTGTTCATCTCTTGGATTTGGTTCGACGTTGTTGCTGTTCGTCAGGCCAGCCTTGGAATCGGACTGTTTTTGTGCGTGCCTTGGGGATTCCTGATCGCCCATCGGCGGCGCATCAAACGGCGCGATTGGGTCGAACCCACGCGCTTCTCGGACAAGAACGGCGGATACTGATTTTTTGTTGCGATGGAGGCCCTAGCTCACCGCCGCATCAGCAAGGGCCTGAGCGGTTTTGTAGTCGGGCTTGCCGTTGTTGAGGCGGAGCGAAGTATCGGTCAGCAGGTAAAGCCGCGGGATCTTGTAGCCCGCCAGCCCGGCGCGGGCATGGGCATCCAGCGCCTCACGCAGGCCCTCGGCTTCGCCTTCAGGCTGCACCACCGCCACCACTTTGCGTCCGAACCGCGCATCGGGCAGGCTGACGACGCGCACGTCCTGCACCTGCGGGTGTTCGAGGAGCACGGCCTCCACCTCTTCGGGAAAGACCTTCTCGCCGCCAGTGTTGATGCACATGTTGTCGCGGCCGATGAATTCGAGCGTGCCGTCCGCTGCCCAGCGCGCGCGGTCGCCGGTCATCAGCCAGCGCTGGCCGCCGATCTCGGGGAAGGTCTGGCGGTTCTTCTCGTCCTCGCCGAGATAGCCCAATGGCAGCGGGCCGGTGCGTGCGACGATGCCGACGCCTTCGGTGCCGCGCGGGATTTCCTGCAAGTTCTCGTCAAACAGCCTGGTCTCACGCCCCGGCAGCGGCTGGAACTTGCCCCCGCCGCTCGATCCGGCGGCCGTGGTGATGACGATGCCGGTGCCCGAGCTTTCCGAAGAGCCCAAGGCGTCAGTGATCATCAGTGTCGGGTGATGCGCGATCAGGCGGGCTTTCACCGCAGGCGAGAATACCGCGCCTGACGAGGTGATTGAGCGCAGGCTTGCCAGCACCTCGCCGCCATCCCCGCGCGCATCCAGCCGGTCGGCCAGCGGCATGGCGAAGGCATCGCCGACGATGAAAATCCCGCGCGCGGCAATCCGCTTGACCTCGTCCAAAGCCAGATCGGCATCGAACTTCGGCCCCGGCAGCAGCGCCAACGTGCCGCCCTTGAGCAAGTGGATCACCGCGGTGAACTGCCCTGCGCCGTGCATCAGCGGCGAGAGCAGCAGCATCGGCGAATTGCTCGCCGGATGATCCGGGCCGATGCGGGCAGCTTCGGCCACCTGTTCATCCAGGCTCGTCGTCACCAGCGGCGGTGTGCCCGGCGGGCGCTGCCATACGCCGATATTGAACGCGCCCCAGGCCTGATCCATCGGCCACATCACCGCTTTGGGCATTCCGGTCGTGCCGCCGGTCGCGGTCAGAAACAGGGCTTCGGGATCATCGTGGATCGCGAAGTCTGCGGGGATGTCGCTGGCGCATAGCTCGGTCCACGCATCGCCGCCGACGTCCATCGTCAGTGCGCCTCCGGGCATCGCTTCGGCAGCGGCATCGGCAAAGTCACTCTCGGTAAACAGCGCCTTCAACCCGAAACGGGAGAATATGTCGGCCAGCTCGCGGGCCTTGTAGTGGTAATTCACATTGACCGGCACCAGCCCCGCTTTCACGCAGCCGAAATAGGCGAGCATGTAGTCCGGCGTGTTGCGCAGCATCTGCCCGGCGATGTCACCGCGCTGCAATCCACGCGCTCTCAGACCGGCGGCGATCCGGTCGGTCACGGCATCGAAATCGCCCCAACTCACTACCCGCGCGCCGTGGATCAGCGCGGGCCGATCGGCTGGGATGGCTGCTGCCAAAGCCTTCAGGACCAATCCGAAATTCGCGCCCGCAAAAGCCATGAACTGCACTCTCCTCTGTCACTTTCGCTAGCCCCGCAGGCCGGCCGTTTCCCCTACGTAAATAAAGAGGACAAACGGAAAAATTGCGCTAGTGTCCCGAATCAGAAAACAATGAGAGGAGCAAGGCCTGATAATGGCTACTAATGTTGTCGAACTGCGCACGCCGCAAGGCCGCGAGTCGCTTGAACGGCTGCTCGATTCTGTCACCATCACCTGCCCCGAGGATATTCACGATGCAGCGCTGAACCTCGCCCGCATCGCGCAGGAGCGGGGGATGCAGATCGCAGTGTGCGATGACATTTCCTCCAAGGAGCCGATGGTCGATGCCGATGGCACGATCCTCAACGCCGATATCTTCCGCTGGCTGGATGATGGCGCGCGCTGGTGGGAGGATCACCGTCTGGCTCTCCATTCACCCCTGCCGCGCGCCTGCCGCTATGAAAGCGAGCCGTTCTGGGTCAACGCGCAGGGCTTCAACACCCGCTGGCGCAACCACTATCTGGCAGAAATCGACCTCAACGATTTCGAAAAGCGTTCCCTGTGCAAAGCCGCGATTGTGGTGCCGGTGCATCTGCCGTTCGGCCAGATTTCGGCGAGCAGCTTCATTTCGATGGAACGCGAGAAGGAAGACCTCTCGGCTGAATTCGCCGAATATGGCGCGCTGTTCGCGATGGTCACCCGGTGCTTTGTGGCGGGTTACGTCCAGGCCAACCGCACCAAGCGGCGGATTCCGTCGGACTGCGTGCTGTCCAAGCGTGAGGTCGAATGCCTGCGCTGGGCCGCAATCGGCAAGACCGACAAGGAGATCAGCATGATCCTCAACCGGTCGCACGCCACGATCCGCTACCACATCCACCGCGCGGGCGAGAAGCTGGACAGCGTGAACCGGGCGCAGACGATCTTCAAGGCGGGTCAGCTGGGTTACTTGGGCGCGAGCGATTGATTGGCGGGGGCGCCTCCGCGCCCCCGTTCTCGGTGTCGTTTCCTTCGCTGCGCTCGCAATGACGAAGAAGATCAGCCGAGTTTACGCAGCGGCTCGCTGCCATCCCAGCCCACACCCGCAGCCTTGATCATCCCGAACAGGTCCGGCCCGTCCTTCGCCTGCTGGAGAATCTCGACCAGCGTGCCGGGACCGCTGCCCGGATCAACATAGATCACCTGACTGGTGCCGAAATTGCCCTCGATCACCACTTCCGCGCCCGCTTCGTCGCAAACCCGCCGCGCCTCGGCGATGTCGTCGACCAGAATGCACACGTGGTGCAGCCCGTTGCCGGTCGAGCCATATTCGCCGCGATAGATCGAGGGGTGATCGTCGCGCGGGCGGATCAGTTCAATCTGAAGGTCGCCCCAATAGGCCAGCGCCAGATCGAACACCGCATCGGTCGGTGTCCCGCGATATTTCATCCCGTCGAGATGGATGCCTTCAATGATGAAGAATGGGCCGACGCCCATGACCTGCGTCCAGTGCGCCACCGCCGCATCAAAATCCTCGGGCACGAAAGCCAGCTGCATGATGTCGCCCAGCGCGGCGATCTTTCCCGGCAAAGCCATATTCCTCTCCAATCCGCTAGGGTGACCCCTTGCCGAGACTGTGTGATATTCCCCTCACGAAACACTGCACAAAGTGCGAGGATGAGGACGGGGACACCCCCCGAAAGGACATCGAAGGCCGATGAACGAGATCAAGGATATTGCCCGCGCTGATCGCTGCCCGGGGATTAGCTACACCGACATGCTCAACGGCGATACGCGGCGTCCGCCCGATTACCTGTTCGAGGAAACCACCATCGAAATGGGGGACGAGCCCCTGTCGGTTGCGCCCTATATCTCTGAGGACTTCGCGCGTCTGGAACGCGAGAAGATGTGGCCCAACGTGTGGCTGTTCGCCGCGCGTGAGGATGAACTGCCCGATCCGGGCGACACGGTGGTGTTCGACATCGCGGGCAAGAGCTTCCTGCTGATCCGCCAGAAGGACGGCGGCGTGAAGGCGTTCTACAACGCCTGCCTCCACCGCGGCCGCAAGCTGCGCACGGAAAGCGGCAATTCGGTGCAATTGCGCTGCCCGTTCCACGGCTTCACCTGGCGCAATGACGGGAGCCTGAAGGAAATCCCCTGCGCGTGGGACTTCAAGCATCTTGAAGGCAAGGACATGGACCTGCCCCAGGCCCGCGTTGAGCTGTGGCAGGGCTTTGTCATGCTCACCGAGAACCACAGCCTGCCCGATTTCAAGACCTGGCTCGGCCCGGCGGCGTCGCATTACGAGCGCTATGATTTCGGCAATCGCTACACCGGCATGTGGGTGCAGAAGAAGATCCCGGCCAACTGGAAGGCGACCGCCGAGGCATTCATGGAAGCCTGGCACTCGATCACCACCCACCCGCAACTGCTCGCCTTCCTCGGCGATGCGAACACGCGCTACGATCTGATCGGCGATCACTTCAACCGCGCCATCACGCCGTCGGGTGTGCTCAGCCCGCATGTGAAGGGCAAGAATTCCGATTACGTGCTGGAGAAGATGAACGAGTTCTCCGGCGGGGCGGACGCGCGCACCAACCGGCGGTTCAACGCCAGCGAGGAACCGGCTGAGGGCTACGACGCCAGCGATCCGCTGGGCGCGCGCAAGATCCTCGCCGAAGCCGGGCGCAAGGGCTTTGCCGAGAACTACGGCTATGATTATTCGGACGCCTCGGACACAGAGATCCTCGACAACTTCACCTACAATATCTTCCCCAATTTCGCCCCGTGGATCGGGTTCCTGCCGACGCTGGTGTACCGCTGGCTCCCCGGCGACACGCCTGACTGGTGCATCATGGAAATCCGCCTGCTGTTCCCCACACCCAAGGGTCAGGAACGCCCCCGCGCGGTCGCGCCGACCTATATCCCCGATGACGAGCCCTTCGCTTGGGCCAACGACATCATGGGCCCGCAGCTCGCCAATGTGTTCGATCAGGATATGGCCAACCTGCCTTACGTGCAGGAAGGCATGAAGAGCATGAAGGACGGCCTGATGGAGCTCGGCCACTATCAGGACAGCCGCGTGCGGCATTTCCAGACGACGCTGATGAAATACGTGAACGGGGAACTGCCTGCGGCTAAGTAAGCGGCCATGAGCTTCTCCTTCGATCTCACGGGGCGCACCGCGCTCATCACCGGCGCGTCTTCGGGGCTGGGCACCCGGTTCGGGCGCATTCTTTCGGCGAGCGGCGCGAATGTGGCGCTGGGCGCGCGGCGGGCGGACCGGCTGGCGGCATTGGCGGACGAAATCGGCCTTTCTGCCGCGGCTGTGCAAATGGACGTAGCGCGCGAAGCAGACATTATCGCCGGGTTCGATGCAGCCGAGGCTGCGTTCGGGCCGGTCGATACCGTCATCGCCAACGCCGGGGTCGACGGCGCAGGCATGGCGACGACCATCTCCGAAGAAGAGATCGAGCAAACCCTCGCCATCAACCTGAAGGGTGCGATCCTGACCGCGCGCGAAGGCGCCAAGCGGATGATGGCGCACGGCGTCACCAAGGGCCGGATCGTGATGATCGCCTCGATCACCGCCACCGAGCCATCCCCCGGCCTCGTCGCCTATGCCGCCAGCAAGGCGGGCGTTGTGCAGGCGGGGCGGACTTTGGCGCGCGAGTGGGCGCGGGCCGGGATCAACGTCAACACCGTCTCACCCGGCTATATCCGCACCGCGATCAACGATGCGTGGTTCGATACCGAACCGGGCAAGAAGCAGATCGCGAAGTTCCCCAAGCGCCGGTTGATGGGCGAAGAGGGGCTTGATGCGATGATGCTGTTCCTGTGCTCCGAAGCTTCGGAGTTTGTCACCGGCACCAACTTCGTCCTCGACGACGGACAGACGCTGTGACGAAACGCCTGATCTCGCTTGCCGCCGGGATCATGCCCGAAGCGACCCCGGCGCAGCTGATCGAAGCCGCTGCCGCCAGCGATTTCGACTTCGGCGGGATGTGGGCCGAACGCGAGACCTGGACCCCCGCCACCACCCGCGCGATCCGCGCACAGGCGAAGGATGCGGGAGTCGACCTGCTCGATCTGGAGGTCGCCTGGATCATGCCCGGAGCGCCCGATCCGTGGCTGACCGAACTGGTGCATATTGCCGCTGAAATCGGTGCCAGAAACCTCCTGTGCGTTTCCAGCGACCCCGACATGGCGGCCACCACCGCCAAGTTTCAGGCGATGGTTGACGCGGCCAAAGGCACCGGCGTGCGCGTCAATCTCGAATTCGGCATCTTTACCGAGGTGAAGACGATCCACATGGCCCGCGCCGTGCTGGAAGCGGTTGAGGGCGAGGCCAAGGGGCTGCTGGTCGATACGCTTCATTGGTCGCGCTCGGGCGGAACCGCCGAAGACCTCGCAGCGATCCCGCGCGAATGGCTGAGCTACTGCCAGCCCTGTGATGCGCCTGCGGAGGGGCCGGACCTCACCAGTTTCGACGCGATTGTCGATGATGCGATCAACCGCAGGATGCCGCTGGGCCATGGCGGGCTGGCGCTTGGCGCGATGGTCGATGCATTGCCCGAACACTTGCCCATGGCGATTGAGGAGCGCTCAGCCGCGCTGCGCGATTCCTTCCCCGATCTCAATGAACGCGCCCGCGAATGCGCCCGCACCAGCCGCGCATGGCTTGATGCGAGGGGGTAACGCTCAGACCAGCGCGTTGACGGCGCTCATGAAGGGCCCGATCGAGACTGGCTTGGACAGATAGCCCTCCGCGCCCGCCGCACGAATCCGCTCCTCGTCGCCCTTCGCGGCAAAGGCTGTCACCGCCAGCACCGGAATGCCCGCAAGCCTGCGATCACGCTTGGCCGCTTCGATCAGATCGACGCCGGAAATGCCGCCAAGCTGGATGTCCATGATGATGAGATCGGGCGAAGTATCGCGCGCGGTTTGCAGCACCAGATTGCCGTCGGCCACTGGCTCGACCTCGAAGCCGTTGGCGCGCAAGACGTCACAGAACAATTTCCTGTTGAGGTCATTATCCTCGACAACCATGATCCGCTTTGTCACTGCTCGCCCCGCATTCGCCCGCTGTAAGACTACCTTTACCTAAAGGACAGGACAATCCCACCTCGCGCCCCATCCGAGCCAGTTAACCCGCAGATGCTGGCGCTGGCGGCGCTGGGCTGGGTGCTGGAATGCGAGGACCGGGCGGCGCGCTACCTTGAATTGACCGGGCTTGATCCCGATTCTCTGCGGACAGGGCTGGGCGATCCGATGATCCTTGCCTCCGCACTCGAATTTCTCGCCAATCACGAACCCGATCTGATCCGCGCGGCCGAAGCTCTGGCTGTGACACCTGAGGAACTGGTCGCCGCCAAGGACGCTTTGCAATCATGACCCGCCCCCTCATCATCTCCGATTGCGACGAAGTGCTGCTGCACATGGTCGCCCCGTTCAAGGACTGGCTGGAGGCATCGCAGGGCGTCAGCTTCAACCTCGAGGGCCACAATTTCGCTGAGGCTTTGCGCTGGCAGGCAAGCGGCGAAGTGCTGGCTCCGCCCGATATCTGGAAGATGCTACGCAGCTTCTTCGATAACGAAATGGACTCGCAAAAGCCGATCGCGGGCGCGGTTGAGGGGATCAACACCCTCGCCGAAAAGGCCGATATCGTGATCCTGACCAATCTGGTCGATGCCCACCGCGATGCGCGCGCGGCGCAGCTCGCCAAGGTCGGGATCAACGCCCGCGTCTTCACCAATCAGGGCCCCAAAGGTCCGGCGCTGAAGGCGATCATTGATGAATATGCGCCCACCCGCGCGCTGTTCATCGACGATCTGGCGCAGCACCATGCCTCGGTCGCCGAGATCACGCCCCATGTCACCCGGTTGCACCTGTGCGGTGAGCCGATGATTGCCCATGCGATTGATTGCGCGCACAAATCAGGCCACGCCGAAGCCCGGATTGACCGCTGGGACGAGGCCCTGCCGTGGCTACTGGATCGACTGGAGGATACAACGACATGACAACCACCCGCGCACGCCTTGCCGAACTCGGCATCACTTTGCCCAAAGCCGCAGCCCCTGTTGCCAGCTATGTGCCGGTGGTGGTGCATGGCGGCATGGCCTATGTTTCGGGCCAGCTGCCATTTGTCGATGGGGTGGTGGTCAAGGGCCGGTTGGGTGACGATGTCAGCGTTGCCGATGGTCAGGCCGCCGCGCGTGCCTGTGCCTTGATGATCATCGCCCAGCTGGAAGCGGCTGGCCTGCTTGAGCAGGTCGAGCGGGTCGTCAAGCTGGGTGCCTTCATCAATTGCACCGCCGATTTCACCGATCAGCCCGAAGTCGCCAATGGCGCGTCGGATCTGATGGAGCAGGTGTTCGGCGGCGCCGGGCAGCACGCCCGTGCAGCTGTCGGCGTTCCCGCTCTGCCGCGCGGCGCGGCGGTTGAGGTTGATGCGGTTATCGCCCTCAAGGCATGACAGCAAGGCGCGCTCCCGAATGGCTGACCGCGTGGGAATATGCCCACCGCGGGCTGCACGGGGACGGCGTGCCGGAGAACGCGCTGGCGGCGGCGCAGGGCGCAATTGCGGCAAGGCTGGGGATCGAGTGCGATATCCAGATGTCGGCCGACCATGTGCCGATGGTGTTCCACGATTGGGAGCTTGCCCGGCTCACCTACACGGACGGCATGGTCGCCAGCCGCACGGCTGACGCGCTTGAAGCGCTGAGCCTGCTCGGCACCGATCAGCATCCCGTGCGGCTGGCGACGTTTCTCGCAGTCATAGCGGGCCGCGTGCCCCTGCTGATCGAGATCAAATCGAAGCGCGGTCATGATGTCGACGGGACCTGTGTCTCTGTTGCCCGGCTGCTGGAATCCTATGCCGGGCCGGTGGCGGTCATGAGCTTCGATCCGCGCGTAGCCCGCTGGTTTCGCAAGCGCGCACCGCAAATCTGCGCCGGACTTGTCATGCGTGAGGACGAGCGCGGCGAGACGCAGACACCCTGGCGGCGCAAGCTGGCGCTGCGAATCGCGCAGCCCGATTTCCTCGCCTATCATATCAACGCCCTGCCGAGCCGCTGGGTGGCCGATCTGCGCGCGGGCGGACTGCCCGTGCTCACTTGGACCGTCAATTCCCCCGAAACGCGCGCGGCGGGCCTTGTCCATGCTGATGCGTTGATCGCCGAAGGGGCGGGGCTGGCGTGAGCGACGCTGAACTCACCGTCCGCATTGCATCGTCCGTCGGTAGCTTCGACCGCGCGGAATGGAACGCGCTGGGTGGGAACGACAATCCCTTCGTCAGCCACGAATTCCTGACCGCGATGGAGGATTCCGGCAGCGTCGGCCCCGGCACCGGGTGGGAGCCTGCGCCGATTGCCATTACGGATGATACGGGCAGGCTGCTCGCCGCCATGCCGTCCTATGCCAAGGGGCACAGCCAGGGCGAATATGTGTTCGATCATGCCTGGGCGGACGCATGGCACCGGGCGGGTGGGCGCTATTACCCCAAACTCCAGATCGCCGCGCCCTTTACCCCGGCGACCGGGCCGCGCTTGCTGCTGTCCGATCCGAGCCTCGCCCCGCATCTGCTGAAGGGGGCGGAGGCGGTGTGTCTCCAGAACACAATGTCCTCGGCCCACGCGACTTTCATCACGCCCGAACAATTGCCGCTGTTCGAGGAAGCGGGCTGGCTGCCGCGCGCGGATATCCAGTTCCACTGGTTCAACCGGGGCTATGCCAGCTTCGATGACTTTCTCGCCGCCCTCTCATCGCGCAAACGCAAGGATTTGCGCAAGGAACGCGCAGCGGCAGTGGAAGGCCTGACGATCCGGCATTTCACCGGCGAGGAGATCACCGAGGCGCATTGGGACGCGTTCTGGATCTTCTATCAGGACACCGGCGCGCGCAAATGGGGTCAGCCCTACCTGACCCGCGAGGCGTTCAGCCTGCTGGGCCAGCGGATGGGCGACCGGATCATTCTGATCCTCGCCTATGACGGAGATGAAGCGATTGCCGGCGCGCTCAACTTCGCCGGGCGCGATGCGCTTTACGGGCGGTATTGGGGCTGCACCCGCGAGGTGCGCTTCCTGCATTTCGAGCTGTGCTACTACCAGGCGATCGATATCGCGATTGCGCGCGGCTTGGCCTGCGTCGAGGCGGGCGCGCAAGGCGGACACAAGTTGGCGCGCGGGTATGAGCCGGTGCAGACACTATCGGCCCACTGGATCGCCGATCCCGGCTTCCGCAGCGCGGTCGCCGACTTCCTCAAACGCGAGCGGGCAGGCGTGGCGAGCGATCAGCTCTACCTCGGCAGTCGCACGCCGTTCAGGAAGGGTGACTAACCCGCCTTACGCAGCGCGCTGGCGACCTTCGGCAAGCCACTGGCGCGCGCGGCGCTGGGCTTCGGCGATTTCGCGTGCGGTCATCTCGTCGGAGATGTCGGCGCGGCAATGGGCGGCATCTTCATGTCCGCGTGCAGCGGCCAGATTGAACCACTTGTGCGCCTCGATCAGATCGCAGGTCGCGCCATTGCTGCCGGTCGAGAAGGCCACGCCCAGATCGAAGCAGGCCCCCACTTGACCCTGGCTCGCCGCAGCCAGCCATGCGCCCAGCATGGTCTCGCTCGCATTGTCTGCTTTCCGCTGCGCTTCGTCACTCCGTGGAGTCTTCGCGCTGATTGCGATGATTGTCATGATTTGGTCCCCGTCAGTCACCAGATCGCCCCCAAGCGACCTTCCGTGAGACCAGAAGTGCGGCTGTTATGGTCAAAAATTAGTTAACGCCGCTTGCACTTTGTCGCGGCACGGCTTTTGCCCCCACTTCATTCCCAAACCCGCTTGTGCGGTCTCGGGGCCTTGCCTATAGGGCGCGCATTGCTTCAGCTTGCTGGGACCAAGTGAGCCAATGAAAAAATTCAGGTGTCAGGACGCGATGGTCTTCCCAGCGGCTCACGGGATGAGAGAGCTTGATGCCAACCACCGCGTCTGACGACATCGATGTCCTCGAAAAGGCCAAGCGCCTTCTGGCTCCGGACTACGTCCCGAGCGAGGACGAGGAATACATGAACGACCGCCAGCAGGCCTATTTCCGGATGCTGCTGCTCGAATGGAAACGTTCCATCCACTCCGCCGCCGGGCAAACGCTGCAATCCTTGCAGGATGGCCCGATCCGCGAAGCCGACCTCACCGACCGCGCCTCGAGCGAAACCGACTGGGGCATCGAACTGCGCACGCGTGACCGTCAGCGCAAGCTGGTCGCCAAGATCGACTCCGCGCTGCGTCGGATCGACTCGGGCGAGTATGGCTATTGCGAAGTCACCGGCGATCCAATCGGTCTGCGCCGGTTGATCGCCCGGCCGGTCGCGACCATGACGGTCGAGGCGCAGGAAGCGCACGAGCGGCGCGAAAAGATCTCGCGCGACGATTGAGCGGTAATCTCCCTTCAGCACCCTGTGCCGCGTTGGGACGCGTCCGCACAAGTTACGGTACTTAGGGCAGAAATTTACCTCGCGTTAACTGTGAATGCCGCACCAGCAGTGGCGCATTGTGGCGTGCCGGCTTAGGCTGCGTCATCTGATCTGCTTGATTGATATTCCGCTGAGGAGGCGATCCTTGAGATGACAGGAGTTGAGACACGCAGTGTCGCACGCGACAGCCTGTTTTTGCTGGCCGAAATTCGGGTCGAGCAAAGCGCGGAGACCCACCGTGCACGGGTGCGCAATCTTTCGGATGGCGGGATGATGGGCGAAGGCCAGCTGCGCGTTCAGCGCGGGCACCGCGTCGTGGTCGAGCTGCGCAATATCGGCGCGGTGAACGGCACCGTCGCCTGGGTGCAGGACAACCGCTTCGGCGTCGCATTCGATGAGGAAATCGATTCCCAGAAGGCGCGCCGTCCGCTCCAGACCACCGAAGGTCACGAAGCCGCCATCGTCAAGCCGCTGTGGAGCCACCGCGCCCCGCCGCCGCCCGCGCCGAGCACGCTGCGCAAGATCTGAGCGCAGTGCGGGCTTTGCCCGGCTGCCTCTTCCACCACAAGCTGACCGCCGCGTTGCAACCTGCTAGGCAGACTGCGATGCGATTCTGGTTTCCTCTGATGGCCGCCTTGGCGACATGGTCCTGCGGCCCGGCTGGTGGTGGCGGCCCTGTCACAGTCGCGGTGATCGGCGCGCCCGACGACCCGTTCGAACAAGGCGTGCGCCTTTCCCCAGCCGCGCAGCACATGCGCGCTGCCACTCGCGAAGGGCTGGTCGCGCTTGATCCGGTGGGTCAGGTGGTCCCGGCCATCGCGGAACGCTGGATCGTGACCGAGGACGGCCTCAGCTACATCTTCCGCCTGCGCGACAGCACCTGGCCGGGCGGTGACGAGATCACCGCGGCTGATGTCCGCGAACAATTGCGCGCCGGGCTCGTCCGGCTGCGCGGCACTTCGCTGGGGCTCGATCTGGCCAAGGTGCGCGACATCCGGGCGATGACCGGGCGGGTGATCGAAGTGCGGCTCTCCTCGCCCATGCCCGATTTCCTGCGCCTGCTGGCGCAGCCCGAACTCGGGCTGGTGCGGGGCGGCAGCGGGGCAGGGCCGATGGCGATGTCGCGTGAGGAGGGTACCGCCATCGCCCGGCTCACGGCGCTTCCGCCCGAATCCCGCGGCCTGCCCGCGCGCGAGGATTGGGAAGACATCGCCCGCCCGGTCGAGGTGCGGGCGCTTTCGGCGCGCGATGCCGTGGCGGCGTTTGCGGGCGGTGATGTTGATCTGGTGCTTGGCGGCACGTTGGTCGATTTTCCGCTGGCCGAAGTCGGGCCGCTCTCGCGCGGGACGATCCAGGTTGATCCGGCGCTTGGCCTGCTGGGACTGGTGGTGCGGCGTGAGACCGGGTTCCTCGCCGATCCCGCCCGGCGCGAAGCCCTGTCGATGGCGATTGACCGGACGGCGCTGATCCGCAGCTTCGGGCTGGCTGGCTGGCGCGAAAGCAGCTGGGTGGTGCCCGCAGAGATCTTCACCGACGCGCCCTATCCCGAAGATCGCTGGAACGGGGCTTCGATTGAGGCGCGCCGCCGCGCGGCCGCTGCGCGGGTCAGCGCTTGGGCCGGGCCCGGGCGTGAAGCAACCGTGCGCATCGCCTTGCCGTCTGGGCCGGGGGGCGATCTCCTGCTGCGGGAATTGGCATCGGCCTGGGGCGAGATTGGCGTCACCGTGCGCCGGGCCGGCAAGGGCGAGGCCGCCGACCTCGAGCTGCGCGACACGCTGGCGCGCTACACCTCGGCCCGCTGGTATCTCAACCAGTTCAACTGCGGTCTCAATGCGGGCCTTTGCGCACCCAAGGCCGACGAGCTTGTGCGCCAGTCTTTGACCGAGCGTGATGCCGCTGCGCGCGAACAGTTGCTCATCGAAGCCCATGCGGCGCTCGTCGAACGCGAAGTCTACATCCCGCTCGGCGCGCCCGTGCGCTGGTCGCTGGTGCGCGGCACAATCCGCAATTACCTGCCCAACGTGTGGGGCATGCACCCCTTGTTCCCGCTGTCAGAGCCCACCACCTAAGGGGCATGGCAATAGATCAGCCCCGCCGCCCCGAGCCGATGACCTTCACGCTGCCCACCGGCACCGATCCCGCATCGGTGCGCGCGCGGGTGGTGGCGATGGAAAAGCTGCTCGAACGCAGTTTCACCATCCCCGGCGTCAACATGCCGGTCGGGCTGGATGCGCTGATCGGTCTGGTGCCGGTGCTCGGCGAGATCGTGACCACCGCGATGGGCGCCTATATCATCTGGGAAGCGCGCAATCTTGGCCTGTCCAAGTGGAAGCTGGCGCGGATGGGCGCGAACGTGTTGTTCGACACCGCGATTGGCGCAATCCCGCTGGTGGGCGATGCGGTGGACCTTGTGTTCCGGTCGAACACCAAGAACCTCAGGATCATCCTCAAGCACATCGACAAGCACCACCCGGAAACACGGGTGATCGAGGCGCGGATCTAGCGGGAGTTCCCTCAGGGCAACGGGCGCGCTAGGAGCGCAGCCATGAGCGCTGACGTTACCTATGCGAGCTATCTCGACCTTGGCCGCATCCTCGCTGCCCAGCACCCCGCATCCGATGCGCATGACGAGCTGCTGTTCATCATCGTCCATCAGGCGAGCGAGCTGTGGCTCAAGCTGTGCCTGCATGAACTGACCGCCGCGCGTGAGTGTATCGAGGCGGACAACCTGCGCCCCGCGTTCAAGATGCTGGCGCGGGTGGCGCGGGCGCAGCAGCAATTGATCCAGAGCTGGGATGTGCTCAGCACCATGACCCCGCATGATTACTCCGCGATCCGCCCGCATCTCGGCGCGTCGAGCGGGTTCCAGTCGGCGCAGTACCGGATGATGGAATTCATGCTCGGCGGGCGCGACGGCAAGCATGTGCGGCTCCACAAGTCCAACGCCGACTGGGCTGAGCGGCTGGAGGCGGAGCAGGGGCGGGCGAGCCTTTATGACGCGGCGATCCGGCTGCTGGCGCGGCGCGGCTTTGCTATTGATGCCGCCGCACTGGAGCGCGATCCTGCCGCGCCCTATGCCCCCAATCCCAGTGTCGAGGCCGCATGGGCTGAGATTTACCGCGATCCGCAGCCGCATTGGGATCTGTATGAACTCGCTGAAAAGCTGGTCGATCTGGAATACCATTTCCAACGCTGGCGCTTCGGGCATCTGAAAACGGTCGAGCGCATCATTGGCTTCAAGCGCGGCACCGGCGGCACCCCCGGCGTGCCCTATCTCGAAGGCGTGCTGAAGCAGGCTTTCTTCCCCGAATTGCTCACCGTCAGGACGGCGATATGACCCCGGAAGCCCGCGCCGCAGAATTCGACGCTGCCGATCCGCTGGCGTCCTATCGCGAGCGGTTCACCCTGCCTGAAGGCGTGATCTACCTCGACGGCAATTCCCTGGGCGCATTGCCCAAGGCCACCCCGGCGGCACTGGCGCGGGTGGTGGAAGCCGAGTGGGGCGAAGGGCTGATCCGGTCATGGAACAGCGCGGGCTGGTTCGACATGGCGAGCCGCATCGGCGCCAAGATCGCGCCGCTGGTGGGTGCCGCACCGCATGAAGTGATCGCCTGCGATTCCACCAGCGTGAACCTGTTCAAGCTGATTGCGGCGGCGCTCGCAAAGCGTCCGGGACGCAAGGTGGTGCTGTCCGAACCCGGCAACTTCCCGACCGATCTCTACATGATCGCCGGGCTGGAGGCGCAGGGCCTTGCCGAGCGACGGTTGGCCGAGCGGGACAGGCTTGTGGAGGCGCTGGATGGCGATGTGGCGCTGCTGATGCTCACCCATGCGCACTACAAGACCGGCGCGCTGTTCGACATGGCTGCCCTCACCCGCGCCGCGCATGAGGCGGGCGCGTTGGTGCTGTGGGACCTGTCGCACTCCACCGGCGCGCTGCCGGTCGATCTGAACGCGGTGGGCGCGGATTTCGCGGTCGGCTGCGGCTACAAATACCTGTGCGGCGGGCCGGGTGCGCCCGCTTTCGCCTTCGTCGCCGAGCGTCATCAGACGGACTTGCAGCAGCCGCTGACCGGCTGGTTTGGCCACGCCGCACCGTTTGCCTTTACCGATGATTACGCGGGCGCACCGGGCATCGACCGGCTGCAATGCGGCACACCCCCGGTGCTGGGGTTGGCAGCGCTGGAGGTGGGGGTCGATCTGATCGCGGAGATTGGCGTCGACCGGCTCTACGGCAAGTCTCAGGCGCTGTCCGAGTTCTTCCTCGAAAGCCTGATGGCGCATGGGGTGGAGATCGACCTCGTCAGCCCGCCCCGCAGCGCCGAGCGCGGCAGCCAGCTCTCGTTCCGCCATGCCGAGGCCTACGCCATCTGTCAGGCGCTGATCGCGCGCGGCGTGATCGGCGATTTCCGCGCGCCCGATGTGCTGCGGCTGGGCTTTGCGCCCGCCTATCTCAGCTTCACTGACATCGCCGCCGCCGCGCGCCATCTGGCCGAGGTGCTGGCGAGCGGCGAATGGCAGCGCCCCGAGTTCAATCAGCGTAGCGCGGTGACCTAACCGGCACTGCGCTCGGCCCGCAGGGCCGCGAGCGCACGCGCGCGAGCCGCAGGTGCCCCGTAGCGAAGCGAAGGGAATAGCACCGAGGATGAAGGCGCGGAGGCACCTTCACAATCAAACAGCGCGGTCAGCCTTGTCCTTCTCGTTCGTCCCCTTGATCATCGCGCGCATCTGGTCCCATTCGGCATCGCCCAGCGCGTGGAGCATCGGGTAGAAGGTGCCGCCATTGGCCTGGAAGCCTGCGCCATCGATCGCGATCGTCTGGCCATTCACATATTCCGCGCCCGGCCCCATCAGGAACACCGCGAGATTGGCGAGTTCGTGCATCTCGCCCGCGCGGCCCATCGGGTTGAGGTCGTTCTTCTTGTTATCGCCGCTGCTGCCGGGATTGAGGCGTGCGCTCATGCCCTTGGTCGGGAAGAGGCCGGGGGCAATCGCATTGAAGCGCAGCCCATAGCGGCCCCATTCGGTCGCAAGGCTTTGCGTCATGGCGTTGATGGCGGTCTTGGACATGGCAGACGGCACCACGAAGGCGCTGCCCGACCACACCCAGGTGGTGAGGATCGAGAGGAAGCTGGCCTTCTTCTTCTCCGCGATCAGGCGCTTGCCGATGTCGAGGGTGACGTAGAACGTGCCGCGCATCACGATGTCGGCAATGGCGTTGAACCCATTGACCGACAGGTCTTCAGTGCGGCTGATGAAGTTGCCCGCCGCGTTGTTGACCACGCCGGTGAGCGCCCCGCCATCAGCCCAGATCGCATCGACCATCGCGTGGATCGCATCGGCATCGCGGATGTCGCAGGCCATGCCGACGATCTTTCCGCCATGCAAAGCGGTAAGTTCGGCGGCAGTTTCGTCGAGCTTGTTCTGGCGGCGGCCGCAGATGTAGACAGTCGCCCCCAGCTTCAGGAAGGCCTCCGCCATCTCGCGCCCGAGGCCCGTGCCCCCGCCGGTGACGAGGATGCGCTCGCCCGCCATCAGGCCTTCGCGGAACATCAGTTTTGAAGCGTCCATGTCAGTGTCCTTTATGCTTCGTCATTGCGAGCCGCCGCAGGCGGCGCGGCAATCCATGGCCCGCACCGCGCAATCGGGAGCATTGGTTCATGGATTGCTTCGTCGTTTCACTCCTCGCAATGACGAGGAGGAGATGTCTCAAAGCCCCAGCACGGTCTTGGCGATGATGTTCTTCTGCACCTCGTCCGAGCCGCCGAAGATCGTCGCAGCGCGGTTGTTGAGGTAGCGGCCCATCGCGGTCTGGGCATATTCGCTGCCGACCGGTTCGGGCGCTTCATTGCCGTAAAGCGGGCGTTCCAAGGGCAATTGCAGCGCATCTGGCCCGAGCAGTTCCAGACGCAGCACATCGACCTGCTGGCCGATGTTCGAGCCGAGCAGCTTCACCAGCGATGTCTGCGGCCCCGGCGCGCGGCCCTTGGCGAGTTCGGCGAGGATGCGCAGTTCGGTGATCTCCAGCGCCTCGGCCTCCAGCCTGACGCGGGCCAGCCGGTCGCGGAAGCGCGGATCATGCGCCAGCGCGCCATTGACGCCCGAAGGCTGGGTCTGCGCGAGGTTTTCCAGCCGCTCGATCGATTGCAGCAAGCGCGGAGCATAGCACGATCCGCCGCGCTCGTTCTCCAGCAGGAACTTGGCGATGCTCCAGCCTTGCCCCTCTTCGCCGATGCGGTTTTCTGCCGGCGTGCGGGCATCGGTGAAGAACACCGCGTTGACCTCGTGATCGCCCGACATCGAGTGGATCGGCGTGACCGACACCCCCGGCTGATCCATCGGCACCAGCAGAAAGCTGATCCCGGCCTGCTTCTTCACGGTCGCATCAGTGCGCACCAGCGCAAAGATCCAGTCGGCGTGGTGGGCGTGGGTGGTCCAGATTTTCGAGCCGTTGATGACATACTCATCGCCATCAAGCCTCGCGGCGGTTTTCAGGCTGGCGAGGTCGGAGCCGCTGCCCGGCTCGGAATAGCCCTGACACCAGTAATCATCCCCCGACAGGATGCCGGGGAGGAACCGCGCCTTCTGTTCGGGCGTGCCAAATTCGCAGATCACCGGGCCGACCAGGCGCAGGCCGAGGATCGCCAGCGACGGCGCGCCCGCCAGCGCGCATTCCTTTTCGAAGATGAATTTCTGGGTGGGCGTCCAGCCGGTGCCGCCGTCTTCCTTGGGCCAGTGCGGCGCAACCCAGCCCTGACGGAACAGGATGCGGTGCCATTCCATCCCGATGTCGGGCTCGACGAACACCCCCGGCGTGCGGCGTGCCCCGTCGCGCAGCCGTGCGGGCAAGTTGTCCTTGAGAAACGCACGCACCTCTTCGCGGAAGGCGATGTCCTCGGGGGAGAAGTCCATATCCATGTCAGTCGAGTCCCACTTCTCGTAATCAGTCCAGCCGCTCAGGCCCCGTCGCGCATCGCCCAGAGTATCGTACGCCGCAGCAAATCATAATAGACATCGTAATTCCACGCGCACATTTCCTTATGCGGGTAGAAATCAGCCATGCCGGGCAGGTCATAATGCCCGCGGCAGTGGCCGAGTGCGTTGTAAACGATCTGCCCTGCGCCGATATCCCTCGTATAAAGGATAGGTACGGTGGTGGACGGCCACTGGCTGTGCGTGAAGCCGGTCGCCTCGCCTTCGAAGGTGGTCTGCATCAGGGTTTCAATCGGCGCGGTGGTTTTGGAGAGATACAGCTCGTCCACCACTTCGAAGTTTTCGATCCCCTTGGTCAGCTCGTGATCGTGGTTCACCACCTCAACCGGGAATTTGCCGATGGGCGGATGCGCGACGAACTGCGTGCCGAGCATTTCCATCACATCCGGGCGATCATCCGGCGCATCGACCAGACCTTCGGCGGTGAAGACGAGGATCGAATTGGTGCCGTGGAGCGCCATCCACTTGCCGCCCTTTTCCATCCAAGCCTTGATCTGCGCGGCCTGTTCCGGCGTGGGCATCAGGTCGCAGGTATAGGTGATGAGGAAGCGGCACTGGTCGAGCCGCTCCAGTCCCGAATAGTCGCAGGCCACCGTGGTGCGGATATGCGGGTGTTCGGCCAGCAGCTTGAGGATCTCGATCCGCGGGAAGTCGATATCGTGATACTTGCCGGCGGCAATGAAATGCGCGTCGATCCGGGTGGCGGGTTGCTGTGCCATGATTAGCTCCTGATGCTCCCGCCGCCGTCGACGGTGAAGTCGCAGCCCGTGGTGAAACTCGCATCATCGCTGGCGAGGAAGACCACCGCGCGGGCGACCTCTTCGGGCTCGCCGATGCGGTTCATCGGGTGGGTGGCGGCGAAATTGGTTTCGATGTTCTCGGGCGTGTCGGCGCCGGAAAACTTGTAGCGATTGTACATCGGCGTGCGAATCGCGCCGGGGTGGACCATGTTGACGCGGATCGGCAAGCCGCGCGCGGTGAGGTCAAGCGCGACTGACTGGGTGAGACCGCGCAGGCCGGTCTTCGACGCTGAGTAAGCGGCGACGAACGCCGCCGGGCGCAGCGCGATCATCGAGCCGATATTGACGATGGCGCAGGGTTCTCCGCTGGCTTCCATCGCCGGGATCGCAGCCCGCATCCCGTAGAACGGGCCGTGGAGGTTGATGTCGATGGTGCGGTGCCACACGTCGAGATCGCCATCGGGCACGTTGCCGGGTTCGGAAATGCCGGCGATGTTGCACAGCACGGTGAGCTTGCCGAAATGGCCGCGCGTGGCGGAGACGGCGGCTTCCCACTGGTGCAAGTCCCGCACATCAAGCTGGCAGGCCGCCGCGCGCTCGCCCAGCTCGGCGGCGAGTTCCTGCGCCTTTTCCAGCTGCACATCGCCGAGCATCACGCTGCCGCCCTCGGCGATAATCAGCCGTGCGACCGCAGCCCCGATCCCCTCCGCGCCGCCCGAAATCAGCGCGACCTTGCCCCGCATACGGCTCATTCGCGTTCCAGAATGGCGACGCCGGACAGGCCGGGTGCGCCGTAGACGTGGGAGTAACCGAAGCGCGGCTTGCCCGGCACTTGGCGCTCACCGGCACGCTGGCGCAGCTGGGCGACGTTTTCGTAAATCTGCCGGAGACCCGAAGCCCCGACAGGCTCGCCGCAGGCAAGGCAGCCGCCATCGGTGTTGACCGGCAGCTTGCCGCCAATCTCGGTCCAGCCGTTGGCAAGCCACTCTTCCTGATCGCCATCCTTGCAGAAGCCGTTTTCGGCCATGTGCATGATTTCCGCTCCGCTTTCGGTGTCCTGAAGCTGGGCGACCGAGATGTCCTCGGGCCCGACCCCGGCCTTCTCGAACGCGGCCTTCGACGCGAGGACGGTGGGCTTGCCGCCTTCCTCAATGCTGATGCCGGCCTGAAACACCTCGAAGGAGTTGGGCGGGCGCGTCTTCACGGAAACCGCGCGGATCTTGACGCCATCCGCGCCAAGCTCCCTCATCTTCTTCTCGCTGGCGAGGATCAGCGCCACTGCGCCTTCTGCGGGCGAGCAGAACATGTATTTGGTCAGCGGGTCGTTGATCATCGGCGCGTTCATGATCGTGTCGAGATCGACCGGGCTGCGCCGCCATGCGTGGGGCGTGATCGTGCCGTTGCGGAACGCCTTTTCCGCGACCCGGCCCAGCGTGGTGCGGCTGATGCCGTGCAATTGCATATAGCGCTGGATCTTGAGCGCGAAGAACTGCGTGGTCAGCATCATGCCGGTCTGGCCGTACCATTCGGGCAGGCCGTAATCGGCAGGTTTGGCGTTGAACGCGCCGCGCGGATGCTTGTCGAAGCCGACGGCGAGGGCGAGGTCATACATCCCGCTCGCAATCGCCTGCTGCGAGGCGGCGAGCGCGCTGCCCCCGGTGGCGCAGCCATTGGCAACGTTGGTGAAGGGGAGGGAGGTCAGCCCCAGCTCGTTGACCATGATGTCGGCATTGCCCGCCGCAGCGCTGCCGCCATAGGCGCATTCAATATCGGGCCATTCGAGCCCGGCATCGCCGAGCGCCTCGCGCACCGCATGGACCCCCTGTTCGCGGCCTGAACGACCGTCTGTGCGCCCGAAGGGGTGAATGCCGGCGCCGATGATATACACGTTCTCGCTCATGCGGCTTTACTCTCGATTGCGGCGACCGGGCGGAAGGCGAAGGTGTCATGCGTCATGTTGAACGGCACGATGCAGAATTCGAGCTCCATGCCGAGATGCAGGTCTTCCAGTCTGGCATCGACGATGCGGCTTTCGACGATCACCTCACCGGGCAGTTCGACATAGCCCAAGAGGAAGGGCTGGAAATCGGGCGGGCCTTCGCCGGGACCGCTGCCGGGGCCTTCATAGGGCTCCTTGGGCAGGAAGCCTTGGCTCGTCCACGACCACAGCTTGCCCCGGCGTGATAGCTTGTAGGGCTCCACGCCCTCGGCCGCGTCGCCGACTGGCATCGGAAACACCACTTCGCCAGACGGCAACTTGCCGCCCATCAGGTGCGGTTCCGGCCCGTCGCTCCAGAGGTTCGGGTCGATCTTCTGTCCCATGTCCAAGCCCCCTCAGGCTGCCAAAGCATATTCGGCAAGCACAGTGTCGACGTCACCGAACAACCGGGCGAGCACCAGCACGCGCTTCAATGCATGGCCGATTGCCAATTCGTCCGTGATCCCCATCCCGCCGTGCATCTGCACCGCTTCCCGCGCGATGGCATCGACGTTTTCGCCGATGAAGGCTTTCGCCCCGGCGGCGGCGCGCTGCCACTTGGCGGCATCGCCCCGGTCGGTCAGCGCCGCGCGCAGCAGCATCGAGCGCGCCTGTTCTTCGCGGGCATAGCAATCGACCAGCCGGTGCTGGAGCGCCTGGAAGCTGCCGATGGCAACACCGAACTGCTCGCGCTCCTTCACGTAAGTCAGCGTGTCATCGAGCAGGCGCTGGCCCAGCCCAACCATCTCAGCCGCCGCATAAAGCCGCATTTCGGCAGCGACCGCAGCAAGCCCTTCGGCATCCAGCGCCAGTTTCGTGGCGGCAGGGGTGCGGGTCAGTTTCAGCTCGCCTGCGATGCTGCCATCGGCCAGGCGATAGGCGCGCACTTCCAGCCCCGGCGCATCCTTCGGCACGAGGAAACAGGCGGTCTCCCCGCCCATGTCGGCGGTGACGATGAACAGGTCGGCGATCAGCGCGCCCATCACCATGGTCTTTTCGCCGGTGAGGGTAACGCTGCCCCCAGCGCCATCGGCCTTCATGCCCTTGGCCTTCAGGCTGTAACGCTGTCCGCGTTCCGTCCAGGCGAGGGTGGCGATGGTTGCGCCCGCCAACACACCTTCGAGTGCCTCCGTCGCGCCGCCGCGTTCGAGCAGCAGGGCGGGCAGGATGCCATGTTCCAACAAGGGATCCGGTGCATTGGCCTTGCCGATGGCTTCGGCCACCAGCGCCAGATCCACCGCCGAGCCGCCCATGCCGCCCGCATCCTCGCCCGCGGCGAGCGCGATCAGGCCCATCTCGGCCAATTGCTGCCAGCGCGATCGGTCATAACCGGTGGGCGAGAGCCGCAGCCTGCGCCGGGCTTCGACATCGATCGGCGCGGCAAACCGCTCGACCGAGGTCACGAACATTTGCTGTTCTTCGGAAAGGTCGAAATTCATAGGCGTCAGGCTTTCCGCGTGAACGTGATCGGCAGGTGGGTCACCCCGCGCAGCAGGATGTTGGGGAGGATGCGGATTTCGCTCTCGTCCTTGACGGCGAAGTTATCGAGCCGTTCGAGCAGCTCGTCGAAAGCGACCAGCATTTCCTTGCGGGAGAGCATGTTGCCCACGCACATATGCGGCCCCTTGCCGAAGCTCAGATGCGTGCGGGCGTTGGTGCGCTCGATGTCGAAGCGGTCAGGATCGGGGAACCGGGACGGATCGCGGTTGGCCGCAGCGTAGCGCAGCTGCACCACGCTGCCCGCCGGGATCGCCATGCCGCCGAGCTCGGTATCCTGCTTGACGATGCGCCACATCCCCGCCGTCGGCGTTTCATAGCGCAGCGCCTCTTCGACGAGGTTGCCGATGACCTTGGGGTCTCGCCCGCCAGCGGCGGCCTTGGCTTTGGCCATCTGATCGGGATTGCGGATCAACTGGAGCAATCCGCCTGCCAGCGTCGAGGTGGTGGTCTCGTTCCCCGCCACCATGAATTGCTGCATCAGCGACATGATCTCGGGGTCAATCAGCGGGGTTTCGCCCTCGATCCGTGCTTCAACCAGATCGGTGAGCAGGTCATTGCCGCCATTCGCGCGGCGATCATCGATCAGGCCCTTCATGTAGTGCTGGAACTCGACGAGGCTGCGCGCGCATTCCAGTTTGCGGTCGTGATCGACCATCTGGCTGAACCGGTCGACCGCCGCATCGGACCAACGCTTGACCCGCTTGGGATCATCATCAAGCCCGATCTGCCCGGCAATCATCGCGACCGGCAGCGGCACGCCGAACTCCTCGACGAATTCGCATTCCCCCCGGTCGGCAAAGGCCTCGATCAGGTCGATCGATTTCTGCCGCATATCCGCTTCGATGGCGTTCACACGCGGGGCGGAGAAGGCGAGGTTCACCAGCTTCCGGTTGCGGGTGTGAACCGGGTGATCGGCGGTCAGCAGGGTGGGCAGGTCAGGCCAACCTTCGGCCAGAATGGCCTGAATATCCTCATCCGCCTCACGCCCCATCAGCGCGGTGAAATCGTTCGAGAAGATCTCCGGCTTGGTGGTCGCCTCGCTGCACAGGTCATAGCTGTAGACGACGTAGGTGTTCATGCCTTCGAGAAGCTCGATCGCAACCCCGGCCTCGTGCATGGCGCGGTAATGGTCGAACGGATCGATCAGCGTTTCAGGCGCAAACACGTTGCCTTGTGGCTTGTTCATGTGAGGCGGCTCCAGACCCTTGGATATTATGGCGCAAGCCTAGCCATGACCCCGCCCCCCTTGCGATGCGCGTTTGTGTTAGGATTGCACGGAGAACATCATCTAGCGGCAAATTCTCGCACAAATTCAGCCATATCGAAATAGTCGCGCCAGTGGGTGATCAGGCCGTTTGCGTCCACTTCAAAGGTGCCCATCACCCGAACCGCGGCGCGGCGGCCGTCCTTGAAGTTGAAAGCGTCCGTGCGCTCGGTCAGGACGGTGTTGCCGTTGGCGGCGATGGCATGGGTCTGCCAGTCGCAGGAGGCGATATCCGCGAGAAATCCGGCCACCATTTCGCGCATCGCGGCGGTGCCGTTGACCGGCTCCATCGGGATATTGTGATAGACGATCCCGGGCGCGCACAGGCCCAGCATCGCGTCGATGTCGCAGGCATTCCAATGGCCGATGAAGGCCTCGACGGTTTGCTGGGGGGTCATGCGGTTCCTCCTGAGGTGTAGTCGAGCGCTTGGGCCAGCATTTGCCGGACGTTCGGGTTTGCGTAGGTCGCCGGGCCATCGCCGCATTGCAGGTAGATGAGCGGGGCGGGGCAGGTGCGGCTTTCCCAGGCGATGCAATTGCTGCCGGGTGGGTGGTCCCAGCCCTCGCG
The DNA here is from genome assembly GCF_009905735.1 of Porphyrobacter sp. SLTP. Lineage (GTDB taxonomy): Bacteria > Pseudomonadota > Alphaproteobacteria > Sphingomonadales > Sphingomonadaceae > Erythrobacter. The sequence continues at coordinate 41,593 of NZ_JAAALE010000003.1, forward strand.
GCTGAACATCGCGCCTGCGACGGCATTGGCGGCGGAGTAGAAATTGCTCGCGGTGAAGGCGAACCCCTCGGCCCGCATGAGCGGGATGATGGCGCCTTCATCGATCGGGCAGAGATAGACCTCGTCGGTCACCGGAAAGCGGGCGGGCAAGCCGCGCGTCACGGGATGATCGGCGACGACATGGGCGTCATAGGCGACATCGTGGCGATAGCCGGAATCGGGCCACGCCTCGCCCTGCCATTCGCCCGGCTGGTATAGGAACCCGCCGCCAAGCCATTCATGCCATTCCGGCCACTCGGCCCACCCGGCCAGCGCGTGGTGCAAAGCGACCGCGCCCCTGCCCGCCGCAAACCGCGCGGTGATCGCGTCGCGGTAGGCGGGTGAGGGCGGGCGCATCGACACCGTGCCATCGGCAAAGGTGTAGCCTGCCATGTCATAGAACAGCAGGCCGTCGGCCGCGGCAATCGCCCCGGCCGCGTCGGCCTCCCCGCCATCAGGGTGGATCAGGTGGGTAATGTCCCAATCACCCAGCGCCGCCAGCAATTCGGCAAAGGGGCCTTCCTCGTAGGGGTGGCCCCCCGACAGAACCAGCAAAGAGCGCATCAGGCGATCTTGAGGATCATCTTGCCGTCATTGGTGCCCGCAAACAGCCGCATGAAGCTGTCAAAGGCGTGCTCCAGCCCCTCGTCGATATGCTCGTCGATGGTGAGCTTGCCCTGCGCGGCCCAGACGCCCATCTGCGCCGCGCCCTCGGCGAAGCGGGGGACGTAGTCGGCGACCAACAGCCCGCGGATATGCGCGCGCTTGACGATCAGCTGCCACAGGTTGCGGATACCGCGCGGCTCGGTGTTGTATTCGCTGATGAGCCCGCACAGCCCGACCCGCGAATGCAGGTTGAGGTTCATCAGCCCCGCATCAAGGATGATCCCGCCGACATTCTCGAAGATCACATCGACCCCGTCCGGGCAGGCGTCGGCAATCGCCTTGGTGAGCGCGGCTTCATCCTTGCCGCGATAGTCGATGGCGGCATCGAACCCGTATTTCTCGGTGAGGCGCGCGCACTTGGCCGGGCCGCCGGCGATGCCCACCGCGCGGCAGCCGTGGATCTTGGCGAGCTGGCCGACCAGCGATCCCACCGCGCCCGCCGCGCCGCTGACCAGCACGGTCTCACCGGCCTTGGGCTGGCATACTTCGAGGAAGCCGAAATAGGCCGTCATCCCCACCGCGCCGAAGATCGACAGGTAATTGGTGACGCTCGGCACAAGGCTCGGGTCGATCGGCTGGGTGAACCCGCCGACGGTGCCGATCGAGTAATCCTCCAGCGCATTGAGGCCCATGACCCACTGGCCAGGTGCAAAGCCTTCCGCGCGGCTTTCCTCGACCACGCCGATGGTGCTTGCCCGCACCGGGTCGCCCAGGGGGATCGGCGGCATGTAATTGCCTTCCGCATCCATCCACCCGCGCATCGCCGGATCGAGCGAGGCGTAGTGGTTGCGGATCAGGAACTGGCCCTCTTCCAGCGCAGGGGTGGGCTCGGTGATGAGTTCGAAATCTTCTTTGACGGGCGTGCCGTCAGGGCGGCGCTGGAGGAGGAAGCGGCGGTTCTGGGGCATTCGGATAATCTCCATTTCCGTTCGCCCTGAGCCTGTCGAAGGGCCGCACTTCTCTCCGAAAAGGAAGAACGGGGCTTCGACACGCTCAGCCCGAACGGATTCAAGGGTTTGAATTCTAAGCCGGTTCGAGCTTCACCGGAATGGCGCTTTGCAGAGACTGCCCGGTGATCGGATCGTAATCGACCACTTCGCTCACCAGCCGGTTGGTGGAGGATCCGCGTTCCCGCACGTCTTCCTTGGTGGCATCAGCATCGCCGTAGGCATGGGCCATCGAGATGATCCCGCGCCGCACCTTGTCGCTCGCCTTGACGACCCCGTGGATCGTCGCATGGGGCGAGGTGATCGCGACCAGCCCGCCTTCCTCCAGCCCCAGCGCCGCAATGTCATCGGGGTGGATATAGGCGGGGTTGGTGGTGGTCTTGGCCTGCAATTTCTTGAGTGGGTGGCCGATCGAATTGAACCGTGTCTTGGAGCGGCGGCTGATCAAGCGGTAATCAAAGCCTTCGCGCGCCGCGCGGTTTTCGGCATACTTCCCGATCTCGGAAGGCATTGCGCCCACCGCCAGGTCGAAGCGGTGGAATTCGCCCTCGTCGACCGGTTCGACCTTGGGGTGAACCTCGGGATAGATCACCGCCGCACCGCCGTTCGCAGCGCAATCCTCGCGCACCTTGCTGGGTTTCACGAGGCAGCCGGTGACGGCGAGATCAAGGAACTCCTGCTTGGTCGGCTTGCGGTCCATCGGCAGCGGGCCGCCGTTGAGCATCATCTGGATGCCGAGGTGATGGGCGAGCGTCCAGAACATCTCATATTCGTCGATACAGTCGCCGGGAGCCGCGACCACCGCCTCGGTGTAGCGGGCATAGGGTTCTTCATGCCACCATTCGCTGAGGCTGGTGATGTCCTCACGTTCAAGGCATTGCGAGGGGGCGAGCACGACGTCGGCGCGCTTGGCGCTGGCGCTCATCCACGGGTCGATCTGCACAAACAGCTCAAGGTCATCGAGCGCGCGGACCATCTTGGCCTGATCGGGGAAGCCGACCACCGGATTGCCGCCGACCGAGATCAACGCGCGCACCTGGCCTTCGCCGGGGGTCAGGATTTCGTCAGCCAGCACGTTGCAGGGCATCTCCCAGCCCAAGTGCCCCAAGCCCCGGAAGCGCGATTTCGGCATCCCTTCCGCGCCGAACATCGGGACGGGCGGCCCCACCTGCGCGCGGCGGGCGTTCTGGTAGGGGCTGAACACGCCGGGGATCGCGGCCTTCTCACCCTCCTGCTTGAAGCGCGCGCAGATGGTGTTGAGGCAGACGACCAGATATTCGGTCAGCGTCCCGTTGCCCGCCATTTCGGGGCCGGTGCCGGTGACGGCGCAGCCTTTCGACCCGGTGGCGAACATTCGCGCGGCGGCGACCAGTTGATCCTTGTCCAGCCCCGCGCGTTCGGCGGCGACCTCGGGCGGGAAGGCTTTCACCGCTTCGGCCAGCTCGTCAAACCCGTCGACATGGGCGGCGACGAAATTGCGATCGTACAGTCCTTCGCTGATGATCACATTGAGCATCCCCGCCAGCATCGCCGGGTCCTCGCCCGGCTTCACCGGCAGGTAGATGTCGGCCAGCCGCGCCACATCGCTTTCGCGCGGGTCGGCGACGATCAGCTTGAGGCCCTTGGCCTGCTGGTCACGGATGCGGCGCGAGGGACTGAACGGCGGCACGCCGCCGACCGGCGAATAGTGCGAGACGATCGGGTTGTTGCCGATGAAGAAGGCCACATCGCTTTCACTGAAGGTGTTCGGCCCTGCCATCCACTTGCCGTACCGCGCGGTGGTGAACACCTTGGCGGGCTGATCAAGCGTCACCGAGGTGTAGAAATTGCGGCTCCCTACCGCGTTCGCAAAGCTCAAGGACGCGGACATGGCGGCGCTGTTCTGGAAGCCGCCCGATCCCATGAACACGGCCACCGAATGCGGCCCATACTGGTCGATGATGCGGCGCAACTCGCTCGCGACATGGGCCAGCGCTTCCGGCATCGGGGTCGAGACGAATTCGCCCGCGTCATTACGCACCAGGCTGTAATGCAGGCGGTTTTCCGAATTGTGCGAATCCGGCAGCTCGCGCCCCTTCATGCAGGTGTAGCCGCCATAGGCCGGATCGTCGGGATCGCCGCGCACCTCGATCACCTTCCCGTCAGCAACGTCCACCTCCATCGCGCAATTGGCGTGGCAGAAGCGGCAGAAGGTCTTGTGAGTCTCGACGCCCATCGTGGTTCTCCCTTTATCTGTGCAAACTACCACAGGGGGCGAACCACTCGACTGACACTTTTGTCCGTGGAGACCGGCGCTTTGCCCCCGCAATAGGGCAAGGGAAACGAGGAGATACCTGATGCCGACCACCACCCGCCAATGGCTGCTTAACGGACACCCGCGCGGCCGGGGTATCGAGATCGCAAACGACTTCAAGCTGGTCACCACCGAGCTTGGCGATCCCGGCCCCGGCGAGATGCTGCTCAAGCTGCATTACCTCGGCTTCGATCCGGCGCAGAAGGGCTGGATGGAGAACATTGCGGACTACGTTGCGCCCATGAACATCGGCGACGTGATGCGCGGCAGCGGGATTGCCGAAGTGGTCGCATCCAACGGCGGCAGGTTCGCCGTGGGCGACATGGTGTTCGGCACCACCGGCTGGACCGAATACCTCGTCACCGATGGCAAGGAGCTGACCAAGGTCGAGACCGAAATCTCACCCACTGCCGTTCTCTCGGTGTTGGGGACGACGGGGCTGACGGCCTATTGCGGGCTGTTCAAGGTCGGCAAGCCCGTGGCCGGCGATACCGTGCTGGTGTCCGGCGCGGCGGGGGCGACGGGGAGCATCGTCGGCCAGCTCGCCAAGATCGCCGGGTGCCGCGTGGTCGGCATCGCGGGGGGTCAGGACAAGTGCGACTGGCTGGTGCGCGAGGCAGGCTATGACGCCGCGATCGACTACAAGGCCGACAATGTGAAGGCCCAGATCAAGGAACTGTGCCCGCGCGGCGTGGACGTGATCTACGACAATGTCGGCGGGAAAATCCTCAACGATATGCTCGCCTGCATCGCCACCAATGCGCGCGTGGTGATCTGCGGCGGGATCAGCCGCTACGAGACCGGCTCGCTGCCCGCTGGCCCCGAAAACTACTTCAACCTCGTCTTCCGCCGCGGCACCATGGCGGGCTTCATCGTGCTTGACTGGGCGAGCGAATTCCCCGGCATCCGCAAGCGGCTCGAAGGCTTCGTCAAGGATGGCAGCCTGAAGTATCAGGAAGACATCCAGCACGGCTTCGAAAACGCGCCGCAGACCTTGCAGCGGTTGTTCACCGGCCTCAATCGCGGGAAGCAGATGCTGAAGCTTTAGGCCTCGTCATTGCGAGCCGCAGGCGAAGCAATCCATGGCCTGACCTTTCCGCGCGCGGCTTGGTTCGTTCATGGATTGCCGCGTCGCCTTCGGCTCCTCGCAATGACGAGCAGAGGATTCACCCCGCCAAATCCTCCGGCCGGTTGACGTTCATCAACGCGGTGGGAAGATCGACCCGCCGTGCGGCAATGGCATCGGCGAACCGGTAGAGCGAACGCCCACCGCCGCTCAGGAAGGCATCAAGCGTCGGGACGTCGGCCACCGGCCACAGCCCGACGACCGGCTGGCTCTCCACAATTGCCGCACCTTCACCTGCGAGGCTCATGGCCAGATCATGCGGCAAATCCGGCACATCGACCCCGGCGGACAGGACATGGCTGAAGCCCTGTTCCCGCGCATGGCGCAACGCCGCTGCCAAACCGCCAAGGGGGCCAAGCCCAGCCTCGGGCCAATCGGGAATGCAGCGGAAACCCGGCTCATCACGCCCGCAGACCACCAACCCGCCGCATTGCACGAGCAGCGCAGCCGCCACGCGGTCGATCAGCCGCTCGCCCTGATAGAGCGCCTGCGCCTTGTCGCTGCCGAACCGCCGCGCCTGACCGCCGGCGAGGATCGCGCCCAGAATCACTGGTGCAGTTTAGTCAAACGCCTCGGTCGCATTGCCCTCGGCATTATAGACCGGGCCTTCCGCATCGACGCGGTACTTGGCGCTCACCGCGCCGGTGATGCCGAACTGACCGATATGATCGCGCATTCCGGTATAGGCCGGGTCCTTGAAATGGGCGGCGAGCGCTTCTTCGCTCTCCCATTCCTCGAACACATTCACGCGCGCGGGGTTCATCGAACAGGCGCTCCAGTCGTAATGGATGCAGCCCTTTTCGGCGAGCGCCGCTTCGATATGCGGGCGGGCGGTGCGCAGCGCTTCCTCGCGCTGGGCGGGGTCGAGGTCGATCTGGGCGGAAATGAGAATCTTGGCCATGTACCGAATTACCCCTGAGCGCCGAATTCGGCGATGATCTTGAAGGTGCGGCTGGTGAACACCCAGCGGCCGTCGATTTTGGCGAGTTCGTCTTCGTAGAGACCGCCGACATGGCGCGCGGGCGCATCCTTGGGCTTCAAGATTTCCTGCGTCTGCACCCGCGATTTCGCGGTGTTGCCGGTCACTTCGATCATGCAGGGCACGCATTGAAAGCTGACCGCCTGCAATCCGCCCATCGCGCCGTTCCAGAAGCCGACGATGGCGTCCTTGCCCTTGGTCTTGTGGCCCATCAGATCCCAGTCGGCATCATCCGCCCACACGCTCCCCCAGGTCTCGGCATCGAAGCGCACCACGCCATCGGCATAGGTGCCATTGAGTTCGACGATCGCCACGCGATCCTCCAGCGGTCCGGTAAACATAGCGCGCTCTCCCACGATTGTCGCGCCGCTATCCGCCGCGGGGGCTGGCTGAACAATGGACACTTTTGGGAAGGGCCGCGGCATTGCTCCCCGTGTTACTCGGCGTTTCGAGAGGAGATTTGTGATGGGACAGTTAGAGGGCAAGACCGCAGTGGTGCTGGGGGCGGCGTCGGAGGGCAACATGGGCCAGACCATCGCCCGCCTGTTCGCCAAGGAAGGCGCGAAGGTGATGGTGGCGGGCCGCAAGGAAGCCCCGCTGGCCGCGCTCGCCAAGGAGATCGGCGGCGAATATGCGCTGTGCGACATCGCCAAGAAGCCCGAGGTCAACGCCATGGCCGACAAGGCGGTGGCGGCTTTCGGGCGGGTCGATATCGCGATCAACACCACCGGCTGGGGCCTGCTCGCCAGCCTTGAAGAAATCACCGACGAACAGCTCGACCAGATCGTCGACTTGCAGTTCAAGGGCGTTCACCACTTCCTGCAGGCCTTCGTGCGGGTGATGAGCCAGCAGCAGCCGACCGGCGGATCGCTGATCAGCCTGTCCTCGGCCACCACCAAGGCGATCATCACCAATCACGCCGCCTATATCGGCACCAAGCGCGGCTCCGAGGCGCTGATCGAGTGCGTGGCCAATGATTACGGGCACTTGGGAATCAAGGCCAACACGGTCTCGCCCGCCTTCACCGACAGCCCGATGACGCATGAAAGCTTCCAGGTGCCGGGGCTGACCGACGCCTTCCTGCCGCGCTACCCGATGGGGCGGCTCAATACCGTGGACGATGTCGCCCATGCCTGCCTGTGGCTCAGCACCGATCAGGCCTATGTCACCGGGGCCAATATCCAGCCTAATGGCGGCCTCATCATGCGCGGCAATCCGCAGGCGGGCGATGTCGCCGCAGCAGTTGGTGCGGCGATGGCGAAGTTGCAGGGGTAGAGTCTGACGCCGTCATCCCGGCGAAAGCCGGGATCGCTCGCTGCTTGGCCCTTGCCGAAAGCGGTCCCGGGTCAAGCCCGGGATGACGGGGGGTGCGTGCGACTCTTCGCGCGCGGCCTCAATACTGCGCGGTGCCCCCGTCGACGCTGATCTGCTGGCCGGTGATCCCGGCTCCGGCCGCGCTCGCCAGCAGCACCGCCACGGCGGCGACTTCCTCAACCGTGTTCGGCCGCTTGATCGCCGAGTCGGCGGCGAACATCGCGATCATTTCGTCAAGCTCCATGCCCATCGCCTTGGCGGTGGCGGGGCCGTTGTTCTTGATGATGTCGGTGATGACGATGCCGGGGCAGATGGCGTTGACGGTCACTCCGTTCACGCCGACCTCGCGGGCAACGCTTTTGGTCATGCCGTTCACCGCGTGCTTGGCGGCGGAGTAGGCCGTCAGCACCGGCTTGCCATGCTTGCCCTCCATCGAGGAGATGTTGATGACCCGCCCATCGCCCTTGGCGATCATGGTCGGCAGCGCGCGGCGCGTGGCCCAGAAGGTCGAATAGACGTTCCACTTCATCGCTTCGTCAAAGGAGTGGTCGGAGAGGTTCACCAGCGGCTGCAGATCCCCAGCGCCGCCGGCGTTGTTCACCAGAATGTCGATTGTGCCGAAATGCGCGATGGTCTGGTCGATGAAGCCTTCGAGATCGGCCTGTTCCATCACGTCGCCCGCGATGAAGATGGCGTTGTCTCCGGCCCCGAGTTCTTCCAGCACCTTGGCGCCCTTTTCGGGATTACGGGCGAAGAGTGCAACCTTCCCACCCTCGGCCAGGAATGCCTCGGCGATCCCGCGCCCCATGCCCGCCGTGCCGCCGGTAATGGCGGCGACTTTTCCTGCCAGTTTCATATGTTTTCCAGCCCTTCCTCGTCATTGCGAGCGTAGCGAAGCAATCCATCGACCGACCGTGCAATCGCAAAGGACGGGTCATGGATTGCCGCGTCGCCTGCGGCTCCTCGCAATGACGAGTAGGGGAGGAGCGAGCGAAGCGCACCTTGCCAAAATGACGGGTTGCCGGAAGCCGCACGCAGGGCGTCTAACCGCCCGCATGGAACACGTCGACGTCATCATCCTCGGCACCGGCGCGGCGGGCATGACCGCGGCGCTTGCCGCCCATGAAGCGGGCGCGTCCGTCGCGCTGATTGAACGGGCGGACCGTATCGGCGGGACCTCGGCGATTTCGGGCGGGGTGATCTGGGTCGCCGACAATCCGCGGATGCGCGACGCGGGCATGGCCGACAGCCGCGAGGACGCGCTCGCCTATTTCCGCAGCCTCGACCACGGCGATCTGGTCGACGAAACGCTGGAGGCCTTCGTCGACAAGGGGCCTGAGGCGCTGGCGTTTCTGGAAGAGATCGAGGCGCTCAAGGTCGCGGTGCTGCCCGGCTATCCCGACTATTACCTCGACCGCCCCGGCGCGAAACCTGAAGGCTCGCGCGCGCTCGACCATGATCTGTTCGCGCTGAGGGAACTCGGCGAATGGGCGGCAAAGATCTACGCGATCGAGGAACCCAAGCCGCTGATGCTGCGCGAGACGCCCTTGGGCGGGGCGGCCGCGATGCCGCCCATGGAAGTGCTGGGCCAGCGTATGGCGGCACGGCAATGCGGGTTCGGGCAGGCGATGGTGGCGCGGCTGCTCAAGGCCTGCCTTGCGCGCGGGATCGAACCGATTCTGGGCGTGGAAACCAAGCGGCTGGTGCGGGACGGCGACCGGATCACCGGCATTGAAGGCACCCGCGATGGCCGGCCCTTCGCCATGACCGCGCGGCGCGGCGTGATCCTCACCACTGGCGGGTTCGAATGGGACGAGGATTTGCGTCAGACCTTCCTGCGCGGCCCCGTCACCGCGCCCGCCAGCCCGCCGACCGGCAAGGGCGACGGGTTGAAGCTGGCGATGGCGGCGGGCGCGAAGCTCGGCAATATGACCAGCGCGTGGTGGGCGCCCACGCTCGTCACCCCCGACGCGCCGTGGGCCAGCGGTGAGCAGCGCGCGCAGATTATCCTGATCGAACGCACCGTGCCGCATTCGATCATGGTGAACCGCAAGGCGACACGTTTCTGCAACGAGGCGGCGAATTACTCGGCCTTGGGGGGCGTGTTCCACCAGTTCGATCCTACCAGTTATGACTACGCCAACCTCCCCGCCTACCTGATCTTCGACGCGCAATATGCCGCGCGCTATCCGCTGGGCACGCGCCAGCCGGGACAGCCGATTCCCGACTGGGTGATGCGCGCCGATACGCTCGAAGGGCTGGCGGCGCAGATTGGCGTCGATGGTGCGGCGCTGACCGAAACCGTCGCGCGCTTCAACGTCCATGCCGATGAAGGCCACGATCCCGATTTCGGGCGCGGCACCAGTGCCTATGACCACTTCTATGGCGACCGCTCACGCGAGGGCACGGCTGTCACCTTGGGCGCGATCCGGGAAGCGCCCTTCTATGCGGTGGAGATCGCCTCAGGGTTGCTCGGCACCAATGGCGGGCCGCGCACGGACGGGCAGGCGCGGATTCTCGGGCATGACGGCGCGCCGATCCCCGGCCTGCTCGGCGCGGGCAATGCTATCGCGTGCCCCACGGGGGGGATTTATGCGGGCGCGGGTGGGACGCTCGGCCCGGCGCTGACCTATGGCTATATCGCCGGGCGGACGGCAGCTTTGGCGAATATCTAAATCTCGTCATTGCGAGCCAAAGGCGAAGCAATCCATGGCCCGATGTGAGCCAGAAATCCGGCAGACGTGCGGTGTCGCAATCGTCAGGGCATGGATTGCTTCGCTACGCTCGCAATGACGAGGTTGCGCCCTACTCCCCCAGCCAGCGATCAATCGTATCGTGGAAGAACCGCACCCGCGCTTCCTGTCCTGCCAGATGCCCGCCCTTGTAGCCGCGTGAGCGCAGGCCCTTCTGCTGCTCGCTCCAGATGCTCACGTCCTGATCGATGCCCGGACCGCAGCTCAGTTCGCCGACCTTGCCGCGCTTGTGCGGGACAGGGATGGTGCGGTCGACCTCCTCACCCATCGAGTAGGAATAATACCGGTCCGCGCCTTCGGGGAACCAAGTGAAATACCACATGTCGAAATAGCACCGCTCGGGATCGGTCGGGTGCGGGTCGGCGCGCAGCCAGATGCAGCCGTCGGGTTTCAGGCTGAAGCTGATGTTGGGGAAGATCGTGTAGTGGAAATGATCGGTCAGCTGCGCATCGTGGAAGTGGCTGAAGTCATAACCCTTGTCCGCGCCGCGCTCACGCTTGGCCTGCTGGAGCGCCTCGCGGGTGCGTAGCGGATCATCGCGGAAATCTTCAGGGTCGAGGCCCCAATAGGTCAGCTCCTGCGCCATCATTTCCAGCACGGTGTCGGTATGCCCACGCAGGCTCCGCGCCGGGCGTGATCCGGGCATGAACATCCGCGCATGGCCCTCCGGCGCGTAGAGATCGAACTGGCAGTCCTTGTAGCTCTGCTCCATCACGAAGCGGGTCTGCGGGTGGACGAAGGGCAAGTGGTAGCTCTCGTTGAAATTGTCCTGCACGCACTTCCAGTTCCAGTCGCCTTCTAGCGTGACCCAGTGGGTGCGGTGCATCTGCTCCATCCGGTAGCCCTCGATCTGGTGCGCCACGGGGCCGAGGTGGTCAGCCAGCGGTTTGGCGTGGGGATCGAGATTGACCCAGACGAAGCTGGCGAAGATCTCGCACCGCACTTCCTCCAGCTTGACCTTGCCGCATGGGGTGCCGCCGGCGAAATCTTCCGGGCAGGGGACGAAATTGAGCTCGCCTTCATGGGTGAAGCGCCAGCCGTGATAGGAGCAGGCGATCCGCTTGGAATGGCCCTCCTCCTCCATGACGAGGCGTTTCCCGCGGTGCGGGCAGACGTTGTAGAATGCGCGGATCTGCCCGTCATCGCCGTGGGTGACGAGGATGCTTTCGCGGCCGATGTCATAGGTGAAAAAGTCGCCGGGCTTGGCGACCTGGGCAGCAAGCCCGCCGATCAGCCAGGTCTTGGTCCAGATCCCCTCCCATTCCCGCGCCATGAAGTCATGCGACCAGTAGCGGCTGCCCTCGATCGGCTTGGCCGACAGTGCGGGCATCGGCTGGGGGGTGGTGTCGATCCGTTGGGGCGCGGTGTCGGGGCGGAGTAGAGTGGCCATATCAGCGTGCCTTCGCTTCAAAAGTGATGTGGAGCTGCTTGAGGGAACGCAGCAGGAAGTGCGGGTGGTAGCTGAAGTCGTTCAGCCCTTCGGCAAAGTGCATGTCCTCGAACCGGTCGACCACGGCCTGGAACCCCCAGGTGAGTTCGCGCCGGGCGAGCGGGGCGCCGAGGCAGTGGTGCGTGCCCGAGCCAAAGGCCATGTGTGCGCCGGCTTTGGGCCGGTCGAGATCGAGCTTTTCGGGACATTCGAAGAAGCGCTCGTCCCGGTTGGCCGCGCCGTAGCGGACGTTGACGACCGAGCCTGCGGGGATCGTTACCCCGTCCAGTTCCACGTCCTTGTGAGTGAAGCGCATCAGGCTTTGCACCGGACTTTCCAGCCGCAGCACCTCCTCGACGAAATTGCGCATGTATTTGTCGGGATCGGACTTGAGTGTGTGCCACACATCCTTGTTCTCGATTAGCAGCTTCATCCCTGCCGCGAGCGCATTGGTGGTGGTTTCCGAGCCGCCGACGAAGGTGTCCGCCATCATTTCGGCGTGAAGCTCCTCGTTGTTCAGCGGGCGGCCCCAGCCTTCGATCACGGTGTTAACCAGCACGCTGATGAGCGAGCCATCCGGGTGTTCGCGCAGGCGCTCGAAGATCGGTTGGAAGTAATGCTGCGCCTCGATCTCGCGGTCGACCATTTCGAGGTGCTTGTCCTCGGGCAGCATCAGCGAGATGCGGTGGAAGAAGGCATCGGTCCAGCCCTTGATCCGCCACATATCCTCGCGCGCGGCGCCCATCTGTTCGCCGATGATGAACAGCGGCAGGGGAACGCAGAACTGGCGCACCCAGTCGCAGTGGCCATCGTCGACGAATTCGTCGATCAGCTCGTAGGCGAGGTTTTCGACCCGCGGGTCGATTGCCTTGATGCGGCTGGGCTTGAACGCCTCGTTGAACATGGCGCGCATCTGCTTGTGGTTGGGGTCATCGCGGCCCGCCAGCGTGGGTGCGGGGAGCCAGCCTTTCTCCCGGAACCGTTCGGCGACCTTGCGTCCGCGTTCCATGTCGGTGGGGTTCGCGCGCATCAACTCGTTGGCAGCGGTCGAGGGGAAGCGCGCAGGGTCCATCAGCACCTCGCGCACGTGGTCATACCGGCTGACGACGAAGATTTGCGTGCCGGGAATGTTGTAGACCGGGGCCTCGTCGCGCAGGGTTTTGTACGCGTCATAGGGGCACTGCTGGAGCGCGGGGTCGAACAGGTTGATCTGGGGCTGCGAATTCATCAGCGCACCTGAATCTTTTCGGCACCCCAAGGCGCGATTTTGTCGGCAGTTTTAAAGGCTTCGGGCAGTTCCTCGACCATGTGATACGTCGCGGCCAGCCTGCCGAAGCCGACGAAGAACGCCACCGTCATGCCCAGTTCGACAATCTGCGCCTCAGAGAAATGCGCGCGCAGATCGGCATAGATCGCGTCGTCGATCGCCAGATGATCGGTCGCCATCAGCTCGCCGTAGCGGATCGCGACCTTCTCGGCGGCGGTGAGGTTTTCGGCCTCTTGCGGGCGTTCGAGCGAGCACACCAACCCCTCGGTCACGCCATCGGCCACAGCATCGGAGTAGCGGATCGCCATGCACGAACGGCACTGATTGAAGAACGCGACTCGCAGCCGCACCAGCTCCACCAGCCGGTCAGGCAGGGTGCGATTGCGCTTCAACGCGCCGCCAAAGCCCATCAGGCCCAGCGCCTGTTCCGGGCAATGCGCGAAATAGCGGGTCAGACCCTGTTCGAGATCGGTCAGGTTGTCGGGCTGGATCGCTGTGACCAGCCGTTCGTCCCATTGCTCCGGCGCCAGTTTGGCAATTCGGCTCACAGCGGTCTCTCCCATTGGCGGGCCTCACAAAATAGCCCGTTTCCGTAAGGTCGACGCTGCGGGACAAGGTGAATAGGAGCAATTGGCGGATTCGCTAAGCGAAGCGCCCCGCGATGGGAGAGGCGGCTGTGCAGTCTGGTATCGAAGGCGCGCCGCAAAGCCTCGCCGAGGTCGATCTGTTCGCCCCCGGTGCGCAGGAACACTGGTACGCGGCCTATGCGATCCTCCATGCCGAGGCCCCGGTGCAGCGCCTGCCCGGAGAGGGTCTGACGCCCGATAGCGACGCCTTCGTCCTCACCAAATATGATGACATCAAGCGGGTGGTGCGCGATTGGGACCGCTTCCCGCCGACATTGTCGCTGCTGGTCGCGCATATCCAGCAATCGGGCGAGATGCCCACCCACATTCCCGATATCGACGCGATGGTCGCCTCGATCGTGTCGCTGCGGCCCGATCCGGACACATGGCGCGCGCATCGCAAGGAGCTGACCGATCCGTGGGTCGGGCCGGGCTGCACCCGCCATGCGGCGATGATCACGGCCCATGTCGACGATCTGATCGCCGGGATGCTGGCCAAGGCGAGGCGCGGGGAGGCGGTCGATTTCGTCGCCGATTTCGCTCGCCCCCTGCCGCAGCGGGTGATGGCCGATGTGCTGGGCTTCCCGCACGGAGACATCCCGCGGCTGGAGCAATGGGGCAATGCGCAGGTCATGTCCTATGTGATCGGGACGACGCACAAGAACATCCTCACCCCCGAACAGAGCGCCGAGAAGTTCCGGCTGCTGGCGGGGATGAAGGAATATGTGGCGGAGAAAACCCGCGAGAAACGCGCCGCTCCGCAGGACGACATGGTGAGCTTCCTCACCCAGGTCGAATATGCCCCGCTGGGCCGCAAGCTCACCGATGATGAGATCAACGGCGTGGTCTATGCGATGGTGATCGGCGGGCTGGAAACCACCCAATATGCCATCGCCGAACAGGCGCAACTGCTGTGCGACCGGCCGGGGATGTTCGCACAACTGCGCGGCGACCGGGCGGCGATCCGCACCTTCATCGAAGAAGGGATGCGGCTACGCTCACCCACCCAAGGCCTCTCGACGCGCATCTGCGCGCATGACGAGGTGTTCCAGGGCGTCCACGTTCCTGCCGGCTCCATGCTCCACCTGCGCTGGGCGGCGGCGAATATTGATGCGGACGAGTTCGAAGACCCGCTCGACCTGAAGCTGGATCGCAAGGCGGCGACCCGCCACCTGGCCTTCAGTCAGGGGCCGCGGTCGTGTCCCGGCTCCAACATCTCGCGGCTCGAACAGATGATCGCGTGGGAGCGTCTGTGCGATGCCTTCGCCGATCTCGCCTACGCGCCCGGCAACGACTTCCGCCATCAGGGCGGGATCATGCTCGGCATCCACCGGCTGTTGCTCAACCTCACACCCGCCTGAACGGAGACGCTTCGATGGCCACATTGCTCGCCCATATCCAGATCCAGCCCGGCAAGGAGGAGAAGTGGGAAGCGATCATGCGCGACATGGTCCACCACACCTTCGGTACCGAGGAAGGGGTGATCCGCTACGAATACTGGAAGGGGCAGGAGCCGCTGAGCTACTACTGCCTGCTCAGCTTCAAGGACAAGTGGGCGTTCTATCACCACCAAATGTCCGACCACCACGAAGGTCACGATTTTGCCGATGTGCTGGCGGGGATAAAGCTGGAATACATCGACCCCGTCGAAGGCGCGGGCGGGGGGCTACCGCCGACCGAACACCCGGCGCTGCCGGCCGATGCGAGCGAGGCGATGCGGACAGCGCAGGAACGCTTCCCGCTCGCCATTCCCGCTTGGTGGAGCGCGCGGGCATGAACGTCGAGGCCGTGCTTCAGGAACTGCTCGACAAGCAAGCGATCCAGGAGCTGATCGCGCGCTATTCGCGCACTTTGGACTGGGTCGATGATGCGGGGCAGGCGGACTGCTACTGGCCCGATGCGGCGATCGACTACGGCTTCTTCAAGGGCACCGCAGCGGACTTCGTGCCGGTGGTGATGGCGGTGGAACGCTCGACCGGGCGGCGCTGGCACCTGCTGTCGTCGCTGGCGGTGAATCTGACCTCGGCCACCACGGCGGAGGGCGAATGCTACGGCATCGCATTGGGCTTCCGTCGCGAGGATGAGGCCGAACCGTATCGCGGCAATATGTATGGCGGGCGCTATCTCGACCAGTATGAGAAGCGGGACGGGGAATGGCGGATTTCGAGCCGCCGCTACATCATGGACTGGACGATGGCGATGCCCGACCAGCCCGACGCCAGCCCCAACGCCGAATTCCCGCTGCCGATGCTGGACCTGCGCGAAAGCGGGCATCCCGATTACCGGGCGATGTGATGTGAAATCCCTCCCCGTCCTGCGAGGGATGAGGAGGTGGCACCGCGCAGCGGTGACGGAGGGGTAATCCTCCGGCAGCGATTTACCCCTCCGTCAGCCCTTCGGGCTGCCACCTCCCCATTCGCCGGGCGAACGGGGAGGGACTCAGGCTTACTCCCCCACTGGGTCCAAGTAATCGCGGTAATAGGTCATCTTGCCGCCGCTGACCTTGTAGATGCCCACTCCGCCGCGCGGCGGATGGCCGTCCATGTGCATCGTCCAGCGCGCCCACACCGCGTGATCGTCCCCGCAGATCTCGTCGACGGTGAAGTGGACTTTCCGGTCCCCCATCTCCTTTACCATCGTCGTCATGAAGCCGAGGATCGCCTCGCGGCCCCGGTATTGCCCCCAGATCGGATCTTCGAGAAAGGCGTCCTCGGCGAAGAGGTCGACCAGCTTCGTGTAATCACCGCTGTCCTGAATGCGCCAGAAGTCCTCGATCACGCGCTGTGCTTCGCCGGGCATGGCGTTTCTCCCTCGATGTTTCACGCAATCTGCCATGCAGGTCCGCGCCCCCGCCCCTGCGAAAATGGCGAGGGTGCCGTAACGGCGGGCTCGGGCTAGTCTGATCGTGAAGGAGAGAGCTTCATGTCGACCACTCCGCGCGTATCCTCGGCCATTGCTGGCGAACCGGCGCATTTCGGGAGCGTGCTCGCGCACCAGCCCGCCATCGCGGCAAGTTTCTTCGCGCTTTACGGGCGGTTCTGGGGCTCGGACGTGCTGGCGGCGCGGATCAAGGAGGTCGCGCGGATGCGCAACGCCCGCGTCACCGAATGCGGGTTCTGCCGCAATGTCCGCTTCGACAAGGCGGTGGCCGAGGGGCTGGGCGAGGAGGTGGTGGACGACATCACCGATGGCTACGAGACCTCCGACCGGCTGACCGACACCGAGAAAGCGGTGCTCAAGTTCACCGACGCGCTGATCCACGATCCCGAGCTGCTGACCGGCGACGCGAAGGCGGCTTTGCAGCGGCACCTTACCCCGCCGCAGATCGCCGAGTTGGGGCTGGGGGTGACGCTGTTCCTCGCGCTCGCCAAGGCGCTGATCACCATGGGGCTGGAGCCGGAGGTGATGGACCGCACCGTGCTGCCCACGCCTGCCGTGCTGGAGGCCGCAGAATGACCGCCGTCTGCGCCGCGCTGGCCGCCGCTCCGGTGCTGGCTGCCCACTACGCCGATTTCCGCGCGAAAGCCGAAGGCGCGCTCGACCCCGCGCTGGTGGCGCTGGTCCGGCAAGCAGTGGCGCAGGTGCATGGTATCGACAGCGCGCCGATCGAAGAAAGCGCGCTCGACGCCGGAACCCGCGCGGCCATCGCCTATGCGCGGCGGATGCCGTTCGAGCATACCGCGATCACCGACGCCGAAGCCGCCGCAATGGTCGCGCATCTGGGCGAGCCGGGGTTTGTCGCTTTCTCAGTGGTGACAGCGCTGGCGGATGCAGAATGCCGCGCGGAGTTGGTGGGGTTGGCGGAGCTGGCGGGTGCCTAGTCTGTCTTCGTCATTGCGAGGAGCCGCAGGCGACGCGGCAATCCATGGACCGCTGATTGCAATTGCATGATGCGGCCATGGATTGCTTCGCTACGCTCGCAATGACGAGGAGGGACTAACCCAACTCCCGCAGCAGATCGCGCCCATCCCACCCCTGAGCCGCCGCCGCGACGAAATCGTAGAACCCCGTCAGTTGCGGCGTCGGCTCATACAATTCCAGCATATGCCCCAGGCTCGCGCGGGTATCGACAAAGGCGAAGGCGGTGCCCGTCTGCGTCACCGAAAGCTGCGCAAGGGGCGCGCCCTCGGCTTTGAAGCGGGCCATCTCGGCCTCAAGGTCATCGACGAACAGCGCCGCGTGATGCAGCCCCTCTTTCCCAGACCCATGCGGAAACATGTCGTGCAGCGCGGATGGATCGGGATTGTGCTGCACCACCAGTTCCACCATCACGCTGCCCCATTGGCCATAGGCGCTGGAATGGTCGAAGGGCCGCGCCTCCCCGCGATGCTGCGATGACGCGAGCGCGACATGGCGCAGCACGAAGAACGGCCCCGAGCCGAACTGCCGGTGATGCGCCGCTGCTGCCGCTTCAAGATCATTGACCTTGTAGGCCAGTTGCCTGACCGGCAGCACCTCAGTTGACCGCCCGGTCCTTGCCCACCCAATAGGGCGCGCGCAGCTCGCGGCGCAGGATCTTGCCCGAAGGGTTCCGCGGCAGAGCGGCAATGAAATCGACCGTCTTGGGGCACTTGTAGCCCGCGATCAGCGTGCGGGCGTGGGCGATCAGTTCTGCCTCGGTCAGGGTTTCGCCCGGCTTCACCACCACGCAGGCCTTCACCGCCTCGCCCCACTTGGGGTCGGGCACGCCGATCACGGCGACATCCGCCACCTTGGGGTGCGAATAGAGCGCGTTCTCGACCTCGGCTGGATAGACGTTCTCGCCGCCCGAGATGATCATGTCCTTCACCCGGTCGTGGATGTAGAGATAGCCGTCCTCGTCAAGGTATCCGGCGTCGCCCGTGCGCAGCCAGCCTTCGGCATCGATGGTCGCAGCGGTGGCTTCGGGGTTGTTCCAGTACCCACGCATGTTCTTGCTTGAACGCGTTGCGATCTCGCCCACGGTGCCCACCGGGACCGGGTTGCCCGCCTCGTCGATGATCTTGAGCTCGACTCCTGCCAGCGGCTTGCCGACGCTGCGCATCCGGGGCGAGCCCTCGGGCACGTGATCCTCGGGATCGAGCGCGACGATCGTGCCGCTGGTCTCGGTCATCCCGTACATCTGCACAAAGCCGCAGCCGATCACCCGCATCGCCTCGCGCATCAGTTCGAGCGGGATCGGTGAGGCGCCGTAGGTGATGTATTTGAGGCGGCTGAAATCGGTCTCGGCCACGCGCGGGTGGTTGAGCAGAATCTGGATCGCGGCGGGGACGAGGAAGATCTTGGAGATGTTGAAATTGGCGATCAGGTCCAGTGCCTTGGTCGGATCATATTCCGGCAGGACGATGGAATTGGTCCCCGCGACCATCGTGCCGATGCCAGTGCCGGTGCCGCTGATGTGGAAGCACGGCATGGCGAGCAGCGTGACATCGCCCGGGATCGGCTCCTGCCAGCCGCGCATCTCGTCTGCCGCGGCTGTGGCATCGCGGCTCGACAGGATCGAGCCATGGGTCATCACCGCCCCTTTGGGCTTGCCGGTGGTGCCCGAGGTGTAGAGTTGCAGCGCATCGTCTTCAGCCCGGACACGGTGGGCGGGCGGCGTGGCGGGGAAGCCGTCGCGCCAGGTGCGATAATCGGTGCCTGCGAAGTCCGGCGCGTCGATGCCGATCACCTGCTCCAGCCGCGGGCAGTCTGCGCGGATGCCGGCGAGCACTTCGGCAAAGCCTTCGCCGATGAACACCACGCGGGCCTGACAATTGTCGAGGATATAGGCGACTTCCGGCGCGGCGAGGCGCCAGTTGACCGGGGTCATCACCGCCCCGATGCGCGCCGCGCCGAGGAAGGCTTCGAAATAGAGCGGATGGTTCTTGCCGAGGAAGGCCACGCGCTCACCCGGCTTGACGCCCAGTGCCGCCAGCCCGTTCGCCGCCCGGTTGGCGCCTTCATCGAGTTCGGCGAAGCTGATCTCCTCGCCCGCGTAGGTGAAGGCGATAACGTCCCCCTGAACGCGCGCGTGATCGCGCACGACGTCGCAAAAGGACTCCGCTGCCAATGCTGTGTTCTCTCCCATGCGGGCAAGGATAGGCCCTGGCGCTGCGCCTGTCATTGGCACAATTCATAGCGGCGCGCGCGACAGGCGGCGTTAGGGTGCGGGGATGGACATTCCTTCGGGCTTTGCACCGGCCGGTTTCACCCCCGGCTTTCTCGACCATGGCGGGCCGTACTATCTCGGGCCTGCTTGGGAGGGCGTACGGGTGGTCGGTTTGCTGATCTGCCCGCACCATATCAACTATCAGGACGGCGCGCATGGCGGGGTGATCTCGACCTTCGCCGATGTTGCCTTAAGCCACGCAGTCTACGATGCCGAGCGGCCGCGGCTGTCGCCCTCGACCGTGACGCTGACGGTCAACTACCTCAGCGGCACGCGGCTGGGCGACTGGCTGGAGGCGCGGGTGCGGATCGACCGGCTGGGCGGGCGTACGGCCTATACGTCAGGCGGGGTGTGGCGCGGCGATGAGCAGATCGCGACGATGAGCGGGGTATTTGCGATCCGGCGTTGATCGGGTTCGCGCAGAGACCGCAGGGGAGCAGAGGCCGCAGATTGGCTCACGCTAAGCCGCAAAGAGGCCAAGATGTTGGATGTCATCGCGGCCATGCGCTCCCTCTTGGCCCCTTGGCGACTTGGCGCGAACCATGATCAAAGCGCCGCTACCGCGGCGGGAGCAACGCCTCTGCGGTCTCCTTTCCTCCGCGGTCTTTGCGAGAAACTCCTTTCTACTACCCCAACCACCGCCTCACGGCTGCCGTCGAGGGATCGCGCTCGTCGTGGTATCCGGCCGCGCCTTCGGGCGTGTCGGAGAGGTCAACGCCCTCCATCACCCGGAACTCGCGCCAGTCATAGAGGCCGGTGCGCTGGGCGATGCGCCATGCGCCGTCCCGCTTCTCGAAGCGGTCGACATAGCGGCCCGCCACGATCGCGGAATAGATCATGCCCTTGTCGGGAAACACCGCCGCCAGCGGATAGCCCGGCGGGACGGTGTGCATTGCGGTCATATAGGTTTCGGTGTGGCAGACGTCTGCGCCATCGAAGCCGAAGATCGTCTGGCCAAGCTGGTGCTGGGTCGCAAGGCACGGGTCGATCACCGCGCGCGCCTGATCCACAAACCCGCGCCAATCGCCCTCGATCGTGCCGAAGCGGAACATCGCGTCCGCGTGAAACAGATGCTCCATCATCCCCCACCGCCGCCGGTCAATCGCATGGGCATAAGCGGCGAGGATGTCGCGGATGGCTTCGCGGTCTTCAAGGGTTCCGGTCATGCGTCAAGCTCCACGATCACCTTGCCGATATTGCCGCCGGTGAACAGCTTGGCATAGGCGGTAAGGGTGTTTTCCAGCCCCCGCGTCACGTCATAGGGCATGACGAGCTCGCCCACCTCGGTCCACTCGCGCAAGCGGCGGGTGAGGGCGGGGCCTTCATGCATGAAGTCGGGCGAGAAGAACCCCTCGATCCGCAGGCGCCGCATCAGCACCTGATCGAATTCGCGCGGGCTTGTGCGCCCCCCGCCGGTGTAGTCGGCGAGCAAGCCGCACACCGCGATGCGGCCATAGTGGTTCATCCGGGTGAGCACCCGATCGAGCAGCGCTCCGCCGACATTGTCGAAATAGATGTCGAACCCGCCAGCCGCATCAAGCTGCCCGCCCACATCCGCAGCCTTGTAATCGACCGCCCCGGCGATCCCCAATTCGTCGGTCAGGTAAGCGCACTTGGCTACGCCCCCGGCAATGCCCCACGCCTCGCAGCCGAGCAGCTTGGCGACCTGCACCGCGAGTATCCCGGTGGCGCCCGCGGCGGCGGAGACCAGCACCCGCTCGCCCGGCTTGGCCGCGCCGGTCTGTTCCACGCCCCACAGTGCGGTCCAGCCGTTCATGCCGAGCGGGCCGAACCACGCGCGGCGGTCAGTGACGGTCGGATCGAGCACAATCGCGCCCGACATCACTGCATCGACCGTGCTGACATCGGCCCACTGCCCGAAGGCGCGCACCAGATCGCCGGGCGCGAAGCCATCGGCGCGGCTTTCCGTCACTTCGCCCAGCACCAGCCCCGACATCGGGATGCCGAGCGGGAGCGGCGGCTGATACCCGTCCTCGCGGTCGGTCAGCCACATCCGGGTGCCGGCATCCATCGACAGGTGCGAATTGCGAATGCGGATTTCGCCTGCCCCCAGCGGGGCGAGCGGCGCCTCGTCCAGCTCCAGCGCGGCGGCGAAGTCGGTGCCTTCGGGGCGGCGCGCGATGCGCCAGAAACGGTTCTGCATCCCGGCACATTCCGGGCGCTGCGCCGCTACGGCAACCCCGCCTTTTCGCTAGGGGGGAAAAGGCGCTGGCTATCAAATTGGCGCGGTGCGTGAGGGCGGGGCGCTTCCTAGTCTGCCCGGCAATCATAATACGGGAGAGACACGAATGGCACTTATCACAGTGATCGGAGCAAGCGGCCGGCAAGGTCTGGCGCAGGTGCGGCAGGCGCTTGCCGCAGGGTACGATGTGCGCGCCATCTCGCGCCGCCCGGACGCGCTGGAGGGCGCGCCGGTCGAGGGCGTGGAGCGGGTCGAGGTGCGGCCGATGGATCTCTACGACACCTCAACCTTCGTCGACGCGCTCGAAGGCAGTGACTACATCTTCTACACCCACCCGCTGCAAGCCCGCGCCGACCGCGCCTATCTGATCGGCGAGGTCGGCAAGGCCGCTGCGCATATCGGCGTGAAGCGCGTGGTGTGGAACACCTCGAGCTGGATTCCGGACAAGCCGGGCGATCCCTTCACCTATGGCGAGAACACCAAGGGCATCAACGCGCTGTGGCGTTCGGGCGCGCCGGGGACAGTGTTCGGGTCCGTGCTGTTCATGGACAACCTGCTGACCAACTGGGCGCGGCCCTTCATCGTCAATGAGGGCCGGTATGTGTACCCGCACAACCCCAACCTCCAGGCGAACTGGATCAGCCTCGATGACGTCGCCCGCTTCATGCTGGCGAGCCTTGAGCGCCCGGACATGGAAGGCGCGTGGCTGAACATCGGCGGGCCGGAGCGGCTGGTCGGCAAGCAGGTGACGCAGTGCCTGTCCGAAGCTTTGGGCAAGGAGATCAAGTATGATCCCTGCACCCCTGAAGAATTCGGCCGCTATCTGGTCGAAGCCGCCGGTGACACCATGGCCCCGGAAATGCGCGACCAATTCGCCAAGGGCATTCAGGCCTTCTACGAATACAACAACGAAGCCCCGACCAAGCCTTTCGCGGTCGACATGGACCACGTTTACGAGCGCTTCCCGGAACTCGAAGGCAAGCTCGAGCCGCTGGGCGAATGGACCAAGCGTCAGGAATGGGGCGAGAGCAATTATCGCCCGGCGTTTGGGTGATGCTTTTGAGGCGGGGGCGCGGAGGCGCCCCCGTCCTCGCTAGGCGCGCAGCAGCGCTGCGCCCGCTGCGTGTGACCAGCCTACCGCCCCGGATTGCTCCAGAAACCGGACAAAGGTGACACCGTGTCACTTTCCCAACTTGTCCTATTCTTCATGAAATACATAGGCTTGTTCCGAATTTCTTGAGCGGACAAACAAATTTTCCGCGAGAGAAAACGCATCCCGCCCCGCGCACGTGCGGCCCCGGTGCCGCGCCGATCACAATGCCAAAAGAACCGAGACGGACTGTAGCGGCTGGCGGGCATGTAGGAAAATGTCGTTTATCGCGGCCGCGCTGCCGAAAGCTCCCATTCGGGAAGCGACCCCATTGCTGCCGTCATGTCCATTGTGTCATCTGTCATTACATGAAGATGTCTAGCCCGGCCGTATCGTGCCTTCTCATCGGTCTCATTGTCGGCACGCTGCTTTGGTGGTCTGGGTCCAAGACTTCGGCGATCATAATCTTTGCCGCAGAAGCCTTGGCATGGGCAGGCCTCTATGCGGCGACATCCGCGAAAGATGATTGACCGCTTTCCACCCACAAGCGGCCGTGAGCAGGGCTGATGCGCGATCCCGAAAGCGGCACGTCGGCATTGCCCTGCTCGCGAAAAATTCCTGCCCTTCTGCAATCGACCCCATTGCGGACATACCTCACCTCGTCGCCCCGTGCTTGACACGGGGTTTGGCTACTTCTGCGGCGCGTCTGGTGCGAACCATTGCTCCCACAGATCGACCCAATCGGGATTATCCTTCTCGATCAGCGCGAACTTCCATTCGCGCCGCCATTTCTTGACGAGCTTTTCGCGGGCGATGGCGCCCTCGATGGTGTCATGGTGTTCGACATAGACAAGCCGCGTCTTTGCGAAATCAGCGACATGGCGCGAACCGGTTCCCTCGCGGTGCCGGTAGACGCGGGCGAGCGCATCTGCGGTCACCCCGACATACATCCCACCGCGATAGCGGTTCGCCAAGATGTAGACCCAGCCGCCCTTCTCCATGCGCCCGTTATCGCGGCATTGGTTGAGGAAGAAAAGCCAAGCCCCGTGTCAAGCACGGGGTGACGCTTTAGTGGAAGGCAGCTTCCCACCCACTTCCGGTCATGAGCGGCACCCCGGCTTGATCCCCAAAGCGGCGTGGCGGTTTTTGCCTCGATCCTGGAAAGTTCCTGCCGTTCGGGTATCGACCCCTAACCAGCCCTGACCGTCACCCCAGCGTTCAACCTTCGGTTGTGCTTCGCAACCGCTGGGATGACGAAGAGTGGCAACCCTACTCCGCCGCCTGACGCTGTTCCTGAGCGAAGATCGCCACCAGCTCCTCGTCGCTCGCGCGCGTCAGACGCTCGGCCCATTGGTGGAAGACCTGTCCGCCTTTCTCGTTGCGGCCGAACAGCACCTCTTTCATCAGCCCTGATTGCAGCGCCTGATGCTGGCGCTTGCCGGTGGCGTAATCCTCGTCCCGCACCACGATTTCGAGGAAGTTGAACTGGTCGTGCGCCGCCTGCACCTGCTCGGGCGTTTCGGGCTGGTTTTCCATGACGTAGTACTGGGTGGTATAGCTTTCACCGACCGTGGCGCCGGGGAACAGCTGGCTGACCAGCGCCCCGCGCTGCCCGCCGCCGTAGAAGCTGGCGATCGAGATGTGCGGGAAGATCGTCCACACGCCCTGCACCAGCACTTCCTGAGGCAATTCGTCATCGGCCAGCGCTTCGAGATCGAGCGCCTGATCGTCATCCCCCTGCACCTTGATCGCGAACTTCGATGGGGTCGACAGGCGCTGGTGCGGGCCGAAAGCGAAGTAATTGGCGCGGTTGTAGAAGTCCGCCCCGAAGGTGTCCTTGTGCAGCACCGGCAGGTGGTAGAAATCGAGATAGCCGTCATAGGCTGTCTTCCAGTTCGGCCCGGGAATCGTGCGCTGGGCGAACAGCGTCCAGCCGTCGAACTCGAAGGCCTTGAGCAGATCGTCATACCCGCACAGGTAATCGGGAATGCTGAGCTTGGAATTGGGATCGAGCGTCACCCAGATCAGCCCCGCCGCTTCGTGGACCGGGAACTTGGTCAGACAATGCTGGCTCTTGTCGATCTTGCCGAAATCCTGCGAATCCGCCACGCCGATCAGGTCGCCATCGGCCTTGAAGGTCCACCCGTGATAGCCGCAGGTGAAGCGGCTGGCATTGCCACAGCCGGCCGCCAGCGGGTTGCCGCGGTGGGTGCACATGTTGAGAAAGGCGCCCATGCTGCCGTCCTTCTGACGGGAGAGCAGCAGCGGCACGCCGCAGATGTCCATCGCCTTGAAATCGCCGGGATTGGGCAGCTCGCACGACGGCGCG
This sequence comes from Porphyrobacter sp. SLTP, assembly GCF_009905735.1. Taxonomy (GTDB): domain Bacteria; phylum Pseudomonadota; class Alphaproteobacteria; order Sphingomonadales; family Sphingomonadaceae; genus Erythrobacter. The sequence continues at coordinate 66,784 of NZ_JAAALE010000003.1, forward strand.
ACCATCAGCGGCAGGCGGCGGAAGATCTGCTTCTTTTCCAGCTCGAACAGATCAGGGTCGGTATAGGCGCTGGCGGGAATGCGGACGATATCGTCGGCATATTCCATCGTATCGGCCGCGCCGTGGGCGACCAGACTGCGGGTCATTTCGACCAGCGTTTCGCGTGACATGCTTGTTCTCCCGGACTGTTGCGGGAAGCATCCGCCTTACAGCCTGCCGGGGCAATGCTCACTTTTGGCAGAGCCGGCGGGGCGGGGCGGCGTAAAAGCAAAGGGGCGGGCCATCGCTGGCCTGCCCCCCGCATTCCCCTGCTGGAACGATCAGAACTTGAAGCTGATTTCCGCAAAGATCTGACGGCCGCGGTTCTGGGTGAGGAAGATGTCGTCACCGGTGGGCGACAGGAACGGACGCCCGCCGCTGGTGATGACGAAGACCTTGTCGGTCAGGTTCTGACCAACCAGCGAAAGCTTCCAGTTGCCATCCGGATGACCGATCGAGACGTTGGCATCAAACAGCCAGAAGCTCGGCTGCCGGAAATCGTTGAGCGACGTTTCGTCCGTGATGTAGCCATCATTGTAGGCCGCGTTGCCCGACAGGAACAACTCAAGGCTGTTGCTGAGCGGGATGGCCCAATCGGCCGCGACGTTGCCCGACCATTCGGGGGCCTGGCTGCCACGACGACCCTTGAGGTTGATCGTGCCGCCCTGGCCGCCCGGCTGGAGGAAGTCGTCGGTGTACTTGGCATCGAGGTAGGAGATGTTCGACGAGAAGCTCAGCCCGTCAACCGGGGTGCGCCACTTGGCTTCCATGTCGACGCCCTTGGTGGTCAGCTCGCCCGCGTTGCTGGTGATGAACTGCACCGTCTGCGCGTTGAAGTTCTGCACTTGCAGATCCTTGAACACGTATTGGTAGGCCGTCATGTTCAGCGTGATGTCGCGGTTCGACCACTGCGACTTGAAGCCGATTTCGCCGCCGATTGCCTCTTCCGACTTGAAGATCAGCGAGCTGAAGTCGCCGCTCGCCGCCGCCGCGCTGAGGCTGTTGGACGGCAGTGCGGAGTTGTCGATCCCGCCCGACTTGAAGCCGGTCTTGAACGAGGCGAAGATGTTGAAATCTTCGTTCGCCTGGTACTTCAGCGTCACTTCGGGCGAGAAGTTGTCATCGGCGAAGTTGATCGGGCCCGAGAAGAAGCCCGGCCGCACGAAGGTCGGCCCGAACAGGAAGGTGTGAACGTACGGCACGCTGATGGTCTGGACCTTCTGCTCGTCCGTCCAGCGGATCCCGCCCGACAGTTCCAGCTTTTCCGTGAGGTCGATCATCGCGCTGCCGAAGAACGACAGGGCTTCGGTCTTGGTGAGGTGGGTCTTGTCCCAGTCATAGGTGAAGCCGGTCGCCGGGTCAGGCCCGAGGAACGAGATGTTCACGCCCTGTTGCGAGGTGTCGAAGGTGATCGTGCGGTCTTCGTAGAACGCGCCGAGCATGAAGTTGAAGGCCCCGTCGAAGTCCGAGGCGAGGCGCAGTTCCTGGGTGTATTGTTCCAGGTTGTTGATCGGGTCGGACGAACCCGCGCCGCCCGGCAGGCGGGTGCCATTGGGGCCGGGGATGAAGCCGCCATAGGAATAGCTCTCGAAATCGACCGCCTTCATGTTGAGCAGGCCGGTGACCGAGGTCAGCTGGAGTGTTTCGGACAGGTCGAGTTCGAATTGCAGACGGCCGAACCAGATGTCCGTCTCGCCGAACGGCACGCCGTTGCGGCCAGCGGCTTTCGACGGGGTCGGCACGCCGCTGGCGAGCGGCGCAGCGGCGTCGGTGAAGTAGTAGCGCTGGTCAGTGACGTTGCAGTTATAGCCCGCCGGCAGGTTCACCGCACCGCCGAGCAGGAAGATCGAATCCGCAACGCCGTTCGCACCGCAGGACACTTCGCCCGTACCCAGCGCACCATCGTTCTCGTGCTTGGTGTATTGCACCTTGAGGTTGGCGCGGAACATGTCCGACGGCTGCCAGTCGAGGGTCACGCGGCCGATGAAGTCGGTCAGGCCGCGCTTCTGGTTGACCGCCGGAGAGCCGGGCTGGGCCAGCTGGAATTCGTCGATATCGTTGAACTGGGCGGCAATGCGAATGCCCAGCGTGTCAGACAGCGGACCGGAAATGTAGCCGTTGAGCAGGTAGCCCTTCTCTTCGAACTCATAGTTGGCACGCATCCCGACTTCCCAGTCGGAGGTGGGGTTGGCCGAACGCAGCGAGAGCACGCCCGCCGTCGCCGACTTGCCGAAGAACAGCGACTGCGGCCCGCGCAGCACGTCGATCTGCTCGACATCGAAGAAGCCGGCCTGCACCATGCGCATCGTCGACACGACGACGCCGTCATATTCGAAGGCCACGGCGGAATCGAAGGCTGCCGAGATGTTCGACGAGCCCACGCCGCGAAGCGAGAGCTGGCCGCCCGAACCCGAACCGCCGACCTGCACATTGAGTGTCGGCACGCGGCTGGTCACGTCGGCGACCTGGTCGATATTGAAGCGCTGAAGCGTTTCGCCGCCAATCGCGGTGACGGTCACGGGGACTTCTTGCAGGGTTTCGTTCTGGCGGCGGGCCTGCACCACGATCACCTGATCGTTCTCGACAGTATCCGCTTCAGCCGCCGCATCCTGCGCGAAGGCAGTGCTCGGCATTGCGGCAAAACCGCTCAGCGCGGCGCCGCACAGCAGGGCGCGGCGTAGGCCGTCCACGCGGACGCCAGATGCAATTCGGGCACGAAATGTATTCATGGTCGTCTCTCCCCTTCGGACCGCGGCTATCCCGCGTGCCCAGTACTTCCCCAACCCGTCAGCGTGTCTCCTCACGCCTTTCGGTATGTCTCGCGGGTCTATGTTACGGCGGCGAGCGCGCCATTCGCAAAAGCGATAGTGAGCCTCTCAAACTGCGGCAAAAACGTCACACGGGCTCGGCAAAGCGGCCAAAACCGATTGATGCCGTAACGTCATTCGGCCGCCGCTGTGGCGTGCGATCCTGCATGTGCGGTTTCGCGCTCCATCTGGCTGGCACGCGGATCATTGGGCCACACCCATTCGGCGCCGATCACCGGTTCGACCCTCAGATGCGCGGGCACATTCTCCGGCCCGATCATCCGGTCGAGGCTCTGGTGGAACGAATAGATCCGCGCTTCCTGATAGGACAGCGGCACGGACCGGAAGGCCGAGCCTTGCATCGATTGCTGGATCGCCTCGCCGAACTGGGTGTCCTCAAGGATGATCGGGCTCATCTGGCGGCCGTTGGGCTGGCTGGCATCAGGGACCGTCCACAGATCGGGCGCGGGCGCGTCGCCCCAATCCAGCGCCATCGTCACCAGCTCCAAGCGGGTGGTGCCAAGCGAGGTCGGCCAGAACACCAGCGGCGGCACGAAGTAGTTGCTGAGCGGTGAGACCCAATTGGGGAACAGCGTGTAGCTCTGGGTGCAGGTGCGCCCCAACTCCCCCACGCTTTCGATCTGTCGCCAGCCGGGCGGGCTGTCGATCGCGCGCACGTGCTCACGGTTCGTGGTGCGCGGCGGCGGGGCGAGCATCCGGGCGTGCCCGTTAGGATAGATGGTGTTGAGGTTGCGGCTGCTGTCCACCAGCGGCGCGACCGTGTTCGGGTGGATGAAGGGCACATGGTAGACCTCCATGTTGGCCTCCATCGCAACCTTCCAGTTGCACTGGAGATCGAAGGAGTGCCGCGCGGCGAGCCGGATGCGATCGAAGGCGAACTCCTCCCATTCGCGCGCCAAGGGGCCGAGCCAGTCGAGCAGCGGCATCGCGTCCATGTCGAAATTGACGTAGATGATCTTGCCGAACAGCTCGCACCTGACGGGCAGCAGCCCGCGGCAGCTCATGTCGAAATCGGCCGGGAAGTCGCGCCGTTCGGGCACGCCCACCAGGCTCCCGTCGGTCTTGTAGGTCCAGTTGTGATAGCCGCACATGAGGCGCGAGGATTTGCCGCGATCCTCGGTCACCACCGGCGCGCCGCGGTGGCGGCAGGTGTTGTGGAACGCGCGCACTGTGCCGTCCATGCCGTGCACGATCACGATCGGATCGCCGGCATTGTGCCAGCGCATATAGCACCCCGGCTCGGGTATCTCGTCCAGATGCCCGGCAAACAGCCAGCTCTTGCGGAACACGTGTTGCTGTTCGAGCGCGAAGTATTCGGGCGAGGTGTAGCGCCCGGCGGGCATATCGGGCAGGACCGGGAAGCCTTCAGGCGGCGCGGTGCGCTGGCCTTCCCATTCCATCAGCGCCTTCAGCCGCGCGATTTCTTCCGGCTCCATCATTTCCGCCTCTCCTCGGCTGCGCAGGTACCACCGCTGCTTGCCGCCAGCGTCCTCGCGCTTTCGACAGTGGCACGGACCTGCCCGCCCGATAGGCTGGCGACATATCAAAAAAGCTTTTGGGAGAGAGCATATGGCGGGACGGGTAGCGGGCAAGGTAGCGCTCGTGACAGGCGGGGCGATGGGTCTGGGCAAGGCCGATTGCGAGGCACTGGCGCGCGAAGGCGCAAAGGTGATCGTTACGGACCGCGATGCCGAACTCGCCCATCAGGTGGCAGCGGCGATCGGCGGCGACGCGATGGCGCTGGATGTCACCAACGAAGAGCAATGGATCGACGTGATGCGCGCCGTGAAGGAGCGTCACGGCGGGCTGGATATTCTCGTCAACAACGCGGGCAATGTGATCTTCGAGAGCATCGAGGATTGCAGCCTGGCGCACTTCAAGCTGCATCTCGACATCCATGTGGTCGGCACCTTTCTCGGCTGCAAATATGCCGTGCCGCTGATGAAGCATCGCCACCAAGTGGTTGGCGGGGGCGGCTCGTCGATCATCAACATGGCATCGACCGCGGCGCTGATGGGCTATGGCAATATCCCGGCCTATGCCGCGTCCAAGGCGGGGATCGCGGGCATGACCCGCAGCCTTGCGGTCGATTTCCAGGACAAAGGCTACGGCATCCGCGTCAATGCGCTGGCACCGGGGGGGATTGAAACCCCGATGGTGATGGGCATTTCGGGGCGCGGCGGCGAAAAGCCGATGGATATTCCCGAAGGCCCGCTGGCGATGGATGCGCTCGGCCATCCCAAGGATGTCGCGGGTTGCGTGCTGTTCCTTGCTTCGGACGAAGCGCGCTTTCTCAATGGCCTGACGATCCCGGTGGACAATGGCCTCTACGCCCGTCCCCACCACTGACGCTTCAGGCGGCTATCGCTGGCCAAAGCCCGGCGATCAGCCGGGCGGTTATCGCTGGTACGTGCTCGCGCTGTTGACGCTGACAAGTGCGTTCAGCGTTGCGGACCGGCTGGTGTTCGGCATTCTGGTCGAGGACATCAAGGCTGAGTTCGCGCTGTCGGATTTCGAGCTTGGCCTGCTGGGCGGCGCGGCGTTTTCGCTGGTCTATGTGCTCGCAGGCTTCCCGGCGGCGCGGCTGGCGGACCGATCGACCCGCAAGAACATCGTCGCGAGCGCGATCAGCTTCTGGAGCCTGATGACCGCCGCCTGCGGGATGGCCACGGGGTTCTGGACCTTGTTCGCCGCGCGCACCGGGGTCGGGGTGGGGGAGGGCTGTTCCGGGCCATCCTCGCAAAGCCTCGTCGCCGATTTCTTTGCGCGCCATGAACTCGCCAAGGCGATGGGCTATCTGACTTTGGGGTCGACCGTTGGCACGGCGTCGGGTCTGGTGTTTGGCGGGCAGTTGGCGGAGATTTTCAACTGGCGCTGGGCCTTCATCCTGATGGGCCTGCCAGGACTGCTGCTCGGCCTCGTGATCTTCCTCACTGTGCGCGAGCCCAAGCGCGGGCGCTATGCGCCGGCGGGCACCGATATGGCGCAGCTGCCGCTGGGCCGCACGATCATGAGCCTCATCACCAATCGGGTGTTCATGGGCCTGGCGCTCGGCTGGGCGGTGCAGATCATGATCGGCTATGCGCTCGCCTTCTGGATGGCGGCGGTGATGCTGCGGCAGTTCCCGATTTCGACCGGGGATGTCGGGCTCTATCTCGGGCTGACCTTCTTCCTCGGCGGGATACCGGGGCCGCTCATCGGCGGATACCTCACCCATTGGCTGACCTTGCGTGACGAACGCTGGCGCGCGTGGCTGCCGGGTTTGGTGAGCCTGGGCTGCGTGGCACCGCTGGCGCTGAGCCTGACCTCGACCGGGTTCACCGCGTTTCTCGGCTGGTTCGGGGTCGCTTACGCGATTTACGTGGCAAGCCAGGCGGGGATCATGTCGGGCATTCAGGCGGCGGTTGAGCCTGCCAGCCGGGGCTTTGCCGTGGCGATCGCGCTGTTCTTCAACAATCTGGTCGGGCAGGCGTTGGGGCTCGCCGTAATCGGTGCGGTGAGCGACGCAATGGGCCCCGCTTACGGCGATAGTTCGCTGGCCGTGGCGGTGTTCGGCGTGTGCCTTGTGTCGGGCCTGCTGTCGCTGGCGATCTTCGTGTGGACCGCGGCGCAGATGGGGCCGACCGGCTATCTGGAGAAGATGCGCGGGGGCTGATCAGAACCCCGGATGGATCGCCATCATCGCGCCATCCACCAGCATCTCTGCTCCGGTCATGAACGGGCATTCGTCACTGGCGAGGAAAGCAATCGCTGCCGCCGTTTCCGATGGATCGGCGAGGCGGTTCAGTGGTGAGGTTTTCGCTACGGCTGCGATCAGGCCGGGGGTCTGGACTTCCGCCGCTTCAAGAATTCCGGTCATTGTCGCGCCGGGGATCACGGTGTTGCAGCGAATGTTGAGGCCGCGCTGGGCGCACCACGTGGCCACGGACTTCGACAGCACCCGCACCGCGCCCTTGCTGGCCGAATAGCCGACATCGGTGGGCAGCGGCGCCATCGCGGTGGTCGAGGCGATGTTGACGATCGCGCCTTTCGATCCGCCGGGATTGTCACGCATCGCCGCAATCGCCGCGCGGCACCCTGCCATCGTGCCGGAGAGGTTGACGGCGAGCACCCGGTCCCACGCGGCGAACATCGCCTCGTCATCGAGATCGCCGATGCCTGCGCCCGAGACCATCCCGGCATTGTTGACGAGGATGTCGAGCCGCCCGAAGGCCGCCACCGCACGCGCCACGATCTGCGGCCACAGCGCGCGGTCGGACACGTCCTGCACGGCGAACTCTGCGCCCACTTCGCCGCACAGGGCTTCGCCAGCGGCGGCATCAAGATCCGTGCCGAGCACCGCGGCCCCGTCGGCCCGCAAGCGCCGCACAGCCGCCGCGCCTATGCCGCTGGCGCAGCCGGTGACGATGGCGACCTTGCCGCTAAGGTCAGGCATTACTCGGCCATCGTCCAGATCACGGCGCAGGGGCGCTGGTTGTGGGTTTCAACGAAGCGGGCAAGATTGTCTGTCCCCTCAGGCAGCTTCCAGCCCACCGTGAATCCGAAATTGGCAAAGGCGAACATGATGAGGTCGGCAAAGGTGAAGCGGCCCAGCGCGATGTGGTTGCTCGTGCCCAGATAGGCATCGAACATCCGCCACTTCTCGTCGGCCAGTGCGAACAGCTCCGCGCCCGCCTCGGGCGAGACGACGGTCATGCGCGGTTCGAACATCGGGCGGCCCGTGGTGGCGCGGAAGCCCATCGTCATCGGCACGACGACCTCCTGATCGAACAGCCGCGCCCACTTGCGCACTGTCGCGCGCTCCACCGGGGTTTCGCCGAACAGGTTGGGTGCGGGGTGCAGTTCCTCGACATATTCGCAGATCGGCCAGCTTTCGGTGAGGCAGGTGCCGTCATCCAGCTCCAGCGTTGGCGTGGTGCCTTGCGGGTTCTTGCCCATGTAGCCCGCATCCTGCCGGTTCTGGCCGGTGATGATGTCGTAATGGACGCGGGTGAAATCGCGCCCTTCTTCCAGACCCTTTTCGATCATGAACATCCGCACGAGGCGCGGATTGGGGCCGAGGCTGGAATGGAGCGTGGTCATGGATGTTCTCTCCCGGAGTGATTTTGCCACAGTTCTAGGGGCGCGAAGCCCGCCCGTCGCCCTCATAAATGCGCTAGGCAAGCGCGCTGTATTGCGCCACTAAGGCACCATGGATCACACGCTCGCAATTCCGCCTGCCGGTCACCCGCTCGACGACGAGGGGGAGCTGACCAAGCTGCATCCCGGTTACGCCCGTGCGCTGCGGCTGCGCACCACATTGACCGCGATCCCGTTCCTGCTCGGGGCGCTCGTGGCTGAAGCGGCGATCCGCGATCTCGCGCTGATCCCGCAGGGTATCATCGCCGGGACGGTGCTGGTGATCGCGCTCGCCCTCATCATCCGCGTGCCGACGACACGATACAACGCCCGCGGATATCAGATCAGTGCTGACCGGCTGCGGGTGGTGCGCGGATTGCTGTTCCGGTCGGACACGGTGGTGCCGTTCGGGCGGGTGCAGCATATCGATGTGCATCAAGGGCCGCTCGACCGGTTCTTCGGCATCGCCACGCTGACGCTCCACACCGCGGGCAATCACAATGCCAGCGTGTCGCTCCCCGGCCTCGGCGAGGAGCTGGCGCGCGAGATGCGGGAGGAGATCCGCGCCCATATCCGCCGCGAGACGGTATGAGCGAGCCGCAGCGCACGGCGCCGATCAGCGTCATCCTCGGCGCAATCGGCAGCCTTCGCAGCGCGATTTTCCCGGCCATCGCGATTGCCTTTTCAGGGATCGGCGGCGACGGGCGGTTTCTGATCGCGCTCGGCGTCGGTCTGGCGTCGGTCGTGATCGGCACCGCCTTCAGCTATGCCCATTGGCGGCGGCTGACCTACACCATTGGGGAGACCGACATCCGGGTCGAAAGCGGCCTGTTCAGCCGTTCGGCCCGTTCTGTGCCCTATGAGCGCATTCAGGATGTCAGCCTCGAAGCCAAGCCGCTGCCGCGCCTGTTCGGGCTGGTGGCGGTCAAGTTCGAGACCGGGGCAGGCGGGGCCGATGACCTCGCGCTGCAATACCTCACCGATGCCCAAGGCGAAGCCCTGCGCCAGCTGGTGCGTGAGCGCCGCGATGATGAGGCAGCGGTCAGCATCGCCGATCCGGAGGCGCCGCTTCGCAGCGAGCCTGAGACTGGCGAAGTGCTCTATGCGCTGACGCCCGGGCGCCTGCTCACCTTTGGTCTGTTCGAATTCTCGCTCGCGGTGTTCGCGGTGCTGGGCGGCGCGCTGCAATATGTCGACAATGTCTCCAGTATTGACGTGTGGAATGTCGATCTGTGGCGCGGCTGGCTGAGCGAGCAGGGCAGCACGGTGGCGAGCCTTGGCCTGATTGTGCAGGCAGCGGCGGTGGTTGCGGGGCTGCTGGGGCTGGTCGTGATCGGCATGGCGACCGGCGTGGTGCGCACCGTGCTGCGCGATTGGGGCTTTACCCTGACCCGTTCGGCGCGCGGGTTCCGGCGGCAACGCGGGCTGCTCACCCGCACCGATGTGGTGATGCCCGCCCACCGGGTGCAGGGGCTGGTGATTGGCACCGGTCTCGTGCGGTACCGGTTCGGCTGGCACGGATTGAGCTTCGTCAGTCTCGCGCAGGATGCGGAAGGCGAGAGCCACATCGTCGCGCCCTTCGCCAAGATGGAGGAGATCGCGCCCATCGTCAGCGCGGCGGGCTTCCGCCTGCCAGACGAGACGACACAGTGGCACCGCGCCAGCAAGCGCCAGCGCACCGATACCGTGGTGTTCGGTTCGGCGGTGTTCGTACTGGCGGCGATCCCGGTCGCGATTTTCGCGCCCTTTGGCCTGTTCCTCGTGCCGCTCGGAGCAGCGGTGCTGGCGGCGGGCGCAAACCTTTATGCCTGGGAGTTCCGCCGCCACGCGATCGACGCGTCGCAGGTCTATGCCAGCCACGGGTTCTTTTCGCCGACCCGCCAGATCGCGACCCGGCTCAAGCTCCATTCGGTCGAGATCGCACAGGGGCCGCTTGCCCGTCTACGCGGCTATGCGACGGTGCATCTCGGGCTGGCGGGAGGGACGTTCGCGATGCAGGGCGTGCCGCTCGCCGAAGCGCGGGCCTTGCGGGCGAGCGTGCTGGAAACCATTGCCGCAACCGATTTCTCGCGGCTGGATCAGGCCCCTCAGGATCAGGCCTTGAGCGAGCCCCAGTCGGCGTTTTCCGAGAACTTCTTGGCGACGTAGGAACAATCGGGGCGGATCAGGAAGCCCTGACGCTGCGCATCATCGACCAGTCGGTCTACCAGCGCGCCCGCCACGCCGCGTCCGCCGATGGCGCGCGGCACGATGGTGTGGGCCGCGACGCGAATCTCGACGCCGTCACGCTCCCCGCCGGGTTCCCATTCGAGATAGCCTTCTTCCGAAGCGCCTTCGACCACCGCGACATAGCGTCCGCCCTGACCCGCCACGTGGTGGGTGATTGTCAGCTTTGTCGGTTCCTCGCTCACTCACGTTACTCCTGCTTGTAATGGCTGCGCTGGCGGTTAGAGGCGTTGGCCGATGACCCCAGCCCAAACCTTCGCATTCAAACCCTTCCTGTCCGACAACGCCGCGCCCGTCCACCCCCGGCTGTGGGAGGCGATGCGCAAGGCCGATGAACCGGACAACCCGTACGACGGGGACGCGCTGTCGGCCGAACTGGACGCGCGGTTCACCGCGCTGTTCGGGCGCGAATGTGCAGCGCTGTGGGTGGCAACCGGTACGGCGGCGAATTGTCTGGCGCTCGCTACGATGTGCGCGCCCCACGGCGGGGTGGTATGCCACCGCGAGGCGCATATCGAGGTTGATGAAGGCGGCGCGCCGGGGTTCTTCCTCCACGGCGCGAAGCTGATGCACGCCGATGGCGAAGGCGCAAAGCTGACGCCTGAGGACATCGCGGCGGTGATCGACCCGATCCGCAATGATGTGCATCAGGTGCAGCCCCACGCGATCGCGATCACCCAGGCGAGCGAATATGGTCGCGCCTATTCGTCAGCAGAGCTGGCGGCGCTGGGAGCCTTCGCCAAGGAGCGGCGGCTCGGCCTGCACATGGACGGGGCGCGGTTTGCCAATGCGGCGGCGTTTCTGGGCGGCTCGCCCAAAGCGGCTGCGCGGGCAGCGAGCGGCCCGGTCGATAGTCTCGCCTTTGGTTTCATCAAGAACGGTGGGATGGGGGCCGAAGCCGTGGTGCTGTTCGATCCCGAGGCGGCGATGCAAGTGCGCTACCGCCGCAAGCGCGCCGGCCACCTGCAATGCAAGGGCCGCTATCTCGCGGCGCAGATTCTCGCGATGCTGGACGATGGCTTGTGGCTCGCCAATGCCGCCCACGCCAATGCGGCGGCGCAGGAAGTGGCGGCGGGCTGCGGCGACCGGCTGCTTCACCCGGTCGAGGCCAACGAGCTGTTCGTGCAGCTTTCCGAGGCCGAGCGCGCGGCGTTGCGGGCGCAGGACTTTGCCTTCTACGATTGGGGTGCAAACTCCGCCCGCTTCGTCACCGCCTGGAACACCCGGCCCGAGGACGCGCAGGCGCTGGGCAAGGCCATCGCCGCGCTATGAGCGGGGTGTCCGCGCCGTCGATGCTCAGCCCCAAGGTGCTGATCCCCTTCATGCTGACCGGCACGATCTGGGGGTCGACCTGGTTCGTCATCACCGGACAGATTTCCGACGTTCCGGCCGCGTGGGGCGTGTTCTACCGCTTCATGCTGGCCACTCCGGCGCTGTTCGTGCTGGCCGTGGTGATGGGCAATAGGTTGAAGCTGAACCGGCCCGAGCATCTCTTGGCGCTCGGCGTCGGCATCGCGCAGTTCAGTGGCAACTTCCTGTTCGTCTACCATGCCGAAAGCCACATCACCTCCGGCATCGTCGCAGTGATGTTTGCGCTGCTGATGGTGCCGAACGCGGTCTTCGCCAAAATCTTCATCGGCGAGACAGTGCAGGGCGGCTTTATCGGCGGGAGCCTTGTGGCGATTGCGGGCGTGGCGATGCTGCTGGTGCATGAATGGAATGCGGCGCCGCTCGGCGGGAACGTGGGGCTCGGCATCGTGCTGGCAATTGGCGGGATGCTGGCGGCCTCGATCGCCAATGTAGTGCAGGCCAACCCCACCGGGCGCGGCGTGCCGATGGTGAGCTTTCTCGCCTGGGCGATGGTCTATGGCACTGCGTTCGATCTGGTCTACGCGCTGGTGACGGTCGGCCCGCCGCAGGTGCCGAGCGCATGGCAGTTCTGGGCGGGCACGGCGTACCTCGCGATCATCGGTTCGGTGGTGACCTTCCCGCTGCATTACAATCTGGTGCGCGAGATCGGCGCTGGGCGCACGGCCTATAACGGGATCGTGACGGTGTGCGTGGCGATGGGGCTGTCGACCTTGTTCGAGGGCTTCAAGTGGGACGCGCTGTCAGCAGGCGGCATGGCGCTGGCGCTGGTGGGCATGGGGCTGGCGCTCAGGTCAAAGCAGAAGAAGAAGTAAGCTTCGTCATTGCGAGGAGCCGCAGGCGACGAAGCAATCCATGGCCAGCCCTCGCGCCATGACGGAAGATCAGTCCATGGATTGCTTCGCTCCGCTCGCAATGACGAGTCAGAGGAGCGCCGCCAAGCCCTCGACATAGGTCGGATAGCGCGGCATCCACCCGAGCACCCGCTTGGCCTTGCCATTGGCGACCCGGCGGTTCTCCATATAAAACCCGCGCGCCATCTCGGAGAGGTTGGCGTCCTCCAGCGTTTCGAGCGGCGGCAGAGGCAGCCCGAGCAGGCGGCAAGCGTGTTCGGTGACCTCGTTGCCGCTGCACGGCCAATCATCGCCGAGATTGTAGGCCTCTGCGGGCGAAGCCTGTGTCAGGGCGGCAACCACGCCGCTGACGATGTCGTCAACATGGACACGGCTGAACACCTGCCCCGGCAGGTCGATCCGCCGCGCCTGACCTTCCCGCACCCGGTCGAGCGCGCTCCTGCCCGGTCCGTAGATCCCCGGCAGGCGGAACACCCGCGCGCCCATGGTGAGCCACGCGAGATCAGCCTCGGCGCGGGCATTGCGGCGGCCTTCTCCCGATTGCGCGATGGTGGGCGTCGCCTCGTCGACCCACGCTCCTGCCCGGTCGCCATAGACGCCGGTGGAGGAGAGGTAGAACAGCTCCCGCCCCTTCAGCGCCGCGCCATAGGCATCCAGCACAGGATCGCTGCCGCTCGCCCGATCCGGCGGGACGGAGGAGAGGATGTGGGTCGCCGCGCCCAGCGCCGTCAGCACGGCCGCCCGGTCGGCAAAGGCGAGATCGCCCGCGCTGCCGGTGGCGGTTACGTGCCAGCCGCGCGTCCGCATCGCTTCGGCAATGCGTCCCGCCGTGTAGCCGAGGCCGAAGATCAAGAGATGAGTCATTCCCCTTTAGTGCCGTTCGTCTCGAGCGGTTGCAACGCACAACCGCAGGTTGAACTCGAGAGACCCGGCGAATGTGTCTCGACTACGCTCGACACGAGCGGGTAGAGAGCGGGGCATGGACATCGCAACCACTCCCATCACCCCCGACGGCAACCCCGAACTCGCCGACGCTGCCCCCACCCCGCACGAGCCGCCGGTCATCCGGCGCGAGGATTACCAGCCGTTTGCGTGGCTGGTGCCGAACACGCAGCTCGACTTCCGCCTGGGGCTGGAGGCGACCACCGTGACAGCGACCTTGCAGGTCGAACGCAACCCCGCTGCCGCAGCAAGCCGCGAGCTTTGTCTCAACGGCGATAGCCTGACCGCACAAAGCGTCACGGTCGACGGCGGCCCGGCTGACTGGCGGATGCACGGCCCCGATCTGATCGTGACCCTGCCGGGCGACGCGCACAGCGTCACCATCGTCACTGCGATCAACCCCAGCGCCAACACCCAGCTGATGGGCCTCTATGCGTCGAACGGGATGCTCTGCACCCAATGCGAATCGGAAGGCTTCCGGCGCATCACCTTCTTCCCCGACCGCCCGGACGTGCTTTCGACCTATGCGGTGCGGATGGAGGGGGACAAGACGCTCTTCCCGATCCTGCTGTGTAACGGCAACCGCACCGATGCGGGCGAGAATTCCGACGGCACCCATTGGGCCGAGTGGCACGATCCCTGGCCGAAGCCGTCCTACCTCTTCGCTTTGGTGGCTGGCGATCTGGTGGCGAACTCCAAGCCCTTCGTCACGGTCTCGGGCCGCCAGGTCGAGTGCAATGTCTGGGTGCGTGCGGAAGACCTTGGCCGCACCGACCACGCGCTGGAATCGCTCCACCGGTCGATGACATGGGACGAAGACGTGTTCGGCCGCGAATATGACCTTGATCTCTACAACATCGTCGCCGTCTCCGATTTCAACATGGGGGCGATGGAGAACAAGGGGCTCAACGTCTTCAACACGAAATACGTGCTGGCCGATCCCGACACCGCCACCGATGGCGACTTCGACGCGGTCGAGGGCGTGATCGCGCATGAATACTTCCACAACTGGTCGGGCAACCGCGTGACCTGCCGCGACTGGTTCCAGCTCTCGTTGAAAGAGGGCTTCACGGTGCTACGCGATCAGCTGTTCTCGCAGGATATGCGGGGCGAGGCTGTCAAGCGGATCGAGGATGTGCGCATCCTGCGCGCGGCACAATTCCCCGAGGATGCCGGGCCGCTTGCCCACCCGATCCGGCCTGACTCCTATCGCGAGATCAGCAACTTCTACACCGCGACCGTCTACAACAAGGGCGCCGAAGTCATCCGCATGATGCGCGCGATGGTGGGAGTGGAGCGGTTCCGTGCGGGCACCGATCTCTATTTCGACCGCCATGATGGCGAGGCGGCGACTTGCGAAGATTTCATCAAGGCGATCGAGGACGGGGCGGGGATCGACCTTACGCAGTTCCGGCGTTGGTACAGCCAGGCAGGTACCCCACGCGTTGCGGTGTCGCAGGCGGTTGAGGGTGACACGCTCAAGCTGACCCTCAAGCAGACCGTCCCCGTCACGCCGGGCCAGCCCGACAAGCTGCCGATGCCGATCCCGCTGCGGGTTGCTGTGCATTCGCGCGGGCAGGGGGTACTGGGCGAAGAACAGCTGATCGTGCTGACCGATGAGGAGCAAAGTTTCTCCCTCCCGCTGACCGGCCCCGATCCGGTGGTCTCGATCAACCGCGGCTTCACTGCCCCGGTGGTGATCGAGCGGGCCTTGCAGCGCGAAGACCTCGTGTTCCTCGCCGCGCATGACGATGATCCCTTTGCGCGCTCGGAAGCCTTGCAGGAACTCGCCGTCGGGCATCTTGTCGGCACGGCGAGCGGGTCGCTGGCAGCGGGCGAACGGGCGGCGGGCGAAGCGGCGATCATCGGTGCGTTCCGGTCGAGCCTTGCTGACAATGCGCTCGACGATGCCATGCGCGGCGAATTGATGGTGCTCCCGTCCGAAACCTATCTGTTCGAGGTCATGGCGACCGGCGACCGCAAGGCCGATCCCGGCGCGATCCACACGGCGCGTGAAGGGCTGAAGGCCGCAATCGGCACGGCGCTGGCGGACGAATTGCATGCGCTTCATGCGCGGGCCTCGGCGGTGACGCTGGACGATCCGGCAGGACGCGGCGCGCGCAAGGTCAAGACCATCGCGCTTGGCCTGATCGCCGCTGCCGACCCGGCGCGGGCTGCGCATCTGGCGGCGACGCAATATGACGCAGCGGACAACATGACCGACCGGCAGGGCGCCTTGATGGTGCTCTGCGGGCTCGACGGTCCGGAGCGTGAAGCCAAGCTGGCGGATTTCTACGCCCGCTACCGCGACAATGCGCTGGTGGTGGACAAGTGGTTCACCTTGCAGGCGCTCTCGCTCCACCCCAATGTGATCGCACACGTCCGCACACTTGCCGAGCATCCCGATTTCACCATCAAGAACCCCAACCGCGTGCGGTCCCTGCACATGGCCTTTGCGGGCAACCCCAAGGGCTTCCACAAGGCCGATGGGGAGGGATACCGCATGGTCGCCGATGTGATCCTCGCGCTTGATCCGATCAACCCGCAGACGGCGGCGCGCTTCGTGCCTGCGCTGGGCCGCTGGCGGCGGATCGAGCCGGGCCGGGCGGCGCTGATGAAGGGTGAGCTGGAGCGCATCATGGCGGCGGGCAATCTGTCGCGCGATACTTTCGAGCAGGTCAGCCGCAGTCTGGAAGACTGACGTGGCAGGCTTCCAGATCGAACGCTCCGCGCTGCTCGAAGGCGTGCCGCATGGCTTCTTCGGCAGCGCAGGCGGGGCGCATCAGTTCGGCTTTGGCGGTCCGGGCGATCCGGCGGAGGTGCAAGCACTGCGCGCTGCCGCTGCCGACGCGATCCGTGCGAGCGGACGTCTTGCCGCGCCGCATCAGGTGCATTCGCCCGATGTGGTGGTGGTGGACGAAAGCTGGGACGATTCCGCCGCGGGCCGCCCGGTCGCCGATGCGGTGGTGACGGCCACACCGGGCATCGTGCTCGGGATCGTCACCGCCGACTGCGGCCCGATCCTGTTTGCCGACGCGCAAGCGGGCGTGATCGGTGCGGCCCATGCCGGCTGGCGCGGCGCGGTGGACGGGGTGCTCGAAAACACCATTGCCGCGATGGAAGCGCTCGGCGCGCAGCGGGAGCGTATCGCCGCCGTGCTCGGACCGACCATCGCGCAGTCGAGCTACGAGGTCGATGCGCCGTTCCGCGCGCATTTCGCCGCCGATGCCGAGCCGTTCTTCTCGGCCGCGCCGGAGCGTGATGGCACACCCCGGTGGCATTTCGATTTGCCCGGCTTCATTGTGGCGCAGTTAGAAGCGTCAGGCCTTAGCAAAATTGCGGATTTGGGGCGGGATACATTCTCCCATGTCGCGCGTTACCACTCCCACAGGCGCTCTAGCCAAGCGGGTGAGGCCAATTATGGTCGGCAGATCAGTATGATCGCGCTGCCCTGACACAGGCTTGCACGCAGGCGAACGCGGCTTGTTTAAAACACGGTTGGATTCTCGCAGGATTGCCGTTAATTGCCCCGCGCAAGTTTCGGGTGAGGTGCGCTCAAAGGCGCACCGGGTCCGAAGCAGGGATCAATCGACGGAATTGAATCGGGGCGCGAGCCCCGGCAGTGGAACACAACGCCGCGCGGGCCATTACTCCGTCGCGGCAGAACGAGCAGGGTAAGACGAAATGGCTATTAACACGGCCGGTACCAGCGCACTCAGCACCGATGAAGGCGTGCGCCGTCGCGACTGGATCCACATTGCCGCACTGAGCACGGCGGGCGTCGGCGGCGCATCGCTGCTGTTTCCGCTGATCAGCCAGATGGCACCGTCGGAAGACGTGCTCGCCGCGAGCAGCACCGATGTCGACGTCGGCGCGATCCAGCCGGGTCAGAGCATCAAGACCACGTTCCGCAAGCAGCCGCTGTTCGTGAAGCGTCTCACGCCGGAAGAAATCGCCGCCGCCAAGAAGGACGATGCGGCCGACATGCGTGACCCCGCGACACTCGCCTCGCGCACCAAGGAAGGTCACGAAGACATTCTGATCACCATGGGCGTCTGCACCCACCTCGGCTGCGTGCCGCTGGGCGCGGCCGAGGGCGAGAACAAGGGTGAATTCGGCGGGTACTTCTGCCCCTGCCACGGTTCGCACTACGACGTGGCCGGCCGCATCCGCAAAGGCCCCGCGCCGCTCAACCTGAAGGTGCCGGAATATAGTTTTTCGTCAGACACCGTCGTCCGCGTCGGGTGAGCCTTCGTATCTGAACGATAATGATAATCGTCTGTTTCTTTAACTCAGATCAAGCCGAGAGAACGCCATGAGTTTCGCCTGGGCCAAGCAGTATGAACCGCAGTCCGCTTTCACCAAGTGGCTGGACGAGAAGTTGCCGTTTCCGCGGCTCGTCTATAACGCGGTAGGTGCCGGTTATCCGGTGCCGCGCAACCTCAACTACATGTGGAATTTCGGCGTCCTCGCCGGCTTCTGTCTGATGTTGCAGATCGTCACCGGCGTCGTGCTGGCGATGCATTATGCCGCCAACCAGGCGGTTGCGTTCGGCACGGTCGAGCACATCATGCGCAACGTCAACTATGGTTGGATGCTGCGTTACGCCCACGCCAACGGCGCGAGCTTCTTCTTCATCGTGATCTACCTGCACATCTTCCGCGGGTTCTTCTATTCGTCCTACAAGGCCCCGCGCGAGATGATCTGGCTGCTGGGCGTGGTGATCTTCCTGCTGATGATGGCGACCGCCTTCATGGGCTACGTGCTGCCGTGGGGCCAGATGAGCTTCTGGGGCGCGCAGGTCATCACCGGCCTGTTCACCGCGATCCCGCTGGTGGGTGAGCCGTTGCAGGTATGGCTGCTGGGCGGCTTCGCGCCGGACAACGCCGCGCTGAACCGCTTCTTCTCGCTGCACTTCCTGCTGCCCTTCGTGATTGCCGGTGTTGTGATCCTGCACATCTGGGCGCTGCACATTCCCGGCTCGTCGAACCCGACCGGTGTGGAAGTGAAGCAGGAATCGGACACCGTGCCGTTCCACCCCTACTACACGGCGAAGGACGGCTTCGGGCTCGGCGTGTTCATGATCCTTTTCACCACGATGGTGTTCTTCCTGCCCAACGCGCTGGGTCACCCGGATAACTACATCGAAGCGAACCCGCTCTCGACCCCGGCGCTGATCGTTCCGGAATGGTATTTCTATCCGTTCTACGCGATCCTGCGTGCCTTCACCGGTGACCTCACCATTCCGTTCACCGGTATCGTGCTGATCCCCGCCAAGCTGTTGGGCGTGATCGCGATGTTCGGTTCGATCCTGGTGTGGTTCATCCTGCCCTGGCTGGACAAGAGCCCGGTGCGTTCGGGTCACTATCGTCCGCTGTTCCGCAAGTTCTTCTGGTTCGGCCTGATCCCGACCATGGCGGCGCTGTTCTACCTGGGCGGTGCCCACGCGGAAGAGCCGTACATCATGCTCAGCCAGATCTTCACGGCTTACTACTTCATGCACTTCCTGGTGATCTTGCCGATCATCAGCCAGATCGAAGTGCCCAAGCCGCTGCCCTTCTCGATCACCGAAGCGGTGCTCGGCAAGGATAAGGCCGTGGAAGCTCCGCGCGCCGGAACGGTTGACGGCACCGACGCTGGCACCGCCACTGATGGTTCGCTGCAACCGGCCGAGTAATCGGCCGGGGCAGTCCCAAGCTATCTGAACCGACAACGAGAAAGAGTTCAGTCATGTCTATTCGTCTCGGCGGCATCATTGCAGGCCTGGCCATCACCCTAGTTCTGGTGCTCTGGTCACTTGCACCCGGTGTCTACAATTTCGCCTTCGGCCCGGCGCCGGAAAAGCAGCCGTCCTATGCCTTCTACGAGCATGGTGAAGGCCCGGCGGGCGGCTTCTCGTTCGACGGCGCGTTCGGCAAGTGGGACTATGCCCAGCTGCAACGCGGCTATCAGGTCTACAAGGAGGTCTGCTCGGCCTGCCACAGCCTGAAGTTCGTCGCGTTCCGCAATCTCCAGGATCTCGGCTACACCGAGGCTGAAGTTGACGCCGAAGCCGCGAGCTGGACCGTTCCGGGCATCGATCCCGCCACCGGCGAGACGACCACCCGTCCGGGCGAGCCGACCGATTACTTCCCGATGCCGTTCCCCAACGCCATCGCCGCGGCGGCTGCCAACAACAACGCGATCCCGCCTGATCTTTCGCTGATCACCAAGGCGCGTCATGACGGTTCGAACTACGTCTATTCGCTGCTGACCGGCTATGGCGAGGCCGATCCGGCCAAGGCCGCCAAGGTTGGCTTCGAAACCCCTGATGGCCTCTATTTCAACAAGCACTTCCCGAACGTGAACATTGCCATGGCCCCGCCGCTTGCGGTGGATGGTCAGGTGACCTTCGCTGACGGCACGGCCTCGACCATCCCGCAGATGGCCACGGACGTGGCGGCCTTCCTCACCTGGACCGCTGAACCCTCGCTGGTGGAGCGCAAGCAGACCGGTTGGTTCGTGATCGGCTTCCTGCTGTTCGCCACCGTGCTGGCCTTCCTCAGCTACAAGCAGATCTGGGCCGGGCTGAAGCCGAAGAAGGGCTAAGCCTACCCCCCTCGAAACGCAGTAGCGCCCCGTCATCCCTTGCGGATGGCGGGGCGCTCTGCTTTGAGGGGCGCGAAAGGGGCCCGCCGACATGACTGCACCGCATCTCTCTCCCGCAGAGCTCAAGGCGCTGGTGCGAACCGTGCCGGACTTCCCGCATCCGGGCATCCAGTTCCGCGACATCACCACGCTGATCGGCCACCATCAGGGCATGGCGGCAAGCGTGCATCACCTCGCCGAACTCGCCGATGCTGCGGGGGCGCACAAGATCGCTGGCATGGAAGCGCGCGGCTTCATCTTCGGGGCGGCGGTTGCGGTGCAGCTCGGGATCGGCTTCGTGCCGGTGCGCAAGCCGGGCAAGCTCCCGATCCATACCATCGGCATCGACTACGCGCTCGAATACGGCACAGACCGGCTCGAGATGGACCCCGGCGCTATCGAGCCGGGGCAGAAGGTGGTGATGGTTGACGACCTCATCGCCACCGGCGGCACAGCGCTCGCCTCGGCCGAGCTGCTGCGCATGGCGGGGGCGGTTGTCGAGCAGGCCCTGTTCGTGATCGACCTGCCCGACCTCGGCGGCGCGGAGCGGCTGCGCAGCGCGGGGATCGCGGTCAACGCCTTGATGGCGTTCGAAGGCGATTGACCTTCGCTCCCTCGGCAGGCGCGGCAGCGCGGGCCGGTTTGGGTTGTGCTGGGGCAAAGCCCTCGTCTATGCCTGATGGGGACGAGCATGATCGTCCCGCCGCAACGCCCAATTGTTTGAGTAAGGACCACCGGGGCCGCCAATGGCTATTGCCTTGACGCTTTTGACGCTGGTGGCGCTTCCGTTTGTGGCCGCGCTGGCGATTGCGCTGCTGCATGACGCCGGGCGTGCGTTGCATTCCGGCATTGCGGCAGGGGCGAGCGGGGGTGGCCTGGCGCTGCTGGCGATGCTTTCCGCGCCGGTGCTTGGTGGCGAGGTGCCGTCGGCCAGCTGGGCATGGGTGCCTGCGTTGGGCCTCGATCTGACGCTGATGGTCGATCCGCTGGGGTTGATGTTCGCCGGATTGATCCTCGGCATCGGCTTGCTGGTGGTGATCTTCGGCCATTTCTACCTCTATGCGGGTGAGGCCACCGGGCGCTTCTTTGCCAGCCTGATGCTGTTTCAGGGCGCGATGCTGGGCATCGTGATCGCGGGCAATGTGCTGTTGCTCCTTGTGTTCTGGGAGATGACCAGCCTCGCCTCTTTCCTGCTGATCGGGTTCTGGCAGCACAAGGCGGAGGCGCGGCAAGGCGCACGCATGGCGCTGGCGGTCACAGGCGGCGGGGGCCTCGCGCTGATCGGCGGGATGGTGTTGCTGGGGCTGGTTGCGGGAAGCTTCGACCTCGCGACTATCTTAGAGCGCGGCGACATCGTTCGCGCATCGCCACTCTACCCCGTGCTGCTGGGGCTGATCCTGCTCGGGTGCTTCACCAAGTCGGCGCAGTTTCCGTTCCACTTCTGGCTCCCCCACGCGATGGCCGCGCCGACGCCGGTGAGCGCCTATCTGCATTCGGCGACGATGGTGAAGGCGGGTGTCTTCCTGCTTGCGCGGCTGTGGCCGGTGCTGGCGGGGACCGGGCTTTACACCGGCATCGTCACGAGCGTGGGCCTGACCACGATGATCTTCGGCGCGGTGGTGGCGCTGTTCCGGCACGATCTGAAGAGCATCCTTGCCTATTCCACCATCTCGCAGCTCGGAATGCTGGTGATGCTGCTCGGGTTTTCGCTCGAGGCTGCGGCGCTGGCGGCGGTGCTGCACATCCTCAACCACGCGGCGTTCAAGGCGGCCCTGTTCATGAGCGCCGGGATCGTCGAGCATGAGACCGGCACCCGCGACATCCGCAGGCTCGGCGGGCTGGCAAAGGCGATGCCGATCACCGCGATGATCGCCACGCTCGCCGCCGCCTCGATGGCCGGCCTGCCGCCGCTGGGCGGGTTCATCTCCAAGGAGCTGATGCTCTACGAAACGCCCAAGCTCGCGCTGCTGGGCTTGCCGTGGCTGCTGCCGCTGCTGGCGACGTTGGGCGCGACCTTTTCGGTCGGCTATTCGCTGCGGCTGGCTGCGCATCTGTTCTTCGGCCAACCGCGCGAGGCAGAGCCCTTTGCCCGCGCGCATGATCCGGGTGCTGGCATGTGGATCGCACCGGCGCTGCTCACCACGCTGGCGGTGCTGCTCGGCCTGATCCCGATGCTTCTCGCAGGCCCGCTGGTGGGCGCGGTGACCGCAGCCGTCACCGGAGCGCCAGCGCCCAAATTCGACCTTGCTCTGTGGCACGGAGTGAACCTCGCGCTGATCCTCAGCCTGATCGCGGTCGCGGGCGGCGCGCTGCTGCTGTGGCAGCACAAGCCCCTGCTTGCCGCATGGGAGCGTGCCAGCCTGCCCGATGCCAAGCGCATGTTCGAAGGCAGCTTCGCCTTCGCCGACAAATGGGTGCGCAAGGCGATTGTCGCCACCCACACGCCCTCGCTGCAACGGATGCTGCTGGCGAGCTTCAGCGTGATCGTGCTGCTGGTCATCGATGGTGCGCAGGCGGGCGGCGGAGTGTTGACCGGTGGCCGCGCGCTCCTGCCCGCCACGCCGGTCGCGGTCGTCGCATGGGTGCTGCTGATCGCGGCGACTGCGGCTGTGGTAAACGATTCCCGCAACCGGTTGCGCGTGCTGATTTATGTCAGCGTCATTGGCCTCGTGGTCAGTCTCACCTTTGTGCAATTCTCCGCGCCCGATCTCGCGCTCACCCAGATTTCGGTCGAGGTGGTGACGATCCTGCTGCTACTGCTGGCGCTCAATCTCCTCCCCAAAAGTCCGCCGCTGCTCTCGACCGCCTCGCGCAAATGGCGTGACGGCGCGCTGGCGATCACCGGCGGAGTCTTGGTCGGCGGGATTGCCTGGGCCATGCTGACCCGCGATCCGGGGCCGAGCATTGCCGCCTATCACCTCGCCAATGCCAAATCGGGCGGGGGCGGGACCAATGTGGTCAACGTCATCCTCGTCGATTTCCGCGCCTTTGATACGCTGGGGGAAATCATCGTGCTCGGCATCGCCGGGCTCGGCATCTTCGCGCTGCTGGAAAGCACCGCCACCGGCGCGGCGGGCGCGCGGCTGCGGGCGTGGCGGGAGGATATGCCCCATTCGCCCGAGCGCCATCCGATGATGCTGGTGGTCGCCAGCCGCATCGTCCTGCCGTTGACGCTGACTGTGGCGATCTATCTGTTCCTGCGCGGGCATAACCAGCCGGGCGGCGGGTTCATTGCTGCACTGGTGGCCGCGATCGCCTTCCTCGTCCAATACCTCGCCGCCGGGTTCGACTGGTCCGAGGCGCGCAAGCGGTTCGGAGAGCATCAGCTGATCGCATGGGGCGTGCTGGTGGCGATGGCGACAGGGCTCGGCTCGTTCCTGTTCGGGGCGAAGTTCATGACTTCGACCTTCGGCTATTTCACCCTGCCGCTGATCGGCACATTCGAGCTCGCCAGCGCGATGCTGTTTGATATCGGCGTGTTCCTCACCGTGTTTGGTGCCGTCATGCTGGCGCTCGCGCAATTGAGCCACATCGCCCAGCGTGCGGCCCGCGCCGCCCGCAAAGGCGGGGAGGGCGGAGCATGAGCTACGAATTCCTCGTCGCAAGCGCGATTGGCGTGCTGGTGGCCGGTGGCATCTACCTGGCCCTGCGGGCTCGGACTTTTCAGGTGGTGCTGGGCCTCACGCTGATCTCCTACGCGGTCAACCTGTTCCTGTTCGCCTCAGGGCGGCTGGTGGTGGGACGCCCGCCGATCTGGGACAAGGCGGTGAGCGATTACACCGACCCCCTGCCGCAGGCGCTGGTGCTGACGGCGATCGTCATCACCTTTGGCATGACCGCCTTCGTCGTGATCCTGAGCCTGCGCAGCTTCCTTGAGACCGGCAGCGATCATGTCGATGGCGACAAGGTGCCGTGTGACGCGCAGGACGGCATGGCTGGCAGCATCGCCGAAGACGGGGAGGACACGCGCCCGTGACGCTCGCCGATCATCTCCCGATCCTGCCGGTCATCATCCCGGCGCTGGCCGCGCCCATCGTGCTGCTGGTGATGCGACGGCGGCCAGTGCTGGGCGTTGTCGTCTCGGTGGCCTCGTGCCTGACAATGCTGGCCACCGCGCTTGCGATGATGGTGCAAGTGAGCGACGGCACGATCCTCGCCTATGCCGTGGGCGAGTGGGCCGCGCCCTTCGGGATCGTGCTGGTGGCAGACCGGCTGGCGGCGATGATGCTGGTGCTGACTGCGAGCCTTGCGCTGATCGCGCTGTTGCACGCGTTGGTGACCCGCGCTGACCGCAAGGGTTGGCACTTTCTCGCCCTGTTCCAGTTCCAGCTGATGGGCCTCAACGGCGCGTTCCTGACAGGCGATCTGTTCAACCTGTTCGTGTTCTTCGAGGTGCTGCTGATCGCCTCCTACGGCCTGATGCTCCACGGCCAGGGGTCGGCGCGGCTTAAGGCCGGCGTGCAATATGTGGTGGTGAACCTGGTCGGTTCGTCGCTGTTCCTGATCGCGCTGGGGATGCTCTATGCGCTGACCGGCACGCTCAATATGGCCGACATGGGCCTGCGCGTGGCCGCGGTGCCGCCGGAGGATCAGGGCCTGCTGCGGATCGCCGCGCTGCTGCTGGTAAGCGTGTTCGCGCTGAAGGCGGCGGTGGCGCCGCTGCACCTGTGGTTGCCGCGCACCTATGCGGTTTCGACTCCGGCGGTGGCGGCGCTGTTTGCGATCATGACCAAGGTCGGCGTCTATTCGCTGATCCGGGTGGTGCCGCAGGTCTTCGGCGAGGGCGCGGGCGCGGCAGCGTGGGTGCCGGCACCCTATCTGCTGCCCGCCGCGATCGTGAGCGCCGTGATCGGCTTTGCGGGCGTGTTCGTGGCACGCAGCCTGTCCGAGCAGGCCGCCTATGCCGTGATCGGATCGACCGGCACGCTGCTGATCGCGGTCGCCGGATGGAGCGCCGGGAGCCTTGGCGCGGGCCTCTATTACCTCGCCCATTCGACGCTTGCGGCGGCGGCGCTGTTTCTGGTGGCGGATGTGGTCGCGCGGCGGCGGGGGGCCTTTGGGGACAATGCCAGCCCCGGCCCGGTCTTCGCGCAGCGCGGCGGGGTGGCGCTGTTGTTCATGGCCGCAGCGATTGCGGCGACTGGTCTGCCGCCCCTGTCCGGCTTCATCGGCAAGCTGCTGATCCTCAAGTCCGTCGCCGCTCTCCCGGACTGGGGCTGGGCCTGGGGTGTGATCCTCGGGACGACCTTCATTGGCGTGGTCGGGTTCGCGCGGGTGGGGAGCGCGGTGTTCTGGAAGACGGCTGGCGAGGGTACGGCACCCGCTGGCCCTGCCACTCGTGCCGACCTCGGTGCGCCGGCCATCGCATTGGGGCTGCTTGTTGCGCTGGCGGCGGGAGCGGGTTGGGCAAGCGTCTATGCCGATGCCGCCGCCGCGCAGGTGCTCGATCCCGCGCAAAGCGCGCGTGCTGTGCTGACGGAGGCGGGACAATGATGAACCGCCTCTTGCCGCATCCCGGTCTCAGCCTGTTGCTGGTGGTGATGTGGGTGGTGATGGTGAGCGATCTCACCTTCGGTACGCTGTTCCTCGGCATCGTGTTCGGCATTCTGGTGCCGATCTTCACCGCGCCGTGGTGGCCTGAGCGGCCGCCGGTGCGGTTTGTGCCTGCGCTCGGCTATCTCGGGATCGTGCTGTGGGACATCGTGGTCGCCAATTTCCACGTGGCCGCGATCATCCTGTTCAAGCCCAATCGCAACCTCAAGCCCGCATGGCTGACCATCCCGCTCGATCTGACCTCGCCCGAAGCGATCACGGTGTTTGCGGGCACGATCAGCCTGACGCCGGGCACGGTTTCGAGCGATATCTCGGCTTGCGGCCAATATCTGCTGGTCCATGCCCTCCACGCGCCCGATCCGGCGGGTGAGATCGCCAAGGTCAAGGCGCGGTATGAGGCGCGGCTGAAGGAGATTTTCCGATGATCGGCCCCCTGCTTCCGTGGGCGCTCGCCTTCGGTTTTGCTGCGCTGGGTGCGGCGCTGGCGCTGAACCTGTGGCGGCTGTTCAAGGGGCCGGGGGTGGCCGACCGCATCCTCGCGCTTGATACGATGGTGATCAATGTGATCGGGATCATCGTGCTCACCGGCATCGCTTCGGGCAGCGGCACGTCCTTTGAAGCCGCGTTGCTGCTGGCGATGGTCGGGTTTGTCGGCACGGTGTCCTATGCCAAGTTCCTGCTGCGCGGGGACATCATCGAATGAGCGGTGCCGCACCCGCCTCTGCCGATCTGATTGTCAGCGCGCTGGTGGTGCTGGGCGGCGCATTTGCGCTGATCGGTAGTTGGGGTCTGGTGCGCCTGCCTTCGCTGATGGAGCGGCTCCATGGCCCGACCAAGGCGACGACCCTGGGGCTGGGGGCGATGCTGGTCGGATCGGTGGTGTGGTTCCAACTGGCCGAGGGGGTGTGGACCACGCATGAGCTGCTGGTCTCGGTGTTCCTGTTCGTCACAGCGCCGATCAGCGCCAATATGATCGCCAAGGTTCACCTTCACCGGCTGCGGCAGGGCGAGGTAAGCAAGGGTGCTGGCCCTGCTGGCACCCCCGAACCGCCACCGGGCGCAGCCGACTGGGCAACCCATGAAGCGCCACACCAAGGCACGCCGGGCGACTTCGTGGGCGACTAGCCGACAGGCATCTTCCCATCAGCGATGAGCCGAGCTTTCGCGCTCGCAACTGCGGACCCGCCCGCCAAGCCTGTGTTCATCCGCGATAATGTTACTGGCGAGGACAGCTTTGTCGCCTGCGAACAGCACGGCGGCTTTCCGGGATTGCGGTTGGCGAGCGGCCTTTGGCTGCGCCGCGCTTTTCCCTTGCAACGACAGAAGGACACGCCCCCATGGTTGGAACAACGACGCCCGATCTCGAACTCTGGCCGATCGGCAATTGCCAGGTCAGCGCGCTGGTCGACCGTGAAGGCGCGGTTGTGTGGGCTTGTGTCCCGCGGGTCGATGGCGATCCGGTGTTCTGCTCACTGCTCAACGGAGACAACCGCGAGACCGGCATCTGGCGGTTCGAACTGGTCGGGCAGGTCAGCGCCACCCAGGAATATATCCGCAACACGCCAATCCTCGTCACCCGGCTTGAGGCGGACGATGGCAGCGCAGTCGAAGTGCTCGATTTCTGCCCGCGCTATGAGGGCAAGGGCCGGATGTACCGACCTGTGGCGATCAGCCGGATCGTGCGCCCGGTGGCGGGTAGTCCGCGCATCCGCGTGGTGCTCCGCCCGATGCGTGACTATGGCGCGGCGCTGGCCGAGACCACCCACGGTTCCAACCACATCCGCTATCTCATCGGCCCGCAAGCCCTGCGCCTCAGCACCGACGCGCCAGTCGGCTATATCCTTGAACAGCGGGTCTTCCGCCTCGAACAGGACATGCACTTCTTCCTCGGCCCGGACGAACCGTTCGACGGCAATCTGCGCGAGGAGACCCGCCGGATGGAGCAGGCCACCCGCAACTACTGGCAGCGCTGGGTGCGCGGGCTGGCCACGCCGTTCCAATGGCAACAGGAGGTGATCCGCTGCGCCATTACCCTCAAGCTGTGCCAGCACGAGGAAACCGGCGCGATCGTTGCGGCGCTGACCACCTCGATCCCCGAAGCACCCCATTCGGAGCGCAATTGGGACTACCGCTACTGCTGGATCCGCGATTCCTACTACACCGTGCAGGCCTTGAACCGGCTGGGCGCGCTTGATGTGCTGGAGAAGTATCTCGGCTATTTGCGCAATATCGTTGACGGGGCCAAGGGCGGGCAGATCCAGCCGCTTTATTCGGTGATGGGTGTGGCTGAACTGGGCGAAGCCACCGCCCCCGCGCTTCCGGGCTATCGCGGCATGGGGCCGGTCAGGGTCGGCAACGCGGCCTACAAGCAGGTGCAGCATGACTGCTACGGCCAGATCGTTCTGCCGACGGTGCAGGCCTTCATCGACCAGCGCCTCCTGCGCATCGCCGACGGCCGGGATTTCGAGAGCCTCGAACAGGTCGGCGAGATGGCGTGGGCGATGCATGATCAGCCCGACGCGGGCCTATGGGAATTCCGCACCCGGCAGGAGGTCCACACCTATTCGGCCGTGATGAGCTGGGCCGCGTGTGACCGGCTGGCGATGACGGCAGACTGGCTCGGCAAGGCGGATCGCGCGAACCTCTGGCGGGAACGTGCCGACGCGATCCGGGCGCGCATCGAGCAGGATGCGTGGGTCGAGAATGGCGCGGAAGGGGGCCACTACGGCGCGAGCTTTGAAAGCGACTATCTTGACGCGAGCCTGCTCCAGATGGTCGAACTGCGCTTTCTCGCCCCAGACAATCCGCGCTTTCTGTCCACCTTCGCAGCGGTCGAACGGCAGCTGCGCCGCGGCGATTTCATGCTGCGCTACGCCGCCGAAGATGATTTCGGCGCACCCGAAACCGCCTTCAACGTCTGCACCTTCTGGCTGATCGAAGCGCTCCACATGGCCGGCCGAGGTGACGAGGCCCGCCGCCTGTTCGAAACAATGTTGAGCCATACCACCCACTCAGGGCTACTGAGCGAAGACTTGGACTACAACGATGGCGAATTGTGGGGCAACTTCCCGCAGACCTACTCGCTGGTCGGTGTGATCAACTGCGCCGGGCTGCTGTCCAAGCCGTGGAGCGACGTGCGGTAACGGGGCCTGACTGACGTTCGCGGACTGGGCCCTGAGAAATAGCACCGGGCCTCCGTTCCATTCAATTCGAGACCTGCTAATACTAACATAGTTTAGGTATTTCGGGACGGCTTTAGCGACAGGTTATGGATAGTAGCACGCTTACGACTCTTCTCGATACGGTTTCGCAGGGCGTGGTTGTGTTCAGTGCCGATCGCGAGATCGTGTATTGTAATCAGGCATTTCTCGACATCACCGGAAACGATCGGTCCGAAATGGCGGGCGCCTTGCGTGGCATCATGCAGGGGTCCGATACGGACTGCGCGGCCATTACGGCCATCGAGTCAGCAATTGAGGCGCGGCAACCCTTTTCCGGGGAGCTGCGGAACTGCCGCAAGTCGGAAGAGGCCATCTGGTACGACCTCTCCTTCAGGCCTGAATGCAACGCCGATGGGTCATTTCGCCATTTCATCGGCGTCGTGCGGGACATCACCCAACAAAAGAGCGCCGAAATCAAGGCGGAACAGCTCGAACTCGATCATCAGTTCATGATGGAGAACGTCCTCTCGGGCGTGGTACTGCACAATGCCACTACGGAAATCATCTACGCAAATCCGAGAGCGCTTGAGTTACTTGGGGTGGATCAGGATTCTGCCTTTGGAGCCGTGAACACGGATCCGCTCTGGTCTTTCATACGAGAAGACCACTCGCTTTTGCCCGTCGATGAGTATCCGGTAAATCGCGCCATGGCTGAGCGAAAGCCGATCCGCGGTATGGTGTTCGGCAATAAGCGCGACAGCGACGGGAAGCTCATCTGGCTCATCTGCAACGCGTTTCCCTTGCTGGATACCCATGGCAATGTCGACAAGGTCCTCACCAGCTTCACCGAGATAACGCAAATCAAGGAAGCTGAGCGAGAGACGAAGATCTACCAGGAGCGCTTTGAACTGGCGGCGCGGGCGACCCAGGATGTGGTCTTCGAATGGGACATCGAAACCGGCGCATATTGGGCCAACGAATCCTTTGAAACGATCTATGGCTATCCGGCACCGAGCCATGTCAGTCTCGATAGGCTCAGCGCCATCAGCGCGGTGGAAGCCGATCATGATCTCGTGCGCCGCGTGACGCTCGACGCCATTGAATCCGGCAAGGAACGCTATGCCCTCGATTACGGGTTTGTACGCCCCGATGGTTCGCAGGGCCGTGCGGCTGTGCGCGGCTCAATCGTGCGCGACGAGACCGGCAAGCCGCTCCGGATCATCGGCACCGGTACCGATATCGGCCAGTTGACCGATGCCATGCACGCGCTTGAGGCATCGGAGGAGCGATTCCGGATCATCGCCGACACCGTCAGCGACGTGTTGTGGGATCGCGATTTCGAAACCAATGTCACTTGGGTCACCCCGGACTGGCCCCACCGGCTTGGTGTCGCCATTGATCCCGATGTAAGCCAAGAGCGGTTCTTTCTCGACCACGTCGAGCCTGAAGATGCTTTACGGGTGCAGCATTCGTTCCGTGACGCCGTCAAGTCTGATGCAGCGCAATGGGAGATACAATACGTCCTGATCGGCAGCGATGGGACCAAGATCGATATGGCGGTCAAGGCGGCGATCCTGCGCAATCCAGACGGTAGGGCCCAACGCATGCTGGGCAATGCCCGCAACGTGACAATCGAGAAGCGTCAACAGGAAGGCTATTCGCGCGCGCGTGCGCTCGAAGCGGTGGGCCAGCTGACGGGCGGCGTGGCACACGACTTCAACAACCAGCTCATGATCATTCAGGGCAATGCCGAGTTTCTGGAAATGAGCGGCCTCAATGAAGAGCAGGCCGAGTCCGTTGCGCTCATCTATCAGGCATGCGGGAGTGCAGCCGACCTCACCCAGCGGCTGCTCTCCTTCTCCCGCCAATCGCATTTGCAGACGGGGCGCGTCGATCTGACCAGATTGGTGCCGTCGACGGTCGCCCTGCTCAGGGCGGGCATACCGGAGTCCATCACCATCCAGTGCCGGATTCCGTCAGAAATCTGGCAAGCGAAGGCCGATGCCAACGCGCTGGAACAGGCGATCGTGAACCTAGCCGTCAATGCCCGGGACGCGATGCCGGCCGGCGGCGACATTGTCATCAGCTGCGAGAATGTAACGATCTCGCACGATAGGCAGCCCTTTCAATCGGAACTTGCACCGGGCGATTATGTCGTCGTCGCGGTAAGCGACAATGGTGCAGGCATGCCGCCTGACGTTCTCGCAAAAGTGTTCGAACCCTTCTTCACAACCAAGGACGTGGGCAAGGGAACCGGACTCGGTCTGAGCACGGTCTACGGCTTTGCCAAGCAATCCGATGGACACGTGACCATCCACAGCGAGCCCAATCAGGGCACGACGATCAAGCTGTTCCTTCCCCGTTTCCTCGAGCCGGCAGCGGAACAGGAACACAAGACCGAAACCGAAAAGGCGCGCCCCGGAAACGGACAGCGGATTCTGCTTGTCGAGGACCAAGCTGAACTCAGGGCCCATGTCGAGAAAATGCTCACCAAAATGGGCTACCTCGTCACCGCTGCGGAGGACGGGAAGCAGGCGCTTTCGTTGCTCGATCGCGGGATGACGTTTGATCTCCTGTTCACCGATGTGATCATGCCCGGCGGAATAAATGGGCAGCAGCTCGCTGAAGCAGTCAGGAAACGCGATCCTCGTATGAAGGTGCTGTTCACGTCCGGCTATCCCGCCTTTGCCTTCGAACACTTGCAGCTGGATGAGATTGAGCACGTAAAGCTTCTCAAGAAGCCTTACAGGTCAACGGAACTCACCGCTGTCCTCGCAGAGATATTCGACGCCTGAGCGCAGCTTTGGGGTCGGTTGGGGACTTTCCACCCCTCGTAAAAATCGACGCCGAAGCCGTGCGGATCATCGACGCACCGCATCACAGTTATCGCGACAAGCCGTTTTTCTCGTTTGGCGCGCCGCCTTATGTGGCCCCCGGCACGCATCGCTATCGGACGAGAACAACGGTTCTGACAACGTCTCGCGGTGCGTGATGATCAACAGACCATAACGGGGCCATATATGATTAGCAAAATGAAGGAGCTGTTGCTCCTGTCCTCCAGCCTGATGCTTGCCTTGCCTGCGGCGGCCACGCCTCCGGGGTTTAACGAGCCCGGCATGGGCCGCGCGGCGATGCCGCAGACCGAAGCTGCGCCGCGCAATGTGCAGGGCTGGTGGCCCAATGTGGTCGACCTCAATCGCCTGCGCCAGAACGAATACAACCCCGACCCCAACGGCGCGGATTTCGATTACGCAGCCGAATTCGCCAAGCTCGATCTGAAGGCGGTGAAGGCCGATATCAACGCTGCGCTCACGGACTCTCAGGAGTGGTGGCCGGCCGATTATGGCAATTACGCCGGGCTGTTCATCCGCCTCGCCTGGCACTCGGCGGGCACCTATCGTTCGGGTGACGGGCGCGGCGGTTCGGATGGCGGGCAGATCCGGTTTGAACCGCTCAACTCCTGGCCCGACAACGGCAACCTCGACAAGGCCCACCGTGTGCTGTGGCCGGTGAAGCAGAAGTACGGCGCGGCGCTTTCGTGGTCAGACCTCATCATCCTGGCAGGCAATGTCGCGCTCGAAAACACCGGCTTCACAACCTTCGGCTTTGCCGGTGGCCGTGCCGATGCGTGGGAGCCGGAGCTGGTCTATTGGGGCCCGGAAACCAAGTTCCTGACCTCGGAACGCAACGCCGAAGGCGAAAACCTCGACGCCCCGCTCGCTGCTTCGGAAATGGGCCTGATCTACGTCAATCCCGAAGGGCCGGAAGGCAACCCCGATATCCTCAAGTCCGCTCAGCAGATCCGCACCACCTTCGGTCGGATGGGAATGAATGACGAGGAAACCGCCGCGCTGGTGATCGGCGGGCACACGATCGGCAAGATGCACGGTGCGCGCAAGGCGGCCGATTGCGTCGGCAAGGAGCCCGCTGCCGAAGGCGTCGAGGCGCAGGGCCTGGGCTGGAAGAACACCTGCGGCACCGGCGTCGGCAAGGATGCGACCACCAGCGGCCTTGAAGGCGCATGGACGGTCACGCCGATCCAGTGGAGCAGCAACTACCTCGAAAACCTCTATGGCTTCGAATGGAAGCAGACCACCAGCCCGGCCGGTGCCAAGCAGTGGGAGCCGGTCAATGCGGCAGACGTGAAGGTCGTCCCCGACGCGTTCGACCCCAACGTCACGCATTCGCCGGTCATGCTGACGACCGACCTCGCGCTCCGCTATGACCCGGCCTATGGCGCGATCACGAGCCGCTGGGCCAAGGACCCCAAGGCGATGGACGCAGCCTTCGCCCGTGCATGGTTCAAGCTCACCCACCGCGATCTTGGCCCCAAGGCCCGCTATGTCGGGCCGGAAGTTCCGGCTGAAGACCTCATCTGGCAGGACCCGCTGCCAAAGGCCGATTACGCCATGATCGAAGCGGGCGACATCGCCCAGCTCAAGCAAGCGATCCGCGCCACCGGGCTCAGCCGCTCCGATCTGGTGCGCACCGCATGGGCCTCGGCAGTCACTTTCCGTGACACCGATATGCGCGGCGGTGCCAACGGCGCGCGCATCCGGCTTGCGCCGCAGAAGGACTGGGGCGTGAACGATCCCGCCACGCTCGCCAAAGTGGTCACCGCGCTGGAAGCCGTGCAGGCGAAGTTCAACGCTGGCGCGGGTGCCAAGAAGGTGTCGATCGCCGATCTCGTGGTGCTCGGCGGCGTGGTCGCTGTCGAGGACGCAGCCAAGGCGGCGGGGCAACCGGTCACCGTGCCCTTCACTCCGGGCCGGGTCGATGCAACCGACGCCCACACCGACGCCAAGAGCTTCGAGCTGCTGCGTCCGGCAGCCGACGCCTTCCGCAATTTCTACAGCGACAAGGCCCGTCTGACGCCAACCCAGATGTTGATCGATCAGGCTGACACCCTGGGCCTGACTGTGCCGGAAATGACCGTGCTGCTGGCCGGGATGCGGATGCTCGACGCCAATAGCGGCGGCGCCAAGCATGGGGTGTTCACCGATCGCCCCGGCACGCTGAGCAACGACTTCTTCGTGAACCTGCTCGACATGGGCAACACCTGGAAGCCGGCTGAGACCAAGGGCGTCTATGAAGGTCGTGACCGGGCGACCGGGTCGCTGAAGTGGACCGCCACCGAAGTCGATCTGGTGTTCGGCTCCAATTCGGAACTGCGCGCCGTGGCGGAAACCTATGCCGTGAAGGGCGGCGAAGCAAAGTTCGCGCAGGACTTTGCCAAGGCCTGGAACAAGGTGATGATGCTCGACCGCTTCGATCTGCGGTAAGGCAAAACGACTGCGAGGCGCCGGGCCTATGGTCCGGCGCCTCCTGTCAGGGCTGCCCGTCCGTTCGCCGCTCGTCCACCGTCTCGCCTCCCAGGGCGCGGTATAGGGCGACCCGGTTGCTGGCTTCGATCAGCTGGGTCGCGAGAAGCGTGCGCTGTGCCGCATAGGACGCGCGCTGTGCATCGAGGCTGGCAAGGAAGGAATCGATCCCGCCGCGATAGCGCAGGTCGGCAAGACTGAAGTTATCCTCGGCCGCATCGACAAAGGCGCGGTTGGCGCGCAGCTGTTCGGTGATCGTGCCGCGGCGTGCGAGCGCGTCGGCAACATCGCGGAAGGCGGCCTGTATGGCGCGCTCATAGCCTGCGACCGCCGCTTCGCGCTGCGCCTCGGTCTGAGCCACACCGGCCTGCGCGGCGCCGCCTGCGAACAGCGAATAGCGCACATTGGCGCCCGCTGAATAATTGAACGCCGCGCCCGTGAACAAGGTGGACAGCGCATTGCTCGCAAAGCCTGCAAGCCCGGTCAGCGTGATCCGCGGGAACAGCGCCGCGCGCGCCGCGCCAATCTCGGCATTGGCGGCGCGCAGTTCGTATTCCGCCTGCATCACATCGGGTCGGCGCAGTAGGATCGCGGAATCGAGGCCAGCCGGCAGCGTGCGCACCGCCTCGCCCGCATCGGCGAGCGATTGCGGCAGCAGCGCGTCGTCCACCGGCGCGCCGACCAGCAGTTGCAGCGCGTTGATGTCCTGCGCCAGAGCGGTTTTCTGCTGCGCGATATCGGCTTCGGCGGTGGCAAGGATCTGTTCCGCCTGGCGCAGATCGGTGCGCGGCGCGATACCGCCGTCGAGCCGCAGCCGGGTCAGCTTCACCTGCTCGCGCGCATTGGCCGCCGTATCCTCGGCAAGCTTCAGCAGGGAGCAATCGGCAGCATAGGTCAGCCACGCATCGGCGACATCGCCAATCAGCGTCAGCCGCGTTGCCCGGGCCGCCGCCTCCGTGCCGAAATAGCGATTGAGCGCGGCATCGGACAGCGACTGCAACCGTCCGAACAGGTCGACCTCGAACGCCGTCGTGCTCACATCGGCGGTGTAGCGCACCCCGGCGGTCGAGCGGCTGGCCGACGGATCATTGCCGATGTCGACGTCCTGATTGCGGTTCTGGTTGGCTGTGCCGTTGTCGAACTGGGTGCGGCCCGCGCCTACGCCGACCTGCGGCAATTGGCCCGCGCGCTGGATGCGGAACTGCGCACGCGCTGTGGCGATGTTGGCGGCGGCCACGCGCAGGTCGCGATTATTGGCGAGCGCCCGTTCTATGACCTGTGCGAGCCGCGGATCGGCGAAGACCTCGCGGTAGGTCATCACCGGCAGCGCGGCCTCGCTCTGCGCAAAATAGGCATCGCCTACCGGCCACGATGCCGGGACGGGCAGGGCGGGCTGCACATATTTGGGCGCCATCGAACAGCCCGAAAGCAACGCCAGCGCGATCAATGCCCCGCTTCTCATGCCGTGCCTCCTTCGGTTGCAGCAGGCGGCGAGCTTGGGCCGAGATGCAGCTTCTTGAGCGTGTCGCGGGTCGTGCGGCGCACGATTACGAAGAACAGCGGGATGAAGAAGATCGCCAGCACCGTCGCGGTCAGCATCCCGCCGATTACCGATGTGCCGATCGCGATGCGGCTGTTGGCGCCGGCCCCGCTCGACAGCGCCAGCGGCAACACGCCAAAGATGAAGGCGAGGCTGGTCATCAGGATCGGACGCAGGCGCAGGCGGGCCGCCTCAAGCGCGGCATCAATCACCCTTGCGCCGCGCTTTTCGGCCTGTTCGGCAAATTCGATCACAAGGATGGCGTTCTTCGCCGCCAGACCCATCGTGGTCAGGAGCCCGATCTGGAGGAAGACGTCGTTCTCAAGCCCCCGCAGCGTTACGGCGAAGACCGCACCGACCAGACCCAGCGGAATCACCAGCATCACCGCCACCGGGATGGTCCAGCTTTCATAGAGCGCGGCAAGGCACAGGAAGACCACCAGCAGCGACAGAGCATAGAGCAGGGGTGCCTGACCGGAGGACAGCCGCTCCTGGAACGACAGGCCCGACCATGCGACGCTGACGCCCGGTATGTCCTTGGCCAGCGCCTCGATCCGGTCCATCGCCGCACCCGAACTTTCGCCCGGCGCGGCCTGACCGTCGAACTGGAAACTGGGATAACCCTGAAAGCGGGACAGCGTGGTCGGCGTGGTCGACCAGCGGGTGCGGGCAAAAGAGGAAAAGGGCGCCATCTGCCCATTATCGCCGCGTACGAACCACCGGCCGATATCGTCGGGCGTCGCGCGGTAGGGCGCATCGGCTTGCACGAAGACGCGCTTCACCCGCCCGCGATCAATGAAGTCGTTGACATATTGCCCGCCCCACGCAGCTGACAGGGTGGCGTTCACATCCGCCTGATTGAGCCCCAAGGCGGCGAGCTTGGGCTGGTCGATATCCACCTGCAAGGTCTGCACATCGGGCAACTCGCCCAGTCGCACACCGGCGAGGGCGGGATCCCCCTCCGCCGCCGCGAGCAGCTTGTCACGCGCGGCGATGAATTCCTCGCGGCTCATCCCGCTGGTGTTCTGGAGCTGGAGGCTGAAGCCGTTGGTCTGGCCAAGGCCGCGGATGGCGGCAGGGACAAGGACATTGACCTGCGCATCGCGGAACCCGGCGAACGCCTTGTTGGCCCGCTCACTGATCCCGTCGGCAGAATTCTCCTCGCCTTCGCGCTTCGACCAGTCGACGAAATTGACGAAGCCCTGTCCGGTGTTCTGCCCGGCCGCACCCTGTCCGCCGCCCGCAACGCTGAACATGACCGCGATGTTCTTGCGCTCATCTTCCAGCATGTATTTCTCGATGGCGAGCTGCACCTCGCGCGTGCGCCCCAGCGTCGCACCGGCGGGCAAGCGGTACTGAAGGCGCACCGATCCTTGATCCTCGGTCGGCAGGAAGCCGGTCGGCAGGCGCACAAACAGCACGGCCAGCAGAACCAGCACAATCGCGTAGATCGCGAGGAACAGCCATTTGCGGTCGACCACCCGGCCCACGGCCACCACATACTTGTCAGTGCCGCGCGCAAAGGTGGTGTTGAACCACGACTGGGCCTTTGCCAGAGCTTCAGCCCCGCGAGGCCAAGCGCGTTGCAGACGGCTTGGGTGATCGTCGACGGCATGCTGCTTCTGCCGCAACAGCGTTGCGGTCAGCGCCGGACTGAGGATCAAGGCGACCAGCGCCGACAGCACCATCGCCGATACGATCGTGATCGAGAACTGGCGATAGATCACGCCCGTCGATCCGCCGAAGAACGCCATGGGCAGGAACACCGCGGACAGCACGACCGCAATGGCGACCAGCGCCACCTGGATCTCGCCCATCGACTGGATCGTCGCTTCCTTGGGCGTCATGTCGGGGTTTTCTTCGAGCAGGCGCTCGACATTCTCGACCACCACGATCGCATCGTCGACCAGCAGGCCGATTGCCAGCACCAGCCCGAACAGCGTCAAGGTGTTGATCGAGAACCCTGCGACATAGAAGATCGCGAAAGTACCCAGCAACACCACCGGCACGGCAATGGTGGGGATCAGGGTCGCGCGCCAGCTTTGCAGGAACACGAACATGACGAGCACGACCAGCAGGATCGCTTCGATCAGCGTCTGCACCACCTCGTCAATCGACAGGCGGATGAAGGCCGTGGTGTCATTGGCATAATCGACATTATAGCCCGGCGGAAAGCTCGGCTTGGCATCGGCGACGGCCTGTTTGACAAGATCGGCAGTGGCAAGCGCGTCGGCGCCCGGCGCAAGCGAGATGGCGAGGCCAGCCCCCGGGTGTCCGTTGATCCGGCTGGATGCCGAATAGTTTTCCGCGCCCAGCTCAACCCGTGCGACATCGCTGAGCCGCACGATCGCGCCGCTCTGTTCGGACTTGAGGATGATCGCCTTGAATTCGTCCACGGTGCGCAAGCGCGATTGCGAGGTGACCGTGGCATTGAGCTGGTTGCTGTCCGGTTGCGGCACCCCGCCGACTTCTCCGGCCGCGACTTCGGTGTTCTGGTTGCGGATCGCGGTGACGATGTCGCCCGGCATCAGCCCGACCGCGGCAAGCCGGTCCGGATCGAGCCAGACCCGCATCGCGTAAGGCGATCCGAACACGTTGGTTTCTCCCACGCCTTCGATCCGCGAAAGTTCGTCCTGAAGGTTCGAAACCAGAAAATCGGACACATCGATGTTCGTGCTGCGGTCGGTTTCGTCATAGACGCCGACGATCATCAGGAAATCGGGGTTGGATTTGGTGACGCGCAGCCCCTGTTGCTGCACCTGTTGCGGCAAGCGGGCGAGCGCCTGTTGCACCTGGTTCTGCACCTGAACCTGAGCAATGTCGGGATCGGTTCCCTTCTCGAAGGTGGCGCTGATCGTCACCTGTCCGCGCGATGTGGAGCTGGAATTGAAATAGAGCAGCCCGTCGATCCCGGTCAGTTGCTGCTCGATGATCTGGGTGACGCTGTTTTCCAGCGTCTCGGCCGAGGCACCGGGGAAGGTCGCGCGGATGTTGACCTGTGGCGGCGCGACGTCGGGATATTGCTCGATCGGCAGCAGGGTGATCGATCCGATGCCTGCCAGCATCGTAATGATCGCCAGCACCCAGGCAAAGATCGGCCGTTCGATGAAAATGCGCGACATGGCCGCGCCTCAACCCTTCGTATCGGGCTTGGGGGCAGCGATCACCTGCGGCTTGCTGGCCGGAACAGGGCGGATCGGCGCGCCCGGCTTGATCTTGGCGACGCCTTGGACGATCACCTTGTCGCCCGGTTTCAGTCCGCCCGTCACCACCCAGTCAGAGCCAACCGCACGGGTCGCCTCGACCTTGCGTTCGGCGGCCTTGTTGCCGGCATCGACAACGAAAACGCTCGCCTCGCCCCGGGCATTGCGGGTCACGGCCGCCTGCGGAACGAGGATCGCGCCGGTATCGATCGCCTGATCGAAGCGCGCCCGCACGAACATTCCGGGCAGCAACAATCCGTTCGGATTGGGGAAGCGGGCGCGCAGCGTCACCGTGCCCGTCTCCGGATTGACCATCACTTCGGAGAACTGGACGACCCCTTGCGGGCCATACTCGGTCCCGTCCTCAAGGATCAGGCGCACCGCCGTGCTGGCCGGCACAGCGCCGCCTTGCACCAGTGACTTGCGCAGCGCGAGAAGATCGGCGCTTGATTGCTGGATATCGACAAACACCGGATCCACGCCCTGGATCACTACGAGCGGCTCGGCCTGATTGCCGGTGACCAGCGCGCCCACCGTGAACAGTGAACGGCCGATGCGGCCGGTGATCGGAGCGGGCACGCGGGTGAACTGGAGGTTGATATTGGCCGTCTGCAGCTGCGCGCGCGCCTGCTGCACCGACGCTGCTGCCTGACGTGCGGCCGCCTGCGCATCAGTATAGTCCTGCATCGCCACTGCCTGCGCTTCGGCCAGCGGCTTCAACCGCTCGGCACGGACGCGGGTGGCTTCCGCATTGGCGAGAGCACTGTTGAGGTTGGCGTTAGCCTCTGCTGCGCCAGCACGAAACAGACGCGGGTCGATCTCGTAAAGGGTCTGCCCCGCCTGTACCAAGGCCCCTTCGGTAAAGAACCGGCGGCGGATCAGTCCGCTGACCTGCGGCCGCACCTCGGACATCTCGAACGCCGTGACACGTCCCGCCAGTTCGACCGGAACCGGCACGGAACTGGCCTTGACCACGACATAGCCGACCTCCGGCACAGGCCGCTCGCGCGCTCCATCGCCCGCATCACCCGAACAACCAGCCAGCGCCAGCGCAGCGAGCCCGGCGACAGCGAAACGGAAGATGTGCGGTGGTTTGGTCTGGGCAGGGAGAGAGATAGCAGTCTCGCAGAAATTGGCCGCATGAGGGCCGTTGGTGGCCCCTAGCTACGGCATTGATCCATGGTAGGCTTTGGGTGCCGCGCGCGACCTGCCTTGTTTTTCCTTCGCGTCACCACGAAGCTTCCTTGCACCTGAAACGCCCGGTGGCCAGCATGCAAATATGCAAACCTATCGTTTTCTGCGACGAGCCGTTTGCTTTTGACCCCACGATTCCCGGTGAGCGCCTCTTATCCCGCCACTCTGCCGCTGTGTCCGTCAGAGGCGCATGCATTGAGCCGCTATTGATCCAGAAGCTTGCGAATGGTTTCGGCCAATTCTGTCCGGCGGAAGGGCTTGCTCAAGACGCTCAATGGGTTTTGCAGGCGTCGTTCCCGCATCAGCGGGTCTTCGCTGTAGCCTGATGCCAGTAGCACCTTCAGTCCCGGTTGTTGTTCCAGGGCAACCTCCACCAACTGCCTGCCGTTCATCTCGCCGGGCATGACGACGTCTGTGAAAAGCAGATCGAAGGGCGGGCTTTCCGATATGATCTGCAACGCGTCTGCGGCCGATCCTGCGGCCACGATGGTGTAGCTGAGCCGTTCCAGCTGGACGACAAGGCTCTGCCGAACCAGAACATCATCCTCGACCACCAGAATGCGCTCCGCCCGGCCCGTTGGGACCTGCTGCGCTTCGGGTGGGGCAAGCTGGATTTCATCATCATCGGTTGCAGGGAAATAGAGGCTGATCGTGGTGCCATTCATGAGCTCCGAAGCGATCTCGGCGAACCCGTGCGACTGACGCACAAACCCCCACACCATCGAGAGGCCAAGACCTGATCCCTGGCCCACCTCCTTGGTCGTGAAGAATGGTTCGAACGCACGTTCGATATCCTGTGGCGGCATCCCGCAGCCATCATCCGCGACAGTGATCATGACATAGCGGTCACCAACGCAGTCTTCATGGCGCCGCGGATCATCCGCACCAATGATGATGTTCGATGCCGTGATGATGATTTCACCGCCATTGGGCATGGCATCGCGCGCATTGATCACGAGGTTCAGAATGGCATTCTCCAACTGGCCCGGATCAACCTCGACCGACCAGACATCGGGATCAGCTGTCAGCGATATCGTGATGTTTTCAGGAATGGTCCGGCGGACCAGCGTTTCGATGCCTGCGAACAATCCGCTGAGATGAAGCTTGGTGGGAGACAAGGTCTGAAGCCGCGCGAAGGAGAGCAATCTGCTCGTGAGCATGGCTCCGCGCTCTGCTGCCTGCATCGTGGTTTCCGCCAGCCAGCGCGAATCCGCGTCCGCAGCATGGATTTGCGCGAGCTCCTCCGCATTGCCGAGTATGATCGTAAGCAGATTGTTGAAATCATGCGCCAACCCGCCTGTCAGCTGGCCCACAGCTTCCATCTTGTGGGCCTGACGCAACTTCTTTTCCAGAGCATTGAATTCCGACACATCGGTGGAACTGCCGATAATCCGGGTGGGCTTTCCTTCGGCATCATGCAGGATCATGGCGCGTTCGACCATGTCGACAACTTCGCCATCGGCGCAAACAAACCGGAACTTGCACAGCCATGTCCCTTGGCCGTTTGCGATGGCTGCCCGCAGGCTTTTGACGACACGCTCGCGGTCGTCGGGATGGATCCAGTTCTCGCGGGCCTGCGGATCTGTCGCGAATTCGCGCGGGTCATAGCCGTAGCTGTCTAAGAGCTTTTCGTTCCACCACACCGTGCCTTCGACAAGGTCAATGTCGCAGACAAGATCATTGGTCGCGAGGCTGAGCAAGCGGAAGCGTTCCTCGCTCACGCGGAGCGCAGCGGCGCTCCGTTCAGTCTCCTCGGCAAGCGCAGCACGTCTGATCTCCTGATCGCGGTGTTCCGTGAACAAGCCGATGAAAGCCACAAAAGCAAAGTAGCTGATCGTGTAAGCCAAGACGGTGGCAATGCCGACCGCGTC
Source organism: Porphyrobacter sp. SLTP (assembly GCF_009905735.1). Classification (GTDB taxonomy): domain Bacteria; phylum Pseudomonadota; class Alphaproteobacteria; order Sphingomonadales; family Sphingomonadaceae; genus Erythrobacter. The sequence goes on from NZ_JAAALE010000003.1 coordinate 108,629, forward strand.
CGTCAGATCGGCCATCATGAACACGATCATCGGCGCGGGGCCGATGTTTACCAGAAGTCCGATCGGGCGTTTGTAAAAGCCAAAATTGGTGAAGTGGTGGAACACAACCAACGGGAAGAACCAGGCCATGTAAGGCAGGGTCCGGGAAATCTGATCAGTGGTGGCGTAGGCGATGATCGCCCCTGCGTTGAGGTGCACACAGTAATAGATTGTGAGGCATCCCGTGATCACACCTGTCGCCATCGCTGGCCGGATCGACATTGCGACCAACAGGCTGCCGGTTACGACGGCAGCAATGCCCAGCACCCAGGACTCCGGACCGGATATGTTGCCGAGGCCGACGGCAACAACCGTCCCCAGCATTGCCCCGACAAATGCAATGATCAGCGATAATCTGACCGAGTTCTGCGCTTGCCTGCGGCGGTAACTGAAGCGGCTGATATCCGTATCGTTCATGCCCGGGCTGCCTTCAGGGTGATGCCGAATTTACAGAATAACGCATTGGCCTAAAATTTTCGTGCGTCTCAGCGCCTTTTGCCCGCCGGGCCGCTTACTGGTTAGCATGATACTGCCCGGTTGATTTAACCCATTTAGGGGGATGTCGCGTGGCGGTGCGCAAGCCTATCACCCACATCGTTCCACCAGAGGGCGGCAACGCAGTGCATAAGGTCGATGTCATCCTTCCGGATCAATTCACGGGCGGCCCCGACGCGATTGGCTCTGACGACGGCTGGTTGCAGGTGCAGTTCGCACGGCTTGAAGCGCAGACCGAGGGGTTCTGGTTCGAAACCTACGACGACAAGCGCTTCGGGCCGTCGATCGTCATTGTCGGAGACAGCCCGGCAATGCGTCGGATCATTTTCGATCCCGCATTGATGACCGATCCAGTGCCGGCAGGTAGCCTCTGCGTGTTGCGGCCAGACTGGAATCTGATCGAGGCACAATTGCACGGCTTCACCCAGGATTTCGGGATGTCGCCATCGGTCACCCGGCTGGTCGTGGCCTTGTTCCAGTCGGGCGATGTCCGGGCGGCGGCGGCACGCGCGGGGCTGGCCTATGAAACCGCGCGCGAATATCTCGGCGCAGCGCGCCAGATGGTGGGCGCGACGAACCTTCAGAATCTCATCACGCTCATCGGTCTGGGGATCGCCCGAACCGGGAGAAATGCGGAAGAAAGCGACGCTTTGCTCGCCTACGCGTACGGCTTGTCCGAAAGGCAGACCCAGATCGCGGGCCTGATCGCCAATGGCGCTGCGCGGCAGGCAGTGGCGCGCACGCTGGGGGTGTCCGAAGCCCTGGTGAAGAAAGAGCTCGCGCATATCTTCGCCGCCGTCGATGTCACCAATGCGGCGGCCCTGGCGCGCACGATGGTGGAGTTCCGGCTGCTCGCGATCGCGACCAACCTTCATGACGGACACGACCCTTTCCCCGAGGCGGTTCACCACGTTCTCACCCTCACCGCGCGCGATGGCCGGGTGATCATGGCGAGCGACTATGGCCCGCGCTCGGGCGAGCCGCTCTTGGTGCTGCATTCCAGCATGACCAATCGCCCGGTCAATCGCGCGCTGGTGGAAGCGCTGCAGAACAATGGCTATCGGCCGATTGCCATCGACCGGCCCGGCTTTGGCGGAACCGATGCAGCGCCGGAGGACTGCCGGGGTGACGACTATTTCAACCTCGCCGCACGCGACATCGTCGATGTCTGCGAAGCCAAGGGCTGGGCGCACATCAAACTGGTGTCGCGCGGGGCGGCGCAGATCATCGTCGCACTGCATCGGCTATGCCCCGAATTGATCGCAGCGGCCGTGATCATGAATCCCGATCCCGATGCCATGTCGAGCTCCAAGCGAAGCGGCTTTCTGGCTGCGATGAAGCGCAACTTTGTGCGGCGGCCATGGGCGGCCGGGATGATGTCGCGCTGGGCTGTGCAATCGCTGACCTTCGCACGGGTGCGCGACAACGTCCTGCGCTCGGCCGCGGGCTGTCCGGCCGATGAAAAGATCATGGCCGATCCTTTGCACATGCAAGACTATTATCGGGGCGTCACGGCCTTCCGCGAAGGCAAGCTCGATGGCTTCGTGCGTGAACAGACGGCTCTGGCGACCGTGGGCATGCCGCAACCGCTGCGCGGGACCCAACGGCTGACGCTGCTGGTGGGCGATCAGGACAGCATCCACGATCCGCATGAAACAATGCGATATTGGCGAAAGGTTCTACCCGACGCGCACATCGCAATGGTACCCGGTGCAGGGCGTTTCATGAGCTTCAGTCACCCCGAACTGGTCGTCAGGGCGCTCAGCCGCCAGCCAGCCATCCGGCAATCCGCGGTTTAACCGCCCCAATCCCCCCAAACGGATATGCCGCCGCTTTCGCGCCTGATTAACGTCCGGCGCTATGCGCAGGATTGTCGAATGGGGAATGGAATGAAACGGTATCTAGCAATCGCAGTATTGGCCATCATGGTAGCGGGGCCTTTGGCGCTGCCAGCCCAAGGTGCGGACCCCAAGCCGGCCATCAAGATCGACAAGCCTGCCGCAATGAATGCGTCGAAGCAGGTGGTGGTCGGCAGCTTTGTGGTCGCCTTCCTCATTGAACGGCGAGACAGCGCCAAAGCTGGCGGCGGGTTACTGGGCTCGGGTTTCGGGGGCAAATCTTCGGCCCGCAGCACCTTGGCCGGACTGACTGACGCCGACTTTCAGGCCGCGACCGATGCGGCCTACGCCGATTTCGAACGGCAGATAACGGCGGCGGGCTACACTGTCGCGGATCGCGCACAGGTGCTGGCCGCAGTCACTGAAGGCGGCGCCAAGGCTCAGGAGAATGGCGCAGAAAAGGACCTCATCCTTGGCCGCGATTCCAAAGCCGAGGCCCGGCTGTTTGCTCCGTCGGGCTGGGGCGGCCCCCTCATCGCACGCGAATTTCTGGGTCTGATGGGCCCCGGCGGATTCAACGGTGCCCGCAGCGCAATCATGATGACGATGAAAGGGCAGGAATTCGCCAAAACCAGCGGTCAGGCGGTGGTCAATGTCTTCTATGTCGTCGATTTCGCCCAGGCCGAAACCTACGGCGGCGCTTTCCGCAATGTCTCGGCGGTCAACGTCAAAGCGGGGCTAGCGACAGTGCCCGAAGCGAGCAAGCTCGTGGTCTTTGCACCAAAGGGGCAGATCGGCACAGCCACCTTGCGGGAACCGATCGCGGTGGGCGGTGCGTTTGGCGAGTTTGCCGACACGCAAAGTGGCGGCGAAAAGGCGCTCAACACCGCGGCCAACGTCATCGGCTTTCTGGGCGGTATCGGCACGAACAGCTCGAAAAAGTACACCATGACAGCCGATCCCGCCGCTTGGCGCAGCGGCCTGTCGGAGTTGATGAGCGCCACCAATGCGCAATTCACCGCCGCCATGAATGGAGCACGTTGAGGCGGGCGCAGATGGATCGCGCTCCTTACCGCCAGTCCCGCGACGCTGGCGGTAAGGACAGCCCCGTCAGACCGGGGGCCGTCCATCCCTTCGGATGAGACACCGCGCCGGATCTCCCCACCATAGCCCAATAAACAATTCCCTCGAACGGTGCACATCCGCTAACACTGTCATCTGTGACATGGTTGGCGGCCACGACCTTTGGCTCAGTTGCTCCAACTAAGCGCTAGAGTGGGGACGGGAATGGGTGGGACCTTCTACACAAACATGCTGGACGCTGTCTCCGACGGGGTCGTGGCGTTCAGCCCGGACCGACAGATTATTTATTGTAATCAGGCGTTTCTTGATATCACCGGCCTTGATCGCAGCGATCTGGACCATGGACTCTGCGTGGCTATCCAAGGCGCTGACACAGATCGTGAAACAATCGCCAGAATTGATGAGGCGCTTGCCAACGGCACGTCGTTTGATGGCGAAATTCTCAATTACCGCAAATCCGGCGAAGCCTTCTGGAACCATTTGTCATTCAAGCCGGAGACCGACGCGACCGGTAGCGTAACCCATTTTATCGGGATTTCGCGCGATGTGACAGCCAACCGCAGCACGCTGACACGGTTCTCCCAGCTGGAGCGGGATTACGAGTTCATCTTCGAGAATGTGCTGGCTGGGATTATCATCCGTGATCCGGACTCCCGTGTCCGCTACATCAACCCCAAGGCGAGGGAAATGCTCGGCCTGACCGGAGATACCACGATTGACGCGGCTACTGTCGAGCGTGGCTGGCAGTTCCTTCGCCCTGATGGATCGGTGATGCCCCCTGCGGAGTTCCCGTTCTACCGTGCTCTACGCGAACGCGCGACGGTGCGAGGTGTGTTGATGGGGCACAGGCGGACATTCGACGGCAAGATCGTTTGGGCGCTCTGCGACGCGTTCCTCGCCAATGATGACAAGGGTGATGTGGCAGCGGTGCTGGTGAGCTTTACCGATGTCTCTCGCCTTATCGAAAGCGAGCAAACCGCCCACGCATATCGCGAACGCTTCGAGCTTGCCGCGCGCGCGAGCCAGGATGTGATTTTCGAATGGAACATCGAAACAGGTGCCTTCAGTGCCAACGAAGCGTTCAAGAACGTCTATGGCTATGAACCGCCGGAAATCATGGGCCCCGGCAATCTCGACGCCCGCAATACAGTGGAAGCCGATCAGCACGCGGTGCGCGATGTCACGCTGAAGGCCATTGCATCAGGCGAAGAGCGCTTTTCCGTCGATCACATGATCAATCGCCCTGATGGATCGATCGGCCATATCGTGATCCGGGCCTTCATTGTCCGCAATCCGCAAGGCGAGGCCTTGCGCGTAATTGGGACGGCGACCGACATTGGTCAACTTTCCGCCGCGCTTGCTGCACTGGAGGAATCCGAGACCCGGTTCCGGATCATCGCTGACACGGTCAGTGACATCCTGTGGGATCACAATTTCGAGACCGGGCGATTGTGGATGACGCCGGATTGGAACATCAAGCTGGGCTTGGAGGCACCGCAGGAGCCTGTCACGACGGATGGCTGGGTAGACCTGATCGATCCGGCGGATCTTGAAGCAACGCTCCAATCCTATCGCGAAGCCTTGAAATCGAATGCGACGCAGTGGGAGAGAGAATACCAGGTGGTGGGCGCGGATCAGCGCAAGATTGATGTGGCGGTAAAGGCGTGCATCCTGCGTCGTCCCGATGGCAAGGCTTACCGCGTCTTGGGCAGCGTGCGCGACGTCACCAATCTGAAGCGCCAGCAGGAAGGCTACAGCCGCGCCCGCGCACTTGAAGCTGTCGGGCAGCTGACCGGCGGCATCGCGCATGACTTCAACAATCTGCTGATGATCATCCTCGGCAATGCCGAATTGCTAGGCATGAGCAACCTCAGTGATCCGGATGCCGAAAGTGTCGCCTTGATCGGTCATGCGGCGGAAAACGCCGCTACCTTGACCAAGCGCTTGCTGGCATTTTCCGGACAAAACCGGCTGAAGGCAAGTCGCGTCGATATGGCGGCATTGCTCGATAACATGTGGCCTCTCCTGCGCGCTGGGCTGCCGGAAAGTATTTCCGTGACCCGGAGCATTGATGAAAACATCTGGGAGCCGAATGTCGATGCCAACAGCCTTGAGCAGGCGATCATCAATCTTGCCATGAATGCGAAGGACGCCATGCCGAATGGCGGAGAAATCTCGATCCTTTGCGAGAACCATGTGGTGACAGATGACATGGTGCCCAATGCATCGGGTTTGGCAGCAGGGCGCTATGTGCTCTTGTCCTTCTCAGACACCGGCAGCGGTATGTCGGCGGATGTCTTGAGCAAGGCCGTCGAACCCTATTTCACGACCAAGGAGTTCGGCAAAGGTACCGGACTGGGCCTGAGCACGGTCTATGGCTTTATCACCCAGTCGGGCGGCAGTTTAACGATCCATAGCGAGGAGGGTGTCGGCACCACGGTCAATCTCTATCTGACCGCCGGCACGGGGTGCGATTTGCACGATACCCATGACGCTGCTGAGGCGCGGCACAACCCTGCGCCCCGGCATCATCGCATTCTGGTAGTGGAAGACCAGCCAGACGTGCGCTCGCATGTCGAAAGATTGCTTTCGCGGCTCGGATACGCGGTTGTTGCGGCGAGCGATGCCGTTTCGGCGCTTGCGATCCTGAAGGAAGGGCAGACGTTTGATCTGCTCTATACTGATATCATCATGCCTGGCGGAATGAACGGCCAGGAACTCAGCAAGGCTGCCAAGCAAATCGCCCCGCGGATGAGAGTGCTTTTCACCTCCGGTTATCCGGCCGCTGCGTTCGAGCACCTGGGTATCGAAGACCAGAGCAGTATCAATATCCTCCGCAAACCTTACAGGGCCAAGGAGCTTGAGGATGCCATCGCCAAAGCGATCTCTGACTGATTGATTTCGCGGGGTATTGGGCCGCGCCTCTCAAATCAGGGAGCGCGTATTTGCGCTTTTCCTGTCAGTCGTAAGTCATTTCTGGCAACGAAAATGCGCGGTGTTCCGGGATATTGAGCTCAAGCAGCAGTCAACTCACGAACGCGACTGCAAGAGCGAAATTACATCCTGAAGTTAATAGAAATTTTGCTTGCTTCAGGTATCTCTCGCCTATGGGAACCGGAAGAAACATCGACCGGCGTAAAGCGCAGCCCCAAGCCATCCGGCTTGGGCAACCCCTATTCATGCACGTCCCAAAAGCAGTTGCCGAGCCCGTGCTGACAGCCTGTGCCCTGATCATCATCATCTTGAGCAACGTCGCTTCTGAAGTTTCCTTTGGCCCATTTTTATTGGTCATTTGCGCCTTTGGCGCTTGGTTCTTGGGCAACAGATTTGCGCTCTTGCTCAGCTTATTTGTTGCCTCAACTCAGATACTTAACGGTCATGCCCCCGCTCTCGAGGGCAGTCCCCTGATCATGGTATTGAAATTTCTGAGTGTGCTGGCGGTCGTCTTGATGCTGGGCGTGGCCCGTGCCGCGCTTGAACTCGAGTGGCGCTACGCGAGAGTTGACCAATTGACCGGAGCCCTCAATCGGAAGGCATTCTTCGAGGCCATCGAGAGCGGAGGAAGCCGAACAGGCCTGACTGTCTTGGTGTATGCCGATGTCGATGGCCTCAAGCTGATCAACGATCAGTTTGGCCATGATGCCGGAGACCGCGCGCTTGGCGGCTTGGCACATCGCATTAAGAGCGCAATCAGGAAGGACGATATCTTCGCCCGAATAGGTGGCGATGAATTCGCGATCATTCTGAAAGTGCGGGACGCTCATGCCGCGGAATTGGTGGCAAAGCGGCTGAATGACGCACTCAATCTCGATCCTCTCAAGGGAGAGGTTGATATACGCTGCAGCTTGGGTGTGCTGGTTTTGCCGCAGGGTTCAAAGTCTATCGACGCCGAACTCAAGCAAGCGGACACGTTGATGTATCATGCCAAGAAGGCTCAGGTTGGCATGATGATGGCAATTTCGATTGAGGGCGACATGCAAGCGTTCGCACCTCCCGCTTCGAGCACCAGTTCCGATGGTCAACAGCGAGCCGCTGTGCGTTCGGCCCGGCGCGCCACCGGACTTGCAAGAAGTGATGATACGCCTGAAGGCACTTTAGCGGCTTGAGAGTGGCTTTGAAACGGTTCTGAACTCAGGGCATGGCCACAAGATATGCCCGGGTCGCCGGCGTTTCGGAAGGCTCGCTTTGGCTGCCCATTTCTGCGGAACGCGCCACACCCATGCCTGCTGGCGCGAAAGCAAGTGTTCCGCCATTTGTTAGAACGACATATGGCGCGCCGGGCTTTACGCCCTCAGGAGATCTTCCCGCCAACGGCTTTGGTGTGTCCTTGTCACCAGCCGCCGATGCCGAGCCTACATAAATCGTCTCGGGGATCACGATGGTGAAATCCAGCTGTGCTGACGCTTTCGTGCTGGCTATCGGGGTCGTCTCGAACCGCGATCCGGCCTTGGCTGCCTCAGAAAAGACGATGAGCGCGGTGAGCGCTCCGAGCCCGCTTAGAGAGGATTCCGCCCAACGCTTCACGCCCTGTCCCTTCACCATGCCTATGCGATAGACTGGGAAGACTACGTGGTTTTACCTCGGAAAGCGTAGCCTGTGACCCAATGACTGGTACGGGAAAATGCCGCAACTGCAGGTTAACCAAAGAGCGGGCAGCGACCGGCCCGTAGACGTGCAAGAGCGCCAATTGCTTTTTGACCCGCGTCCGTGGGCAGGAAAAGTGGGTTGGCAAAACGGCGCGATCCGACGCGCCATCATCTCCACGATCCGCACGTCGGCCGGGTCGTCGTTGAGGATCAGCAACTGGCGCGCAGCGCTGCAATTCGCGGCCCCTGCTACCCCGGCTTTAGGATGTGATAAGGGCTTCGCCCTGATGCGAGCCTTTGTCTAGACTAGGGAGCTCATCGGCTCGCCAGGGCGCGCCCCGCCACCAGCAGGGGAATTTGAGCCGAAAGGGCTACCATGCATGATGGAGTGGTGGTCAAGGCGCCAGGCGCAGGTGGAGACCAAGCCATCACGCGCCTGGAAACCTTGACCAAATCGTGACTCAGTTTGTTACTACGCCTCGACTTCAGGTATCCCGTAACTTGCCATTTGCCATCATGAGAGATCGCAACGGCGAGGCTCCAGCTGTTGAGGCATTACCGTTAATAGTGTCGGCTCGGAAAAAAACGGTGAGGGCGAACCCCGTAAGACTACGGGTTTCCGTAGCGGCAGTTCACTGCGTCCATGACCGCCGCCGAGACCCGAGCGGCGGCCTTCCTGCTCAGGATTACGTGGTCATGCCACTGAGGGCCGGTTGCTGCGCCGGACTGGCGTGTGGCCGCGAATGAACCGGTGGCTGTTGCAGCCTTTCGACGAGACTACGAAACTCACCGGGATGCATTGGCTCTGCAAAACGCACGCCCGCGCACCCCTGCCGGGCCCAGCGGATTGTAGCCAGTTCAAAACAGCGATCCGCAATCTTGAGTGAGACCAATTGTCCTGCTCGAAACTCGTAAGGGCTGCTGATGCACGCGCCCCGAATTGAGAGATTGCTGATCGTCACACCCTCCTGACGACCATTCACGAACAGGTGTGCGGAGAACGAGAGAGGCAGACGGACCGATCGCGGCGGGAAGATTTGGGGACTGCTGTTCACCAAGCTATCCGGTTCCGCACTCACGCCAAAGCGCCCCTCCTTCACCCACTTCACAACCCCGGTCCGCGGCCCCGCCGAGTCAAAGCAGTATTGGATTTCATCGCCCTCAGCGGCACCCGGATAGGCGTCAAGGCAGACCCCCGAGTCGGACACATTCCGCAAGGTCACATAAAACAGGCCCGACTGGGTCCGCACATAGGCGCTTTTAAACGTCGACGTCGCGCGAGGTTCGTGCCGCCTGTCCAGCATCTTTCGTCCTTTCCAATCCAAGCGTTCCGGGCAACTCCTCTGCCCAGCAAACGTTTATTTACAAAGGAAAACCAGAAAGTTTGCTCCCAACCCAGTAATGCCTTGTCGGAGCCATTGATCAATAATTTACCACGTAAATGGTCGATCTGGACGAACTTGCTCGTTACGCCTTGGCGCATACGCGCGAGAGGTGTATTCTATAATTTGCGTTATAGCTTTGCCTCGCTCGATTGCCCACTGCGCAAACGATATTGCGATGGTGGAATTTTCCCGCGAACTTTGAAAGTAAATCTGATGCAAAATCAGGCGGGTAGTGGGGCTTTAATCGCGATCGTCGATGATCAGCGCGATGTCCGGACGACCATCAGCAAGGGGCTGGAACGGCACGGTTACCGTATCCATCCCTTTGCGAGCGGGGCAGACCTTCTTGAGGCTCTCGAATACTTGGAGCCGGATTGCATTCTGCTCGACTTCCGGATGCCGGTGCTGGACGGCATGGCGACCATGAAGGCGATCCCCCCCCATTGTCGGCATATTCCCGTGATCTTTTTTACCTCGCATGGCGACGTGGCCCTCGCCGTCGAGGCCATGCAAAATGGTGCGCGCGACTTTATTGAAAAGCCGGGAACATTCGCAACCATTATCGCCAAGATTGAAGCCGCGCTGATTTCCAGCAAACCTTTGGTTGAAAAGTCGCATTCGGCTTCCGAGGCGCGCGATTTGATCGCAAGCCTGACCAAACGCGAGCACGAAGTCATGCGCCTGGCGTGTGACGGCATGCGAAACAAAGAGATCGCAGACACGCTCAACTTGGGTGTGCGGACCGTCGAATCCTACCGACACCAGGCCATCCAGAAGCTCGGCGAAAGCAAGCTCATCAACATCGCAAAGATTTTTCAGTCCGCGCAGAGCAGCTGAAGCTGATAGGCGGGATTTCTTCAGGCGAGATGATCATCTTGCCGCCAGCACGCTCAAATCGCGCGGCGTAGTCACGCCCCCGCCGTGTCCCTTACGCGGCGACCCTCGGCGAAACCCCGCTTGACCAGCACAAAACGCTCTTAGCCGAAATGGCCGCTTTGCAACGCTTCGGAACGCATTTGGGCGATGCCTTGCGGCTGTTACGGGCCGAGACAGCGCCATGGTGTCTGATGTGACCGCAATTTCCCCAGCTGGAACCAGAGCCGCGCGGTTCTTGGCACGCCCAATTTGCCCACTGGACAAATGGCAATCGCCTTCGCACCCTGCCGCCAGCAACCGGAGGCAATCATGCGGCACTTCCTGACGTTTCTTTTCCTCGTGGCCTGGGCGTCGGTGGCGAATGCACAAGCCGCGCCGAGAGGCACCTACGACGAGCTTCTCGCCGTGCATGAGGAACTCCAAGCCTACATGGTGCCCGCCTTCACACCGAGCGTGGTGCTCGATTCAGGAGCCCGGGTCGGCGTGATTTATGCTGACCCGCTCATGGCGGAAAAGCGCGCTGGTCTGACGCGCTTCGAGGAACGCCTCGCCGGCATGGCGGTCGATAGCTGGCCGCGTGATCAGCAGGCTGACTTCCTCGCTGTAAAATCGCTGCTGAACGGCTACCGCTTCAATCTGGAGGTGCTGCGGCCGTGGATGCGCGACCCCGGCTTCTATCTGGATCCCCTGATGCGGGTCGCCTTCACCGATCTGGGAGGAGGTGCGCCGGTGCGCGCGCGGCTATCGGCACAGCTCGCCGCCATTCCACCGATGCTGGCGGCGGCACGCGCCAACCTGACCGAGGTGGCGGGCGACTATGCTGACCTTGCGGTCTTCAACCTTGAGAACAGCGACGGGGTCAATCATTACCACCCCTACCGCGCCGTTCCGCCGCCCGGTATCATTGGCTGGTATGATGACCTCTTGGCGCGCAGCCGGGCCGATGCCCCCGAGCTTGAGCCGCAGGTCATGGCGGCGCGGACCGCGATCATGGCGTTTCGCGACTGGCTGCGGGCCGAGCGCGGACGCATGACGGCCCCGGCGGGCGTCGGTGCGGAGCGCTACGACTGGTACATCCGCCATGTGCGGATGATCCCCCTCTCCTCGGAGGAAATGCTGACGCTCGCCGAACGTGAGCACGAGCGCATGACCGCCGCGCTCGCCATCCTGCGTCACCGCAATCGCGACCTGCCGCAGCTTGACCTCTCCACAAGCGCGCAAGAGCAGCAGGAGAAGGTTCGCCGAACCGACCAGCTGGTGCGTGAGTTCCTTGTGCGTGAGGACATCATCACGATCCCTGAATTCGTGGGCGAGCTGGGCAGCAATACGCCCTGGATCGAGCGGCCAACCGGCCCGAATTTCTGGGAGCAGATCCAGTTTCGCGATCCGATCCCTGACCATCTCCACGCGGTCATTCCCGGTCACCGCTTTGACGCTGTCCTTGGCGAACGCGATAAGCGTCCGATCCGGGGCCGCTATAGTGACGGCGCGCGGGCCGAGGGCTGGGCAACCTATCTTGAGGAGGCGCTGATGCTGGCAGGGGCCACGCAGCACACGCCGCGCGCTGACGAGTTCATGGAGCTGTTCGGCATCTTCCGCGCGGCCCGCGTTCCTGCCGACATCGCCATGCAGCACAATCGCTGGAACGTGCGCGAGGCGGTGGACTATATGCGCGCAAAGACGCCCTGGCTTGACGAGGACGTGGCGCGCGTCGACGCGGAAATCTACCTGCGCCGCCCGCCGGGCTACGGGATCGCCTATACGATCGGCAAGCTACAGATGGACGCGCTGCTGGCCGACCGGTCGCAGCAGCTGGGCGAGCGGTTTTCGCTGAGGGAATTCCACGACACCTTTCTGGCCGCTGGAAGGCTACCCATCGCCCTCATTCGCTACGAAATGACGGGGCTGGATGACGAAGTCGCGCTGTTCTGGAAGACCCCGCCAATCCCGCAAGAATAGGTGTTCGCCTCAGATTCGCCGCAGGACGTTGAAGATCGAAAAGCCGGCGACGTCTTTTCCGTCTTCAGCCGCGGGCCAGCTTAATATCTCGCGCCAGCTGGCCTCGAACAGCGCGCCGTGCTGAAGCACTGCCCCGTCGAGCGTGACCGCACAGCCCACGCCCGTGAGCCGCGATCACATTTCGGCGGCAGCCATACCATCCCCGCCACTCCGGTCTGGCGGCCGCACTCGCTCAACGCTGCAGCCTCAAAACGCCGGAAAAAGCATTCTGCGCAAACGAGACGCGAGGGTCGGGGACATTTGCGCCATCTTCGGCCCGATCTCTGCGGCAGCCGTGATGCCTTGAACAAATGGCTGGTCGTGCAAGAGGTAAGGTATGGCCCCCAATGCGATCCGCCCACGCGCCTCGGCAGGCAGGGTAAGGCTGTAATCGCTCCCGACCGACGGAATCTCCTCTCCGGCAGCAAGCAGTTGATCCCTTAGCCGAGGAAATGGCAAGTCCTTCGATTCCAGCGGTTTTTGCCCTCTGGCGTCGATGAATATGTCGAACTCGTGATGGGTGCCGCCGACACTGATCGTCGTGCCGTGATCGGTGACCTCCTTGTCGTAATCCGGTCCAAGCTCCAGGAGCGTCAGTACGCCAGCCTTGTGCAACGCCAGGATCCTGCGGACAGACTCGGATGGGATCGCGGCATAATTGTCCATGAAGACCCGGCTCAGGCCGGAATCGAAGCGGTCCCTATCCGCATCATCGAGGAAGGGGACGATGTCCTGAAAGACCTCATGCATCCGCAGGATCGCATAGCGCCAAGGGACCGTGATGCGATTGCGCTTGTTGTGCTCGACTTCGGCGAGATTGAACTGCGCCCAGCGAAGCGCGTCATGCGCAACGCGATCGGCGAAATAGGCGTCGGCGATATCGTCGGGGCTGCGCTCGCTGAGTGAAACGCGCGCGGCCCACCACGGATCGGCCAGAGCAATTTCTTCCGCAAACAGCGCAAAGCACCGGTCCAGCAATCCCGCGCTGCCTTTGTCGATTTCCGCCTTGACGGCATCGGGTGTGGCGCGAACGAGCGGCTCGTACGGGATCGGGCAATAGAAGTCGGCTTCAGGCAAAATGCCGGTACGCGACATCAGCGTGATTGTCAGATCGGCGCTGTCAGGGTGCAACGCGAAGGTGACGCTCTGATCCTCGCTTTCGCCAAAATCCCCGTGTTGCGACACCACGGCCATGGCCGCGTCAATTGCGCTGAGTGATGTCCCCATGATCCCAATGTCGCATGGGGGAATGCTGTCATTGACCAGACCAGACCACGGGCTGGGGTAATAGGCCCGCGTCGCCTCGTCCGCATCGGGCCAGACGTGGCCTGTCGCAATGGCGACGCGATCAAAACATAGCGGCGCCTGATCGGTCTCGGTCCATAGGGCAACGCTGTCTGTGCGTGCCTCAAGATCGATGACGCGGCAGTTCTCCCTGATGTTGATGGTGATGCCACGCTCTCGGCCCTGCTCAACAAGCCAAAGGAGCTGATCCCGGAAGTATTGGCCCAGCAAAATCCGAGGGAGAAACTGCCGGTCATGCAGCTTGCCTTTGTCGACGCCGTAGCGGCCGAGCCAATCTGCGGATTGGGCGCTCAGCCATTCAAGATAGGTGGCGCCGATGGGCGGGATTTCGATGCTCGCGATATTGGCAAGCATCAACCGCGTGTTCGCGTCATCGTCGTAAGGCATCCCGACACCGGCCTGCTCACCCTGCTCGAACACCGTGATTTCGATCGGATCTCCTTTGGCCACCAAGGCCGCGACGGTGTAAATCCCCGTAGGCCCAGAGCCAACAACGGCCATGTCGTTCATAGAAATCGCTCTTTAGACTAGGGAAATGCGCCGTCATCGGTGACCGCATTCCTTACATGGACCGAACTGAGCATCTGCCTGCTTTCAGGAATAAGCAAGCAACGCGTTGGTTGATCACGAGCCAGCGAGGAAAAATCCCGCCTCAGCGTTGTTCTCGGAGCGTGGGTTTCGCAAAGCGAACCTCTGATAGCCGCCGTAAGGCACAAGCATGGTGGGGGTGGCCCGGCAATGTTTCAGCTGACAGGTGCGGGCGAGATCAGAAGGCTTCGGCGTGCATCGGGATCGGCGCGCGACAGGGTAATCGGGGCTGACGACTGCGTACCTGCTTCGACCTGCCAGCTTCCAAACCCTAACCCATCGAACAGGGCGTAACCGTCAAAATCGGTGATCGCGCGCGCGACCTCATCGCCAGCAGAATTGCGCAGCACCACCGGGACGCCCGAGCGCGGGGTCTGCCGGTCATTGGCGACGAGCAGCACCTGCACCTCGATGCTCCCGGTCGGAGATAGCGCGACGGGCACGTGGCGGATCTCGCCCGGGCGCAGGGCAAGGCGGTCGCCAACGCGCGCGGGTCGCAAGGTAAAGTCGGTGAGCGAGGACATCTGCGTCTCGATATCGACATCCGGCCCCGGCGCGATCCCGCCGATCAGGACTGTGCCGTCCGCAGCCGTTTCCTCGCGCCGCAGCGCCGCGCCTACGATGAAGCGACCGCCGGAGACGCCTTCTTCCGCAGCTCCGCGTGCACCGTCACCATCTTCGTCGACAAACATCTCCGCCATGATCGCGCCGCTGCGAGCAATCCCGGCCGGGGCCGTGCGCCAGCGGTTTGGCCCGCGCCACAGGCCGAGCGTCAACCCGATGCCAGCGCGCCAACCTTCGCCTTCGCGCCCCGCCGAAGCGCTGAGGCCGAGCGGGCCGAACTGCTGGCTGAAGGTTGCCCCGCCGCCGATTGTGCCGCTGTCCGCCTGCCAATCGAGATCGAGCGCGAGATTGCCTGCGCCCAGCTTGCGCGCCGCGCTGAGGTTGGCACCGTCGATCCGCCAGCCGTTCCGGTCCGAGGCGGTGATGCCGCTCCGCAGCCGCCAGTCACCCCGGCGCGCGGTCACGCCGAGCGCGGCCGTGCCTTGCCACGGCGCACTGCCTTCGCGAACCGCGCCCAGCGCGAGGTTTGCCTGCCAGTCGGCCATCGGCAGCACCATCCGCGCCACAGCGATGTGACGTTCGCCGCCGCGCCGCAGTGCGCCGGTCTGCACCCGCGCCTGCCAGGGCAGGCTGAGGCGGCCAAGACCGATCCGGCCCTGTCCGCTCACTGTCATCACCTGCGCAAATTCGCGCACCTGCGGCGGCAGGCCGGGGCCATCGTCGCGGCCATGCTGGGCGAGGTCGAGCACCAGATCCTGCGACCCGATCCGCCGCGCGAGCCGCAGGGCGCCGCCATAGCCGCCCGCCCGGTCACGCGCGCCGGTCACAGCCCAGAGCCCGCCGCCCAGCGCCCCGTTGAAGCCGAGTGCGACGGCCGGTTGCCCCTGCGTACCCGCGCGCACATCAAGCCGTGCGGTCACATCCGGCGCCATGCCCCAGTCGAGGCTGGCAAAGGCGGTCGGACCAGCGGGCTCGTCCGCCAGCGTTTCGCCAAGCAGCGGCTTTCCGCCGTCAACAAGGCCGAAGCTGTAACCGATCTCGTTCTCGGCGTTCATTTCGGTGCCGACGAGCCGGGTGAAGACCTCTTCGCTCATCTCGCCATTGGGGCCGTAGAGGCGCACCACCCAGCGGTTCTCACCGATGCGAACGGGGATGTCGCCGAACTGCCATTGCCCGGCGGCGTCAGGTTCGCGGGTGACCGCGACAAGGCGTTCCTCATGCCACAGCTCGGCCTCCCAGCCTTGCGGGAGCGGGCCGGTGAGGGTGATGGTGTCGACCAGATCCGCCCGCCACGGCGCGCGTGATGAAATGACGAGCCCGCGTCCCGATAGCGCGTCGGCGATCAACGGCTGGGCAGGCGCGGCAATATCGCCAAGCGCCAAGCTGCGCGCGCCGAGCGGGCCCAGCAGGTCAGGCGTGTCGCGCGCGTCGGAGAGCGTGAAACCGGGGGTGATGCGGCCGTCGTTGGTGACTGCAACACCGACCCGTCCGGCAAGCCCGAACAGCGCGCCGCTGGCAAGCAGATTGGCGGAGACCTGCTGGCCTTGAGGAGTCATGGCGATCCCGGCGCCAAGATCGGCGCTCCACAGCTTCACTGCGCCCTCCGGGCGGGCGAGCAGCGCGTAACGGGGGCGGGAGCTCTCGGGCCGCAGCCGCGCTTGCCGTTCTTCGCGTGCGAGGCGCATCAGCACCGGCAGCGCGGCCGTGGAGGCGATCAGCAGTCGCTGGCTGACTGTGTCATGGCTGAGGCTCATCGGGAGGTAAGCCGCCACATCGGTCAGCGGTAGGCACGCGCCGCTCGGGCTGGGAAGCAGCGCGGCGGCGGGGATTGTGACTGTGCGGCGCGGCTCGGGCAGGGTCAGAATGATATGCTCGCCAGCCGGTTCATGCGCCAGTTCCAGCGCATCGAGCAGCGGGAGGATCGCGACGCAGGCCCCGCCATCTGCGCCCAGATCATGCAGGGCTATGGCATCGACGATCAGCTTGCCATCGGCGAATAAGGCCGGAAGGGCGAGCCCGTCAGCGGCCTGACCGGCGCGCTCGGCCGCGGGGTCGCTGCCGAACAGCCGGTCGAACAGGCCAATCTCTTGCGCCCGAACTGGGGCAGCGACTGCGCCTGCCAGTCCGACTGCGCACAGCAGCTGGAGCGCCAGCCATCGCAGTGGCCAGAGGGGGCGGCGGGACATGGGTGCTTACCGAGCCAGGTCATGTGCTCAGAGCGCCGCGGTCAGGCTGGCGAGCAGCTTTCCGGCATTGGCCGGATCACCCGCGTCAGTCGAAGTGTAGTCAATCCGCACTGTCTTGCCGGCCAGCTTGGCGCGCACATCGGCGGGCAGCGGGACGATCACATCGCGGCTGGTGTTGGGGGTGTAGATCGCAACGCCGCGCACCAGCCAGGCGGGGGCTTTTTCGCCCGCAACGGTCAGGCTGACATCGCCATAGGTCGAGCGGGTGCCCGAACGATTGAGGCGCACCACCAGTTGATCGGGCGCATTATCTGCCATCGCGGCGGCGTCCATCGTGACACTCGCGTCGAGTGCGCCAACGCGCAGGATCACGGGAATGGTGATCGAGCGGATCGCTACGAGTTCGATCGAAAGGCTGTTGTCGGCGGCAGGCTCGCCCGCAATCTGGGTGGTCCCGGCGCTGACAGGCGCGGACATCAGACGCAGGTGCGAGCGGTATTCACCCGGCGCGAGTTCGCCCGGCGCGCTCGCCATGATCCGCACCACCTGGCGCGCACCGGGTTCCAGCACCAGCTGGCGGGGGGAATAGCGCAGCTTGTCGTCGGCGAATTGTTCGCCAGGACGGGCCTCGCCTGCGTCTTCAAGGCTGCCATCTTCCCGCATCCGGCGGTTTTCGATGTTGATACGGAAGGCAGCGGTTTCGGTGCCCTTGTTGACCAGCACCAGCTCGGTCGAGCGCGCCTCGGGGGTCAGCACCACACGGGTGGGGGCGACCAGCAGTTCGGCAGCGGCAGGCACAGGGGCGGCAATCGCCGCAATCAGCGAGGCGGCAATGGGAAAGCGGATCATGGGATGAAGACCTTACATGGGCAGGGGTTGGTCTTGTTCGTGGATCAGGGGATCCGGGAGCCGCGCGGGGGAATGCGCGGCTCCCGTCCCCCCTGCCACGGAGGGCTTACTGGTATTCCACCGCGACGGTGAAGCTACCGGTGTACTTGCCGGCTTCCTGACGGACGCCAACGTCGAGCGTGCCGCCGACGGTGAAGCTGTCTTCGCCCTTGAGCAGCTGGCCGCCGTCCTTCGAACCGTTGAAGTCCGAAACGCGCATCGCGGTGCCCTTGTCGTTGACGATCTTGATCTCCTTGGGGAGGGCGATCGTATAGAAGGCGTCGGCTTCACCGGTCACCGCAAAAGCGGCAGCGGTGTGGTCGGCGGTCAGGCAGGTCAGCGCCGGGCCGCACTTGCGGCTGCCGTCGGCCAGCACGACAACGCTGTCAGCGACGGTCGTCGAAGGCGCGATGGTGCCGAAGTAAAGGTCGGTCACGTTGCTGATTTCGAGCGGAGCGATGATCTTCGCGCCAGCGCCGGCATCAGCCGACTGAGCCTGAGCCGAAGTGGCAGCGGCGAACGAAGCGAGCACAGTGGCAATAGCAAACATCTTGTTCATTTCATTGGTCCTTTTTGGTCTTGGTCATGTCCAGCGGCGTCGTGCCGTGGCTGAACCCCAAATGCCGATCCGGACCCGGCCTGTCATTGTCGCGAGGGGATAATTGGCGGCGCGGAAGGGTTAACCGCGTGCACCCAAGGGATAGCGGAATCTGCGAAGGAACAGGGTCACCTATACGAAAGGATAAGGTTTGTGCCCCATAAGGCCGGATTGCGCGGGCTACGCGCGTCACCCACTCAAGGCTCCTGATTGATGCAACCCTTCTGACCGGACTGCACCCGCCATGCTTGAGCCTGATTTCACCCTTCCGCCGATTCCCTATGACGAGCCCGATCGGCTGGCCGCGCTGCATCGCCTTGATGTGCTGGACACACCGCCCGAGGCTGAGCTCGATGTCATCACCCGGCTGGCCGCTGACCGCTTTGATACGCCGACGGCGCTGATCAGCCTGGTTGATGCGACCCGCCAGTGGTTCAAGTCGCGCTATGGGCTGGAGGCATCGGAGACCTGTCGCAACGATAGCTTCTGCGGGCATACGATCGCGGGTGAGGGCGTCATGGTGGTGCCCGATGCGACCGCCGATCCACGCTTTGCCAAAAACCCGCTGGTGACCGGCGCACCGCATATCCGCTTTTATGCCGGCGCACCGCTGATGCTGGCCGATGGGCACAAGGTTGGCACGCTGTGCGTGATCGACACGGAACCACGCGCAGGCCTGTCAGAACGCGAGGCTGAGATCCTTCAGCTTATGGCCCGCCAGGTGGTCAGCCTGCTTGAAGGACGCAATGCCCGGCAGGAGCGGCGCATCGCCCAGCTGATCGCTCAGACCACCACGGATGCCTTTGTCTGCGCCGATGCGCACAGCCGCATCACCTTGTGGAACCGCGCGGCGGAGGCGATGTTCGGCTGGTCCGCAGCCGAAGCGTTGGGCCAGAGCCTCGATCTCATCATTCCGCAGGTGCACCGCAAAGGGCATCATGCCGGCGTCGCGCGGATGCGCGCCAGAGAACCGTCAAAGTTGGTGGGACAGACAGTCGAAGTGCCTGCGCTGTGCAAGGCGGGCCATGAAATCCCGGTCGAACTCTCGCTGGCGATGTGGCCCGAGGAAGGCAGCGATGACCGGACCCCGGCGGGCTTTGCCGCGATCATCCGCGACATTTCGGCGCGCAAGGCGGCCGAGGCTGATCGCGTCGCGACCGAAGCCCGGCTGGCCCGGCAGGTGGCGGCGATCCAGGCCTCGGATGACGGGATCGCGCTCACCGACGCGGCGGGCGACTTCATCTTCATGAACAGCGCCCACGCGGCGATGTTCGGCTACGCCGATCCGGCGGCGCTGGTGGGCCGTCCGTGGACCACGCTCTATGATCCGCTTGAAGCCCAACGTATCAATGATGAAGCGATGCCGATCCTGTTTGCGCAAGGCCAATGGCGCGGCGAGACGCAGGGGCTGAAGGCCGATGGCACCCCGATCGAACAGGAAATCGCTCTCTCCCTCGCACCCGAGGGCGGGATCGTCTGCGTCACGCGGGATGTCGGCGACCGGCGCGGCATGGAGCGCGAGAAGGCCCGCCTGCGCGAACAGCTGATGCTGGCTCAGCGGCAGGAAGTCGTCGGTCAGCTCGCGAGCGGCATCGCGCATGATTTCAACAATCTGATCGCCGCGATTTCCGGCACCGCCGAACTGCTGCGCCATATCGATGACAACCGCGTGCGCCACCATGCGCTGCGCATCCAGTCGGCGGCGACCACGGCCGCGGGTCTGGTCGAAAAGCTGCTGACGCTGGGCCGCCGCACGCCGCACCCCAAGCTGGTCGATCTGCGCCGCACCGTGTGGGATGTGCGCGATCTCGTCTCACCTAGCCTGACCGATCCGCTTCACCGGATCGAGCTGGAGCTGCCGTCCGCGCCGCTGATGGCGCTGACCGATGATACCGAGCTCAATCAGGTGGTGCTGAACCTTGTGCTCAACGCCCGCGACGCCCTGCGCCCGGGCGAGACGGCGCGGATCAAGCTCGAAGTGCTCAGTGCTGATGGCATCCAGCCCACCGGCAAGTTGATTCTTGGCACGGTGCCCGAAGTTCCCGCTGCGCTGATCCGGGTCAGTGATACCGGCATCGGCATCAGGCCCGAGGAACTGGAACAGGTGTTCGAGCCCTTCTTCACTCACAAGGGCGAGGCAGGGACCGGGCTGGGACTGGCTGTGGTGGCCGGGATCATCGCCAGCAACAACGGCGCGCTCGCGATCCAGAGCTGGCCGAGCTGCGGCACCGTGTTTGAAATCTGGTGGCCGCTCGAACCGGGCGGCGTCAGAGGTCCGGCTGTGGGCAGCGATGCCCCGTTGCGCGCTGGCCCGGGCCTCTTGGGGAAGGCGGTGTTGGTGGTCGATGATAACCCTGCTGTTGTCGATACTCTGGCGGAGATGCTCGAACAGCTCGGCGTCGAAGTCGGCCCCTGCCTTGATCCGGCCGACGCGATCGCGGTGATCTGCGATGATCCAACCGGCTGGGATCTCGTGATTACCGATTACGACATGCCCGGCATGAACGGCGCGCAGCTGGCCAAGACCTTGCGCAAGCACCGCAACGACTTGCCGATCCTGCTTTTGACCGCCCTGCCGCGGGTGCACCAGTTGCACCAGGGGCCCGACGGGGTTTTTGATGGCGTGCTGGGCAAGCCCACCAGCGCCGCGCGGCTGGCCAGTTCGGCAGCAGCGGCCATAGCGGCGGCACGCGAACGGAGAAATGCATGCGTATCCTGATTGCTGACGATCACGAATTGCTACGCGATGTGCTGCGCTCCTACCTCGAAGCCGAGGGCGGGTTCGCGGTCGACACGGTCGCCGATCTGCCCGCGGCGCTGGTGAACATCGCCGAAGCCGCGCCGCCCTATGATCTGGTGGTGCTCGATTACGGGATGCCGGGGATGGACGGCTATGAGGGGCTCGACCGCGCGCTGGCAGCCAGCTTCGGACGGCCGGTAGCGCTGATGAGCGGTCTCGCCCCGCCGGGCGTGGCCGAGCGAGTGCTGGCCTCCGGCGCGGCGGGATACCTCCCCAAGACCCTGCCCGCGCGCTCGCTCGTCAACGCGATCCGTTTCATGGCAGCGGGCGAGACTTATATGCCGATCGACCTCCACCGTCCCTCGCAGGCCCCGGTCGAGCAAGCCTCAGGCCTGTCCCCGCGCGAACGGCAGGTGCTTGCCGGCCTGTGTGCTGGTCACGCCAACAAGGAAATCGCCCGCGACCTCGACCTGCGCGAGCCGACCATCAAGCTCCACGTCAAGCTGATCTGCCGCAAACTCGGCGCCAAGAATCGCACCCACGCAGCGATGATCGCGCGCGAACGGGCGCTGTGCTAGCCACCATCACTTGGGCAGGGCACCTGCCGTGACCAAGACAATACCGCCGCCGTTCTGATCACAGCTGCGCAGACGTGCGGATATCCTCGGCGATGACCGGGGCGCCCTCCACCTTGCAGCGCCCCGTTTGGTCAGGTTGGCAGCCGCCCATCCACCAACGGCGGCACTATCGCTCGACCACTTGGCCTGACATCGGTGCGAGCTTCGCCAGCAGGCGATTTTGCGCTGCAAACGGCACGCCTGCTTCGCGCATGGCGGTTTGCAGGTTTTCGACCAGTGCGTTCATGTCGGCCTTGGTGACGCCCATCTCGGCGTGAGCGGTACGCATGTCGCGGCCGGAATAATCGCAGCCCGCGCCGAGCAGGTAGCAGAACTGTTCGCCCAAGGTGCGCTTGAGGCGGACCATGTCATGCGCGGCGAAGATCGCGGCGATGCGCGGGTCGGCCTCGCTGAGATCGACCGTGCGTGCAGCGATTCGGGCAATGCCTTCCCGCCCGCCGAAATCACGCGCCAGCCCGGCGCTATCATAGGGCGTCGCCCCGGCATTGGCGTTGGACTGCGCATAGGGTTCGACGGGAATCTCCCCGGTGACAGGATCGCGCTCCTTCACCTCGACCCCGAATTCGGCGTCCCAGTCAGTCCCTTCAGCGGGGGCCTGTTGCAGCAGCATCAGGACGGCAGAAGCAGTGGCGGTCAGCAGCATCGTGAGAACTCCCGAAGCAGGATCAGAAGGCGACCTGCGCGGACAGGAACCCGCCGCGCTGATCGGAGAATGTGGCGATCGAGCCGAGATCGACATAGGCCGCCGTCAAGGTCAGGTGATCGGTCAGGGCGTAGGCTGCGAAGATGTCCATCCAGTCATCATCCCCCAGCCCGAGATTGTCGGGCTTGGAGCGATATTCCGCTCCCACCACCGCGCGGCGCGAGAGCTGGTAGCCCAATGATCCTTCGAATTGCAGGTCGTAGCCCGCCCCCGCAGCCGTCCCGAAGCCGAGCAGGCCTAGCTCGTTCGCCTCGGTATAGCGCAGCGTCGCATTGACCAGCACGCTCCTCGCCAGCACCAGTTTGGTCGCGCTTAGCGTGAAATCCGTGCTCTCGTTATCCGCAGCGCCGAGCGCGCGGACCAGCGCGCCATCGCGGCTGCGCTTGTGCTCAAGGCCGACGGCGATCTGCGGCAGCCATGACGCGCCATAGACGACATCGCCGGCGACCCGCAGTTTCGCGCCGAAGGTGTCCATGTTGAAGGTATAGCCTTGCCCGATTCCCAACGCCGCGCCGACATCACGGGTGTCGAAATCGGCGCGCGATACGCTCAGCTCTAGCCGGTCGCCAAAGCCCACAGCGACGCCGTAGGACCGCCAGCCATAGTCCGGCAATTCGACCGCGGTGGCATGGGCCGAGAGTCCGACGCCGCCCGGCATCTGGCGCCCTGCAATCGTCGCCCAACGCGCGATCCCGCCACCCGACGAACCCTCGACGGTGGAAATTCCGTTTGTCAGAAGCAACTTACCGCCCTTGAACAGGCGCGGCTTTCCCGTCTGAACGCCGTCCTCGTCAAAGGCTGTGGCGGTGCGCACCGGTTGCAGCGCACGCTGGGTTGGCGCGGTCTCAACCTCGGCATCGAGCACCGGAGCATAGGCGATTTGCGGCGGTTCGGCGGGCAGCGGCGCGACTGGCACCGCCGCTGCTTGCGCGAGCGCTAGTAGGCAAGAGGGGATCGAAGTCATCCCCGGACCAGTTAACGACACTTGGTAAACGCCGCCTAAACCAAACGGCGAAGCTTTCTTAAGGGATGGGCCCTTAATGGGGCCGCCTGTTATGCGATCTTCTTTCTCACCCCGCTCCGCCCTGATGGCCCTCGCTACCAGTCTTGTCACCGCCGTCAGTCTGGCTGGCGGTGCGGCCCTGGTTCAGGCTGCGACGCCCGCTAGCTTGCGGGTGCAAGTGGTTGATGAGGCAGGCTTGCCTGTGCGCGATGCGGTGGTCGAGCTACACAGCGCCAAAGGCGTGCCTGGGCCAATCCGCTTCGCTTGGAAAATGGGCATCGCGCAGAAGAATCAGCAATTCACTCCCGGCACATTGGTGGTCGCCAAGGGCAGCACAGTGGCCTTTCCGAATCTCGATAATGTTCGCCACTCGATCTACAGCTTCTCCAAGCCCGCCCGGTTCGAGATTGATCTTTACGGCCGCGACCAGACTCGCACCCAGAGCTTCCCTATCACCGGCA
This sequence comes from Porphyrobacter sp. SLTP, assembly GCF_009905735.1. GTDB lineage: Bacteria > Pseudomonadota > Alphaproteobacteria > Sphingomonadales > Sphingomonadaceae > Erythrobacter. The sequence goes on from NZ_JAAALE010000003.1 coordinate 132,603, forward strand.
GCGTCAAGCTGGGCTGCAACATCCACGATCAGATGCGCGGCTATATCCGCGTGACCGACACGCCCTATGCGGCGAAAACTGATCACAACGGCTATGTCACGCTGTCCGGCATGGCGAGCGGCCCGGCTAGGCTGACCATTTGGCATCCGCAACTGCGCTCACCCACGGGGGAGAGCAAGTCGGCGATTACCATCACCGGAGGTGCGCAGAGCCAGAAGCTCAAGGTGGCGGTGCGATGAGCAGGGCACAGGACATGCTCGCGCGACTGACGACCTTGTGCTTCGGCACCTTAAGCACGCGCATTGCGCTGCTCTACGCGGCGCTCTTTGCGCTGGTGTTGGGACTGGTCGTTACGCTGGCGGTGGGCGCCCTGGCGCGCTTCGGCGAGGCGAGTGCGGCGCGTGACCTTGCTGCCAATGCCCGCGTGTTCGACGAAATCCTTGCCGCGCGCGCTCGCCAGATGGGCGACCAGGCCAATGTCCTCGCACATGATTTTGGCTTCCGCGAGGCGGTGGCGACCGGCGATGCGCCGACTATCGCCAGCGCGCTGACCAGTCTCGAAAGCCGGGTGCGCAGCGACATGGCATTCGTCCTGACACTCGAAGGCGAGGTGCTCGCCGCCGATGCAACCGGCGTGCCTGCGCCCGAGACGCTGTGGACGCAGCTCGACAAGGGCGGCAAGCGCGGGATCATCCGGTCAGAGCAGGGCTTTGCGCTCGCCGCCGCCGCGCCGGTCGAAGCGCCCGATCTGATTGGCTGGCTGGTTATCGCCCAGCCGCTTGACCGTGATGAGCTTGACCGGCTGGTCGAACTGGCGCCGATTTCTGTCGAAGCCTCGGTGGTCGATGCCGCGCGCCAGCCCGCTTGGCTGCGCGAGGCCAGCGCCGATGCGGTGTTCGAGCGCGAGGAACAAAGCCGCTTCCTCTACCACGTTTCCGATCTTGCCGTGCTGCAAGATGGCATCGCCCCGCGGCTGGTTCTGCGCCACTCGCTGGCGGAATCGCTTGCGGCCTACGCCAGTCTCAAGGCGTGGCTGATCATTCTGGCGAGCGGCGGGATCGTGCTGGTGCTGGGCTTGAGCTGGAAGGTCGCCCGCAGCGTGACCGAGCCGCTCCAGCAGCTGGATGAGGCGACCCGCCTGATCGGCGAAGGCCGCGAAGTCAGCCTCAAGGTCGAGACCGATGACGAAATCGGGCGACTGGCAGAGAGCTTCAACCAGATGGTCGCCGCGATCGAGGAGCGGGAGCGCCAGATCATCCATGTCGGCCTGCATGACGGCCTGACTGGCCTTCCCAACCGCAAGCTGTTCACCGAACAGCTCGCCAACACCCTGTCGCGTCGCCGGGTGGGGGAGCAGGTGATGGTCGCCTATGTCGACCTTGATGACTTCAAGATGGTCAACGACACGCTCGGCCATCCGGCGGGCGATGCCTTGCTGCGGATCATTGCTGATCAACTGCGCGAAGACTTGCCTGATGCGCTGCTTGCGCGACTGGGGGGCGATGAATTTGCGATCCTGATCGACGGGATCGACGACAAGGCGAGCCTTGGCAATATTGCCGATGCCTTGCAGCGCTGCTTTGACCGGCCGCTGTCGATCAACGACCAGCAGGTCTCCTGCGGAGCCAGCATCGGGATCGCAATGGCGCCCGGTGATGGCGAGGACGGCAACACGCTAATGAAGAACGCTGACCTCGCGCTCTACCGCGCCAAGCACGAGGGTAAGTCGACCTACCACTTCTTCGAGCCCGCCTTGGATGAAGCCGCAAGACAGCGCCGCCAGTTGGAGCTCGACCTGCGCGCCGCGATCAAGGAGGGCGGGTTCGAGCTCAATTTCCAGCCGCTCTACAGCCTCGCCGAACGCCGCCTGACCGGGTTCGAGGCGCTAATCCGCTGGAACCATCCCACGCGCGGGCGCGTCAATCCGGCCGAGTTCATTCCGCTGGCCGAAGAAACCGGCCTGATCATCCCGATCGGCGAATGGGTGCTGCGCGAGGCTTGCCATCAGGCGAGCATTTGGCCAGCCGACGTCTCCGTCGCGGTCAATGTGTCTCCCAAGCAGTTCGCCGCAACCGGCATTGCCAGCACCGTGCTGTCCGCCCTGTCAGCCAGCGGGTTGCCGCCGCAGCGGCTGGAGCTGGAGATCACCGAAAGCATCTTCATCGCCGATGTCGATGCGACGCTGGCGACGCTGCATTCCTTGCGCAATCTGGGCGTAAAGATCGCGCTCGACGATTTCGGGACGGGCTATTCCTCGCTGAGCTATCTGCGCTCCTTCCCGTTCGACAAGGTCAAGATCGACAAGAGCTTCGTTGAAGATCTGGGCACCAGCAGCAACGGCCACGCGATGATCCGGGCGATCACCACGCTGGCGAATGCGCTGGGGATGGAGACGCTGGCGGAAGGCGTGGAGGATATCGCGCAATACGAAGTGCTCGAACGCGAGGGTTGCCAGAACATTCAGGGCTACCTGTTCTCGCGGCCGGTGGCGGCCAATGCGGTCGCCGGGTTGCTGCGCGACGGGGCAGGGTATCAGCGCCAATTGCAGGCATGAGAGCGCAGCAGGTCGGGTCCGTCGCCCGGGATCACGCAGCCAGCTTGGCCCGGTAACCGGTTCAACTCTCGGCGCCACCCCAATCAGCGAGCGTAGACGGCCCGTCCAGTCCAGCAGGCAAGTCGCCGCCTGATCAGGAGCTTCTGTTCCCTTCGTGCATCGTCAAGGCGTTGAGCCAGTTGCGAAGGGTCACCTCTGCGGAAGCGGTGAGACGTCGCCTCCCGGCGTGCCGAGCCCCGGCAAGGGCTGCGGCACCAGCGCCGGCATGGGTTCACGCGCGATCTTTTCCTTCAGAAGAGAAACGGCGGCGCTCAATTGCGCATCTTCACCCTTGAAGCTCGCAGCAGGCGGATTGTCGATCTCGTAATCCGGCGCGATGCCGTAGCCCTCAACGATCCAGCGCCCGTCGAGACTATATTGCGGGTTTTCGGCGATCCGCACCCCACCATTGTCGGCAAGGCGGTTGCGATCCGACAGCCAGATGCCCGCTCCGGCCGTGCGCTGTCCGATCAGCGGGGCGAGCCCCAGCGCCTTGACCGCGCCCGCAAAGGTCTCGCCGTCCGAATAGGTGCGCTCGTCGATCAGCACGGCGACATGGCCGCGATAAGCGTTCTGCATGTTCGTGGTGGGGATGCCGGTGCCGTCGGGCCGTGCCCAGAATGCCCAGGCACGGCGCATCAGCATGTCCACCACGATGCTGTCGATGTTCCCACCGTTGTTGTTTCGCACGTCGATGATCAGCCCCTGCTTGCCGAGCTGCGGAAACCAGTCGCGCGCGAAGCTGGCAACATCGTCCGAACCCATGGCGCGCAAGCTGACATAACCGATCTGTCCATCGGATAGCTCCGCTGTGGCAGCGCGCTTGAGCTCGACATGATCGAGGTAGCTGGCGGTCTGGATGCCCTGTAGCGTCATCGGTTCGACGATGGTGCTGAAAGTGCGCGTGCCGCGGGAAAGGTCGAGCCGCACCTGCTGCCCGGCCTTGCCCGATAGCGCGAGTTGCAGGTCGGCGACCGAAGCGACCGGACGGCCATCGACCAAGCGGATCACGTCACCTTCGCGCACGTCGACGCCAGGACGGCGCAACGTCGGTCGGAGAGAGACGAGATCGTCCTCGGAGCGAAGGATCCGGTCGATGCGGAGGCCCTGTGCGACCGGGGTGTAGCTTGCGCCGAGGAACGCCATCTCGGGATTCTCGCTGTCGCCTGGCAGGTCCCCGGCGCGCACCTGGCTGTGGAGGATGCCGAGCTGAGCGGCCATCAACCCGAGGATGGAGTTGAGTTCCGCCCGGTGGCCGATCCGATCGAGCATCGGTTCATGGGCGGCACGCACCGCGTTCCAGTTGACCCCGCGAAGCTCCGGATCATAGGCAAAGTCGCGGTGCATCCGCCAGGCATCGACGAACATCTGCCGCCATTCGGCCTTGGGATCGACGATCAGCCGCCAGTCGTCGAGCCTTAGCAGGTGCGGCGCGAGCTTTTCGGGCATCTTGGCCTCGGCAGGAACCAGTGCCAGCGCCGGCTTGGCCGGAGAACCGGAGGCGACCATCGCGGTCTTGCCGTCAGCAGCGAGCGCGAAGTCGAGCGCGCCCTTGGCGAAGACCTCCTCCTTCGCATCGCTCTTGTCGATGGCAATCGCGACCACGTCCTCACCGCGGCGGGTGTAGAGGAACTTCTCGTTGGCGAAGAGTTGCCCGCCGACACCGGGCTTGGCGGGAACCTTGTAGAGGCGCTCGGCAATTCCGGCGAGAATCATGGTAACGGGCTTTTCGGCCGTCTTCGCCTTCTCGTCCTTGTCCTTGCCCTTATCGGCCACCGCCTCGACCGCTTCGGCCTCGCGCTTCTCGCGATCCTCGTCGCTCATCGTGAGCTCGTTGTCCTCACGGAAGCGGAACTTCGCTTTGGGGTCGAGCTGGAGGGCATAGATCTCGCCGCGGTCGGGGAAGGCGACGCCCATGTTGCGGTCGCCCCACGGGCTGCCGGGCGTGGGTTCGAAGTTGCGGTCCGACAGGAAATAGAGCCACGCCCCGTCATGCGCGAAGGCCGGGGCGTAATCGTTGTACTTGCCAGAGGTCGCCTTGACCCGCTCGCCGGTCGCGAGGTTCTGGATGTAAAGGTCCGAAGTGTTGCCGCCGTTTGCGGAGGATGTCTCGGCATAGGCGATCATTTTGCCGTCGGGCGAGAAGGCGAGATCGCGGAATGGAGCATCGTCGCCGGTGGCGTTCTTTGCCAGCAGGGTGACGCGTCCGGTCGCGACATCGACCTTCTGGAGCCGCGCAAGCTTGTCCCAGACCACCAACGTCTTCCCGTCGGGCGCCACCGCGAAGGACCAGATATGCGCGTCATAACCCTTTGTGATGGCAACCGGCGCGCCGGTCCCGTCGGCTGCCATCGCGAAGATATCGCCGCGATCCCCCTGGTCGAGGATCATGAAGGCCTTGCCGTCCTTCGGTCCCAGCACCGCCTGCCGGGCGCGCGACTCCATCGGGACAGCGAATTCGACACGGCGCAGCTGCTTGGGCGCAGCGAGCGCGACCCGTCCGCGCGCGGTGACCGCGACCGTCTCACCAGAGGGCGAGATGCGCGCCGCCTCAAGCTGCTTGAGCGGTTCGCCAAGCGCGCGGGCGCGCGTCTGCTCGCGGTCGGTGACGAGGTCGATGGAAAGCTTGCGGACCGCACCGGTCGCCAGCGAGACGACGTGCAGGTCGGCACCGTTCTGAAGGAAGGCTTCGTTGCCGTCGATGCTTGCCTGAAGCACCGGGAAGAGCAGGTCGGGCGAAACCTGCCGGACATCGCTGCCGTCCTCGGCAGCCGACCACAAGGCGTCCTTGCCGCTCTTGTCGGACAGAAACCAGATGCGCCCGCCCGATGCCATCGGTTGTCGGATCGGCGCGCCGAAATCAGCGAGCAGGCGCTCGGCCTCGGCGTCCGAATTCATCGTCCAGCGCCACAATTGCTCCATCCCGCCCCCGCGATAGAGCACCGCATTGTCGCGGGCGCGGGCATAGAGGCCACGGCGGGAGAAAAACAGCGTGCGCCCGTCTCTGCCGAAGGTCGCACCGGTGGCGCGCCAAAGCGGGATCGGTGTCGCCTCCCCGCCTTGCGGCGAGACGGTGTAGAGAATCTCGCCCTGTCCACCGCCCGCAAGACGTGAGGCGAAGATCACGCGGCCATCGGGTGTCCAGCCGACGGTCTGCACGAAGCCGCCCTCGAAAGTCAGGCGCCGCGGTGTGCCGCCAGCGACGGGCATGACATAGACATCGCGTTCGCTGTCATAGCTCGCACTGAAGGCGACCATCGTGCCGTCGGGCGAGATATGGACTTCGCTCTCCTCGGCGGGGTGGTTGGTCAGGCGCACAGCCGTTCCGCCGCCGCGTCCGGTGCGCCACAAGTCGCCCTCGCTCGCGAAGACCAGCACGTCGCCGCGGGCGGCCGGGAATTGGTAGAAGCCTTCTTCGGCTGCCGCAGGCACCACAGCCAGAGCGCACACGCCCGCGATCAACGCCCCGAATAGTCTCATTGTGTATGTCCCCTGCGTCCCATGCGCGCCCATTGCCGATCACATCGTGTGCCAGCCCAGGCGCTGCGGCGCTAGATAGTCAATGCTCTGCCTGAAGCTTGATTCATCCAGTTATCGGCAACTGGCCTATCCGGCCCGATGATCGGCAAGCGATGGCCTATAGCACGAAGCGTTGATGTGAGCGGATTGCTACCGACCCCATGTCGCTCATTCCGGTGAGCGGCACTCATGATGCACTGTGTCGGCCAAGGCCCCTCAGCGACTAGCTTCCGAATGCCTGCCGGATGGCTTCGCTGCGGGAATTGACCTCAAGCTTGCGGTAGATCGCCTTGACGTGGGTGCCGACGGTGTGGGGCGAAATGTCGAGCGCCCGTGCGGCTTCCTTGTAGCTCTTGCCTTCGGCAAAGGCGCGCAGAAGTTCGGTTTCGCGCTGGGTCAGGCGATCGTCGCTTGCGCCTGTCACCGGTTCGCGCGGCGGCGAGGTGGGCGCGCGGAGGAGATCGAGCAGATAGACCGCTGCTGCCGGGCTGACTGGCGCGCCGCCCTCCAGCGTGATCGCGATGCCATCAAGGATCTGCGCCGGCGAGCTGTCCTTGAGCAGGTAGCCATCTGCCCCGGCGGCCAGCGCTCTCACCACCGTCTCGCGGTCGCCGAAGGAACTGATGATCAGCACCTTGGCGCTGCATCCCTGCTTGATGTCGGGGACAAGGTCATAGCCATTGCCGTCAGGCAGACCGATATCCATCAGGAACAGATCGGGCTGGAGCGCAATCAGGCCGCGCGCCGTTGCGAGATCGGGGGCCATTGCCACCACGTCATAGCCTTCGGCCTGCGCCATGATCTGCATGAAATAGCGGCGCACGGCAGGCTCGTCCTCGACGATCGCGATGCGGACGGGGGCGGATGGGGTGGCTACCATGTGGCAATGATAGCGCGACGACCTGGCGATGCGTATCCCATGAAATGCGCGATTACATGGGATGCGCGGCAAGCGCGGGCTGGCGCAGGGTCAGCGTGACCCGGGTGCCTTCGCCACTGGTGGATGTGAGCGCATAGTCTGCCCCCAGCGCCCGCGCGCGGTTCTTCATGTTGGCGAGCCCGCGACCGGCCTCTCCGCTTTGCGCACCGCCCTTCCCATTGTCGGCGATGGTGATGGCGACGCCATCCGCCCCGGCTGCGGCCACCTCAACCGCGATCGCGCTGCCGCCCGAATGCCGGAGCGCGTTGGTGACCGCTTCCTGCATGATGCGAAACACTTGCAACACATCGCGCGGGCCAAGATCGGGTGCTGGGAGTGTCTCGTCCTGTCGCCAATGGAAGGCAAAGCCCGCAGCCTCAACCCGCGGCTGGATCCGGGCGCGGAAGGTGGCGAGGGCGGATTCGAGCGATTCGCCCACCGAATCCATCGAATCCACCATCAGGCGCATTTCGTCGATCACGCCTTGCAGCCCTTCGGCGACCTTGGGCGGATCGGCCTCACCCAACCTTGCGGTCAGCATCATCGTCATCAGCTGGCTGCCAAGCCCATCATGCAGATCGCGCATGATCCGGCGGCGTTCCTCGTCATGCGCCTGCGCGCGCACCAGCGCCTGTTCGCGCACCGCGGCTTCGACCAGTTCGGCCTCGCGCTGGGTGACCTTGGCCTGCAACATCGCGTTGAGCGCCCCCTGCGACTGGAACAGCCGGAAATTGTGCGCAAGGAACGCCGCCGTCATCGCCAGCAGCAGGAAGGGCGCCGCGTTGAGCAGGTTACCTTCGCGCAGACGCCATTCGGGGAACCACTGGGACAGCGCATCTAGCACCAGCGCGGTGGTCAGGACCGTCAGCATCGCGCTTTCGATCCAGCGGGTCTCCCGCTGGCGCGCAAAGTGCCAGACCAGACGGCCCGCCGCCAGCACGGCAAAGCCCATCAGATACCAGACCCACATCGTGGCAGGGCGATCATAGCCTTCGGGCATCGGGACAGCATAGATATGCCATGCGATCACGGCGAGCAGGCCGGCATAGATCGCCATCGCGCCGGCTTGCAGCCCACGCACCGGCGCCCCCGTCCAGCTGTCGATGAAGCACAGGAGTGCGGTCGGCACGAAGGTGTAGATCGCGAAGAAGGCCACCATCCGCCCCGCGCCATCCAGCGGCGGGGTGAGCCACAAGGTGTAGACCATATAGGCCACAAAGCCCGCACACAGCGCGCTGAGCCAGGCAGCAAAGCGCCAGTCGTCCGACCGGAAGGTCATGATCGCCGCCAGCAGCCCGAGCATCCCCAGCACCGCCGCACAGGGAATGTAGAAATCGCGGATCATGTAGAGGCGCGTGGCGCTGTAAGCGTCGAGCGCGTCGTAATCGGCGATCAGCGGCGGCAGGATATCAGTGTAGGGAAAGCCATCGCGCACGGTGATGTAGTGCAACTCGTTGATGCCCGTCCGCAGCACGCCTGCCGGTATGCGGGTCAGGAAGGTGCGCTGCCCATCGTAGGTCACACGGCCGGGCGTGAGGCTCCCTTCCGCAAACAGCGTCGATCCATTCACCGCGAGCCGGTAGTTGTCGACCTGCAAGGTGGAAATGAGGCCGAGGCCCTCGGCGGGGACTGTGTCCAGCTTGAACTGCATCTTCACGCTGAAGATCGCTGTATCGCAGCAATGGGTGAAGGGCAGATCGATGGGCTTGTGCGCAGCGGCGGCGGCGGCCGCGAAGCTGGGCGTGTCGAGCCGGGCAATCGACGCACCGACAATCTCCGTCTGTACCGGTAGCGACCCGCGGTCAGCCCCGCTCAGCGGCTGGATCACCAGCCAAAAGGCAAGCTGGATCGCAATCAGCGCGGCGATGAAGATCGCCAGCTGACGCCATCGAAACCGCAGCAAATTCCCTGTCACACATCCCCCCGGTTGCGGGCCGTGGTTGCCGCAATCGCACGGGTTTGAAAAGAGTCGAATTGGGTCGGGGGCCCGCGTTATGGCACCATGAAATAGTCGCTGCCCACGATTGACACACAAGGCTAAGGTCGTTGTTCAGCCATTCCGGCGAGGGGAGAAGAGCAATGGGGCACAGGGGCATTGGCAGGCTGGCGCTGGCCTGCGCGTTGATGGGGAACGCGTTCGCGCCTTGTGCGGCGCAGGTGCAGGCGATCCCGCCCCGCCATGTCGCCCCGAGCTTCGATTGCGCCAAGGCAAGGAAGGGCACCATCGATCAGGTCATCTGCAAGGACCGCGAGCTGTCGATCCTCGACCGCACCATGGGCCTCGACTACGAGCGCGCCAAGCTCCAGACCCCGCCGGTCGAACAGGCCAATCTGCTGCGCGAACAGCGCGCCTTCATTGCCAATCGCAACCTGTGCATGAAGCGCAAGGCCGAGCGGCAGGCCTGCATCGCCTTCGCCTATGAATCGCGCATCCAGCGGCTCGGCGAATGGATCGACCGTTCGGCATGGAGCGGCGAATGATGCGCGTCGCAATCATCACGCTGGCCGCCGCGCTTGCCGCCGCGCCTGCTCCAGCGCTCGGCAACGACACCGAAGCGAACATTGCGTTTGGAGGGCTGATCTTCGAGAAAAACGATCAGATCAGCATGGACGCCGAAGACCTGTTCCTCAGTCTCGATCTGGTGCGGGTGCGCTACACCTACACCAACCATTCGTCGGCGCCGATCACGCTGCTGGTCGCCTTCCCGCTGCCGGCCGTGCCGCTGGAGGGGCGCGATCCCGACTGGACTGAGGCGTCCTATCCCGATTGGAACGATATCAGCATGGAAACCCGCGTCGATGGCAAGCCGGTGGGCCTGATGCGGATCGATATCGCTAAGGTTGCAGGCGTGGATGTCGACAAGCGGCTCAAGGACCTTGGCTGGCCGGCGCGCCACTGGGAAGACCCCGATTTCCTCGCGCGGATCAACGCCCTGCCCGAGGTGGAAAGATCCGCGCTCACCGCCGAAGGCCTGCTCGCCATGGACGAGCACGAGCCCGGCCGCGTCCGCCCGTTCTGGAGCGTCGAGACCAGCTTCGTGCGCACCCAGACCTTCCCGCCGGGCGTGCCGATCACGGTCGAGCATCGCTACACCCCGATGCAGGGCGGCTCGGTTGCCAGCGCGCTCGATCGCGACATCCGGGGCGAGGCGCTTGACCCGGATAGCGAATATGTCACCCGCTTCTGCGTCGATGAAGCCTTCGTGCGCGGCTATGACCGCAAGCGTTACCGTGCCGATGGCAGTGTGAACGATCTGGTCTTTCCGGTCGAAAACTGGATCGGTTACACGCTTTCGCCCGGGGCCAACTGGCGCGGGCCGATCAAGCGGTTCCGGCTGACGGTGGACAAGGGCTACACGGACCGCCTCGTCAGCCTGTGCATGGATGGGCTGAGGAAGGTGAGCCCGACCCGGTTCGAGGTGATCAAGACCGATTACGAACCTGACCGCGATCTCGACGTGCTGTTCGTGGCGCTTACGCCGATCGAAGGGGGGCAATAGCCACCCGCCCCGTGCGGCATCCCATGATATGGGAGACATGGCGCATGGGATGCCGCACGGCCGACCGCTCGCCTACCGCTGTTGCCAGCAAGTCTGATTGCAACAGGGGGAATGAACCATGCCAAAGAATGAGAGCCGTAGCCGCCTGCTGATCGCTGGCACGCTAAGCATCGCCAACCTCGCGCTGGTGGGCAGTCTGGCGCTCGCCGGGCTTGGCGCGCCTGTCCATGCGCAGGGCCAGAACAAGGAAACCATCGTAAAGCCGACCCGCGCGGTGGCCTGCCCCTCGGGCTGGCGCACCCCCGATGGCGACACATCGCTGTGCGAGCCGATGGGCACGCTCGCCCCGAAAATCTACGCCAAGAAGGAAAAGGAAACCTGCGCGGACGGGTACTACGAGGTCTACCGCCTGTGGTGCTCCACCAAGAAGCCGTGATGCGGCGCTGACCGCAGTCCTTCGACGTTCAGGAGTATCACACCATGAAAATCATCAGCATGGCCGCCGCCAGCGCGGCGATGGCCTTGGCCGCCTTTGCACTGCCCGCCCCGGCGGCGGCGCAGGGGGCCGTGGCGAAACAGCCAGAGCCCAAAAACGGTGGCTGCCCGAAAACGTGGCAAAAATCCAAACGGGGATCTGACACCATCTGGTACTGCTATCCGAAGAAGGACTCGCCGCCGATCTATCCCAGAGAGGTTCATGTAAGATGCGCCGAGGGCTATGACGACGAAGGCAACTGGTGCGTGGGGATAGTGGCCAAGTCTTCGTCATCGTCGGCATCCGGCGGATCGAGCTACGAAGGCCCCGCGGCTGACCGCCTGGTATCCTACGGCACGATCACCAAGGCCAACAAGCTCGACCGCTGCCCGCTGGGGTATTTCTCCAAGTCGGACATGACGATCTGCACCACCCGCCTCTCGCCCGCACCGAAGAGCCGCGTGAAGGACGGGGCGTGCAACAGCAACGAGATCGACGAGTGGGGCCTCTACTGCACCGCTGACGCGAACGTCATTACTCGCGAACAGGCCGAACAGGAGGCCACGCGCGATTTCAATGCGATCTATTCGGCCAATGGCGCGAACTACCCCGCGCAAGGCAGCGATACCGAGGATTATCCCTCGATGGTTGCCGCCTATGGCCCGAAGAACGGCGCTGCGTCTGCATCGGCTGCGTCCAACAGCACCGGCGATCAGGCCGCTGCTCCCGCCACCCAGCAGACCGCGCAATGCACCACCGATAATGGCTCGGCCACGGGCGCAGCGATTGGCGGCGCCGTGGGCGGTGATGCCGGGGCGGCACTGGGCGGCATGCTCGGCGGGCTCGGCAAGAAGAAGAAAAAGAAGGGCTGCTGAGGCGGGATGCCTCGCAGCGAGCGGGCAGGGCGGCCGGGGGCTGCTTTGCCAGCTGGTGGTCACAAGGCTGGCCATCTGGCGCTCCCCACGGACCCTGCTTTCAGGAGAGAATTGACATGAAAATCATCAGCATGGCCGCCGCGAGCGCGGCGATGGCTCTTGCCACCATTCCCTTCGCCAGCCCGGTAGCGGCGCAGGGCACCGTGGCGAAAATGGCATTGCCCGAATACAGCAGCTGCCCGAAAGGGTGGCAGAAGTCCAAGCGGGGATCCGACACCACTTTCTATTGCTATCCGACCAAGGATTCGAAACCTGCCTACCCCAAGGAAGGCTCGACCAGATGCGCGGACGGCTATGAACAGCAGAGCAACTTCTGCGTGAAGGAAGACGACGAGTCTTCGCGTTCGTCATCGTCGAGCAGCTCCAGCGGCGCGGTCTACACACCGCCCACCTATGGTTCGATCAAGAAGGCCAGTGCCTTCGATCGGTGCCCGGTCGGCTATCACACCTCCGAACCCGATGTGATGGAATGCGTCTCATATGATTACGCCGCCGGAAAGCAGCCCCTGACCCGCGCCAAGAAGGGCAAGCCCTGCGCTGCCGACGAGGTGGATGAATGGGGCCTGTGGTGCACCTCCAAGGTCACCCAGCTCACCCGGAACGAGGCCGAACAGGAAGCGGTCGCCGATGTGAACCACCTGTTCCCGCGTGACGGGAAAGGCGGCAATCAGGGGCCGGATTACAAAAACACGCCGGGCATTGTTGCGATCTTCGGCCCGGAAGGTGCCGCGCCGAGCGCCAATGGCGCGTCTGGCGCCGCGTCCTCTGACGATCAGGCCGCCGCTGCCCCAAAGACCGCGCAATGCACCACCGACAGCGGCTCGGCCACAGGTGCGGCCATCGGCGGCGCCGTGGGCGGCGATGCCGGGGCCGTGCTGGGCGGGATGCTCGGCGGGCTCGGCAAGAAGAAGAAGAAGACCTGCTAGAGAACTTTGCGACCATTCCGGGTGAGCCTTTGCATGCGGGGCGCCGGAATCGTCACGAAGGGCTCGAAGCGCGCTGGTTCATTGCGACCCGGACCTGCGCGTTCAACTCGGGGCGCGGACGCGACTCTGCGCCCCCTTTTCACCTTTCGAGAGGCAAATCCGATGCGTCTGCTCGCCTACGCTCTGCTGATAGCGGTCCCTGCCACCATGAACCCGCTGGCACCCGTCGCCGCGCAGGATGGCAACGCGGCCACGCTGCTCGTCAGCTCGTCGCCCGCGCGTGATGGCAGCGGCACCGAGCCGGTCAGCGAAGTCACACTCGCCTTCGCGGCCAAGGTCGAGCTGTTCAGCGTTGCGATCACCGCGCCCGATGGCCGCGAAGTGCCGGTCTATCAGACCGACTACGCCCCCGGCACGCCCAGGCTCACCGGCAAGGATTTCGCCTTCACTCTGGCCGAGCCAATGACCCAGCCCGGCACCTACACCCTCAGCTATCTGCTCAAGACCAAGGGCATTTCTTCACTGAACGGGTTCATCAGTTTCACCATCGAACCCCGCTTCCCCGCGCCCAAAGTGGTCGCGATCACACCGGGCCCGGGCGATGAAATCGCCGCGCCGCTGACAGAACTGACGCTGGAGCTGGAACGCCCTGCGGACCTTGTGATGTTCGATCTGCAACGGGTCGAAGCCAATGGCGATGAAGTGGCGATCACCACGATCCAGTCCTTCATCGACGATCAGACCCCCGAAACCGCGATCCGCACCGACACACGGTTCAGTTTCACGCTGGCCGAGCCGCTCACCGCGCCGGGCGACTATTCGGTCGCCTATGGCTACACCGTGACCAACCCGGACGGCAGCCTGTCATCCGTCACCGATATGGCCAACTTCACCATCCGGTGAGCGAGTGACCCGCTTGGGCGACCGTCGGGCCGATCGTCTTCGTGGACTCTCTCAGATCGTCGCCTTACCTGTCACAGGCGCTGACGGCGCCGGACGCAACCGACCCTCGATGCCACACGCGCGCAATTCGCCCTGCTCAGAGACGGTTTTTTCAGCTATTTCATGGGATTGTGGGGAAATGGAGCGGGTAGCGGGAATCGAACCCGCATAGCCAGCTTGGAAGGCTGGAGCTTTACCACTAAGCTATACCCGCTCGGGTTTCGGCGGTGCCCATGCCATTGAATAGCGCGGTGCGTCAATATCGGGCTGCGTCAGGCGGGCGCGTTCACGGCCATATTGTCGATGAGGCGCGTGTTGCCGATCCGGGCGGCGACGAGCAGGCGAGCGGGGGTTTGGCCCAAAGCGCTGAGCGGGGCCAGTGAGCGGCTGTCGGCCAAGGCGGCATAATCGACGCGGGCGAAGCCTGCCGCGAGGATGTCGGCCTGCAATCCCGCCAACACGTTGGCCACATCAGCGCCGCGTTCGATTGCGGTGATGGCGGCCCGCATCGCGCGGGGCAGGGCTGCGGCGGCGCGGCGATCATCGGGCGAAAGATAGCGGTTGCGGCTGCTCATCGCCAAGCCGTCCGCCTCGCGCACCGTCGGCACGCCGATGATGGCGTCCACGTGCGGTCGGGTGAGGTCGAGGTCGCGGGCCATGGTGCGGATCACGGCGAGCTGCTGGAAATCCTTCTCACCGAAGAACGCCATGTCGGGCTGCACCTGATTGAACAGCTTGCACACCACGGTCGCGACGCCGTCGAAATGCCCCGGCCGGGCCGCACCGCACAGCCCGTCGCTGACGCCGGCAACGCTGATATTGGTGGCGAAGCCGGAGGGATACATCGCCTCCACATCCGGCGCCCACAGCAGGGCGACACCTTCGGCCTCCAGCATCGCAGCGTCTTGCGCAAGTTGGCGGGGATAGGCGTCCAGATCCTCGTTCACGCCGAACTGCTTGGGATTGACGAAGATCGAGGCGACCACATGATCGGCCGCGGCCCGCGCGCGGCGGACCAGCGTGAGGTGACCTTCGTGCAGCGCGCCCATGGTCGGCACCAGCGCAACCGTCGCCCCGCCGTGTCCATCGGACGCCCGCAACTGTGCCAAAGCGGTTCTCAACATTTGCAGCGACTTGACCGTTTGCACCTGTGCGCCTCCAAGACTACACCAACGCTCGTGCCCTAGCGGCGCAAGCTGTCCCATTTCAAGCCGATCCGCCCTCGGGCCCCGCGAAGAGACCGACCATGCCGCCCGCCTCGCGCGCTCAACCTTCCGAACCCGTGCTCGCGGGCCGCCGTCTGCGCAAGGGGCAGGCTCACCGGATCGTGTTCGCCAACGAGAAAGGGGGCACCGGCAAATCGACCACGGCGGTCCATGTTGCCGTCGCGCTGTCCTATCTCGGCGCGCGGGTGGCTTCGATCGATCTCGATCCGCGGCAACGCACCATGCACCGCTATATCGAGAACCGGCTGACTACGCTCGAACGGCGCGGGCTCACGCTGCCGACCCCCGATTGCGAGGTGTTTCGCGGCAATAACACCGGCGACCTGCTCGGCATGATCCGGCGGTTGGAGGCGAGCTGCGATTTCCTGATCATCGACAATCCGGGGCGCGATGATCCCTATGCGCGGATTGCGGTCGAGCAGGCCGATACGCTGGTCACGCCGATGAACGACAGTTTCGTCGATTTCGATCTGATCGGGCAGGTCGATGCGGAGACCTTCAAGGTCAAGAAGCTGTCCTTTTTTGCCGAGCTGATCTGGGAGGCGCGGATGAAGCGCAGCCGCATGACCATCGAACAGCAGCGCCCCGAAATGGACTGGATCGTGGTCAGGAACCGCACCGGCCACGTCGAAGCGCGCAACCAGGCGCGTCTGCACAAGGCGCTGAGCGAGATGGCCAAGCGGGTCGGCTTCCGGGTGACGCAGGGCCTTTCGGAGCGCGTGATCTATCGCGAGCTGTTCCCGTCCGGGCTGACACTGCTCGACAAGGGGCATCTGGGCGAGCTCGGCACCAGCCACCTCATCGCGCGGCAGGAACTGCGCGCGCTGGTCAAGGCGCTGAGCCTGCCTGCTTTTGATCGTGAGCAGGGTGAGCTGGAGATGGCATGAAGTACATTCTGCTGATTGTTGTCGCTTGCGTGTTCTGCCGCTGGGCGCTGGGCAAGTGGCCGTGGGAATTCCTGCGCGCGCCCTCCACCCGCAGTCAGGCCGTCTTCCGGGCGCGCAAGCTGCTCGGGGTCGAAGCGGGGGCGGATCGTGACGCAATCATCCTCGCGCACCGCCGCCTGACCACGCTGGTGCATCCCGACAAAGGCGGCACCACCGCCGCGATGCAGGAAGCCAATGCCGCGCGCGATCTGCTGCTCGCTGAACTGCCGGACCCGCCGGCCATTTCGCCGGACGATGACCTGCCCCGCTAATCGGCGACCCCACTGATCCGGCCTGGCCGGAATATTTGTGCTGGCTAATCCGTTGATCGGACACGAATCCGCGCTATGCCGCGAGACCACAGCCTTCAATTCGAGCAGCAGCCATTCTAAGTGGCGCTGACACAGCGGCAATGGAGTACATCTTGCCATGAAACACCAATTTCACCCGACCGTGCTGCGCGAATACGACATTCGCGGGATTATCGGCGAAACGCTGGGCGCGGATGATGCGCGCGCGATTGGCCGGGCGTTCGGCACCTTGCTGCGCGAAGCCGGCGGCACCACCGTGGCGGTGGGTTATGACGGCCGGGTCAGCTCGCCGATGCTCGAACATGCGCTGGTTGAGGGCCTGACTGCGAGCGGCTGCGATGTGGTGCGGATCGGCATGGGGGCCACCCCGATGCTCTATTACGCCGAAGCGTCAGACGAAGAGGTGGATGGCGGCATTCAGATAACTGGCAGCCACAACCCCCCCAATTACAATGGCTTCAAGATGGTGTTTCAGGGGCGTCCGTTCTTCGGCGCCGATATCCAGAAGCTCGGGGAATTGGCAGCAGACGGGGCGTTCGCCTGCGGCACGGGCAATGTCACGATGCGCGACATCCTTGACGAATATGTCGAGCGCCTGCTCGAAGGCCTCGCCGGGATCGATCCCGCCAAGCTCGAAGGGCTGCGCGTCGGCTGGGATGCCGGGAATGGCGCGGCCGGCCCCGCGCTCGAAGCGCTGGCGGCCCGGCTGCCGGGGGAACATCACCTGCTCTTCACTGACGTTGATGGACATTTTCCCAACCACCATCCCGATCCGACCGTGGAGGCCAATCTGGTCGATCTGCGCGCCCTCGTCGCGGACAAGAACCTCGATTTCGGGGTCGCTTTCGACGGCGATGGCGACCGGATCGGTGCAATCGACGGCACAGGCCGGGTGATCTGGGGCGATCAGCTCTTGATGATCTACGCCGAGGATCTGCTGCGGAAACGGCCCGGATCCACGATTATCGCCGATGTGAAGGCCAGCCGCGCACTGTTTGACCGGGTGGCGGAACTGGGCGGCGAGCCCTTGATGTGGAAGACGGGCCATTCGCTCATTAAGTCCAAAATGAAGGAAACGGGCGCGCCGCTCGCGGGGGAGATGAGCGGCCACGTATTTTTCGCGGACGAATATTACGGCTTTGATGACGCGCTCTACGCAGGAATACGGTTGCTCGCGGCCTCGGCCCGGCTCGGTAAATCGGTGACGGAACTGCGCGGGGCGATCCCGCCGATGCTCAACACGCCCGAATTGCGGTTCCAGGTCGATGAAGTCCGGAAGTTTGCCGCCATGGCCGAAATCGCCGGGCGGCTTACCACCAACCCCGGCCCGGAGGTCGAAAGCGTCAACGCCACCGATGGCGTGCGGGTCAATACGGCTGACGGCTGGTGGCTGCTGCGCGCATCGAACACGCAGGATGTGCTGGTCGCCCGCGCGGAGAGCGAGACGCCCGAGGGGCTCGAACGCCTGCTCGCGCAGATCGACGCGCAGCTGGCGGCATCGGGGCTGGAACGCGGGGAATCGGTCGGGCACTGATGTGGTTTTGAAGCCCGCTTGCACGGTCGGAAGGGCGATGCTCAGAGGCGTATGAGACGCCGGACTGGCGCACGCCGGGCTGGTGCGGCAGTGATGTATCGGGAAACAGGAGAGATTCGATGAAGCACCTGATGTTGGCCGCCGCTGCTCTGATCGCCCTGCCGGGCGCGCTGGCTGCGCAGGACACCGCGCCTGAGGCGGCCGCCGCAAGCACCGCAGACAGCGACGGCATGGGCGAAGCGATGGCGAAGCTGAGCGGCATGTTCCCGACAGAGCCCCTTACTGCCGAGCAGCAGGCCCGCCTTCCCGCCGCCGAGCGTCTGATCGCGCGGATCATGCCCGAAGGCACAATGGCCGAGATGATCGACAAGATGATGGGCGGGGTTCTTGGCCCGATCATGGAGCTGGGTCCTGACGGCGCCGCAACCACCATCGCCCGGCAGATCGGGGTGGAGAGCTATGCGCTCGATCTCGACGAGGCCAAGGCGGGTGAGCTTGCCAGCCTGTTCGATCCCGCCTGGCAGGAGCGTCAGAAGCGCGAGGCGGCGCTGTTTCCCGAAATGATGCGCGACATGATGGCGACGATGGAGCCGACCATGCGCAAGGCGATGTCGGAGCTTTACGCGATCCGCTTCACCGACAGCGAATTGGCCGAGATCGACGGCTTCTTCGCCACGGCGACGGGGACCAAATATGCCCGCGAATCCTTCCTGATGGCGAGCGATCCGCGGATCGCCTCAGCCTCGATGGAGGCGATGCCGGCCATGATGGGCATGCTCGGCGGCATGGAGCAGCGCATGGCAGAGCGCACCGCCGATTTGCCCGCGGTACGCAGCTTCGATGCGCTGTCTGCGGCGGAGCAGGCGAAGGTCGCCGAGCTGACCGGCTACAGCATCGATGAGATCAAACAGAGCATCGCGGTGCGGCAAAGCGATGACGCCGCGCTCGATGCCATGGCAACGGCTGCCGAGCAGCCCGACGAGTGACGTGAACCCGCCCGACCTTGGGCCCGACCCCGCCGTCCCGCCGCTGCCGCCGGAGATCGCGGGGTGGTTTGCCGCGCGGGGTTGGCGGGTGCGGCGGCATCAGTGGGAGATGCTGGCCAAGGCGCGCGAGGGTGCCCATGCGCTGCTCGTCGCCGATACCGGGGCCGGCAAGACGCTGGCCGGGTTCCTGCCGACCTTGTGCGACTTTGCGCCCTCGGCCGGGACGGTGCCGGGAGACGGGTTGCACACGCTCTACGTCTCGCCGTTGAAGGCGCTGGCGCAGGATGTGAAGCGCAACCTGCTGACGCCGATCGAGGAGATTGGGCTCCCCATCCGGGTCGAGACCCGCAGCGGGGATACCCCGTCCGACCGCAAGAAGCGCCAGCGCGAACGCCCGCCGCATATCCTGCTGACCACGCCGGAAAGCCTTTCGTTGCTGCTCTCCTATCCCGAAAGCGCCGACCTGTTCGCGGGGCTGAAGCGGATCGTAATCGACGAGGTTCACGCCTTCGCCACCGACAAGCGCGGCGATCTGCTGGCGCTCAGTCTTGCGCGGCTGCACGCCCTTGCGCCGGACGCCCAGCGGGTCGCGCTATCGGCAACGCTCGCCAATCCCCGCGACTTTCAGGAATGGCTCGCTCCGCAAACTGGCGACGCTGGTGAAATCGCTGCCGCTGCGCTGGTGCTCGGCGAGGAGGGGGCCGATCCCGAGGTCGAAATCCTGCTCCCCATTGAGGAGCGGGTGCCGTGGGGCGGCCATGCCGGGCGCTGGGCGGTGCCGCAGCTTTACGCAGCGATCAAGGCCAACCGCACCACGCTGGTCTTCACCAACACGCGCTTTCTGGCCGAGTTCATCTTCCAATGCCTGTGGGAGGAAAACGAGGATCACCTCCCCATCGGCATCCACCACGGCTCGCTCAGCACCGAAGCGCGGCGCAAGGTGGAGGAGGCGATGGCGCGGGGGGAGTTGCGCGCGCTGGTGTGCACGGCGAGCCTCGATCTGGGGATCGACTGGGGGGATATCGACCTCGTCGTCCAGATGGGCGCGCCGAAGGGGTCCTCGCGCCTGCTGCAACGGATCGGGCGGGCGGGGCACCGGCTCGACACGCCGAGCCGCGCGGTGCTGGTGCCGGGCAACCGCTTCGAATTCCTCGAAGCCACCGCGGCCAAACAGGCGGTCGACGAAGGCCAGCGCGATGGCGAGGCGTTCCGACCGGGCAGCCTCGATGTGCTCGCCCAGCACGTGATGGCCTGCGCCTGCGCCGCGCCATTCCACGAAGACGCGCTGCTGGCCGAGATCAGAAGCGCCTTGGCCTATAGCTGGGTGGAAGAGGCGACCTTCGCCCGCGTCCTGAGCTTCGTTTCCAACGGCGGCTATGCCCTGAAGGCCTATGACCGGTTCCAGAGGATCGTCCGCGCGAAGGACGGTACCTGGCGGCTTGCCCACCCCAATCAGGCGCAACGCCACCGGATGAACGCCGGGATCATCGTCGATAGCGAGATGCTCACCGTGCGGTTCAAGAACGGACGCAGCCTCGGCAAGGTCGAGGAACGCTTTGCTGCCCAGCTTTCCCCCGGCGACACCTTCTTCTTTGCGGGCATGAGCCTTGAGGTCGAGGGCGTGAAGGACATGGACGTGGTGGTGCGCGCGGCGAAGAAATCCGCCACCATCCCGAGCTACGGCGGGCTGCGCCTGCCGCTCACCACGCACCTTTCCACCCGCGTCCAGGCACTGCTTTCCGACAGGGCGGGGTGGGGGCAGTTCCCCGATGATGTGCGCGAATGGCTGGAAATGCAGGACTATCGCTCGCGCCTGCCCGCGCCGGGGGAACTGCTGGTCGAAAGCTTCCCGCATGGGGGCAAGCATTACACCGCCTATTATACGTTCGAGGGCTGGAACGCGAACCAGAGCCTCGGGATGCTGATCACCCGGCGGATGGAGGATCGCGGCCTGCTCCCCGGCGGGTTCGTGGCGAACGACTATTGCCTCGCCGTATGGGGATTGAAGCCGGTCACCGATCCGGTGCCTTTGCTCTCGCCCGACATTCTGACCGATGAGTTTGTCGAATGGGTCACCGAAAGCCACCTGCTGCGCCGCGCGTTTCGCGAGGTCGCGGTGATCAGCGGGCTCGTCGAGCGCCAGCATCCCGGCCAGAAGAAGACCGGCAAGCAGGTCACGTTCTCGACCGATCTGATCTACGATGTGCTCAAGAAATACGAGCCTGATCACGTGCTGATCGAAGCCGCCTGGGCGGATGCGCGGGCGCGGATGACGGACGTCGGCCGGCTGGCGGCGCTGCTCGAACGCTCGGAGCGCGAGCTGGTCCACGTCACCCTCGACCGGGTGTCCCCGCTGGCGGTGCCGGTGATGACGATGATTGGCCGCGAGGCGGTGCCGCAGGGGGCGGTGGATGATGAACTGCTGCTGGAGGCCGAGGGGCTGATCGCCGCAGCCATGAGGCTCGACTTGCCGCTGGAGGGGGATTAGCCCTCCGGCGGCGCAATCGGCTCAGAAATCCTGATACCGTTCATTGCCGACGAAGGTGAAGCCTTTGGCGCCTTCCTCGCGGATCAGAGCGATGGTGCGGGCGGCGGTGCTGTAGCTGGCCTGCTTGTCCGGGGCGAAGCGCAGTATTGCCGGTGTTGTCAGCGCGGCTGCGGCGGCCACTTGTGCACGCAGGGCCTCGGCCGAGACGGTCGTGCCGTTCCACGCAAGGCGATCCGCCGCATCGATGGTGATGGTGTTCTGATCCAGCACCGGCAGGCTCGGTTCGCGGCGCTCACCCGGCAGATCGACCGGGGTGACGTTCACCTGCACCGGCATGGCGAGGATCATCACGATCAGCAGCACCAGCAGCACGTCGATGAAGGGGGTGACATTCATCTCGCTGATCGGGCGGGGGCGGGGGGCGTAGAGGTTGGCACGGGTCACGATGTGCGGCATGTTCGCTCTCCTGATGCAGAGCGGGCCTGCGGGATGGCACCCGCTCTGACTGGGCGGAGAATATCGCAAAAAGAACAGGTTGCCTAACGCGTACCGGTACGGCGTCAGCAACCCATCCTCCCTGCGGACACGATGTTCCTGAAATGTTTCACGTGAAACATTGCCACGGGCGGAGGGGCCCCCAAAGCAAAAGGGGCGCCGCGAACCTGCCGCAGCGCCCCCTTTGATGATTGTCTAACCGCTGCACGAGCGGGCGACGACTGGCCTATGACCGGTCAACCACCGGCCCAAGACCTTACTTGCCGAAGTTGCGATACTTGTCGTTGCCGACGAAGCCGAACTTGGTCACGCCCGATCCCTTGATGTCGTTCAACACCCGGGCCGACAGCGCATAGCTGGCCAGCGGCTCCGGCTCGAACTGCAATTCGGGCTCAACCGCCAGGGTCAGGCTCTGTTGCAGCGTCGCGACCAGTTCGCCTTCGGTCAGCGGGGTGCCGTTCCACAGGATCTGGTCGTTGACCGTCAGCACCACCTTGTTCTTGACCGGATCGATCGGCGGCGGATTGGTTGGCGGTTGCGGCGTCGGCAGATCGATGTCGACCGAGTGGGTCGCCACCGGGATGGTGATGATGAACATGATCAGCAGAACGAGCAAAACGTCGATCAGCGGCGTCATGTTCATTTCCATCATCGGCTCGCCGTCAAGCTTGCCTCCAGACATTCCCATGTCAGTTACTCCTTAAGTTCGCTGGCAGGTCAGCCGTTCGGATCGACGGGGTTCGAAATGAACCCGACGACCGGATAGCCGGCGCGCTGGATGTTGTAGATCGTGCCTGCAACGCACTGCCACGGGGCGTTGACGTCGCCGCGGATGTGAACCTGCGGGATATCCTCAGGATTGGCCATCAGCGCTTCGGCGCCGCCAGCCCGCTTGACGATGGCGTCAAGCTTCTTGAACGCCTGCTCCTGCAACTCATCGGACGTCACCGGGGTGATGTTGTTGATGTAGACCCGGCATTGGCCATTGCGCGAAGCGCCAGCAAAGCCCGGTTGCCCGGCGCTGATACCAGCATCGTCAGTCGCGCTGACGGTGACGAGCAGGTTTTCGACCTTGTCCTTCGATTCCAGCGACTCGAAGACCGGAATTTCCAGCTTTTCGATAGTCTGGATCGCAACCGGAACCGCGATGAGGAAGATGATCAGGAGCACCAGCATCACGTCCACCAGCGGCGTGGTGTTGATGTCGGACATGGGGGTATCGACCCCGCCTCCCGTAGAAATCGCCATTGTGAATTCCTAGCCTGTCAAAACATTGACTTGAAACGCCTACCCGGTTCCGCGGCCGTGGCAGGCCGTGAGCCGGGCAGTGGTGGGAGCGGCCACGAGGGACGCTTCCACCGACTGTCGGCCATGACGATCAGGACTTGTTGAGCGTCGGGTTGGCGGCCGGCTTGGCAGCGGGCTTGGCAGCCGGAGCAGCCGCAACCACCGCCGGCTTCACGGCGCCGTTCGAGTTCATATAGGCCAGCAGATCGGTCGAGAAGGTGCTGAGCATGGCCGCGATCTTGCGGTTGCGCGACTGCAGCCAGTTGAACGCGAACACGGCAGGCACAGCGACCAGAAGACCGATGGCGGTCATGATCAGCGCTTCACCGACGGGGCCGGCGACCTTGTCGATCGAGGCGTTACCGGCGATGCCGATGTTGATCAGCGCGCGGTAGATCCCGATCACGGTGCCGAGCAGACCCACGAACGGGGCGGTCGCACCCACGGTGGCGAGGAACGGCAGGCCGCCCGCGAGCACCGCGTTGATCGAATCTTCCGAACGCTGCAGCGAACCATGCATGTAGTCATGCGATTCCAGAGCGTCGGTCATCTTGCCGTGTTCGTCCTGGGCCTTCACCGCATCGTCGGCGAGCTGGCGCCACGGGCCGTCCTTGTCCAGCTTGGCCGCGCCTTCCTTGAGGCTCGACGCGCGCCAGAACTGGGTCTGCACGGCGTTGTACTGCTTCATCACCTTGTTCTGTTCGAACAGCTTGGTGAACATGATGTAGAACGAGCCGACCGACATGATCACCATGATGGCGAGGATCGACCAGGCAACCGGGCCGCCCTCACGCATGGCTTCGACGAAGCCAAACTTGCTTTCGGGCGCTGCATCAGCGGCGGCGGCGAGAAGGTAAAGGTTCATTGCGAAAAGTCCTTTTGAAAAGTTGTCCGTTGGCAGACGGCGCGTGCCGAATGCCGGATTGATCCGTCAGTTCAGCTTGTAGGTAATGCGCGTGGACCAGCTGGCGCTGATCGGGTCACCGGCATCGTTGAGAGCCGGGTCGAACCGTCCGTAACGTTCGAGATCCTTGCAGGCCGCAGCATCAAGGATGTCCGATCCGCTCGACGAGGTCACCGAACAGCCAGTGGCCTTGCCGTCAGCCGTCACGGTGACGCGTACGCCCACGGTGCCTTCGATTTCTTCCTGCGCAGCACGGCGCGGGTAGTTGTCCTGGATACGGGCGGCCCAGCTGCGCTGGTTCTTGGGCTGCACACCACGCGCCTTGGACGGAGGCCTCGCAACCGGCTCGGCCGGTCGCACCGGTTCCGGCGTCACGTCAGGCCTGCGGAATACCTCTTGAGGCGTTTCGCGCTGCGTGGTCGTGATCGGCGATTCCCGCGGCATTTCGATCAGCGATTCCGGCGCGTTGGGCGGCGGAGGCGAGACCGGATCGGGGGTATCAGGCTCCGGCGGCGGCGGCTCATCCGGCTCTGGCGGCGGCTCCTCTTCCTTGACTTCCACAGTGGTCACACGTTCGATCGCCTCCTTGACGGCGTCGACGGCAAGAAAGACGACCATGCCCAGACCGACACTACCGACGATCGCGAGTGCGATGATCAGTGCGACAAGCTTGGGGCCGGTCAACCCTTGTTGTTGGCTAGCGTAGGACATCCAGCGCTTTCTCTCCAAATACTAGCCGATCACGAGGATCGGCAAACTCCCCACCTCCCGGCCATAACGGCAGGTTGGCGGATCCCGGTCATTTCGGTCCTCCCACGCCGGGACAAGAAATACGGGCCAGCGCAACACGCATGGCCCGAAACCTTCCCCGGCTGGTACATTCTGAGCAAAACAACCCAGTCTGCAACCTGAACTGTTCCCGCGGCAATGTCCCCAGTCCCGCGCAATCAGTCTCTCGGGCTTTAACGGGCATCCCCTAGCCGATCAAACCCTTTTGCGGTTCATAGACAATTCACTGCGAGCCATGTGCAACAAGCGCTGCTAAATGGCGGTCAAGCGGTCGTTAGTCAGGGGCTGTCGCAGGGCCATAAGTTAAGGGTAAATTAATGCCGTTTTTCAATACGCTGAAGGTATCGATCATGGCCACCGCATGGCTTGCGCTGGTGCCGGTTGCGACACACGCACAGGTGCCTGCGCCAATTGCTGCATCGGCCTCTGATGGGCCGACATATGCCGATCTGGCGACCTTTTCTGACGCTGCGGAACTGGTCATTCGGGCGCAGATTCGCCGCCAGACGACGCTCAAGCCTGACCGCGCGCCCGGTCTCGCACCGGGATTCGCACGGTTGTATATTGAAGCCAACACGCTTGCGCTGATTGCTGGTCGCAGCACGGTGGGCGGCACGCTGGCCTATCTGGTTGACGTTCCGCTGGATGCCAAGGGCAAGGTTCCCAAGCTGAAAAAGCGCGAAGTCCTGTTGTTTGCGCGCAGTGTCCCGGGCCGCGCAGGGGAAGTGCAGCTCGTCTCTCCCGGCGCGCAGCTGACCTATACGCCGGAGCTGGAAGCCCGCCTGCGTCCGATCCTGACCGAACTTTACGCCGGGGCCAGCACGCCCCCCCGTATCACTGGAATCAGTGATGCCTTGGCGGTGCAGGGCACCTTGACCGGCGAATCGGAGACGCAGATCTTTCTGGCAACCGAAAACCGCTCGCCCGTGTCGATCACCGTGCTGCGCCGCCCGGGCCAGCGTCCGCAATGGGGTGTGTCGTGGGGCGAGATCATCGATTCGGCGGCGCGTCCGCCTGCGCCGGAGACCCTGCGCTGGTATCGCCTCGCCTGCGCCCTCCCTGCGCAGCTGCCGAGCAACGCCAACCTCGCGCGCGAGCCCGAGGAGCGACGGCTTGCGGCAGCGGATTATGCCTTCGTCCGGGAAGCACTCGGGCCGTGTGTGCGGCGGATCACCAAGGGCTGATGGCGAGCATCCGCGCTTGACCGCGCGATTTGCACGGTTAAGCGCCGCCCTCAGTCACTGATGGAGGACCGCTTGGCCGATACCGCCGCTCAACCGCCCCGCCCGAATCCGCTGCGCATTGCTATTGCCGGACTCGGCACTGTGGGTGCGGGCGTCATCCGGTTGCTCGACACCAACCGCGCCCTGATCGCCGCGCGCGCGGGCCGCGGGATCGAGGTCGTGGCGGTGAGCGCGCGGGACCGCGGCAAGGATCGCGGCGTTGATATCGCCCGCTTCGCGTGGGAAGACGACATGACCGCGCTCGCCCGGCGCGAAGATGTGGACGTGGTGGTGGAACTGGTCGGCGGCTCGGATGGGCCCGCGCTGGCGCTGTCGCGCGCGGCCTTGGGGGCGGGCAAGGGCCTCGTCACCGCCAACAAGGCGATGATCGCGCATCACGGGCTGGAGCTGGCCGAACTCGCCGAGGCGCATGACGCCGCGTTGAAGTTTGAGGCCGCCGTCGGCGGGGGCATCCCGGTGATCAAGGGATTGCGCGAAGGCACCTCTGCCAACGCGCTCACCAAGGTTTACGGCATCCTCAACGGCACCTGCAATTATATCCTGTCGGAGATGGAAGCGACCGGGGCGGACTTTGCCAATGTGCTCGCCGATGCGCAGCGGCTCGGCTTTGCCGAAGCTGACCCCGCATTCGATATCGAAGGCGTGGACGCGGCGCACAAGCTGGCGATCCTCGCCGCCATCGGGTTTGGAACACGGGTCGATTTCGCCGGCGTGCGGGTCAATGGCATCACGCAGGTGCGCGCCGCCGATATTGCGCAGGCAGCGGCGCTTGGCTTCGTCATCCGTCTGATCGGTGAAGCCGATGTGGAAGAGACGCCTGACGGCCCCCGCCTGCTTCAGCGCGTGCGTCCCTGTCTGGTCGCGCGGGGCCACCCCCTCAGCGCCGTCGACGGGCCGACCAACGCGGTCGTGGCCGAGGGCAATTTCTCCGGTCGCCTGCTGTTCCAGGGCGCCGGTGCAGGCGACGGGCCGACCGCGAGCGCTGTCGCCGCCGACCTCATCGACATTGCCCGCGACGAGGTGGGCGCGCCTTTCTCGATCCCCAGCGCGCAGCTGGCCGCGATGCCGCCTGCCGAGCCGGGTCACCGCACCGAGCGCACCTATATCCGCTTCATGGTCAAGGACCGCCCCGGCGTGCTGGCCGAACTCACGGCTGCGCTGCGGGACGGGGACGTGTCGATCGAGAGTCTGATCCAGCAAGGCCGCTCGCAGAGCGGGGGCGAGGTGATGGTGGCGATGGTCACGCACGAAGGGCCCGAGCGCTGCGTGACAAAGGCGTTGGCGCTGCTCGAAGGCTCGGACAGCCTCACGGGCGAGCCGCTGGTGCTGCCGATCCTGCCGCTATAGGGCTCAGGCTGTCTGCAATTGCGCGCGAACAAAGCCCCTTCCCTTGAGGGGAGGGGAGACAGGGACGTCATTCCTCGGGGATTCGCGCCTCCGGCAACCCCAACGCCGCCTCCTTGCGGCGGCGCTCCTCGGCGGAGAGCGGGGCATCGTCTCCATCGACCGGGGCCAACCCCTGCGCCACGCGCTCCGCGTCCGAGCCCTCGGGCGGTGGCGGGATCGCTTCCACGTCGATGATCAGCGCCGGGTCTTTGGGGCAGGGGGGTATGAAGCATAGCCCGCTGATGGTCGGCTCTCCGCGAAAGATGCCCGGTCCCGCCACATCGGGGGTGCTCGGTCCTTTTGTCCGCCCGGCATAGTCCCTCAGCCACGCCTCACGGCTCCCGCTGTAGAGCTGGCTGGTGTCGGCGGGCAGCTCGCGGCACACCACGATCTCGCCCGCGACCACCCCCGCTTCGCGCTGGTTCTCGCAGTCCTTCAGTTCGGCAGCATTGGCCGCTTCAGATTGGGTGGGCGGGGCGAGAATGTCGATCGTCTGCGGCGGATCGCTCACCCACTCATCCTCACCCAGATCAATCGGAATACGTTCGGGCGGCGATTCGGCTGTGGTTGGCGGCGGAGATCGGGGCGGCAGGCGGGAGGCTTGCCCCTGAGCCTGGGGTTGCGCGCTGGCGGCCATCAGCACCGCCGCGACAAGGCTTGCCCACACCACCGCGCGGCGCCCTAACCGCCCTTCTTCTTCGGGCGCGGCGGGGTGCTGGTCTTGATCCCCGCAGCTTCGCGCCGGGCCCGTTCCTCTTCCTCGGTCAATTCGCGCTCCTCGCCCAGCGGCGGGAGGCCGCGCGCCATGCGATCCGCGTCCGATCCGGCGGGCGCGGTGGGCAGGGCGTCGAAATCGACCGTGATCGCCACCGGCGGTGGCTTGCCGAACCCGATGCCCTTGCCATTGTCGGGAATCCCGAAAGCTTCAGGCGCACGCGGAGCGCCCTTCAGCATGGTCTCCTGCGCGTAGCGCTTCTGCGTCGCGTCGCGATCCCCGGTCAGCGGGCTTTCGCCATTATTGCCGGTTTCGCGGCACACCACGATTTCGCCGCTGATCGTGCCCGCATCGGCATCATCGCGGCATTCCTGAAGCTGCGCCTGATTGACCTCACCGCGCGGGACCGTGACCATCAGGTTGACGCGCGGGGGGGCTGGCGGGCCCTCTGCCGCAGGCGTCGGGGCCGGAGTCGGCTCAGCAGAGGGGGCATTTGTCGCTGCCCTGTCATCCTGCGCGGCCAAAGGCGCGGCGACGATTGCCGCGAAAGCCGTCAGGCCGAAGCGAAAACGGGGACCGACAGGTGTTGCATTGCTCGACAAACCCGTCTCCATCCGCTTAAGCGCCAAGGCATTCCAAAGGTAGCTGCAACAAAAGCAATAAAGGGCTGAATTGCGCATGAACTCCGCCACCGATACCGACCTCACCATTGCCGAGCAAGCCGCAGCGGACAATGCCATCCAGCGCGTGCTGGTTCTGGAAATGGTGCGCGTCACCGAAGCGGCCGCCATCGCGGCGGCGCAATTGATCGGACGCGGTGATGAAAAGGCGGCCGATGCCGCAGCCGTGGAAGCCATGCGCCGCGCCTTCGACAACCTCTATATGGACGGCACCGTGGTGATCGGTGAGGGCGAGCGGGACGAGGCCCCGATGCTGTTCATCGGTGAAAAGGTCGGCATGGGCAAAGGTCCGAAGATCGACATCGCGCTCGACCCGCTCGAAGGCACCACCATCACGGCGAAGGCCGGCCCCAATGCGCTGGCGGTGCTGGCGGCGGCGGAAGAAGGCTGCCTGCTCAACGCGCCGGATGTGTACATGGACAAGCTCGCGGTTGGCCCCGGCTATCCCGAAGGCATCATCGACCTTGCCAAATCGCCGACCGAGAACGTCATGGCGGTGGCTTCGGCCAAGGGCGTGAAGCCCAGCGAGATCAATGTCTGCGTGCTCGACCGTCCCCGCCATGCGGAGCTGATCGCGGAACTGCGCGCGCTGGGCTGCGGCGTGGTGCTGATCGGTGACGGCGACGTTGCCGGTGTGATCGCGGTGACCGACGAGGAAACCACGATCGACCTCTACATGGGCCAGGGCGGCGCGCCCGAAGGCGTGCTGGCGGCAGCGGCGCTGCGCTGCGTCGGCGGGCAGTTCAATGGCCGACTGGTGTTCCGCAACGACGACGAAAAGGCCCGCGCCCGCAAGTGGGGGATCGAGGATCTGAACCGGATCTACAAGCTTGAAGACCTCGCCAAGGGTGACTGCATCTTCGCCGCGACCGGCGTGACAGACGGTTCGCTGCTGAGCGGGGTGAAGCGCCGCCGCAAGCACACTGGCGAGATGATCCTGACGACCGAAAGCGTGGTGATGCGGGCTAGCTCTGGGACCGTCCGGTGGATCAAGGGCGAGCACCGGATCGGGTAAGCACGCCTATTCTGCCAGCGCGCGTTGGCGGGGCTCCGGCACGCTGGGTGCGGCTGCGGGCGCGATGAGCAGGTCGCCAAGGGTCAGCGGCGCGGCGATCAGGCTCGGGTGCGGGGAATAGCCATCGTGCCAGTATTTGGTGTCGATGATGTCGCGCGCGATACTCATCCCGAAGAACCGCCGCGGCCGGGTGGAGCGGTTGTCCGGCCCTGCATGCAACAAGTCGCTGCGATAGAGGATCACCGTCCCCTTGCGCGGTGCGACCTGCACCAGCCGGAACCTCTCGTCGAGCACCGCGCGCTCGCGCTGCAGCCGCCACAGAGTGCCGGGGCTGCAATGGCGCAGGCTGAACTGCGAATTCTTGCCCAGCAGAAAGCGCAGGATGTTGGGCTGGTGCTGATCCCATAGGCGCGAAAACACCCGGTCGCGGAATTCTCCCGGAGCCAGCGGCGCATCGGACGATCCGCGCATCCGCCACAGCTTGGCCAGATTGTGCCGGAAGATCGCGGCATTGGCGCGCGTGCGGAACAACTCCATCAGGCCGTAAGCCCCTCCGCCATGCTGGTAATCGGCCCCGCCATACTGGTGCGTCCCCGGCACGAACACCGTGCCCCCCTGCTCGGGTGACACATCCTCGAGCGCCGCAAACATGCTGATCACGCCTGCCGGATCGCGGTGAATATATTGGTGCGAGGATCCGAGATAGCTGGTGAAGGTCGCGATCTCGAGCACGGGGCGCGTCCGGCCGCAATACTCCGTCAGCACGCCCGCCAGCCGCTGCGCCAGCGTGGCGGCAAAGCGCGTGACCCCGGGATTTGACGGCAGCGAGCAGAAATCGCGCCGGACATAAAGATTGTCAGTCTCGCTGGCGAAGGCGCTGCGGGCGCGATCGGGATCGGCGATGGTCTGCCGCACCAGCTCAAGCCCCGCCTCGGCCTCGCTGTTGGACAGCAGCCCGGTGATGACGACGAGACCATGCGTGTCCATCATGGTGAGCGCCTGCTGGACGCAAGCATCGGTCAGCCGCCCCTCACCGTCGAGAGCGGCGGAGACTTCATAGGCCGAGGTGTCGTTGGAGATGCGCAATCCATCCATGCTGCTGGTATGGCAGGGGAAGTTCACCATCAGGTAAACGGGGGCGACTGACCTCATCTCCGTCAGCCCGTGCCAGACACGGGGCTTGGCTTCCCTGTCTGGGCCACGCACAGAAAAACCCCGGCGGATCGCTCCGCCGGGGTTTTCTTGTCTGGTGCTTGGGCCGACTCCGGCGGAGCCGGAGTCGTCAGACGGGGCCGGTGGCCCCGCTGGCCGGCCGCGGGCGAGGCGGTGCGAGCGTGGCTCGCTCCGCCCGCCCTAGCGGCTTAGAACCCCATGCCGCCCATGTCGGGCATCGGGGGCGAGGCCGGCTTGTCTTCTGGACGCTCGACGATCGCCGCTTCCGTGGTGATCAGCAGGCCAGCAACCGAGGCTGCGTCCTGCAGCGCGGTGCGGACGACCTTGGTCGGGTCGATCACGCCGGCCTTCACCAGGTTTTCGTAGACGTCGGTCGACGCATTGAAGCCCTGCGTTTCGTCATTCTCGCGCAGCAGGTTGCCTGCAACGACGGCGCCATCATGGCCGGCGTTCTGGGCGATCTGCTTGATCGGGGCGGTGATCGCCTTGCGGATGATGTCGATGCCGCGGGTCTGGTCTTCGTTCGCACCCTTGAGGCCTTCGAGAGCCTTGGTGGCGTACAGCAGAGCCGTACCGCCGCCGGGGACGATGCCTTCTTCCACCGCAGCGCGGGTTGCATGAAGCGCGTCATCGACGCGGTCCTTGCGCTCCTTCACTTCGACTTCGGTCGCGCCGCCAACCTTGATCACGGCCACACCGCCAGCGAGCTTGGCGAGACGCTCTTGCAGCTTCTCACGGTCGTAATCGCTCGAGGTGTTGTCGATCTGGGTGCGGATTTCGGCCACGCGCGCCTTGATGTCATCGGCAGCGCCGGCGCCATCGACGATGGTGGTGTTGTCCTTGTCGATCGAGACCTTCTTGGCCTGACCGAGCATGCCGACGGTGACGTTCTCCAGCTTGATGCCGAGGTCTTCGCTGATCATCTCGCCCTTGGTGAGGATCGCGATGTCCTGCAGCATCGCCTTGCGACGATCGCCGAAGCCCGGAGCCTTGACGGCCGCAACCTTCAGGCCGCCGCGCAGCTTGTTGACCACCAGGGTCGCCAGCGCTTCGCCTTCGATGTCTTCAGCGATGATCAGCAGCGGACGGCCCGACTGCACCACAGCTTCGAGGATCGGCAGCATCGCCTGGAGGTTCGACAGCTTCTTTTCGTGGATCAGGATATAGGGGTTATCCAGTTCCACGGTCATCTTGTCGGGGTTGGTGATGAAGTAGGGCGACAGGTAACCACGGTCGAACTGCATGCCTTCGACGACATCGAGTTCGAATTCGAGGCCCTTGGCTTCCTCGACGGTGATCACGCCTTCCTTGCCGACCTTTTCCATGGCTTCGGCGATCTTCTCGCCGACTTCACGGTCGCCATTGGCCGAAATGATGCCGACCTGCGCGATTTCCGACGAATCCGAGACGTCCTTCGAACGGCTCTTGAGGTTTTCGACCACGGCGAGCACGGCCTGATCGATCCCGCGCTTGAGATCCATCGGGTTCATCCCGGCAGCAACCGACTTCATGCCTTCGGTGACGATGGCCTGAGCGAGCACGGTGGCGGTGGTGGTGCCGTCACCGGCGCTGTCGTTCGCCTTGCTGGCGACTTCGCGCAGCATCTGGGCGCCCATGTTCTCGAACTTGTCCTTGAGTTCGATTTCCTTGGCGACGGTGACGCCGTCCTTGGTGATGCGGGGTGCGCCGAAGCTCTTGTCGATGACGACATTGCGGCCCTTGGGGCCCAAGGTCACCTTGACGGCATTGGCGAGGATATCGACGCCGCGAAGAATGCCTTCGCGGGCTTCGCGGCCGAACTTTACGTCCTTGGCTGCCATGATTGTTTCTCCTGAGATGAGGTTACGAGTTGAAAGAAGCGATGATAATCAGGGGCTTCAGCCCATGATCCCCATGATGTCGCTTTCCTTCATGATCAGCAGGTCTTCGCCGCCGATCTTGACTTCGGTGCCCGACCACTTGCCGAACAGGACGCGGTCGCCGACCTTGACGTCGAGCGCGATGCGCGCGCCGGAATCGTCGCGGTTGCCTTCGCCAACGGCGATGACTTCACCTTCGCTCGGCTTTTCCTGGGCGCTATCGGGGATGATGATGCCGCCAGCGGTCTTCTGGTCGGCTTCGATGCGACGGACCACAACGCGGTCGTGCAGCGGACGAAATGCCATTGTTATGACCTTTCCTTAAATGGGTGAGGTTGCTTGGCACTCTCCCTCTGAGAGTGCCAACGGGGAGGCATTTGGTCGTGGGGGGCGAATGAATCAACCCCTCGGCCCGCAAAAAATTTCACTCGGCGGGCGAATTGGCCGCCGGGGTGGCCAGCGCCAGCT
Source organism: Porphyrobacter sp. SLTP (assembly GCF_009905735.1). Classification (GTDB taxonomy): domain Bacteria; phylum Pseudomonadota; class Alphaproteobacteria; order Sphingomonadales; family Sphingomonadaceae; genus Erythrobacter. The sequence continues at coordinate 165,898 of NZ_JAAALE010000003.1, forward strand.
TGCTTCGTTATCGAACCGGCTTCGCCCCTTCCGTTCCCGCCGCGTCCCCTGCGCGGACCCGTCACCTGGAGCCTGTTCGCCCGATGAGTGCCCCCAAGCTTCCGCCCAAGATTGCCACCCGTCTCGGCGACGAGATCGATATGGCCACCCGCGCCTGGCAGTGGTTGATGGACAGCATCCCGCAGATCGCGGGCGCAATCGCGGTGCTGGTCATCGGCGTGATCCTGGCGCGGCTGCTGTCGCGCGGCGCGGACCGCGCCTTGACCCGGTCGGGCAGAATCGAGCCGACGGTCGCCAAGTTCCTCAGCAACATCATCAAGTATGCTCTGTGGGTGGTGGTTGCCGTTACCGTGCTGACCCAGTTCGGGGTGCAAACCACCAGCATCATCGCGGCCTTGGGCGGCCTCGCGCTGGCGGTGGGCCTCGCGCTGCAAGGCACGCTCAGCAATGTCGCGGCCGGCGTCATGATCTTGATCCAGCGCCCGTTCCGCGTCGGCGAATACATCACCGCCGGTCCGGTGGCAGGTACGGTGCAGGCGATCGGCCTGTTCACCACCGAGATGCTTCAGCTCGACGGGCTTTATGTCATGGTCCCCAACAACGAGCTGTGGAACAAGGCAGTGGTCAATTATTCGCGCCTGCCGACGCGGCGGTTCGAGCTTGTGGTGCCGATCAACTACGAGGACGACCTGCGCGCCGCGCGCGCCGCGATGCTGGAGCTGGCAACCGCCGATCCGCGGGCGCTGGCCGAGCCTGCACCGGTCGCCTTTGTCGCGGGGCTTGCCGATAACTCGGTGCGCGTCGGCCTGCGGGTGTGGTGCAAAGCTGGCGATTATCTCGCCCTGTCATGGGCCTTGAACGAAGGCGTGAAGCTGAAATTCGACGAGCTTGGGCTGACGATCCCGACCGGTGTTGCCCCGGCGGCGGCCGCTCCGCCGCGCTAGGCTGCTGCCTCGTAGCGCGTCAGCCCCAGGGCGTCGCGCCGCGCCCAGCGCCACAGCAGGCCCGCTGCGGCGAAGAACAATCCGGTCGCCAGCCCGATCCATACGCCCGTCCCTTCGAGGGCGGTGTAGAACCCGAGCCCGATCGCGCAGCCGAACCCCGGCACCCAATAGCTGAAGATCGCGATCCACATCGGCACGCGGGTGTCCTGAAGCCCGCGCAGCGCGCCCGCCGCCACCGCCTGCACGCCGTCCGCCAGCTGGAAGATCGCGGCCAGCGTCAGATATTGCAGCGCGAAGGCGACCAGAGCCGCGTTGGCGGGCAGGGCCGGGTCGATATAGATCGTCAGGAGTAGGGTCGGCATCACCACCATCGCCAGCGCGGTGGTGGTCATGAAGCCCGTGCCGATGCCAATCGCCACCCAGCCCGCGCGCCCGGCGGCGATGCGGTCGCCCGCCCCGTGATGATAGCCGACCCGGATGGTCGCCGCCTGCGCGGTGCCGAACGGGATCTGGAACGCCAGTGCTGCCAGATTGAGCGCCAGCGTGTGCGCGGCGAGCTCGGTCTCGCCGATCCGGCCCATCAAAAGCGCTGCCCCGCTGAACAGCCCCGCCTCGGCCATCACGGTCAAGGCAATCGGCGTGCCGATCACCATGATCTGCTTGAGCCGCGTCCATTCGGGTCGCCACCAGCGGCCGAAAATGCGGTAGCGTCGCAAACTCCGGTCGCGTCGGATCACAACAACATAGGCGATCAGCATGGCGAGCGCGGTGATCACGCTCGACAGCGCGGAGCCCATAAGGTCGAGCGCGGGCAGTCCGAGATTGCCGAACACCAGCGTCCAGTTGCCGAGCACATTCGTCCCCAGCGCCAGCAGCGTGATCGTGGTGGCATAGCCCGGCTTGCCCAGCGCGGCGACGAAGATGCGGAACACGCCTGCCAGCACCATGGGGATCATCGCCCATGACAGGACCGCGAGGAAATCGCCCGCCATAGCCGCGATCTGCGGGTCCTGCCCGCTGGCCAGCAAGAGTGCCTCGCCGCTGAAGCAGACGGCCATGCCGACCAGCCCGAAGCCGACCGCGGCCCACATTCCCATGCGGACCGTGCGGCGAACTTCGCGCACCGAATGCAGCTTGCGCCCGCGCTCGGCCGCGATCAGCGGCGCGCAGGCGCCGATCAGTCCGGTCATGGCCCAGACCGTCAGGCCGAAGATGGCGATGGCGAGGCTGGAGGCGGCCAGCGGCTGATCGCCGAGCCGGGCGATGAACACCACGTCGACCGCGTGGATCAGCATCTGCAACAGGTTCGTGGCGGCAAGCGGCACGGCCAGCCCCAGCGTCGCGCGCAGTTCCTGCCCCCAGCTGGGCGTTTGAAGGGTGTGTGTCTGTTGCATGATCGGTTCATTGCCCGCAGCTGGCGAGCCGGCCCGGATAGGCGCGGCGGCGATTCGGGGGAAGTGCAAATACCGCCGCCGGCCGAAGGGCGTCAGCGCGGCTGGAATGCGGGGGGGGCAGGCGGTGCGCACCGAGGGCCGCAAAAAGGGCGACACCATCGCTGGCGCCGCCCTCCTATCTGCGAGTGCTTCAAGACACCCGCAAAACTTGCGATGAAGATTACTTGAGTTCGACGGTGCCGCCGGCTTCTTCGATCTTCTTCTTGATGTCTTCGGCTTCCGCCTTGTTGACGCCTTCCTTGATGGCCTTCGGAGCCGATTCCACGAGGGTCTTGGCTTCGGTCAGGCCCAGGCCGGTGATGGCGCGGACTTCCTTGATGACCTGGATCTTCTTCCCGCCGTCGCCGGTCAGGATGACGTCGAATTCGGTCTGCTCTTCGACAGCTTCGGCAGCAGCGGCGGGGCCAGCGGCAACCGCGACAGCAGCAGCGGCGCTCACGCCCCATGCTTCTTCGAGGGCCTTGGCAAGATCAGCCGCCTCGAGGACGGTCAGCTTCGAAAGTTCTTCAACAAGCTTGGCGATATCGGCCATGATGGTTCACTCCAAATTGTGGCGGGGCAAATGCGCCCCAATAGATTGTTTCGTAAAACGAAAAACGTCTCTTAGGCTGCCTTGTCCGCGTAAGCGGCAAACACACGAGCGACCTTGGCGGCGGGTGCGGTAACGACCTGGGCGATCTTCGTCGCAGGTGCGTTGACCAGACCGATGAGCTTGGCGCGCAGTTCGTCGAGGCTGGGCATCGAGGCGAGTGCCTTGATCCCGGCTTCGTCGAGAACGACCGAACCCATCGAACCGCCGACGATTTCGAGCTTGTCATTCGTCTTGGCGAATTCGACAGCGGCCTTGGCAGCCGCGACCGGGTCAGTCGACCAGGCCAGCCCGACCGGGCCAGTGAGCATGTCACTGATCCCGACATAGTCGGTGTTTTCAAGAGCGAGATTGGCGAGACGGTTCTTCGCAACCTTGTAGGTAGCGCCAGCATCGCGCATCTTCAGACGCAGGGCGGTGGACTGAGCCACCGTCATGCCGAGGTTGCGGGTGACGACCACCACGGCAACCTCGTTGAAGACCGCATTGAGCTGGGCAACCGCGTCGGCTTTCTGCGAACGATCCATGCCATACTCCTTCACAAATGATCGGGCAGGATGGCTCCTGCACGATCGGCTACGTTTGTCCGCGCACGGGGCCGAAGCTCCGAACACGGGCGAGTCCGTCGAAAGGGAAGGAGGGTGTGCGCCGGCATCATGGCAGGCACGCGAGCAAACAGCATAGGGCTGCCTGCGAAATCTCGTTTCCCCGTCTAGGCTGGAAATTAAGAAGGCCCAATTGCCTTCACCAACGGTCTCGGACGGATGACCCCCGAAGGGATCGCGGCGGCCAATAAGGATTTGCCAGCGTGGGTCAAGCAAAAGCAGCGAGTCTCCGCCTTCAATGCTGTGAGCCCCCGCGCAGGCGGAGGCCCCAGTCGGAGTGGCGCAAGCCATCCTGAGGTCCCTGCCTGCGCGGGGACTCGCATCATGCTCTACTCCGCTTCGTAAGCGAGCAGGTCGCCCGGCTGGCACTCCAGCTCGCGGCAGATCGCGGCGAGGGTGGAGAAGCGGATTGCCTTGGCCTTGCCGGTCTTGAGGATCGACAGGTTGGCCAGCGTCAGATCGACCCGCTCGGCCAATTCGGTCAGCGTCATGCGGCGGGCGTAGAGCAGGTCGTCAAGCTTCACCATGATGCGGGTTCCTTCGAGATCATCGTTGATGGGGGGCATCACACGGTCCCTTCGAGGTCTTCGCGCATCGCTGCGCCGTGGCGGAACACGCGGGCGAGGATGAACAGGATGATGACGAGGAGGATCCCGCTAAGGTCGATCCCGCTGCTGACTTCGATATGGGAGCTTTCGCCCAGATCATCCGCAAGCTCGACCAGATTGAGCGCCAGTGGGATCGCGGCCAGCACCAGCAACTGCACGCCCAGCATCAGCCATGCCATCAGGCTCAGCCTTTCGGCGTTGACCGGCACGAAGGGATCGCCTTCGCCCACGGTGTTGATGATCGCGCGCAGCCGGCCGAAGAAAACGAACAGCGTGGCGACGATCGCGAGGCCGATCAGCATGATGCCGAAGATGGTGAGCGTCGGGAAGACGACACCTTTGAAGTCCGGGTCGGCCAGCATCTCGGCCTGGATGGTGTCCTGGAAGAAGGCAATGGCGCCGAGGGCGATGACCAGCGCGGCGGCGCCGATCACCATGGCGCCTTGCATCATAACGGTAACGACCTTGCCGGCGAGCAGCAGGAGATCGGAGGTTCTATCGGGCTTGGTCATGGGACAGCTCCTGTTGGCGGGCGTCAGGCCAGATCGGGCAGGTTGAGCGCGGCAGGCGCAGCGGCCTCTGCCGGGGGCACGGTGACGATCGCGCCGATCGACGCGAGCGAGAGGACAAGGGCAGCGCAGGCGGCCAGTGCGGTGTTGGCAATGCTGTTCATATCGATTTCCTTGGTTGGGCACATCGTGATTCGATAAAACTTCTCTAATCCGATTCGCGACATATCGTCAATCAATAATATTGAAAAACGATATTGTTCGCGTTGAATTTCGGCAAACCCTGCGTCAACATGCGGACAAAGGTGACACCGTGTCACCTTCCCAACATGCCAATCTATCGTGTTTAATCAGTGCATTAAGAGGCGCTTTGCGAAGCGGACAGACAGATATGTGCGGCGCGAAAGCGCGGGGTGTGGCTGGAGGAGCGGGCGGTGAACCTTGAGAAAGAACCGGACGAACGAACATCAAGACAGCCTGCGCCTGCGAAGGGGTGGTAGGAAAGACCTGCTGTCGTCCGTCCCGATTCGCCCCGGCACGGCGTTGACATCGGCCGGGCGCGCTCCTACATCGCGCGCTCTCGACCGCTTCGAGCAAGGCTGATTCATGCGCGGGAATCGGCCTCAGGATGGAAGCGGCGCAGGCCATTTCGCGACGCAAAACAGAATGCTGCTGCCAGCACCGACCGGATAGTCGGGGTTGGCCATGCGGCGTTTGTGCGTTGGAATGGCCGGATTTTCGCGTGGAACGACAGCGATTTTTCCCGTCCGCGCGAGCCTCTCTCGCGTGGCCCAATCAAAGAGGCCTACTCCTCCATGGCAACCAAGGCGAAGCCGCCCGTCACTCGCAGCCGCAAGGCGCAGGGCACCGCTAAGAAGCGCATCCGCAAGATCTTCGGCGACATCCACGAAGTGGTGCAGATGCCGAACCTGATTGAGGTTCAGCGCGAAAGCTACGAGCAGTTCCTGCGGTCGGACAAGGCGACAGGCTACGTCTCGGGCCTCGAAAAGACCCTGCGTTCGGTGTTCCCGATCCGCGATTTCGCCGGCACCGCCGAGCTTGATTTCGTGCATTACGAACTCGAAGAGCCCAAGTACGACACCACCGAGTGCCGTCAGCGCGGCATCACCTATGCCGCCCCGATGAAGGTGACGCTGCGCCTGATCGTGTTCGAGGTGGATAGCGAGACCGAAACCCGCTCGGTCCTCGATATCAAGGAGCAGGACGTCTACATGGGCGACATGCCCCTGATGACGGACAACGGCACCTTCATCATCAACGGCACCGAGCGTGTGATCGTCTCGCAGATGCACCGTTCGCCGGGCGTGCTGTTCGATCACGATCGCGGCAAGACCCACTCGTCGGGCAAGCTGCTGTTTGCGGCCCGCGTGATCCCCTATCGCGGTTCGTGGCTCGATTTCGAATTCGACGCCAAGGACATCGTCAACGTCCGTATCGACCGCAAGCGCAAGCTGCCGGTCACGGCGCTGCTCTATTCGCTCGGCCTCGATGCCGAGGATATCCTGCATCACTTCTACAACACCGTGGTGTGGGAGCGCGCCAAGGATGGCTGGAAGATTCCGTTCCAGGCCGAAGCCTGGCGCAATGCCAAGCCGACCTTCGCGCTGGTCGATGCGGCCACCGGTGAGGAAGTGTTCCCCGCCGGTCTCAAGATCTCGCCGCGCGCAGCCAACAAGGCCGCCAAGGATGGCCTGAAGGAACTGCTGCTCCCCACCGAGGAAGTCGTCAGCCGCTACGCTGCGGGCGACATGATCGACGAGAGCACGGGTCGCATCTACATCGAAGCTGGCGACGAAGTGACGCTCGAGCATATCGAGACGCTCGACAAGGCCGGGATCGATACCCTGCCGCTGCTCGACATCGATGAAATCAACACCGGCCCGTGGATCCGCAACACGCTGAAGGCCGACAAGGCCGAGAACCGCGACGAAGGTCTGGAAGCGATCTACAAGGTCATGCGTCCGGGCGAACCGCCGACGAAGGAAACCGCCGAAGCGCTGTTCGAAGGCCTGTTCTTCGATGCCGAGCGTTACGACCTCTCGGCTGTTGGCCGCGTGAAGCTCAACATGCGTCTCGGCCTCGAGTGCGAAGACACCATCACCACGCTGCGCAAGGAAGATATCCTCGCGGTGGTGAAGGAGCTTGTCGGCCTCAAGGACGGCAAGGGCGAAGTCGATGACATCGACAACCTCGGCAACCGCCGCGTGCGTTCGGTGGGCGAGCTGCTGGAAAACCAGTACCGCGTCGGCCTGCTGCGCATGGAACGCGCCGTGAAGGAGCGTATGAGCTCGGTCGATGTGTCGACGGTGATGCCGAACGACCTCATCAACGCCAAGCCCGCTGTGGCGGCGGTGCGCGAATTCTTCGGCTCCTCGCAGCTGTCGCAGTTCATGGACCAGACCAACCCGCTGTCGGAAGTCACCCACAAGCGCCGCGTTTCGGCCTTGGGCCCGGGTGGTCTCACCCGTGAGCGCGCAGGCTTCGAAGTCCGCGACGTTCACCCGACCCACTATGGCCGCATCTGCCCGATTGAAACGCCGGAAGGCCCGAACATCGGTCTGATCAACTCACTCGCGTCGTTCAGCCGCGTCAACAAGTATGGCTTCATCGAAACGCCGTACCGCAAGGTGATCGACGGCAAGGTGACCGCCGACGTGATCTACCTTTCCGCGATGGAAGAGCAGAAGCACACCGTGGCGCAGGCCTCGGCTGAGCTGAACGAAGACGGCTCGTTCGTCGAAGAACTGGTCTCGGCGCGTCACAACGGCGACAACCTGATGGCGATGCGCGAGCACGTCACGCTGATGGACGTGTCGCCGAAGCAGCTGGTTTCGGTCGCGGCCTCGCTCATTCCGTTCCTGGAAAACGATGACGCCAACCGCGCGCTGATGGGCTCGAACATGCAGCGCCAGGCGGTGCCGCTTGTGAAGGCCGAAGCACCGTGGGTCGGCACCGGCATGGAAGAAACCGTGGCGCGCGACTCGGGCGCGGCGATTGCGGCCAAGCGCGGCGGGATCGTCGACCAGGTCGACGCGACCCGTATCGTGATCCGTGCGATCGGCGATGTCGAACCCGGCCAGTCGGGCGTCGACATCTACACGCTCCAGAAGTTCCAGCGTTCGAACCAGAACACCTGCATCAACCAGCGTCCGTTGGTGAAGGTGGGCGATGTGATCGAACAGGGCGACATCATCGCTGACGGTCCCTCGACCGATCTGGGTGAGCTGGCGTTGGGCAAGAACAGCCTCGTCGCGTTCATGCCCTGGAATGGCTACAACTACGAAGACTCGATCCTGATCAGCGAACGCATCGTGAAGGATGACGTCTTCACCTCGATCCACATCGAGGAGTTCGAAGTCATGGCGCGTGACACGAAGCTCGGGCCGGAAGACATCACCCGCGACATTCCCAATGTCGGCGAGGAAGCGCTGCGCAACCTCGACGAAGCGGGCATTGTCTATATCGGTGCGGAAGTGCATCCGGGCGATATCCTCGTCGGCAAGATCACGCCCAAGGGCGAATCGCCGATGACCCCGGAAGAAAAGCTGCTGCGCGCGATCTTCGGCGAAAAGGCGAGCGACGTGCGTGACACCTCGCTGCGTCTGCCGCCGGGCGTTGCGGGCACCATCGTCGAAGTCCGGGTGTTCAACCGCCACGGGATCGAGATCGATGACCGTACCCGTGCGATCCAGAACGAGGAAATCGAACGCCTCCGCAAGGACGCGGCCGACGAACGCAACATCCTCAACCGTGCGACCTACAACCGCCTGCGGGACATGCTGATCGGCCAGACCGCATCGGCTGCCCCCAAGGGTGCGAAGAAGGGCGTGGAGATCACCGCCGAGATGCTCGACGAGCTCGAGCGCTTCGAATGGTTCAAGTTCGCCGTCGCGGATGATGGCCGACAGGCGCAGATCGAAGCGGTGAAGACCCAGTACGACGAAGCCGTCGCGGTGATCGATGCCAAGTTCCATGACCGCAAGGAAAAGCTGGAACGCGGCGATGAACTCGCTCCGGGCGTGCTCAAGATGGTCAAGGTGTTTGTCGCGGTGAAGCGCAAGCTGCAACCGGGCGACAAGATGGCCGGTCGCCACGGGAACAAGGGCGTGATCAGCCGCATCCTGCCGATCGAGGACATGCCGTTCCTCGAAGACGGGACCCCGGTCGATCTCGTGCTCAACCCGCTGGGCGTGCCGTCGCGTATGAATGTCGGTCAGATCTTCGAGACGCACCTCGGCTTTGCCGCGCGTGCCCTCGGCCACGAGATCAAGGACATGCTGGACGCCTGGCGCGCTGCCAACCCGAATGCTGCCGAAGATTACGCCGGCGTGAAGCCCCCCGAAGCGGTGGTCGATCGTCTGAAGGACATCTACGGCGACCAGTATTTCGAGGATCTCGACAGCCGCACCACGGCCGATATCGTCGAACTGGCGGGCAACCTTGCGGCTGGCGTGCCGATGGGGACCCCGGTGTTCGATGGCGCACGCGAACCGGACGTGTCGGAAATGCTGATCAAGGCCGGGATCGACTCTTCGGGTCAGTCCACGCTCTATGACGGCCGCACCGGCGAAGCGTTCGACCGCAAGGTCACCGTGGGCATCATCTACATGCTCAAGCTGCACCACTTGGTCGACGACAAGATCCACGCGCGTTCGATCGGGCCGTACAGCCTCGTCACCCAGCAGCCGCTGGGCGGTAAGGCGCAGTTCGGCGGCCAGCGCTTCGGCGAAATGGAGGTCTGGGCGCTCCAGGCCTACGGCGCCGCCTACACCTTGCAGGAAATGCTGACGGTGAAGTCCGATGACGTGGTCGGCCGCACCAAGGTCTACGAAGCGATCGTCAAGGGTGACGACACCTTCGAGGCCGGCATCCCTGAGAGCTTCAACGTGCTCGTCAAGGAAATGCGCTCGCTGGGTCTGAACGTCGAACTGAAGTCGATCCTCGATGACGAGGACGCCGACCAGACCGACTACAGCGCGATTGCAGCGGAATAAGGCGCAGGGCCGGGGGTAACACCTCGGCCCCGTCCCCCTCCGCCTGAGAGTTTCATCCCCCTTAGGGAACACAGTCATGAATGAACTGAGCAAATTCAGCAACCAGCTGGCGAAGCCCGAAACCTTCGACCAGATCCAGATCGGCATCGCTTCGCCGGAGCGTATCCGCTCGTGGTCCTATGGCGAGATCAAGAAGCCGGAGACCATCAACTACCGCACGTTCAAGCCCGAGCGTGACGGCCTGTTCTGCGCGCGCATCTTCGGCCCCGTGAAGGACTACGAGTGCCTGTGCGGCAAGTACAAGCGCATGAAGTACAAGGGCGTCGTCTGCGAAAAGTGCGGCGTCGAAGTCACCGTGACCAAGGTGCGCCGTGAGCGCATGGGCCACATCGAACTGGCCGCGCCGGTCGCGCACATCTGGTTCCTGAAGTCGCTGCCGTCGCGCATCGGCCTGCTGCTCGACATGCAGCTGAAGCAGCTCGAGCGCGTGCTCTACTTCGAAAGCTACATCGTCACCGAACCCGGTCTGACCCCGTTGGAGAAGTTCCAGCTGATGACTGAAGACGAACTGCTCGAAGCGCAGGACGAATATGGCGAGGACGCCTTCACCGCCGATATCGGCGCGGAAGCCGTGCGCACCATGCTGATGCAGCTCGACCTTGAGGCCGAGCGTGACGCGCTGATGGAAGAGCTGGCGACCACCAAGTCGGCGCTCAAGCCCAAGAAGATCATCAAGCGTCTGAAGGTCGTCGAAAGCTTCATCGATTCGGGCAACCGTCCGGAATGGATGATCCTCGAAGTGATTCCCGTGATCCCGCCCGAACTGCGCCCGCTGGTGCCGCTCGATGGCGGTCGCTTCGCGACGTCGGATCTCAACGATCTCTATCGCCGCGTGATCAACCGTAACAACCGCCTGAAGCGCCTCATTGAACTGCGCGCACCGGACATCATCGTCCGCAACGAAAAGCGCATGTTGCAGGAAGCCGTTGACGCCCTGTTCGACAATGGCCGCCGCGGCCGTGTCATCACCGGCGCCAACAAGCGTCCGCTGAAGTCGCTGTCCGACATGCTCAAGGGCAAGCAGGGCCGCTTCCGTCAGAACTTGCTCGGCAAGCGCGTCGACTATTCGGGCCGTTCGGTGATCGTGACCGGTCCCGAACTCAAGCTGCACCAGTGCGGCCTGCCCAAGAAGATGGCGCTCGAACTGTTCAAGCCGTTCATCTACGCCCGTCTGGATGCCAAGGGTCTCTCCATGACCCTGAAGCAGGCCAAGAAGTGGGTCGAGAAGGAGCGCAAGGAAGTCTGGGACATCCTTGACGAGGTGATCCGCGAGCACCCGGTGCTGCTGAACCGCGCGCCGACGCTGCACCGCTTGGGCATCCAGGCGTTCGAGCCCGTGCTGATCGAAGGCAAGGCGATCCAGCTGCACCCGCTGGTCTGCTCGGCCTTCAACGCCGACTTCGACGGTGACCAGATGGCGGTCCACGTGCCGCTGTCACTGGAAGCCCAGCTCGAAGCGCGCGTGCTGATGATGTCGACCAACAACATCCTCTCGCCCGCCAACGGCAAGCCGATCATCGTACCTTCGCAGGACATGGTGCTGGGGATCTACTACCTCTCGATGGAGCGGCAGGAGAAGTTCCCGGAATACCTCGAAAACGCCGATGGCACCAAGGTCGAGCGTCTCGCGCGCTTCTCCGACATGGCCGAAGTGCATCAGGCGCTGGAAGCCAAGGCTGTCACGCTCCACACCCGCATTCTCGCCCGCGTTCCGCAGGCCGATGAAGATGGCAATGTGGTGATGAAGCGGTTCGAGACGACCCCGGGCCGGATGCTGATCGGCGAATGCCTGCCCAAGAACCACAAGGTTCCGTTCGACATCATCAACCGCCTGCTCACCAAGCGTGAAATCGGCGACGTGATCGATCAGGTCTATCGTCACACCGGCCAGAAGGACACGGTGCTGTTCGCCGACGCGATCATGAGCCTCGGTTTCCGTCACGCGTTCAAGGCGGGGATCAGCTTCGGCAAGGATGACATGATCATCCCCGATGCCAAGATCGAACTGGTCGAAAGCACCAAGTCGCTGGTGGCCGAGTACGAGCAGCAGTATCAGGACGGTCTGATCACGCAGCAGGAAAAGTACAACCGCGTGGTCGATGCCTGGTCGAAGTGCGGTGACCTTGTGGCCGACGCCATGATGGAGCGCATCAAGGCGACTCCGATCGATCCTGAAACGGGCAAGGAAGCCCAGATCAACTCGATCTACATGATGAGCCACTCGGGTGCCCGTGGTAGCCCGGCGCAGATGAAGCAGCTCGGCGGGATGCGCGGTCTGATGGCCAAGCCTTCGGGCGAAATCATCGAGACCCCGATCATCTCGAACTTCAAGGAAGGTCTGACCGTTCTTGAATACTTCAACTCGACCCACGGCGCCCGTAAGGGCCTCGCGGATACCGCGCTGAAGACCGCCAACTCGGGTTACCTCACCCGCCGTCTGGTCGACGTGTCGCAAGATTGCGTCATCGTCGAGGAAGATTGCGGCACCGAGAACTACCTCGAAATGCGCGCCATCGTTCAGGGTGGTAGTGTCATCGCGTCGCTTGGTGAGCGTATCCTTGGTCGCACGACCATGGAGGATATCGTCAACGCCACGACGGGTGAGGTCATCGTTCCCAAGCTCACTCTGCTCGACGAAGCGATGGTCAAGGCCATCGAAGCGGCCGAAGTGCAGTCGGCGAAGATCCGCAGCCCGCTGGTCTGCGAAGCTGAGCAGGGCGTGTGTGCGACCTGCTACGGCCGCGATCTGGCCCGCGGGACGCCGGTGAACATCGGTGAAGCTGTGGGCGTTATCGCTGCGCAGTCGATCGGCGAGCCCGGCACCCAGCTGACGATGCGGACCTTCCACATCGGCGGCGCGGCGCAGCTCAACGAAACCTCGCACCTCGAGGCGATTTCGGAAGGCCGCATCGAACTGCGCGACATGCCGACCATCTCGGACAAGCAGGGCCGCATCCTCAGCCTTGCACGCAACGGCGAAATCGCCGTGATCGACGCCGAAGGGCGCGAGCGTGAAATGCACAAGGTGCCTTACGGGACCGTCATCAAGTTCAAGGATGGCGATCACGTCAAGATCGGCGACCGTATCGCCGAGTGGGATCCGTTCACGCTGCCGATCATCACCGAGCAATCGGGTGTGGTGAAGTATCAGGACTTGATCGAGGGCATCACGCTCGAAGAACAGGTCGATGATGCGACCGGCATTGCCCAGCGCGTCGTCACGGAGAACCGTGCGACCGGCCGCAAGAAGAAGGAAGACCTGCGTCCGCGCATGACCCTTCTGGCCGAAGGCAGCGGGGAAATCGAAGCGGCACGTTACATGCTCGCTCCGGGCACGACCCTGTCGGTGACGGATGGTGACACGGTGCAGGCGGGTGACATTCTCGCCCGTGCCAGCCGTGAAGCCGCCAAGACCCGCGACATCACCGGCGGTCTGCCGCGTGTGGCCGAACTGTTCGAGGCGCGTATGCCCAAGGACGTCTCGGTCATTGCCAAGATTTCCGGCCGGATCGAATTCGTCCGCGAATACAAGGCGAAGCGCAAGATCGCGATCATTCCCGAGGAAGGCGAACCGGTAGAATACCTGATCGCCAAGACCAAGGTGATCGACGTGCAGGAAGGCGATTACGTGAAGAAGGGTGACACCCTTGTTTCCGGTTCGCCCAACCCGCACGACATCCTCGAAGTCATGGGCGTCGAAGCGCTGGCCGAGTATCTCGTTGACGAGATTCAGGAAGTCTATCGTTTGCAGGGCGTGAAGATCAACGACAAGCACATCGAGGTGATCGTTCGCCAGATGCTGCAGAAGGTTGAAATCACCGATGGCGGGGACACCACCCTGCTGCCGGGCGAGCAGGTCGATCTGGCTGAAATGCTGGAAATCAACGGCAAGCTGGCCAAGGGCAAGCAGGGCGCTTCGGGCAATCCGGTACTGCTCGGCATCACCAAGGCGTCGCTGCAAACCCGCAGCTTCATCTCGGCGGCTTCGTTCCAGGAAACCACCCGCGTGCTGACGCAGGCGGCGGTTGAAGGGAAGAAGGACACCCTGATCGGTCTGAAGGAAAACGTGATCGTCGGCCGTCTCATCCCCGCCGGTACCGGCGCGGGCATGAACCGTCTGCGCGTCACCGCCAACAGCCGCGATGCGGCCCTGAAGGCGGCGTGGAAGAAGCAGCAGGAAACGCTCGCCGCGACCGGCCAGCGCGAAGCTGAACCGGCCCCGGACGCAGTCGGCTCGGAAGAGAAGATGAAGGCGGCCATGGCAGCCATGGCGGCTGCTGCGGCTTCCGCCCCCGATGCGGATGACGCTGGCGAGGAGTAATCCTCTCCCGCCCGCGCGGTAGAAAATCGCCCCGCCCGAGCTTTGGCTCTGGCGGGGCTTTTCTTTAAGGCCGCATCGGGACGAGCGGCCAATGACGCTATTGCAAATCACTCGCAATTAAACTAGACGTGAGTCTGTCCCCACGGCACGCACACGCGAGGTTTCATGTCCCGGCACCACCCCCCCTCCGCCACGATCCAGAACATCATCGCGTCCCTCGCCGCACCCCCGCGTCTCCAGACATTGGGGCCGATTGCCGGTCGCTTTATCCATGCCCTGCGCCTGATCGCGCTGCATGAGCGCATGGGGCGGGATCCGGTGCCGGAGCTTGCGACGCGGCTCGGCAGCGTCGAGGTGGCGGCCCGGGCACTGATCCTTGCCCAGACGATCTCCGCCAGCTGGCCCGAGAACATCCACGTCTCACGCTTTTGCTGCGGACTGCTCAGCCATGACGAGGCGACCATCGGCGCCTTTGTCGATGCGGCGGCGCATGGCGAGCGCGCGGCGTTCGAAGCGGCGCTGGCCGGCCTGATCCGCACCGACCGCACGCACCGGCTGTGGGAAGGCGCACTGGCGCTTGCCGCAGCGGAACTGCGCGCCGTGTGAGCGCTTGCGGGCGGGGCGCTCGCGTTCTACCGCACGCCGCATGATCACCACCCGCTTCGCCCCTTCGCCCACCGGCCGCCTCCATGTCGGCAATATCCGCACCGCGCTCCATAACTGGATGCTAGCGCGGCAAGGCGGCGGGCGCTTCATCCTGCGGATCGACGACACCGATGCCGAGCGCAGCCGTGAGGACTATGTCGATGCGATCCGCGCCGATCTGACTTGGCTGGGTCTCAGCTGGGACGCCGAGGAGCGGCAATCCGCGAGGCTCGACCGCTACGAGGCGGCCTTTGCGGCGCTGCACGCGGCGGGGCGGATCTACCCCTGCTACGAAAGCGCGCAGGAGCTTGAGGTCAAACGCAAGATCGCCTTGGGTCGCGGCCTGCCGCCGATCTACGACCGTGCCGCGCTCAAGCTCACCGATGCCGAGCGTGCCGCGAAGGAAGCCGAGGGCACGCCTGCGCATTGGCGCTTCCTGCTCGATCACGCCGAGCCGATCCAGTGGGATGACGGTATCCGCGGCCCGCAGAAATTCGATGCGGCGCAGCTTTCCGATCCGGTGATCCGCCGCGCCGATGGCTCGTGGCTCTACATGATGCCGAGCGCGGTCGACGACATTGACATGGGCGTCACGCAAGTGCTGCGCGGTGAGGATCATGTGTCCAATACTGCCGTGCAAATTCAGATCTTTACCGCACTTTTTGCTGCAGGCTTTGCTGCGGGAGAAAGTGCAGCAAAAACGCTGCCCGCCTTTGCGCATGAAGCGCTGTTGGTGGGGCGTGAGGGCAAGCTTTCGAAGCGCCTCGGATCGCTTGGCTGCGATGCGTTCCGGGAGCGCGGCATTGAGCCCGAGGCGATCATCGCGCTGCTCGCACGGCTGGGCACGTCGCTGCCCGTCGAGCCGATTGCAGACCGCGCCGCACTGGTCGCAAGCTTTGATCTCGCCACCTTCGGCCGCGCTCCGGCGAAGTTTGACGAGGAGGATCTGGAGCGGCTCAACGCCGGGATCGTCCACCAGCTGCCGTTTGCTGCGATCGCCGCTCGCCTGCCGGACGGAATGGATGAGGCCGGGTGGCACGCGATCCGCCCGAACCTTGCCCATATCGGCGAGGCGGCGGACTGGTGGCTGCTGGTCACCGGGCCGATTGTGCAGCCCGAATTCAGTGCCGAGGACAAGGCGTTTCTGGCCGAGGCCGGACGGCTGCTGGCGTGGGGCGATAACCCGTGGGGCGCGCTCACCACGGCGCTCAAGGAGGCCACCGGACGCAAGGGCAAGGGGTTGTTCCTGCCGCTGCGACAGGCGCTCACCGGCATGGATCATGGCCCCGATATGGGCGAGCTCCTACCGCTGATCGGCGAGGAAGAAGCCCGCGCGAGACTGGCTCAAGCGGCGGCCTAGCCCGCTGTGACCACCACGTAGCGGCGCGCGACCCAGCCGGACAGGCACACCCCGTCATAGGGCCGGGGCGGACCTTCGGCGCTTTGCGACACGCCGCAGTCGCCCGGGCCCGCGCCGCCGAAGGGCTCGGGGTAGATCACGCCCACCCATGCGCCGTCCTCGCTCGCTTGGCACAATAGCAATTCGCGGCCCGACTTTAGCCGGTCAAGCTCGCGCGCCTTGCGGCTCGGCGCGGCGCGCACGGCGACATAGCCGTCACCGCCTTTGCGCAGCGGGATGATCGCGCCCATGCTTGGGCAGGCGTCGAGATCGCCATACCCGCCGACCAATACCGGACGGGCCGGCGGCGCTTCGGCGCGGACCGGCAGGGCCAGCGTCAGAGCGGCACAGGCGAGAAGGGCAGGGCGCGTCATTCCGGTTTTACCTAACCCAGCAGCCCCAGCTCTTGCAATCGCCGCACGGCTTGGCGACGGCAGGTCAGCAAGCCGCCACGTTCACAGCCAGCCCGCCGAGGCTGGTCTCCTTGTACTTGGAGGACATGTCGATCCCGGTCTGGCGCATCGTCTCGATTACCTGATCGAGCGAGACCTTGGGCACTTCATGGCTGTGCAGCGCGAGGCGCGCCGCATTGACCGCCTTCACTGCGCCAATCGCATTGCGCTCGATGCAGGGAATCTGCACCAACCCGCCAACCGGATCGCAGGTGAGTCCGAGATTGTGCTCCATCCCGATCTCTGCCGCGGCGGCGACTTGCTGCGGCGTGCCGCCCCACACCGCGGCAAGGCCAGCCGCTGCCATCGAACAGGCCACCCCGACCTCGCCCTGACAGCCCATCTCCGCTCCCGAGATCGAAGCACGCTGCTTGTAGAGCAGGCCGATGCCGCCCGCGGTCAGCAGGAACCGCCGCGCCTGTTCGCGGGCCTGCGGTCCCTCGTGGCAATATTGCCGCAGCACGGCCGGGATGATCCCCGCCGCGCCATTGGTGGGGGCGGTAACCACCCGGCCCCCTGCAGCGTTCTCCTCGTTCACCGCCATCGCAAAGAGGTTGAGCCGGTCGAGCAGCACCTCGGTCTCGTTGGTGGGGCTGGCGATCAGCTTGCGCCACAGTTCCGGGGCGCGGCGGCGCACCTGAAGGCCGCCGGGGAGAATGCCGTCGTGGGCCAGGCCGCGTTCGATACAGGCAATCATCGCGTCCACCAGCCGGTCAATCCCGGCGAGGGTCTCACCCTCGCTCCGCCACGCACTTTCGTTGGCAAGCACCAGAGCCGCGATGTCCAGCCCGTGGCTCTCGCACAGCGCCAGCAGTTCTGCGCCGGAGGCATAGGGATGGGCGGTGCGCACCGGGCTTGTGACAAGATCGTCGGCGCTGCTGGCCGACAATTGCCGCGCCGAGGCGATGAAGCCGCCGCCAGTGGAATACCATGTCTCGTCCGCGATTTCAGCCTCACCCTCTCCGTAGGCGCGCAGCCGCATCCCGTTGGGGTGGAGTGCGGGGACGATGTCGCAGGCGAGCGTGATGTCGCGGGATATTGCGAAGGCGATCGGATGTCGCCCCACCAGGCTGATTTGCCCCGAACCCGCCGATGCCAGCAACGTGGGCACGGCATCAGGATCGACCGCGTCCGGCTCCCACCCCATCAGCCCCAGCACACAGGCATCGACCGAGCCATGGCCGACCCCGGTCAGCGCCAACGAGCCTTGCAATTCGATGGCCACGCGGCGCACTTCGCCTAGCTTGCGCGCTTCAGCCAAAGCGACGACAAAGCGCCGGGCGATCCGCATCGGCCCCACGGTGTGCGAGCTTGATGGACCAATGCCGATGCGGAACAGGTTGAGGATGGAGAGCATGGGGCAGGTCCGGTTTTGAATGCGAATGCAATACTTGGCCGGGAAAACGGCGCGGCGAGCTGAAGATAGGCGCTTCGGCTGCGCGCCTCAAGTCATCGATTGAACGTCGCAATTTGAAGGCTTGTCCAGCCCTGTGCACCTCACACGCAAAATCGCCAGGCCACCGGTTTTTGATTGACTGCGAATGCAAAATAGCCCTTTATCGCGGTGACTGGAGGAGAAAGTTCCGTGGCATTTCAGAGCGTGGATTGCGACGCGGCCAAGCGCAAGGTTGATGCCGGGCTCGCCCGGCTCGCGGCGTGCGAGGCGGCTGATCTGGCTGCAGTAGCGGCCGAGATCTTCGCGCCTGATTGCCGTTTCCACATCGCGCACCCGTTCAATGACCTCGATGGGCTCGACGCCGGGATCGCAAGCTTCTTCGCCCCGCTCAAGCACGCGTTCCATCACTGCAGCCGTACCCATGCGATTGTCGTTGCGGGCGAGTTCGCAGGCGCGGTGATGGTGGCGGTGATGGGGCATTACCGCGGCACGTTCACGCAAGACCTCGCGGGCATCCCGGCGAACCACAAGCCGGTGTGGCTGCGCTTTGGCGAGATCCATCGGATCGAGGGCGGGCGGATTGCCGAAAGCTGGATGCTGCCCGATATGCTCGATCTGATCCGGCAGGCAGGCATCTGGCCGCTGGCGCCCAGCCTCGGCGCGGAGGGCATGTGGCCCGCACCGGGCGGCAATGCCCGCGCGTTGAGCCCCTGCGATGCCGAGGCGGGGCGTGCGAGCTTTGACCTCGTGCTCGCCATGCATGCAGCGCTGGGGACCTTTGACGGACACACGCTCGATTCGATGGATCTTGCGCCGTACTGGACGCCGGACTTTGCCTGGTATGGTCCCGCCGGGATTGGCACCAGTCTCGGGCTCGACGGGTTTCGCACGGTCCACCAGATCCCCTTCCTGACTGCCTTCCCGGACCGGCGCGGCGGGCAGCATGTCGGGCGGATCGGCGATGGCGCGTTTGTCGTCACCGGGGGTTGGCCGAGTGTGACTGCCACCCACACCGGCGATGGCTGGCTCGGCATGCCGGCAACGGGCCGCCCGGTGGGGATGCGGGTGATGGACTTCTATCGCTGTGAAAATGGCCTTATCGCCGAAAACTGGGTGCCGCTCGATATCACCCACCTGTTGCTTCAGATGGGCTACGATGTGTTCGGCAGGATCGCCCATCTGCGTGGCAACCCGCGGACGTCGCTATGACCGGCCCCGCTCCCATCGAACGCAGGATCGTGCGCTACGGCGATCTGGTGCCCTGCCGCGATGCCTTCATCGACACCCGTTCGCCCGGATCGGATCAGAAAGAAAACTTCACCATCATCGGCCCCGGTGTTGCCGAGAACCCGAACCAACACGTCCACATCAGCGAACCCCACGGCTTCAACATCGGCGGCGCGCGCCAGCCGCCGCGTTGCCTCAATTCACAGCACAGCCACGAGACGGTGGAGGTGTTCTACGTCCACTCGGGCCGCTGGCGCTTCATGACCGGCGAGCGCGGGACGGATGGGGAAGTGTTCATGGGGCCGGGCGATCTGATCTCGATCCCCACGCGCCTGTTCCGCGGGTTCGAGAATGTCGGTGAGGACACCGGCTTCCTGTGGGCGGTGCTGGGCGGCGATGATGCCGGGCATGTGATGTGGGCGCCCTATGTGTTCGACATGGCGCGCGATTACGGGCTGGTGCTGCTGGAAGACGGCACGCTTGTCGATACCGCCAAGGGTGAGACCATGCCGCCCCATGCGCGGCCCATGCCCGAGACCACGGCGCAGCAGGTCGCAGCGCTCGCGCAGGTGGATTCCGCCGCGCTCGCGCAATGCGTCATTCCGGCCGCCATGGCGCGACCCACAGCGTTGCATGCTGACACGCCGGGCGTTGCCGAGCGGTTGCTGATCGGCGCTGCGCCGATCGATTGGCCGCATGGTTTCACCGTCGCCGAAGTCGCCATCGCCCCGCGCGCCGCGATTGCTCCGCACCGACTCTCGGTGGCCGATGTGTGGTTCGTGCAGGACGGCAATGTCGTCGTCACCATCGGCGACGAAGCGACCACCTGCGGCCCGGGCGATACCATCACCATCCCGCAAGGCGCGCCGCGGGCCATCAGCAATCGCGGTGCGGCAGAGGCGCGCGTGGTGCAGGTGCGCGGCGGCGATACGCTCCCCGTGCCCGAACCGGTCTGAGCCATGACCGGAGTGCTCGCAGGAAAACGCGCGCTGGTGACCGGGGCGAGCAAGGGTCTGGGCCGCGCAATCTGTCATGCGCTGGTGGGCGAGGGCGCCCATGTGACCGGCATTGCCCGCCCCTCGACCGAATTGGGCAGCCTGAGCGCGGAACTCGGTGATGCGTTCGAACC
Organism: Porphyrobacter sp. SLTP; assembly: GCF_009905735.1. Classification (GTDB taxonomy): domain Bacteria; phylum Pseudomonadota; class Alphaproteobacteria; order Sphingomonadales; family Sphingomonadaceae; genus Erythrobacter. Next base: position 186,251 of record NZ_JAAALE010000003.1, read on the forward strand.
CTGGCCCTATGACGTCACCGGCGAGGAAGTGCTCGCCCGCATTGCCGCAGCGCCTGCCTTCGATCTCCTCGTCAACAATGCCGGGACCAATCGCCCGCAGCCCTTTGTCGAGGTCACGGACGAGGCGCTCGATCTGATGCTCGACCTCAATGTCCGCAGCGCTTTCCGCATCGCCCGCGCGGCGGCGCGAAAGATGGAGCGCGGGGCGAGCATCATTCACATGACCAGCCAGATGGGCCATGTCGGATCGCCGGGCCGGACGGTCTATTGCATGACCAAGCACGCGCTCGAAGGGCTGTCCAAGGCGATGGCCGTGGAACTCGCGCCCGCTGGCATCCGGGTCAACTGCATCGCGCCGACCTTCGTGAAAACGCCGCTGACGGAGAGCTTCTTCGCTGATCCCGCCTTTGCTGCCTTCGTTGACCGGATGATCCCGATGGGCGAACTTGCCACGCCCGATCACATTGCGGCCGCCGTCGTCTATCTCGCGTCGCCAGCGGCGGCGATGATCACCGGGCATAGCCTGGTGATCGACGGCGGCTGGACCGCGCAATAGACCCGATCCCGCAGGAGCCCGACAATGCCCGAACCTGTCATGCGAGTGGCCACGACCGATATCACGGCGATGATGGCGCCCGGCTCGGAGCGACGTATGGCGCTGCCGGGCTTCGCTGACGAATTCGTCGATTTCCCGCACTACATTATCCGCATCACCGAACGCATCTGGCACGACCGTGACGTTGATCTGTGCCTGCAATGGTATTCGGAAGACTGCGCGATCCATACGCTGGCCGGGCCGATCACTGGCGCGCAGACGGTGGTCGACAACACCCGGGCGACGCTCGCCGCCTTTCCTGACCGGCGGCTCGACGGTGACAACGTGATCTGGTCGGATGAGGGGGAGGGCAGCTTCCTCTCCTCGCATCTCATCACGTCCAAGATGACCAACCTTGGGGACAGTGATTTTGGCCCTGCCACCGGCAAGCGGGTGCTGGTGCGCACCATCGCCGATTGCCTGTGCCGGGAAAACCGCATCGTCGAAGAATGGCTGGTGCGCGACAATCTGGCGCTGGTGGAGCAGCTCGGCTTCGATCCGCAGGCCGTGGCGGAGCGGCAGGCGGCGGCGGATGCGGCGCGTGGGCGCTCGCTGGTTGCAGTGCTGGCGCCCTATCATGCCGCGGCGCTCGCCGCGCCCGACGCCGTGCCGCAGTCTGATGCGGCGCAGGTCGCGGTGGGGTTGCTTCGCGCTGTCTGGCAGGAGGGAGATGATGGGAAGGCGCGCGCGCTCTCCGATTTCCGGCTGAATGCCTGGGTGCCGGGCGGGCGGTTCCTGTACGGCCCCGATCAGATGGCCGAATTTGGCGCTCCGATCCGCGCCGCCTTTGGCCCCCGTGCGCGGCTCAGGATCGAGCATATCGCCGAAGTGCCCTATCTGGGCGAAGCGCGCGATGTCGCGGTGCGCTGGTCGCTAGTGGGCTGGCACGAGGGCGAGGGGCGCTATGGCACCCCCACCGGCGCGCCTCTGCTGATCATGGCGGTGAGCCACTTCCGGGTGATCGGTGACCGCGTCCGTGAGGAAGTCACCATCTGGGACGATGTCGCCGTGCTGCGGCAGATTGCCGGCCACTCGGCCGGTTGATCGCCTTGGGTCGACAAAAAAGGGGCGGGAGTGACCCCGCCCCTCTTGCGACCCTGATGGGGTGGCTTTCGCTCAGAACCGGATACTGAGCAGCGCGCCCCACTGGCGCGGGGGTGCAAAGCTCGCCTGAAGCGCTCCACCGCCGCCCCATACGAAGCGGTTGATGGTCCGTTCGTCGGTGACGTTGTTCACGAAGGCCTGGATCGAAATGAAGTCGGTCGGCGCATAGGTCAGCCGCAGATCGACCTTCTGGAACGACGGTTGCTGTTCGAGCACCGAGTTGAACGGCTGGCCGAAGAAGCTGGACGAGAAGGTCATGATCGCAAACGGCGTCAGGGTGCCGAGCGAGCCGAGGTCGATATCGTACCCGGCGAACACCGCGCCGGTCCAATCGGGCGAGTGCGGGATCGAATTGCCGCTGATATCACAGCCGAAGGCCGCAGCAGGCTGGCCGGTGCCGCCCGTGCCGGGGATCAGCCCGCAGTCATAACCCGGCGCAAACACCCGGCGCTGGCCTGCGGCTGCGATCTGCACGCCGTTGACGATGGTCGGCGCGGTTTGCGTCGCGTCAGTGACCAGAATGCTGGTGCCGAACGGGGCGGGCACTTGATCATATTCAGTGTACTTTGCGTTGAGATAGGCCACGTTAGCGCCGATCTCGAGCCCCGTGACCGGGCGCCAGAGCAGCTCAGCCTCGGCCCCGTAGGCACGGGCGCGGCCGCTGTTTTCGATGATCGACAGCGTGGTGCCACCCTGCGGCACTTGCCGCTGTTCCTGCAAGCCACTGTAACGGTTGTAGAAGGCGGCAAGGTTGAGCTGCACGGTGTTGTCAAAGAAGCGGTTCTTCGAGCCGATTTCGTACGCCGTCACCTCTTCCGGATCGAAGGTTGGCTGCAACGCCGCCGGCCCCTGGCCCGAGTTGAATCCGCCTGACCGGAAGCCGGTCGAAACGCTGGCATAGAGCAGGTTGTCGGGCGTCACATCGTAATCGACCGCGAGCCGCCACGTCACCTTGTCGAACTTGGCCGTATCGTAGGTCGCCCCGGTCAGCACGGTGGTGTTGGCGGCAAGGCACTGGAAGCCCGGGCGCGGCGGCGGGAAGGAGGTGTAGGTGCAATTGGTGGCAGCACCCTGCGCCCCGAAGGCGCTGTCCGGGATCGGCCCGGTGTTGAGCGTGATCTGCGTCCCCTGCGGCACCGGCGGCGTGCCCGCGGTAGGCAGCACCGCGTTGGCGTTGGCGAAGGCGAAATCCTTGGTGTCCTCGGTCCAGCGGATCCCGGCCGTGACCCGCAGATTGTCGACCACCTCGTAGGTTGCCTGCCCGTAGAAGGCGAGGCTTTCGGTCGTGGCGCGCTGTTCATCGAAGAACCCGCCGCCGTTTTGCGGCAGGGTGAGGTTGGGCGTCACATTGCGGATGATGCGCGGCAGCTGCTGGTTGATGAAGACGCCGGTCAGCTCGTCATGGAAGTAGTAGGCGCCCACCACCCAATCGAGCCGGCTGGTCGTGTCGCTCGAAAGCAGCTGGATTTCCTGGCTGAAGGTCTCGGCGCGGGTGTCCTGATAGTCGATCGCGATCTGGTTGCCGGAGAAGTCGGAATCCTGCGTCCGGATCGCACCGAAATCGGTGTAGCCGGTGATCGACCGCAGCGTGATGCCGCCGAAGTCATAGGCGAGATTGGCGGTGATCGCCTTGTTTTCCAGATCAAGGATCGTCTTCTGATCGGTGTCGATCGTGTAGCCGTCACCCGGCGCGAACACCGGCACGCCGAGGTCGCTGGTCGCAGTTCCGCCCGGCAGCGCATCATTCACCCCGTCCCGGTTCCCGCCGCGGGTGTTGAGATTGAGCACCGGCGTGCCGTTGTACAGCTGCTGGCGCGAGCCGACATCGAAGTAGCTGCCGATAATCTTGTAGCCGAAGGCCGAACCGCCTGCGCCGCCGCGGGTCGAGTAATCGAGCTTGATCGCGGCGGAGAACTGGTCGTTCGGCTCCCACAGCACGGTGGCGCGCAGATATTTGCTGTCATCGTCGAACAGATTGTTGCCAAGCGGATTGACGTTTTTCACCCACCCGTCGGACTTTTCCAGCGAACCGGCGACGCGGACGGCGAGCGTATCGCTGACCGGCAGGTTGACGAAGGCATCCGTGCGGAAGCGGCCATATTCGCCCACCGTGACATCCAGCCCGCCGAGCATTTCGCCGAGCACGGGCTGGGCCGTGGAGATGGCAATGTTGCCGCCGAAGGTGTTGCGCCCGTACAGCGTGCCCTGCGGCCCGCGCTGGACTTCCACCCGCTCCACATCGACAAAGCCGGCGGTCGCCTGCGTGGCGCGTGACTGGTAGACCCCGTCAATGAAGAAGCCGATCGTGGTGTCGCCGTTCACGCCGACGTTTTCGGTGCGGACCCCGCGGATAGAGGGGCGCGCGTCCTGGCCCGAACGGCCGAACGTGAAGCCGGGGACAATCCCTTCCAGGCGGCCCACATCGGTGATGCCGCGTGCCAGCACCTGATCCGCGGTGAAGGCCGAGACCGAAATCGGCACATCCTGCAGGTTCTCTTCGCGGCGTTGCGAAGTGACGATGATTTCGTTGATGCCGCCCGTATCTGCAGCGGGTTCCGCGCCAGCGCCGCTATCCTGCGCATGAGCCGGCAACGCGACTCCCATCGCGATGATGCTGACGCCGACGGCAAAGGCGGATTTGAACTGACCGGCCATGTGGTTTCCCCCTGAAATTGCGGTGCAGACTCCAGAAATGCCATTTTTGACTTCGGATGCAACATGAATCGTACACGGCTGGGGAAGTTGACGTACATCAATTTCGCATTGTTGCAGAAATGCCATGCAAACCCTGCCTTAGTGAACGAAAATCGCACCTTTTGATGTCGTGACCTTATTGCATCCGAAGTCACATCCTTATACCATCGCGTGAAATCGCAGCGGCCCGGCGCCCTGCGTGTGGGAGAGAGTGACGTGGCACGATACCTCAAGACCGGCATCACCGAAGATGCTGCCGCCGAAGCCGATACGCAGGTCCGCGCAACGGTCGAGGTGATCATTGCTGACATCAAGGCGCGGGGCGATGACGCGATGCGCGACTGGTCGGCCAAGTTCGACAATTGGAACCCTGCCGACTTCCGCCTGTCCGATGCCGACATCGAGGCCGCCTATGCCGAACTGGCCCCGCAGGTGATCGAGGATATCCGCTTCGCGCAGGCGCAGGTGCGCAATTTCGCCCAGATCCAGCGCGACGCCCTGAAGGATGTCGAGGTCGAAACGCTGCCCGGCGTGGTGCTGGGCCATCGCAACATTCCGGTCAATTCGGTCGGCTGCTATGTCCCCGGCGGCAAATATCCGCTGGTCGCTTCGGCGCATATGAGCGTGGTCACCGCCAAGGTTGCGGGCGTGAAGCGCATCGTTTCGGTCGCTCCGCCGTATCAGGGCAAGCCCAACCCCGCGATTGTCGTGGCCATGCACATGGCGGGCGCGGACGAGATCTATTGCGTCGGCGGGGTGCAGGCGGTGGCCGCCATGGCGCTTGGCACAGAGACCATCGCGCCGGTCGACATGATCGTCGGCCCGGGCAATGCCTATGTCGCCGAAGCCAAGCGCCAGCTGTTCGGCAAGATCGGGATCGATCTGCTCGCCGGACCGACCGAGACGCTAGTGATCGCTGATGACACCGTTGATGGCGAACTCTGCGCCGCCGACCTGCTGGGGCAGGCCGAACACGGGCCCAATTCTCCGGCGGTGCTGCTCACCAATTCCGAGACCCTCGCCCGCGAAACCATGGCCGAAATCGAGCGTCAGCTCACCATCCTCCCCACCGCGCCGATCGCTGCCAAGGCCTGGGCCGATTACGGGCAGGTGATCGTCGCCGACAGCTATGAGGAAATGGTCGAAATCGCCGACCAGATCGCGTCCGAACATGTGCAGGTGATGACCCGCGATCCCGATTACTTCCTCCAGCACATGACCAATTACGGCGCGCTGTTCCTCGGTGAGCGGACCAACGTGTCTTACGGCGACAAGGTGATCGGCACCAACCACACCCTGCCCACGCGCGGCAATGCCCGCTTCACCGGGGGCCTGTGGGTTGGCAAGTTCATCAAGACGTGTACCTATCAACGCGTGCTGACCGACGCGGCGAGCGCGATGGTGGGGGAATATTGTTCGCGCCTGTGCGCCATCGAAGGCTTTGCCGGGCACAAGGAACAGGCCGACATCCGGGTGAGACGATATGCCAAAGAAGAAGCTGTCTGAGGCTGTGCCGGGAGGTGGGCCAGGCGGCTCGGGCGCAACGTCCTATGATGTCGCCGAGCTGGCCGGAGTATCGCAATCGGCGGTCAGCCGTGCGTTCCGCAAGGGCGCATCCATCGCGCCCAAGACCCGCGAGAAGATCATGCGCGCGGCCAAGCAATTGGGCTATCAGCCCAACGCCTTCGCGCGCGGGCTCATCACCCGGCGCACCAATCTGGTGGCGGTGGTAATCTCCAACCTCACCAACCTCTATTACCCCGAAGTGCTGGCCGAGCTGACCCAGCGTCTCTCCGCCGTCGGGCACCGTGTGCTGTTGTTCAGCCTCGCCTCCGAATCTGACATCGACGAGATGCTGGGCCTTATCTGGCCCTACCGGGTTGACGGCGCGATCATCGCCGCGCGGCTTAAGGACGATCAGATCCGCCAGTTCAATGATCGCGGCATCCCGATCATCCTCTACAACCGCGTCGGCGAGGCCGAGCCTGCCGCCAGCGTCGCCTGCGACAGTGCGGCGGGAACGCGCGAGCTCATCAAGGGACTGCTTGCTGCCGGGCACCAGCGGTTCGGCATCATCGCCGGGCCGGAAGACAGCTATGTCGGCGAGGAACGCCTCGAATCCGCGCGGCGGCATCTGGCAGCGGCAGGGATCGAACCGTTCCTGTATCGCGGCGGGTTCGATTATCGCTCGGGCGAAGAGGGTCTGCGGGCACTGATGGAGCAAGCGGGCGGGACACTCGACGCGGTGATCGCCACCAATGACGCGATGGCGATGGGCGCGATCGATTGCGCGCGCAGCACCTATGATCTAGCAATCCCCGGCCAGATCTCGATCGTCGGCTTCGACGGCGTCGGTCCGGCAACCTGGGGTGGATACCAGCTCACCACCATTCGCCAGCCGGTGCGGCGCATGGCGCAGGCGGCGGTCGACATGCTGATCGAACGGATCGAGCAGCCCGGCATGATCCCCGAACAGCGCTTGTTCGGCGGAGAATTGCTGCCCGGCCGCTCGGCGCGGTTGGGATGACAGTCGCGCCGCTCCCGCTGCTGATCCCCGGCAACATGTGCGATGCGCGGCTGTGGGACGGGGCTGACGGGGCGATCCGCACAGCGCTTGCTGCGGCGACGGGGCGTGCGGCGGCGGATGCCGATACCACGCAGGACGACACCATCGCCGCCATGGCCGCCCGGGCGCTGGCGGCGACTGACGGGCCGCTCGTCCCTGTCGGCTTTTCGATGGGTGCGATTGTTGCGGTGGAGATGGCGGTCCAAGCCCCCGAGCGGATCGCGGGCCTCGCCCTGATCGGGTACAACGCCACCGCCGATCTTCCGGAGCGCGCGGCGCATCGTCCCGTCCAGCAGGCGGAAGTGCGCGGCGGCGGGCTGGAGCGGGTGCTGACCGAGGAGCTCAAGCCCAACTACCTCGCGCCCGCCAACCGCACGGACACGACCCTGCTACGACTGCTCTACGACATGGGGATGACCCTGGGATCGGACGTCTTCATCCGCCAGAGCGAGGCGTTGCGGCTGCGGGCTGATCGGGTCGCAGCCCTGACCCGGATCACCTGCCCGGTGTTCCTGATGGGCGGCAGCGAAGACGCGCTGTGCCCGCCCGCATGGCATCACCGCTGGCAAGGGCTGATACCCGATGCCCAACTGCATATCGAACCAGCCGGCCACATGGTCCCGCTCGAAGCGCCCCTGGCGCTCGCCCACAAGCTCAAGCCGTGGCTTGCCACGCTGACCGCAGCCCCATCAGAGGAACGCCCCGCGCCATGTCCGACCGTATCCTGACCACGCATGTCGGCTCGCTCCCGCGATCGGCTGACGTCACCGACCTCGTCTTCGCGCAGGAACGTGGTGAGGCCGTCGACCTTGCGCAGTTCGATGCGGTGATCGGTGCGGCGGTGGACGAGGTGGTGGCGCGGCAGGTCGCGGCAGGGATCGACCTCGTTTCGGACGGCGAGATGTCGAAGATCAGCTATGCCACCTACATCAAGGACCGCATCACCGGCTTTGATGGCGACAGCCCGCGCACGCCGCCCAAGGACTTGGAGATGTTCCCGAGCTTCCTCGAACGGCAGGCCAAGGGCGGCGGCACGCCCACCTATCGCCGCCCCAAATGCGTGGGGCCAATCACGGTCAAATCGATGGAGCCGCTGGAGGCTGACCTCGCTCACATGGCCGCCGCTATGGCAGCGCACCAGCCCGTCGGCGGCTTCATGAACAGCGCTTCGCCCGGCGTGATCGCGCTGTTCCAGCCGAACGAGCACTACCCCACGCAAGACGCCTATCTTGAGGCATTGGCCGAGGCGATGCGGCCCGAATATGAGGCCATCGTCGCAGCGGGTCTGTTGCTGCAACTCGACAGCCCCGACCTCGGGCTCGGGCGACACATGATGTACAAGGATCGCTCGGACGCGGAATATCTGCGCCTCATCGGCGGCCATGTGGAGGCGCTGAACCACGCCCTGCGCAATGTGCCCGCAGACCGCGTGCGGATGCATGTGTGCTGGGGCAATTACGAAGGCCCGCATTGCTGCGATGTCGAAATGGGGGTGATCCTGCCCACCCTGATGCAGGCCAAGCCCGCAGGTCTGCTGTTCGAAACCAGCAACCCGCGCCATCAGGCCGACTGGACCTATTTCGCCGAAATGGCCGCCCTCATCCCCGAGGACAAAATCCTTATCCCCGGCGTGATCGACAGCACCACCAACTTCATCGAACACCCCCGCGTCGTCGCCGAGCGGATCGAGCGCTATGCCAACATCATCGGGCGCGAGCGGGTAATCGCAGGGACGGACTGCGGCTTTTCGACCTTCGCAGGCTTCGGCGTGGTCGATCCCACCATCGTCTGGGCCAAGCTCAAGACCCTGGCCGAAGGCGCGGCGCTGGCGAGCGAGCGGCTGTGGCGCGGCGTGGCGGCGTAAGCGGATGGACAGCTTCAAATCCCGCCTCGCCAGCGGCGCGCCTTTGCTGGGCACCTTCATCAAGACCCCGCACCCGCATGTGGTCGAGGTGCTGACGGGGACAGGACTCGATTGCCTGTGCCTCGATGCCGAACACGCGCCGTTTGACCGCCGCGATCTCGATGCCTGCATTCTGGCCGCGCGGGCGGGCGGAATGCCGGTGCTGATGCGCCCCGCCTCCGCCGCCGCGCACGAAATCCTCAACGCGCTCGATTGCGGGGCGGACGGCGTGCTGGTGCCGCATATCCGCTCGGCCGAGGAGGCCGAGGCGGTGGCGGCGAGCGTACACTATGGCCCCGGCGGCGGTCCCGCCCGGCGCGGCTATGCCGGATCGAGCCGCGCGGCTGGCTATGGCACGCGGACCATCCCCGATCACCTTGCCGCCAGCGCCGCGCGCAGCGTCGTGATCGCCCAGATCGAGGATCTCGAAGCGCTGGATGCCATCGACGCCATCGCCGCCGTCCCCGGCATCGATGCGCTGTTCATCGGGCGCATCGACCTCACCATTGCGCTCGGCTGCACCTCGCCCGACGATCCCAAGGTGATCGCGGCTGTGGAGCACATTCTTGCCGCTTGCCGTGCCGCAAATCGCGCCTGCGGGATGTTCACGCCCCGGCCTGCCGATGTCCCGCACTGGCAAGCGCAAGGGGCGAGCCTGTTCCTGCTGGGATCGGATCACGGCTTCATGCGCGAAGGTGCAGCGAATCTCGCCCGCACGGCAGGCTTCGCGCCATGACCGTGGTGCAACGCGCCGAGGATCTCAGCCAATCGCGCCGGATCGCCGCGCTGGTGTTCCTCCTGATCGGCTATTTCTTCTACGCCTGGTCGTGGAACACCGTCGATATTCTGCGGCCCTATATCAAGGAGGATCTGGGTCTCACCCTGACCCAGTCGGGATCGCTCTACACGGTGCAGGCGATCGGCGCGATCATCGGCGCCGTCGTCATGGGGCAGGTTGCCGACATCATCGGCCGGCGCAACGCGCTGGTGATTGCGATGATCGGATATGGCGGGATGCTGCTGTCGGGTCTGGTGGTGGCCGATTTTGCCACGCTGGTCGGGCAGCGGGTGCTGATGGGCTTTTTCATGGGCGCGATGTATCCGATTGCGGTCGGCATCTATTCGGGCCTGTTTCCGGCGAGTATGCGCGGGCTGATCGCCGGTTTTGTGCTGGGCACCTACAATGTTGCGGTCTCGGCGCTCGGTTTCCTTTCGGCGGCGGCGTTCCGGGCGGGGGCCGACTGGAAGGTGCTGCTGTGGGCAGGCGCGGTGCCGGTCGCTCTGGCGTTGTTCGCCTTCGTGGTGGTGCCGGACGACCGCAAGCTGCTCCCCTTCGGCGGCCCTGTCGGCGCAAGCACGACCGCCGCTTCGAAGCTCCCCATTGCCGAGCTGTTCCGCCCCGGCGTCGCCCGCCAGACACTGCTGCTGGCGACCATGTCGGGCCTCAATTTCTTTGCCTATCAAGCATTCACCGGCTGGGCGAGCACCTATCTCAAGACCGAACGCGGCATCCCCGACACCGTGATTGGCGATGTGCTGGGCTGGCAATTCATCGGCGCGGCGCTGGGCGGGCTCATCTGGGGCTGGATCAGTGACCGGCTCGGGCGGCGCAGCGGCGCGGCGGGCTTTGTGCTCGCTGCCGCCATCATCCCGGTTTACCTCTTCGTGCCGCTGCCACTCACGCTGCTGGAGATGCTGGGCTTTGCCTATGGCGTGATGCTCAGCGCCTCGGCGATCTGGGGGCCGTGGCTGTCGGAGCTTTACCCGCCGCACCTGCGCTCGACCGCCGCCTCGATCTACAATTGGGGCCGCGTGATCAGCATGACCGCGCCGCTCATCACCGCCCCGCTGGCCGAGGCCTTCGGGCTTGGACCGGTCATGGCGTTGGCCTCGGTCAGCTTCCTGCTCGCGGCGTGGATCTGGCTGGTTCTGCCGGAGACGGCAGGCCGATCGGTCACCTAGCGGCCTCACGCCGGGCTGCACAATCCTTCGCCGCAGTTGCTTTGTCGTGAGCGCTGGACAACACAGCGATGCATGAATCTGGCACAACCCCCAGCATGGCGCTTCGCCGTTGATCGTGGCGGCACCTTTACCGATGTGGTTGCCACCACGCCCGATGGGCGGCTGGTGACCGCAAAGCTGCTGTCGGAAAATCCGGGCCACTATGCCGACGCCGCGAGCGAGGCGGTGCGGCGGTTGATGGCGCGTTATGGCGAGGCGGCGATTGCCGAGCTTCGGATCGGCACCACGGTCGCCACCAACGCGCTGCTGGAGCGAAAGGGCGAGCGGCTGGCGCTGGCGATCACGAAGGGCTTTGCCGACGCGCTGCGGATCGGCACGCAGGCGCGGCCCCACATCTTCGCGCGCCACATCGTGCTGCCCGAGCAGCTCCCCGCCAAGGTCGTGGAGATCGACGAGCGCGTGGCGGTCGATGGCACCGTGCTGCGCCCGCTGGACGAAGCGGCGGCGCGCGCATCCTTCGCACAACTGCGCGCGGAGGGCTTCGATGCGATCGCCATTGTGCTGATGCACGGCTGGCAGCACCGTGCGCACGAGGCCCGGCTGGCTGAGATTGCTCGCGCAATCGGCTTTGCGCAGGTCAGCGTCAGCCACGAGGTCGCACCGCTGATCCGGCTGATCCCGCGCGGAGATACTACGGTGGTCGATGCCTATCTCTCGCCCGTGCTGCGGCGCTACACCGATGCGCTGGCGGCGAGCCTGCCTGCGGCTGGGGCGCTCCGGTTCATGCAATCGAACGGCGGGCTTGCCGAGGTTGGCGCATTTCGGGGGAAGGATGCGATCCTGTCCGGCCCGGCGGGCGGCGTGGTCGGAATGGTCGCGGCCTGTGCGCCAATCGGCCATACGCGGCTGATCGGCTTCGACATGGGCGGCACCAGCACCGATGTCGCGCATTACGCGGGCGAGGTGGAGCTGACCGGCGACAGCGTGGTCGCGGGCGTCAGGGTGGCCGCGCCGATGATGCAGATCCATACGGTCGCGGCCGGTGGCGGTTCGATCTGCCGCTTTGATGGCGCGCGCTTCCGCGTCGGCCCCGAGAGCGCGGGCGCAGACCCCGGCCCTGCCTGCTACCGCAAGGGCGGGCCGCTGACGGTCACTGACTGCAACCTGTTCCTCGGGCGGATCGACCCCGCCTTTTTCCCCGCGGTGTTCGGCCCGGGCGGCGATGAACCGCTCGACCCTGAGGCCGCCCGCTCAAGGCTGGAGGAGGTCGCCGCCACGCTGCCCGAACCCACTTCGCCGGAGGCTATTGCCGAGGGTTTCCTCGCCATCGCGGTTCACAACATGGCTGGCGCGATCCGCAAGATCTCGGTCGCGCGCGGGCATGATGTGACGACCTATGCACTCGCCTGCTTCGGCGGGGCGGGCGGGCAGCATGCCTGCCGCGTGGCTGACGCGTTGGGGATGGAGACGGTGCTGGTCCACCCGCTCGCCGGGATGCTGTCAGCCTATGGGATCGGTCTGGCGCCGGTGAAAGCGATCCGCGAGATCAGCCTGATGCGGCCCTTGGGCGAGAGCTTTGCGGAGGAACTGGCCGCGCTTGAGGCAGAGGCACGGCACGCGCTGCTGGATCAGGGTATCGCCGCCGCGGCGATAATCACGGAGCCCCGCGCACGCCTGCGCTTTGCCGGGAGCGACAGCCTGCTCGCAATCCCCTGCGAGGCCCCTGCGCAGATGGATGCCGCCTTCCGCCAGCTCCACCGCCAGCGCTTCGGCTATTCCGACGCGGATGGCACGATCATCGTCGAGGCGCTGAGTGTCGAGGCGCTGGGGCAGGCGGGCGGGCTGGCCGCTGCTTCCGGCATCCCCGAAACCACCGCCGCCACAGCGCCGCTGCGGCCCGGAGACTGGCCGGTCATGGCCCGCACCGCCTTGGCGGCAGGCGAGGTCGCGCAAGGCCCGCTGCTGATCATCGACCCCGGTTCGACCACAGTGGTGGAGGAGGGCTGGCAGGCGCAGCTGGCGCACGAGGGCAGCCTGATCCTCACCCGCAGCGTCCCGCTCACCCGCACCCGCGCCGCCGGGACTGCGGCCGATCCGGTGCGGCTCGAAATCTTCAACAACCTCTTCATGGCGATCGCCGAGGAAATGGGCGTGGTGCTGCAATCGACCGCGACCTCGGTGAACATCAAGGAACGGCTCGATTTCTCCTGCGCGCTATTCGACGCTGGGGGCGCGCTGATCGCCAATGCGCCGCATATCCCGGTGCATCTGGGGAGCATGGGCGATTCCATCGCGCGGGTGATCGAGGCCCGAGGCGCAGCGCGGGATGGTCGCGGGTTCCAGCGCGGGGATGCCTATGTGCTCAACGATCCCTATCGCGGCGGCACGCACCTGCCTGACATCACGGTGATCGTGCCGGTGTTCTACTGCGAGGACGGGGCGGAACCTGACGCCTTCGTCGCCGCGCGAGGCCACCATGCGGACATCGGCGGCATCGCGCCCGGCTCCATGCCGCCCGAAAGCCGCACCATCGCCGAAGAGGGCGTGCTGATCGACAATCTGCTGATGGTGGACGCAGGCCGCTTTCAGGAGGCCGAACTGCGCCGCATTCTGGCCGCAGCGGAATATCCCGCACGCAACCCGGACCGCAACCTCTCCGATCTGCGCGCGCAGCTTGCGGCCTGCACGCGCGGGGCCGAATTGCTGGCGGCTGCGGCGCGCGAGCATGGGGCCGATGTGCTGGCCGCTTACATGGACCACGTCCTCGGCAATGCCGAGGAAAGCGTGCGCCGCTTGCTGGGCGGGCTTGAGGACGGGGCGTTCGCCTATCCGATGGACAATGGCGCGGTGGTGAAGGTCGCGATCCGCATCGACCGCGCGGCGCGATCAGCCGTGTTCGACTTCACCGGGACGAGCGCGCAGCTCCCCGATAACTTCAACGCCCCGCGCTCCATCACCCGCGCCGCCGCGCTCTATGTGCTCCGCACGCTGATCGACGACGCGATCCCGATGAATGACGGGTGCCTGCGCCCGGTGACGCTGATCGTGCCCGAAGGCTCGATGCTGAACCCGCGCCCGGGTGCGGCGGTGGTGGCGGGGAATGTCGAGACCAGCCAAGTGGTCACCGACGCGCTGTTCGCCGCCACGGGCCGCCTCGCGCCGAGCCAGGGGACGATGAACAACTTCACCTTCGGCAACGAAGCGCACCAGTATTACGAGACGATCTGCGGCGGTTCGGGCGCGGGGCCGGACCATCCCGGCACCAGTGCGGTGCAGACCCACATGACCAATTCGCGCCTGACCGATCCCGAAATCCTCGAAACGCGGCTGCCGGTGCGGCTAGAGGAATTCGCGATCCGGCGTGGGTCGGGCGGGGCAGGGCGGCATCGCGGCGGCGACGGGGTGGTGCGGCGTCTGACCTTCCTTGAGCCGATGCGCGCCAACATGCTGGCCAACCGCCGCAAGGTCGCACCGCGCGGGCTGGCGGGCGGAGGCGATGCGCTCCCCGGACAGAACTGGGTCGAGCGCGCTGACGGCAGCATCGAAAGTCTCGGTGCCACCGGCTCGGCGGAAATGCAGCCGGGCGACAGTTTCGTGATCCTGACGCCCGGTGGCGGCGGCTTTGGAGGGGCAGAGGAATGAACTACTGGCCGCTGGCGGGCATCGCCATCGTCGTTCTGGGCTTTGCGCTGCGCTTCAACCCGCTGCTGGTGGTGGTCAGCGCCGCGCTCGCAACCGGCGTGCTGGCGGGGCTCGATCCCGTCGCGGTTGTCGAGGCGCTGGGCAAGGCCTTCAACGACAACCGCTATATCTCGGTCACGTGGATCATCCTGCCAGTGATCGGGTTGCTCGAACGCTACGGGTTGCAGCAACGCGCCCGCGCGGTGATCGAGGGGATGCGCGGGGCGACCATGGGCAAGCTGCTGGTGGCCTACCTCGCCTTCCGCCAGCTCGCTTCGGCATTGGGCATGAAGGACATCGGCGGGCACCCGCAGGCGGTGCGCCCGCTGGTCGCGCCGATGGCCGAGGCGGCGGCGGTCAAGACCCACGGCGACCTCACCGAAGACGCCCGCGACGAGGTGAAAGCCATGGCCGCCGCGACCGACAATGTCGGGCTGTTCTTCGGCGAGGACATCTTCTTCGCGATTGCCTCGATCCTGCTGATCCAGGGCGTGTTCGAGGCGGCGGGCTATCCGCTGACGCCCTTGCAACTCTCGGTCTGGGCGATCCCCACCGCAATTTGCGCCTTCGTGATCCACGCGGGCCGCATCCTCGCCTTTGACCGGCGGTTGGGGAGGGCGGCGAGGTGATCACTTACGAGTGGCTCTATGTGCTGGCAGGCGCGGGTTTTGCGGTGTGGGCGGCGCTTTCCGCCAAGGACGGGCGCTGGGGCAATGCCGCCTTCTGGGCGCTGCTTTCTGCGAGCTTCTTGCTCGGCAGCCATCTCTCCGATCTTGCCAACGGCGTGCTGGTGCTGGCGCTCGTGGCCATTGCCGGGCTCGGCGGCCTCAAGCGCAGCGATCCGCCGACCACCTCGCCGCAGGAACGCGAGGCTCATGCCGCGCGACTTGGCAACCGGCTGTTTCTTCCTGCGCTGGTGGTGCCGCTGACGGCGGTCGCAGGCACGCTGCTCTACAACTACACCCCGCTGGGTGAGACCGGGGTGTTCGAGGCGCGGCGCGAGACGCTGATCCTGTTCGGTATCGGCGTCGTCGCCGCGTTGGTGGGAGCGATGGTGTGGCTGCGACCGCCGCTCATGGCCCCGGCTGAGGAAGGCCGACGGCTGCTCGATTCCATCGGCTGGGCGGCGATCCTGCCGCAGATGCTAGCAGCGCTCGGCGCGGTGTTCGCGCTCGCCGGGGTGGGCGAGATCATTGGCGGGATCGCGGGCGGCATCATTCCTGAGGGCAGCGTGTTCCTGACCGTGGTGGTCTTTGCGCTCGGCATGGCGGGCTTCACCATGATCATGGGCAACGCCTTTGCCGCCTTCCCGGTCATGGCCGCCGCGATCGGCATTCCGCTGCTGATCGGGCAATATGGCGGCAACCCGGCGGTGATCGGCGCGGTGGGGATGCTGGCCGGGTTCTGCGGCACGCTGCTCACACCTATGGCGGCGAACTTCAACATCGTGCCCGCCGCGCTGCTCGAACTGAAGGACCAGAACGCCGTCATCCGCCAGCAGGTCGGCACCGCCGTGCCGCTGCTCCTGTGCAATATCGTGATCATCTATGTGGGGGCGTTCTGGCTGTGGCGCTGACCGAGGACACCGCCCGCCGTTTCGCCCGCGTGGCGCTGGGCCATGTGGCGCGGGCCTTCCCTTACAAGGACGATCATGTCTTCACCGGGCCGGACGACCTGCGCCTGCCGCAAGCGGCCCATCCGGTGTTCTTCGGCAGCTTCGACTGGCATTCCTGCGTCCACGGGTGGTGGACGCTGCTGACTGTGCGGCGGCTTTATCCCGATATGCCCGAGGCTACTGCCATCGAGGCGTTGGCAGACACTACTTTCACCGCGGAGAAACTGGCGGCGGAACTTGCCTATCTGGACCGTCCGGCATCGCGCGGGTTCGAGCGCCCCTATGGCTGGGGCTGGCTGATATATCTCCATCATGAAGCCGCGCGGCATGAGGGCCACCATTGGGGCGCGCGGCTTGAGCCTTTGGCGCGCGCTATTGCAGCACGGTTTCGCGATTATCTCGCCATTCTCACCTATCCGATCACCGTCGGCACGCACTTCAACACCGCCTTCGCGCTGGTGCTTGCGCGGCGTTGGGCGACCGGGCGCGATCCCGAACTGGTCATGCTGATTGACGACTGGGCGGAGCGCGCCTTCGGCCATCGCCGCGATTATGCGGGGTGGGAGCCGGGGGGTGACGAATTCCTCTCCCCCGTCCTCACCGCCGCGCTGCTGATGGCGGAAGTCCGCCCGCATCTCGCCTTTGCTCCGTGGTTCGACGCGCTGGTGGTCACCAATGGCTGGCTGGCGCGCGAATGCCGCCCGGTCACTGTCTCCGACCGAAGCGACGGCAAGATCGCGCATCTCGACGGGCTCAACCTCAGCCGCGCCTGGTGCCTCACGGCGATTGCCGCTCGGCTGGGGGGAGAGGCGGAGCGCGCGGCGCTCCATCAGCTGGCCGACCAGCACCTTGCCGCCGCGCTCCCCCATGTCGAGGGCGACTACATGGGCGAACACTGGCTCGCGAGCTTTGCCTTGCTCGCGCTGCTGCCCGGTGGGTGACGCCCGTAGCGGAAGGTCTTAACGGGGGCGGCAAGTTGACCGCTGCCTGCCGTCTGTTAGCCTCTCTCTCACAAGCCCCGCCATAAGGGGGCAACAGGGGGAGAGGGCCTTGCGACAATTGCAGGGGATGGATGCGTCCTTCGTCGCGCTGGAAACGCGCAATTCGCCGATGCATATCGGTTCGATCCTGGTCTACAATCCGGAGACCGCGCCCGGCAGCTTCGTGCGCTTCAAGGATATCCTGCAATTCATCGGCGCGCGTGCGCAGCTGAGCCGCACGATGCGCCAGCGGCTGGTGCGGGTGCCGTTCGATCTCGATTACCCCTACTGGGTCGAGGACCCGGACTTCGATCTCGAATATCACGTACGCCATGTTGCGCTGCCGAGGCCCGGCGACTGGCGGCAGCTGTGCATCCAGGCCGCGCGGATTTTTGCCCGGCCGCTCGATCTCGACCGGCCGCCGTGGGAATTCACCGTGATCGAGGGGCTCGACAATGTCCCCGGCGTCACGCCCGGCAGTTTCGCGATGGTGACCAAGGTCCACCATGCCGCGATTGACGGGATGAGCGGGATCGATCTGATGGAGGCGCTCCACACCCTGCGCCCCGGCGATCCGCCCCCCAACAAGGCCGATACCTGGAAGCCCGAGCGCATCCCGAACCCCATCGAACTGCTCGGCAAAAGCTACTTCAACGCCGTCACCAACCCATGGAAGCAGCTGGAGGTCGCCGCCAAGGCCGCGCCGGGGCTGGCCAAGGCGATCAAGGGACTGGTGGTCAAGGACTTCACCGTCAGCGCCGACATGCTCGCCCCCAAGTCACGCTTCAACCGCAAGATCAGCCCACACCGGGTGGTCGAGGGGCGCAGCTTCAAGCTCGCCGATATCAAGGCGATCCGCGCGCTGGCCGAAGGCGCGAAGGTCAATGACGTGTTCCTCGCGATCATCGGCGGGGCGATGCGCAAATATCTGCTCGCCAAGGACGATCTGCCCAAGAAGACCCTGACCGCGATGGCCCCGATCTCGGTCCGTTCGGGCGGCGAAAAGGGCGATATGGGCAATCAGGTCGCCGCGATGATCGCGCCGCTCGGCACGCATATCGCAGACCCGGCTGAGCGCCTCGCCTTCGTCTTCTCGCAGACCGCCAACTCCAAGGCGATGTCGGACGCCATCGGCGCGCGCAACATGACCGAGATGAGCAAGGTCTCGCCCGCTCTGTTCATGGCGCTGGGCGCGCAGCTTTATACCCGCCTCGGCCTCGCCAATCGCGGCGTGGCGCCGCCGTTCACCACGGTGGTGACCAATGTGCCCGGCCCGCCAGTGCCGATCCACTTTGCCGGCGCGCGGCTCGAAAGCATGATGGGCCTGCTGTGCCTCACCGACGGTCTCGGCCTCGGTCATGTGGTGCAATCCTATTGCGACGAGGCGACCATCGCCTTCACTGCTGACCGCGAGCTGCTGCCCGATCCCGATTTTTACGTGAAATGCATCGAGGATAGTTTTGCCGAGCTGCTGGCTGCTACACAGCAAGCGAAAGCCGCTCCGAAACCGGAAGCAGCCCCCGCCAAGCGCAAGCGCGCCGCAGGCAAGGCCAAGCGGGCATGACTGGCCGAAAGTCCCGAACAGCGAAGGAAAACACTATGACCGCAACAGCATCGGCCGGCGCACAATTCGCCCCTCGGCCGCGCCCGCCGAGCCGGATCTGGACCTTCATCGAAGGCCGCGCCGTGTTCGAGCTCGGTGCCTTCTACATGACCCGCCCGCTCCTGTCGCACCTGCCCAAGGGGGATGGGCACGCGGTGCAGGTTCTGCCGGGCTTCATGGCGTCCAATTCCTCGACCGTGCCGATGCGGCGCCTGCTCAAGGGGCTGGGCTATGACGCCCACGGCTGGGACAGCGGGCGCAATGTCCGGGTCGACAATGCGCTGATCACGCGGCTGGAGAACCAGCTCAAGCGGCTGAATGACGACAGCGGGCGCAAGGTGTCTCTGGTCGGGTGGAGCCTTGGCGGGGTGCTGGCGCGCGAGCTTGCCAAGTTGCACCCTGATCGCGTGCGGCTGGTGATCAGCCTCGGCAGCCCGATTTCCGATGACCGCAATCACACCAGCGCCGCGCGATTGTTCGAGCTCCTGAACGGCAAGGACCCCGAACCGATGCGTGGCGGGCGCTTTCGCCGTCTTGATGAGGCGCCGCCGGTGCCGACCACGTCGATCCTCACCAAGACCGACGGGATCGTGCACTGGCGCGGATCGGTCCAGAAACCCACCCGCACGCCGAGCGAGAACATCGAAGTCCACGCCAGCCATTGCGGGCTCGGGGTCAACCCCAGCGTGATGATCGCGATTGCCGATCGCCTCGCCCAGCCCGAAAACGCCTGGACCCCGTTCGCGCCATCGCTGGCGGTCCAATGGATGTTTCCGAAGACAAGCCTGGATTAGGCCATCCTGACTGCCTGAAGGCTGAAAGCGGCAGAATTCTGCCACGCTTTCGCGACGTCATCGCCGTCCCAGACGCCTCATCGCAGGGTATTGCGTTTCGCGAGGGCAATACCTGCCAGATTTTGCTGACGAGGGGTTCAGATCAGACGTCTCGGTCGCCCGGCAGCCGCGCATTCCTCATATCTGGCGCGGTGGTCCGCGGCTGCCATCGAACGACACCGGAATAAACCACTTGCCTGCCGGATGACTTCCAACGAGTCGCCAACCAGATCAAATTCAGGTTCGCCCAGGGAATGCGCGAGTTGAAGGGCCAGCCGGAGGGCGAGCCATTCGGCGTCACTGTTCGTGCCGTATCCCAAATCGTCGTAGAAGTGGGTTACGCCGCGCGCGACAACGGCCGCCTCCATGGCGCCAGGATTGGGTCGGCAGCCGCCGTCGAAGTAAATCTTGAGCAATCTGCGCTGGGACACGCGACGTTACCTCGTGGCAGCCTTCTGAGATGGGCTGAAGGGTCAAATGCTTGCCGGTCCGACCGGCATCGTCGCCATGCGGAGACATCTGGCTAACTGCGCCATTGGCCGACCCATAAACAAGACAAAAAGAGGGATCTGATTGACCAGATCCCTCAAGGTATTCCGCGAATTGCGGGAGAGATGTCGCGGAAATATCAGGAAAGCATTTGCTTATTGGGAATCTTTGGGGATTTCATCAGGTGCAGGAGATCGTTGCGGCGGTGCCACCTCGATATAGCCATCGCGTTCGCGGATCGGCATTCTGAGAAGCGGGGCATAGCCTGCACCCACACATCGACCCGAGGTTATATCGAAGCGGGCCCCGTGAAGCGGACACATAAGGGCACCCCGCCTCAGCCGCCCCCCTGACAAGCGCGCCGATTGGTGGGGGCAGCAGTCATTGAATGCACTGAGCCCAGCCCCAGATCGCACGACAAGAACCTGCCATTCGCCTATGCGAGCTGTCAGCATCTTTTCATCGGCAAGTTCCGCCGACGCGCAGACTGTAGCCCAGTCCTGATCCCGATCCTGAATCACCGGATCAGCCATCCAGGCTACCCGGTACGCCGACCCATGCTGTCGGCCTTGCTTTCATCCTGTCGAAAAACCGCCGTAGCGCAGGTGCCTCGGGCGGTATGGGCTGATCATGGTTTTCGCCAAATTGCAGGAAGCAATAGAGGTAGATGTCGGCGAGCGTGAAACGGGATCCGCAAACCCAGCCGTCATCCGCAAACAGGCGGTCGAACCAGATCATTTTTTCGTGGGCGCGCCGTTTGAGCACGGCCGCTGCTTCCAGCGGGAGAACTGTCTTGGTGAAGACCCCTTCGAGGGCTTTGTCCTTTTCGAAGAATTCGCGCCCCTCCTCAGCCGAAAAGCCTTCGCCCATCGGCTCGGCGATCTTCTGTTCGATCCTGCGGACCCACATCCTTGTCTGAGCGCGTTCAACCGGCGTAGCGCCGATAAGCGGGGGGTTGGGGTGGAGCTCCTCTATGTACTCACAGATCGGAGTAATCTCGGTGATCGCTGTGCCGTCCTCGATCACGATCGCCGGAAGCTCTCCAAAGGGATTTACCTGCGACAGGAACGGCTCGCGGCGGTTCTCCCGGCTGAACAGATCGACAATGCGCCGTTCCATTGTGACGCCCTTCTCTTTCGCAAAGATCCAGACGATCCACGGGCTCGGAGCGAACAGGTCGAAATCATAGAAAATCATGAAGGCTCCTCAGGATCAGGCGGCGGTGAAGCCGTTGTCGATCACAAATTCACTGCCGTTTACGAAGGCGGCGGCGTCAGACAGCAGGAAGACAATCCCATCGACCACGGCTTTAACGGGAATGAAGGCGCCCGACGGCTGGAGGCTACGCATCTGATCTTCGATTTCTGCTGCACCGCCCAACTGCTGCACAATGTCCTGGACCATCGGTGTCTCGGTCATTGCCGGATGGACCGAGTTGACGCGTACGGACGAAGGGTAGGCAATTGCCTCCAGCGCAGCGGATTTCGTCAGCATCCTGACCGCCCCTTTGCTGGCGCAATAGGCACCGGCCCCGGCAGCACCGGCTATCCCTGCTGTTGACGAGATATTGACGATCGAACCCGTCCCGGCAGCGAGCATGACAGGCATGATATGCTTGAGGCCAAGGAAAGTCCCTTCGACATTGACCCGCATCACGAGTTGAAAATCTGCGAGGGTCATGCTGGTGATCGGCCCCATCCTGATAACGCCGGCGCAGTTGATCAGTCCGTCGATCCGGCCAAATTTCTGCAACACCTGTGCGGCGGCATCGCGCCATCCATCTTCACTTGCCACGTCGAACGAAAGCGCGAGACTTGCCGGGGCGCTCACAGGGCTGCGGTCAATTGCGACCACCTGCGCGCCGCAATCGTGGAGCCGGGCCAATGTGGCCGCGCCGATCCCGGATGCTGCGCCCGTGACCACATAAACTTTGCCGCTGTGCTCCGAATCTTTCATCATGCAGCGACCTCCTCGAAGGTGCGCACTGGCGCGCTGCTCCCGTCCCAGGAGCGGGCCAGACTTTCCGAAAGCTCGAAGAAGGCTTGTACGGATGGCGTGTCCGAAATCAGCTCAAGGCGCACGCCAAAGCGCTCCCGGCAGTCAAAGTAGCGAAGCTCGGCTGTGGCATCGATCTGCGCGGTCGTCACCATCGGCGCATCGAGGGCCGCACTGGCTGCATCAATATCACCGACCAGCAGACCGAAGTGGTGCAGCACAGATGTTTCGGTGGGTGGTGCATCACCATAGACATTGGGCCACGGGCCTTTGGCTTGGATCAACTCGATCATCATCGGTCCCGCCTGCGCAAAGGCGATATCGAGTATCTGATCCTGAGGCTCACCCAGATACGTCCAACCCTCAAAGCGTTGGCCGCGCATCACAACGAAGGGCCCCGCACTGGTGTGCGCCAGCCAATGCGCGACCGCCTCATCAAGATCACGCACAACGAAGCCCAGCTGGCGAATATTGCCCGGTGCGGTGATCATGGCCGACCGCTGTGCCGGGGAGCATCACACAGCCATGCGATGCTTCGCTCCAAAATGCCGAGATAGACCTCGTCTTCCCACGGGCCTGTCACCTTCGGCGCCTCGTCCATGAGCGGAACCATGTCATATTTGCCGCAGGCATGGCCCAGCGGAGAATAGAGCACAGCGCCTTCGCCGTGTTCCTTCACATAGAGCTGCGGGCGAGGTGGGTCATCGGGGACAAACTCCGTGACGTAGCCTGGTGTCGGGCCTTTGTAGCGCGCCGACAGAAGGGTTCGGATGTCACCGATGGGGATGGCGACATAGGGTTCGTCCGTGATGACGAAGTCTTTCATCCCGGCGGTAACGGGATGATCGTCATCCTCGACATGGACATGTATCTCTTGCGCAGCGAGATGCGTCACGAACCGGCTGCCCAAAAGCGCCATGAATGTCGGAGCGACGTGTTCGGGGGTCGATTTGACCAGGCCAGGAATCCGCACGCCGCTGGTGACGATTTCGGGACCATCAGTGAATTCGAGGTGGGCGTTCACCGCGTGAAGCGCCAACAGCCGCCCGCCATCCCGGACAAAAGCGTCAAGGGCCTGCGCCTGTTCTTCTGACGGCATCAAGTCACAGGTGTAGAGGATCACGCCGCAGCATTCATCGAGCCTTTCAAGCCCGCTGAAGTCCTCCGCGCAGCTCGCCCGCACGCGCTCATCCTGCATCATAAGCTGCAAGAGTTTGAACCGTGCCAGATCGAAATCGTGATACTTGCCGCCAGTGATGACGTGAATTCGGCGTCGCATGCTTGGTCGCCCTTCGCTCATCGGTCGCCGTGGCGCGGGAAATTGCCCATCAGGTAGCGGTCGATGGTCTGGTGAAAGTGCCGGATCCTCACCTCTTGGTCGCCCAGGATCATGCCCCGGAAGCCGCGCGAAGCCGTGCCTTGCTGCATGGTCGGCATATTCGTCCCATCTTGCTGCAGCACATTGGCAAGCACCGGATCGAACGTGCCGTCAAAGGCATCAGCATAGCGCGGCAGCTCGTCGTGCCGATACAGTCGATACTCGTAGTCAGGCCGCGGCTCACCGGGCGGGTCATGCCGCGTGATCAGGAAATCATAGTAGCAATAGGTGGGGTCGGTTTCGTGGGGCCGGTACCGGAAAACGATCGACATTTCCGGGGTCGAAGTGATCGTGGTGCCCGGGAAAAAGGTGTAATGATACTGATGCGCTAGCTGTTCGTCATTGAGCGCCTCGTAGGCGATATGGGATTTTCCCTCGAGCGCGCGCTTTTCCGCAATCACCGCAAGATGCGCTTTGTGAGCGGGGCCCTCATATCCCTCCGGCAAGCCTAGCATGGCCTTGCGGATCGGTGTGATTTCGTCGCGCTCGTGACGCAGTTCGCTGACTGTGTGATTGAAGTTCAGCATCCGGCTGTGGATGCCGAGCAGTTCGATCGGCACGTCGAAGCCTTCGGCAAAATCCAGGAATTCCGGATGCAGTGCTTCGAAATGGTAGCTTTCGTTGAAAGCATCGTGCGCGTGCTTCCAGTTTCCGGCCCACTCAAAGCTCTTGTAGTCGATGAGGTTGTAGCGCTCGAGCTGGAAGCTTTCGAGATGGCGCCCCGCTTCCCCCAGAAATTCGCGCAAGGGACCGGCGTTCTCGTCCATATTGAACCAGACCCAGCCACCCCAGGTATCGACCTTGAGCTGCGGGAGTGCGAGCTCCTCGACGGGAATGCCATCGCGGAATTGCGCAAACAGGTGTGGGTGCATGACCTGTTTCAGGCTTCCGTCGAGGTTCCATTCCCATCCATGGAACGGGCACTTGAAGCGATCGACAAAGCCTTCCCGCGTCTGGCACAGGATGTTGCCGCGATGCTGGCACACGTTGAAAAAGCCCCGGATGACCTCGTCCTGGCCCATCACAAAGAGCAGCGACTCTTTGCCCAGCGAGTGCACGCGAAAATCACCCGGCTCCTCGAGTTCGCTCACATGACAGCCGATGTTCCAGGTCCGCGTCCAGATCATGTCCCATTCGCGCTGCATGAACTCGCGCGAATGGAAGCGTTCGCCGTCGATGCGTTGCTGACCGATGTCGGCAATCGGCTTGCGCGGAAGAAAAGGGGTCGCCTTCCATTCCCGCGCTTCGGCGCTTGAGGCGTTGGTGAGGTCGTTTTCAATCTTGGCCATTTTCGCTTCCCGAAGGTTCAGAACCGCTTCTCGACAGAGATTCCGATGGTGCGCGGATAGGGGACCTGGTTTTGCCCGCCGGGCCGGGTGATCGGTCGCTGGGCGTTTCCGATGTTGTCGGAAAAGAGACCGATCTCGAGCCCGTTCTTCTCGACTGCAATGCGGGCGAAACCGAGGCCGAACCAGGGAGCGAAGACGCCGTTGAAGACGCTTTGCTGCTGAGAGCGATAGGAATAGCGGCCGCTCAGCATCAGGTCCCAGCCGTCACCAATTGTTCCGGCATAATTGCCCGAGAGGGTGAAGGTATGCTTCGACGTGCCGGGCAGCTGATTGCCTTCCGATAGCCATGGCAGGGCCGTACCAACCTCGGGAATCACATCGCGGATTTTGGTCGCGTTGATATTTCCGGAAGCCTGAAGCGAAAGGCCGGGAAGGGGTGTGCGCCAGGCCACCTCGGCATCGATCCCTTTGCCGCGCACATCGCCAACCGGCACCACAATCGACTGGAGCGTGGGCGACAGCTCGATTTGTGCGTCGTTCCAGTCGAAGATGTAAGCCGAGACCGCGACGTCGACGTCGCCCAGCCCCCACTTGATGCCTGCTTCATAGTTCCAGAGCGTGTCAGGCGGGGAGCTGTTCTCGAAGTTGGTCCCGAGCGCGCCGTTCGCGCCCGCAATGATCGAGCTCGAAGTGATCGCACCGGACCGGAAGCCCTTGGCGACTTCGCCGTAGATCATCAGATCGTCGTTGGGTTTGATCGATACGTTGAACCGCGGATTGAAGGTGTTGTTCTTGGCGCGGTCGATGCCGACCGTGGGTATTGTCAGATTGCCTTCGATAAAGGTGATCGAGCTGTTCTCGGTGAAGGTCCGCTCTTCCTCGAAATAGCGTCCCCCTGCGGTAAGATCGATGACACCGTCGGCGAGGCTGTACGTGAATTCTCCGTAGACAGCCCAGGCCTCACTTTCGAGGAGGTTGTCATTGAAGGTCGCAAGCCCTGTCTGTCCGGCCACAGGGAAATCGTCGAGATTGACGCTCTGTCCGCCCTTTGTCTCGCCGTTCTGGTAAAAGAGGCCCACGATCCACGTCAGCGGCCCGGAGCCATTGGATGAAAGGCGCAGATCCTCGTTGAAATTCTTGGTCCGTAGCGGCCAGAAACTGGCGAAATCGCCGATCCCCGGGATAAAGCCGCCATTGTTGACGATGACATTGTTGTCGATCCAGCCTGTGGTCGACAGCAGGGTCGCGAAGTCGAGATCATATGCGATGTCCGCAGTGAGAAGCGTGTAGCGCGAATCCGCAATGCCGAAGGTCTGATCGAGGATCGGCGGATCAGCAGTCGTGATCCGGTTGGAAAAGTCCTGCTTGGAGCGATTGTGCCACGCTGCCAGCTGGATCATCAGGCGTTCAGTCGGCTCCATCCGCAGCTTGACGCGCCCATTGAAGGAACTGGCGCCGTTCGCATTGTCTTCGCCGGTCGCGGCATTGTCGGCAAAGCCACCGATTTCGCGATAGGATACCACGGCGCGGAGTGCGACTTTGCCTTCCGAAATCGGGATATTGATCATGGCATCGCCGCTTCCACCAGGATCGCCGCCGTCGGTGATGTTGCCCGTCAGGCGCGCAGCGCCTTCGACCGCGTAAAGCTCGGGGTCGTTGGTCAGGACTTTGATTGTGCCGCCAAGCGAGCCAAGACCGTACAGGGTGCCTGAAGGCCCGCGCAGCACTTCGACACGTTGCAGGTCATAGAAGTCGGCCGCGGGCGCGTAGGGCCGGCCCGGCAGGGAGAAGGCGAAGTTATCGAGATAGAAGCCGATGGTCGGATCGCCGTCCGTCTCGGCTGCGGCAACGCCGCGGATCTGGAACACGTTTGAGCCGACAGAGATGGTCGAGCCGATCGTCGCACTTGGAACAAGTGCGATCACGTCATCGATCTGCTCGATCCCGAGAGCTTGAAGCCGCCCACCGCTGATGGCCTGAACGGCTTGCGGGACATCGCTGATCGCTTGTTCGCGGCGCTGCGCTGTGACCACGATCGCCCCCGCGTCCTCCGACTGCGCTTGATCATCCGTCGCTGCCTGCTGAGCCACAGCTGGGGCAGCGGACAGAACGACGGCGGATGCGAGTGAGGTCGCGGCACACAGACGCGCGATGCGTTGCATTGAAGACATCATGAATTTTCCTCCCCAGTGGCCACTTTTAAGCAGCTCTGCTTTTTTGTCTGCCTCGTCCTGCGAAGTGTCAAGCAGCGTTGCTTTATTTTAGCGCTTTTGACAGGACACATCGGTGGGGCTTGCAATCGCCGTCGAGATGGTTGCGATCAGCTTGAGCCGGATGATCTTTGCAAAGTACAAGAGCGCGATGAGCAACTCGATGACTGTCGATCCGAACCCAGTGCGCAAGGTGCGCTCGGGACGGGGTGTTCGCGGAAGTAGCGAAAGGCAGGCGGAGAAGGGTGAGCTTTTGCGCAGGGCTGCTTTGAACTCTGCGATCGAATGTCTGGCCGCCATGCCTTACTCTGAGGTTTCGACGACGCTCATAGCCGAACGGGCCAAGATTTCTCGCGGCGGCATGCAGTATTATTTCCCGACGCGACTCGACCTTTTGCGTTCGGTCGTGGCGCATCTGCATTCGCGCCGCCTCGAGATTTTCCGGAAAGACTTGCTGGCCATCCGTGACCACAGCGATCTGATTGGGACGATGATCGACCTTCACTGGCAGCATCTCAACGAACTGGAGTTCAAGGCCTATCAAGAGCTGGTATTGGCAGCGCGGTCAGAGCGGCAGTTGGCGGACCTGCTGATGTCCAGCTACCGCAGCTTTCTCGAAGAATGGCACAGCATCGCGCGTGAGCTGATCGGTTGGGATGCTGAAAACCCTGCCGCGGCGCGTGCGGGTAACGTTGCGCATTACCTCCTCGAAGGCATGGCCTACGGCCGACTTGGTGGGCAGCTCCGCGATGACGAGATCGACGAGATCAAGGAATTTGCCAAGCAGACCATGCGGGCCGCCTCTCGCGAAACCGAGACGGCCAGAATGGTGAATGATAGCGACACGTAACGAGAGAACTATCCAGCAGACCGTCTAGCTTTTCCGGATCGACTGTGGCGCCAAAGCAGGGTCTTCGCCTTCGGGGCACGGCCTGAAACAGCGTGAAACACGCGGCATCAAAATCCAGCCAAAAATGGCAGATTTCTGGGGTTTTTTCAAGGTCTTGATGCCACTCCCGCAGGAGTTTTGGTGCCCAGAAGAGGACTCGAACCTCCACGCCCTTGCGAGCGCCAGCACCTGAAGCTGGTGCGTCTACCAATTCCGCCATCTGGGCACGGTGCATCCGGTCATCGCTGCCGGAAGCTGGGTAGGCGCGGGCCATTAGCGGGGGGGTGGGGGTGCTGTCAATGCAAACCTTGCCCGCCGTGCTGGCGATGCCTGACCGGCGGCTTCGGCCTGCCGGAACGCACGCAAAGCGGCTTGGCCATTCCGGCGATTCCCGTCACCGGAACCCTTGCCTCGCCCGCTTCGTTGAAGCAAAGCGCGGCCAGCACAACGCCCTGCACTGTCTCAGGCCACGAAGAGCAACCAAACCATGCCTACCTCCTCCCCGCTTTCCGGCCAGCTGGTCACGATTTTCGGCGGCACCGGCTATATCGGCAATTATGTCGCGCAGGCGCTGCTCGCGCGCGGCGCCCGGGTCCGGCTCGCCAGCCGCGCACCCGGCAAGGCGCAGGATCTCAAACCGCTCGCCAATCTCGGCCAATTGCAGTTGATGCCCTGTGATATCACCCGCGAGGAGCATCTCGCCGCCGCGCTCGATGGGGCGAGCCATGTGGTCAACCTTGTCGGAGCATTCACCGGCGATCTCGAAAAGCTGATGGGTGAGGCGCCTGGCACCATCGCCCGGCTGGCGGCAGCGAACGGGGCCAAGGCCTTGGTCCAGATCAGCGCGATCGGCGCAGACGCCAATTCGCCCACCGCTTACGCGCGCGGCAAGGCGCTGGGCGAGCAACGCGTGCGCGCTGCATTCCCCACCGCCACGATCCTGCGACCCTCGATCGTGTTCGGCAAGGACGACAACTTCCTCAACCTGTTCGGCGGGATGATCGAGATGCTGCCGGTGCTCCCGGTGTTCGGGCCGGAGGCAAAATTGCAGCTGGTCTATGCCGATGACGTGGCCGAGGCGGTTGCGGTCGCGCTGGAACACCCCGAGCTGCACGGCGGCTACACCTATGAACTGGGCGGGCCGGAGCAGCTCAGCATGATGGAAATCCACGAGCGGATTGCCGAAGCCCAAGGGCGCAAGCGGACTTTCCTCGCCGTGCCCGATGGCCTCAGCGCGACCTTCGCTGCGTTGCCTGGCACGCCGATGAGCCGCGACCAGTGGGCGCTGCTCAAGCCCGGCAGCACGGTCGCGCCGGGTGCGCGCGGGTTTGCCGAGCTCGGGATCGAACCCAAGCCGCTTGGCCTGTTCCTCGACAAGTGGATGCTGCGTTACCGCAAGCATGGCCGGTTCGGCGCGGCCAATGAGCGCGCGAAGGTGCGCAAGGCCGGCTGAGGGCAGTAGCGGCAGCTGCGGGAGGCGTTACCCTCCCGCCTGCCGTCAAAAAGGCTCAGGCCAGCGCGGCGGCGTAAAGCGCCTTGAGGTCAGCCTCCCCGCGCGCGGCGGCGGTGGCGTCATAGGCCGGGCTGTCGGCCACCATCCAGCCGTGATCGCCCGGATAGACGGTCACCACCGCTCCGACCTTGGCTGCCTCGGCTGCTTCGGCGAAGGTGGTCTTGTCGGCGGGGGCTTCGGCGTCATCATCCTGCGCTACGGCGATCAGCAGGCTGGCATCGACCTTGTCGAGCAGCTTGTGCGGGCTCATGGGATTGTCAGGCCGCACCAGCCCGCCGCCGTGGAAGCTGGCTGCGGCCTTGATCCGCGCTGGCACTGCCGCCGCGCTCCAGATCGTGAACGGCCCGCCCATGCAATAGCCCTGCGTGCCGATTCCGTGCGCCTGATCGACGCCTTCCTGCCGGTCGAGCCAGTCAACGATGGCGGTGGCATCCCGCATGATCGCGGCGGCATCCAGTTTCTTGCGCCACGGGCCGACCTTCTGGAAGCCGCCGTCAGCGATGAAGGTGGCGAAATCGGCGAACTGTTCGCCGGTGACGTCACGGTAATAGGGGTTCACCACCAGCACGGCGTAGCCTGCCTGCGCCAGCTTGCGGGCGATATTGCGCTTCGCTTCTCGGATGCTGGCAATGTCGGGCCACAGGATGACCGCGGGGTGATTGCCGCTTTCGGGCTGGACGAAGAACCCGTCCAGCGTGCCATCGGCGGTGGCGAAATTGACTCCGCGCTCCTTGAGGCCGGGGAGCGGGTTTTGCGCTACGCTTTCGGCTTCACCCGAGGCGCAGGCGGCCAGCGCCGCAGCTCCGGTCAAAGCGCCGAACTGGCGGCGGCTGATGGTGGCTTTGGCCCATTCGGCCAGCTTGCTTTCTTCGCACATTGCATTCTCTCCTGCGGCCCCCGCCATGGCGACAGATAGGCAGGAGCGGCGGGCATGGACAAGCGCTGATTGTGGGGGCAACATAGGTGGCAAAAGAAAACAGGGAGAGTGGGATCGATGGACCTGAAGCGGTGGACGCTGGGCGCGGCATTATTGCTGTCGACTGGCACGCTGGCCAATTGCAGCCAGATTTTCGGAGGCGCTGACGGAGGCGAGGAGGGGCGCATCACGTCCGCTGTGCTGATCGGGGCGGATGGCGATTCGGCCAACTGGGTGAGCCATGGGCGCACCTATTCCGAACAGCGCTTCTCGCCGCTGGATGGGGTGAACCGCGAGAATGTCGGCCAGCTTGGTCTTGCCTGGTATGCCGATATGGACACCGGTCGCGGGCAGGAGTCGACCCCGCTGGTAATCGACGGCAAGCTCTACCTCACCACCGCGTGGAGCAAGGTGAAGGCGTTTGACGCGACCACCGGCGCCAAGCTGTGGGAGTATGACCCGCAGGTTCCGGGCGAAACCGCCGTAAAGGCCTGCTGCGATGTCGTGAACCGCGGGCTGGCCGCATGGGGCGACAAGCTGTTCTTCGGCACGCTGGATGGCCGTCTGATCGCGCTCGACCGCGAGACGGGCAAGGTCGCGTGGGAGAAGGTCACGGTCGATCAGTCCAAGAGCTACACCATCACCGGCGCGCCGCGCGTGATCGATGGCAAGGTGATCATCGGCAATGGCGGGGCCGAGTTCGGCGTGCGCGGGTTCGTCGCGGCCTATGACGCGGGCAGCGGCGAGCAGTTGTGGAAGTTCTATACCGTGCCCGAAGGCGGGGATGCGAAGGATCAGCCCGCCTATCTCCAGAAGGCCGCGGAAACGTGGAACATGGACGTGCTCGGCGCCAATGACGCGATTGGCGGCGGTGGGACGGTGTGGGATTCGATGGCCTACGATCCCGAGCTTGATCTCCTCTATATCGGGGTCGGCAATGGCAGCCCGTGGAACCGCGCCTATCGCAGCCCCGGCAAGGACGGGACGGGGGAGGGGGACAATCTCTACCTCTCCAGCATCGTCGCGATCCGGCCCAAGACGGGCGAGTACGTCTGGCACTACCAGACCACGCCGGGTGAGACGTGGGACTTCACCGCCACGCAGCACATCATGCTCGCCGACATGGAGATCGACGGGAAGCCCCGCAAAGTGCTGATGCAGGCGCCCAAGAACGGGTTCTTCTATGTGATCGACCGCGAGACGGGGCAGTTCATCTCGGCCAAGCCCTATGTCGGCCTCAACTGGGCGACGGGGATTGATCCCAAGACCGGCCGCCCGATCGAGAACCCCGAGACCCGGATCGACAAGACCGGCAAGCCCGCGCTGGTGCTGCCGGGGCCGCTGGGCGGGCACAATTGGCACCCGATGGCCTATAGCCCGACCGAGAATCTGGTTTACATTCCGGCCTTCGAAGCGGGGATGATGTATGCGCCCGAGGCCAACTGGAAGCCTGATCGCGCGCGTGGCTTCAATGTCGGCTTCAGCTTGGCAGGGGAACTGCCGTCTGACGGGGGCTTCAGGAAGGAGGTCGCCGGTACGCTCAAGGGTCGGCTGGTGGCGTGGGACCCGGTGGCGCAGAAGGCGCGCTGGACGGTCGAGCATCCGGGGCCGTGGAACGGCGGCTTGCTGGCGACCGGCGGCGGCCTTGTGTTCCAGGGCACCACGGGCAGCGAGTTCAACGCCTATGACGCCGCCAATGGCAAGAAGCTGTGGAGTTTCGCCGCGCAGACCGGTGTGGTCGCGCCGCCGGTGACCTACACCGTCAATGGCGAGCAATATGTCGCGGTGCTGGCGGGTTGGGGCGGGGCCTATGCCCTGTCGGTCGATGGCGATCTGATCAACCGCAAGGCTCCGGTGCGCAACATCTCGCGCCTGCTGGTGTTCAAGATCGGCGGGACGGCGAAACTGCCGCCCGAACCGGCGCTGGCTGACCTGCCGCTCGACCCGCCGCCGAGCACCGCTTCGCCCGAGGTGATCGCAGTCGGTCAAGTGAAGTATGGCCGTTACTGCGCGGTGTGCCATGCACCGGGCGCCGTGGGCTCAACCGTCTTGCCCGACCTGCGCCGCGCCGGCTCGCTCGAAAGCGCGGCCGCGTGGAGCGCAGTGGTGCATGACGGCGTGCTGAAAAACAACGGTATGGCGAGCTTCAAAGGCTCTTTGTCGAAAGAGGAGATCGAAGCGATCCGTGCCTATGTCATCAGCCGGGCCAACGCAGACAAAGCCATAGAAGCGGGAAGAAAGGTCGCTCGCCGCTAAGCCAAACTCAGTCAAACTCAGCCAAACAAGGGGTCGCACCATATGAAGCTGCTTACTGCCGCGGCAATCGCCGCACTTGCCTGTGCCATGCCGCTCGCCGCCGAGGACGCCGCGCCTGTCGCTGCTGCTCCGGCTGCGGGCGAATGGCGCACGTTCGCCACCGAAGCCTATCGCGGGAAGCGCGATTCTGTCAGCTTTGTCGATGCCGAACACGGCTGGTACGGCACCGGCGCGGGCGATCTGTTCGCCACCACGGACGGCGGCGCGACGTGGCAGAAGATCGCCAGCCGCCCCGGGACCTTCATCCGCGCGGTCGGCTTTGTGGATCGCCAGAACGGCTTCATCGGCAATATCGGCACGGACTATTACCCCGGCGTCATCGACGACACGCCGCTCTATCGCACCCGCGATGGTGGGGTGACGTGGGAAGCGATCGATACCGGGGACGCCACAATCAAGGGCGTCTGTGCGATCGACATCCTGCCGGTGAAGCGCATCTATCAGGGCGAATTGCGGCCCCGCACCATTATCCACGCCGCCGGGCGTGTGGGCGGGCCGACGGGGATACTGCGTTCGGTCGACGGGGGCGACACGTGGAGTGTGATCGACATGGGCGCGCACGCAGGCATGATCCTCGACGTGAAGTTCTTCGATGAGAACACCGGCCTCGTCTTCGCCGCAACCAATGCCGATCCCGTTCAGGCCGAAGGGCTGGTGCTGCGCACCGAAGATGGCGGCCAGACGTGGAAGGAAGTCTATCGCTCCGGCCGTGCCTATGAGCTGATCTGGAAGGCGAGCTTTCCCGAGGGCGGCGACACCGGCTACGCCACGGTGCAGAGCTACGATCCCGAACGCGCCACCCAGCTGGTGATCCGCAGCGATGATCGCGGGCGGACATGGCGCGAGATCGAAATCGCGCAGGACAAGGCCGCGCGGCAGTTCGGCATCGGCTTCGTCGATTCCGAGCGGGGCTTTGTCGGCACGGCCGCGGGGGGCTTTGCCACGATAGACGGCGGCACAACCTGGGAGCGCGCACCCATCGCGCGGGCGGCCAACAAGTTCCAGACCGTCAGCACCGACAAGGGCGTGCGCGTCTATGCCATTGGCACGGAAGTGCAGGCGATTGACCTGCCTGCCCCGCCCAAGGGCTAGGCCATGAGCGGCGATCCCGAGGATATTCGCAACTGGCAGCGCCGCGCCGACGGGGTCACCACCTCGGGCAAGCTTGAAGCGCATGATCCGGCGCGCCTCGCGGCCATTGGCGTGCGGCATGTGGTGAACCTCGCACTGGCCGAGCACCCCGAAGCACTGGCGGATGAGGCGGCGCTGTTGGCGGCTGCGGGGATCGCTTACACCCACATCCCGGTGCCCTTCGACGCGCCGACGCCTGCCCATGTCGCGGCACTGACCGAAGCGCTCGCCGCTCAGTCCGGCCCGCATCATGTGCATTGCATCATGAACTGGCGGGTGACGGCGTTCTTCTATTTGCTCGACTGCGCGGCGGGTGTACCTGAACCCGAGGCCCGCGCGCGGATGGCACTGGTGTGGAACCCGTTGGAGGACGAGCAAGCGCCTGCGGTGTGGCGGGCGCTGGTGACGGGCGGGGCGTGATCTCCCTCTCCCGCAAGGGGAGGGGAGTTACGTGGTGAAAAAATTCAACTCCAGCAGCACATTGTTCGGGTCAGCGGTAAAAATCTGCCTGAGGCCAATCGAGGGGATATCATTCACCCGGTATTCCGCCCCGCGCGCATCCAGCCGCGCCTTCACCACATCAAACGCCCCGCAGCGCAGCGCGACATGGTGGATCGCCCCGGTCTCGGCGCCGGGCATCACGGCGCGGTCAAAGGCGCGCGGGCAATCGACCGAATTGATGTGCAGGATCGCCTGCCCGCTCGCGTCGTACATCCAGCGCACCTGATGCGGCGGGAGCGGCGGCGGGCCGTCGCGTTCTTCCAAATCGAGCAGCTCGGCATAGAACCGCGCGGTCTCGGCGAGCCGGTCGGTGATGATGTTCACATGGTCAAGGCGTTCAACGATCATGGGCGCCAGATTGCGCGCGCCGCCCGCGGCTGACCACTGCGAAAAATGGGCTAGTCGCGCGCAGGCCCGGTATAGTCCGCGCCGTAGACCGCGATCCGGAAATCGCGATGCAGATCGGTATCGAACGGCAGCTTCTGGGTCGCGAAGACCACCGCCATGTTCTGCGCCGGATCGACCCAGAACAGCATCGAGGGGTAACCATCCCAATAGAACTCGCCGACACTGCCGCGGTTTTCCTCGGGCGTTGCCGGCGGTGCGGTGCGCACGAAGACATCGAAGCCGAACCCGCCGCCGCCCTTGCCCACCAGCCATGAACGGTTCGCGGGCGCAATGCGCGGATCGAGCTGGTCACTCGCCATCAGCCGGACGGTCGAGGGCTTGAGGATGCGGACCCCGTTCAGCGCGCCTTCGCCCAGCAGCATCCGCGCGAATGTCATGTAATCATCGACCGTCGTGACGATCCCCGATCCGCCCATCGTCATCGGCTGGCCCATGAAACTGGCGTTGAGCAGTCTGTCATCCGGCCACGGGGCCAGCGCGCCGTTCTCGCCTTCATAGATGCGGGCGAGCCGCTGGCGGTCGGCAGCGGTGCGCTGCCACCCGCTGTCCGCCATGCCGAGCGGCTGGAAGACATGCTGCGCGACATAGTCGGCGAAGGGCTGGCCCGACAGCACCTCGACCAGCCGCGCCTGCACATCCACGCCCGCGCTGTAATTCCAGTGCGTGCCGGGATCGAACAGCAGCGGCACCTGCGCCATTTTCTGCGAGAACTCCGCAAGCGTGTTGGTGGAGGACAGCGGCTGAAGCTCGGCCCACACCCGGTCGGCGGCGTTCTCGGGCGGGCCTTCGGGGCCATAGGTGAAGCCCGCCGTATGGCGCAGCACATCGCGCACCGTCACCTTGCGTGAGGGCGCGCGCAGGATCGGCAAGCCATCGGGGCTCGTCCCATCGGCCACCTTGAGCGCCGCATATTCCGGCAGGTGCCATTCGAGCGGATCGTCGAGCCCGAACCTGCCCTGTTCCCACAGCTGCATCAGCGCGGTGCCGGTGACCGGTTTGGTCATCGAATAGATCTGGAAGAGTGTGTCACGCGCGATGGGGCGGGCCGCCTCACGGTCAGCATCGCCCGCGGTAGCAAAGCAGGCTTCGGTGCCGTCTTTCCACACCAGCGCAGAAGCGCCGACCGTGCGGCCTTCTGTCACAGCGCGGTCAAGGAAGGCGGCGATGGCGGCGCAGTCGGGTGCAAACGGGGCAGTTTCATGCGCGGCCACAGGCACCGACAGCAGCACCAGCGCCGCCCCTGCAATTGCCTTGATCATACGCCGCTCCCCCCGATTGACTTAGCCCCTGAACACCACCGTCCGCGTGCCGTTCATCAAGACCCGTTCCTGCGCAAACAGCCGCACCGCTTCGGCAAGCACCCGGCGTTCGATATCGCGGCCCTTGCGCACCAGATCTTCGGGGCTGTCGGCATGGGTGATGCGCTCGACATCCTGATGGATGATCGGGCCTTCGTCCAAGTCGGCGGTGACGAAATGGGCGGTCGCGCCGATGATCTTCACGCCGCGTTCGTGGGCCTGATGGTAAGGCCGCGCGCCCTTGAAGCCGGGCAGGAAGGAGTGGTGGATGTTGATGCAGCGCCCCGCGAAATGGGCGGATTGCTCGTCCGAGAACACCTGCATGTAGCGCGCGAGCACGATCAGCTCGGCGTCGGTCGCGTCCGCCAACGCGCGGAATTGCGCCTCGGCTGCGGGCTTGGTGTCGGGGGTCACCGGGATGTGGTGGAACGGGATATCGCCGATATCCACCCGGATCGCGGCCTCGCGCGGGTGGTTGGAGACGATCGCCACCGGGTCGATGGGCAATTCGCCGGTCCGCCAGCGGTAGAGCAGATCGACGAGGCAGTGATCGAACTTGCTGACCAGGATGATCGTGCGGCGCGGGCGGTCTTCCGTCGCCATCTTCCAGTCCATCGCGAATTCCGCCGCCAGCGCGGCGAAATCGGCGCGCAGCCCCTCGGCGGTTGAGCCATCCGGGTCGAACACCACGCGCATGAAAAAGCGGTCGGCGCCCCCGTTCCCGACGCGATCGTTGAACTGTTGCGCGTCGAGGATGTTGCAATTGCGCTCGAACAAGAAGCCCGTGACCCGCGCGGTGATGCCGGGCCGATCGGGACAGGCGAGGGTGAGGATCAGGGGTTGGGCCATCTTACCGCGCGAGCGCCGCCTCGCACTGGCTCATCAATTCGGCGATGATGTCGGCGGCGGGTTCTTCCTTGGTGACCATCCCGACCGATTGCCCGGCCATGACAGAGCCGTTTTCGACATCGCCCTCGATCACCGCGCGGCGCAGGGCACCGGCCCAGAAATGCTCGATCTGGAGCTGCGCTTCGCCCATGTCGACTTCGCCCGCGTCGAGCAGAGCGGCGACTTCGCGCTGCTTGGCGGTGAATTCCTCGGTGCCCTTGTTCTTCAGCGCGCGCACGGGGATCACCGGCAGGCGCGGATCGACCTGCACGCTGGCGACGGCTTCACGGGCCGAGGCGCGGAAGAAGGCCTTCTTGAAATCGGGATGCGCGATGCTTTCGGTGGCGCAGGCGAAGCGGGTGCCGAGCTGGACGCCCGCCGCGCCCATTTCGAGATAGCTGGCAATCGCCTCGCCGCGGCCGATGCCGCCGGCGACGAAGATCAGATGCTCGGCCGCGAGTTCGGGAAGGATTTCCTGCGCCAGCACGGAGGTGGAGACCGGGCCGATATGGCCACCCGCTTCCATGCCCTCAATCACCATCGCATCCGCGCCGGAGCGCAGCAGCTTCTTGGCGAGCGCTAGCGTGGGGGCGAAGCAAATGACCTTGGCGCCGCCCTCCTTGATCGCCTCGACGCTGCCCTTGGGCGGGATGCCGCCCGCCAGCACCACATGGGTCACGCCGTGCTTGCGGCACACCGCGATCAGATCGAACAGGCCGGGGTGCATGGTGATGAGGTTGACGCCGAAGGGCTTCGATGTGAGCGCCTTGGTCGCGGCAATCTCGCGGTCGAGCAGTTCGGGCGTCATCGCCCCGCAGGCGATCACGCCGAAGCCGCCTGCGTTGCTGATGGCGGCGACAAGGTTGCGCTCGCTCACCCAGCTCATTGCGCCGCACATGATCGCGGTCTCGCAGCCGAGGAAGTCGGTGCCGCGCCGCATCAGGGCGGCGGTGTGGGGATAGGTTGTCATGGCGCGCGCCCTAGTCGCTTGTCGGCGAATAGACAATCCGCACGGCTGCGGCGGCTTGCTTGGCAAGTTCGACCGCAGCGGGCGCGCCAGCGGCACGGGCGAGCGCCACGCCCATCCGGCGGTAAGGCCGGGTGACGGGCTTTCCGAAGATCCGCACGTCCACATCGGGCGAGAGGGCGAGCGCATCGGCCAGCCCCTCGAAGCCGAAGTCATCGCAATCGCGGTCCGCCAGGATCACGGCGGACGCCGCAGGACGGGCCGTGATGCTACCGGGAACGGGCAGGCCGAGGATCGCGCGGGCGTG
This sequence comes from Porphyrobacter sp. SLTP, assembly GCF_009905735.1. Classification (GTDB taxonomy): domain Bacteria; phylum Pseudomonadota; class Alphaproteobacteria; order Sphingomonadales; family Sphingomonadaceae; genus Erythrobacter. The sequence goes on from NZ_JAAALE010000003.1 coordinate 224,282, forward strand.
GAGGTCGAACTCGTTCAAGTCCTGTGAGGCCAGCGTCACCATCCCGGTGTCATGCGGGCGCGGGGACAGTTCGGAGAAGATCACCTCCTCGCCCTTCACAAAGAACTCGACGCCGTAGAGCCCCCAGCCGCGTCCGCCGCCTTGCAGCGCGGTGGTGACCTTGGCCGCCATGTCCTGTGCGGCGGCCAGTGCGGTGGGGCTCATCGCGGCTGGCTGCCAGCTTTCGCGGTAATCGCCGCGCTCCTGCCGGTGGCCGATGGGCGGGCAGAAGCTGATCCCGCCAGCGTGGCGGACGGTCAACAAGGTGATTTCATAGTCGAAGGCAATGAACTGTTCCAAGATCACCCGAGCCCGGTCACCGCGCATATTGGCAACGGCATAGTCCCAAGCGGCCTCCAGCGCCTCGGGCGTGTCGACCTTGCTCTGACCCTTGCCCGATGAGGACATCACGGGCTTCATCACCAGCGGGTAGCCGATCCGCGCGGCTACCTCCTCAGCTTCGGCAAAGCTTTCGGCATAGCCATATTGCGACGTTACCAGCCCCAATTCGCCCGCGGCCAGATCGCGGATCGCATCGCGGTTCATGGTCAGCTGCGCCGCGCGGGCGGAGGGGACGATGGTGAAGCCCTCTGCCTCCAGATCGGCGAGCACCTCGGTGCGGATCGCCTCGATTTCGGGGACGATCAGATCGGGCCGGTGCTTTTCCGCCGCTGCCCGCAGCGCAGCGCCGTCGAGCATGGAGAACACCTCGCGCGCGTCTGCCAGCTGCATGGCAGGGGCGTTGTCATAGCTGTCACAGGCGATCACCCGCGCGCCGAGGCGCTTGGCGGCAATCACGAATTCGCGGCCCAGCTCGCCCGAACCGAGCAGCAGGATGGTGGCAATGTGGCTCATGCGGGAGGCATTACCCATCCGCCGGCCCGAGTCTAGCCGGGCGTCACGCCGCGCGGCGATACCCTGCCACAGCCACCTTCCCTCCGCCTCCGGCGCGCGCCAGCACAAGGCCCAGCTCCGCTTCCCGCAAGGTCCAGTCGACCGTGCATTCGACCCGCGCAAGGCCAGCGCTGGCGGTCAATTGCGGCGCCTTGGCCGAGACGGGAGCGGCGAGGCCGGCGAAGGTAGTGACCACATCCTCCGCCCATTCGCGCGCGCCGCGTGAGGTCATTTCGGGCAGCACCACCGCGAAGCGCTCGCCATCCAGCTGCGCCAGTTCATGCCCCGGAAGCGCCATTGTTTCGAGGAACTTGGCAAAGCCCCACAACACTTCATCCGCCGTGCGCTGGCCATAACGCATCAGCAGCGCCCGCATCGCATCGACCGCGAAGACCGCGATCATCTGCCCGCCGCCCTTGGCGAGGTGCCGCCGCAAGCTGGCGCAAAACGCCTGCCGGTTCGCGAGCCCCGTCAGCGGATCGGTGACCGCGCGGGCGTGCAATTCGCCTTCGAGGCTCCGCACCTGCTGGACGGATCGCATCAGGCACATTGCACCATCGGGCGTGCCGGTGTTGTCGCACATCGGCCTGAGGCTGAGAGCATACCAGCGCTGGCAATGCGCTTCACGGCAGGTGTCGCGTTCGGGGCAGGCGATCACTGGAAACTCCGTCCAGCCGGCCTGCGTGCGTCCGGCGAGCGCCGCGTTGACATGCTCACCCAGAAAAGCGGCATGATTGCGATCAGCCAGGTCAGTGATGTGCGGCAGCAGCAACGCGCCGGATAAATCGAGCCCCAGGTCGGCAATATTGGCCGATGCGTGAATGATGAACCCGTGCCGGTCGAGCCGGATAACAATATCGCCGGAAGTTTCCTCCAGCAGGCCATGCAAGACATGGCCTTCGACGTCACTCAAACCAATTTTCATGCCGACAGTGCCCCAGCGGTCCAACGAAAGATTCGCCAACTCGCTCCTAGTCAGATTTACTTGGTAACTAACGCGATTCGATTAGGTGAAAACATTCCCCTGTTTTCCCGAAAAAGACTCATATTATTGTTAGCTAAGTAAGTATACTAGACTAAAAAACGAATCACCTCCGGGTTTCGTTTACCATATTTTGCAATTGGGGCAGTCTATCCAATACGTATTGGCCGCAGTAGGTAACGACTTCTAGCCTCAGGTGCCCGGAACTGCTTACAGTTCGATCATGATCCTGACGGATTGGGGGGAGGTTCCACAAGCTGTGGCAATCCGCTCGCGGCATTCGGCGATCACGGCGCCGATCTCACCATCGCTGCCCGGGCCGGGGGCGAGCATGTCGGGCGCGACGCCGAGCGCGGCGGCAATCGCATCCAGACGTTCGGGCAGGGGGCGGGCCTTGCCCTTCTCCCATGCCCAGACGGTCGGCTTACTGACCCCGAGCGCGGTTGCGACTTCGGCCAGCGTCAGCCCCGCCTCGCGCCGCAGCCGGTTGAGCCGCGTCCCGAGCGCCTCGCTCGATGGCTTCGCCGGGGACGATGGGCGCGGCTGGCTCGGCACGCCGGGCGCAAAGCCCTGCAATTGCGCAGCGGCCAATGCGGCAGGACTAATCGCCTGTTCGAAGGCGCAGCCGTACAACCGCTCACTGCGCCACACCACGGACGCCGTGACGATCCCCGCCTCGGGCAGATCGAGCGCCAGCTGCTCGCCCGTTGCCAGATCGAGCGCGGTTTCGATCAGCAGCCCGGCAGCCGAGATATTGTGAATGGTGACGTTGGCTTCCTCGCCATCAGGGGCCAGCCCGCTGGCCGACAGCCGTAAATCACGGCGAGGGGCGGCACGCTGGCTATCGCCCGCTGCCGCAGAATCGAGATGGGCCTTGATGGCCATGATGTGCGCCCTTTCGCTCTCTGCGTGAGAGCCCGCACAATCCGGTTGGAAAGGTTAAAGCGCAGTCACCAACAATGGTTAATTCCGACGAAGCGGACTGCTTTTCAGCTAACCGCATCCAGCCCGTAAGCCGTGTGCAGCACGCGCACGGCGAGTTCGGTCTCGTCTTCGTCGATCATGACGCTGATCTTGATCTCGGAGGTCGAGATCGCCTGGATGTTGATCCCGCGATCGGACAGGGCCCGGAACATCGAGGACGCGACGCCCGCGTGGCTCTTCATGCCGACGCCGACGACAGAAATCTTGGCGATCTTGCTGTCGGTGATGATGCGGTTGAAGCCGATGGAATCGCGGCGATCTTCGAGCAATGCCTGCGCACGGGCGAGGTCGGACTGAGGGACAGTAAAGGTCACGTCGGTCTCACCCTTGTCGCGGCCGACGTTCTGGATAATCATGTCGACATTGATCGAGGCCGCAGCGAGCGGTTCAAAGATGTTGGCCACCGCGCCCGGACGGTCGGGCACGCGGGTGAGGATCACCTTCGCCTCGTTCTTGTCATGCGCGATGCCGGTCACAAGCTGGCGTTCCATCAGGCCCTTCTCCACCAATTCGTCCATTTCTTCGTCCGAGACGATCATTGTCCCGGGCAGATCATCGGCAGGCGGGGCGCCGTCGCCGATAAAGCTCGATAGCACCTGCACCCGCACCTTTTCCTTCATGGCAAGGCCGACCGAGCGGGTCTGGAGCACCTTCGCCCCGACCGACGCGAGTTCGAGCATTTCTTCGTAGGTCACCGCCTTCTGCTTCTTCGCCTTGGCGACGATGCGCGGATCGGTGGTGTAGACGCCGTCAACGTCGGTGTAGATGTCGCAGCGATCCGCCTTGATCGCCGCCGCCACGGCCACCGCCGAGGTGTCCGATCCGCCGCGCCCCAGCGTGGTAATGCGGCCATCCTCCGAAACGCCCTGAAAGCCCGGGATCACCGCGATCTCGCCCGCTTCCATCGCGGCGATCAGCGCGGGCGCGTCAATTTCGTCGATGCGGGCCTTGGCGTGGGCTTCGATGGTCTTGATCGGGAGCTGCCAGCCAAGCCAGCTGCGCGCCTTGCATCCGAGCGCTTGCAGCGTGAGCGCCAGCAAGCCGCTGGTAACCTGCTCGCCGCTGGCCACCACGACATCATATTCCGCCGGATCGTAGAGCGGATTGGCCTCGCGGCAGAAGTTCACGAGCCGGTCGGTCTCGCCCGCCATGGCGCTGACCACCACGGCGACCTGATCGCCGCGGGCCGCCTGCGCGCGCACAATATTGGCCACCCGGCGGATACGCTCCGTCCCGGCCATCGAGGTGCCGCCGAATTTCATCACGATACGAGCCAAGGCGCCAAAGCTCCTGCTGGTGAGTGTTCGCGGCGGCTGTTAAGGGCGGTTTATGGGAAACGCAAACGTATCGAATGTAACTATCCGCCCCGAGGAAGCCGATTTCTTCGCAAATCTTGCGCGGGACTGGTGGAACCCCAAGGGCCCGATGGCCTCGCTGCATCAGGTGAACCCCGTGCGCATGGCGTTTATCCGCGACGCGATTGACGCGCATTGGCCGGGCGCGCGCGCTTCGGCCAAGCCGCTGGCGGGCAAGGGTGCGCTCGATATCGGCTGCGGGGCGGGGCTGGTGTGCGAGCCGCTCGCCCGGCTGGGCGCGGCGGTGACGGGCGTGGACGCAGCGGCGGAAAATGTCGCGGCGGCCAGCGCTCATGCCGAGGGCGTGGGTCTGGACATCCGCTACATGGCGGGCGAGGTCGCGGGGCTCGATATCGGCACCTTCGACCTTGTCACCAGTGTCGAAGTGATCGAGCACGTGGCCGACAAGCCCGCCTTCCTGCGCGATGTCGCAGCGCGGCTGGCGCCGGACGGGTTGCTCGTCATGTCCACCCCCAACCGCACCGCCGCCTCGCGCGTGCTGCTGGTCGGCGCGGCGGAGGCCGTGGGCTACGTCCCCAGGGGCACGCACCACTGGGAGGACTTCGTCACCCCGGAAGAGTTGGAAACGTTGCTTGCGGATGCGGGGCTGACCGTGACGGCCAAGCGCGGGATCGCGTGGCGGCCCGGCAAGGGGCTGCACCTGTCCGATGATATGTCGCTGAATTATATTCTGTCGGCCAAGCACGCCTGATCCTGTTCGTCACCGCGGCGCAGGCCGGGGCCCAGTGACACGAAGGGCCGCGCTTGCTGTTGTGGGTCCCGGCCTGCGCCGGGATGACGGGCGGAGCGGGTTACGGACAGCTCCGCCCATTCAGCGCCCCATCACTGAACACCCCCGCAACCCCTGCTGCCTTGAGCAGTGCGGCGAGCTTTACATCGCCGCAGCCCCGGCCCTTCGGCTCATCCCCTGTCCGCAGCATCACCGGCAGAAAGTCGTTCTCCGGCCGCACCGTCCATGCATGCACCGCCAGCCCCGCCGCCTTGGCATCCGCCACCAACGCAGTCGGCGCGCCCTCGGGCGTCAGCACCAAAGCGATATGCGCCCCCACCGCGTCGGCATATTTCGCGACCTCGGCCAGCCCCGTCGGCGTCACCATCTCGGCATAGCGCATCGCCGGTTCGTCCGCCGGACCGCCGATGGGGGCGACCAATTGCACCAGTTTGAACCCGCCGCCGCGCTGCTTCAACCGTTGGAGCGGGCCAACCTCGAAGCTCTGGATGAACACCGGATCGGCCGGCGTGATGCCCAGCGTGCGGAATTCGCGCAGTAGCAGATCGACCATGTCGATCCCGTCATTCTGCAAAAGGAATTCGGGGTGCTTCAATTCCGGGTAAAGCCCAATCCGCCGCCCGGTGGCCGCTTCCTTGGCGCGCACCAGCTTCGCGATCTCGGCCAAGGTCGGCACCTGATACAGCCCGTCAAACCGCGCATTGGCGGGCCGGAGCGAGGGGATGCGCTCCTTGGCGCGCAGGGTGCGCAGTTCAGCGAGGGTGAAGTCCTCGGCGAACCAGCCTGCGACCTTCTGGCCATCAATGGTCTTGTCGCGGCGGCGATCCTCGAATTCCTCGCGGCTCGCCACATCGGTGGTGCCCGACAGCTCGTTCTCGTGGCGCGAGACCAGCACCAGATCCTTGGTCGCGACCAGATCGGGCTCGATATAATCTGCGCCCTGATCAATCGCGAGCTCATAGGCGGCGAGGGTGTGCTCGGGCCGCTCGGCACTCGCGCCGCGATGGGCGATGATCAGCATATCCTGCGCCGCCACGGGCGAGGCCGCAGCCAGCAGCGCGGCAAGGATCAGGTGGGAATCAATCATGCAACGCTCCTATCGCGGCCTGCGCGGCGGCGAGCCGTTCGGGCCCTTGCCCGGCAATCCGCACGAATGGCACGGCGGCATCGTCCAGCACTTGGGCGACGATCCTTGCAAACCTGTGACGGTCGGCGGGATCGCTGAAAAAGCGCGTGCCATCGTCGATCCACGGCAGATCGGGTTCGAGCAGCAGGTAGAGATCGGCCTTGGGCGCCTGCATCAGTTCGGCCGGCCGCTCGCCCAGCAGCATTTCGCACCACGCGGCGGTCATCAGCGCATCGGTGTCGGCGATCAGCAGTGGTCCGGCCCACTCGGCAGCAGCGGCGATCATCGCCTGCTGCGCGCGGCCGATCAGGAGCAAGTCATCGCGGGTGAGCGGCGCCTTGTGCACCTCACAATGGCTGCGGCCATATTCGCCCACGGTCATCGCGCCGGTCTCAGCGGCGAGCGCGGCGGCCAGCGTGGTCTTGCCAGTGCTCTCCGCGCCGTGGAGGCAGATGGTGCGGCGGTAATGGGCCTGCACCGGCTTTGGCAGGTAGGCCCAATGCGCCGCCGGATTGGCGCGCACGGCAGAGCCCGAAAGGCCCGAGAGCGGGTCATCCACCAACCCAAGCACCCGGCCCCCCAGCGGCACGAACAGCCCGCCGACTTGGGCTGCAAAGTCCGCACCGTAAGCTTCGCCTGCGAAAAGATAGTCGATGGGTTCAGGATGGACGCTTGCGACGATGCCGCGCCAGATCGGCCAGAAATCGGCGCCGTCTTCGGGCGCTTGCGGCACCACTTCGCCGTGGCCGAGAACCCGGCAATCGGGCAGCAGATCCTGTATCCACGCTAAGCGGACCTCGCCCGCGATGGGATCGTCGGGCAGCCAGCACACCAGCACCGTCAGCTCGTCCACCAGCGCCCGCGCCGCGCGGATCAGCGCCAGGTGCCCGGCATGAGGCGGCATGAACTTGCCGAGCAGGAACCCGCGCCGCGTCACGCCGCAATCGCCTCGCCGCTGCGCGCCGCTTTGGCCCATGCCATCAGGCCTGCCATCGCCAGCACCAGAAACGCCACATAAAGCCCGGCGGTGAGATAGAGCTCGCGGTTGAGATAGACCCCGATCGACAGCACATTGATGGCGATCCACAGCGCCCAATTCTCGACCCGGCGCATCGCGAGCAGCACCTGCGCGACCACGCTCGCCCCAGCGATGGTCGCATCGGCATAGGGCAGGGCGGCATCGGTGAAGCGCGCCATCGCCCAGCCGATCGCGACGCTTGATCCCGCGACCAGCACCAGCGCGGCAGCCCGCGACCGCCTGTCCATCCAGCGGACCTCGACCAGCTGCGCCATCCCGCCAGCGCGTGCCCACAGCCACCAGCCCCAGCCCTGCACGACGAAGAAGAAGACCTGCAATGCCGCCTCGCCATACAGCCGCGCGTCGCGGAAGATCACGAAATAGAGCGCCACCATCGCCATGCCGAAGGGGTAATTCCAGATCGAACGCCGCACGAGCAGGCCGACATTGGCCAGCCCGAGCGCGACGGCAATCATCTCCAGCGGGTTCATCGGAAGGTGCGCTTCAGCCGAGCGCCGCGGCCCATTCGTCCGCCTTGAAGCCGACCAAAAGACCGCCTGCGTGCTCTGCAATCGGGCGCTTGATCACCGAGGGGTTGGCGGCGAGCAGCGCGGGCGCGCTCTCGGCGCTGGCGGCCAGAGCCTTGTCCGCGTCCGACAATGCGCGGTAGGTCGTGCCCTTGCGGTTGACCACCACATCTAGGCCGGCAGCCGCGATCCATGCGGCGACCTTGGCCGGATCGGCCCCTTCCTTCTTGTAATCGTGGAAGGTGTATTCCCGCCCCTGCGCGTCGAGCCACACGCGCGCCTTCTTCACCGTGTCGCAGTTGGGAATGCCGTAGAGGTGGATCACGCAACAATCTCCGTTCGCCCTGAGCTTGTCGAAGGGCCGTAATTCGCTTCGTAAGTTGTGCTAGAAGAAAGTGCGGCCCTTCGACAAGCTCAGGGCGAGCGGTTCAGGCTTTTGGGGCCAAGTGCGCGTCGGCAATCGCCACGGCGAGCGCGTCGGCCGCGTCGCTTCCGCTGATGGCAACGCCCGGCAGCAGCACCTTCACCATCGCGGCGACTTGCACCTTTTCCGCGGCTCCGGTGCCGGTGACCGCTTTCTTGACCAGCCGCGCGGCGTGTTCGTTGACGGTAAGCCCCGCCGCCCCGCACGCCGCCAACACCGCGCCGCGTGCCTGCGCCAGCTTCAAGGTCGATTGCGGGTTCTTGTTGACGTAGATTTCCTCCGCGGCCGCGCGGGCAGGCTGGTGGGCGGCGATCACCTCGGCCAGCCCCGCCTGTAACGCGGCAAGGCGCTGAGCCATCGGCGTGGACGGGTCGGTTTTAATTTGTCCATTGGCGACATGGCTGATCCGCGCGCCTTCGCTGCGGATCACACCCCAGCCGGTCGAGGAGAGCGAGGGGTCGAGGCCGAGGATGATCACGCGATCACAGCCCGATCCTGAAGCCGAACCGCCACAGCATGGCGACGAGGAACGCGGCCCCCAGCATCAGTGCCAGCAGCCATTCCCAGCGTTTCAGCCCAGTTTCTCCATCACCGCGTCGGAGATTTCGTAATTCCCCCACACGGTCTGCACATCGTCATCATCATCGAGCGCGTCGATCAGCTTCATCAGCGTCCCGGCGGTCGCCTCGTCGACGTCGACGCTGAGCACCGGCTTCCACGCCAGCTTCACATTGTCCGCCGGGCCGAGCACCTTTTCGAGCTCGCCCGCCACGCCGTGCAGCGCATCGGCGGCGGTCCAGATCGTGTGGCCGTCTTCCGAGCTTTCGACATCATCCGCGCCTGCTTCGATGGCGGCTTCGAGCACCTTTTCCTCGTCACCCGCAGCGGCAGAATACTCGATCAGCCCGCGCCGTTCAAAGCCGTGCGAAACCGAACCCTCGCTGCCAAGGTTGCCGCCGTTCTTGCTGAAGGCGGTGCGGACATTGGTGGCGGTGCGGTTGCGGTTGTCGGTCAGCGCTTCGACGATCAGCGCGACGCCGCCCGGGCCATAGCCTTCGTAGCGGATTTCGGCGTAGTCCTCGCCGCCCGCCATGCTCGCCTTGTCGATCGCGCGCTGGATATTGTCCTTGGGCATCGACTGCGCGCGCGCGGCGTTGACCGCAAGGCGGAGGCGCGGGTTCATGTCGGGATCGGGCATGCCCATCTTGGCGGCCACGGTGATCTCGCGCGAAAGCTTGGAGAACATCGCCGCGCGTTTCTTGTCCTGCGCACCCTTGCGGTGCATGATGTTCTTGAACTTGGAATGGCCTGCCATTGGACGAACTTCACCGGAATGTTGGAGATATGAGCGCGCGCCTTACTCCGGCAGGTGAGGGCGATGCAAGGGTGCGTGTGGCGGGCGCGATGGGCTGGCGCGAGCGGCTGATGGACGTGGCGCGGTTTGCGGCGCGGCCCAGTTATGTCGCGCAGCCGATGGCCTGGGGCCGTGATGCCGCGCTGGCACTGGTCACGGTGTTAGCGCTCGGTATCGTGATCTCGCCGCTGGTGGCGGGCCTGACGGCGGCGTTCGACGCACAGGTCGGGTTTCTTCCCGACTCCGATTTCGCGCCACAATCGGACAGGCGCCGGATCATCAGTTTCCTGATCTTTGCGCCCGTCTTCGAAGAGCTGTTGTTCCGCAGTTGGCTGAGAGGCCAAGTGGCCGCCCTGCGCTTTGCCGCCTATGGCTTTGCCGCGATGGGACTGCTGCTGGGCGGGATCATTCTGGGGGCGGACGATAGCGACTTGGTGGGGCTGGGTGCCGTGGGTCTGGTGTTTGCCGGACTGGTCCATTGGGGACTGGGCAACCATCGCGATACGATGGTGCCTGGATGGTTCGTGCGCCATTTCCGCTGGATCGTTTGGGGATCAACCCTGCTGTTCGGGCTGATCCACCTCGGCAATTTCACAGGGCTGACCCATCCACTGGGCCTGCTGGTGGTGCTGCCCCAGACCATCGGCGGGTTGCTGCTTGCCTACACCCGCACACGTCTGGGGCTGCGCGCGGCGATCGCGCACCACGCCGCTTTCAATGCGGTGTGGCTGATTTTGGATTATGCTCTGGCGTGAGGGTTCAGACCCGCACCGCCGTGCCGCTGGCGCTGACCATCAGCATCGAGCCATTGGGGCCGATCACCTCGTAATCGAGATCAATGCTGACCACGGCATTCGCGCCGCGCGATGCGGCTTCGGCTTGCAATTCCTCGATCGCCTGATTGCGCGCATCGGCGAGGATGCGCTCGTAAGAGCCCGAACGCCCACCGACGATATCGCGGATATTGGCGAACAGATCGCGGAACAGGTTCGCGCCAACGATCACCTCGCCGGTGACGATGCCCATGTATTCCTGGATCGGGCGGCCTTCGAGCGTCGGGGTGGTGCTGACGATGACGCCGCGCGAATCTTTCCAGGGGGATGCCATTGCCGTCTCTCCTCTCAATGCTGTCTTACCGAGATAACACAGCTTCATGCAATTTCAATGACAGACGCGCGCGGGCGTCTCGCCTCACGCCATCCCGAGCGCGGTCTTGTACGTCTCCAGCAGCATGTCCTGTTCGCTGCGATCGTCGGGCTTCATCTTCCTGAGACGCACGATCTGGCGCATGATCTTGGGATCGTACCCGACCGCCTTGGCTTCCATGTAAACGTCGCGGATATCGTCAGCGATGCCCTTCTTTTCTTCTTCGAGGCGTTCGATGCGCTCGATCAGCAGGCGCAGGCGGTCATCGGTCGATTGGGCGTCGTCGGCCATGGGGGTTCTCCATCAAACAGAATCGGTTGAGCGGTGCGATAGCCAGCCCGCCGCCCCGATTGAACCGGCTGTGTAAAACTAAGTCCCTCCCCGTCTCGCAGAGATGGGGAGGTGGCGCGCGCCGCAGGTGCGTGACGCAGGGGTAAAGCGGCAGGGTTTCACCCCTCCGTCAGCCCTGCGGGCTGCCACCTCCCCATTCCGTTGGAACGGGGAGGGAGAGTTGAGCCCTCAGTGGGCGTTCTTCGCGATGCTGGCTTCCATGCGGGCCAGTTGCTCCTCGGTGGCCGGGGTCTGGCGGGTGGCCTTCCACTCGGCGCTGGGCATCCCGTGGATCACTTCGCGTGCGGCTTCCTTGTCGCCTTCGAACCCCGCATCCCTGATCCAGTCGGCGAGGCAGTTGCGGCAGAACCCGGCCAGCCCCATCAACTCGATGTTCTGCGCATCGTGCCGGTGCCGAAGATGCCGCACCAGCCGGCGAAAGGCGGCGGCGGACTGTGCATCATCAAGGCTGTCGAGCGGATCGGCATTGCTATTCATCGCGGCTTTTCCTTGAGTTGAAAAACGGGTGTGCCATAGGCGACCCTAACTAGGGATCACCAAAAATGTCACGACGCGATCAGTCACGGATCGACCCGCGCGGCCGCAAGGTCAAAATTCTCGCCACCATCGGACCCGCCAGCCGCTCGCCCGAGATGCTTGAGCGCTTGGTGCGGGCGGGGGCCGATGCCTTCCGCCTCAATATGAGCCACGGCACGCACGCCGATCACGAGGCGGCTGTGCACGCCATCCGGGCGCTCGAAAAGCAATTTGCCCGCCCGATTGCGATCCTCGCCGACCTGCAAGGGCCCAAGCTGCGCGTCGGCACCTTCAAGGATGGTCAGGCGGTGATCCGCCATTCGGGCCACTTCGTGCTCGACCGGGACGAGACGCCGGGCGACGAAAACCGCGTCTGCCTGCCGCACCCTGAACTGTTCGGGATCATGGAGCGCGGACAGCGCTTGCTGATCAATGACGGCAAGATCCGCCTGAAAGTGCTCGAATCCGATCGCAGCCGCATCCTGTGCAGCGCCGAGGTGGGCGGGGTGATCTCCGACCGCAAGGGCGTGAACGTCCCCGATGCCGAAGTGCCGATCCCGGCCCTCACCGAGAAAGACCGCCGCGATCTCGCCTTCGCCACCGAACACGGGGCGGACTGGATCGGTCTCAGCTTCGTCCAGCGGCCCGAGGATATCGCCGAGGCGCGCAAGCTGATAGGCACCCACGGCACCGCGATCTGCGCCAAGATCGAAAAGCCGCAAGCCGTCCACCGGCTCGATGCGATCATCGAACTGGCTGACGGCATCATGGTCGCGCGCGGGGACCTCGGCGTCGAGCTTGAACCCTACGAAGTGCCGCCGCTCCAGAAGCGCATCGTCAATGCGGCACGCCGCGCGGGCAAGCCGGTGATCGTGGCGACCCAGATGCTCGAATCGATGATCGAGGCCCCGACCCCGACCCGCGCAGAAGTCTCCGACGTCGCCAATGCGGTCTATGACGGGGCGGACGCCGTGATGCTCTCGGCCGAAAGCGCGGCGGGCGCCTGGCCGGAGGAATCGGTCGCGATGATGGACCGGATCGCGGTGCAGGTCGAACGGGACGAAGGCTACAAGGCGCGGGTGCGATTCCTTGATACGCCGCCCGATGCGACCACGTCCGACGCGCTGGCCCATGCCTGCATGACCATTGCCGACACCGTGCCCATTAGCGCGATCACGGTGTTCACCACCTCCGGTTCGACCGCGCGCCGGGTGGCGCGTGAGCGTCCGGCAACACCGGTGCTGGTGCTCACCCCCTCGATCCGCACGGCCCGCCGCATGGCGCTGCTGTGGGGCGCACACGCGGTGGCGACCAAGGATATCGGCAGCTTCGAAGAGATGATCGGCAAGGGCAAGCGCATGGCGCTGCGCCACAAGTTTGCCAGCGCCGGGGCCAAGCTGATCGTGCTCGCCGGGGTGCCGTTCGGGATGCCGGGGGCGACGAATCTGCTCCACGTGGTGAGCGTGACCGGCGACGAGCTGGAAAAGCACAAGGACTGACGCTGGCTTATGGCGCGATCTTCGCGCTGGTGCCTGTGAGTGCTTCAATCGCTGTCCGCCGCCTGATATGCACGCTCTGCATCCAAGGGAGGACGTAATGAAGCAGGCTATATTGGGGATCGCGACGCTCGCGCTGTCGGGCTGCGTGGTGAACATCAGCGACACAGCACCTGACGGGGCCGAGCCCGTGCCGCCGCCGCCTGCGCCGATGGTGTGCAATGCCGCCGCGGCCCAGTCCCATGTCGGCCGCAACGCATCGCAGTCCACCGGGGAAGCGATCATCAAAGACAGCGGCGCGCGGTCCTTGCGCTGGGGCCCGCCGAACGCGGCCTGGACGATGGATTACCGCGAGGACCGGGTGAATGTGCGTTACGATGCGCAGATGAAGATCGTCGAGATCACCTGCGGATGACGGGTGACATGGCGGCTCGGCGCAGGGTGACATCGGGCTCGCCCTACGAGGCGATCTTCGGTTTCGCTCGCGCGGTGCGGGAGGGCAATCGTATCATCGTCGCGGGCACCGGCCCGGTCGAACCGGATGGCTCCACCACGCCCGGCGATGCGGCCGCGCAGGCGACTCGGGTCTGCGCGATCATCGTTGCTGCGATTGAGGAATTGGGCGGCAGCGCGGCAGACGTGGTGCGCACCCGGATGCTGCTCACCGATCCCGCCGATCAGGATGCAGTGGGCGCGGTCCATGCACGGTTCTTCGGCGCGGCCCGTCCGGCGGCGACCATGGCCGGAGTGGCATGGCTGTGCCGCCCGGAATGGAAAATCGAGATCGAGGCTGAGGCGGTCGTCCGCGGTTGATCACGCGCCTGTCCTCCCGGCGCGCTAGCCCATAGCCGCCGCCAGCCGTGCTTCTACCAAGGCGATGAGGGCCGGCAGATCGGGCAGTGCATCAAGCTCCGCGGCGCTGACCAGCACCTCCGGCACCGGCGCTCGCCCGCCCAGCAGGATCACCGGCAAGGCCAGATCACCCACGACAGGCTGGCGGCGAAACTCGTCGCGGTAGAGGAACCGTGTCGGCAACCCGGTTCCGTCAAGGAACCGCCGCCACTCGCCCCGCATCGAGACCGCGCCATAGGTCAGCGCGCACAGGGAGCAGGGGTAGGTCGCTGGCGAAACGATTTTGTGCACCATGTCGCCGAACGCCGAAATCAGTCCACTCTTGGCGTTGTAAACGAAGATCAGGGTCGTCGTTGTGGTTATCATTCTGATAGATACGCCCCGTTCACTGATGCGGATTTGGCACGGACCCGCCACACTAGCAAATTTCCGCAAGCGATGATCCCGCGCCGCTCTTTTCGAGGGCGAACAAGGCGGCTAGAGCACCTGCCATGCACGGACAGTTTCAACTCACCGAAGACCAGCTTGCCATCCGCGAGGTTGCGCAGCGGTTCACCGCCGATCAGATCACGCCCCACGCGGCCGGGTGGGACGAGAAACATATCTTCCCGCGGGAGACGATCCAGCGCAGCGCCGAACTCGGCTTCGGCGCGATCTATGTCTCCGAACAATCGGGCGGCATCGGGCTCGGTCGGCTGGAAGCGGCGCTGATCATGGAGGCGATGGCCTATGGCTGCCCGTCGACCAGCGCCTTCATCTCGATCCACAATATGGCCGCGTGGATGATCGACCGTTTCGGCGGGGAGGCGGTGAAGGCGAAGTATCTCCCGAATCTCGTCACCATGGACACAATCGCCAGCTACTGCCTGACCGAACCTTCCAGCGGGTCGGACGCTTCGGCGCTGCGCACCACCGCGCGGCGGGACGGCGATCACTTCGTCCTCAACGGCACCAAGCAGTTCATCTCCGGCGCGGGCGCGAATGAGATTTACGTGGTGATGGTGCGCACCGGTGAGGATGGGCCCAAGGGCATTTCCTGCGTGGTCATCGAAAAGGACATGCCCGGCGTCAGCTTCGGCGCGCAGGAGAAGAAGCTTGGCTGGCACTCGCAGCCGACTGCGCAGCTCATCCTTGAAGATGTGCGCGTTCCCGTTGAAAACCTCGTCGGCGGCGAGGGTGAAGGCTTCCGCATCGCGATGATGGGGCTGGACGGCGGTCGGCTCAACATCGGCGCCTGCTCGCTCGGCGGGGCGCAGCGGTGTCTGGACGAAGCGATCCAGTACACCAAGGATCGCAAGCAGTTCGGGCAGGCCGTGGCCGAATTCCAGAACACCCAGTTCATGCTTGCCGACATGGCCACCGATCTGGAGGCCGCGCGCGCGCTGCTGTATCTTGCTGCCGCCAAGGTGACCGACAACGCGCCAGACAAGACGCGCTTCTCCGCGATGGCCAAGCGGCTGGCGACCGATAATGGCTCGTCCGTGGTCGACCGCGCGCTGCAATTGTTCGGCGGCTATGGCTACTTGCAGGATTATCCGATCGAGCGCTTCTGGCGCGACCTGCGCGTCCATTCGATCCTTGAAGGCACAAACCAGATCATGCGGATGGTGGTGGGCCGGGACTTGCTGCGCCAGTGAGCGCCGTGCGTCTTGCCCTGACGACATTGGTGGTGCCCGATTACGACGCAGGGATCGCATTCTGTGTCGGCGCGCTGGGCTTCGACCTGATCGAGGACACCGATATGGGCGCTGGCAAGCGCTGGGTCGTGGTCGGCGGAGCCGAGGGCGGGCGGTTGCTGATTGCGAAAGCCGCCAACGGCACGCAAGCCGCTGCGGTCGGCAATCAGACCGGCGGGCGAGTCGGCTTCTTTGCGCACACCGATGATTTTGCAGGTACCCATGCACGGCTTATCGATGCAGGGGTGCAGTTTCGCGAGCAACCGCGCCACGAGGCTTATGGCACAGTTGCCGTCTTCAGCGATCCGTTTGGCAATCGCTGGGACCTGATCGAACCGAAAGAACCGGGGCAATGACCGAAGACGTTCTCATCCGCACCAATGGCCCGATCGGCCATATCAGCCTTAATCGCCCCAAGGCGCTCCATGCACTGACGCTGGAGATGTGCCACGCAATGAGCGCGGCGCTGACGGCGTGGGCCGGCGACGACAGCATCAAGGCGGTGATCCTCGATCATGCCGAGGGGCGCGGTTTTTGTGCGGGGGGCGATATCGCCTTCCTGCGCAATTCGGCGCTGCATGATGGCGGCACGTCGGGACGGCGGTTCTTCCACGACGAGTACCAGCTCAACCACCAGATGTTCACCTATGGTAAGCCCATCGTCGCCTTCATGGACGGCATCACGATGGGTGGCGGCGTGGGCATTTCGCAGCCCGCGAAGTATCGCGTGGCGACCGAGAACACCCGCTTCGCCATGCCCGAAACCGGCATCGGGCTGTTCCCTGACGTGGGCGGCGGCTGGTATCTGTCGCGGCTGGGCCGCAGGCTCGGTCAGTTCCTGGCCTTGACGGGCGCGCGGCTCGATGGGGCCGAATGCCTGTGGACCGGACTTGCCACGCATTATGTCCCGCACAACATGGTTGAAGACTTGAAGGCGCGCATTCACGATCATCCCGATCGGATTTCGGGCATCCTCAGCGAGCCGGTCGGCACCCCTCCCAAAGCGCGGATTGAGTCTAACGCCGACAAGATCGCGAAGCATTTTGCGTCCGATTCCTATGAGGATATCCTCGCCAGCCTCGAAGTCGCTGCCGACGCTGGTGACGACTGGGCGATGAAGGAGCGCGACACGCTCGGCACCAAGAGCCCGCAGACCTGCAAGGTCGCACTGCGCCAGCTGGCGACAAGCGCGACCCTGACCGACTTTGCCGACAATATGCGGATGGAATACCGCATCGCCAGCCGCGTGCTGACCCGCCCGGATTTCGCCGAGGGCGTGCGCGCGGTGATCGTCGACAAGACCAATGATCCCAAATGGGACCCGGCCACCCCGGAAGGCGTGACGGAGGACTTGCTCGACGCAATCTTCGCGCCCCTCCCCGAGGGCGAGGAGTGGGTGCCGCTCCCCTAACTAATCCGTCATTCCCGCAGCTGCGGGAATCCAGCTAGGCTTCGCTGCAAGCCGCCCACCCAGATAGGCCCCCGACTTCGCGGGGGTGACGAGGAAGTCAGACATGGCCACCTACGAAACGATTCTCGCCGAAACCGATGCCCGCGGGACCAAGGGCGTCACGCTGCTGACGATCAACCGCCCGCAGGCGCTGAATGCGCTCAACTCCAAGGTTCTCGAAGAGCTGATCCACGCCTTTTCCGCCTATCAGGCCGATAGCACGCAGCTGTGCGCAATTCTGACCGGCAGCGGAGACAAGGCGTTCGCCGCCGGGGCCGACATCAAGGAAATGAGCGACAAGGCCGCGGCCGATTTCTTCCTCGAAGATTTCTTCAGCCCGTGGACGGCCGAGATCGTCAAGAAAACCCGCAAGCCGTGGATCGCGGCCGTCAACGGCTTCGCGCTGGGCGGCGGGTGCGAACTCGCCATGATGGCGGACTTCATCATCGCGTCGGACAAGGCGCGTTTCGGCCAGCCTGAAATCAAGCTTGGCGTGGCTCCCGGCATGGGCGGATCGCAGCGCCTGACCCGCGCGATCGGCAAGTCGAAGTCGATGGAAATGTGCCTCACCGGCCGGATGATGGATGCGACCGAGGCCGAGCGCAGCAACCTC
This sequence comes from Porphyrobacter sp. SLTP, assembly GCF_009905735.1. Taxonomy (GTDB): domain Bacteria; phylum Pseudomonadota; class Alphaproteobacteria; order Sphingomonadales; family Sphingomonadaceae; genus Erythrobacter. The sequence goes on from NZ_JAAALE010000003.1 coordinate 241,836, forward strand.
GTCGCCCGCGTGGTGCCGCATGAGGAACTGATCGCCGAGACGCTCAAAACCGCGGCAACCATCGCCGGGATGCCGCCGATGGCCGTGATCGCCAACAAGGAAATGGTGAACTCGGCCTTCGAAATGACGCTCGATCAGGGCCTGATCGTGGAGCGCCGCATCTTCCAGATTCTCACCGCCTCCGAGGATAAGGCCGAAGGCATGGCGGCGTTTATCGAGAAGCGCGAAGGGCAGTGGAAGGGGCGTTGAGCCCCCCACAGGAGGAGAGGAGAGCCATGAAAATCGCCTTTATCGGCCTCGGCAACATGGGTGGCGGGATGGCTGCCAATCTGGTCAAGGCCGGGCACGACGTCCGCGCCTTCGACCTCAGCGAGCCCGCGCTTGCCGCCGCGCGCGGGGCCGGGTGTTCCACCTTCCCGACCGCCAAAGAAGCCTGCGAGGGGGCCGAGGCCGTCGTCTCGATGTTGCCCAACGGGGCAATCGTCAAACAGGTCTATTGGGACGATGTGATCGGCCACGCCCCCACAGGCGCGATCCTGCTCGACTGCTCGACCATCGACGTCGCCACCGCGCGCGAGGTGATCGAAGTGACGGAGGCGCATGGCTACCAGATGGTCGACGCGCCTGTCTCGGGCGGGATTGCGGCGGCCAATGGCGGGACGCTGACCTTCATGGTCGGCGGCTCTGACGCGGCCTTCGCCCGCGCCCAGCCGATCCTTGCCGCGATGGGCAAGGCGGTGATCCATGCCGGCGCAGCAGGTACGGGGCAAGCCGCCAAGATCTGCAACAATATGCTGCTCGCGATCCACATGATCGGCACCTGCGAAGCCTTTGCCATGGCGCAGAAACTGGGGCTGGACCCGCAGACATTCTACGACATTTCCAGCGTATCGAGCGGGCAGAACTGGTCGATGACGTCCTATTGCCCCGTTCCCGGCGTTGGCCCGGTGACCCCGGCGGACAACGACTATCAGGGCGGGTTCGCGGCAGGGTTGATGCTGAAAGACCTGCGCCTCGCCATGGAAGCGGCGCAAGGGGCGGGCGCAACGGTGGCGCTGGGTGAGCACGCCCGCGCGATCTACGAAGCCTTTGCCAAGGACAATGCGGGCACCGACTTCTCGGGCATTATCCGCACGCTTTGAGCTTTGCCAATCGCTGCGTTTTCGTCCCGAAGCTCGCCGCCTTGCGTGATTGCCGCTGAAGCGAAAGCCTAGCCGAACGCGCCCGCAATGATGTTGGCGATCTGGCGGCTGGCGGTGCCGTCGCCGTAGGGATTGTGCGCGCGGGACATGGCTTCATAGGCTGCAGGATCATCCAGCAGGCGCGATGTTTCCGCCACGATGACGGTAGCATCCGCGCCAACCAGCTTGGCTGTCCCGGCGGCGACGCCCTCAGGCCGCTCGGTCGTGTCGCGCATGACCAGCACCGGCTTGCCGAGGCTGGGGGCCTCTTCCTGGATGCCGCCGGAGTCGGTCAGCACGATGTCGCTTGCTGCCATCATCGCCACAAAATCAAGGTAATCCAGCGGGTTGATGAGCGCGATATTGTCGAGCCCCGCCAGCGCCGGTTGCATCACGCCGCCGACGTTGGGATTGGGGTGCAGCGGATAGATGATCGCCACATCTTTTCGTGCTGCAAGCATCTGTAAAGCTTGCGCAATCTGTGCCATCCCGGCCCCGAAATTCTCGCGCCGGTGGGCGGTGACGGCGATGATCCGCTTGCCCGCAAACCGCGCCTTGAGCGGGGCGATCGCGGGCGCCAGAGCGGGGTCGGCAGCGATCTTTGCTTGCGCGTAGAGCAGCGCGTCGATCACGGTGTTGCCGGTCACATGGATGCTGTTTTCACTGACGTTTTCAAGGCGTAACGCCTCGGCTGCCGTTGCGGTCGGGGCGAAATGGAGGTCGGCGATCACGCCTGTCACCTTGCGATTCACCTCTTCGGGCCAGGGCGAATAGATGTCGCCGCTGCGCAATCCGGCCTCGACATGGCCGACCGGAATGCGCCGGAAATAGCACGCCAGCGAGGCCATCATTGTCGTCAACGTGTCGCCATGCACCAGCACACGATCAGGCAACCACGCGTCCAAGACTGCACCAAACCGGGCAATGAGCCGCGCACTGAGCGCATCAAGCGACTGGTTCGGCTCCATCAGATCGAGATCGACGTCAGGCACCAGATCGGCCAGCGCCAGCACAGAATCGAGCAGCTCGCGGTGCTGCGCGGTCACGACAACCCGCACATCGAACCGCCCGGTTTCACGCATGGCGGCGACCACCGGGAACATCTTGATCGCTTCAGGCCGGGTGCCGAAGGTGACGAGAATGCGGGGTTTCCCGCGCGCCTCACTCGCCAAGCCGCTCACCGCCGCAGCATGCCGCGGGTATCGAACACCAGCTTGCCCGCCAGATCGGTCGGTGAGAGGTGTTTGAACGCGGTGTGATCGACCAGCACCACCACTATCTCCGCCTGCCGCAGTGCTGCGTCAAGTGTCACAAGGCTTGCGCCCGATCCGCCGAACGCGGGTGGCAATTCGTCGGTGAAGGGCTCGACCACCAATATGCGGTTCCCATGCGTGTGGGAAAGGCTTTCCGCGATTTCGAGGGCGGGGCTTTCGCGGAAGTCGTCGATGTCGGGCTTGAAGGCGAGCCCGAGCAGCGCGACCTTGCCTTCTGGCGCGGCGTCGAGCAGCGCGCGGATCTTGCTTTCAGTGTGGACCGCCTTGTGGTCATTGACCTCGCGCGCGGTGCGCACCAGCCGTGCAGCCTCAGGCGCGCCGGCGACCAGGAACCACGGGTCGACCGCGATGCAATGCCCGCCCACGCCGGGGCCCGGTTGCAGGATGTTGACGCGCGGGTGGCGGTTGGCGAGGCGGATCACCTCCCACACATCGACCCCGATCACATCGGCGATCATCGAGAGTTCGTTGGCAAAGGCGATATTCACGTCGCGGAAGCTGTTTTCGACCAGCTTGACCGTCTCGGCCACGCGCGCGGTGGTGGTGAGGCAATCGCCCTTCACGAAGCTGGTGTAGAGCACCGCCGCGCGTTCAGCGCAGGCCGGGGTGACGCCGCCGATCACGCGGTCATTATGCACCAGCTCATTGACGATGCGACCGGGCAGCACGCGCTCGGGGCAATAGGCCAGCGCAATGTCCGCCTCGTCTTCGCCGCCATCGCGCGGCACCACGAGGTCGGGGCGCAGCTCGCTGATAATCGCGGCGACGCGCTCGGTCGTACCGACCGGCGAGGTGCTTTCGACGATCACACAGGCTCCCGGCAAAATCCGGGGCGCAATCGCGCGGGCGGCGGCTTCGACATAGGAGATGTCGGGCGCATTGTCCGGCCCCAGCGGGGTCGGCACGGCGATCATGTAGAAACTGGCCGTCGGAACTTCGGTGGAAGCGACCAGCGTCTGCGCGGTGATCGCGTCATGCACCAGCTTGTCGAGATCGCGCTCCTCAATGTGCACGCCGCCCGCATTCACGGTGTCGACCACCTTCTGCGAAACATCGACGCCGCACACGCTCCAGCCGTAGCTGGCGAGCACTGCTGCGGTGGGCAGGCCGATATAGCCAAGGCCGATCACCGCAACCTGATGATCCGGTGCGGGATGGGCGAGGGCCTTGCGCCCGAGCGCGGCGGTGGCATCGAAAGGAGCATTCATGCGAGGTCGTGTCCCGGTTTTCAGCCGGAACATTGCCCGCAAAGCCCTTAAAATCGCGTTAGGCTTGCTGCGATTTTCACCATGCGACGTCCTGCTTGGGGCTCTGTCACTGGTTCCCAGCGATGCGCGCCACTTCGGCGAGCACCCGTTCGGCCCATTCGGCGCGGCAGATCAGAAGGTCGGGCATATAGGTTAGCGGCTGGTTGTAGACGAGCGGGCTGCCGTCGATGCGCGAGCAGTGGAGTCCGTGCGCCAGCGCCACGGCAACGGGTGCGCAGCTGTCCCATTCGTGCTGGCCGCCGGAGTGGAGATAGACCTCCGCCTCGCCCCTTACCACCGCCATCGCCTTGGCCCCGGCGCTGCCCATTGGCACCAACGTGCCGCCGAGCGCTTCAGCCACGGCCTCGGCCTCGGGCGCGGGGCGGCTGCGGCTGACGAGGAAGCGCGGGCGGTCGGCCATCGGCGGGAGGGTTTGCGGCTGGTCGGAGCGCAGCACCACGCCGCCATCAAGGTCAGGCAGTGCGACAGCGCCGATGCGGGCCACCCCGTCCACCGCCAGCGCGACATGCACCGCCCAATCGGCCCGCGCCTCGCCATATTCGCGGGTGCCATCGACCGGATCGACAATCCACACCCGGCTTTGCGAACAGCGCCGGGTATCGTCCTTTTCCTCCTCGGAGAGCAGGCCATCGTCGGGCCGCGCGGTGCGGATCGCGTCGCACAGCAGGCGGTTGGCAGCAGCATCACCCGCATCGCCCAGCGCCTTGCCGGTCAGACCCGATCCCGCGCGCACGTCGATTGCCAGTTGCCCCGCTGCGTAGGCGAGCCGTGCCGCCAGCGCGGCATCATCAAGATCGGCCAACGTCATTTGAGCGGGAGGATCTGCTGGATGATGTAGCGCGCGGCTTCCTCGGGCGTCATGTCGACCGTGTTGACCCGGATTTCCGGCGCCTCGGGCGGTTCATAGGGGCTGTCGATCCCGGTGAAGTTCTTGAGCTGGCCGGAGCGCGCCTTCTTATAGAGGCCCTTCACATCGCGCGCCTCGGCCACGCTGAGCGGGGTATCGACGAAGATCTCGATGAACTCGCCATCCGGCAGCATCTCGCGCACCAACTGCCGCTCGGCGCGGAAGGGCGAGATGAAGGCGGTGAGCACGATCAGTCCCGCATCCGCCATCAGTTTGGCGACCTCGCCCACCCGGCGGATATTCTCGATCCGGTCGGCCTCGGTAAAGCCGAGGTCGCGGTTGAGGCCGTGGCGGACATTGTCGCCATCGAGCAGGAAGGTGTGGCGGTTCATCACGAACAGCTGTTTTTCGACCTCGTTGGCGATGGTCGATTTGCCGCTGCCCGAAAGGCCGGTGAACCACAGCACCTTGGGCTTCTGGTTCTTCATGCCCGCGTGATCGTCGCGGGTGATCGCGACCGGCTGCCAATGGACATTATCGGCCCGGCGCAGGTTGAATTCGATCATCCCGGCGGCGACGGTCGCATTGGTGAACTTGTCGATCAGGATGAACCCGCCAAGCTGACGGTTCTGCGTATAGGGCTCGAAGGCGATCGGACGGTCGGTGGCGAATTCGGCGACCCCGATGGCATTGAGGGAGAGCGTCTTGGCAGCCAGATGTTCGAGGCTGTTGACGTCGATCTCGTATTTGGGCGGCTGGACCGTGGCGGTGACCATCTGCGTTCCGAGCTTGAGCCAATAGCCGCGTCCCGGCTTCAGCGCTTCCTCGTCCATCCACACGAAGGTGGCGCAGAACTGGTCGGAGGCCTGCGGCGGATCGCCCGCTGCGGCGATGAGGTCGCCGCGCGAGCAATCAACCTCGTCGGCGAGGGTGAGGGTGACGGACTGGCCCGCGACGGCTTCGTCCAGATCACCGTCGAAGGTCCTGATCGTCTTGACCGTGCTGGTCTTGCCCGAAGGCACGATCCGCACCGCATCACCGGGGCGCACAACGCCGCTGGCGATCTGACCCGCGAAGCCACGGAAGTCGAGATTGGGGCGATTGACCCACTGCACCGGCATGCGGAACGGCTGGGTTTGCGCGGCGGCGGCATCGACCTCCACCGTTTCCAGGTGCTCGATCAGAGCGGGGCCGGAATACCACGGGGTGTTGGCGGACAGCGCGGTGATATTGTCGCCCTTGAAGCCCGAGATCGGGATCGCCGTGAAGGCGGTGATGCCGATGCTGGTGGCAAAAACGCGGTAGTCGGCAAGGATCGCGTCGAACGTCGCCTGATCATAGCCGACCAGATCCATCTTGTTCACAGCCAGCACCACATGGCGGATGCCGAGCAGGTGGACGAGATAGGAGTGCCGCCGCGTCTGTTGCAGCACGCCCTTCCGCGCATCGATCAGGATCACGGCCAGATCGGCGGTCGAGGCGCCGGTCACCATGTTGCGGGTATATTGTTCGTGCCCCGGCGTGTCGGCGACAATGAACTTGCGCTTTTCGGTCGTGAAGAAGCGGTAGGCAACGTCGATCGTGATGCCCTGCTCGCGCTCGGCAGCAAGGCCATCGACCAGCAGCGCAAAGTCGATCTCCTGCCCTTGCGTGCCGTGCTTGATGCTGTCGCTTTCCAGCGCGGCGAGCTGGTCTTCGAAGATCATCTTGGAATCGTACAGCAGCCGCCCGATCAGGGTCGACTTGCCATCATCCACGCTGCCGCAGGTGATGAACCGCAGCAGGCTCTTGTGCTGGTGCTGTTCGAGATAGGCGTCGATATCCTCGGCGATGAGGGCGTCGGTCTGGAAGGAGGACTGGTCGTTCATCAAAAATACCCCTCCTGCTTCTTGTCTTCCATCGAAGCCGACTGCCCCTTGTCGATCGCGCGACCCTGCCGTTCCGATCCGGTGGCGAGCAGCATTTCCTGGATGATGTCGTTCATTTCCGTCGCGTCGCTCTCCGTCGCGCCGGTCAGCGGGTAGCAGCCCAGCGTGCGGAAGCGCACCGAACGGGTGACGGGCTCCTCGCCCGGCTCCAGCCGGAAGCGGTCATCATCGACGACAAGGATCATCCCGTCACGCTGCACTGTGGGGCGCGGCTTGCTGAAATAGAGCGGCACGATGTCGATGTTTTCCAGCGCGATATATTGCCAGATGTCGAGCTCGGTCCAGTTCGAGATCGGGAAGACGCGGATGCTTTCGCCCTTGGTCTTCTTGGCGTTGTAGAGGTTCCACAGCTCCGGGCGCTGGTTCTTCGGGTCCCAGCGGTGCGCGGCGCTGCGGAAGCTGAAGATGCGCTCCTTGGCGCGGGCCTTTTCCTCGTCGCGCCGCCCACCGCCGAAGGCCGCGTCGAAGCCGTGTTCGGTCAGCGCGCGCTTGAGGGGATCGGTCAGCTGGGCCTGCGAATAAAGCGCGCTGCCGGTGTCGAAGGGGTTGATGCCCTGCGCTTCGGCGTCGTCGTTCTTGGCGATGATCAGCTTCAGCCCATATTCGCGCACCGTCTTGTCGCGGTGGGCGAGCAGATCGCCGAAATCCCACCCGCTCGCCACGTGCAGCATCGGGAAGGGCGGCGGCGCGGGGTAGAAGGCCTTGCGCGCCAGATGCAGCATCACGGACGAATCCTTGCCCACCGAATAGAGCATAACCGGGTTCTCCGCCTCGGCCACGACTTCGCGGAAGATATGGATGCTCTCGGCCTCAAGCCGTTCGAGATGGGTCAGACTGCGCATGGAGGTGCAGGTAAAGACTGCGCGGCCTGCCACAAGCAATTTTGCCTTTGCGCCGCGATGGAGCGCCTTGGGCTGCGGCTGGCAATGTGGAGACTTGCTCTTGGCTTTGCGGCGCGCTTAAGGCTGGCCGAAAGGGAGAGACATATGAGCCATCCGTCCGGGCCGCTTGCGGGCCTTCGCGTTCTTGAATTCAGCGGAATCGGCCCCGGCCCGCATGTGGCGATGCTGCTGGCGGATCTCGGCGCCGAAGTGGTGCGGATCGACCGGCCGGGGGCGGGCGTCAGCAATCCGTTGGTGGAGCGCGCGCGGCATCGGCTGGCGGTTGATCTGAAAAGCGATGAGGGCAAAGCAGCCGTGCGCGCCGCTGCGGCCAGCGCCGACGTGCTGATCGAAGGCTTCCGCCCCGGCGTGATGGAGCGGCTGGGGCTGGGGCCGGACGTGCTGCTCGAAGCCAACCCGCGCCTTGTCTATGCGCGGATGACCGGCTGGGGACAGGAAGGCCCGCTCGCGCAGGCCGCGGGGCATGACATCAATTACATCGCCATCACCGGCGCCTTGTCGGCTGTCGGCAAGGCGGGTGAGCCTGCCACGCCGCCGCAGAACCTGGTCGGCGATTTCGGCGGCGGGTCGATGTATTGCGCCTTCGGGATCATGGCCGCGCTCTATGAACGCGAAAAATCGGGCAAGGGGCAGGTGGTCGACGCCGCGATTGTCGACGGAGCGACGAGCCTGATGAGCTTCTTCTTCGGCGTGCGCCACCTGCCGCACCTCAGCACGCAGCGCGGCCAGGGAATGCTCGGCGGCGCGGCGCATTTCTACCGCTGCTTCCGCTGCGCGGACGGGAAGGAAATCTCGCTGGGGTCGATCGAGCCGCAGTTCTATGCCGAGATGCTCCAGCGCACCGGCGCGCCCGCAGAACTGGCGCAGGGCCAGATGATCCCGACCAATTGGGACGATTACGCCGGGAAGCTGGCGGCGCTGTTCCTGACCAAGACGCAGGCCGAATGGTGCGCCTTGCTCGAAGGCACCGATGCCTGCTTTGCCCCGGTGCTCGGCATTGATGAGGCGCGTGAACACCCGCACATGCAGGCGCGCGGCGCCTATGTGGAGCATGACGGGATGTGGCACACCGCGCCCGCCCCGCGCTTCAGCCGCACGCCGGGCGCTGTGCGGTCGAGCGCGGATGATGGAGCCGATGTGGTCGCGCGCTGGACGGAGCAGGGCTGATGGCCGGCAAGTTCTTCGACGAATGGGTGGTGGGTGAGCGGATCGAGCATGAAATCCGCCGTACCGTGACCGAGACCGACAACCTGCTGTTCTCGACCATGACCCACAACCCCCAGCCGCTGCATCTGGACGTCGAGGCGGCCAAGGCGAGCGGCTATGGGCAGATTTTGGTCAATTCGACCTTCACCTTCAGCCTGCTGGTCGGGCTGTCGGTGGGTGATACGACGCTCGGCACGCTGGTTGCCAATCTCGGCTTCGACAAGGTCGTCACCCCCAAGCCGGTGTTCATCGGCGATACCCTGCGCGCGGTTAGCGAGGTGAAGGAGCTGCGCGAAAGCAAATCCCGCCCCGATGCGGGGATCGTCACCTGGACCCACGAAATGTGGAACCAGCGCGATGAAGTGGTGTGCCGCTGCGACAGGTCGGCACTCATCAAACGCAAGGGCTGAACAATCGCAGGTGCGGATGCGTTACCCCGCCAAGGAGTGACGCATGGGCAAGAGCAAGCAGGCCGACAGTGTCGGCGATGTGGTCGACGGGATCGAGCGCATTGCCGAGGCTGAGGACGAGGTTTCGATCGACGATCTGCTGGAAGAGTTCGGCGACCGCTCGTTTGCACCGCTGATGCTGATCCTCGCGCTCATCGGAGTGTCCCCGGTGGGCGCAATCCCGAGCGTGCCGACCATCATCGCCTTGTGCATCGCCCTGATTGCAGCGCAGATGGCGTGGGGACGCAAGCATGTCTGGTTGCCGGGATTCATTACCCGGCGGGGGGTCGGTTCGGACCGGCTGACCAAGGGTGCCGACACGCTCGACACCATTGCCCAAGTACTCGACCGGATTGCCAAAGGTCGCTTGAAGTCACTTGCCAGCGGCCCCGCACGCCGCGTGGTGGCAGGACTTATCGTGGTGCTGTGCCTTGCCCTGCCAGTGTTGGAGCTGGTGCCCTTTGCCGCCGCCGCGCCCTTCCTCGCCATTGCGATCCTGTCGCTGGCAATGATGGTGCGCGACGGACTTGTGTTGCTGATCGGCGGTGCGGTCGCCGTGGTAGCGCTCGGTTACGGAGTGTACTGGTTCGCGGCCTAGCTGGCGCTGGCCGGTTCGCCGCCCAACGCCTGCCACAGCGCGATCCGCGCGCGCTGCGCCCGGCCCAGCGCAGCAGCGGCGCGTTCGCCGCTGGCATCGGCGGCGCGGCGGGCTTCGAGCACTTCGAGGAAGCTGGCGAGGCCCGCGCGGTAGCGGGTTTCAGCGAGGCTCGCCGCGCGGGTCAGCTGATCGCGTTCGGCGACCGAAAGCCGCGCTTCGTTATCGGCAGCAGTGACCACGCCGTAAGCGGCCTCGGCATCGCCCAGCGCGGTGAACACCGCCCCGCGATAGGCGGCGAACGCGGCGCGCTTGTCCGCAGCGGCGGCATCGATCCCGGCACCAACACGTCCGAAATCGAGCAGCGGGCCGGCGATCCCGGCGGTCAGCGTCCCGATGATCGAATCGCTGTCGAAGAAATCCTCAGGATCGAAGGCGAGCAGCCCGATCACGCCGGACAGTGTGATGCGCGGGAAGCGCGCGCGGGCGGCGGCGGCGAGATCAGCGTCGCTTGCGGCAAGGTTGGCGGCGGCAGCGGCAACGTCGGGCCGGTTGGCGAGCAGGTCGGACGGTAATCCGGCAGGTGCGGGTGCGGGGGCCAGCACGGGTGCGGGGGCGGCGAGCGCGGCGCGGACACTGGCGCCGTCCTGCCCGGTCAAGGTCACCAGCCGCCCGATCAGGCGCGCGCGTTCGCTATCCAGTGCGGCGAGGCGCACGGCGGAGGAACTTGCGGTCGCTTCGGCCCGGACGCGGTCGAACCCCGGGGCAATCCCGGCATCTTCTCGCACCTTGGCAAGGCTGGCGAGCTGGCGTGCGGCCGTGCCGTCAGCTTCAATCGCGGCGGCGCGGGCATCGAGCACGCGCCAATCGGTGACGCTGGCCGCGATCTCTGCCAGCAGCGCCAGTCGCACGCCTTGCGCCTGCGCGCTGGCCGCGTCGATCCGGGCAATGGCGGCGCGTTCCTGCGCTTTCAATTGGCCGAACAGGTCAGGGTCCCAGCTGGCGACGATATTCGCGCCATAGGAGGATTGTTCGCGCGGGATGAAGCCCTGCTGGCCCGCCTGCCCGAACTGCGCCGGGTTGATGCGGTTGCGGGTGACATCGCCATCGGCGGTGATGTTGGGCAGCCGGTCGGCCCCGGCGCGGCGTGCGCCGGCGCGGGCGCTGTCGATCCGGGCGAGCGCTTCGGCGAGGCTCGGCCCTTCGGCAATGGCCGCCTCGGAGAGCGTCCGCCACGCTGGATCGCCCTGGGGCATCAGCGCGGCAAGCTCCGCTCCGGCCGCGCTGTCGGGCTGGTAGAAGAAGGCAGGCGGAAGATCGGGCGCCGGGGTGGCGATTTCCGGCGCGGGGTTGGCGATGCAGGCGGCCAGCGTCAACGGCAGCAGGGCTGCGGTGAGGGCGGAGGGCAGGCGGCGCATCGCCTCAGTTCCCCTGCTTGGCAGGCTGGCCCGAAGCAGACCCAGACTTGGCGGGGATGAAGGCGTCGATCTGCTGACCGACCCGGAAAGCATCCGACGGCGGCAGCGCATAGATCAGCTGAAGCACCCGGACATCGACCCGTTCCGCCGCCGAGTTGGTGAGCGAGCGCTTGGGCACCACTTGCGGTTCGGCCCGCACGAAGGTGGCGTTGACATGCAGCTCCGCTGCACCGCGCGGGGAGACGACCGCCGGTTCGCCCAGAGCGACACGCGCCACTTCGTTCTCGTCGATGTCGACGCGGACGTGGAGCGGATTGGTCTCGCCCATCTGGATGAAGGGCTGGCTGTTGCCGCCGCCCTGCGTGGCGACGAATTCGCCGGGGCGGATGTTGACCGCGAGGATCTCGCCCGCAATCGGTGCGCGGACCACGAGCCGCTCGATCTCGGTGCGGGCAGCGGCAGCAGCGGATTGCGAGGCGGCAAGGCGCGCACGGGCAAGGCCGAGGCGGCTGGTCGCGGCGGCTTCCTCACCCTCGGCGCGGATCACTTCGGCGCGGCTGACCGCAGCCGGATCGGAGAGGTTGCGATAAAGCGCCAGCTGTTCGCGGGCGGTTTTCTGCGCGGCGCTGGCTTCGGCGATCGAAGCGCGCGCTTCGTTGATCGCGGCAGCGGCCTGATCGAGACTTGCTCGCGCGGCGCGGGCATCGACCGTGAACAGCACCTCGCCCTTGGCCACCCGGTCACCCGGACGCACGCGGACATCGGTGACAAGGCCCGACAAGGCCGAGCCGATGTCGATCACTTCGCTCGACGGCTCGACAATCCCGGCGCCCGCCACGCGCGGCTGGTCAGCCAGCTTGCCGACCGCCTTGGGGGGCTGTTCGACCGGCTCGGACGTGGAGCGGTCAGGCAGGCCGACGAAGATCAGCCAGGCGCCGATGGCGACACCGATCAGCGCGGCAATCGGCAGGATCTGGCGGGCAAAGCTTAGATTGCGGAACATGGCGTCCTCGGCGGATTCAGGAGGGAGAGGGAGAGGGTGTTGTGGGCGACATCAATGGCCATCAGGCATTTCCTTGCCGTCATGGGTGATGCGCCCGTCTTCCAGCACGATGATGCGGTCAGCGAGATCGAAGATGCGGTTGTCGTGGGTCACGATGATGCAGGCCCGGTCCGGCGCAACCGCGACTTCGCGCAGCAGGTCCATCACCCGCCGGCCTGACGAGGCATCAAGCGCGGCGGTCGGCTCGTCACAGACCACCAGTCGCGGTTCGTGCACCAGCGCGCGGGCGATGGCGACGCGCTGCTGCTGCCCGCCCGAAAGTTGGCGCGGCAGCTTGTCCGCCTGATTGCCGATATTGAGCTTGTCGAGCAGCACCTTGGCCCGTTCACGCGCTTCCTCGCGCGGCATCCCTTGCGCGATCAGCGGGACGGCGGCGTTGCTGGCAACGTCGATCGACGGGATCAGGTTGTACTGCTGGAAAATGAAGCCGATGTTGTTGAGCCGGAACTTGACCAGATCGGTGTCCGACAGCTTGTAGATGTCGGTGCCGAACACTTTCACCTCGCCCTCGGTCGGCCACAGGATGCCACACATGATCGAGATCAGCGTCGTCTTGCCCGAGCCGCTTTCGCCCACGACATAGGTCATCTCGCCCGGGCGGATGTCGGTGTTGATGTCGTGCAGTACGCGGATGGTGGTCTGCCCGGCCTCGAAATCGCGGGAGATGCCGCGCGCGCAGATTGCCGCTTCGGGCGCGCAGCCGCCGATTGTTGTCGTGTCCATGATCGTTTCCCCGCTCACCTGAACACCGACGCCGGTTCGGTATTGAGAACGCTGCGGATCGCGATCAGACCGGTGATGGCGAGGATCACCACCACCGCGGCAAAGCTGATCAGCGGGATCTGCCAGGGGATGTAGAAGCCCTTGAAGAACGGATTGGCGCTGAACCCCTTGATGAAAGCGACCGTGCCGACCACGCCCAGCGCATAACCGATGATGCCGACCATCCCGGCCTGCGCTGCGACCATCTGGACGATCTTGGAGTTGGTGACGCCGATCGCTTTCAGTGCGCCGAACTGTTTGATGTTGTCGCGCAGGAACAGGCTGAACGTCAGGCCGACAATCGCCACGCCGACAACGAAGCCGAGGAACACGGTGATGCCGAAATTGGTCGGGATGCCGGTGTTCTCGATGATGAAGTTGACGCCGGCCTGCGAGAATTCCTCGCGAGTCTCGGCCTTCAACCCGGTCTCGGCCTCGATCCGCGCGGCGACCTGTTCGGGTGTCTGCCCTTCGCTCACGCCGACGAGCACGAAGCTCAGCCGGTTGCGGGTGCCGGGGACGAAGTTCAGCGCGTTGGAATAGCGGGTGTAGAGCACCACGGTGCTGGTGAAGCTCGGGATCGAATCCGCGATGCCGCGAATGACGGCGCGCTGGTCATTGAGTTCGAGTCGCTCACCAATCGGGTTCTGTTCGGGCGGGAAGAAGCGGGTGGTTCCGGTGTCATCGATCACCACGCTGTCCGGCGCGAACATCACCGACTTGTCGCCTTTGGCCATGCGTTCGGGCAGGCCGATCAGCGTCGAATCGTCGACCCCGATCACTGCCACGCCTTCGAGATCGCCGTCCGCCGTGCGCACATTGGCGACCGCGCGCAGATGCGGCACGGCCCATTCCACCCCCTCGACCGAGCGCACCCGGTCCAGCGCGGTGCCGGGCATGGCGTAGCTGACATCGGTGGTGCGGCTGACCGGGTCCATCACCCACACTTCGGCCTCCGGCGCGTTGTAAACACCGCTGGCCCCACGCTCGACCAGATTGACGAAGATCGTCATCTGCTGGGTGATGAGGAGAGTGGAAAAACCGATACCGAACAACAGCCCATAGAACTTCTGGGCGTCCCCGGTGAGCATCCTGATGGCGATCCAGAGCACGTGCGGGGAACCTCTGCGACAAGGGAGGGTTGCAATCCCGGGCGGTAAGGCCCAGATACTGAACGGTAACGTTTAACTGAACGGGGCCGTTCATTTTGTCAAGCTGCGGTTCATCAGTTTCTAAAAAAAACTTATCCGGTTGCAAGCCGGCGCGCAAGCCCGGTCGTCCTCTTGATGCCGCCAAGCGCATGGCGATTGTCGAAACTGCGGCGCAGCATTTCTTTGAGCACGGCTACGCTGCGACCGCGATCGAGCAGGTCGCCGCTGATGCAGGCGTGTCCAAGGTGACGATCTACAATCAGTTCGGCGACAAGCGCGCGCTGTTCACCGCAGCGGTCGAATGCGAATGCGAAAAGATGCGCGGGCATTTCTCGCTTGAGGGCACCGTCCAAGGCACGATCCGGGAGCGGCTCACAGCGATCGGCCAGGCAATTTACGCCTTCCTGTCCCGCCCGGAAATGATCCAGTTCGAACGCCGCATCGCCGCCGAAACCGAAGTGGAGCCCGCCATCGGCGCGGCGTTTCTCGAAGCCGGGCCGTGGCGGATGAAGCATGGCTTTGCGGCCTATCTCAGCCGGGCAGTGACCGCAGGCGAGTTGGTGATCCCCGACCCCTTGCTGGCGGCCGAGCAATTCGTGTCGATGTGCAAGGGCATGGGCGATCTCGAACGTCGCTTCGGTGCCTTTGTCTCCCCGGAAGCGCGTGATCATCGTATCGCTGGCGCAGTTGAGGTGTTCCTCGCCGCCTATGGCCCGCGCGCGACGGATCGATAATTCGCATCACGCTGTTCGAAAATTAGCATCATGCGCCAGCTTGCGCATTATCTTGCCATTCACCGTGCGCATCCTACATTGCAGGCTGACGAAAGGAATCCCTTGCAATGAGTCAGCAAAACGATCCCCAGCCGCAAGGCGACGGCCCCAACCCTTGGGTCAAGCAGCTGATGATTTGGGGCGGAATCTTTCTGGCCCTGCTGCTGGTGGTGACCATGTTCAGCAACGCGGGCCAGACCACGGGCGCCGCGATCCGCTATTCCGACTTCCGCGCCGCTGTCGCCGAAGGCGAAGTGCAGGACGTGCAGATGGGCGCCGAGCTCATCACCGGAACGCTCAAGAATGGCGAGCCGTTCAGCACCGTTCCGGTGCCCAATGATGTCGAAATCACCAAGCTGATGGAAGACAACGGCGTGCGCTTCACCGGCACGCAGCGTGAAGGGCAGAACGTCCTTCTGTTCATCCTGCTCAATTCCCTCCCGTTCCTGCTGATCCTCGGCATCGCGTTCTTCGCACTGCGTCAGGTGCAGAAAGGCGGCGGCGGCGGCGCGATGGGCTTCGGCAAGTCCAAGGCCAAGCTGCTGACCGAACGTTCGGGCAAAGTGACCTTCGATGATGTCGCCGGCATTGATGAAGCGCGTGAGGAATTGCAGGAAATCGTCGAGTTCCTGCGCGATCCGCAGCGTTTCTCCAAGCTCGGCGGCCAGATCCCCAAGGGCGCGCTGCTGGTCGGCTCGCCCGGTACCGGCAAGACCTTGCTCGCCCGTGCCATTGCGGGTGAGGCAGGCGTGCCGTTCTTCACCATCTCGGGTTCGGACTTTGTTGAGATGTTCGTCGGCGTCGGCGCTAGCCGCGTGCGTGACATGTTCGAACAGGCCAAGAAGAATGCGCCCTGCATCGTCTTCATCGACGAAATCGACGCCGTGGGCCGTTCGCGCGGCAATGGCCTCGGCAACTCGAATGACGAGCGCGAGCAGACGCTGAACCAGCTGCTGGTCGAAATGGACGGGTTTGAAGCCAACGAAGGCATCATCATCATCGCCGCGACCAACCGTCCCGACGTGCTCGATCCGGCGCTGCTGCGTCCGGGCCGCTTCGATCGTCAGGTTGTCGTGCCGATCCCCGATATCGATGGCCGCGAGAAGATCCTCGCGGTGCACATGAAGAAGGTGCCGCTGGCTCCCGACGTCAATTCGCGTGTGATTGCGCGCGGCACGCCGGGCTTCTCGGGCGCCGATCTGGCCAACCTCGTCAACGAAGCCGCCCTGCTGGCCGCACGCCGTAACAAGCGGCTGGTGGCGATGCAGGAGTTCGAGGACGCCAAGGACAAGGTCATGATGGGCGCCGAGCGTCGCAGCATGGTCATGACCGATGATGAAAAGCGGATGACCGCCTATCACGAAGCCGGTCACGCGATCGTCTCGGTGCATGAGCCCGCGTCTGATCCGATCCACAAGGCCACCATCATTCCGCGCGGCCGCGCGCTGGGCATGGTGATGCGCCTGCCGGAGCGGGACAGCTATTCCTACCACCGGGACAAGATGCACGCGAACCTCTCGGTTTCGATGGGTGGCCGCGTGGCAGAAGAGATCATCTTCGGCCATGACAAGGTCAGCTCCGGCGCTTCGTCGGACATCCAGTATGCGACCAAACTGGCGCGCAGCATGGTGACCCAGTGGGGCATGTCGGACAAGCTCGGTCCGCTCCAGTACGAGGAACAGTCCGAGGGCTATCTGGGTTACGGGGCCTCGCAGCGGACATTCCGTTCGGGCCAGACCAACGAGTTGATCGATAACGAGATCAAGAGCCTGGTCGAAGGGGCTCATGCCCGCGCCACCGACATCCTCAAGACGCATGAGGATCAGCTGCACCTCCTCGCTCAGGCGCTGCTCGAATACGAGACGCTGAATGGCGAGGAGATCAACTCGCTGCTCGAAAACGGCAAGATCGACCGTCCCGACACCCCGCGCGGACTCAGCGTTCCGGCGCAGGTGCGCGGCTCGGCGATCCCCAAGGCGGGCAAGCGCTTCGGCGGCAAGCCGGACGAGGCACCGCAGGGCGCCTGATCCTCCGCAACGAACAACAAAGGCGCCGGGAGCAATTCCGGCGCCTTTTTTGTTGCTGTCAGCGTGGGTTAAGCCGGCCAGCGGCACCTTCGCGCCACGGCTCAGACTCAAGATCAAAGGGGCAATCGGATGCGGCGCGTGATGGCTGTGGCGTTGGTTGGCAGCGCGTGGGCGATGTCAGGGGCAGGCGCAGCGCAGCCCATGTCCGCTCCCACAATCACGCCCTCGCCCGACATGACCGTGGCGGCCTTTCTCGCCCGGGTCGATCAACTGCGCACCGGCGGCCCCGAATGGACGCTGTCCCCCGAGGCTGGCGAATTGTTCGGCGCGATCTCGGCCGTTGGCAAAGCCTATCGCCAGACCCTTGCGGATCAGCGCGCGGCTGGGCAGTCGGTTGAAGCCTGCTTGCCGCCTGAAGCCGAGATCGAAAGCGATGTCCTGTTTGCGCATCTGGCGGGCTACGCCCCGGAAGTTGCTGCGCGCACCACCGTCAGAGAAGCGTTCTCGCAGCTTGTGCAGCAGCGCTTTCCTTGCCCTTGATCGCGCGTCCCTGTGGCGGGATCAGAACGCGCCCAGCAGGCCCAGAATGATCACGAACAGAGTCAGCACGATCTGCATCGAGAACAGCAGCAGCACGCTGAGCCGCCACAGGGTCGAAAACCGGCTGAGGCCATAGGCTTGGCGCAGCTGCTTGTAGAGATGCAGCGGCACGGCGATCAGGAACAGCAGCGCCGCCCAGCCGCCGCCGTTGGGAATGGTGCTGAGGATCGACATGACGATGAACAGCAGCGACATGAAGCTCAGCGAATAGGTGACGAACACCGCGTGGTCATAGGCCTTGAACTGCCGCCGCCAGGCGAACATGATCCACAGGAACGGCACCGAGAGCGGGATCAGCAGCCAGCTGAATTTGTACCCATTGGCCTGGAGCTTGTAGAGCATAAGGCCGGGGTTCTTCTTCCATTTTTCAAGCAGAACCTTGTCAAACCATGGAATGCCGGTGTTGACGCTGACCACCTTTTCCGCCGCGTCGCTCGGGCTTCCTGCCTTGGCAAAGACCAGATTGAGCCCCTTGAGTTCATTGTCGATCTCCGCGCGGCGGGGGCTTTTGGCGGGTAGCGTCGAGCGCTCCTTTTCCAGCGCTTCCATCTGGCTGCGCACCTCGGTCTGAACCGGGTTGTCGCCGTCCGATCCGAACAGGTCGTTCGCAATATCGGTCGGCGCTCCGATTCCGACCATCTGGAATACGGCGAACATGGCGAAGACTGTGAACAGGAACATCGCCATCGGGCTGACGAACTTGGCGCGCTCGCCCGCGATGTAGCGGCGGGTGAGCTCCCCCGGCTTGAAGGTCAGAAGTGGCAGCGTCTCCCACAGCTTGCCATCGAGGTGCAGGACGCCGTGCATGATGTCATGCCCGATGGCGGCAAGGCTGCGATGGATGTGCGCCTTCTGCCCGCATTCGGGGCAGAAATGGCCGTGATAGGAAGTGCCGCAATTGGCGCAGGTGACCGAACCGGCCGACGAATGGCTGCCGACCTCACCGGCGCGAGGTTCGACCGCACGCGCCAGCAGGCCGCCTTCGATCGCCGCGCCGATTCCCTCGCCCAATCCGCTCATGCCGCGCGCCCCTGTGTCTGCAAACACACCTAGTATAGGCTCTTTTTCCGCACCTGCGAAAGCGGCTATTTCTCGGCCAGCTTGCGTTCGATCGCGGTCCAGAGCTGGGCAATGGCGCGCGCCGCCGGAGAGCGCGGGGCGAAGGCACCGACCGGCTTGCGCTCCACCGCGCATTGTTCGACCGCGCTGGCGAGCGGGATGGCGGGCCAGTTCGGGTTGGCGTCACGCGCCTCCTTGTGCAGGCCCCGGCGCAGGTCGAGCATGGCAAGCACCGGCAGGATCGGCGGGTGCCCCTTGCCCGCGCCGCGCACTTCCTCGACCACGACTTCGAATGCGCGCGCCGACAGGGGCGAGGGCGGAAGCGGAACGATGATGAGGTCGGCCGCCCGGATGATCTGGGCGCTCAACTCGTTGAGCACGGGCGGACAATCGAAGATGATCCGGTCATAGTCCTTGCTCAGCGCCGCGGTCAGCTTGGCCAGCCGCTTCTTCTTGCCCATCCGGTCAAGCGTGCGGTCAATCGCGCGGATGCTCTCGTCTGCGGGGAGCAGGTCAAGACCGGGAAAAGCCGTCGGCTGGATCAGCTTGCCCGGATCGCCGCTGTCGGCAAACATACTGTCTGCGCTGCGTTTTTTCTTCGGGTCGACGCCGAGCAGAAAGCCCGAGCCATTGGCGGCGTCCAAATCCCACAGCAATGTTTTGCGGCGCGAGATGCTTGCCGAGCACCACGCAAGGTTGACCGCCAGCGTCGTCTTCCCGACCCCGCCCTTGACGCTGTAGACCGCAATCGATGCCATGCGCCTTGCCGCCCCGTGATATGACCGTTCCGTTACAGTCACATGGGATAGCGCCGCGAGACCCGAAGGCAAGCGCGGGCAAGGCCGGGTCAAGAAGTGGTCAAGCAGAGGCCAAAACGACCGAGGGGCGGCCCTGCCCGGTGAACCCCGGTCTGGACCGCCCCTCGAATTGGGCGCTTATTCTGAAACGAACCGCTTACCCGTCGTAATCGCCACCGAGCGAGGAGGTGCGCGCCGGTGCCGATGCGGTGATCCGCAGCGCTTCGGCCGACTGGCTGAGCGAACCGATCTCATCGGCCTCGTCCTCGTCATCGGGCAGGATCTTCTGGAGGCTGGTGACGAGCGATTCATGCAGCGCGCGCGGGCCAACGGTTTCCTCGGCGATTTCGCGCAAGGCCACGACCGGGTTCTTGTCGCGGTCACGATCAATGGTCAGTTCGCTACCGCCCGAAATCTCGCGCGCACGCTGTGCAGCAAGCAGGACGAGGTCGAACCGGTTGGGAACCTTGTCGACGCAATCTTCAACGGTAACGCGTGCCATGGGCAGCCTTTTGTCAGAATCGGGACGGAAAGAGAAGCGCGCAGCTAGGCACGCGGGGGCACGAAGTCAAGGAAAAGGGGGGTATCCCTCAGCGCTCCCCATCTTCTGCCAGCAGGCGCGCGGTGGTCATCGCCACTTCCATGGCGGTCGCATTGAAGCGCAGGCGGTAGAGCGTTGTCAGATAGGTGCGGTCAAAGCGCGACATTTCTGGCTGGGGATCTGCGCTGGCACGAAACAGCGTCAGGATCGAACGCGGCGCGCGCCCGGCGACCTCATCGATCTCGCGCGTCGGGGCGAGCAGCCGCAGGGTGATGTAATCGGCGACCTGCACCGGCGAGAACTGCGCGCTCGCCGCCAGGTCCATCATTACCGCCGCACTGCGGATGTTCTTGCGTGTGTTCCGGTCCACCCGCCCGCGCGGGCTGGCGACGATCACCTCGACATCCTGAAAGGCATAGGCCGGATCGCGCGAACGCAGCACCCGGTCGACCTGATGGCGCTTCATCCGCCCGATGAACTGGCGACCGCTGCGGCGATAGTCGATGATCCACTGGCGCGCGTCCTCCCGGATGACCACCAGAGCATTGGGGCGGCAGCCGCGCTTGGCGATGGTCAGCCCGGCGGCGCGGGCATTGGCAATGATACGCCGTCCGATCAGCACGCCGCGCTCGGGATCGTCGATCGCGAGCGAGAGGCACAGCGGGACGTTGAAACGGGGGAGCGGCTCGCGCGACTGCGCGCGTCCCGAAACCGCACGCACAAGTGCGCTTGCCGCGCGAACATCAATGATCCGCTCGCGCTCGACCACGATTTCGTCCACCGGCGTCGGTTCGGCAGATTGCACGGCCTCCTGCGCCATCACCTGAGGTGCCGCGAGGGCCGCAGTCAGGAACCAGCCAAGATACGAAGCGGCCCGCATATTCTGCTGATATCGTGACGCAATTATGAGCTGCGTCTGAACAAGGCGCGAGTCACTTTCCCCCAAGGACCCTGTGATCCCGCGCGGCGATTGCGCCGAACGCCCTGCGCTGGTGCGCTTTGTCGCAACGGGCAGTGGCTTTGTGTTCGCCGCGCGCTACAAGGCGGTATGGCCACCGCTCCCGCTCCCGCCGCCGATTCCTCCCAATCCGGCCAGCAGGCGCCCGATTATTGCGATCTGGATCCCTTCAACATCACCGCCGCCGGGCACGAATTCACCTTCTATCCCCATGGGCAAGACCGGCTGAAGGCGCTGGTGGCGTTGATCGATGGCGCACAGGACAGTCTCAAGCTGTTCTACTACCTGTTCGACAGCGATACCTCCGGCACGATGGTGCGTGATGCGCTGGTCGCCGCCGCGCAGCGCGGGGTGACCGTCGACCTGATCGTGGATGATTTCGGCAATGACGCGGGCGCCGAATTCTTCGCCCCGCTGGAAGAGGCCGGCGGCACCTTCGCGATCTTCTCGCCCAAGTGGGGCAAGCGCTATCTGGTGCGCAACCACCAGAAGTTCGTGATTGCCGATAGCGCGCGGGTGATGACGGGCGGGGCCAATGTCTCCGATCACTACTTCGCGATCCCTGCCGATAATGGCTGGTGTGATCTGTCGGTGCTGATCGAGGGCGCGGTGGTGGAGCAGTTCATGCGCTGGTTCGACCTGCTCCAGGAATGGGTCGCGAACGAGGCCAAGGGGCGCACCAGCCAGCTCCGCCGCCTGCGTGATATCGTCAAGGACTGGGACGGCGGTGCCGAGGGGACGGACGGGACTGTGCGGCTGCTGGTCGGCGGGCCGCTGGTGCGGCGCGGTCATTGGGCATGGTGTTTGCGGCAGGATCTGGTCAAGGCCAAGCGGCTCGACACGGTCTCGGCCTATTTTTCCCCGCCGCGCAGTTACCGCCGCCAGATGGCACAGGTCGCGCGGCGCGGTGAGGTGCGGATGATCATGGCGGGCAAGTCCGACATCTCGGCCGCGGTCGATATGGCGCGGCTGCTCTATGGCAAGCTGCTGCGCGCTGGAGCCAGGATTGCCGAGTTCCAGCCCTGCAAGCTGCATATGAAGCTGATGGTGGTGGATGATGCGAGCTATGTCGGCAGCGCCAATCTCGACAAGCGGTCGTTCCGCATCAATGTCGAGCTGATGGTGCGGATCGAGGATGCCGGGCTGGCCGCCAAGCTGCGCGAACTGATCGACCACATGGAAGCCTCCAGCGCACCGATGACGCGCGAACGCTATGAACGGGAAAGCACCTTCATCAACCGAATGCGCTGGCGGTTCGCGTACTGGATGAGCCTTGCCGATTACCGCATCAGCAAGGTGAGCGCGGGGTAGCGCCAAGCAGGCAGGGCCGTAACGCCTGCGTCAATGCAGACTAGGCGGATGAAGCGGGCGGGTAACTGTCTGCTAACCTTAATCGTCTATCCATCTTTCATGCAGCGGTTGCCTACTTCACCGGTTGGCCTGTCGCTGCGTGCCGGGAGCGAGCGTGCGCAAAGGCGGCGCCACCGACCGGTCAAGAGGA
Organism: Porphyrobacter sp. SLTP; assembly: GCF_009905735.1. Lineage (GTDB taxonomy): Bacteria > Pseudomonadota > Alphaproteobacteria > Sphingomonadales > Sphingomonadaceae > Erythrobacter. The sequence continues at coordinate 264,136 of NZ_JAAALE010000003.1, forward strand.
GCGCAATCATCGTGAATCAAGCCCTGTCGATTAGTTCTCGCTGGCTCGCGCTCGACGCGCAGGAAAAGACAGCGCTGGCCAACTGGCTGCTGGTGTGGGTGGTGCTGGCCAATATCGGCTTCAGCCTCCTCTATTACGTCGGTGCGCCGCCGCGGGTTGTCGCAATCTTCGTGTTTGGCGGGCTTGGTCTGCTGGTGCGCAACCACTCGCTGCTGGTCCGCTGCATAACCTTCATCGTCGGCCTGTCCTACTCGGTCCTGGTCGTGACCGGTTCCATGTTCAACCTCTCGATCTTCACGCTCAGCCGATCGATCGTGTTCATGGGCGAATTGAATGCGTTCAATTCCTACGAATATGTCCTGCTGGGTCTCGGCCTGATTGCACTCGTCGCGATCGCGGGTTTCGCCATGCGACGGCCGGCGGCCTTCTCTGACCGCCGCGCGATTCTGATTGCGGCCATTGCCATTTCGCTCGTCGCCGCCTTCGACGCCTTCATGTGCTACGGCGCGCGGGGGCACTATAAGCGGGTCAACAGCGACGATGCCCCTTTCTCTTCGGCCGTCTCGAACGCCGACTTCGTGCCGGCGGCGGGCGCACCGAAGCGTCATCTGATGATTGTCATGGTCGAATCGCTGGGGGCCACGGTCGACAATCCCGAGATGCAGCGGCTGATCTTCGGCCGCTACAGAGACCCTGCGGTCCGTGCGCGGTTTGAGATGAGCACTGGGACCACAACCTATTTCGGCTCGACCACCATGGGCGAAATCCGAGAATTGTGCGGGCGGTGGGGCGAATATGACGAGCTGGTCTCGCGCCGTGATGAGGGCTGTCTACCCGCTCGGCTGGCGCAGCAGGGCTACGAGACAACGGCCTATCACAGCTTTGGAGGACACTTCTTCGACCGAAGCGCCTGGTATCCCAACATCGGCTTCGAGCAGACGTTCTTCCGGAACCACCTTATCAAGAACGGGTCCGAGCGTTGCGGCGGTGTCTTCGCAGGGGCTTGCGACCGCCATGTGCCGCGCCAGCTGGCGGCGCATCTGAAAGCCGCTGACAAGCCGCAGTTCATCTACTGGCTCACGGTCAATTCGCATCTTCCTGTGCCCGAAAAGAACAATCTGGGCACCGACAACTGCGCTCGGCTGTCACCCGCTCTAGAGCGCGACTATCCGATGATCTGCCGCCAGATCGCGATCTGGGATGCGATCGACGCGGCGATGGTCAAGGAGATCACTGCGGCCGATTTCCCGCCGACCGACATCCTGCTCGTCGGCGATCATATGCCGCCCTATTTCGACCGCAAGAGCCGCACCCAATTCGCGCCCGACCGCGTGCCGTGGCTGCTGCTCAAATGGCGCGGCGAGTAGCGGGCTGCCGAGAGGCGGAGCCTGCGCTGACCGCCTGACCTATTCCTGCCCCCAGTCCGAATAGTCCTTGTAATTCGGTGAGGTGAACTTGGTGATGTCGCTCTGGAAGTGGAGCGGGACATTGCCGGTTGAGCCGTGGCGTTGCTTCGCCACGATCAGCGTCGCGCGGCCCACCAGTCCTTCGAACTTCTCCTCCCACGCGCGGTATTTCTCCTGCACATCGGGGGTGGAGCTTGCGTCCGGCGTGTCGGGCTTGACCAGCAGGTGGTAATAATCGCCGCGGAAGATGAACCACACCATGTCGGCGTCCTGCTCGATCGAGCCGGATTCGCGCAGGTCGGACAGCATCGGGCGCTTGTCCTCGCGCTGTTCGACCGCACGGGACAACTGCGACAGGGCGATCACCGGAACCTGCAATTCCTTGGCGAGGGTTTTCAGGCCCCGGCTGATTTCCGAGATTTCATTGACCCGGTTGTCGTTCGCGCGGCCCGAACCTTGCAGCAGTTGCAGGTAGTCGACGATGATCAGGCCGATGTCGTGCCGCCGCTTCATCCGCCGTGCGCGGGTGCGCAGGGCCGAGATCGTCAGCGCTGGCGTATCGTCGATATAGAGCGGCAGTTCGGCAAGGCGCTGGCTGGCATAGGACAGCTTCTGGAAATCCTCGCGGCTCAATTTACCGCTGCGCAGCGCTTCCGAGGAAATCTCGGCCTGTTCGGCCAAGATACGCGTTGCCAGCTGGTCGGCGCTCATCTCGAGGCTGAAGAACGCGACCGGCGCGCCGTAGTTGAATTCGCCCCCGTCGCGCTGCCATTCCAAGTGCTTTTCCGCGCAGTTGAAGGCGATGTTGGTGGCGAGCGAGGTCTTGCCCATGCCGGGACGCCCGGCGAGGATGATAAGGTCGGAATTGTGCAGCCCCGAGGTCTTCTGGTCGATTGTCGCAAGACCCGTGGTCTTGCCCGACAGTCCGCCGCCCGAATTCATCGCTGCTTCGGCGAGCTTGATCGCGTGCATCGCCGCTTCACGGAAGGTCGAGGCCTCACGTCCCGTTGCCGCCCCTTCGGCCACGTCGAACAGCGCCGCTTCGGCCTGCGCGATCCGGTCAAGCGGTGAGGTGTCCTGCGAGGTATCGAGCGCGCCTTCCACCAGCCCGCGCCCGACGCTGACAAGCTCGCGCAGCAGGGCGAGGTCATAGATCTGCTGGGCAAGCTCACGCGGCGCGAGGAGGCCTGCGCCGCTGGCGGTCAGCTGCGCCAGATAGCTGGTGCCTCCCAGCTCCTTCAGCGCCTCGTCCGCCTCGAAATAGGGGCGCAGCGTGACGGGCGAGGCCGTGGCATTGCGTTCCAGCAGCGCCAGCACGCGGTTGTAGATCCGCTGGTGCAGGCCTTCGAAGAAGTGGTCGGCGCGAATCGGCACCTGCAATTCTTCCAGCACCCTGTTGTCGATCAGCACCGCGCCGAGAAACGCCGCTTCAGCCTCAAGATTGTACGGCAGCTTGCGCGCGACCGTGTCGCCTTCTGGGGCTTGCAGCTTGATCGGGGTGACTTTTTCGGGTTCGGCCATCGGTGCCTGATGCGCCGCAGCGGCCCCCTCGCGCAAGGGCGAACCGCGCCAATATTTATTTCGCACGCTGTGGATAGTGGGGAGAGTGTGTCCCCAAGCCTATCGAAGTGCTTGAAGTGCGCCCCTTCCATCTGCGAAGGCAGGGATATGGCTGCACCGCCGCCCGATTCCCTGCCCCTGTCTCCCGCGCCCGGCGCTGCGGGGGCGCAGCGCATTGCGCAGGTCACGCTCGATGAAGCGACGATCCTGTGGCGCAATGCCGATGTCGAGCAGGAACGCCGGGTGGCGATCTATGACCTGATCGAGGAAAACACCTTCAAGCCGGTTCGTAGCGCCGAACGCGGGAGCAGCGGGCCGTATCACCTGCACCTGTCGGTCACCGACGGACGGCTCGGTATGGATATCAGCGATACCGGTGGTCAGTTGCTGGAAACCCTGCTGATCGGCATGGCCCGCTTCCGCCGCCCGATCCGCGAATATTTCGCGATCTGCGACAGCTATTATCAGGCGATCCGCAAGGCGACCCCGGCCGAGATCGAGACGATCGATATGGCCCGGCGCGGCATTCACAATGATGCCGCCGAACTGCTGCTCGAAAGGCTGGAGGGCAAGGTCGAGACCGATTTCGCCACCGCCCGGCGGCTGTTCACGCTGATCTGCGTGCTGCACATCAAGGGCTAGGGCGGGGGAGCAC
>NZ_JAAALE010000030.1 GCF_009905735.1 Porphyrobacter sp. SLTP
GCGTAGCGGATGGGAGTTCGACGCCCGATCTGTAGCTCTACGAGCGCACCGCCCAGCCCCCGGCCCCTCCCCTCGGGGAGGGGCCGGGGGCTGGGCGGTGCGCTCGTAGAGCTACAGATCGGGCGTCGAACTCCCATCCGCTACGCTTTCCCCAGTGCTCTGCATAGTTGTGAAGGCAATGTTTTCAGTTATCTAAAGTTCTGAGAGGCTGTCAGAAAGTTGTGAAAACTCGAAGGGTTTAGCTGATGTTCCGGCCTCTATAGAAGGCTTCGCCCCATTCTGAGCCTCTGCTTTAGGAGCCGAGGAAAGTGCGATTACCAGTCCAGTCATTGCAGTGACAAACGCCGCGAGGCCGAACCAAAACCAGCGAATGCAAGCGGCGAGGTCAATTTTGATGTCGCTCCGCTGAATTGCCCTTTCAAACGGCGTGAGGTGGTGCTCCGCCTTTGCGGGAAGAATGACCTCTTCAGGAGGCTTGGGGGTGAGCTTGAACGACACGGGGTCTACGAGCCGAAGGTTTCCTGAGCCTGTATCGTGTAGGCAGAGGGAAGGTCGCGGACTAGCTTTTCGACAAGGCGTTCAAAGGTGAAAATGCGCAGACCATCCTCGTTGACGCTGCGCGTGAGAAGCCCTGTCCGTTCCAGCTTTTGTGTGGCGCGCTGAACAGTGCGCTTATCAATGCCCATTCTCTTCGCGATGGTGGTTGAGCGCGGATAAACTGCTCTCGTGGGATCCCACCAATGAACCAGCAGGTTTATCAATACGAGCATCTCGGTGGGCGTCAGGTCGAATTTCGACTGGAGTCTAAGCAGCGCCACAGGGACGGCCACGAAGCCTGACCCTTTGGTGACAGCTCCCTGCCATTTCTCCTTAATCGTCACGGTCGCCGTCTCCAACAGATCAGGAGCAGCGTCAGGAGTGTTCGACTCAACGGTGATGGCCATAGCGTTCATGAGACCCCAACTACGGCAATCAAACAAGGAAGGAAAGTGATCTATTTCCTTGGGTGACACCAGTGACGCTTTTTTGCCGCCGCCGCCATCGATACTGTTATAACTGCCCCTATTGGCGCGCTGGGGCCTCATCGTGTAAGCCGCTGGGAAACGCCAAATTGTCGAACCAAGGATGATGCCGCCCCATGAACTACTCGCTCCTTGAGTTCGACGACTACGAGCGAGCACCAGACGAGCCGCACAGGAAGTTCGCCACACTTGAGCAGATCGCTAGGCGAAAGATGAACGAGTTCATCGAAAAGGCCGACTCAAGCTACCTGTCTACGGAACTGCGCAACCAATACACTGCCTTGATGATTGGTATCGCGAGTGCCCTCGGCATTCCCGGTCCCCCAATCCAGAAGGTCACTTTGAAAACGAGTGGGAAGAGTACCAAGCATTCTCCCTAAAGGTTCAAAGTGCGGTGGCCAGCATTATGCTGAATAGCGACTTGGTCGCTGGACCTAGATCCGTTCGATTGGCATCTTCAACTAAGGCCAAAATTGAAGGGCAGTTGAGCATCCTGCGCAGCATGATCGAGCGTTCAGACATGCCAGCGGCGCGTAGATCGAAACTGATCGACCAGCTTGACGAGTTTGGCGCTGAACTAAATCGCTCCCGCTTAAATTACGGTGCTGTAGCGATGGTGGCTTCGGCGCTGCTTGCAGGGCTAGCTGGTGTTACATCAACGTTGGCAGACGCACCAAACGCTACCCAAACCGTGGGAACCATCCTGAAATGGATTGGGCAAGACAAAGAGGCGGAAGAGCGGGAACAAGAGCGACTTGGTCCGTCGCAACCGATGTTGCCCGCGCCCAATCAGAAAGAGGCGGCGACGCCAGTGGGTGGTTCCTACGACGATCTAGAAGATGACATTCCGTTTTGATGTGGCGCCCCATATCATCAAAAGACGTTAGTCTAGGTTGTTAGCCGAAAGAATTTGTCAGATGTCGACCATTGAGTCGCTGTTATAGTCCAGCGATATACTGGAGGGGCATTGGTAACGGCCCACCATTCCGGCATTTTTCCTGACGATTTGGGCACACCCCCCATCACCCCATCCCCACCAGCACCCGGTCCAGCGCCTGCAAGAACCGTGAGCGATCCGCCTTGCTGAACGGCGCTGGCCCACCGCCCACCCCGTCCATCCCGGCCCGCAAATCCGCCATGATTGCGCGGGTCGCGATCGCGCCGCCGATGCTGGCCGCCGTAAACTCCTCGCCGTTGTGTTTCAGCACACGGGCGCCGGCTTTCAGGCAGCGGTCGGCCAGCAATATGTCGGCGGTCACCACCACTGAGCGCGCATCCGCTGCCTCGGCAATCCAGTCGTCCGCGGCGTCAAACCCATCGCTCACCACCACGCGCTTGACCCGCGGGCTATCGGGAATGCGGAAGGGGGCGTTGCTGACCACTCGCACCTCGGCGCGGAAGCGTAGGGCGACGCGGTAGATCTCGTCCTTCACCGGGCAGGCGTCGGCGTCGATCAGAATGGTGACGGGTGACATGGCACCGGCCTAGCCGAGCAGGGCGGGCGACGTAAGGGGCGCAGGCCCTCTTTCCTACTCGGCGGCGGCGAGTCATCCTCCTGCGATGACTCAGCCCCGCACCCCCCGCTCGCCCCGCGCCGCCGCTGCCAAGCTCCGCGCTGTCCCCACTGCCGCCGCCGGTCAGACCACCGCCCGCGTCGACGGGTGGGATCTTGACCGGCAGGTGGCGTTCCTGCGGGCGCTCTCCGCCACGCACTCCGTGACCGAGGCGGCGCAGTCCGTGGGGCGATCGCGGCAATCGGCCTACCGGCTCCGCTCGCGCCTGAAGGGCGGGCCGTTCGATCTGGCCTGGGAGGTCGCCTTTCACCACTCGTTTGATGTGCTCGCCCACGCGGCGCTCGAACGGGCCTTGAACGGGGTCGAGCGGCCGGTGTTCTACCAGGGCGAGCAGGTCGGCTCCTATCGCCGCTTTGACGAAGGGCTGACCGTCGCGCTGCTGCGCAGCCAGACGCTGCGCGGCAACCCGGCCTTCGGGCGGCTGAAGCCGATGGCCGAGCGCCATGCCCGCGATTTCGAAAGCTTGCTGGCGAAGCTTCAGGCGGGCGAGGCGGTGGAGACCGGGGCGCTCTCGCCCGAAGATCCCGACGAGTTCGGCCATCGGGACAGCGCTTTCGCGCGCGATTCCTTTTGTCCGTCCGGGTGGTCGGATGAGCAATTAATGCAGGCATTACAGGAGAATGGCTGGCGCGGGGAAAGTGACGCGGTGTAACCTTCGTCAACTTCCCTACATGGCCCGCCCGCGCCGATGCGGTGGGCCGATTAGGTGAACGGGGGAAGCTGTGCTATGAGGCAATTGCTGACGTCGAAATTTGCGACGGACTTCGAAATTTGCGCTCCGCCGCTTGGCCCTCTGGCCCCCGGCGTAAACCAGACGACGACTTCCTTTCATCGGACGATACGACGCACTAACCGCTCGGCCCTTTGCCGTGCGGACTACAATGTTCTTGAAAGGAACACTCCATGAGCAAGACCGGAACCGTGAAGTTCTTCAACACCGACAAGGGCTATGGCTTCATCCAGCCCGACGATGGCTCGTCGGACAGCTTCGTCCACATCACCGCCGTGCAGGCCGCTGGCATGCACAGCCTCGAGAAGGATCAGCGTCTGAGCTTCGATCTCGAGCGCGGCCGTAACGGCAAGGAAAGCGCCGTGAACCTGGCGGCTGCCTGAGCTGAATACCCGGCGGCAGGGCGCTTCGTGCGCCCTGCCTGCCACCTCAGATTCCCGCCTACCCCCTCCCATGGCAGGAGCGCCTGATGGCCCAGACCTACGAATTCTACTGCGAACGTGCCGATGAAGCCGCTGCCCTTGCTGGCAAGGCTACGCTGGACAACGTGCGTGAGCGCGAATTGCGTTCGGAAAAGACCTGGCGCGGCCTCGCCGAGCAGGCCCGCAAGACCGCGGAAGAGCGCGTCAAGGCTGACCGCGTCCGCGCCGAAAAGCGCGCGGCTGATCATCTCCTGTCCTGAACATCTCGCCTGATTCCGCTGGAAAGCCGGATCAGCGCCCCCCATATTCTTCTTGGGCAACAGGACACTGAAGCCAAGGAGAGACAGCCATGACCACCATGCAGTTCCAGTTCAACACCGACAGTTCGGTGATGGGCACGCAGAACGTCGCCGAGCGGATCGAGGCGCAAGTGCGCAAGCGGTTGGAACGTTTTGCTGACAGGCTGACGCGGATCGAGGTCCATGTCTCGGACGTCAACGGCCGCAAGCATGGCGCGGATGACAAGCATTGCACCATCGAAGCGCGTCCGCGCGGCAGTCGCCCGATTGGCGTGACCGGCAAGGCGTCCGATGTCGACGCGGCGGCCCGGATCGCGGCGAACACGATGGCGGAACGGCTGGAACGCGTGCTCGGCAGGGCGCAGCGCCACCGCCACGATCCTTCACCCGACAAGATGATCTGACCCTGCGCCTGTGCGGGCGCAGACGAGGGGTTATCCCTCCTTGCGCCCGAACACCCGCGATCGCAGCCCACGTCCGGTCAGCCCGGGAAGTCCTGGCTGGCTGGGCGTCGGTGTCATGACCCGCACAGGTGGCGGTGGCGGCTCTGGAGCCGGAGGAGCGTCCCCTTCGCCCGCCTTGCGCACTTCAAAGCGGCCGCCGATCCCCTCGGCGAGCTTGCGCTTCTCGAACCACTCATTGGCAAGCGCCATCCGCTCGTCCTGCCCTTCCGGCATGATGTCGACCGGGAAGGCGCGGTCATCGAAGGCATTGGCGTCCGGCACGTGCTCAGGCGCGACGAAGCCGTACTCGACGTGCTTCAACGGCACGAGTTCGTAGAACGGCACATCGGCAGGCTCGGGTGAGGCATAGCCGATATTCGCGCCCGCATCATGGTGCAGGACGCGATAGGACAGGCTGCGGTCCTCGGGGCCGAAGGTGTCGCCATCGGGAATGACATAGCCGTTCGGCATGGTCGCGACCCGCAGGAAGGCGAAGATCGTTTCGAGATTGGCGGCCCAGGGCAGGACATTGGGCTGCACGATAATCTCCCGCCCCAGCCAGTGGCGCGCGCCGAACGTGCGAATGCCGACCCGCGCGCTTTCGCCCGGCGCGGCGGTCGGGCCGAACAGGTAGGGGTGTATGTGCAGCGGCCCCGGCGCGTCATTGCCCGCCGCGATCCGATCAAACAGTTCGCCGCTGAGCAGCGTGTCGGACTGCGTCCAGTGCACCGCCAGCGGCATCGCATGATCAGTCGCGATCCGGGTGATCAGCGCGAGGACGGCGAGCCGCCGCTCGAATTGCGATTGGCTCGCGCCCGAGCGCTCCCGGCCGATCGCTTCGAACATCGCCGCGATCTCCGGGTTTTCCTCAACGCCGGCCATCACGCCGTGCGACACTTCGAGCAGGATATGGCTATCGCATCGCGCGATCCGCTCGCGGATGTCGGGGGTGAGGATGCCGGTGTAGACCGATGACAGCGCGGGCTGGAACACCTGCGCATTGGCGGGGCGGTCGATATATTCGAAGGTCACCATCAGTTCTTCGGTGGCATCGAACAGGCGGTAGAACAGGCCCGGATTGTTCTCCGACAGATGGAAGCTGACGCTCGACCGCATCCCCTCGATCCGCACGAAATCGCGCATGATCGCTTCCAGATCATGGATTCTGCGGTCGAACAGCAGCGCGGCTTGGAGGCGGTTGGGATAGAGCATGGCGCGTGGAGGCCCCGGCGTGGACAAAGACCGGCAAACCCTATCCCTGCAAGGTTAATTCAGGGTTGAAGCCGCTATGCGCCGCCGGTGATCCCGCATTCGGCGAGCAAGCCATCAATCGCCTTGGCCACGCCGAAGAACCCGGCTTTGGCATGGGGCCAGGTCGCGCGGTCGAGATCGCCGAGGATGGTGACGACCCGGCCTTGTGCAGCCAGCGGCGCGATGTCGGTCATCAGCATGTCGCGCGTCCAGCCGGCGGGGAGGTAGGGGACGGCGATGTGCGGCACCCCGGCTTCGGCCAGCAGCGCCGCCAGCGGCTCGCCCGCGCGCCACTCGGTCGCGGGGCAGCCGAAGGCGGTGGCCGCGTCGGCCATGCCGCTTGCCACCGCGCCATTGGCAAAGCCCGATGCCAGCGCGCCGACTGCGCCGGGGGAGCGCGCTGCGGGACGCGCCGCGCCGATCACCAGCGCGGGCGCGGCGGGCAGGTCGAGCGGGGCGTGATGCGCCGCCTCGTCATGCAGCAGCAGCGCGAAGGGCTCGGCAAGGTCGCCTGCGCTGACGGGCGCGGGCAGATCGAGCTTTTGCCGTCCGTAGTCCTGCGGTTCTGATAGCGGTTCGGCATCCTCGGCCAGCCCATCCGCCCCCAGCGCGCCGCCGGGCCGACCGCTGGTGTAGCGCGCGATATTGTCAGCCCGCGCCAGGTAATGCTTGCCCTTGGTGTGCAGCCCCGCGACCCAACGCCACGACAGCGTGTTCGATGCCGCATCGCCATCCATCAGGTGCCGCAGGAAAAAGTCCGCACCCAGCCGCCAGTCGAGCTTCAGGGTGAAGATCCAGATGCTGGCGAACCACATGCGGGCATGGTTGTGGAGGTAGCCGGTCTCGGTCAGCTCCAGCGCCCAGACATCGAAAGCTGCGATCCTGGTGCGGCCCTCGGTCGCCTCGGCATAGGCCCTTTGCAGACCGGCATTGCGTGCCATTGCGGCCAGAGCACCATCGCGCCCCGTGCAGTAATCGTCCCAGATCGCCGGTCGCTGTTCGAGATAGCCCTTGAAGTAGATCCGCCAGAATACCTCGGCGATGAACTTCTCGGCCGCGCGCGGGCTGTGCTGGCCGAGGACCGCTTCCAGCACTTCCGGCGCGCCAAGCACCCCGGCGTGCAGCCAGGGCGACAATTCGCTGACATTGCTGCGCCCGCCGCTCACCGGGCCATCATCGGCATTGCGGGTTTCGGCGTAGCGGCGGCCGGCGGCGGGGAGGAACTGGGCGAGGCGGGCAAGGGCGGCCGCGCGGGTAGGGTTTGGGGTCATCGAGGGGGCAACCCGGTGATCCGGTCATGGTTCCGGACGAGCGGAGCCTGAACACCCCAGAGGGTGGAACATCCGCATCATCGCAGGACTCGTACATCAATCAGGCCGCGTCGCTTTGGCGCCGCGCCTGCTTGCCCCGGATCCCCTCCTGCATCCGGGCTACCCCCGGCCTTTTGGCCCCTATTGAGGAATGCCTTATGAAGATCATCAATGTCACGCTCGCTTCGGTTGCCGCGCTCGCGCTGGTCGCTTGCGCCAGCGAAACCCCCGCCGAAGATACCGCCGCCGATACGACCGCCGTGGCCGATGAAGCCACCGGTGCCGGCACGATTGTCGAAGTGGCGCAGGGCGATGACGCCTTCTCGACGCTGGTGACCGCCGTGACCGCAGCCGATCTTGGCGCAACCCTGTCGGGCGCCGGGCCGTTCACCGTGTTCGCGCCGACCAATGACGCTTTTGGCAAGCTGCCCGCCGGCACCGTCGAAAAGCTGACGACGGACGACAAGGAAACGCTGAAGTCGATCCTGACCTACCACGTCGTCCCGGGCACGATTGATGCGGCGACGCTGACCAATGCGATCACACAGGCGGGCGATGAGGGCTACTCCATCACCACCGTCCAAGGCGCGACCCTGAATGCCAAGGTCGTCGATGGCGGCGTGGTGCTGACCGATGCGGCCGGCAACACCGCCAAGGTCACTGCGACCGACGTGGCGGCGTCCAACGGCGTGATCCACGTGATCGATACCGTGCTGATGCCGAAGTAAGCTGACCGCTGACATCGCAGCCTAAAAGGGGCGGGCACCGTGCAAGCGGCGCCCGCCCTTTGCTTGTGCCCCCGGCGCGGTTAAGCTGCCGCGCGAAAGGAGCCCTACCATGCTCACCACCCATCCCCGCGCCGCGCTGTGCCTGCTGCTCACTACCGCAGCGGCCTGCACCCCTGCCGCTGACGGGATCGACCCCCAGGGCAAGACCTTCGATGCCGTCGCGCCGGAGGAAGCCGTGACCCTCACCGGGACGGAGCCGTTCTGGACCCTCGCTATCGCAGCAGGCGAGGGCGTCTGGACCACACCCGACAACCAGCCCGGCACCCGGTTTGCGGTCAAGCGCTTTGCCGGGAACAACGGGCTCGGCTTTTCCGGCGAGCTGGATGGCAAGCCGCTCACCGCCACGCTCACGCCGGGCGAGTGCAGCGACGGGATGAGCGACCGCCGCTTCCCCTACGTTGCCACTATCGCTTTGGGCGGGGAGACATTCGAAGGCTGCGGCTATACCACCAGCCAGCCATTCACCGGCGACGAAGCGCCATAAGGGCGCACGGATAGGGGGGAGAGACACGCCATGACCATAACCGGAGGCTGCCTGTGCGGCGCGGTGCGCTACACCTGCGAAAGCGATCCGCTGCTCTGCGTGACCTGCCATTGCAAAAACTGCCAGCGGCAGGCGGGCAGCGCGCTATCAGTGATCATTGGCGTGCCGGAGACAGCCGTGCAGTTCGAAGGCGAGCTCACCACCTATAACGACACCGGCGACAGCGGCGCGACCGTCCGGCGGCAGTTCTGCGGCACTTGCGGATCGCCCGTGTTTACCCGGGTCGATACCCCGCCCGGCATGATGTTCATCAAGGCTGGGACGCTGGACGATACCAGTATCCTCAACCCCGCTTTCCACTGCTACACCAAGAGCAAGCAGGACTGGGTCGATCTGGGCGAAATCCCCAGCTTCGAAACCGTACCCCAAGGGCTCTAGGCTGGTATCAGTATAGCCCCGGCAATTCGCGCTGCGCGGCATTGGGCCGTTGCGGCTGGAGCATCTCGCGCTCGGGCAGACCCAAGCCCTGACGCGCGCTCTGCCCCTGTTGCAGCCCGCTGGTCGTGGCGCTGGACGTGATCGGGGTGCAGGACCGCCCGCCGAGGAAATCGAGCGCAGCCGCGATCGAGGCCTCACGCGGGTCACCCAAGGGGCGGGTGATATCGTCCCCCGCGCGGCAAGTGTTGGGCATCACGCTGGCAAGGCCGCTGTAATACTCGCCCTGATTATTGGCGTTGACCGTCTGGAAAGTCACCGCCCGCACCCGGAGGTCGCAGGCCGCCAGATCAAACCCGAACTGACCGACCGGCTTGCCGAAGGAATTGGACCCCACCAGCGCCGAATTGTTGCCGAGATAGGGGATCAGCGAATTGGCGACGATCTCGCTCGCCGAAGCGCTCGCCCCGGTGGTGATGATCGCAATCCGGGTGGGCGCGATGGCGTTGGCCTCTGTGCGGAAGGTGCGGGTTTCGTTTTCGGCAGCCTTGGAGGGGCGCAACACGGTGCGGCTCCACACCTGCCCGACCCGGCCGCCCCCCATCAGATCGCCCATGGTGTCCGCCACATTGACCAACCCGCCGCCATTGTAGCGGAAGTCGAGGATCAGCTCGGTCACGCCCTGTGCAGCGAACTGGCCGTAAGCGGCCCGCAGCTGGTTGGATGCGTCAGCGATGATGAAGGTGCGCAGGTTGAGATAGCCAACCTTTTTGCCCCCGTCGTTCAGGATCACCGCGCCATAACGGTTCGACACGGGATCGAGCGCAAAGTCGGTCTTGGTAATGCTGCGCTCGATCACTGCGCCATCGGGCTGGGTGAAGCGCAGCACGCGGGTGGTGCCCTGCGTTGACGGGCCAAGCGCATTGGCAACATTTTGCGCGCCGCCGCTGGCGAAGAGGCTGGAGACGCTTTGCAGCGTGGCGCTGCTGGTGCCGATCGCGGTGATTTCGGAGCCCCGGTCAAGCCCGGCGGCAAGTCCGCTGGCGCCTTCATAGGCTTCGACCACGAACAGGCGGCGATTGGCCGTGTCATAGGACAGGCGGATACCGAAGCCCGCCGAGGAGCCGGAATTGATCAGCGCGTTCTCCTCGGCAATCGAGGTTGCGAAGGTGAAGAACCGGTCACGGTTCTGTGCGCGGGCCGGGGCCACGCGGGCGTCGAGATAATCGTCGAGATTGTTGAACGAGGCCGGGTTGGCGTTCGCGAGCAGATCGGGGAAAAGGTACCATTCGTTGAGCACCTGATCGGCAAAGTCCTGCTGCGCGCGCAGGCCGCAGGCCGATGGCGTGGGCGTGGGGGAAGGGGAGGGAGTGGGCGTGCCGCCGCCCCCGCCGCCGGTCGCAGGTGGGGGGGATGATCCACCGCCGCCGCCGCAGGCGACCAGGCTGACGGAAAGCAAAAGGCTAAGAGCGGTGCGACCGAACGTCATAAGGCTTTGCAACTCCACAAGGAAATTCGGATCGAGGGGGTGGGCCCGACGCGCGAAGGATGCATTGGCGCGGCTTTGAGAGCAAGAACCACGGGCGCAAAAAAGCGTCAACTTGGGAAAAACCGTGACCTTTTTGCCTGCATTCGCACGGTTTTCCTCAGAAACCGGCAAAAACTGGCTTGCGAAGTCTCGTATCGCGCATCCGAACGGACTAGCACGGGGGCAAGGAACTGACAGAATCATGACGGAATTTCCCGCCTGGCTTGCACCACATGTGCCCGCATCCGCGCGTCATCCCGGCCTCGCCATCGCGAAGCTGGGTTCGGCGCAGGCTTTCGCGCGCGGTGGGTTTGCGCTCACCAGCCCCGCGTTCAACGCGGGGGAGCCGCTTGATCCGAGCTTCACCGCGACCGAAGAAGACGCTGTCGCCCCGCCGCTTGAATGGAGCGCGCCGCCGCCGGGTTCGCAGGAACTGGTGCTGGTGGTCGAAGAAGCCTCAACCACCAATGCGGAACCGGCCTGCCACTGGCTGGTCTGGGGGCTGAAAGGCCAGCGAGGCAAGCTGCTCGAAGGCGAAACCCCGCCGCGCACGGGCAAGAACGCCGTCGGCAATTCCGAATGGCTGCTGCCCGATCCGCCCGAAGGCGAGACGCGCCAATACCTGTTTCAACTGTTCGCGACCGACCTGCCGCTGGTGCTGATGCCCGGCGCAGGACGAGCGGAACTGCTTGCATCGCTGCAAGGGACGATTACGGCCTGCGCAGTGCTCCATGCCACCTTTACCGGCGGCGGGGACGATGATGCAGGCTGGGAAGATGATGATATCTGATTAACCTGCCACTTACATAAGGGAGTAGATGATGGCTGGATCGACCAATGCACTGCAGAAGCCGGTGACGCTTTCGGGTGATCTCGAAGCGGTGATCGGCAAGGGCCCGATGACCCGCGCCCAGGTGACCTCGAAGGTGTGGGAATACATCAAGGCCAATGGCCTGCAGGACACCACCGACAAGCGTCAGATCAATCCGGACGCCAAGCTCGGCGCCGTGATCGGCAAGGACCAGATCTCGATGTTCAAGATGACCGCAGCGGTCTCGAAGCATCTGAGCTAAGCGGCGCGGCGCCCTTGCGGCGTCTTGCCTCTGGCACACATCAGCGGCGCGCGATCCGATAGGGTCCGCGCCGCTTTTGTATGGCAGCGCCCTTCCATGAGAGGGTGATTGCGCCCGCCTCGGCCAACTGGTCGGTGGCGGTGTGGATAGCGTCCATCTCGGCGCGCCAGTCTCCCTGCGGCCCGGCCAGGCGGCGCGCGGCTTCGCTCGGACAGATGGTCGCGCCTTCGGCCCGCTCGGCGAGCAGGGTGAGGATCGCGTCTTCAGGCGTCATCCGGCCCGCTTTGAACGCAGCGGCAGGCATTCCCCCACCCATAGCGCGAGCCAGATGATCACCGGCTGCGCGAACATCCGCGGGACGTGATAGCTAAGGCCGAGCCCGCCATCGGCGCGCGCCATGTCCATCGCGAAGTGGTTGATGTTGGCCGGCCACACGCACAGCGCATAGAGCGCCAGTCCCCATCCCGCCGCCTGCCGCAGCTTGCGCGAGAACGGCTGCACCAACCCGATCGCGCCGAGGATTTCGGCCACGCCGGTCAGCAGCACCACGGCCAAAGGTGCGGGCACCCAAGCCGGGGTGATGGTGAGGAACGGCGCGGGATTGATGAGGTGGATCACGCCCGCAAAGGCGTAGAATACCGCTAGCAGCCAGCGCAGGACGACGCGGATCAAGCGCCCGGCTCCCAGCCCGGTGCGGCCAGCGTGAACCCGGCAAAGTCGAACCCCGGCACCACCACACACGAGACGAGACTATAACCGAAGCGCGGCTCGCCGAAAGAGCACGCCGCCTGCCACTCACCCGGTGCAACCACGCCCTGCAAGTGCTGGCCTGCGCCAACATCGCTGCCGAGAATCACCGAACGCACCGGCCCTGCATCATCGGCGGCGAGGCGCAGTTCGAGCGGATCGCCTGCCTGCCACAGCCACAGCTCAGCCGCGTCGACCGTGTGCCAGTGCGACGCCTCGCCAGCGCACAGCAGGAAGATGATCGCGGTGCCGCTGGCGCGTCCGTCCGGCCTCGGCTCGCCGCGCCACGTTTCGCGATACCACCCCCCTTCGGGGTGAGCGGTCAGGCCCAATTGTTCGATCAGTCCCGCCGCGCTATCACTCATGCCGATGTCCTTGCCTGCCCCCATCCCCGGTGGTGCAGGCGCTCTAGCTTCGGGAGCCTACCCCATGCAACTTTTCGCGCCTTCTCGCCTCGCCCTTGCGGCTGCGCTCCTGCTGGCCAGCCCGCTGGCCGCGCAAAAGGTCAGCGAGGAACAGGCAGTGGCCACCGCCACCGCTGCGCTGGAGGCCGCGCCGGTGTTCGACGGACACAATGACGCCCCCGGTCAGCTGCGTTCGCGCGAGAACAACCAGATCAACGCTTTCGATTTCACCGACACCATGGACGAGCATGATCACGTGGGCGGTGATGACGGGGCGATGCACACCGATCTCAACCGGCTGAAGAAGGGCAAGGTGGGCGCGCAGTTCTGGTCGGTCTATGTCCCGCACAACGCCAACGAGGCCGCCGCGGTGCAGCAGACGATCGAGCAGATCGACGTCACCAAACGCCTCATCGCCCGCAACCCCGATACCATGCGCTATGCCCTGACCGCCGATGAGGTCGAAACCGCGATGCGCGATGGCAAGATCGCCTCCCTGCTGGGGATGGAGGGCGGCTATTCGATCGGATCGAACCTTGGCGTGCTGCGGCAGTTCCACGCGATGGGCGCGCGCTACATGACGCTGACGCACAATTCCAACATCCCCTGGGCGGATTCGGCGACCGATGCGCCCAAGCATGACGGGCTGACCGATTTCGGCAAGGATGTGGTGCGCGAGATGAACCGGCTGGGGATGCTGGTCGATCTCAGCCACGTCAGCGAAGCGACCATGATGGACGCGCTTGATGTCGCCACCGCCCCGGTGATCTTCAGCCACTCGGGTGCCCGGGCGGTGACGGCGCACCCGCGCAACGTCCCCGATAGTGTGCTGAAGCGCCTCCCAGCCAACGGCGGGGTGGTGATGGTGGTCGCCCTGCCGCGCTTCATCAACGAAAAGGTGCGCCAGTGGGATGCCCGGCGCGCGGGCGTGATCGCCCAGGCGCGGGTCGAGCACCTTGGCAATCCCGATGCGGCGGCCAATGCCGTGGCCGCATGGGTCGCCGCCAATCCCGAACCCAAGAGCGTGATCGGCGATGTCGCCGACCATATCGACCATATCCGCGCGGTGGCGGGCGTGGAGCATATCGGCATCGGCGGCGATTATGACGGCATGCCGATCGGGCCGGTGGGGATGGAGGATGTCAGCGGCTACCCCGCGCTGTTCACCGAACTCGCGCGGCGCGGCTATTCTCAGGCGGAGCTGGAAATGATCGCCAGCCGCAACGCCTTGCGCGTGATGCGCGCCGCCGAAGCCTATGCGGCGCAGGTGGCGAGCGAGCCGCCGATCGAAACCCTGATCAACCCGCCCGCCAAACCGGAATGATCAATGCGATATGCGGGCGAGGGCGGGGATGATCCAGACCAGACTCATCGCGATCACCGCAAAGGCAAGGCTGAAGCCCAGCACATAGCGCAGGCCGGTATTGCTGACGGCACCGCGTGCGGCTTCGTCGTTGATGCGGATGCCTTCATTTGGATCGGCCATCGTTGCTCTCCCCGTTCTTGATTGACGCTACGGAAACATCTTCCGTAACGTCAATCAAGTCAAGCGGAGGCAAATGGTTCCCGGTCAGTCCGCGTTGGGGTTGACCGGATCATTGTTGGTGGCCGCATTCTGGATTTGTTCGCCCTCGGCTTCGATCCGCCCGGTGGCGGTACCCTGGCTCTCGACATTGTCCTGCGTCAGCGCGCCGGTCACCCAGATCACCGTCAGGGCAACGATCGCCAGGGCGAGGCTGATGAGCAGCACCCAGCGCACCACGCCTTCATTGCTGCCGCCCTTGGCATCGGTTTCGTCAATCCGGTTGTCGCGGTCGTGCTGCGGCATGGGGTATCTCCTGCATGATGTGTAGGAGAGCACTACCGCATGGGACGCCCGATTGTTTCATCGCCGCCGGGTCGCATGATCAAGAAAAGCGGCGGCAGGGCGGGACGCAATGCCCGCCCACCGCGATCAGTCGCGCAGCAATTCGTTGATCCCGGTCTTGGAGCGGGTCTGCGCGTCCACGGTCTTGACGATCACCGCGCAGTAGAGGCTCGGGCCCATCGTGCCATCGGGCAGGGGCTTGCCCGGCATCGAACCGGGGACGACCACCGCATAGGGCGGGACGCTGCCCATGTGGACTTCGCCGGTCGCGCGGTCGACGATCTTGGTTGACGCGCCGAGATAGACGCCCATCGACAGCACCGCGCCTTCGCCCACCCGGACGCCTTCGGCCACTTCGGCGCGGGCACCGATGAAGGCGTTGTCTCCGATGATCACCGGTTCGGCCTGAAGCGGTTCAAGCACGCCGCCGATCCCGGCCCCGCCCGATATGTGAACGTTGGCACCGATCTGCGCGCAGGAGCCGACGGTGGCCCAGGTGTCGATCATCGTGTTCTCGCCAACGTAAGCGCCGATGTTGACGAAGCTCGGCATCAGCACGACGCCCTTGGAGATATGCGCGCCGCGCCGCACCACCGCGCCGGGCACCACGCGGAAGCCCGCCTCACGGAAGCGCTTTTCACCCCAACCGGCGAACTTCAATGGCACCTTGTCGAACGCCGCTTCGCCCGCTGCGCCGCCTTCCATCACCCGGTTGTCGTTGAGCCGGAAGCTGAGCAGCACCGCTTTCTTGAGCCACTGGTTGACCTGCCAGCCGCCATTGCCATCGGGCTGAGCCACGCGCGCTTCGCCGCTATCCAGCAGAGCCAGCGCATCGGCGACCGCATGGCGCACTTCATGGCCGGGGGCGATGTCAGCGCGGTTTTCCCATGCGGCTTCGATGGCGGCGATCAGGTCAGCACTCATTGAGGTTCTCCACGAACACCCCAACCCCGTTCGCCCTGAGCTTGTCGAAGGGCTGTCCTTCACCGGGAAGTCAGCACGGTGTCGCAAGTAAAAAGCGGTCCTTCGACAAGCTCAGGACGAACGGAGACAGGCAAGAAATCCGCGGCGGCTTAGCCGTCACCGGAGAACTCGGCAAGCGTTACGCTGGCATTCCGGCGGCGCGGGCGAACTCGTAAGCGCGCTCGGCCAGCGGCCGCACGCGCTCGCTCATCGCCTGCGCGTGAGCGGAGGACGCAGTGCCGTCGATCACGCGCTTCTTGATGCCCTGCATGATCCCGGCGAGGCGGAACAGGTTATAGGCGAAATACCAGTCCATCGGCGGCACAGGGAAGCCGGTGCGCGCGACGTAACGCTCCACCGCTTCTTCCTGCGAAGGAATGCCAAGCGCTTCGATATCCAACCCCAGCAGGCCCGCGCGGCCATCGGCGGGGTTGTGCCAGTTGAGCATCAGATAGCTGAAGTCGGCGATCGGATCGCCCAGCGTCGACAGCTCCCAATCGAGCACCGCGATGATGCGCGGCTCGGTCTTGTGGAAGATCACATTGTCGAGCCGGTAGTCGCCATGCACCACGGATGATCCATGCTGCGGCGGGATGGTTTGCGGCAGCCATTCGATCAGCCGCTCCATTTCCGGCATGAGCTCGGTTTCGGACAGCTTGTACTGCTTGGTCCAGCGGGCGATCTGGCGCGCGCAGTAATCGGTCGGCTTGCCATAGTCGCCCATGCCGATCTTGTCCGGCTGGTTGAGGTGCAGATCGGCCATCGTGTCGATCAGCGCGTGGTAGAGCGCGCGGCGTTCGGCAGGCTCCATTCCGGGCAGCGCGCCGTTCCACAGCGAGCGGCCATCGGCCATGCTCATCACGAAGAACTTCGATCCGATCACCTCGGGGTCTTCGCACAGGCCATAGGTGCGCGGCACCGGGAAGCCGGTGGGGTAGAGCCCGGTCATCGCCGCATATTCGCGGTCAACCGCGTGGGCGCTGGGGAGCAGCTTGCCGAAGGGCTGGCGGCGCAGCACGTAAGACGCGCCCGGCGTGTCGATCCGGTAGGTCGGGTTCGACTGGCCGCCCTTGAACTTGGTGTAGCTGATCGGCCCTTCGAAGCCTTCGACATGGGCTTCAAACCAAGCGGTCAGCGCGGCAAGATCGAGCTGGTCCTTCTCGGTCACCGCGACCGTGCCGACCATTTCTGTGTCGTAATCGATGTCCATCAGTCAAACACCACCACCGTGCGCGCGGAGTGCCCGGCGCGCATGGTATTGAAGCCTTCGTTCACCTGATCGAGCGAGATGCGCTCGGCGATGATCGTGTCGAGATCGAGCAACCCGCGCAGGTAGAAATCAACAAGCCGCGGCAGATCGACCGGGAAGTGGTTCATCCCCATCAGCGCGCCCATCAGCTTCTTCCCGCCGAGCAGGTCGAAGGCCGACAGGCCGACCTTGCAGTCCAAAGGCATCATGCCGAGGATCACAGCTGTCCCGCCGCGCTTGAGGCTGGCAACGGCAAGGTCAGCGGAGGCCTGACGGCCCACCGCCTCGATCCCCCAATCGACCCCGCCGCCGCTGATCGCGATGATCTGCTTGGCGGCGTCTTCGGCAAGCGCATCAACGGTGTGCGTGGCGCCGAGCACCTTCGCCAGTTCGCGCTTTTCCGGCAGCGGATCGGCGGCGATGATCTTGCTCGCGCCCGCAATCTTGGCCGCGTTGATCACCGCAAGGCCAACCCCGCCGCAGCCGACCACCAGCACGGTTTCGCCCGGCGTGACCTTGCAGGCGTTGAAGATCGTCCCCGCGCCCGTCGTCACCGCGCAGCCGAGCAGGGCGGCACGGTCGAACGGCATATCCTTGTCGATGGCGACGCAGGCGTGTTCGTGGATCAACATCTGCTCGGAGAGGGCCGAGAGATTGAGCATTTGGTTGACCGGCGACCCATCGGCAAAGGCGATGCGCGAGGAATCGCCCTTGGCGCGGCGCGTGTCTCCGCCCAGGCACAGCGCCATGCGGCCCGTGACGCAGAATTCGCAGTGGCCACAGAAAGCCGAGAGGCAGGAGACCACGTGGTCGCCTGGCTTCACGGTGCGCACTTCGGAGCCGACCGCGCGGACGATCCCCGCGGCCTCATGTCCCGGAATGGCGGGCAGGGCGTGGGGGTAGTGCCCGTCGATGAAGTGCAGGTCCGAATGGCACAGCCCGCACGCCTTGGTGTCGATCAACACCTCGTGCGGGCCGGGCGCGGCATAGGTCACTTCGGCGATTTTGAGCCCCTCGCCGGGTGCTTCAAGAATGGCGGCTTTTGCCACGAGCAAACTCCGTTCGCCCTGAGCCTGTCGAAGGGCCGTTCTTCCTTCGGGCTCAGGTTCAAAAAGTAAAACGGTGCTTCGACAGGCTCAGCACGAACGGCAGTTTGAGTCGTGAGGTCAGCGCGCCACGCCCATGTCGCCCGAGCTGAAGCTCTGCGGTTCGACCGCGCGGCCGTGGTCGCCGCGCAGGGCGTTGGCGGTGGGGCCGGGACGCGGAGCGTGCTTGGCGAACTCCATGTGCGCGATCGAGCGGGCGTGAACTTCGTCCGGCCCGTCGGCGAGGCGCAGGGTGCGCTGGTTGGCGTAGCTGCGGGCCAGACCGTAATCGTCCGACACGCCGCCGCCGCCATGGGCCTGGATCGCATCGTCGATGATCCGCAGCGCCATATTCGGGGCCTGCACCTTGATCATGGCGATTTCCTGCTTGGCCGCCTTGTTGCCGACCTTGTCCATCATGTCCGCCGCCTTGAGGCAGAGCAGACGGGTCATGTCGATATCGATGCGGGCACGCGCCACGCGCTCTTCCCAGACCGAGTGCTTGTAGACCGGCTTGCCGAAAGCTTCGCGTTCCTGAAGGCGGCGGCACATCTTCTCCAGCGCCTCTTCCGCGGCACCGATGGTGCGCATGCAGTGGTGGATGCGGCCCGGCCCGAGGCGCCCTTGCGCGATCTCGAACCCGCGCCCTTCGCCGAGCAGGATGTTCTCCGCCGGAACGCGGACGTTGACCATCTCGACTTCCATGTGGCCGTGCGGCGCATCGTCATAGCCGAACACCGGCAGGTGGCGCAGGATGTTCACGCCGGGAGTGTCGATCGGCATCAGGATCTGCGACTGCTGCGAGTGGCGCTGCGCATCCGGGTTGGTCTTGCCCATCAGGATCGCGATCTTGCAACGCGGATCGCCGAGGCCCGAAGACCACCATTTGCGCCCGTTGATGATGTAGTGATCGCCGTCCCGCTCGATCCGGGTTTCGATGTTGGTCGCATCGGACGAAGCCGTGTTCGGCTCGGTCATCAGGAAGGCCGAACGGATCTCGCCGTTCATCAGCGGGCGCAGCCAGGCTTCCTTCTGATCGCGGGTGCCATAGCGGTGGAACACCTCCATGTTGCCCGTGTCAGGCGCGGAGCAGTTGAACACTTCCGAAGCCCAGCCAATGCGGCCCATTTCCTCGGCGCACATGGCATATTCGAGGTTGGTGAGGCCGGGGCCTTCAAATTCGAAGGTGTCATCGACATGGTGGTGGCTGTCATTGCGCGGGGGCATGAACAGGTTCCAGATGCCGGCTTCCTTGGCCTTGGCCTTGGTTTCCTCGACGATGGGAAGCACCTTCCAGCGCTCGCCTTCGTGCTCCTGCTGGTCATAGACCGCCATGTTCGGGCGGACATGCGCCTCGATGAAATCGCGCACGCGATTGCGCCAGTAAAGCTGGCGTTCGGTGGGTTCGAAATCCATGGGGTAGTTCCTCTCTCGTCCAATTAGAAAACCGAATCTGGCATTGACCGTGGCAGAGCCTTGTCCGCCCGCCAAGCTCTCATTTGTGCGGCAGAGCCCCTGTGACATGGGCACGCTCACCCGATATCCGCGCGGCGATGCGGGCTTCGTGATCGGCGCGGGTGATCGGGAAACGGGCCAGCCAGAACGCCGCGATCAATGCCAGCACGGCGGTCACCAACAGGTAGGCCAGTGCAAGATTGGCGACCACATCGGGGGCGACGGCAGCCTGCGCGGTGCCGGGTTCAAGACCGATGGTTTCGACGATCAGGCTGGTGAGCAGAATGCCCCCGCCGGTCGCCGACTTCTGGATCAGCCAGTTGCCTGCATAGAAGGTGCCTTCCGCGCGTTTGCCGGTGCGTTCCTCGAAGGCCTCGACAATCTCGGCCACCATCGACGTTGCCGAGATGATCGACACAACCCCCGCCGTATTGGCGGTCACCATGAAGGCCATGAACAAGCTGGTCGAAAGCGCTCCGCCGGTCTCTGGCCACAATCCGATGAGGTAGAGGACATAGGGCGTCCCCGCGATGGCGAGCGCGGCCACAGCGCCGCCCGCCCCGCTCAGCGGTTTGCCAAAGCGGCGGTGCAGCGGGCCGACCAGAAGGAACATCGCCACCACCGACAGGCCCAGCGCCAGCGGGTAGAGCTTGAACGCCAGCTCGCTGAATTGCCACACATAGCGGATCACATAGAGCGTGATCGAGAGTGTCACGCCCTGACTGATATAGGCCGCCAAGGCGCCGTAAGCGAAGATCACGAAGGCGCGCTCGCGGAAGGCGTCGAAGATGTCGGCAAACGCCAGCCGCAGCGAAAACGGTGGGGGGGCCGTGTCGGGCAGGCGCGCGACATAGGGGTGCTGTCCGGCGGCCGATCCGATCACCGAGACCAGCATCACCACCGCGCCGACCATGCCGAACACCGCATAGCCATCGGGCTGCAATTGCGATTCCGGCGTGGGCAGGAACACAGTGAAGGCCAGCACCGACATCGTCAGCCC
>NZ_JAAALE010000031.1 GCF_009905735.1 Porphyrobacter sp. SLTP
ATCCTGATCGGGCTGGGGGTGAAAATCCTCGCCGAGCATTCAGGCTGGCTCTAGGCCTTGCTCCACGTCGTCCACCACGCCGACTACATGGCGCCCCGACCGGATCGCGGCACCTTCCGCTTCGACAAGTACTATCTGGTCATGGAGGAGTTGCGCGCGAGCGGAACGCCGATCATCGAGCACGCGCCCGACCCCATGCCGCGCGAATGGCTCGAAGCGGTGCATTGCCCCGATTACGTCGATCAGGTGTTCCGCGCCGAGGTTCCGCGCGACAAGGAACGCCGGATCGGTTTTCCCGTCACCCCCGCGATCACCAGCCGCGTGCGCCACACCAATGGCGGCACCTGGCTCGCGGCGCAGCTCGCCCGCCAGCATGGCTACGCCGCTAACTCCGCCGCCGGGAGCCACCATGCGCTGCATGATACCGGCGCGGGGTACTGCGTGTTCAACGATCTCGCCGTCACCGCCAACCGCCTGATTGCCGAGCGTCACGCCGCACGCGTGCTGATCGTCGACTGCGACGTCCATCAGGGCGACGGCACCGCGAGCCTTACCGCAGGCCGCGAGGACATCTTCACCCTCTCGCTGCACGCCGAGAAGAACTTCCCGGTCAGGAAGGCGCGCTCCAGCTGCGATGTCGGCCTGCCTGACGGTGTGGACGACGATGGCTACATGGAAGCCCTCACCCGCCACCTGCCGCACGTGTTCGCCGAATTCGCGCCGGACTTCGTGCTCTATCAGGCAGGCGTCGATCCGCATGTTGACGACAAGCTAGGGCGGCTGGCGCTGACCGATGCCGGATTGGCGCTGCGTGACCGCTTCGTTGTCAGCTCGTGCCGCAGTCGTGGCGTGGTGGTTGCGAGCGCATTGGGGGGTGGTTACGGCGATGATCCGCGCATCGTCGCCGCCCGCCATGCCGCTTCGATGCTGACCATGGCTGCGGCAAACAGCGTGTTTCCGGCACCATCCTCTACGAAGTGAGCCATAGTTGCGATGAACCGTTGCCCGCCCCATTGGGAACGCAACCAGCGCGGTTTACGTTACGGTTCAATGAAGCGTCGGGATCTTCTGAAAGGCACTCTGGCAGCGGGGGCAGCATTGGCGCTGCCATCCCGCCTGTTTGCGTCCGTCGCCCCCGGCTCTCCGCGCGACCGCATCCTGTTCGACATCGCCAAGCGCGAACTGCTGCGCGCGGGCAATGCGATCTGGAAACACGACATCGTCGGGATCGCCGATTTCGGCCTCCATTCGGCCAAGCCGCGCTTCCACTTCGTCAATCTCGAACGCGCTGAAGTGCAGTCCTACCACGTCAGCCACGGCATGGGTTCCGACCCGCAGCATGACGGGTGGCTCAAGCAATTCTCGAACACCGAGGGCTCCAACGCGACCAGCCGCGGCGCTTATGTGACGTGGGAATGGTACAAGGGCCGTTATGGCACCTCCGTGCGCCTCGGCGGGCTGGACGAGAGCAACAACGCCGCGCTGCAACGCTACATCGTGATGCACCGCGCCGATTATGCCGAGAGCAGCCACCTCGAAAAATGGGGCCGCCTGGGCCGCTCCAACGGATGCTTCGCGATGGGCGAGGAACAGTTCCGCGTGGCGCTGATGCACCTGTCCGGCGGGCGCTTGCTGTTCGCCGATTCGCTGGGGCTGGAAGAGGACGGCAGCATCCAGCCGGTTCCCGAACTGGCGATGATCGAGCGTCAGCCGCTCGATCTCTACCCCCGGCCGACGATCAGCGCTTACTAAGGCGCTGCCCGCGCCCGCTTAGCTGTCCTGCAAATCATCCTCGATCACGATCACCTCGTCGGTCGGCACGCTGGTGCGGTTGCGCACGCGCGGCTTGTCGAGGCTGGCGAGAACCTTGGTATCGCGACCATAGATGTCCTTGAAGGTCGCCATCTGGCCATTGATGTCGGATGCCATCGTGAAATAGGTGATATAGGCAGGCCACTGCTTTTCGAGCATCACCTTGGTGTATTTGCCCGAGGTCGAGATCGCCACAGCCTCGTCCTTGGTCGCGCCCTTGCCGAGGATCGCCATCGTCATCGCCAGTTCCAGCGCACGTTCGGTGCGCACGCAGCCGTGGCTCAGGGCCCGGAACTCGGCACCAAACAGATGGCGTGACGGCGTGTCGTGGAAGAAGATCGCGTGGGCATTGGGCATTTCGAGCTTCATCTGCCCCAGCGAATTGCCCGGTCCGGGCTGCTGCACGACAGTGATATAGCCGTTCGCACCCTTGGTCGCGACATAGCCGTTGCGCTTGGCCCAAGCGGGGTTGGCGAGGGCGCGGGCACCGAGACCCTCACCCTTCACGATCGACTGCGGCACGGTCCAGGTCGGGTTGAACACCACGCCTTCGACCATTTCGGCAAGCTGCGGCGTCGCGGTGCGGCCGGGCTTGCCGACGATGGTGCGGTAGGTGCTGATGATGCGGTTCTTGACCGTCAACCGCAGCTGGAATTCGGGCACGTTGGTGATCAGGTATTGCGAGCCGAGATCGCGTTGCAGCCAGCGCCAGCGGTCCATGTTGGCGCGGATCAGCTTGCGCTTGGCGGTCTGGCCGTCCGACGTTGCGGCGAGTTCCGCCTTGAGCTTGGCATAGTCGGGGTGGGTCGGGTTGAGCTTGGCCAGCGTGCCGGCAATGTCGCCGCTCGCCAGTGCTTCGGCCATGATCTTGCCAGCGGGGTAGAGATCCCGGTCAGGATCGACCACGAACCATTGCTCGCGCGCATCCATCGGCGTGCGCCCATCACGCAGATCTTCGACCAGCCACACGAAGCTTTGCGAGGCGAGCTCGTTCAATTCCTTCGACGGGCCGGACGCCAGCGCGACCTTGAGCGGTTCGAGATCATAGTCCTTGGGGTCGAGCCCTTCCGCGCCGATCCCCTCGATCACCGCGACCAGCCGCGTGGCCTGCGCCACGGTCCAGGCCTGCAACAGCGGTTCAAACACTGGCTGAGCAAAGGCTTCGGCCACGGATTCGCCCTGCGGCGGAAGCGTGGCGGGTTGGGCGCCGCTCTTGCTCTCGCTGCGCGCGGGCGCGGAGTTGGCCGGCGCAGGCGTGCCGCTCTCCTGCGCGAAGGCCGCACTCGCCACCAGCGCCGCGGCGCTGATGCCACCTGCCAATTTGCCGGGAAACTTCATCTCGATACTGCCTTTTCGCCCCGTGCCGCTTGGGATCGCGACCAATAATCGTCGCAAGCTGCATACATTCTCAGCCTTGCTCCTATCAACCACCTTGGCTTTCACCTGGATTAATGTTCACACCCCTGTGTCCTTGGCGTGACCTTGGGGCCACCTGCGCTTAAGGAGCGCCCATGCCGCCGCGCCATCATCCTCTGCTGCCGTTTGTCGCTGCGCTGGCGGGCGTGGGCTTCCTGTCGCTGATGGATGCCTTCATGAAAGAGGCGGCGCTGCTGATCGGGGCCTATACCGCCACGGTGCTGCGGGCTTTCATCGGCGCCGCGCTGATCGCGCCGGTGTGGCTGTCGCGCGGACCAGCGATGCCGAGCCGGGCGGTGTGGATGCTGCACCTGACCCGCGGGGTGGTGTCGGCCTTCATGGCGCTGACCTTTTTCTTTTCGCTGACCCTGCTGCCGCTGGCCGAGGCGATTGCCTTGAGCTTCATCGCCCCGCTGATCGCGCTCTATCTGGCCCGTGTGCTGCTGGGTGAGGTGATCAGCCGCGCGGCGATCGGGGCGAGCGTGCTCGGCTTTGCGGGCACGCTGGTGATTGTTGGCGGACGGATCGGGCAGGGCGAGTTCGATGAAGGCGCGGCGCTGGGCGTGGCCTCACTGTTCGTCTCGGCGCTGCTCTATGCCTATAATTTCATCGTCATCCGGCGGCAGGCGCAGGTGGCCGGGCCGTTGGAGATCGCGACCTTTCATAGCGGGATCGGCGGGCTCGTGCTGCTGACGCTCGCCCCATTCCTGTGGGAGACGCCCTCGGGCGACGCCTTGGTGCCGCTGCTGGCGGCGGGCGCGCTGACGGTGGCAGGATCGCTCGCCATCGCCTGGGCCTATGCGCGGGCCGAGGCGAATGTGCTGGTGCCGACCGAATATTCGGGCTTCGTCTGGGCCAGCATCTTCGGCTGGCTGTTCTTCCGCGAGGCGGTGACGCTGCCGACGCTCGCCGGGACAGCGCTGATCGTCGGCGGATGCTGGCTGGCTACGCGCCCCGGGCGCCCTGCACCCGTCCCCGCCGGCTAAGACGTTTTGCCAAGGGCCGTAAGCCCCTTGCCCCCCTTGACCTCGCGCGTCTGAAAGCGCAGTGCGCCCTCGAAAACCGCGCCCTTGGTGGATCGGGGGCGGGTCTAATCATAAGGATGGAACCCTCCCATGACCGCAATCGGCCAGGATTCGCTCGGCACCCGCCAGACGCTTGACGTTAACGGCAAGCAATACGCCTATTATTCGCTCGCGAAAGCCGCTGAGCAGCTGGGCGATATCTCCAAGTTGCCGATCTCGATGAAGGTGCTGCTCGAAAACCTGCTGCGCTTTGAAGACGGCGGCTTCACCGTGGGCCGCGAGCACATTCAGGCGATTGTCGACTGGCAGGCCAACCCCACCACCGGCGAAGAAATCCAGTACCGCCCGGCGCGCGTGCTGCTTCAGGATTTCACCGGCGTGCCTTGCGTGGTCGATCTGGCCGCGATGCGCGATGCGATCAAGAAGCTCGGCGGCGATACTGCCAAGATCAACCCGCTGGTGCCGGTCAACCTTGTGATCGACCACTCGGTGATGGTCGACGAATTCGGCCATCCCAAGGCGATGGAAGCGAACATGGCGCTCGAATACGAGCGTAATGCCGAGCGTTACGACTTCCTCAAGTGGGGTTCCAAGAGCTTCCAGAACTTCACCGCCGTGCCTCCGGGCACCGGCATCTGCCACCAGGTGAACCTTGAACACCTCGCGCAGGCTGTGTGGTCGAGCGAAGGCCCGGACGGCCAGATGGTCGCCTATCCCGACACCTGCGTCGGGACCGATAGCCACACCACCATGATCAATGGCCTCGGCGTGTTGGGCTGGGGCGTCGGCGGGATCGAGGCGGAAGCCGCGATGCTCGGCCAGCCGGTCTCGATGCTGATCCCCGAAGTGGTCGGCTTCTATCTCGAAGGCGCAATGGCCGAAGGCGTGACCGCGACCGACCTCGTGCTGACCTGCGTGCAGATGCTCCGCAATGTCGGCGTGGTGGGCCGCTTCGTCGAGTTCTACGGGCCGGGCGTTGCCAACCTCACCCTCGCCGACCGCGCGACCATCGCCAACATGGCCCCCGAATACGGCGCGACCTGCGGCTTCTTCGGCATCGACGACAAGACCCTCGATTACCTGCGCCTCACCGGCCGCAGCGAAGAGAACATCGCGCTGGTCGAAGCCTATGCCAAGGCGCAGGGCATGTGGTTCGACCCCGCCAACGTGCCGGTTTTCACCAAGACCCTCAGCCTCGACATGGCCGCGGTCGTCCCGAGCCTTGCGGGCCCCAAGCGCCCGCAGGACAAGGTGATCCTTCAGGAAGTCGACGATCTGTTCAACGCTGACCTGTCCAAGGTCTATGGCAAGTCCGCTGCCGCGCGCGTGGGCGTCGAAGGCGCGAGCCACGATATCGGCGATGGCGACGTGGTGATCGCGGCCATCACCAGCTGCACCAACACCTCCAACCCCGATGTGCTGATCGCCGCTGGTCTGGTTGCGAAGAAGGCCAACGAGAAGGGCCTCAAGCCCAAGCCCTGGGTCAAGACCTCGCTCGCCCCCGGATCGCAGGTGGTCACGGATTACCTCGTCAAGTCGGGCCTTCAGACCCACCTCGACGCCATCGGCTTCGACCTTGTCGGCTATGGCTGCACGACCTGCATCGGCAATTCCGGCCCGCTCGCTGCGCCGATCAGCGCCGCGATCAATGGCAATGATATCGTCGCTGCCTCGGTCCTCTCGGGCAACCGCAACTTCGAAGGCCGCGTCAGCCCCGATGTGCGCGCCAACTTCCTCGCCTCGCCGCCGCTGGTGGTGGCCTATGCGCTGAAGGGCACCGTCACCGAGGACATCACCACCACCCCGATCGGGCAGGACCAGAACGGCAATGACGTGATGCTCGCCGATCTGTGGCCGACCAACGCCGAAATCGCCGAGAACCGCGCCGCCAACATCGACCGTTCGATGTTCGTGAACCGCTATGCCAACGTCTATGATGGTGACGAGCACTGGCAGGCGATCACGGTTGAGCCGTCGGACACCTATCAGTGGCGCGCCGGTTCGACCTATGTCGCCAACCCGCCCTATTTCGAGGGCATGACCATGACGCCCGCGCCGATCATGGACATCCTCGATGCCAAGCCGCTGGCGATCCTCGGCGATTCGGTCACCACGGATCACATCTCGCCCGCCGGTTCGATCAAGGAAGACAGCCCGGGCGGCAAGTTCCTGATGGCCAACCAGGTCGCCAAGAAGGACTTCAACTCCTACGGCTCGCGCCGCGGCCACCACGAAGTGATGATGCGCGGCACCTTCGCCAATATCCGCATCAAGAACGAGATGGTCCCCGGCGTCGAAGGCGGCTTCTCGACCTATGGTGGCGAGACCATGGCGATCTACGACGCCGCGATGCGTCACAAGGAAGATGGCACGCCCCTCGTCGTCATCGGCGGCAAGGAATACGGCACCGGCTCGTCGCGCGACTGGGCGGCAAAGGGCACGATCCTGCTCGGCGTCCGCATGGTGATCGTCGAAAGCTTCGAACGTATCCACCGCTCGAACCTCGTCGGCATGGGCGTGCTGCCCTTGCAGTTCAAGGAAGGCGACACCCGCGCCACCCTCGGCCTGTCGGCAACCGACACCTTCTCGATCCGCGGTCTGGCCGATCTGACCCCTGGCCAGGACATCACGGTGGAGGTCACCCGCGAAGACGGCACGCAGTTCAGCTTCACCGCGCTGTGTCGCATAGATACCGCAAATGAAATGGAATATTACCGCCACGGCGGGATTCTCCATTACGTTTTGCGCAAGCTTGCGGCATAAGGAGAGGCATGACACCAGCCCGCCTCGCCCTTTGGCTTGCTCCCGCTCTGCCGCTCGCGCCCGTTCTGCTGGCGCTGGCAGCCTGCGGCGGCGAAGCGAGCGGGGCGAGCGAGGGGCGCAAGGGGCCGTCTGCGCCGCTAGGCTTTGAACTGGCGATGGCCGGGGTGAGCGAAGGCGCGGCGGACGATTCGGCGGTGCCTGCTCCGGCAGCACCCGCTCCGCTGATCGCGCTTTCGCCGGAAGAGCTGGCCGCGCGGCTTGAAAAGGGCAATGTCCGCCTGATCGACGTGCGCACCACTGCCGAAGTGGCCGAGGGCGTGATCCCCGGCGCGGAACACATCCCGCTCGACCAGTTCGATCCCACCGCGCTCGATCTGTCGGATGGGCGCGAGGTCGTGCTCTATTGTCGCTCGGGCCGCCGCTCGGCGATGGCGGGCGAGAAACTGGCCGCGGTGACGGGTGAGCCCGTCGAGCATCTCGAAGGCGGGATGCTCGCCTGGGAAGCCGCGCAGCAGCCGGTCGACAAGCCTTAAGCCATAATTCTGAAGCGCAAACAAAAAGGGGCGGCCCGATCAGGCCGCCCCTTTTGTTGTGTCTGATCGTCCCGGCTTAGCCGAGGAACTTGCGGCGCCCGAGGATCGCTGCGGCGGCAAGGCCGAACAGGATCGTCATCGGCGGCGCGGGCACGTCATGACCGCCCGAGGAGGAGGAGCTGCTGCTGCTCGACGAAGACGACGACGACGACGAGGAACTGCTGCTGCCCGAAGACGAGCTCGACCCCGACGAACCGCTGCTCCCCGACGAGCCGCTGGAGCTGCTCGAAGACGAAGACGAGGAGGAGGACGAGGACGACGAGCTGCCGCTGGTGCTGCTGGTCATGTCACCAGAAGTGCTGCCGCCACTGGTCGCGCCGCCCGATGAGGAGGAGCTGCTGCTCCCCGAAGACGAGGACGAGCTGCTACCCGAAGACCCGCTGCTGCCGCCCGAGGAGCTCGAGCCCGACGAACCGGAGGACGAACCCGAACCGCCCGAAGACGTGCTGCCCGGATGGCCCGAGCTTCCGCCCGGCTTGCCGCTGCTGCCACCGCCCGAAGAGGACGAGGACGAAGAGGACGACGAAGACGAGCTCGACGAAGAAGACGAGGACGACGAACCCGAGGATGTCACCGCGCCGGTCGAGGAGCTGACATTGCCCGAGGAACTGGACACGTTGCCCGAGGAGCTCGACACCGCGCCGGTGCTCGACGACACCGCGCCGGTGCTCGACGAGACTGCGCCCGTGCTGGAAGAGACCGCGCCGGTCGAGGAACTGACGTTACCAGAGGTGCTGGTGCTCGACACCGCGCCGGTGCTGGACGAAACCTGCCCGGTCGAAGTCGAGGTCGACACCTGCCCGGTCGAAGAGCTGATCTGGCCTGACGACGAGGTTGTCGACGTGGAGTTGTCGATGTCGATATCGACGACGACGCCGCTCGATCCGCTGCTGCTGCTGCCGCCCGAGGTCGAGGTGGTGGTCGAAACCGACACATCGCCCGAGGACGAACCGCCACCGCCGAAGAAGCCGCCGAAGAAGCCACCGCCGAATCCGCCGCCAAAGCCGCCACCGAAGCCACCGCCCCAGCCGCCGCCAACGCCGCCGCCGCCCGAAATCGGCGGAAGCGGCGGGAGCGGCGCAGGCATATAGGCCATCTGCGTGATCGGCGGACATTCATTGGCGTCGAAATAGGCCTGCGTGGCCCCGGCAGGCGCGCTTGCCGCAGCGACGGTGCCGGCCGGACCCACCGGCTGACATTCAATCGTGCGCTCGACAATCCGGCGGCGGCGCTGTTCCGGCATCGGAATGTCGCGCTCACGCGTCTTGATGTAGCGCGCCCCCGTCACCGGATCGACCGCGACGAGCTTGCCGTCGATGTTGGTCGAGTAATCCGGCGCGGCGGTGTTCATCGGCTCGGCCATGCGCACCGCGCCGCCTTGCAACAATGCGACACCCGCAGCAGCGGCGGAAAGCTTCGCGATGGCCAGTTTGAGCGACATAGTCGGTAACCCTGTTTGCCTGCGGGGTGGATGCGGACTGTCCGCACTTCCCCCAAATCCAGCGTTCTTTTGATGTCAGAAGGCGCTGGCGGGCAATCCGCTTAACCACGCCGGAGGGCCGGGAACGGCGCAAATCGGCCGCAAATCACGGGATTTCGGGCGCGCTGTCCCGAACTGGCACCGAAAACGGGGGTGCCGTTAGCCAATTGGTTAACGAGGAGGCCGGTGATCAGTCCTCGAACAGCCCGGCTTGGCTGGGAGGTGATTCTCTCGGCGGGGTCAGCTCCAGATGCGCCCAGCCGCCATCGTTCAGCACCCGCCCCCGCGCGGTACGGGCGATCAGGCCGAGCTGGATGAGATAAGGCTCGACCACGTCCTCCACCGTGTCGCGCGGCTCGGCAAGGCCAGCCGCCAGCGTCTCGATGCCGACCGGGCCGCCCTTGTAGGTGGTCGCGATCATGGTGAGGTAGCGCCGGTCCATAGCGTCCAGACCGAGCCGGTCGATCTCCAGCCGGGTCAGCGCTTCATCCGCGACATGGCGGGTGACAGCCGCCGCGCCCGCGACATCGGCAAAGTCGCGCACGCGGCGCAGCAGGCGGCCCGCGACTCGCGGCGTGCCCCGGCTGCGGCGAGCGATCTCGTGCGCGCCATCGGGCTGGATTGCGAGGCCAAGCAGCCCGGCCGCGCGGGTGACGACGCGCTCCAGTTCCTCGTGGCTGTAGAAGTTGAGCCTGACGGGAATGCCGAAGCGGTCGCGTAGCGGCGTGGTCAGCAAACCCTGCCGGGTGGTCGCGCCGATCAGCGTGAAGGGCGGCAGGTCGATCCGCACGGAGCGCGCCGACGGCCCCTCACCGATGATCAGATCCAGCGCGCGGTCCTCCATCGCGGGATAGAGCACTTCCTCGACGACGGGGGATAGGCGGTGGATCTCGTCGATGAACAGCACGTCATGCGGTTCGAGATTGGTGAGCAGCGCGGCCAGGTCCCCCGCCTTGGCGATGACAGGGCCGGAAGTGGCGCGGAAGCCGACACCCAATTCGCCCGCGATGATCTGCGCCAGCGTGGTCTTGCCGAGGCCGGGGGGCCCGAAGAACAGCGTATGATCCATCGCCTCACCCCGCGCGCGCGCCGCGGCGATGAAGACCGCAAGGTTCCCCTTGGCAGCCTCCTGCCCGACAAATTCGGCGAGCCGCCGCGGGCGCAGTGCTGCGTCCGGGTCGCCGGGCTGACGGGTGGGGGTGTGGAGGGGGTCAGTCATTGCGTCCCATCACCCCGCCGCCTTCTTCAGTGCCACGCGGATCAGGTCGCCCTCGCTCGCGCCCTCGCCCAGTTCTTCCAGCGCCCGCGCCACGGCCTGCGCCGCCACGGCAGGCTTGAACCCCAGGTTCTCCAGCGCGCTCGCTGCGTCCGCGCCCTTGCTGCCTGCGGGGGCCGCCGCGACGCCGGCCGCAAAGCCGCCCGAGCCGCCCGGCATCGCGCCTGCCTTGTCCTTCAGCTCGTTGACGATCCGGCCCGCCAGCTTCGGCCCCACGCCTTGCGCGCGGGCGACCATCGCGGCGTCGCCCTTGCCGCACGCGTCGCGCAGGTCTCCGGTTGCAAGCGCGGAGAGGATCGCGAGGGCCACCTTGCTCCCCACGCCCTGCACGCCGGTGAGCAGCCGGAACCAGTCCCGCTCGGCGCTGTCGGCAAAGCCGAGCAGGCGCATGTCATTCTCGCTCACCTGCAATTGCGTATGGACGGTGCAGCCCTCCCCCACTTCGCCCAACGCGGCGAGCGTGCGGCTGGAGCAGTGGACGAGGTAGCCGACCCCGCCGACATCGACCACAGCCCAGTCCTCACCGGTCGCATCGAGCCTGCCTGAGAGCTTTGCAATCATGGTTTGTTCTTGCCCGACACCGCGCGCTTTGACCAGCCACCCTCCTGCCTTGTCCGCAGCAGGATGCAAAGCGGGTTCGCGCCAAGCGGCCAAGAAGCCAAGAAGGCATCGCTTGGGGCGCAGCCCCAATTTCTCAAGGCGTGTGATGACAGAGCGGCTCCGCCGCAAGCACGAGACCTTCGCTCCTTGGCCGCTTGGCGCGAACCAAAAAACGCCGAATGCTCGACACGAACGGGACTTTGGGTAAAAGCACGGCCCCATGAGCTGGAACACCTTCGGGCGCGTGCTGCGCTTTACCACTTGGGGCGAAAGTCATGGGCCTGCGCTGGGCGCGGTCGTCGATGGGTGCCCACCGGGCCTCGCGATCTCCGAAGAGTTCATCCAGCCCTTCATGGACGCGCGCAAGCCGGGCACCAGCCGTTTCACCACCCAGCGGCGCGAGGATGATCTGGTGCGGATTTTGTCCGGCGTGTTCGAGGGCAAGACCACCGGCACGCCGATCGCCCTGCACATCGAGAACACCGACCAGCGCTCCAAAGACTACAGCGCCATCGCCCAGCAATATCGCCCCGGCCATGCCGATTACGCCTATGACGCCAAATACGGCATCCGCGATTATCGCGGCGGCGGGCGTTCCTCGGCGCGCGAGACGGCCGCGCGGGTCGCGGCGGGCGCCGTGGCCCGGCTGGTGATCCCGGAGGTCACTATCACCGCCTATGTGTGCGAATTGGGTGGCGACCGGATTGACCCGGCGCGGATCGATTATGCTGAGATCGCCAACAACCCGTTCTTCTGCCCCGACCCCGAAGCCGCCAAGCGGTGGGAGGCCAAGGTCGATGACGCGCGCAAGGCCGGATCATCGCTCGGCGCCATCGTCGAATGTGTCGCCACCGGCGTACCCGCAGGCTGGGGCGCACCGATCTATGCCAAGCTCGACAGCGATCTGGCCGCCGCGATGATGAGCATCAATGCGGTCAAGGGCGTCGAGATCGGCGACGGCTTCGAAGCCGCACGCCTGACCGGCGAACAGAACGCGGACCGGATGCGACCCGGCTCCGACGGCAAGCCAGAATATGCCAGCAACCATGCGGGCGGCACCGCAGGCGGCATTTCGACCGGACAGCCGGTGGTGTGCCGGGTGGCGTTCAAGCCGACCTCGTCAATCCTCACCCCGGTGGAATCGATCAACTCGGCGGGAGAGGCGGTCGAGGTGGTCACCAAGGGCCGCCACGACCCCTGCGTCGGCATCCGCGGCACGCCAGTGGTGGAAGCGATGATGGCGCTGGTGCTGGCCGATCACAAGCTGCTGCACCGCGGGCAGATTTTTTAGCGCAGCCCCTCCGGGCTGCGACATCCTCGCTCACGCTGGCTTTGCCAGCGTCGCTGCGGGCGGCCGGTCGGCCTTGCGGCGGCTGCGCCGCCGAACCAGCGCAAACCTCCAAGATGACGCCTAACGCTCCAGCTCCTTGTGCGGTACGTAGCCGGGATCGTGAGTGAAGGGCATTACGCGCCCCTCGCGCAGCGCCGCCAGCACCGCCGCGAAATCGGTCTGGCAGCGGAAACCGAGGTCGCGCTCGATGGCGGCAGGGTCGTAGACCCGCCCTATGCTGTCCGGCAGCACCCAGCCGTGCGCTGCGTAGAGCGCTGGCGCATCGGGAAAGCGTTCGGCGATAAGGCCCGCCGCATCCGCCTTGAGTCGCGAGGCATCGGCACGGGTGAAGGGCGGCCTTGCGCTCACCACGTAGATCCCCCAGCCGACGCGCGGCGCGGCCGCCAGCGCGGCGAGGTGCGCGGAAGCGCAGTCCTCCACCGTCAGGCGGCGGTTGAGGAACTCGTTGGCTTTGAGGTTCTCGCCCGAGGGCACCGCGACAGTATCGTCATCCTCGGGGAAGAAGCGCGCGGTGCGCAGGACGATGACCGGTAGTCCGAAGAGGTCGTGCCACAAGCGGCACAGCTCCTCCGCCGAACGCTTGGTCACCCCATAGATATTGCGCGGCGTGAGCGGCCCGTTTGTTTCGTCAAGCCACACCGCCGCATCCCCCGTCTCGGCGCGGATCGCGCGCGTGATCATCAGCGACGTGGTGGAGGTGAAGACAAAGCGGCCCGCTCCGTGCCGCACCGCAGCGTCGAGCAGATTGAGCGTTCCGCTCACATTGACCTCGACAAAGGTGCTCGCCGGATAGCGGGCGATATCTGGCTTGTGCAGCGCGCCGGCGTGGACCACCGCCTCGAAGCGGCGTTCGGCAAAAATCTGCTCGATCAGTTCGGCATCCGCCACGCTTCCCAGCACATCAGTATTTGCGCCAGGCGCGGTGTCGAGTCCGGTCACTTCGTGCCCTGCGCGTGCAAGCGCGGGCGCAAGGAAGCGCCCAAGCCAGCCTGATGATCCAGTGAGGAGAATCCGCATGGGGCAAGCGCCTATCATCGCGCGCGCGCGAGGCAAGGTTCCCGATGAACGCCTAATCCGATTGGTTCCCTGCTCCACGATTGAAAAAAGCGATTTGTGCAATCGCAACAATCAACTTTTGTGCAGCGCAATAATCCCTATTTGGGCAGGACAAGTTTCAACCCATCCTCTCAACCCAACCAAAAAGGACTAACTCCCATGGGTATCATCGGTTCGACCCTCCAGCCGTTCAAGGCCACTGCATTCCAGGCTGGCAAGGACTTCTTCGACGTCACCGACGCCGATCTCGCCGGCAAGTGGTCGGTGTTCTTCTTCTACCCGGCTGACTGGACCTTCGTCTGCCCGACCGAGCTGGAAGACATGGGCGAAAAGTACGGCACGCTTCAGGCGATGGGCGTGGAAGTCTACGCTGTCAGCACCGACACGCACTTCAGCCACAAGGCCTGGCACGACCACTCGGACAAGATCAGCAAGCTGACCTTCCCGTTCCTGGGCGACCAGAACCACGTCCTGTCGAACCAGTTCGGCGTGCTGCGTGAAGGCGTCGGCCTCGCTGACCGTGCGACCTTCGTGGTCGATCCGGACGGCGTGATCCAGATCATGGAAATCACCTGCGAAGGCGTGGGCCGCAATGCCAACGAACTGACCCGCAAGATCAAGGCCGCCCAGTATGTGCGCGCCAACCCCGGTCAGGTCTGCCCCGCTGCGTGGGAAGAAGGCGGCGACACGCTGGCTCCTTCGCTTGATCTCGTCGGCAAGATCTAAGCTGACACGATCGGTCAGCGCGGGGCCTCCCCCCTCCCCCACGCCCTGCGCTGACTGACAAATCCCGAGCGGCTTGATGCCCTCGGGTCGTGACCGGGACCGGATGTGCCCGCCCCTTCTCCCCTTTCCGGGGCAGGCGATCATCCGGTCCCGCGTTACCTGACGACAAATCATTCCAGAATTCTCGCGCGATCATCCGCGCCCGGAGGACATCATGCTCGACGCCGCCATGCAGGCCCAGCTCAAGACTTATCTCGGCAATCTCCGCGAAGGGATCGAATTGGTCGCCTCGCTCGATGACAGCGAGAAGTCGCGCCAGACGCGCCAGCTGATCGAGCAGATCGCGTCGCTCCATGACCTCGTCACCGCCCGCTTTGACGGCACCGATGATCGCAAGCCGAGTTTCGTGATCCGCCGCGCGAGCGACGCGGAAAAGTGGGTGCGCTTTGCCGGCCTGCCGATGGGCCACGAATTCACCAGCTTGGTGCTCGCGCTGCTGTGGGCTGGCGGGCACCCGCCCAAGGTCGATGCCGACCTGATCGAACAGGTCCGCGCGCTGGAAGGCGACTTCCACTTCGAGATGTTCTTCTCGCTGTCGTGCCACAACTGCCCCGACGTGGTGCAGGCGCTGACGCTGATGGCGCTGGAAAACCCGCGCATCACCGCCACCCTGATTGAAGGCGGCACCTTCCAGGATGAGGTCGAGCGCCGCGATATCATGGCTGTGCCCGCGACCTTCCTGAACGGGCAGCCGTTCTACAATGGCAAGATGGAGTTGGCCGAAATCCTGTCGAAGCTCGACACAAACGCCGATGCCAAGCAGGCCGAGAAGCTCGCTGCCAAGGCGCCGTTCGAGGTGCTCGTGGTCGGCGGCGGTCCGGCAGGCGCGGCAGCGGCGGTCTATACCGCGCGCAAGGGTTTCAGCACCGGCATCGCGGCGGAACGCTTCGGCGGGCAGCTGATGGATACGCTCGGGATCGAGAACCTGCCCGGCACGCCCTACACCGAAGGGCCGAAGCTGACCGACAGCCTGAAGAAGCACGTCGGCGAATATGAAATCGACCTGATGGACCTCGCCCGCGCCGTGGAACTGCGCGCGGCCAAGGACGTCGGCGGTTATCATGAAGTGGTGATGGCCAATGGCGCGAGCCTCAGGGCGCGGTCGCTGATCCTCTCGACCGGCGCGCGCTGGCGCAACCTCGGCGTGCCGGGTGAGGCGGAATATCGCAACAAGGGCGTGGCCTATTGCCCGCACTGCGATGGTCCGCTGTTCAAGGGCAAGCGCATCGCGGTGATCGGCGGCGGCAACTCCGGCGTCGAGGCGGCGATCGACTTGGCCGGGATCGTCGGCCACGTTACGCTGATCGAATTCGACGTGAAGCTGCGCGCCGACGAGGTGCTCCAGCGCAAGCTGCGCTCAATGCCGAACGTCGAGATCATCACCAACGGTCAGACCACCGAAGTGCTGGGCGACGGCACCCGCGTCAACGGCCTCGTCGTCAAGAACCGCGCCAATGGCGAGGAACGCCGCATCACGCTGGAAGGCGTTTTCGTGCAGATCGGTCTTGTGCCGAACACCGAATGGCTGCGCGAGACCGGCCTCGAACTGTCGAAGCACGGCGAGATCGTGATCGACGATCACGGCGCGACCAACATCCCCGGCATCTACGCCGCGGGCGATTGCACCACCGTGCCGCACAAGCAGATCGTGGTAGCAATGGGCGAAGGCGCGAAGGCAGGTCTGGGCGCGTTCGACTTCCTGATCCGTAACGAGCCGGTGGAGGCTATCGCACAGGCGGCGTAAGCGCCACATCGCCGACTTGAAAAAGGGCGGGCTCTCGACTGGAGAGCCCGCCCTTTTTTGTTCGTCATTGCGAGGAGCCGAAGGCGACGCGGCAATCCATGGGCCGCGCAGATGCGGCACGCTCAGGCAATGGATTGCTTCGCCTGCGGCTCGCAATGACGAGAGCCACTAATCGCCTCACTCAATCAAAAACCGCGTATTAATCGATTGGACGCGCCATCCTGAAAGCGTAATCTTCTCCCCATAGACCCCCGCAAGGGACGAGTCTGGGATTTGAGAGGAGAGACGAACATGGATGCAAAGACCGGAGATATCAGCGGCGGTTGCCCCTTCCACGGCAGCATGGACACGCGCAATCTGCTGGGCCGCACCAACCGCGATTGGTGGCCGCAGGCGATGCAGCTCGACATTCTGACCGAGCAGGGCAAGAGCGCCAATCCCTATGGCGAGGACTTCGACTACGCCGAGGCGTTCAATGCGCTCGATTACAACGCCCTTAAGGCCGATCTCACCGCGCTGATGACCGACAGCCAGCCGTGGTGGCCGGCGGATTACGGCCACTACGGCCCGTTCTTCATCCGCATGGCCTGGCACGCAGCAGGCACCTATCGCACCGGAGACGGACGCGGCGGTGCAGGCTCGGGTCAGCAGCGGTTCGCCCCGCTCAATTCCTGGCCCGACAACGGCAATCTCGATAAGGCGCGCCGCCTACTGTGGCCGATCAAGCAGAAGTACGGGAAGAACATCAGCTGGGCGGACCTGTTCATCCTCACCGGCAATGTCGCGATCGAAAGCATGGGCGGACCCGTGTTCGGCTTCGGCGGCGGCCGCGCTGACGTGTTCGAGCCTGAGAGCGTCTACTGGGGCACCGAAGAACAGTGGGTCAATGAAGGCGTCGCCACGCGCATCAACGCGCAGGAAGGTAAGGCGCTCGAAAACCCGCTCGCCGCGATCCAGATGGGCCTCATCTACGTCAATCCCGAAGGGCCGCAGGGCAATCCGCATGATCCCGAGGGCATGGCCCGCGACATGCGCGAAACCTTCGCCCGCATGGCGATGAATGACGAGGAAACCGTCGCGCTCACGGCTGGCGGCCATGCTTTCGGCAAGGCCCACGGCGCGCACCCGGCCGACACTTTTGGCGGTGCGCCTGAAAGCGAAGACCTGCACCTGATGGGCTTCGGCTGGCTCAATGACGAGGCCGAGATTGCCTCTGGCAACATCACCACCTCGGGCATTGAGGGCAGCTGGTCGAACAACCCGACAAGCTGGAGCCACGACTACTTCCGCCTGCTGTTCAAGTATGACTTTGAACTGGTGAAATCGCCCGCTGGTGCCCACCAGTGGACGCCGATCAATCCCGATCCCGAAGACCTCGCCCCCGACGCGCGCGACCCCAACAAGCGCGTGCCGACAATGATGACCACGGCCGACATGGCGCTCAAGAACGATCCGGAATATCGCAAGATTTCCGAGCGTTTCCTGGCGCACCCTGAGCAGCTGGATGATGCTTTCGCGCGGGCTTGGTTCAAGCTCTGCCACCGCGACATGGGGCCCAAGGTGCGTTACCTCGGCCCGGAAGTGCCGGAAGAAACGCTGATCTGGATGGATCCGGTCCCGGCTGGCACCACCCCGTCCGAAGCCGAAGTGGCGCGTTTCAAGGAAGCGATCCTGAACAGCGGCCTCAGCGTGCGCGAGCTGGTCAAGGCGGCCTGGGCCTCGGCTTCGACCTATCGCAATTCGGACCACCGCGGCGGTGCCAATGGCGCACGGGTGCGGCTGGAGCCGCAGCGCAACTGGGCGGTCAATGATCCCGAGGAGCTGGGCAAGGTGCTCGACACCATCGAAGCCCATCGCGGCCAGCTTTCGATGGCCGACGCGATCGTGCTCGCCGGATCGGCAGCGGTCGAGAAGGCGGCGCGCGATGCCGGGCATGATGTGACCGTGCCGTTCATGGGCGGGCGCGGCGATGCCACCGAAGAGCACACCGACGCGGCCAGCTTCGAACCGCTGGAGCCGTTTGCCGACGGGTTCCGCAACTACCTCAAGACCAAGGCGCAGGTGCGCACCGAGGAAATGCTGATCGACCGGGCGCATCTGATGGGCCTGTCGATCCCCGAACTGACCGTGCTGGTCGGCGGATTGCGCGCGCTGGGCGCGGTGAGCAAGCATGCCCATCACGGCAATAAAATCGGTGTGCTCACGGAAACGCCGGGCAAGCTCACACCGGACTTCTTCCGCAATCTGCTCGACATGGGGACCAAGTGGTCGCCCGTGGATGACAGCGGTGACGAGGAATATGTCGGTGTCGACCGTGCAACCGGCGCTGAAAAGTGGCGCGCGACCCGCACCGATCTCGTCTTCGGCTCAAACTCGATGCTGCGTGCGCAGGCCGAGGTCTATGCCGAGAGCGGGAACGAGGGCAAGTTCGTGTGCGACTTCATCTCGGCCTGGAACAAGGTGATGAACGCGGACCGCTTCGACGTGAGCTACGCCAAGTATCACTGAGCGCCCTGAAGCGTGAGAACAGGCCTCCGGTGGCGACACCGGGGGCCTTTTTCGTGGTGCTCAGATCCAGCGCGCCTCGCGCAGGGTCGCCACATTGGCGCGGGCGACCGGGGCTTCCAACCCGCGCGGCAGTCTGAGACGGATGTTGCGCCCGTCGCGCACCACCTCCTCCACCGCTTCGCGCGCCACCCACCAGCTGCGGTGCACCTGCATCCCCTCCAGATCGCCCAGCAAAGCAATCCCGTCACGCAGGCGCATCAGCACAAGCGCCGATCCCAGCAGTGTGTGCACCCGCAGGTAATGATCCTCCATCTCCAGCGCGACGATGGCGCTGCCGAGTTCGGCGGGGAGTTGGTCGATCAGGGGG
>NZ_JAAALE010000032.1 GCF_009905735.1 Porphyrobacter sp. SLTP
CCCGTACATCCGGTCCGCGTGGCCGATGCCTTTGCCGACCTCGTGGACGCCCCGCTCCCCGATGCGCGGGTCAGCGGCGATGTGGTCGATATTTCGCGAATCACGGTGAAGCGCGAACTGCCTCCGCCGCCGCCTGAAAAGGCCAAGCCCAAGGAACCGCCCAAGCCTGTCCACCCCAGCCGCGTTTGGGTGCAGGTGGCGACCGGCAAGAACGTAAAGGCGCTCGGCTTCGACTGGCGGCGCATCGCGAAGGAGGGCGGCGCGCCGCTTGCCAAGCTCAAGCCGCACACCACCCGCTGGGGCGAGGCGAACCGCCTGCTGGCCGGGCCGATCGACAGCCGCGACAAGGCTCAGGCCCTGCTGCGCGAGCTCAAGGCCAAGGGGATCGACAGCTTCCTCTATGTAAGCCCGGAAGGCGAAGAGATTCAGCCAGTTAAGTAGAGTGTGGCGCCATCTGTGCACGATCTTTGCACAGGCTTTGCACAGCTCTATCCGGTTCTCCCCAGCCGCTCTGGCGCGGGCGATTGCCAACCACACCCCAACCCGTTCATGCGTTGCCCCAATGGTGCAAACGACCTTCCCCCCCGCGTTCCCCCGGCCATGAGAGTGCAAGACATGGACTATTCCGCCGAGGACGATGCCGCCCCCGTCGAAATGCTCGCCAGCCTGTTTGCCGCGCGCGGATGGCCGTGTGAGCTGGTCTCGGATGACGAGATGACCGGCGAAGTGCAGGGCAGCTGGGCCAATTACCAGCTGCGCGCGATCTGGCGGGCCGAAGACGGTGTGCTCCAGTTCCTGTGCCTGCCCGACATTCGCGTGACCGAGGACAAGCGCGGGGCCGCCTATGAGCTGCTGTGCCTCGTCAACGAACAGGTGTGGCTCGGTCATTTCGACATCTGGTCGAACGGCGACGTGCTGCTCTACCGCCACGGTGCGCTGCTGGGCGAGCACGGGCGGCTGAGCATCGACATGGCACAGGCGCTGGTCGAATGCGCGATCGACGAATGCGACCGGTTCTACCCCGCGTTCCAGTTTGTGCTGTGGGGCGGCAAGACCCCGCGCGAAGCGCTGGATGCGGCGATGGTTGACGCGGCTGGCGAGGCCTGAGAGCCTGCCTCGCATGACACAGAAGCTTCTGATCATCGGCTGCGGCAATATGGGCGGCGCGATGCTGGCCGGGTGGCTGGCAGCGGGTGAGAATCCGACGCGGTTTGCGGTGCTCGATCCCGCATTGCCCGAAGCGCCGGACGGCGTGGCGCTTTACCGCAGCGCGCAAGACGCGGCAGGCGCGGGGCATGACGCTGTTCTGCTCGGGTTCAAGCCGCAGCAATTGGGGACGCTCGGGCCGGGGCTTCAGGCGCTGACAGGCGCGGGTGTGGCCGTGTTTTCGCTGCTCGCCGGGATCACGCTCGACCAGCTCGGCCAAGGCTTCCCGCGCGCCGCCGCCCATGTCCGGGTGATGCCCAACCTTGCAGCGCGCATCAACAAGTCGCCGGTAATCCTGTGCGAGGCCGGATGTGACGAGGCCGCACGCTCCGCCGCCTTCGCGCTGTTCGACACCCTCGGCAGCACCGTGTGGCTGGAAGACGAGGCGCAATTCGATCTCGTCACCGCGCTTGCCGGTTCGGGGCCGGGCTTCGTCTATCGTTTCATCGATGCGCTGGCAGGCGCGGCCATCGACCTCGGGCTGGACGAGACCACCGCAGCCAGCCTTGCACTCGCCACGGTCGAAGGCGCGGCGGCCTTGGCGGCGGCATCGGATGTCGGCCCGGCCACACTCGCAGACCGGGTTGCCAGC
Organism: Porphyrobacter sp. SLTP; assembly: GCF_009905735.1. Classification (GTDB taxonomy): domain Bacteria; phylum Pseudomonadota; class Alphaproteobacteria; order Sphingomonadales; family Sphingomonadaceae; genus Erythrobacter. Next base: position 1,799 of record NZ_JAAALE010000032.1, read on the forward strand.
CCCGGCGGGATGACCCGCGAGGGCCTCAACGTGCTCGACGAAGGCGCAGCCTTGCGCCGCCTGCTGGCCGACACCTTGCGCGCCACCCGCGACAAGGGTGCGGCGCTGTCGCAAGGCAGTTAAGATTAACATCGGTTAAGATGAATGGATTGCGCGCTTTGCAATCCGGTTTCGCTTGAAATGCGCCGAGGAAACCCCGATATTCCCCCCATTGGAGAGCGCGGGCGTTTCCGCGCTCCGATAGGAAAGGCTAAGGGTTTCGCAATGGCTGACTGGAATGACACCTCGCGCAATGCGCAGCGTTTGGGCTCCGTGCCCCGCGCCGGAGGCGACGTCGCCGGCCGCGCAAGCTATGACGAGGGCCTGCGCAAGCACATGCTCTCGATTTACAATTACATGACGTCGGGCATCCTGCTGACCGGGATTGTCGCGCTGCTGGCCTTCACCAGCGGTGTGGCGGCGATCATCTTCACCGGTGGCATCCTGCGCTGGATCGTCGCGCTCTCGCCGATGATCATCGTCTTTGCGATGAGCTTTGGCGCCAACCGCTTCAGCACCGCTACGCTCCAGCTGATGTTCTGGGGCTTCGCCACGCTGATGGGCCTGTCGCTGTCTTCGGTGTTCCTGGTTTACACCGGCGGCTCGATCGCCACGACCTTCTTCGCCACCGCGGCGGCCTTCGCCGGCCTGTCGCTCTATGGCTACACGACCAAGCGCAGCCTGTCCGGCATGGGCAGCTTCCTGATCATGGGCGTGATCGGCCTGATCGTGGCGATGGTTATCAACCTGTTCCTGCAGAGCCCGGCGTTCCACTACGCCATTAGCTTCATCGGCGTGCTGATCTTCGCGGGTCTCACTGCCTATGACACGCAGCGGTTGAAGACCGAGTATGAGTATCTGCGCGGCACCGAATTTGCCGGAAAGGCCGTCGTTCTTGGCGCGCTGAGCCTCTATCTGGACTTCATCAACATGTTCCAGTTCCTGCTGAGCTTCCTCGGCAATCGGGAATAACTAATCTGCATCAGGCAAATGCCTGACACAGGTGTTGAAATGTCGGATGCCCGGGGCCTTCCATAGGCTCCGGGCATTTGCTTTGTCCGCTGGGGCGGCTATCTCGGACGCTTCAGGTTGGAGCAAGCCGGGGGCGCACATGCTCGCCCCGCCAGTGGCAGCACAGCCCGCAGCAGGAGAGGTTATTTCAATGAGCGCGGCCCCGCACACGTCCCCGTCCCCGTCATTGGCGCAGGAACGCACCAGCACGCGCACGCCGTTCGGCTTGGCGATCACCACTCTCGCCATGGGCGGCGCGCTGCTCGCGGCCTGTGCGACCCCGGCACCCCCGCCGCCTCCGCCGCCCATGGCGAGAGTGGTGATCGCCAAGCCGAACGGCGTGCGCGTGCTGGTG
>NZ_JAAALE010000033.1 GCF_009905735.1 Porphyrobacter sp. SLTP
CCGCTTCCAGCTCCAGGATCGCTATCGTGAAAGGTTAGAACGCATCCCCGCCAACATCTCGCGGGATCAACTCGACGTTGAGCTGTACAAAGCCCAGAAGGACATAGAGCTTGAGCACCGCCAGCGTGCGGCCGAAATCAATAAGGTGCCGATCGACGCCGCTGCCGGATCGCCTGAATACACAGCCCTCTACAAGCAGTATCTAGACGAGGAGAACGAACTTGGCAAGGCAGCCCTTGCAAAGTACGTTGTGCATCGTCGCACCATCCTTGAGATGCTGGATACCGCGTTGAAAGTGCAGGATTCCGGAGCCTACGTGTCGCATCCCGTACGATCATATGGTCGCTTGTGAAACAGGTGCGGGTGGGTCTGGTACCAATCTTTCATGGCCTGCATCGGCGTACTGCTCTTGAGCGCTGACTGCGGCAACTGGTGGTTGTACAAGGCCACATAGCGCAGCAAGGTCTCCTCCATGTCCTCGCGGCTGTTGAACCGGTGGGTCTTCAGAACGTCCGCAATGCGTCCATTGAACCGCTCCACCATGCCGTTGGTTCTGGGCGTCCTGGGCTTGGTCAATCGGTGCTCTATGCCCAACTCCCGGCACAGTTGATCGAATTCATGGTTGCCGCTGGGTTCGCGTTCCTTGCTGGCAAACAGACGGTCCGTGAACTCTTTGCCGTTGTCGGTCAACAGCTTGTTGATCCTGATCGGACAGGCCTTGTGCAACGCCTTGAGGAAGGCCTGTGCACTGGCGGCGGTCTTGTTGGACTTGAGCTGCACAAACACCCAACGCGTGGCCCTGTCGATGGCCACGAATAGGTAGCGCCGGCTGCTCTCATCCTGCATCTGGGGCAGGTACTTCACGTCCATGTGCACGTAGCCTGGCTCGTAGCTCTTGAAGGCCTTGTGGGCTACCGCAGGCTCCTGGGGCTTGAGGGCGTTGAGGTTGCCCGCTCCATGGCGGCGCAAGCACCTGTCCAGCCCGGAGCGCGAGACATGGGGACAGATGAACTCCCGTGTCACGGCCAGCAGGTCATCCAAAGGTAGCAGCAAGGTACGGCGCAAGTGAACCACCACGGTCTCTTGCGCAGGCGTGAGCACCGTCTGCAGGCGATGGGCCGTGTGCGAGCGGTCTGCAAAGACATCGCGCTTCTTCCACTTGTAGACCGTCTGCTCAGTGATCCCAAAGCGCTGGGCCAGGATGCTGGCTGGTTCATCGCTGGCTGCGATCTCGGCACGCACGGCGGGCGTGGTGCGGGCGTTCTTGTGCAGGGCTATCAACATGGCTTCACTCCCTGGGTGGATTGCAAGGACTCTATCAACTCCTTTAGAACGGCTCGGGCCATGAAGAGTGGATAGCGTTTAGAGTCTATGCAATCGTCCGGGATGCGACAGATAGCCAAAAATACTTCCATCGGGATTTCTTATCTCAGATTGGCGATCCCAAAAGCCGAACAACGAGTATCTTCCTGCTTAGCAAAACATCTATCGCTCCGAGAGCTCATCAGCGAGGACCTAGCTTTCGCTCTTAGGCAAGCTGCTGAAGTGGATGAGATCGCTAGATTAAAATTGTCAGCCTGGCACTTTCTTCGTTGCGAGCCAGATATGGGAGTTTCCTGGCTACGCCGATGCCAGACCAGACTTATTGATAGCAACGCTATCGATAGTCAAGTTCCACCTGTTCCAGAGATACTGGACTCCTTACA
>NZ_JAAALE010000034.1 GCF_009905735.1 Porphyrobacter sp. SLTP
CAGGAGACGATTTCCCAACCCGTCGTGCAGGCGCTCCCAGCGCCCGAAGTCCAGCGCCTCAACCGCGCGCTGGTGGCATTGGCCAAGACGCCGCGTGACCGCGATGCCTTGATCGAGGCAGGGCAGGCCTCCCTCGGTGTCGAGGATCTGGAAGCGGCGATCGGGTTCTTCGGCCGCGCGGCGGATGTTGACCCGGGGCATCCGGGTGCTGCGCTGGGTTTGGGCTCGGTCTATCTGCGCGCAGGCCGCGCGGGCGAGGCCTTGCAGCAATTCGAGCGTGCCCTGACGGGCGGGGCAGATGAACGTGCCGTGCTGACCGATCAGGCGCTCAGTTTCGATCTCATCGGCGAACAGACCACTGCGCAAACCGCCTATGCCCGCGCGCTTGCGCTCGATCCCCGCAATGATGAGGCGCGCCGCAGGCTCGCGGTAAGTTACGCGATCTCCGGCAACCGTGCCCGGTTTGAGGAGACACTGCGGCCTTTGCTCGACAAGCGCGATATGGCCGCCCAGCGCGCGCGCGCCTTCGGCCTTGCGATCATGGGCGAAAGCGACCGCGCGACCGTGATTGTCGAGCAAGTGATGCCGCGCGATCTGGCGACGCGGCTGGTGCCCTACCTCGGCTACATGCCGCGCCTGACCAAGCCGCAACAGGCCGCCGCCGCCAATCTCGGGATATTCCCGCGCGCCGCCGATATCGGGCGCGATGATCCCCGCCTTGCGCGCTTTGCGGCGGAAGAGCGGGCGGGGAGCAAGCTCGCCCCGTCTGGCCCACTGCTGGATTCGCGGACCGTTGCCACCGCCTCGCAGTCGCCCACTCCAACGCCTGCGCCCGCATCTGCACCTTTGTCTGCGCCTGAACCGACACGGGTCGCGACGGTCGCTCCGGTCACTGTTACCACGGCCGCGTCAATAGCGCCCCCGCCGAACTCAGTTGCGCCCCCCCTGC
>NZ_JAAALE010000035.1 GCF_009905735.1 Porphyrobacter sp. SLTP
ATCGAAGACCTTGCGGGCAATGATTTTGCCGGAACCAGCGCCTATGACTTTGCCACGGTTCCGCCTGCGGACACCGCTGCGCCAACGATCACAACCTTCTCGCCGACCGACGGCGCGGTCAATGTCGCGGTAGGCAGCAATGTTGTCGTCAGCTTCTCCGAGGCCATCCGGCGTGGCAGCGGCACGGTCGAGATCCGGAGCGGTTCTGCAACTGGCCCCGTGGTCGAGGCGTTCAATGTCGCCAGCAGCAACCGGATTGCGATCAGCGGAGCAACCCTGACCATCGATCCGACGAGTGCTCTGGCACAAGGCACCACCTATTTTGTGGTGATCAACCCCGGAGCTATCGAAGACCTTGCGGGCAATGATTTTGCCGGAACCAGCACCTATGACTTTGCCACGGTTCCGCCTGCGGACACCGCTGCCCCAACGATCACAACCTTCTCGCCGACCGACGGCGCGGTCAATGTGGCGGTAGGCAGCAATGTTGTCGTCACCTTCTCCGAGGCCATTCAGC